>CAJTHL010000004.1 GCA_910576205.1 Clostridia bacterium | reverse complement strand
CGCCGCTCTTCCCACGTCAAACTAACCATCACACAGCACTCTTTCAGACCGGCATATTCTGGCGGTCTAATTGTAATACCCATTTTTCAACCTGTATAAAATTTTCGATGTTCTTTAAAATTTAGCTTGACTTTTTATTTGCAGGCTTTCAAATTTTTTTAGGTCAATCGTCTCGATGGATGCTGTTTCCCGGAAATACTGCCCCAGCACTGTTTTCTGGAAATCAAAGCAGATCAGGTGCCCCGTCATCCCTCTGAGGGAAAGGGCAGTCCGGAACCGGGAGAGGCGTAGCATGTCAAAATCGTAGGACAGCAGGACAGGGTATCCGTCCCGCAGGGCGTCATGCTCCAGACCGTAATCGCTGCATGGCGGCTGCAGGTCAGAAAGGAGCAGGCCATTCAGCGCTTTTTGCAGAGCCGGGGAGCAGAGCAGGCGGATCATGGCCTCTCCTGTGGAGTCATCCGGTACATAGTGGAAAAAATCAAAGCTGGAATCCAGATAGAAATAGCTTTTCCGGAACCCGCCTGTGCTTTCCATGAGCTTCAGCGCCGTGTCCATGCCTTCCCCGATGATGAGTGCCCTGACCGGCGTATCCGGATGGTAACGGGGACCGCCGCGGGAGCCGGAGAGGATTCCCTGGCTGGCATGGTAGGAGAGCAGCGCCTTTACCTTCAGCTCCGTCCGGTATTCCCATTTCATCAGTGCGCCGCCTGTGCAGAATACGGCGTAGATATACTCTGGGGCAAGCAGGATACCGATGGTCCTGGAATTGTTGATCTTTATTGCTTCCGCCCCAAGCTCCTTGACCTCGCGGGAATGGTAAAAGGCCGGCAGTGCCATATGGTAAGGCGCCCCCTGGTCGGTTCCCGGCTGGAACAATGGGGCTTTTCTGTCACGGAATATTTCCACACCGGCACACTGGAGCATGGCATAGGCAATGGATGCCTGCTGGAGCCTGAGCCTTCGCGGGTATTCGCTTCGCGGCTGGTTGGTGTCGGAGCTGCCTGTCAGATAGAAACGGAAGCGCTCCGGATTCTCTGCCAGCAGGAGCTGTTTTCCCTTCCCGGTCAGGCGGTAACCCCGGAGCCGGTCCCGGTAGTGTGTCTTTAATAACCCCTCCTCCTTCAGTCTGGTCAGGAGCTTTTCCCGGTAACTTTTGCTGATATTGGTATGGGATAAAGCGTCCGGGCTCAGTTCTCCGGATATGGCAGTAAGGGCCAGTATCCGGTATGTGCTGGATGATGAATCCATAGGAATGCCTCCTTTCCGGTTGGATATTTTCCCTGCAGAGAGGTGTCTGCAGGGATATGGATGGACGGATTTTTACCGTACCCGGCTGAAACTCCGGTAAAAAGCAGCGCCTTGGAAGCATAAAAAAATCTTGTATTTCCAGGGCAGATGAGTCCTTTTACCGTAGTCGGAAAAATTTTTTCAAAATCCGTCAGAAATCCGATATGCTTTTTTCCCGTTCCTGGCGGGAGTAGAGCCATGCGGGAAAGCTGCTCTTCTCCATCACGGTCAGGATGGTGCAGTCCCTGTCGCCAAATTCCGTAGTATGGTAGGCGTCACAGTAGAGGCCGCTGTCATCCGTCATCAGGAAGGCAGCCACTGTGTCCAGGATCTGTTTGCATTCCAGGTTGTCGTAGTCCCTGACCCGTCTGCGGGGAAGGCTTTCATGGAATACATGGGAGAAGCAGACCACGCATTCCGTAAAATGCGGGAGCTTCTGTTCTCTGGTATAAACGGCAAGGCTCTCATAGAGGGGATCGGTGATAAAGGTAGTATTCATCCGTTTGTTCCGCTTGGGCATCAAACCGGGGAGTGTGATCTCTACCCGGTCTTCCTGATGGCAGATGGAGATGCCGTGCGCCTGTGCTGCCGTTTCCATGAGGACTGGCTTGGGGACCAGGTTTGCGTCATAGATGACGTTGCGCAGGGAGCAGGCGATCCGTTCTGCACGGAAAGCGGCGTCCCGGCTTAATTCTTCATAAATTTTCCCGTAGGCAGCCGTGTCCGCAATCTTCATGGCATTGATGGTACTGGTGAGTTTGGAAATCTCATCCCCAATCCTGGAAAGGCGGGATGATAAGGTAAATCTGTCCATTATATACTGGTCGCTCCTTGTTTCTTAAAATACTGGATCTCTCCGCCCGGCATGACAGTGCAGAAAGCAGTTATACCGGGAAATGTAAGATGCGGGATCTGTTCCGTTCGGTCAACAATAACAAGACGGCGGGGTACGTTTTCCTTATGGGCGGAGAGCACATGGTTCATGAGTGTCTCTTTTTCCAGCGGTACATGGATGATGTCGTAAGCATCCCCGCTGGTATAGAAGGTCAGCGCCACAGGGAAGTCGCTGGCCGTATGGTAGGTAACTTCCGGGAGAAAATCAAGGAGTACCCAGAAGGCGGCGATCCGGCCGGGATCCGGCGTACAGCCGGCAGCATAAAGGAGGAGGTCCTGCTCCTGGAGGAAGATGATCCGCCCGCTTTTTACGAGGCGCCGGATAATGGAAAGCAGTTTTTCTTCCGGAAGCTCTGGGAATGCCCGCATCAGCTGCTGAAACTGCAGCGTTTGGTACATGGACAGGAGACGGATGATCCCTGCCATATGATTTTCCTGTAGTTCGTTTTTCAGCTTCATGGTATCTCCTTTATATATGGAAGAAACATTTACGGAAACAATACTTAAACTTTACATACAGACAGGAAAGTCGCCTGCAAAGGAAAGCATTATACTTAAACTGTATGTAAAGTTTCCGTATTATCCCGCCTGTGCCATCTGCTGGCGCTGTTTCTCTTTCTCTAAGAGCTTCTTGAGCTCCTGGCGGTCCGTGGTGATCAGTTCTTTTTCCAGCTCGGAAGCCTTGAACTCCACGGTGGCGTTATTGTTGTTGGTGGAGATCAGGCCGTTGCCCCTCTCAAAATGGGTGATAGCCATGGTCTCCGCTTCGGAAAGGTGCAGGATGGACTGCACGCGCATCGCCTCCTCATCCTCCAGGTTCAGGACGATCTTGGTCTTTGAGTTGTTGATGATGCCTTTCCCGTATTTCCCGTCCTCCAGCGCAAAGAAGTCATTTAAGTCCTGGGTAGCGCAGATGGCAGAACCGCCGTACCCGCGGATGATCTTGAAGATCTCCAGCACAAACTCTGCCGCAAGGCGGTTGGATGCCGCGCCGATCAGCTGCCAGGTCTCATCAATAAAGATGGCCTTTTCCACGGTGCGGTCTTCCTTTGCCTTATCCCATACATAATCCAGCGCCACGAACATGCCCACGGTCAGCAGGTCGCCGGTCAGCTCCGAAATATCCAGCACCGTATATTTATTGTCCAGGTTCACGTTGGTCTGCTGGTTGAAGGTGGAGGCAGAGCCGTGCACCAGTCGGTTCATGATATTGGCAAGGCGCCTGGTGTCCGGGTTTTTCTTCAGGATATTAAAGACATCCTCCAGCACCGGCATCTTCCGGTAGCGCTCCGGGTTTTCCGGATCTGCCAGGCTCTCGTTGTTGTGGGTAATGCCTTTCTGCTTATAGGTCTGTATCAGCGCCTCATCCAGGAGCTGCCGCTCTTCATGGTTCATGTCCGGCACCAGCAGGGAGAAGAAGATATGGAGCCTTTGGATCTTTGCCGCCAGCTCCGATTTTTCCGTCTGCGGGCCGTCCAGCAGGTCGTTGGCGGAGGAATCCACCTTGCGGATGTCCATGATGTTGATGCAGTTCCTGGAGGCAGGGGATATCTGGATAAACTCCCCGCCGATATTGCTGCAGGCCCGGTGGAATTCATGCCCTTTTAAGGGGGCGATGATAAATACCTGTACATTCCTGCGCCTCATCCGGAGCGCCATGAGCTGCATCGTAAAAGTCTTGCCTGCGCCGGAGGTTCCCAGGATCGCCATGTTTGCGTTCTTGTAGACACGGGAATTAAAGATATCCACAATGATCAGCGAGTTATTGTGTTTGTTCACGCCTAAAAGGATGCCGTTGTCATCACACATCTCAAAGGATGTGAAGGGGTAGCAGCTGGCGACGCTGGTGGTCAGGATATTCCGCCTGGAACGCTCAGACAGCTTCTTTTCCAGGGATACCAGGGGCAGGGCGGACAACAGGGCCTGCTCTTCCCGGAAGTGGCAGGAGACGGCCTCCATATCCTGGGAGAGCAGGAGCTTTTTCATCTCATTCGTGCGCCATTCCAGCTCCTCCAGGCTGTCTGCCGTGATGGTGATCAGGATGTTCATGTAATAGAAGTCCTCATTGGCGGCAAGCCCATCCTTCAGGAAATACCCGGAGCGGATAGCGCTGTCCAGGTTGTCAAAATCCGAGTTGGTGTCAGAGGTATCTTTGATCTTGGAGCGGTTGATCCGAAGCTGCTGGCCCAGTTTCTGCTGGATGCGGTCCTTTGGCTGGCGGTCAAAGAAGATATCCACGTCAATCCCTTCCCCCGCATTGACAAGGAGCGAGATCCATCCGGCACATACCTGGGAGCGGTAGCCCCTGGAGGGGATGAGCAGGTAGGTATGGTAGATGCCGTCCATGACCACGTAATTGCTGTGGGTATAGTCGATGGACTCCGGCGCCAGGAACTCCATGGCCGGAATATGCCCGATGTCATCCCGCCTGCCGGCATTGATGTACTGTCCGATCACTTCGTTGACGCGGACACTTAAAGGCTTTGCCACGCTGGTCTTCCGGTTCAGGAGATTGTACAGGACTTCCGTTGCCATCTCATCCTCATTGTCCGGGACCATCAGCTCATTCCCGCACTGCTGGAGATAGGTTTTTGCGGTGCGCACGGCAGTGGTGAGGGCGGAGATGGCGTCATTCTCTTCATTCCCGCCCCGGTTTGTGCTGAAAGGTTCATATTCAAAGACAATGAAAAAGCGCCTGGTGATGGCTTCCCTGGAACCAATGCGGCGGATCAGCATCTCATAATCCTTCTGGAGTGCCAGGCACCGCTCATCGGTTTCCGTTTTCATTTCTTCCCGTATGGTCTCCAGGTGCCGGTTGATGTCCGCCCGCCTGGTAAGGACTTTGAACTGTAGCTTTACCGGGCTTATCTTTAAATAGCTGACAAAGGAGTAAATGATATTGCGCTGTTCCCTTGCGCTGCGGAGCAGGAAGTTGATGGGGACGACTTCAATGACCTTTACATAACGGTGGTCTTTCGTGTAGATGATGCCGTTTTCAATCTTCCGGATAGGGAGGTAGGATGCTGCAGGGTTCAGTAAGGACGGCTCCTGTTCTTCTGTGGCATGGTTCCGCCCTTTTGCTGCCCGCCTGTCCTTATGGGAGGAAGCCCCTTCCGTCTGTTTTGCCTGCCTGCGTTCTTTCCGCTGCCCGAATTCTTCCGCATAATCTTCTTTTCTGGGCTTTACCTTTTTCTCAGATGTTTTCTTTTTCTTTTGCTTTCCGGGAGCCTTTGGGGTGTCCGCCTCCTCCGTATCCGTCTGCAGGCCTACAATACGGCGGTTTCTCCGGTAGATAAAAAAGTTGACTGCAAAAGAGGACAGGCTTTCCCCATCAATGCCGATGATGGCGAACAGGGAGAGCGGCAGGACGGTCAGACAGCAGATGATGATCTTTGTGGTCAGGGTGGCCGGAAGATGGAACACGGGAAATCCGATCAGCAGGGAAAGGAACAGTGCCTCTGCCGCATTCCGCAGCTTTATGGTCCCGCCGAAGATGGTTCCTGTTTCAATAAAATTTGGCGGGATGATGTAGATGTCGTTTTCTTCTTGTCTTGTGGACATTTCTGATATACCTCCTAAGATTTTGGCAGCTTTTCTGGCTGCATATATGGGCGGTTTCCCCGGCAGGATCAGCCGCCATAGGGCCTTCCGCAGAGGACGATATTGCCGGTGCTGTAAATCGGACGGTAGACGACTTTCTTTTTACTGGAGGAAGCATCCACCACATAGCCGTCCCCGGCGTAGATTGCCACATGCCCGATGTTTAGGTAACGCTTGTTTACCCCGAAAGAGTAAAAGATTAAGTCTCCGGGGGCAAGGGATTCATAGGCGACTGCCAGGTTGTTTTCCGCAATATACCTGCCCTGGGCGGCTGCCGTATTGGAACCGTCAAAGGCAAGGGTTACTCCCAGCTGGCGGTAAACCCAGTAGGTGAAGGAACTGCAGTCAAAATAGCCCTCCTTGTCCCGGTTGGCCTGGCTGTAGGGTGTCCCCAGCTTTGTGAGGGCAAGGTCCACGGCAGAATTGCCGGTTTCACCGGGAACCAGGTCCGGGTTGATTTCCACATGGTAAACCGTGTCAAAGAGGAACAGGTGCAGGTTGGATGCGTACTGTGCGGCAGTCTCTGCCTGTTCTTCAGACAGGAAGAATACGTTTCCGGAAAAATAGGCATCCCCGGCATAGGAGACGGTATACTCATAATGGTAAATGGTATGGGTTTCCCCTGTCTCTTCATCCTCCTCTTCCCGGCTGGTGACCTCTGTGGTATAGGAAAAGATGCCGTCCGTATTCCGCCGCAGTATCCCCTCCAGGGCAGCAAGCTTCACTTCCCGGAAGTCTTCCTGGGATGCACAGAACTGGGAGATGATCAGGGCGCTTTCGTAGATGATCTGGTCTGCAAATTCATCCGTGATGCTGTATTCACAGTCAGAGCCAAGGGCATCTGCTTCGGCCTGTATCCGGCCCAGCACCGCATCATGCTTTTCCCGCAGGATGGCTTCTATGCTGGTTTCCGCTTCCGCGATGTTCTCCATGATGACTTCATTGTCGTTCAGGACGTTCTCCGGGACATCATCAAGGCCGCCGTTCCCGAAGATCAGGGAGGGCAGCATCAGGATGAACAGGACAGGGAGCATCAGAAGGAACAGCAGGGCGCAGAGGATGGCAAAGACGGTTTTACGGTTTTCCCACGCACTGACCGCCAGTGTCCCATATGGCCCGGCAGCCTTGCCAAGAAGCGCCTTCCCAGCCTTTGAAGCACCTGCGCCTTTTACCACGGCAGAAACGGTATCTGCAGCGGTGCTGTTGTTATTTCCAGTGTTTTCTGCCATTTATACACGGTCCTTTCTTTTGGGCATGTTTGGAAGTTTCTGCACAAGGTTTTCATGGTAGGCGATCTTTCCTTCCCCGGTCATGTAGGGCGTGCGCTCCACGGTATCCGTGGCATACTGCCTGTACCAGGTGGAATTATCCGCCATGGTGACGGTCTCATAGCTGCCTTCCGGGGCCATGTACTGGTCAGCATGGTACATGCCGAAGGCAGTCCCGTTGGGATGCTCCACGGACGTTTCCGTGCCCATGATGCGCCCTCCCCCGATCTCTACCCCGGAATAGCTGGGGGCGTCCGAGATACCGGTCTGCCCCATATAGGAAGTCAGTGCCTGGGCCGCCTGCCGTCCGGTCATGGAGCCCGTATAATTGATATTTCCCTGGGCAACGGCCCCGGTCACGCTGTTGGCAAAATCGCCGCCCTTTTTGACAGAGGATTCAAATGCCCGTCTGCTGATGGGATTGCTGGACTGCCCGGTCATGGTCTGCATGGCGCTCTGGGCAAACTGGCGTCCCACGGCACCTGCCAGCCCTCCGGACAGGAAGGAGGCATTGTTTACGCTGTTGGAGCTTGCGCCTCCGTGGAAGGAGCCGCCGTGGAAGCTCCCGCCCCCGGAAATGTTTTTAACAGTGGTAATGCCCCTTGCCGCGACCATCAGCTCTGCGATCATGGAACCGCCCGTATGCCCTACGTTGATGCCGAGGCTTCCCATGAAGCTGTCGATTTTCTGGCTTACCTTCAGAAAGGCTATGGCGCACAGGAACCAGATGAGCAGGTTCCCGGAAGCAGCCTCCTTCCCTACGGCTTCTACGTCTGCCTCGGAGACAGCAAGGACGGTCATGGACCGGGAGAGGAGCAGCATGGATGCTGCAGTACAGGCTAAAAATTTATTTTTCCAGTTTTTCATAGATACCTCCTAAAGTGACAGCGGGTTGGAAAGGAAAGTGCCCACCATGGATGTGAACAGCCGCAGGCACCACGCATTCATAACCAGTAAAAAGAGCTGGCCGCCAAACATCCGGCACCAGGATTTGAAGATGTTGGATGTGGACTGGGAGGAGCCGGTGGCAAAGGCCATGGGCGCTGTGTAGATGATCACGCCCAGCAGGATATACCTTTCCGCTGCTTCAAACAGCAGCTTGATGTAATTCCAGGCAAGGATCAGTATCAGGATGAGTGCGATCAGTGCCACGGAGCCATTGGCGCAGACGCCGAGGATCGTCAGCAGGACAGAATTAAAATCCGCAAAGTTTAAGGGCGGCAGGTCCGAGGACAGGATCCAGGAGTAGGGCGTGCCTCCGATGGCGAGCACCATATCCGTGATCTGGTCACAGTAATAGATCAGGCCGATGAAAAGCACGGAGCGGATGCTCAGCTTGATGGGATCCTCCGCTTCCACGCCGGCGATGACGCCGAAATTTTTGAAGAGCTGCCATACCCAGTTTAGGAGGACAAGCCCGATGGCGGTGGCCACAAAGATATGGTACATGGTCTCTGCTGCGAGGAAATACCGCAGGAAGGTGCCCATGTCACATCCCAGGGCGCCCAGCACGGAGACAGAGATCAGGTCAAGCCCGTTCATCACCTGCTCAGCAATCCATTCCACAATGCCGTCAAGAATTCCCATGGTTCATCCCTCCTTCCGGTCATCCGTTCCACTTGCCGTCTGCAAAGAACGGGCTGACATAGGCGAGGATGAAGCCAAGCCCGTTTAAGATAACCCAGGAGATGGCGATGCGCTTGAGCCATGCGCGGGATTCATCCACGGTCTTCCCGGATTTGGAAAAATTCATCAGGAGCAGGGCGACGGATGCGGTCACGATGGCGGCAATGGTGGAGATACCCACGATTTTCCCGTAGACATCCTTCATAATGGTATCCGCTTTGGTCCACATATCCGTGGCATAGGCATGGTTTGTGCACAGGGCGAAGAAATAGAGGAAAGTGGCGGCTCCCGTCAGGAGCTTCTGGCGGGGGAAGCGGAATTTCTTTCCGGACCCCGGTTTTGCGGTGGGCTTACGATTTTCTTTGTTTTTCAATGATTTACCTCCTGTAAGTTGGATTGAAAAAGCCGGCAGCCCCTTTGAAAGGCTCCCGGCTCCTGCCATGCAGTGCTGCATGGGTGAAAAGGTTTTGGGTAAAAAAAGAACACCTGCAGTTGGCAGATGTTTCCCTGGGTGAAATGGATACCCGCTTTTGGGTACAGCTTTAAGCATGACCATTATAGCATGGGGAAATTTCCCTGTAAATCGCAATGCTGTGCCAGTTTTTGCGGAAATAACGCCTTTTTTGTGCCAATTTGGTAAATGCTGGTTGAAATGTGTGGTGGGGGAAGATATAATAGATTTAATAAAGGATAATACGGGATTATCCTTTAGATTAAAGAATAAAGTTAATATTGGAGTATAAATATGGAGATTGTAGAATATAACAAAGTACATTCTGATAAAATAATAAATTTTTTAAAAGAAGCTCATAAAAACATCAATAAAGAATTAAATCTTAATGGTATAGATTCTGACCTAACTGCTTTAGATACCGAATATGGACAATTAGGTGCAGGATTTTGGTGTGTAATAAATAATTCACAAATTATTGGAACAATGGGGTTGCGTCCCTTCATAGAAAACGGTATTAAATATATTGAATTACGTCGTTTATATGTCGATCCTATTTGGCAAAACAGGGGGGTAGGAAGCCAATTATTAGATTTTGCTATTAACTTTTCAAAGCTAAATGGCTATAAGGCGATCCGAACAACAACATCTTTTGATCGTACAGTAATTATATATTTATTACAAAAAAGACACTTTTATCAAATACAAAAATATCGAAAAAGTTCTGCTGACTTATTTTATGAATTAACTTTGGAACCTAAATACAAGGGTTTTTACCAAAATCTGGACAATTCTTTTAGGCAAGGAGAGCTTTATTTCAAAAACACTTTAATATTAAATCCAGTAGAGAATGTGCCAGATAATAAAATATTAGAGCCATGTTCAACATATTTGCACGGCTTATACAATACTGATTCTATAAGAAATAATGAACAAAAAATAGATTCAAAAATACAGTTTAGTGGTCGGGATGCAATATCGGCAGATATTAATAAAATATATCACGAATGGAGCTCTCTGTTAGGGGGCGAGGCAGTTAGTATGCGGTTATTGTCTGGCTTACATGCGCATACAGTAGTTTTTATGGGAATTACATCTATTGGAGATCATGTTGTAATACTTCCAGAAGTTGCTGGAGGGCATATGGCTACAAAAGCCATTTTACAAAGATTAGGACTTATAGTGCATGAATTAGTTGTCGATTATGAAATGAAAAAGGTAGATGCCGAAGCATCATTAAAATTAATAGAAGAATACTCTCCAAAAGTTATCTTCATAGACAGAAGTGAAGGATTAGTATATGAAGACTTTTCTTGGTTAAAAAAAATAAATGCTTATAAAATATTTGATGCATCACAATATTTAACAAATATAATAAGCAATGATTATACAAACCCATTTTCTTGGGGATTTGATATGATATTATCAACATTACACAAAAATTTACCCGGCCCTCAGCGTGCAATGATATGTGCTAAATCCAAAGATGAAAATTGGACTCTGATACGTTCTGCTATAAGTACATATGTTTCAAATATGCATGTGTTTTCAATCTATTCTGCAGGGATTATATTAAAGGATTATGAAGCACTTAAAGCTTTATCAAAAAATATGATAGCTAATACAGTCTCTTTAGAAAACGAACTGGAAAAAATGAATATTCCAATTGTACGCATGGTTTCAAACGAGTTACACACACATCATCTATGGATTCTTGCTAAAAGCAAAAAAGAGGCCTTTAAGTGGTATTTGGATTTTGAACGATTAGGCCTGTTAGTAAATTATCGCAAATTGCCCTATAATCTAGGTTATGGTTTAAGATTAGGATTGTCAGCAGCTACTAATTGTGGATTGTGTATAGGCGATATCCCCAAATTGGCAGAAATAATAGCCAAAGTTATTAAATATGGATATTCTGAAAATCTCAAATTATTATGTGAAGAGTTTATTTTAAGGGTTAAAAGAAAAGATTATGGAAAATAAAATTTACTATCTTATTGCCTCCCAAAAATTTCAATTAGAAAATAAACCTTTAGGTATTCTGCCAGCTGATTTTGTACGTGTCAAATTTTTGTTTTGTGGAATCTGTGGTGGAGATTTTTCTTGCTATCTAGGACGGCGAGCAGATTATCCATATACTCTTGGACACGAATTTGTTGCACAGGTTATAGAAGTTGGTACAAATGTAAAAAATTTATTTATAAATGATTTTGTTGTCTCAGATTTCAATTATCGTTGTGGGAAATGTAAATATTGCTTAAAGGGAAAAGAGCATTTATGTAGATATAACGATATAGGATATTTTAGTAATCGAGCTTTTGCTCAATATGCAGATATACATTATAGTTATTTATTTAGGGTAAATAATACAATTCCGATAGAGAATGCAACTCTAATTGAACCGTTATCATGTGTTATTCATGCATATAATCTAATAAAAAAAATAGGAAAACCTAAAACAATATTAATTGTTGGTTTAGGTGGTATTGGTATGCTTTTTTGCTTCTATCTGAAAATAATAGAAAAAATAGAAGATATTTTTGTATATGATATAGTACCAGAAAAAATTTCTAAAGTTATAAAAGCATTTAATTGTAGGCCGATAGAAAAACCAGAAATAATAGATTATGATTTTATTATTGATGCTACGAATAGTATTTCTGGTACAATATTCTGTACTAATATTAGTAAATGCGGTCAGAAATATTGTATGATGAGCCATTTATACGGTCTGGATACTTCGTTTATTTATGAAGTATTTTGTCAAAAAGAAATTCAGCCACTATTCCCTTTACGAAATGGAAATAGTGGCAATATGAAAAAGGCAATTCATATTATAGAAAATTATTGGAAGTATGAATATAATTTAACTATTGAAGTTTTTCCTATTTCAAAAATACAGCAAGTTTTTGACGATAAAAAACATTTAATAAGCTGTAAGCAAGTGTTATCTATGATTGATTTTCAGTAATTAATGATAAAAATTTCTTGTATTGTTCCACACTATACGAGAAATCAATCCATTCATAATTTGATTCTAGTTGTGATAAGATGTCCGTTTCTTTTGACATAATGCAAAGTGGTAGATCAAAGAACTGATACACTAGCCCTTTTTGCATTAAAGTTTTAATTTTAAGTAAAGTAGTGTTTAAAACGCTGGTTGTTTGTGCGTAATCTAAATATGCCTGTGCCATCAAAGCAAACAAAATGCCTGATGGATAATGTGCCTCTTGATTTAACAAAATGCTCTTTTTAATGTACATCTTAACAAGTTCATAATTTTTGTTGTGCAAATTTGCAATTGCTAATGCATAGTATATTTTGGCTTTTTCTTTTGGTCGTTTAAGATAATCACATAACTCCAAAACTCTTGGGGCTATTTCAAAAACTATTTCTGGTCTAAAATAGCAATTAGCCTCACAAAGGTTTGTTAATACATATACTAATAACCCTTTTTTATTAACATATTCATCGGCCAACGTCATATAAATGTTAGATGCTTCTGTTAAAAGCATATTAAATCTTTTACAATGTGCAGACTGTTTTCTTACTTCAAAATAGTCGCCATCCTTTCTTGGGAATTTAGCCAATTCTTGTGCATATTCCTCAAATATATCAAGAGCCGACATAAATCTCCCCTGTAACATTAGATAATCGCCATAATATATTTTTGTTTTTCCGTAATACCAGCATAAAACATCAGATGCAATCAATTGGGAATACATTTCTTTGGTAACAACAGCAAACTCTTGATAGTTCCCAGATATCGCCTGTGAATAAAATTTTACTAACTTAAAAGATTTAATATGCTTTCCTAATAAAGGGGAATTATCAAATGCTTTACACATATCAAAACTTTTTTTGGCATCTTTTTTTTCGGTATAAATTATATCGACAAAAGTTTGAAAGACAGATATGGATGATGATTTTGTTTTCATTACTAAATCATATAATTCTGGGGAACAATTACTTTCATATAATACAAAAAAGATGTCACATAAACACTCTATTTCAGATATAGAAAAATCAATATTTTCGCTCAACAATAATAAATTGCGAAAGAGTATCGAAATTTGTTCTTGTGATAAGATAGCTAATCCACGGTTAGCTATGTATGTTATATAGCTGTGAAGTATGCGCTGCTTTTTTTCTGTTTCTATAAAATGGAGTGCATTTGCAGTAAACACATCATGCAACTTCAAAAATTTATCATCCTCTTTTAACAAATTAATTAAGCACAATTTACAAATATCATGATATTTTAATACACTATAATTTAAATTCAAATCATGTACTATCCACTCAAATATATCTACGTTAAAAATTTTAATTACAGAAAGTATCATAACAATTTCTTGTTCATTTTCCGGAAGATGATGTAAGAATCGTTTTATAAAATCACTTTTATATTTAATCATCCAAAATTCTGAATATATTTCCTCAGAGTCTAACTCGACTATTTTTTTATATATATTAATAGCAATTTCAATAAAAATTGGTACACAATGTGTCTTTATGATGATTGTATCAATAAGATCATAATGTTTGGGATATAGACTTGCTTTTAATATTAATCTTGCTTGTGATTCCGGTAACTCCATAAGTTTATATGGATATAGCACATTTTCATCATTAGACCAATTTAATTTCTCTCTACTAGCAATTAAAAATAAACCTTGATTTGCAGAACCTATTAACTCCTTTAGCCAATCATCATGATCAATTAAATAACGCTCATATGAATCAAAAAAAGCAATTAGCTTATGCTTATGTGCTATTTGTGCCAAGTCGAGTCCTAATAAATGGGGCATGAACTCATATAATTGTTGTGGATCTTTTTGAAATCTATCTGTAATCTCCTTTAATACATTAGGATGCATAGCGTGTTCTTTTATTTTGGGCAAAATATTATTTCTATATATACTTTGAATATTCTCCAATCCTAATGTCGGAATAAAAGCAGAGATTCCGGATTCTGTAATATTAAGTATATCAAGAAAATTACCTTTTATTATGGTCATAAAGCTTTCATCCAATTTTTCTATCTTATATACATCCCATAATAAAATTAATGCATAATCAAAATACAAACAACTTACACCGATTTGTTTGCGCATTTTTACTAAATTATCAAAAATATCAGCACTATGCATTATATCCATATTTATAGTTATTATTTTAGAATTAATTTTATCTTCTTTTGGAATTTGCAATAGACGTTCAATTAAATAGCTCTTTCCTATACCTCCTATACCATATATACTAATCACTTTAAAATACTCGGATTCTTCTTTAAGCTTATGATACTCTTGTTTGAACAGATTAATTATTTCTTCCCTATCTACAAACATATTTCTGTATCTTGAATAATCTGTATTTTCAAATTTACTCCAACCCATTGTCTTTCCTTTAAAATATATTATCTGTACATCTGTGTAGTGTATTATAGCCTTAATAGTTCTAAATAACTAAAAAACAAATTTAAACTAAAATACAAAGGTAATCCCGTATTATCCTTTATTTATATCCATGAGATTCCGAGGATGTTTGTTAAGCAAAATATCCTTCTGCTTAACATTTGATACATGTGTATAAATTTCTGTTGTGCTGATAGAACTGTGTCCTAACATCCTTTGGATATACCGAATATCCACATCCTGCTCTAAAAGCAGAGTAGCAAAAGAATGCCGAAACATATGCGGCGTCAAATGTTGTTCAATTCCGGCAAGTTTGGCATAACGAGTAATCATATAGCGAACGGACTGATCCGACAATTTCTTCTGTAGTCTGTTCACAAAGAAATATCCACAAATATCAATATCAGACTTAAAAGTCTCATGATATAAGGAAAGAGCCGAGAGGACCTCCGGATTACCGATCTGTAGGATCCTCTCTTTGGCCCCTTTGCCATAGATCAATACATTATTACTGATAAAATCTATATCTGCTGGACGCAGAGAGCACAATTCAGATATGCGCATACCAGTAGCAAATAAAAGTTCAATAACGGCAATGTCTCGAATACAGCATCGGAGCTGATATTCGGATGTTACCTGTTCTTTCTTCAGATACAAGGTGGAAAGAAAGGTTTGTAAGGAGTGGAAAGGAATCGTTTTGGGTAATAGTTTAGCTTCTCTAAAACGAATATCCAATTTGGAGAATGGATTTTCTGAGATGATTTCTTTATATTCCAGGTAATGAAAAAATGCCTTTAAACTTGCAATCTTACGCTTAACCGTTTTGGGCTTATACTGCTTATGTAGATGGGTAATATATTTATCAAGGTTATCCTTGAAATGAAACTCAGAGATATTTTGAAGATACTCTGCATACTGTTTTAGATCAATCCGATACGCTTTTAATGTTTTCCGGTCAAGGCGCTTCCTGTATTCACAATATTCAATATATTCCGCAACATAATCTTTTAAAGTATTCATAGACTGGCACTCTCCTGTTTTTTAGACCATTATGGGTGTCAGTCTATGAAATGTCTATCATTTCCCTTCCGGAAAGAACTTATCCAACATCTCCAGACAGCCTTTAGAGGTATATCCCCACAGAATAGAACTGAGTGCCTGTACCGCCTCCGGGCGTTTCCGGTAATAGGTTCTGGGGGATATATTCGCAATATGCGGACGCAGGTTCTCAATGATCTCATCCGTATTCTGAAGCTGTTGGGGAGACAGATAGCTGTAGTAGAGGATCCAGTAATACTGTTCTCCGTGTTTATGCTTATTCCGCAGAATATCTACAGCAGAGTTTAAGAGTGTGAGCATCTTATTGCTCCGCTCAATGCTCTTTGCATAGTTCTCCAGTTTGGTTCCTCCTACATCCGCACCTGCGATATACATGGAATCCAGAAATTCCTCAATGCTGCTCCCGTACTCAATCTCAAAGGTGCTCCGTACCTGCTGGACAGCCAGTTCCAGGTTCCAGACGGCATCCCTGTAATTCTTCAGCAGCTTCCAGGTATCATGGAACAGGGGGTTCTCCTCCTGTGTCGGAATGTTTTTGTTCGGTCTTGTGTTTGCCATAGTATCTATCTCCTCTCTGCATAGATGGTTGTTGTTTCGGGACTTTGTTCCTGTATGGGGATGGCGGTGTTGCAAGAGGGCCGGGGCGGGGAAAGTGTCAGCTCAAACTGGTAAGGGACACTCCCATCCGGACAGCATATCTTCAGCGAATACCTAAAATCTGTTTCCCTGCAGTCGGATAAGGGATATAACTTATACAGGGTTTCGGGGCATTCACAGCACGGAATCCCTTGTGCTGCAAGGATTTCCGCCGTTTTCCGGATGACCTGGCAGATGTGCGATTTTGAAACGCTACCGGACAGGGATGAAACGGTATCTGGTGCTTCCGCTATGTAAATCTGCTCATCTTTGACAGCAGTATTTTCCGGCATGGGAGCATTCTCCGTAATATGGACTGGAACTTGGAATGTCATGGAAACCTCCTCTTTGTCGATCATGACATCACTGATATTGAACATGGTAGACAGGTAACTGCACAGATAGATCACACTGCCGTGACGCCCGGTAAAGGAAACTAGGGAAAGATATTCCTTCTCCTGCAGCTTATTGAGTATCCGGCTGGCAGTCGCTTTCGAGATGCCCCAGCGCAGGGAAAGGTCGCTGCAACTGGTCAGCGGATTGCCGGTGCAGTTGCGGAAATAGACTACAGGGCCGAGTTCGGAGCCCTTGACCTGGCTGTCGTTGTAGATGGCGTGTACCCAGAGATCCAGTACAATATCCATTTCCGAGCATCTGCCCATACTGATCAGCTCATGGACAGCGGCAACCGGGAAAAAGAAAAAGCCCACATCCTTCAGACATGGGTAGTTGTAATCGAGAGCAGTATTATGCTTTTTCCATCCGGTGATGCAGAATTTGATCAGATGCCCCCTGCCGAGCCGGGTATAGGTTATGTAGTTCTGCTCCTGAAGAAAATCGAGGATGGACAGCGCCTGGTGCTGGAACCGTGTACGAAACCATCCGGACAGCTCTGAAGTCCTGCAGATCCATTCTCCGGGACCGACCAGATAGGAGATGCCATCCAGTCTCTGATAGGAAGAACGGAAGTTTGCGTAGGAGCAGAGTGTCATGTAATAAAAAAGATAGGAGCTTCCGTTTGTACGGATGTTCCTATCCTCCATGAGTGTGCGGATGAATTCCCGATAGATGCGGCACCGGGGATAATCCACGGTCTGTTTGATTTCTAATTGATAGTCCATAGTGGCCTCCTGTTAATATTGTAGGAAAGAAACTGCCATAACGCAATTCGCCCGCATAAATCCGTTGTATTATGCGGGCAAAAATGTTATAATTTTCTTGTGTTTGAGCGATAACGTGGCCTTTTCGCAATAAGGTGGCGATAAGGTGGTCACATGAGGCGGCAGGCGGCTGGAACCGTGATAAAATACGGGCTTGAAGAAGTAATGGCATACGTCTGCAACACCGTGATTCACCGGTTCAAATCCGGTCTGCGCCTCTCAGAAAACCTCGAAAAACGTTAGTTTTACGTTGATAAGGAAGTATTTACAACAACTTATTATCAACGCTGACAAACAGGGTGCAAGCAAGAGCAGAGAACACATCACTTTCATTAGTGGTCGGTTCTCTGCTTTTCTGTTACGCAATAGAACGCTGTTTTTGAGGGTTGGAATATAAAATATCGTCTAAGTGTTTTCCATGCTCTGAAAGCCGCATAAATCAAGGACTTTTTAACCTCTACTGCGTAACATACCTACCCAAAAAAGCAGTAGTTTTATAAAGCGATTGGATGAGACTGATTTTGAACACTGTAACAACTCCCGGTGTTGGATTATCCGATATTGGATTTTCCGACACCGGGTTATCCGACATCGGAAAATCCAACGCAATTAAATAAAGATATAACTAACTAAAGAAAAACCAAATACGGATTTTATCAAATACCTATTCCTTTCCTATCCTTTCCCCTCCCCCTCTCCTTTGAAGCACGATATAGCGGCAGAGCCGCAGGAATGGAAAAGAATGGAATGGAAACAGCAGTGCAAAGAAATATTGTTTACTATGTTACGCAATAGAACACCGTTTTTAAGGGTAGGAGTATAAAACCCTTACCCCTGTCCTTATCGCCGCTGTAATGCGCTTAAATCAAGCGAGAAACGCCCTCTATCGTGTAACAAACATTCCATACTGGATTGAGGGCGAAAGCAGTCTGCTGATTTCGCCCTCTTGACTACCCATTAGCAAAGACGGGAAAAGCTGTCAAGGGCGCGTAGCGCGAAGTTTACCCTTGACAGCTTTTCCTGTCTTTGCTACTCCCTATCGGTCGAAGCGGAATTTCAATATTGCTTCTGTCAATTTTGCCTTTAACCTTTCCTGCGTATCGTCATTGATATGCCCCTTATACATAGACAGGTATTTAATATGTGCGTTGTAATACCGCAATACTGTGTCTACCGCTTCCGGCTCTCCGGCAACGGCTTTTTGGATTACCTCAAAAGGTATCAGCTTTTTATTCCTCATGTTTCAATCTCTCCCATTCTTTCCGTAGCTGTTTCAATGCAACATTTCTTCTGCGGTTTATCGAACTCCTGCAACGCCCGTACAGTCTGCCGATTGCTTCATCACGATAACCAACGAAGTAATAAAGCAACAGGACTTCCTGTCTTAACTGCGGCAATCTTGATAATGCCGTTGCCAACCGTTCATCATCAACGATAACTTCCGTTCCCAACACAAGAAATACGGTCGGCTTCTCCTGTCTTTCAAAATAGCTGTCCATAGCAGACGGTTCAAAGTATCTTTCCGACATCAGATAGTCAAGGGATACTTCCCTTGCTTCTTTCCGCTTCAAATCCCGCCATGCGTTGATTGCTTCATGGCGTAATACAATCTTGCAGAACGCATTGAAAGCATATTCAATATGATCCATGAATTGTTCAGAATATCTCATTTTCTCTCACCCCCTTTCTTCCCAGTAGGGGGCTATTACAGCAACCGCCCATACCGCATAAAGCGGTACAGGCATTTGGGTAATACATGATTATCGGATTTGCGAAACGGTTCCGATAATATGAGTTATTAAGACACGCTAAATGATATGTATGTTCATATTCATGGACAGAAAATCCCATTCTATCAGACAGGGTTTTTTTAACAGTTCACCATAGGAAACATGATTCGGATAATAAAAAAGCAACATGGCAATACCCCCAATGCTTCTAAGCATTTGATACCGCCATGCCTTAAAAAAGTGTAACTTTAACACACCCTCTGTAAATCCATTTTTGAAAAAGGAGAACGGCGGTCTTGAATGTTGTTTCAAAACCGCCGTCAAGCCGCTTTATTTTGTTAAAAACGCATGATAATCCTGCCGCTACAACAACGGTTTTTTTTATTTCCGTAGTAGCGGATATTTTGTTAATACATAGAAAATATTTTTTTTGCTTTTTCCTTTAGAATGTTTCTTGCTTCAACCGGTTCGATAATTTCAACGTATTCACCAAAAGAAAGCAGATAAAGGAAAGTCCAGTCGCTAAGCTGGTATCTGAAAGTTACTTCCAATGTGCCATCATCTAATTTTTTAATATACTTTTCTTGAAATTCATCATAAACCTTATACGCTATCTTTTCTGAAAAATGCAATATGAATACGGGCGTATTGTATTCTTCCTTATAGACAGGGGTAATGGAAAAATCCTTTGGCAGTTCACGGTCAAATAACTGGCTCGTTATTTGAAGCTCCCTTATGCGGGACATTTTGAAAGTGCGAATATCCTTTTTATTTTCTGAATAAGCAACAAGATACCATGAATGCGATTTGAACACCAATTTCAAGGGCTCAACAGTCTGATGAGTTACAGTCAATTCTGCATTAAAATAAGTAAATGTAATCACATATTTGTTGATTATCGCACGTTCCAAAGCTGTAATGTTATTTCGTTCTTTTTCGGGACTGCCCCAATAGGAGAAGTCAATTTCCAGCCATTCAGATTGTAAATTATGGCTAAACAGTCCGGCAACCTTGTTTAATGATTTGTCTGCGTCGGGGTAATTTGACGATTTTAAAATCTGCAAGGCCTGTACAATATTGTTTTGCTCCTCCTGTGTGAAATAAGATTTATCCAACGAGAAGCCTTGTAATAAGGACAGCCCTCCACCAAATCCCTTTTGTGACGTAATTGGTATGCCTGCAACCGAAAGTATATTGATGTCCCTATATATTGTACGGGTAGAAACACAAAGTTCTTCTGCCAGCTGTTTCGCAGTTATATTTTCATGCCTTAACAGGAGAAACACAATTTGAATCAGTCTGTCTATCTGCATATTATCACTCTTCTTTTTTGTATTCAGCGGCAAGCTGCCTTAGTCTGTTCAGATTGTCTGAATTATCACCTAAATTTTTTTCAAGCATAGAACAGGGAAAGTCGCCACACTCGGCGCAGCTTTTATAAGATTTTTTAGTGCCGCATAGTCTTATATCACAATCACCACACATCTTTTGGGACACCATATCAGAATGACATCCCAAACAATACATATCTTCTTTTGAAAATTTATAAGTGTCCGTTGAATACTCATCTGCCAGTCTGATTTGCCCGGCTGTATCTTTATGGACAGAAGCCAGATAAACCGCACATTCCCCACAATTCAATCCACAATATGCTAAATACATTAAAACACTGCCTCCCCTAAATATTTGTCATGTGGAACGATTAAACACTTTTCAATCGCTTTCCAATAGCTGTTGTAAAGATTTTTCTGTGCCGCTCCATAGCTTTCTTTCGTATCAAATTCCCAATAGAGCATGTACTTAACGCTTTTTACAATACGGGTGATTTTTAGGGGTGGAAGCCCCTCTTTAATTTGTTCCATGTCTATGTGATACCCTCTTTTGACAAGCCGGAGCAGAAGCAGTCCCTCCTGTTTTTCCAAAAGGCTTTTAGCTTCAAGCATTAACGCTTCAAATTCCTCTACCTTTTGTGGCTTGACTTGATAAATACATATTTCTGTAAACTGCATATTCATATCCTCCTTGTGTGTATTTTAGCATTAGGAATATGACAACAAGCGTGTCGCATTCCTTTATTTATTTCAAGGGAAATAACAAAAATATGGCTGTTCCCATTTTATGACACAAAATCTCTTTTCTTGGCACGCCATAATTATATACGTACTTCTGAATAAATGCAACGACAGTGAAATTTTTGAAATTGCATAATTTGTTGTTTGGCATTTCCAAAACTTCCCCGTAGTAGGGAATAAGGAAAACTTTTTTGAAGAAATTCTCTCAAAACTCCGTCAAAAACGCCCTGTGCGGTGTTGTAGGTAATGAGCGGATTTTCAAGAGGGTTTGGGATTCTTCCCAACAAGCAAAATCTGTCCGGCAAGCCATAGCGCGGACGGGCAGATTTACGGAAAAGGGTACCCTTTTCCTATGCTTGCTCCGAAACTTATCACTTAGCAACTACGGAAAGGAAGGGAAAAGAATGGATTGGGAACTGGAAATCAAGGACAGCGGCTATCTGCCGGAAAAAGGGAAGCCGACAGAGGAAACCGTCTGCTACAAAATCGGCGGCACATACTATGAAGTATCTACCTCCTGCGGCGGCTCGGAACGGCTCCGCGACAAGATGATACGGCTCATAAAATCGGAAACCGTCAAAACGCCCAATGACAAACAGGGATAAGTGCGCTATAATAAGAATAACACATACTGTTTGTCGGGCGTTCATTACAGGAGGAATGAACACATGACAGCAAATACATATAAGCCCGGACAGATAACAGCATTATACGCCCGTCTTTCGCAGGAAGATACGTTAGAGGGCGACAGCAACAGCATTGTGAACCAGAAAGCAGTCCTCTCCAAATATGCGGCGGACAACGGCTTTTCCAATCCCGTTTTCTTCATTGACGACGGTGTATCGGGCGTGACGTTCGACAGACCAAATTTTAACCGCATGATTGCAGAGATTGAAGCCGGAAACGTGGCGACAGTCATTGTCAAGGATATGTCAAGGTTGGGGCGCGATTATCTGAAAGTCGGCTACTATACGGAAATCTTTTTCGTGGAGCGTGACGTGAGATATATCGCAATCAATGACGGAGTAGACAGCGCAAAAGGCGACAACGATTTTACCCCGTTCCGCAACCTGTTTAATGATTTTTACGCAAAAGACACAAGCAAAAAGGTACGGGCAATCAAACGGGCGCAAGGACAGGCGGGGGAACATCTGACAAAGCCGCCCTATGGCTACATGGTAAGCCCTACGGATAAAAAGCAGTGGATTATAGACGAGGAAGCCGCCGCTGTGGTGAAGCGGATTTTTGATTTATGTATCGGTGGGAAAGGTCCCATGCAGATAGCAAAAATCCTCAAAGAAGATAAGGTACTGACTGCCAAAGCCCACTACGCAAAGAAAAAGGGAAAGCCATTTCCCGAAAATCCCTACGATTGGAGAGATAGTACCATTGTCGGTATTTTGGAGCGCATGGACTACTGCGGGCATACGGTGAACTTCAAAAGCTATTCCAAATCCCACAAACTGAAAAAGCGGATTCCAACCACAAAGGAACAGCAGGCTATCTTCTTCAATACCCATGAAGCGATTGTAGAGGACGCAGTTTTTGAACGGGTGCAGGAACTAAGGGCAAACAAACGCCGCCCCACAAAAGCGGACAGACAGGGATTGTTTTCTGGCTTGGTGTACTGTGCGGACTGCGGGAATAAATTACACTTCGCCACTTGCAAAAGTTTCAACGGTTCACAAGACCATTACCGCTGTGCAAAGTACAAAAGCAATACGGGAAGCTGTACGGCTCACTTTATCCGCGAGGAAGTGTTGAAGCAAATCGTATGGAGCAGGATATTTGACGTGACCGCCCTTTTCTTTGATGACATCATGGCTTTCCATGAAATGATGTATCAGCAACGCTCCGCTGAAACAGAAAAGGAAATGAAGCGCAGGAAGCGTGAAGTCGGACAGGCGAGGAAGCGGATAGCGGAACTTGACCGTATCTTCAAGCGGATTTATGAGGACGACATAAGCGGCGCAATCAGCCACGACAGGTTTTTAAAGCTGTCCGCAGAATATGAAGCGGAACAGCGGGAACTGGAAGAAAAGGTCAAGGCAGACCAGCAGGAAGTCGATACCTACGAACAGAATAAAAGCGATTTTGACAGCTTCGCCGCAATTATCCGCAAATATGTGGGGATAAAAGAACTCACCCCCGCAATCGTCAACGAATTTATCAAGAAAATCATAGTCCATGCGCCGGAAAAGGTGGACGGGAAACGGGTACAGAAAGTAGATATTGTTTTCAACTTTGTAGGGGAAATCAATTTCCTTTCTGCCACGCAACCGAAACAGCAAGGCGCATAGTAACTCGAAAAGACGGTACAGCCCTTGTAATCGGGGCTATACCGCCTAATCTGAAATTACTTCCCTCTAACCGTAAACATTTGATTTTTCGGGGTTTTTGCTTTGTGTGAATTTTTGACAGAAGTACATTTTCTTCCGTCTGCAGCAAAGTTAAGGTCTATTCAGCAGCTGACTTGATTTTATATCCCTCATTTTCTCTGGTCATGAATCAGAAAGCCCTCCAGTCCTGCTTTAATAAAAGCGTCAATCGTTTTCTGTATTTTCTTCCAGTCGCTGCAGTGATTGCGGGACATGAGTTTATTGATTGCCAGGCAGCCGTTCATCTGAAAGTAGAAGACGGCTTCCGCCTCTTCAAACGTAAGAATACTGTGAGACATGAGCCAGGTAATATAGTGTTCCTTATGATCCGCCATTTTGTCAATGATCCTCGTAAAGATTGTATCATCCAGGAGCAGATAACGGAACATGTTATTGCTGTGAATTTTATCACAGAACGGATAAGAACAGTTTGGAGAATCGCACTTTTGAGATAAGACATGCTCCATGATGCTGGAAGTGTCAGAGAGCATGTCATCCAGTATATCATCCAGAACATCATTCATATCATAATAATGCAGATAAAAAGTACCCCGGTTGATCTCAGCCCTGCGGCACAGCTCGGTAACCGTAATTTTTGCAAAATGATTTTTTTCCAGCAGTTTTAATAAAGTATCTTTTATGACCTGCTTCGTATATCGAATACGCCGGTCTTCTTTTTTTGCTTTTTCAGCCATGATCTTTCCCTTTGTCACTCAACAATTTTTCGATTTTGTTCAGTAACCATACAGATTTTCCATATTGTTTCTTGTCTTTTTGATAAGAGTCATTATACTGTATTGTATAAAAATAATCAACACGTTGTTCAAAAAATATTGGAGGTAACGATATGGGACATATCATTGCAGTGGCCGGAAAGGGCGGTGTGGGTAAGACGACTTTGTGCGGACTGATGATTCAGTATCTGTGTGAGCAGGGGAAAAAGCCGGTGCTGGCCGTAGATGCGGATGCCAATTCCAATCTGAATGAAGTGCTCGGCGTGGAAGTCGGCGTTACCCTTGGAGAGTTGCGGGAAGAAATTGAGAGGGCGGGAATGGATGACCGCTATCAGATTCCGTCCGGGATGACAAAACAGGCATGGCTGGAGATTCGGATGGCAGACGCCATTGTCGAAGAAGATGATTTTGACTTTATGGTTATGGGGCGCACCCAGGGCCAGGGGTGCTACTGCTTTGTCAACGGTCTGGTGCAGACACAGATTCAGAAGCTCCAGAGCCATTACCCTTATGTGGTGGTGGACAATGAGGCAGGCATGGAGCATGTCAGCAGAGGCCTGCTCCCTTCCATGAAGACAGCGGTTCTGGTCAGCGACTGCTCCAGAAGAGGCGTACAGGCAGCCGGAAGGATTGCAGAATTGATGAAGGAACTGGGGATGAAGCCGGAAAAAACAGGAGTAATCATCAACCGTGCTCCGGAGGGCAGGCTGGATGAGGGCACAAAGAAAGAGATTGAGAAGCAGGGGCTGACTCTGCTGGGAGTGATTCCTCAGGATGAAATGGTCTACCGTTATGACTGCGACGGAAAGCCGCTTGTGGAACTGCCGGAAGAGACACCGGTCAAAAAGGCTTTGTACAAGATTCTGGAAGGGATGGGATTGTAGATGAGAGAGGATAAAAGTTTGCTGATTTCCTATCTGGAGCAACAGAAAATGGATGACAGTCTGATTCATGACGTAGTGGAATTCAGAGAGAAATACGAAACAGCAGAGGAAGTGCGGGAACGGGTCTATATTCCGGATATGCTTTTTTATGGAAAAGACATTCTGGAAATGTCGGCGGCAGCGCTTCTGCAGGGAGAAAATCTTCTGCTTTCCGGGGCGAAGGCAACCGGAAAAAATGTACTGTGCGAGACGCTTGCCTGGATCTTTGGAAGACCTTCCTATGATATTTCCTTTCATGTCAATACAGACAGCGCTTCCTTAATCGGAACCGATACTTTTATCAATAATGAAGTCCGGCTCCGCAAAGGCCCGGTTTATCAATGTGCGGAATTTGGCGGCTTTGGAATCCTGGATGAAGTCAACATGGCAAAAAATGATGCGGTTTCTGTGCTCCATGCCACGCTGGATCACCGCAGACGCATCGATGTTCCAGGATACGCAAGGGTTAAGCTGCATCCGGCCACACGGTTTATCGGAACCATGAATTACGGATATGCCGGAACGAAAGAGCTGAACGAAGCTCTGGTATCCCGGTTTATGGTAGTGGATATGCCGCCGCTTTCGGAAGAAACCATCCGCTTTCTGCTCAAAAAACAGTTTGCAGATGTAAAGGAGCAGGCACTTAAGCAGTTCACCGGACTGTTTCTGGATCTGCAGGCAAAGGTTTACCATGGAGAGGCTTCCGCCCGGTCGCTGGATCTGCGCGGCCTGATCGCTTCCATGAAAGCAATCCGTTCCAACCTGCCGCCCCTTTCGGCAATCCGTATGGGAATCGTGAATAAGAGCTTTGACGTATTTGAAAAAGAAATGCTGGAAGATGTGATTGCGACCCGGATTCCGTCCTCCTGGACCAGGGCGGAGATCTTTGAGGGGTGACGGTATGAAAGAACGATCCTACCGGTTTTCGGAGAAAGAGGCAGAGGAGCACCGTCTGGAGATTGAGAACAGAATCCGGAATCTGTCCTGGACCATCAGCGGAGATTATACGCTGGATGTAAAACCGGATGTGAAGGCGTTTGTAAGATCCAGCTCTGCAGTGCTCTACGATTCCATGAAGCAGGGAGCGTTTGCCTGGTATTTTAACTCCGAAGAACTGGCGCTGTATATGATGAAAAAGACATATCTGTCGGCACAGGAGATACCTCTTATGGAACTGGCCCAGCTCTGTGTGGACGCCGCAGTTTATCCAAGGACTGCAAAGGAGCGTCCGGGGACAGCGGACATTCGAAAAAGCGCCTTTGAAGATCTGCTAAGGCAGGAAGAACCTGTTTTATGCAAGACTTTTTTTGGCCAGGTCAAGGTTTTTATCATGAAAGATTATCTGGGAAGGCAATCGGGTCCGATACCGGATGCGGTCAGACAGACAGCAAATGAGATTACGGCTCTGGAGCATGCCAAAGATACGGCGGATATCATAAACAAGATTGAAAAAATCTATAATACGGTCGTTGACAGGGAGTTTGAAGAGCAGCATGGAAATCTGGAAACAGTACTTTGTGTTCCGCCAAATGCACTGGCGAGTGCAGCATGGCAGGAATGCCTAACAGATGAGCAGATGGAGGAAATCCTTAAAAAGTATCTGGCCGGACTTGGCAAGGATATGATGAGTCTGCAGATCAGGGACAAACAGCCGAAAAAGCAGACACATCCGACCGAATCCGTAAGGCAGGAAGGGGAAGATTCCAAAGTCGAAGACGAAGCGTCGCTGCAGAAGGTGCAGGAATATGTGGCGTTAAACTACGGAAAAAATTATTTGTCTCCTTTGGAACAGGAAAAGAGGCGGAACCGGCTCTGTACCGGGATACACGTCAACTGTCTGCTGCATGATACAAAGGGGATTCTGCAGGACCCGGTAATCATAAATAATCAGTACCGCTTCAACCAGCTTCAGTTTGAAAAAAACAGGATGTATTATTACAGCAACAGCCGGATCATCAAACGGAACATCAAGGCTTTGGCGGACACGCTGAAAAAGGCATTGGTTCTTAGAAGCCAGGAGGACCTTTGCCGTTCTACCAGTGGACAGCTGGCGCCGGCGAGACTCTGGAAGCTGGGAAGAACGGAAGATGAAAAGCTTTTTGACAAGAGGATTTCCTCTGGTTCATCAGAATTTGTAATTGATATTCTGGTGGATTCCAGCGGTTCCCAGGCGATAAGGCAGTCGCAGGTGGCGGTACAGGGGTATATTCTCAGCGAGGCGTTAAGCTTTGTGGAAATCCCCCACCGGGTGGTGAGCTACTGTACTTTCTGGAATCATACCGTTATGCACCGCTTTCGGTATTATGATGACGGAAAAGAAAAAATGAGAGAATTTTTGAATTCCATGCATCGGGAGATAATCGGGACGGACTGGCAGTAAAAGCTGCGTATGATACCCTTTTGGACCGACCGGAGAACCACAAGATTCTGATCCTGCTTGGCGATGGAAAACCCTGTGACATCAGCATCCGGCGGCCTGCGGATTACATAGGAGAAAAGGCGGTGAAAGATACGGCATTTGAGGTACGAAGGGCAAGGACGCTTGGCATTTCTGTTCTTGGTATTTTTGCCGGGAACTATGAAGATACCGCCGCAGAGAAGAGAATATTTGGAAAGGATTTCGCCTATATCAGGGATATCCGTAATTTTTCCCGTGTTGCAGGAGCCTATCTGCGCAGACAGCTGGAAGAAGAGTAGAAAAGGAGGTAACTGTTCAGCACAGGTCGAAGCACTTGCTGCTGAGACCGTAAGAACATGATTCAGGAGTGCAAAATCCCATCGCCGAAGGCGATTTTAAATGGATTTTGCACTGTAACTGTGAAGGCACTGAACAGTTACAAAAGGAGTAAGTAAAAATGAGTGTATTTGCAGACTGTCAGGATGAAAGAAATAAAAAAACAATTATAGAAATCGACTGTCCAGAGTGTAAGGAGGAAGACGGACTGGAAGTATTCTTAAAGGATGGGGTAACGGTAGGAGAAAGCACCTGCACCGCATGCGGATATGTTATACCGGAAGGCGTGAATCTGGGGCAGTTTTTGGAAGGATAAAGGGATTTCGAGATGAAAATAGCAGTAACAGGAAAAGGCGGTGTTGGAAAAACTTCTTTTGCAGCAACACTGGCAAGGATTTTTGCTGAAGAAGGAAGAAATGTACTGGCTGCCGACGCAGATCCGGACGCAAATCTGGGGCTGGCTCTTGGCTTTCCAGAAGAGGTCGTTGATTCGATTATTCCGATTTCCAAAATGAGAAAAATGATTGAAGAACGGACAGGGGCAGATAAAGATAATACGTTTTATGTTCTGAACCCCAAAGTCAGTGACATTCCGGATAAGTACGGAAAGCTGTATAATGATGTCCGGCTGCTGCTTCTTGGTACGGTGGACACAGCCGGTGGTGGCTGTGTGTGTCCCGAAAATGTGATATTAAAACGGATTATCAGCAATCTGGTGCTGCACCGGAAGGACGTGGTGATTCTTGACATGGAAGCAGGACTGGAACATCTGGCCCGTGGGACAACATCCGGCATGGAGCAGTTTATTGTTGTAATTGAGCCTGGTGCCCGGAGTATTCAGACTTACCGCAATGTAAAGCGTCTTGCCCTTGGCCTGGGCGTGCAGCAGGTGAGAGTGGTTGCCAGTAAAGTAAGGGATGAACAGGATGAGATTTTCATCCGGGAAAAAATACCGGAGGAAGATTTTCTGGGCTTTATTCATTACAATCCGGAAATCCTCCGTGCAGACCGTATGGGTTTGTCTCCATACGATTGCAGCAGAGAACTGATACAGGAAGTAAAAGAAATTATAAAACGGATGGAGATGTAAATATGGCAGATGATGTGCAAACTGTCCCTGGAGGACATGGAAAGAAAATAGAATATGCGAAAGATAACATGGAGCGGATGCCCTATGAATATTACATGGAGAAATTTAAGATATCTGATCCTGTCAGCATTAGTACAAGATTAGGGATTGTGTATAACCTTGCAGAGCAGGAATTTATGTTCATGTTCATGGGGAGCCTTTATTATATCCATTATCCGGACTTTGAGGTCAGACATGGAAATCTGGAGACAGAGACGAGTACCTATTATCCGTTAGAAGAAGATATCTATGCCAAAATACTTGTTTTAAGATACCTTTTAAATGCCAGCGTATTTCCTCATAATGGTGAATTTCGTTCTTACAAAGAGCTTCCGTCTGGAGATTTATATGCCCGGCAGTTTGAAGGCAGATGTATCTCAAGAATGAACCGTAAGTTTGGGAGCAGACTGAAAAAATTTAAAGAAATTATGGAATGTACAGGTGCGGTCCCAGTACACCTGGGGGATATTGGATACGAACTGGAATTGTTTGAGGAATTGTATCTGCGGTTTATTTTCTGGGAAGGCGACGAAGAATTCCCGGCATCTTCGCAAATTTTGTTTTCCAGTAATTTTCCGGCTGCATTTGGGGCCTATGATTTGGCAGAGATAGGAGAAATCTGTATCAATACATTTTGTGCAATCGAAAAACAATTATAACCAGGAGGAATGAAGATGAAAGTAGCAGTATGTGGAAAAGGCGGAAGTGGGAAAAGTACAGTTACAACTTTGCTGGCAAAAGAATTAGCAGGGAGAGGCAGAAAGGTTCTTGTCATTGATTCAGATGAATCCAATTATGGATTGAGCAGGCAGCTGGGCGTGGACCTGCCTTTGGATTTTACTGCTTATTTTGGCGGGAAACAAAAAGCGATGCAGGATATGATGCTGTCTGATTTTACGCACCAGTTTTTTCATGAAACATGGGAGATTCAGGACATACCAGAAGGATATTATTCTGAAAAGGACGGTATAAAGCTGATGGCCAGCGGAAAGATCCATACAGCCAATGAGGGATGCGCCTGTACGATGGGGAATGTACTCACCCAGTTCATAGAACATTTAGTACTTTCCAAAGGGGAATATGCGCTGATCGATATGGAGGCCGGGATTGAACATTTTGGCCGGGGAATTGATAACGGTGTGGATTTGATCCTTATGGTGGTAGAGCCTTCCTATGAATCGCTGGCATTGACAGGGAAAGTTTCTGAACTGGGCACAAGCATCGGGAAACCTGTTTATCTGGTGTTCAATAAAGTGGATGAAGAAAACCGGGAATGGATGAAGAAGAATGTATGTGAACGTGTGGAGATTCTATGTGAGATACCTGCAGAAAAGAGTATTACGTCTGCGGGATTACAGGGGACAGAACTTTCAAACGGCTATCCGGCAGTGATTCGTCTGGCTGATTTTCTGGAAAAATGTGGAAGAGGAAAGGAGGCGCCGGCTCATGCAGGATAACCGGGCATTTCAACAGATGCTAAAATCTGCAAAAGAACGCATATGCGTTCATGCACCGGAGGAGATTGCCCGGAAGAGCGGTGCAGTATTTCATAAGGACAAGTCTTTTTTTGAATTGCAGAGCTTAGATCAGAGGATTCAAATTGCCTTTCCGGAGTGTAAATTCCAACCGTGGATTGATGAATGGCAGCAGCTGGTGATCCTGCATTATCTGGACCTGGCGGATGGAACGGAAGTCTCCCCGGAAATGGTTTCCTTTGGAGCATTAAAGGATGGGCTTATCCGGGGAACAAAATTTGACCATGATATGGAAAGGGCGCTTGGAGGCTTTCTGGCAGGAATGACCCAGGAGCAGCTTTGCAGGGTATGCGAAAGGCTTGGAGCGCAGCTTGTAGAAGAACGGGCGGATTTGTGCGCGGTATTTCCCTTTCTGCCCCGCTACCCCATCTGGCTGAAGGTCTGGTTTGCGGATGATGAGTTTGAGGCATCCGGAAAGCTCCTGGTAAGCAGAAGCGCAGATCATTATCTGGCTATTGAGGATGCGGTCACTGTGGGAGAGCTTCTGCTCTCAAAGCTGAAGAGCATTTTTGATGAAGCATAAGGATTTCCAGTCAAAGATGCCGCTTTCGGTATTCGGTTGGGAGACATTGAAAAAATGCCTTAAACGATGAGGTGAATTTGCTCTGGCTGTCATAGCCGACAGCCTTTGCGATTTCGGCTATACTCATTCTTGATTTATGCAGCATTCTGGCGGCCTCTTCCATGCGATGCTCTTTGATGTGGGCGGCGATGGAAGTTCCATAAATAGCTTTAAAGGAGGCTTTTAAAGTAGTTGGATTGATTAAATATTGTCTGGAAAGTTCCTCTATTGTGATTCGCTGCCCTATATGCTGTGTCAGCTGTTCATGGATTTTCCGGACAATGTCAATCTGTTCGGATTGATATTCGGATAATCGCTGCTTAGGCGTAAGTTTTGCTTTACCAAGATAAAGAAGCAATTCCAGGGTCTTTATTTTCTGATAGGACAGTTTCAATTCTTCCGGCTGGTTATAAAATGCGGAAAAAACAGATTCCGTCTGCTCATTCCCCGCCAGAAAAACCGGACTGTTATTCTGACAGATTTTTTCCGGCAATATGCTTTCAAAAATACCGCTGTCTCTCAACAGTTCTGGAGGATTTCCGGCTGTTTCCTGTAAATCTATGCAGATAGTAAGCCCTTGATAAATACCGCCTGGAAAGCGAAGCACGGAATCCGTACAGTCTTTCATGGTATGAAGGGAAAAATCACCCGGATTCAGATAAATACGGTTCCCGTTTTTCATTTCCCACACAATCTGTCCGGCTTTACAATAGTTAATCTGAATGATGTGTGATATGGCTTTATGCTTTACAGAAAGCGAATCAGATGAAAATGTCAGATAACATAGCTCTATACCGGGATAAAGGGGAATGACTTCATTTGAGCCTTTTTGGCGGAGCTTTTCCACATCTTTTCGTATTTTTATCAATTCATCATTCATAGCGCAGACCTCACAATCCAGGGCAGGTGATTTCCATGACCTGCTCAATCATCTGGTGCAGCAGGCGCCCCTGCTCAGTATCTGCGGCGCGGTAGTAAACTTCTTTTCCTTCCCGGCGGCAGACAATCAGGCCGCTGTTCTTCAATGGCCGGAGGTGATGGGATACAGCCGGGCTTGACATATCCAACATAGCAGAAATGTTGAGGACACATTCCTCACAATGGCAGAGAAGCCAGAAGATGCGGATTCTGGTGGTATCTCCAAGCTGCTTGAAAACCTCGGCTACCGTTTGAAAATAATCTACATGATTTAGCTGTTCCTGTATCAATTCTGTTTGCCGCCCTTCTCCGTGCCGGTGTGGTAATTTTGTGTGATCCATATTATTTTCCTTTCATTTTCGTTTGCATTTCGCCCAAATGGAAATACTTTTCGCCCGTTTGGGAGGGAATGCCTGAGAGGGATTGACGAGTGCCTTTTTCCGTATTATACTACAGCTATAATGGTTAAACAAGTACTTAATCATTGAATTTAAAAATCACAAGGAGGAATTTACAATGAAGAAAACTTACAAGATTGAGGTAGACTGTGCCAACTGTGCAAATCTGATGGAGGATGCAGCCCGCAAGACTGCCGGTGTACAGAGTGCAACTGTCAATTTCATGACACAGAAGATGATCGTGGAATTTGACGAGGGGCAGGAGCCGGAGGATGTTATGAAAAATGTGTTGGATGCCTGCAAAAAAGTGGAGCCGGACTGCGAAATTTTCCTTTAAGCGGTAGCTGCCTGTGACGGAACGACACCCTTAAAATGCGCCACTGCAATTTATACTGCACATTAGACAAAGTTACAGTCAGGTGATATAACGAAAGGCCGCCAGCCGTATTATTGACTTGAACAGGTTGATAAATACTGGCGGCCTTGAGTATAGGGGTGTCATTTTTGCCATTAATGATTAAATAATTAAGTATATTTTGAAAGGAGTTTTACTATGCAGGGATTAGTGATAAGCATACTGCTTACAGTTGTTATCATAATGGCTGCCGTTCTTCTTATTTTTGTCGACGGCCGTAAAGACGGTATGACGAAAAAGCAAAGGGTTATGATGGTTCGGATTTTAATCAGTGCCGGAATCTTACTGGCACTCCAGTTTATTTCCGCAGAGATGTTTGATACGGTTGACGAATACTTATTCCCGACCGCAGGAAGATGGCTTCGCTTTGGGTGCTATCTGGTTGACTATCTGATTATCGGATATGACATTTTGAGGAAAGCAGCAAAGGGTATTAAAAACCGTCAGGTATTTGACGAGAGTTTTCTGATGGCAGTGGCTACGATTGGAGCAATGGCTCTGGCTATTTATGAGAATGGCGAATATCTGGAAGCAATCGCTGTTATGCTGTTTTACCAGATTGGGGAGTGGTTTCAGGGGTATGCAGTTGGAAAGAGCCGCCGCAATATCAGTAACCTGATGGATATTCGGCCCGATTATGCGAATGTAGAGAGTAATGGAAGGTTAGAGCAGATAGACCCGGATGAAGTAGGGATTGGCAGCGTGATTGTTGTCCAGCCGGGTGAAAAAGTGCCGATTGACGGAATTATTGTTGAGGGCGCTTCCAGCCTGAATACCAGCGCACTGACTGGGGAAAGTCTGCCCAGGGAGGCAAAGGTTGGCGACGAAGTAATCAGCGGATGTATCAGTATGACAGGCGTATTAAAGATACAGACCACAAAGGAGTTTGGGGAATCTACAGTTTCAAAGATTTTGGATTTAGTGGAAAATGCAAGCTCCCGCAAATCAAAATCAGAGGATTTTATCTCAAAGTTTGCAAAAATCTATACTCCGGCTGTCTGCTATGCGGCGCTGGCACTGGCGTTCCTCCCTCCTGTTGTCCGTATGCTTTTTATGGGGTTGTCTGCGGATTGGGGAGTTTGGATTTACCGGGCATTGACATTCCTCGTTATCAGCTGCCCTTGTGCGCTTGTAATCAGTATTCCGTTGAGTTTTTTTGCGGGAATTGGAGGCGCAAGCAAGGAGGGTGTGCTGGTGAAGGGTTCCAATTATCTGGAAATCCTCTCCCAGACAAAGTATGTTGTTTTTGATAAAACCGGAACCATGACAAAAGGTGTCTTTGAAGTAAACGGGATTCACCATTCTACCATAGAGAATGAAAAACTGTTGGAATATGCGGCTCTTGCAGAGAGCGCATCTTCCCACCCCATCAGCAAGAGTTTACAGCGGGCATATGGGAGAGAGATTGACAGAACCCGTGTATCGGATATACAGGAAATCAGCGGAAATGGCGTGACTGCGAAAGTAGATGGCATGGAGGTTGCAGCCGGGAATGATAAACTGATGAAACACCTGAATATTCCTTATCGGGACTGCCATCAGACCGGAACAATTATACACATGGCAGTGGGTGGGAAATATGCCGGTCATATCGTGATTTCTGATATTATCAAACCTCATTCTAAGGCGGCTATTGCGGAATTGAAGAAAGCGGGAGTAGATAAGACCGTCATGCTGACAGGCGATGCAAAGAAAGTGGCAAATCAAGTCGCTTCCTCTCTTGGGATCGACGAGGTTTACAGTGAACTTCTGCCGGCAGATAAGGTGGATAAGGTGGAAGAACTTTTGCGGGTGAAGCTGGGCAAGGCAAAGCTGGCATTTGTGGGTGACGGAATCAATGACGCACCGGTGCTTTCCAGAGCGGATATTGGTATTGCTATGGGGGCAATGGGTTCCGATGCGGCAATCGAAGCGGCGGATATTGTGTTGATGGATGATGACCCGATTAAGATAGCAAAAGCAATCAAAATTTCAAGAAAGTGTCTGCGGATCGTTTATCAGAATATTACGATGGCGCTTGTTGTAAAGTTTGCCTGCCTTGCATTAGGAGCTGTGGGCATTGCAAATATGTATCTGGCAATTTTCGCAGATGTAGGCGTTATGATTCTTGCGGTGCTGAATGCAATCCGCTGTCTGTTTGTGAAAAAACTGTAAGGAAGGAGGGGCCTTTGGTGGAATGTCAGCAATCTGGCAGAGAAGCCTGGAATGACTCAGAGTCTCCCATAGCGTTCCTCCGCCTGTACTCAGAAGGGGTACATCCCATTATTTCCTTAAAAGCTTTTGCAAAATAGCTCATTTCCTGGAAACCGCACTGGGTTCCGATATTGATGATTTTTTCCGCAGTGGAGGTTAGGAGATGGGCGGCCCGGCGGATCCGGTATTGCTTGACATACTGAATGGGCGTGATGCCGATGGTGTTGCGGAAGCAGCGCAGGCATTCGCTGCCACTGATAAGAGCACTTGCGGCAATCTGGGATGTGTTGATCTTCTCGGAAAAGTGCTCTTGAATATACTGAAGCATGGTTTTGATGCGCTCCCCATCCCGGAGGGACTTCTCTGAGGGGACGGTTTTAGTAAGGGGCCGATGGCTGGCAGCCAGCCAGATGAGGAGGGACAGGCGGGCGCGCACATGGAATTCATAGCCGGATTTTTCCGCCACACATGCCTGCCAGGCTTCCTCAATGGAATCCATGCAATTCTGCTGCCAGTCTGTGGAGGAGGACAGGGTAATACAATCCAGGGAAATATCCGCGATAAGAGGCTGCAGATAATCCTGCCAGAAAACGCTGTCAAGGCTGCCGCCTACCAGACGGGGGTGAAAGCAGATGGAGTGTAGATGACAGTTCCCGATTTCCGAGACACTGTGCAGGATTCCTGCGTTGATGAAAATGCCATCCCCTTTTTGCAGGGTATGCTTTTGGGAGCCCACGGTAAATACACAGGTTCCGTCAGCCACGACTACAGCCTCCAGTTCATCGTGCCAGTGCCAGGGAACAGGATTGATCTGCAGATCATCAAAATAACAGGCGATGGGAAATGCTGTGGTGCCATGGACAGTAAGCTCACGCCCCTGTACATCTGCAATAGTCTGGCAGTAGGATAATGCCATGGGATCCTCCTTTTGACGGTTTTGTCTTATGATTCTGGATAAATATTTCTATAAAATGCTTTCCAATGATTGTATACTATCATTATAGTAAACGAAAAACAGAAATGCAAGCAGGTATTTACAAACAGAGCAGCGATAAGAATCGTTTGCGCCGGTTGTCTTCCAACCCCTGCAGTCCGGAAAACGGGCTGTGGGGGTCCGTTTTTTCCGGAATACGGAAAGTTTTAGGGAAATAGTTCCGGGATTCCCGTTTTTTGTTGCGGATTCCATATGAATATGTAATAATAAATGAAAAGCTTTGGAAAAAGGGACGGAATATTCAAAATAAATATAAGGAAATGGGGGACGCATGGAATTAGAAGAATATTATGAACGGATTCAGAACAGCAGGCCAAAGCTGCGGTTTTGCGAATGGTTTGATGAGGATAGTAATATGTGGGATTTTACGCGCCATTCCCACCCCTACATTGAGCTGATCTATTATGTGGAAGGAAAGGGAGACGTGGACATTTCCGGGACAAATGTGGCGTTTTCCCTGTATGATACGGTGATTTACCCGGCTCATAAGGAGCATCAGGATAAGAAAATCCCCGAGAGCCGCAGGGAGATTATCTGCCTGTGGATTGATATTCCGGAGCTGGTGTTTGAGGAGCCTATACGCCTCCATGAACATGACAGCATTCTGTTCAACGCTTTCCAGACCGTGTTCCGGGAGGGCAAGAGGGAGGAGCCGGATGAACTTGCCATGGAATATGCCATGAAGCTTCTCTTGCTTCTGATTCTGCGGGAAGAGCGGGAGGCGCAGACCGGGAGGCAGATGCTGGATTTTGTGCTGGAATATATTAAAAATCATTACAGGGAAAAAATCACCCTGGATGAGCTGGCAGCTCTGGAGCATATCAGCAAATCCTACCTTTCCCGCAAGTTCAAGGAGCGCACGGGGCTTTCGGTGATCTCCTATATCAACCGCATGCGGATAGAGCGGTCCAGACAATTCCTGATGGCGTCTTCCCTGGATGTTAATGAGATTGCCTATCAGGTGGGATTTGATTCTCCCAAATATTTTCACCGGGTATTTAAAGAGCTGGTGGGAAAGTCTCCCGCCAGCTTCCGAAGGCATTTTAAATCCCAGTAAATATCAGACGACCCGGGGGATTTCCACGCCAAGCTGCTGGGCCATGGCGTCTGCGATAATCTGATGGTCTTCCTGGTGATGCAGGTTGGACACGATGACATGGGCCCAGGGAGTGATGTTGCCTGTGGGAAATACAGGGAAACAGCCTCCGCAGGCGGCAAAATTATCCGGGCGCTGCAGCCAGTCCGGGGCGAGACGTCCTGCCTCGGATTCTACATAGGAGCGCAGGGAGCTCATGCCCGTGAGACGGGAAAGAGCCAGCTTCTTGTCCATCCACCAGTCGTTTTCACAGGAGGTGCCGGGCATTTTATAGGCAAAGATAACCGTTCCGTCCTCCACGATGCGGATTGCCGCCGGCTTCTGATAGACCTCCTGGGCCAGCTTTACAATTTTAAGTCCCAGATCCAGGGCTGTTTCCCTGGAGAAGGCCGGGTAGCGCAGAAGGCGTTCCTGTTCCTCCAGAATCGTGCTCCAGTTTTTTTCCCAATAAAAATTGCCCATAAATAATTCCTCCTTAAAATAATTGAAGCTTAAATTTATTGTAGCGGGTGAAAGGATATTTGTCAATTTCCAACGCTTCCGGCCATCCAGGGATTAACAGGATTCTTTCATCCGGAAATATTTATTTATCAAATGAAAGAGAGGATGATTAGCATTGAAAAATCTATTTTATTTTACCGGCGGATACACGGAGCCTGTTCATATGAGCTCCGGGGAAACCGTGCCGGGCAGATGTAAAGGGATCACTTGTTTTCGCTTTGATGAGGAGACGGGAGAGATGGGGATTATGGCTGTGACGCCCGCCACACCTAATCCCTCTTATGTGGTGGCAGACCCTAAGGGGCCATACCTCTATTGCGTCAATGAGTTGAAGGCGTATGGCGGCGTGGATGGGGCTACGGTTTCAGCCTATGAGATCTGCGCCGGAACCGGGGAATGTAAGCTCATCAACAGCCAGTTTACCTGTGGGGCAGATCCCTGTTTTCTGCTTCTGTCCCCGGATGGCGGACATCTGCTGGGGGTGAATTATTCCGGGGGAAGCGTCTGCGTGTTTCCGGTTCTTGAAAATCATGGGCTGGGGCCAGCTTCCTGTGTGCTGCGTCACCAGGGAAAGGGCGTAAATCCGGAACGCCAGGAAGGTCCCCATCCCCACCAGATTCTTCTGTCTCCGGAGGGGGAGTACATTTATGTGGCAGATCTGGGCCTTGATGTGCTGGCCTGCTATGGGGTGGACTGGAAGAAAGGGTGGATTATGCCAACGGAAAGGCCGGATATCGCAGGCATTCCCGGGCAGGGTATCCGCCACGGGGTTTTTGACAGGAAGGGAGAGCGCCTTTATGTCATGACCGAGATGGCGTGCCAGGTAAATGTCTATGCTTTTGACCAGAATACGGGGGAGACGAAACTCTTGCAGACGATTTCCGCCATGCCGGAGAAACATGAGGTTTTCCGCGCCGGAAAAGATGACGTGAATCCGGAGGACACCGGCCTTGGGACGGCTGTAACCCCGGCTGCTTTAGGCGGCTGCCTGGGAGCGGCTATCCGCCTCCACCCCAATGGAAAATGGCTGTATGTGTCTGTTAGGGGAAGCAATCACCTGGCGGCATTTGAGGTGGAGGAGGACGGGCGTCTTAAGCTTGTCCAGACTGGGCAAAGCGGCGGGGAGATTCCCAGGGATTTTGTGATTTCCCCCAACGGCAGATATCTGCTGGCGGCCCATCAGGATACGGATGCCGTGTGTGTGTTTGCCATTGACCAGGCTTCCGGGATGTTAAGACTGCTCCATACAAACCGGGAGATCCCCTGCGTGACGGTTCTGGCCCTTTGGCAGAAATGAGGGGGAATATAAGGTCCAAATGACGGAAAATGGGGACAAAAAAAGTGATTTAGTTCAGTATTGTATACCTTTTGGATTGTATTATGGATTGTGGGAGTTTTTGTTCTTGTTTATAATGTATAAAAAAGAGAGGATATAAACCGACAGATTCGGAGATATCACAAGGATAATTGGCAGGCGGGAGCCTGTTGATTATACATAATTAGACAGAAAAAACTGTCTGGCAGCCCCCGGGCGTACAATAAGACGGAACCGGTGGAGCTGTAAAAAACGGAAAACAGGAGGACAAGAAATGAAGAAGAGAATTGCACTGCTGCTGACAGTGGCCATGATCGCCAGTCTGACAGCATGCGGCAAAAAGGCCGAGGAGCCCGCAAACACAGAACCTGCACAGACTGAGGAGCAGGGCGACGCAGAGCCTGCAGAACCTGCAGAACCTGCGGGAGACGAGGGAACAACTGATACAGAGGGCAAAGCCAAGGTTGCTTTCCTTACCCAGTCTTTGAAGAACGCATCCCAGGCGTTTGCATGGAGCCAGTTCCAGAAGCTGGCGCCGGAGTATGGATTTGAAGTAACCCTTATCGATGAGGATTATGACGCACAGAACGGTGTGTCCGGTATCGGAACCTGCATCGCGCAGAAATATACCGCTATCTGTATGAACCCCACAGACCCCAGCGCTCTGATCCCCGCCATCATGGAAGCAAAGGAAGCCGGCGTTATCATTGGTCTTTATTCCTCTGAGCTGCCCGAGGGCTACGCTACCACAGAATACCGCGATTTCATGTGCGGAACCAACGACGTTCTGTTTGGCGAGATCGCTGCACAGCAGCTGATGGAAGCATTCCCGGATGGATGTAACGTAGTTGAGGTTGGCGGACAGTCCGGCCATGCTGCACAGATCAACCGTCATGACGGATTCTTTAACACCATTGATGATTCCGTAAAAGTACTGGCTGCTAAAGACTGTGATGAGTGGGCAAGCGACGATGCTATGGCTATCATGGAGGACTTTATCGTACAGTACGGCGATGACATCAATGCTGTATACTGCCACTGGGATGTAGGTCTTACAGGATGTATCGAGGCTATGAAGGCTGCCAACATGGATCTCTCCAAAATCTATACCATCGGTGTAGACGGCTGTGCTATCGGTTTTGACCAGGTTAAGGAAGGAACCCAGACCCTTTGCATCGGCCAGAGCTTTACCCAGATGACCATCGACGCATTTGACTGCATCACCAAGATTATGAATGGTGAGACCCTGGAAACCGACGTAATCTGGACCGAGCCCCAGATCGTTACAAAGGATACCATCGACGATTACGAGTATCCGGAGTGGTAAGATTCGGTATTGAGAAAGATCAATAGCTGACATTACTGATAGCTGGTTCTGGTTTTGACCGGGACCAGCTAATTTAAAAGGAAGACAAGGGAGGGGACGAAATTGGAGAAGACAACCGATTACATCCTTGAAGTGAAAGACATCTGTAAATACTTCCCGGGAGTAAAGGCCCTGGATCATGTGTCGCTTTCCATTCCGTTTGGGGTGGTGTACGGGATTGTAGGGGAAAACGGAGCCGGTAAATCCACGCTGATGAAGATTCTGTCCGGCGTGTATGAGAAGGACGAGGGAACCGTTATTTTCAATGGGGAGACCATTGAACACACCACGCCAATCCAGGCTCTGCGCAGAGGCTTAAGTATCATTTACCAGGAGTTTAACCTGGTGAATACCATGACTGTGGGAGAAAATATTTTCCTTGGCCGTTTTTGGGAAAATAAAGGTATGCGGGGAACGCATAAGAAGGCAAGGGAACTGCTTGACAGCATTGGAAGTACGATCAGTACATATTCCCTGGTAGGGGATTTAAGTGCATCGGAGATGCAGATGGTGGAAATCGCAAAGGCGCTGTCCTTTGATTCAAAACTGATTATTATGGATGAGCCCAGCAGCTCACTGACCTCTGAAGAATTAAAGAAACTGGGAATTATTATTAACCAGCTTCGCGACAGGGGCGTTTCCGTTATTTATATCAGCCATAAGCTGGATGAAATTTTTGAGTACTGTAATATCGTAACCATCATGCGTGATGGCTGCGTTATTGACACAAAGCCGGTGGAGGAGCTGACCAGAAGCGATATGATCGCCAAGATGGTTGGACGTACTATTGAGAATGAGTATCCGCCCAGAGCCCATTTCGTAGGGGAGCCTCTGCTGGAGGTGCGCAACCTCAACACCCATAAACTTCACGATATTAATTTTACCCTCCATAAGGGTGAAATCCTGGGTCTGGTAGGTCTGGTAGGAGCCGGACGTACGGAGATTATCCGCGCCCTTTACGGAGCGGATAAGGTGAAGGGGCATGAGGTGATTCTGGAAGGGAAACCCGTGAAAATACCTACGCCCAAGCAGGCTAAGCAGGCAGGTATGGCCCTGGTTCCCGAGGACAGAAAGAGGGAAGGGCTGATTCTGCCATTCTCCGTGGAGAGCAATATTACCATGGCGTCCCTGGAAGATCTGACCCATATGGGAATCGTGGATTCCTCCAAAGAGGCGGATATCGGAAAACGCCAGATCGAAGCCCTGGCCATCAAGACCCCCACCCCGGAAACCAAGGTGGTTACCCTGTCCGGCGGCAATCAGCAGAAATGTATCGTGGGACGCTGGATGGAGCGCAACCCGAAGATCCTTATCCTGGATGAGCCTACCCGTGGTATTGACGTAGGCGCCAAGTTTGAGATCTATGTGCTGATGAATAAGATCGTGGAGGCAGGCGGAGCCATTATTATGATTTCTTCCGAGCTTCCGGAGGTTCTGAATATGAGCAACCGCGTACTGGTTATCTGTGACGGACGCATCACCGGTGAGTTTAATCCGGAGGAGGCTTCGGCTACGGATATTATGGACAAAGCGATCGGATGAGAACGGGGGAAGGAAAATGACGAAAACCAAACAAAATTCAGTTCTGGAATTTTTCAAACAAAATCTGGTTCTCTGCGGTATTGTTGTCCTTATTATTGTGACAGCGATTGCGGAACCGAAATTTTTAGGCGCAGCCAATCTGAACAATGTGCTTAGGCAGCTTGGGCCCCTGCCCTTCGCGGCCCTTGGCATGACCTTTGTAATTATTGCCGGCTTTATTGATCTGTCTATTGTGGGTATCATCAGCCTGGTAGGCGTTATCACCGTTGGCCTTATCGATCCCCTGGGACAGGGGGGAGCCCTTCTGGTGGGTATTTTGCTGGGAGCTTTTCTTGGATGGCTGAACGGCCTGGTGCTGACGACCTGCGGCGCCATGACCCAGGCGGAGGTGTTGTTTATCACTTATGGTATGAGCTCTATTTATATGGCTCTCGCGCTGATCTACACCCAGTCGGAAACCCTGCGTCTTGCAAAGAGCGAGAAATCCTATTCGATCTTTACCACGCTGGGTTCCAAAAACCTTGGTATTATACCGGTGGTGCTGATCCTGTTTATCGTGATCCTGGTTCTGATGCATCTGTTCCTCAGAAAGACCATCTGGGGACGGGCCATTTCCCTGCTGGGCGGAAATAAGGACGCGGCTTATCTGGTTGGATTTAATGTAAAGAGCACCATGCGTCTGGCCTATACCATAAATGGCCTGATGTCCGGTCTTGCATCCATTGCCCTGCTGTCCCGCGTTACAACGGCTACGGCTACCAGCGGAACCAACTATGAGACAAATGCCATCCTCTGCGTGGTGGTGGGAGGTACGACGCTGAAAGGCGGAAAAGGAAGCGTGCTCCGTACCATGCTGGGCGTTGTGCTGATTACCCTTCTTGGCAACTGTATGAACATGCTGGGGTTGTCCACCTACATGCAGACCGTAATGCGCGGTACTGTCCTGGTAGTTGCGATCTGGCTGGATAACCGCAAGGAACTGTAAGGAGGGCGTGAGAATGAATGCAAAAGCAAATGTAAATAAAGTTTGGAAAGTGATTTCAAAACAGAAAGCAGTAATTGCGATTATCGCCCTTATGGTGATGATGCTTTTCTCTGACACTACATTCTATACGGCATATAACTGGCTGGATATGCTGCGTTCCACAGCGGTTCTGGAGATTGTGGCCTTTGGTGTGACCGTGGCGGTTATCTGCGGCGGCTGCGACCTGTCTGTAGGAGGTACCCTGTGTCTGGGCGGTATCCTGGCGGTTATGATGGTAAACAACGGCTATCCCATCTGGCTGGCCTTTGTGGTAGCTCTTTTAAGCGGAGCCGTGGTTGGATTTATCAACGGATTCCTGGTAGTGCATCAGAAAACAGAGCCCTTTATCATTACTCTTGGAATGGGAATGCTTTTAAAGGGTATCTGCCAGCAGCTTACGGACGCCCATCCGCTGACCTGTACCAGCCTGGACTTTATGCAGATTGCCAACAAGAAATTTTTTGGCGGCATCCCGTCTCTGGTAGTGTATATGCTGATCCTGTTTATCCTGTTTTTCTGTCTGCTGCGTTTTACCAGCTTTGGACGGAACTGCTACGCTATCGGCGGAAATTATGAGGTGGCCAAATATTCCGGTATCAAGGTGGTTCCCATAAAATGGACGGCCTTTGTTATCAGCGGCGTGACGGCGACCCTGGCGGGCGTGCTTCTGGCCTCCCGTATGAATACAGGATCCTCCGTGTACGGAGATACCACGGGTATGCTGGTAAACTGTGGCGTGGTTATTGGCGGTACCTCCTTTGCAGGCGGCGTCGGCGGTATCGTGGAAAGCTTTATCGGTCTGTTTGTTATCCAGCTTCTCACCAACTGTATGAACCAGTTAGGCATCAGCGGATATGCCCAGACCCTGTGTGAAGGAATCCTGATCGTGCTGATTATCGGCGCAGACTGCTTCGGACGGAAGCTTAAGAGAGAGCGTGTGTAAAGACCTTTACAATGTTTGAATCAATAGGAGGTTGATGGATTTATGAAAGAACAGAATTACCTGGACCACCTGGTAGGCGTGTTTGGACAGCCGGTGGCGGAGAATCCCGGGGTTGTGATTCAGGATGCGGCGTTTGAGGCCATGGGGCTGGAGCGGTGGCACTTCCTCACCCTGGATGTGGATAAGGATAAGCTTGAGGATGCGATCAAAGGCTTAAAGGCCTTTAAAATGCGGGGCATTAACTGCACCATCCCCCACAAGATTGCCTGCATGGATTACCTGGATGAGATTTCCGAGAGCGCAAGGCTGATCGGGGCCGTAAATATGATCGTCAATGACGACGGACATCTCTTTGGGGAGAATACCGACGGCAAGGGCTTTATGATGTCCCTGGAATCCAACGGCGTGGACGTAAAGGGAAAGAAGGCCGTGGTCTTTGGAGCAGGCGGCGCTGCCCGGGCCATCTGTGTGGAGATGGGTCTGGCAGGCGTGGCGGATATTACCATTGTAAACCGGGCGGAGGATCGTCCTCTGGGAGATTCCCTTATGGCGATCCTGCGGGAGAATACAAAGGCCCAGTGCCGCTACATTGACTGGGACGGCCCCTTTACTATCCCGGAGGGTACAGACATTGTGGTAAACGCTACTTCTGTAGGTCTGTATCCGGATGTGGAGGCTATGCCCAATATCAATCTGGACTCCATCACAAAGGAGATGTTTGTCCAGGATGTGATTCCCAATCCTACGGAGACGGCTCTGATTAAAGAGCTTCGCCATAGAGGGATCCCCTGCGCCACAGGAGCAGGCATGCTGATTAACCAGGCGGCATTGAACATCGAAATGTGGACAGGGAAGAAACCGGATAAAGACGTGATGTATAAGGCACTGGAGGAGGCGCTGGCGTAAGCTGCCCGTCCGGCTGCCGGGAATTGTAAAGATAAGATAACCAGACTAAATCATTTAGGGATTTTCCCATTAGTCTGGTTATTTTTAAAATAGCAGGATTGACCTGGCAAAACGGCCAGGTGAGGAGATTTGTTGCGACATGAAGGAGAGGCATCTTGAGATTTTGAAGCTGGTTAATGAGAGGGAGCGCGTCAGCGTAAAGGAGCTCTCCCAGGTTCTGGATATATCCATGGTTACCATCCGCAAAGACCTGGAAGATCTGGAAGGGCAGGGGCTTTTGCGAAGACAGCATGGATATGCGGCCAAAGAGTCCTCGGACGCTATCGATTCCCGTATGACCATCCGCTATCTGGAGAAGAAAAAGATCGCCCAGCGGGCGGTTTCCCTGGTGAAGCCTATGGAGACCATTATGATTGAGTCCGGCTCCACCTGCGCGCTCTTTGCCCAGGAGCTGGCGGCGGTTAATGACGTGACCATTATAACGAATTCGGCATATATAGCCAGGCATGTGCGGGCCTTTCCCACGGCCCGGGTGATTCTGCTGGGGGGAGATTATGACGTGGTGTCCGAGACTACCACGGGGCCTGTCACCAGGCTCTGCGCCCAGGAGTATTTTGTGGATAAAATGTTTGTGGGAATCGACGGCTATACCCGGGAGGACGGATTTACCAACGTAAACCATACCAGGTGCAGCACTGTGCGGGATATCTCCAGACAGGCAGATAAGGTGATTGTTCTGACTACTTCTGAGAAATTTGGGAAGCGGAGCGTTTCCAGGCTGTTTGCGCCGGAGGAAGTGCATATGGTGGTGACGGATGACAGACTTTCCGGGGAGTACCAGGGGATTCTCTCGTCCCAGGGAATCCGGGTGGAACTGGCGGAAATTGAGTGAGGGGAAAACCGGGAAAAGTAGAGAATCGGATACTTTTTTGATGAATCTGTGAGTATGTTTTCCGGGGGAAACGTGGTATCTTTAAGAAAAGGAGGGGTATTATGCGGATAGAAGAAATTTCAAAGCTGCCCTGTTCGCAGCGCATCGTCCAGCTGAAGGAGGAAATGCTGGAGGAACCGCGTTTTGCCAGCATTGAGCAGGCTTGTATCGTAACTAAGAGTTATAAGGAGACAGAAGGGGAGCCGCGCTGCATCCAGAGGGCGAAGGCGCTGAAGGCAGCCCTTCTGGAGATTGCCATCCGGATTGAACCGGAGGAGAGGATTGTGGGTAATCGCACATCCGGCGTACGGGGCGGCGTAGTGTTCCCGGAAACCGGGGCGTCCTGGGTGGACAGGGAATTTGACACGCTTCCCACAAGGCCTCAGGATAAATTCCAGGTACACCAGGAGGATATCGATACTTTCCGGCGGGAGATTATGCCCTACTGGAAGGGACGTTCCCTGGAAGACCAGGTGCGGGAGGCGGTAGGCCCCCAGGTGGACGCCATCGCAAAGGTGGTAAAAATCAACCAGAAGGACCATTCCCAGGGACATATCTGCCCCAACACAAAGAAGTGGCTGCGCCTTGGCCCGGCCGGTATTAAGAGCGAGGCGGAAAGCCATCTTGCCCAGGCTGATAAAAAGCAGCATGATTTTTATAACAGTGTGATTATCAGCATGGAGGGCGCCAGCGCCTTTATGGAGCGCTACGCTACGCTGGCAGAGAAGCTGTATGAGGAGACAAAGAAGGAGAACCTTAAGGAGGCGGCCAGAGTCTGCCGTAAGCTGTCCCACTCTCCCGCAGAGACATACCAGGAGGCCGTACAGGCGGTGTGGTTCCTGTATGTGATTTTGCAGATGGAGGGAAACGCTTCCTCCTTCTCCCCAGGGCGTATGGACCAGTATCTGTATCCCTATTATGAGCGCAGCGTAAAGGAGGGCATGACCCTGGACGACGCTCTGGAGCTGACCGAGTGCCTGTGGCTTAAATTTAACCAGCTTGTATATCTGCGCAATTCCAACAGCGCCAGGTATTTTGCCGGCTTCCCCATTGGCTTCAATGTGGCCATCGGCGGACAAAAACAGGACGGAAGCGACGCGTCCAATGAGCTGAGCTATCTGTTTTTACAGGCCCAGTCCCATCTGCTTCTGCCCCAGCCAAACCTGTCTTTGCGCATGTACAAGGATTCTCCCAGAGAGCTTCTGGAGGCGGCCAGCCGTGTCATCGGCCAGGGAAGCGGTATGCCCCAGGTGTTTAATGACGAGGCCGTAGTGCCTGCCCTTGAAACCCACGGAGTGAGCCACGAGGACGCCATGAATTACGCCATTGTGGGCTGTGTGGAGCTTACCACCCACGGAAACGCCCTGGCATGGAGCGATGCGGCTATGTTTAACCTGCTGAAGGCTCTGGAGCTGACCTTAAATCACGGCGTGGATCTCCTTACCGGGGAGAAAACGGGCCTTGACCTGGGCGATCTGACCACCTACGCCTCCTTTGAAGAGCTGGAGAGCGCCTATGCGAAACAGATCGACTATTTCTCCGACCGCATGGTGGAGTGTGTGAGCAAGGTGGAGAAAATGCATGAGCAGCTTCTGCCCACCCCGTTCCTGTCTGCGGTCATTGACGACTGTCTGGCAAAAGGCCAGGATGTGACCCAGGGCGGCGCGCACTACAATTTTGCAGGCGTGCAGGCTATTCAGGTGGCGAACCTGGCGGATTCCCTGGCGGCTATCAAGAGCCTGGTGTATGAGGAGAAGAAGATTTCCCAGGAGGAGCTGCTTCACGCCCTTCAGACAAATTATGAGGATGCGCCGCTTTTGCGGGCTACTTTGCTTAACAAAGCCCCCAAGTACGGAAACGATGTGGACTGGGTGGATCAGCTGGGGGTGAAGTGGGTAAATTATTTTGCCGACGGCTTAAAGAAATACCGCAACGGAAGAGGCGGCATTTACCAGATGGGGCTCTATACCGTGTCCGCGCATGTGCCTATGGGACAGAATGTGGGAGCTTCCGCGGACGGACGTTTTGCAAAGGATCCCCTGGCTGACGGCGGTGTGTCCGCCATGTACGGACGGGATACCAAGGGCCCAACGGCTCTTTTACAGTCCGTGGCAAAGCTGCCCTTTGCAAAAGCCAGCAACGGCACCCTTCTGAATATGAAATTCCTGCCCCAGTTTTTTAAGACTGAGACGGGTATAGAGAAGTTTACGGATCTTTTGCGGGCAGTCTGCCGTCTTGGCATCAGCCATATCCAGTTCAATGTGCTGAATGAGAAGGATCTGCGGGCAGCCCAGAAGACGCCGGAGAAATACCGCAGCCTAACCGTGCGGGTGGCCGGATACACCGCGTATTTTACGGAGCTGGCCCCGGATCTCCAGGAGGAGATTATTGCCCGTACCACTTATGAGTCTGCATGACAGGGATTATCTTTGATGTGAAGCGGTTCGCCGTCCACGATGGCGGCGGACTGCGCAGCACCTTGTTTTTAAAAGGATGTCCCTTACGCTGCCCCTGGTGCCAGAATCCGGAGGGGATGGAGCTGCGGCCATCCCTCTGGTACAGCCCCGGCGAATGTCTGGGCTGCGGCACCTGTGTGGCGGTCTGCCCGGAAAACGCCCTGACGCTTGGAGAACGTGTCCACGTAGAGCGGACAAAATGTGTTTTGTGCGGAATATGCGAGGACAGATGCCCCGGAGGCGCCCTGCAACATATGGGCCGGGAGATATCCGCCCGGGAGGGGGCGGAACTGCTGCTGCGGGATAAGGTCTTTTTCGGGGAGCGCGGCGGCGTAACCCTGTCCGGAGGCGAGGCTATGTTCCAGTGGGAGTTTGCGGCGGAGGTTTTGAGGCTCTGCAAGGAGGCCGGAGCGGATACGGCCATTGAGAGCTGCCTGCTGGCGCCCCGGGAAGCCATGGAAGCCATGCTGGCGGTGACGGATCATTTTCTGATTGATATTAAGTTTCTGGACCCGGAGCTTCACAGGAAGCACCTGGGAGCGGACAACCGGATTATTTTACAGAATTTTGAGCTCCTGGTGAGCCAAAAGGCGGACGTGCTGGTGCGCACCCCCTTGATTCCCGGTTATACGGCCACGGAAGAAAATATTCGCGGGATTGCCCGCTACATCCGGTCAGTGGATGAGGATATCCGGTATGAGCTCTTGAATTTTAACCCTCTGTGCCGCAGCAAGTACGCGGCCCTGGAGGAGGATTATCCCGTCGGTGGAGGGGCTCTTTCCCAGAAGGAAATGGAAAACTTTTACAGAATTCTCCAGGAAGAGGGAATCAAGCATATTATAAAGGAGTAATGGCAATGCTGGACAGATTTTTAGAGCAGGCTCGCGCGGATGAGCCGGTTTACATAACAGATGTACGAAATGCGTTCCAGGCGGAGGGGAAACGCCCGTTTCATTTGCAGGTAACCCTGTATGACGGAAGCGAAAGAAGCTTTCCCCTGATGCTTCCGGAGCTGAAAAACCCGGAGGAGGAGGCGTTTGCCGCTTCCTATATCCATGCCACCGTCTACAACATTCTCTCCTCCCTGGGGGCAGTGAAGATTGTGGTCTATGTGGATACAAAGGACGGAGGTACCATGAGCCTGGCAAAGGGTCTGGATGAGGTATTCCAGACGGGAAGCCCAAAATCCGGCCGTTTTGGATACGGAAAAAGCCTGAATGTAAATGAGCGTATTCTTGCGGTTCTTCTGAAGGGAAAATACAGCTTTGCCTTTGAGGTGAAAGACATTTCCCAGGAGGAGCCGGCGGCGGTAAAGGCCAAAGCCCCGAAAGCAGAGCCCGTGTTTGCCGCCCTCCCCGGGATGGCTGAGGATAAGATGCTTCTGGGCATTGATATCGGCGGGACGGACATCAAGTTTACAGCCAGCATCAATGGAAAACTGGCCGTATACAAGGAGTTTGACTGGTTTCCGGCCGGATTTCGGCGGGCGGAGCAGCTCATTGAGCCTGTGCTGACACTGACCCGGCTGATGCGGGCGGCTGCCTGTGTGGCGGCAAAGGGGGCTGCGGTGGATTCGGCTCCTCTTAAGAAAGACGCCACATTTGAGGAGATGGAAAGAGGCATTGCTTCTATGGAAAAGGAGGCGGGGGATGCCCTGCGGAATTTTGACGCCATAGGCCTCAGCTTCCCGGATGTGGTAATCCAGAATCTTATCGTGGGAGGCGAGACCTTCAAGACAAAGGGCATGCGTGAGAATACCAGCCTGGATTATGAGAAGCAGTTTGCCAGGATTTCCGTGCTCTGCGACGATCTGAAGGCCTTTGTGACGGAGAACGGGGCTGTGATGAACACCAACGACGGGCCTATGGCGGCCTTTACGGCGGCTGTGGAGATGGCGGCTGTGGGAGCGGACGTGTCCAACGGCTTCTTTGCCCATACGCTGGGTACAGAGCTTGGCACCGGCTGGGTATTGCCGGACGGCTCTATTCCGGAGATTCCTCTGGAAGTCTATAATTTTATCATTGACCTGGGAAGCTTTGCCCAGAAAGAATACGATTCCGGCGACGTGCGAAGCGTCAACAATGTTAATACTGGCCTTTCCGGCACCCTGCAAAAATATACCTGCCAGTTCGGCGTATTTCGCCTGGGGGCAAGAAACCTGCCAAAGGAGGATCCTGCGGTTTTCCAGGAAGCTCTGGACAAAGGTCTTTTTGTGTGGGAGGGCGACCGCCTGGTGGTTCCCACAGAGCCCAGGGATATGAGAAAGCCCTGTCTGGAATTCTTTATGAAAAAGGCCGGGGAGCCCGGCCACGCCTTCTGTGAGGAAATTTTCCGTCAGGTGGGCGTTTATCTGGCAGTGACCTGGGAAGAAACCCAGTATATTCTGGAGCCGGAGGCGGTAGACCGCACGCTTTTTGGACGTCTGGTGAAAACCCCTGTGTGCTTTAAGCTTATGTGTGAGGGAGCGGCCAGGAGACAGCCTGGGCTTAAGCAGTACGCGGCGGACGGAAGCCTTGCCAACACGTCCCTTATGAAACAGCTGGAGGCACATCCGGAGTATACGGTGGCTCAGTTCGCCCAGGCGGTAGGTGCGATCTATTTTGGGTGTCTGGGACTGCGAAACTAAAGAAAGAAACGATAGATGGAGGTTATAAAATGAAGCGTTCGGAAATCAATTCGATTATCAGAGAGTTTGAGGCCCTGCTTGCCAAGTATCAGTTTGTCCTGCCGCCCTTCCTGGGATTTACGCCGGAGGAGTGGAAGGAGAAGGGGGAGGAATACGGGGAAATCCGGGACAATGCCCTTGGCTGGGATGTAACGGACTACGGCCTTGGGGATTTTAATAAGATTGGCCTTACCCTTATTACGCTGCGCAACGGGAATTTCAACGATCCCAGATACACAAAGACATATGCGGAGAAGATTATGATGCTGCGGGAGGGACAGCTCTCCCCCAATCATTTTCACTGGAAAAAAATGGAAGATATTATCAACCGTGGCGGTGGGGACGTGATTTTCCATCTGTGGAACGCAGATGAAAACGAGGGCCTGGCAGACACGGATGTAGAGGTGTTCCGAGACGGACGGAAATACAAGGTTCCCGCAGGCTCCGGGATTATTTTGAAGCCGGGGGAGTCTCTGACCCTGTATCCCTACACCTACCATGATTTTTCCGTGGTTCCGGGAACCGGCTCCGCCATTATCGGCGAGGTGTCCATGTGTAACGACGACAACAGCGACAACCGGTTCTATGAGCCTATCGGACGCTTCCCCACCATTGAGGAGGACGAGGCGCCTTACCGGCTGCTTTGCAACGAGTATCCGGCTGTGAACTAGGGGGTTGCGGGGACAGCGGGAGTAGAAAAAGGGAAATTGTGGAGGAATTTGCAGATGGAGAAAAAATATATCTTTGGAATCGACGCGGGAGGCACCAAGGTGGCTTACGGACTCTTTAACATGGACGGGGATCTGCTGGACCGGTATCAGCATCCCACGGACATTGAGGCGGACGGGCCGGCCTTTTCGGATAAGGTCATTGCTACAGTGAAGGAAATTCTGGAGAAAAATCATGCTTCCCTGGAGGAGGTTCACGGAATCGGCATCTGCATGCCCTCCTATATCCGTTTTGAGACCGGGTATATCCATATTACCTCGGCCATGGTAAATATCCGTGATTTCGGTATGCGGGATTACATGGAGGAGCGCCTGGGGGTGCCGGTGATTCTGGATAATGACAGCAATGTGGCGGCCCTGGCGGAGCATCGCCGGGGAGCCGGCCAGGGCTTAAAGGATATGGTTTACGTGGCGGTGAGCACTGGTATCGGAAGCGGCATTATCATCAACAATGAGATGTTCCGGGGCAGCTACGGCTGGGCCGGGGAAAGTGGTCATATGCTGGACACGCCGGACGACGGAATCCTGTGCGGCTGTGGTAACTATGGCTGCTTCATGTCCCAGGTCAGCGGGCGCAACCTGCCCAGGCGCCTTTCCATCCGCATGTTAAAAGGACAGGAGAGCGTGCTGTCCGTGGCAGAGGAGCTTAACGGAGAGGCCCTTTTAAAGGCTTATCAGGCAGGCGACCCGCTGGCCATCCAGGAGATCGGACATATGGCCCACCACCTGGCTGTCTGCGTTTACAATATTTACCAGCTTCTTAACATCAATGTGTTTGTGTTTGGAGGCGGTCTCACAAGCTTTGGAGACATTCTTTTTGGCCGTGTGCGGGAGGAATTTGACCGATACGATCACATTAAAATGCCTGTGGAGTTCCGGTTTGCCCAGCTTAAGAAGGATTTTGGAATTATCGGGGCTGCAGAGCTGCTGCGGTAGAGGGGAAAAGCCATGAGAAGGAAAGACAGGGAAATTACGGATTTTGATGAGATTGTTGAAATCATTAAAAAGTGTGACGTGTGCAGACTGGCCTTGAAAGATGGGGATTTTCCCTATATTGTTCCCTTGAATTTCGGCCTTGATGTCCAGGATAAGCAGGTGACCTTTTATTTTCATTGTGCCATGGAGGGGAAAAAGCTTGACCTTATCAGAAAGGATAACCGGGCCGCTTTCGAGATGGACTGCAATCACAATTTTATCCTCAATGAAGAGCGGATGAGCTGCACCATGGGGTATGAGAGCGTAATGGGCCACGGCACGATTTCCTTTGTGCCGGAGGAGGAAAAATACGAAGTTCTTAAAATCCTTATGAGACAGTATCATGCGGAGGACTTTGCGTTTGATACCCACATGATGAAGGTGACAACGGTTATGAAGCTGACGGTGACGGACATGACGGGGAAACGGAGAAATAATATCCGTTAAATGCAGGTAATGGTTTATTTCTGGCTGTAAGCTTTGGCTGTCTCAAAGAGAGCGATAATATTTTCGATTGGAATATCGTTCTGGATATGGTTGCAGCTTGAAAGGATGTAGCCGCCCTGGTGGTTCATGGCGTCCAGCATCTTTTTCACCTCGGCTTCCACATCCTGCACAGTGCCCCGGAGGGCGTGCTGGGTGTCCACGCCGCCATGAAAACAGATGAGATTGCCGTATTTTTCTTTTAAGTCAAAGGGGTCCATGTCGGCCGCAGTGGTCTGCAGGGGATTTAAGATATCCACGCCGCTGGCGGCAATGGCAGGAATAATTCGCTTAATGGAGCCGCAGCAGTGGAGGAAAATCTTCGCCTGGGGGGCCTTCGCCTTAATCATGGCATTGAGGCGTTTTCTTTTGGACAGGATAAATTCGTCCAGACATTCCGGGGAGGCCATAAGAGAATTCTGGGTGCCGTAATCGTCCCCGGTCTCCACGATATCCACGTAGGGCCCGATCTCATCCAGCACATACCCGTACCAGTCCATCTGGATCTCCAGAAGCTTGTCTGTCAGCGCATGGGCAAATTCTTCGTCGCTGAGCATATCCACCATAAAATTCTGCATGCCCCTAAGCCAGCAGGCAATCTCAAAAATGCCGTTCATGGGAGCGCGGAAAGAGACGGCGTATTTATTTTCCTCATGCAGCCTTTTTGCCCGCTCCTTCATGCCGGTCAGATCTATCCGGTCAGTGGCCCGGGGCCAGGCATAGGTTTCCAGATCTTCAATTTCAGCGTTCTCCAGGGGATGCTTCACAAACTCCACACCGAATTTTCCCTGTCTCTGGAGAATCCCCCATTCATTGAGAAAGGTGCCGTCTGGATAGTAAATGGGAAATCCTTCTTTTTCCCGTACAAAAATGCGGCGGATATCGATGTCAAAATAATCCAGAATCCGTTCATCGTAATAGCTGCTGTTGCTTCCCTGGCGGAAGGGGGCGATATCCTCCACAAAACCCAGGTGGTTTTTTAAATTTATGTACACGCCGTCCAGCAGGGAACAGGCCATGCCTCCCAGATCCAGAGGGACCCGGTCAGTCTCCTGGTGGTTAATGGCGCGAAGAACTCTTTCTTTTGATGTAAGCATAGGGACGTTTCCTCCATTTTGGTTTTACAAAGAAAGATATGGAAACAGGTAGCATTCTGACTGCTTCCATTATAATGGATTTTCCTGTCTGGCACAATATCTTTCTTTTCGCAATATAAGCTTTCTGCGTACTGTTTTGCTTTAGGCTGCATTCCCCGATATTTTCTTATACAAGGGTCTCAAAATTATTCTTGCTGACTATAGCCCTGTCCTTTATAATTTAGATGATTTGTAAATACAACCACAATGGAGCGTGTAAATAAATATGGAAGAAAATAAGCGGATTTTATTATTTGGGGAAATTGTGTGGGACGACATTATCCCGGGAGGAGGCAGTGGAAAACCGGAGAATATTGGCGGCGCATCCTTCAACGCCGCAGTTCACTGCAGGCGTCTGGGAATGGAGAGCGGGATGATTTCTGCCCTGGGGAATGATGTGCTAGGTGAAAAGACATATGATTTTGTGACGGAGAGCGGGGTGGATACCACCTATATTACCAGATCGCAGCTTCCCACCTGCCTGATTACCGTGACATTTAATGAAAAGGGAGAGCCGGCATATACGATTCCCCCGGATGTTTCCTGGGATGACGTTGCCTTGAATGAAGAACAGCTTACCCGGTTGGAGAAGGAGTCCTTTGACGCCTTTTATTTTGGAACCCTGCACCAGAGAAGCCGGAAATCCAGGGATACTCTTCATAAAATACTGTCTCATATCAGATGCGGCAATATTTACTGTGACGTGAATTTGAGGCCTCCCTTTTACACCGCCGAAATCCTGGACAAAAGCCTGTGGGTAAGCAATATTGTGAAAATGAACGACCAGGAGATCGTGGAAATCGTAAAGCTTACACTCCACAGGGAGGAGCATAAGCTGGAAGAGGCCATGAGGCTTGTGCTGGAGCATTACCGTCTGAAAATCCTCCTGGTGACCTGCGGGGAAAAGGGAGCGATCTGGATGACGCCGGAGGCGGCGGGCTTTACCCCTGGGGTAGAGGTGGAGGTTATGGACACGGTGGGTGCAGGGGACGCCTTCAGCGCAGGCTTCCTTCATGACCTCTGTCTTGGGAAAGGGGTGGAGGAAGCATGCAGGGAGGGAAACAGGATGGGGGCCTTTATTGCCTCAAAGAAAAGCTCTGTGCCGCCATATAGCAGGGAGGAGCTGGGGGCGTGGATGGGGTGGTAAGCGAAAGCCGCTTCTCCAGTATGTACATGGAGCCATAAGCTTCATGCGCTTTCGTATTTTAGCGGAAGGTGCAGTCCATTCCCTCATCCAGAAATACTTTCTGGTATTTTTCCAGCATTTCCGGGTGCATCTGCTTTACGCCCAGCATTTCATAGGAGAGGCCAAGCTGTTCATATTTCTTTTCCCCAAATTGGTGGAAGGGCAGCAGATGCACCTCTTTGATGCCGATATCTTTTAGAAGCGCTGCCATCTCCCTGGCGGCCCCAAGGCTTGCGTTAAATCTGGGGATTACGGGAATCCGGGCGATTACCGGCACCTTCTGCTCCACTGCGTAGCGCATATTTTCGATAATAATGTCGTTGTAGACGCCGGTTTTCTCCCGGTGTATTTCCCGGTCAGAATGCTTCATATCAAAGAGCAGCAGGTCAATATGCCGCACAAATTCCGCAAAGATTTCCCGGGAGGCATAGCCGGTAGTCTCAGCGGCGCAGTGGAGGGAGCGCTTCTTTGCTTCCGTCAAAAGCGCCACGGCAAAAGTATGCTGCTGCAATACCTCGCCGCCGGAGAGGGTCATACCTCCGCCGGACTCCTCATAAAAGCAGCGGTCCTTTTCCACCTCCTTTAAAACCTCCTCCACCGTCCATTCTTTTCCCATAAGCTTGGGATCCTTGCAGATTCGGACAGCCTCTTTGTTGCGGTTCTGGGACTCCGGATTGGAGCACCAGCGGCAGCTTAGCGGGCAGCCTGCGAAAAATACCGTGGAACGGATGCCAGGGCCGTCGTTGATGCTGAATTTCTGGATATTAAAAATCAGACCTTTTTCAGTCGAAACCATTTCGCTCATAAATCAAAACTCCTTTTGCTTCATTTGTGCAGCCGCCTTTGCGGATTGCAGGCTTCTGCCTGTGCAGAAAGTCCCAGGCAGGTTTATTCTTCGTAAAATCATTTTAACATGGGAAAAAATGTTTGTAAATATAGAAAACGAAAAATAAATTACTTTCGAACGAAATTAATATTGACTTCTTTAGAAAATTTTCGTATAATAAAACCATAAAGATGCGGAACTTTGAATAGGAGGAAATTGATATGGCAGAATATTTTGGAACCCTTACACCCCGGATGCAGCATTTTCGTGAGGAGCTTCTGGACGCGAAAGCCCAGGTATGCGCCGAGCGTGCCGTGCTGACCACAGAGAGCTATAAGCTCCACGCAGATAAGCCGGTAATCTTAAAGCGGGCTTATATGCTGGAAAATATTCTGGAGCATATGACCATTTACATAGAGGACGATTCCCTGCTGGCAGGAAACCAGGCGTCCAGCAACCGGAGCGCGCCCATTTTTCCGGAGTACGCCATGGACTGGGTAATCCGGGAGCTGGATGAGTTTGAGAAGCGGGACGGGGACGTATTCTACATTACGGAGGAGACAAAGGAAACGCTTCGCAGCATTTACCCCTTCTGGGAGCACAACACAACCCTGGATAAGGGCCTGGCCGCCCTTCCGCCGGAGAGCAAGGTTTACTATGACCTGGGGATTATCAAGGCAGAGGGAAATATCACCTCCGGGGATGCCCACATTGCGGTAAGCTATGGGGAGATTATGGGAAAAGGACTTAAAGAGTTTGAGCGCCGTACCATAGAGGCGGAGGCGAAGCTTGATCTGACCAACTACAAAGACTTAAAGAAATATTATTTCTACGAAGCCATAAAGATTGTCATCCGTGCCGTGAAGAACTTTGCGGCCCGTTATGGGGCCCTGGCCCTGGAAAAGGCAGAGGGAGCAGCGCCGGAGCGCGCCGCGGAGCTTCGTGAGATGGCCCGGATTCTCAACAAAGTGCCCTATGACAAGGCGGAATCCTTCCAGGAGGCTGTGCAGTCCATGTGGCTGGTGCATCTGGTATTGCAGATAGAGTCCAACGGACATTCCCTCTCCTACGGGCGTATGGACCAGTATCTGTATCCTTACTATGAGGCAGATCTGAAAAATGGCATTATCACAGAGGAGAGCGCCTGTGAGCTTCTCACCAACCTGTGGCTGAAAACCTTTACCATCAACAAAATCCGCAGCTGGAGCCACACCCAGTTCAGCGCAGGCTCTCCCCTGTACCAGAATGTGACGGTGGGCGGCCAGACCGTGGACAAAAAGGACGCGGTAAATCCGCTGACCTACATGATTCTTCGAAGCGTGGCCCAGACCAGGCTTCCCCAGCCCAACCTGACGGTACGTTACCATGCGGGGCTGGATGATAAATTTATGAACGAGGCCATTGAGGTGGTGAAGCTTGGCTTTGGTATGCCGGCCTTCAACAACGACGAAATTATTATTCCGTCCTTTATTGCCAGAGGAGTAAAGGAGGAGGACGCTTACAATTACAGCGCCATCGGCTGTGTGGAGACGGCTGTCCCGGGAAAATGGGGCTATCGCTGTACGGGTATGAGCTTCTTAAACTTCCCCAAGTCCTTCTTAATCGCACTTAACGACGGCGTGGACCCGGCTTCGGGCACAAAGCTTATGGAGGGCGTGGGACATTTTAAAGAGATGACCACTTATGAGCAGGTAAAGGAAGCCTGGGATAAAATCATTAAAGAATTTACCCGCCAGAGCGTTATCATTGAGAATGCCTGTGATATGGTATTGGAAGAAGATGTTCCCGACGTGCTCTGCTCCTCCCTGTGCGAGGACTGCATCGGAAGAGGCCTTACCTTAAAGGAGGGCGGCGCTATCTACGACTTTATCAGTGGGCTTCAGGTGGGAATCGCCAACCTGGCGGACTCCATGGCTGCCATCAAGAAACTAGTGTTCGATGAGAAGAAAATGACCACCGCCCAGCTCTGGGAGGCTGTCATGTCGGATTTTGCCGGGGAAGAGGGAGAGCGCATCCGCCAGATGCTGATAAATGAGGCTCCCAAGTACGGCAACGACGACGACTATGTAGACCGGCTTGTGGTGGACGCCTATGACACCTATATTGAAGAGATTAAGAATTATCCCAACACCCGTTTCGGAAGGGGCCCCATCGGAGGCATCCGCTATGCAGGCACCTCCTCCATCTCGGCCAATGTGGGGCAGGGAAGAGGCACTCTGGCCACCCCGGACGGACGTCATGCGGGAGAACCCCTGGCAGAGGGCTGCTCCCCCAGTCATTCCATGGATAAATGCGGCCCAACGGCAGTGTTTAAGACCGTATCCAAGCTGGACACAAAGGAAATCACCGGCGGCGTGCTGCTGAATCAGAAGGTGACGCCACAGCTGATGGCTAAGGAAGAGAATAAGAGGAAACTGATTGCTTTGCTTAGGACCTTCTTTAACCGGCTGCACGGCTATCATGTCCAGTACAATGTAGTGTCCCGGGAGACTATGCTGGACGCCCAGATCCACCCGGAGAAGCACCGGGATCTGATCGTGCGGGTGGCGGGCTACAGCGCTTTCTTCAATGTGCTGTCACGCCAGACCCAGGATGATATTATTGCGCGGACGGAGCAGACTTTATAAATCAGAAACAAATCAATGAGTAAAAAGGCATAGCAGATGCGGGAACCGGGCAGATGCTATGCCTTTTTCCAATGAGAGGGCAGGGCGGGATGGAAGAATAAACAGCAAAGGGAAATGCAAGAAGTTGTTGAAAAAGCTTAGAGGGGTATGTTATACTAAAACTAATACCATTCAGAATTGTTCCAATGAGAAAATGCGGGCATACTCTGAAGTATAGGACTGAAAATAAGAGAAAGAAGGTATTCACTCATGCGCAAAAGCATCAAAAAAATGGTGGGGATCCGTGTTGCAGCGGCACTGGTCTCCGTACTTCTGTTCAGCGTTATGATAACAGTGAACATCATCCGTGTAGACAGAACCCAGGAAAAAGAACAAAACGCAAGCGCCTTGCTTGACAGGGCCCAGAAGGCAGAAACGGCCCATTACAAATGGTCCGGCAATCTGAGCAATGCACTGTATGCGGGCACAGAGTTTACAGGCAGTATAGACCCGACAACCTGTGTGCTTGGCCAGTGGCTTTACGGAGAAGCGGGCACGGAGGATACTACCGTACTGTCCCTGCGTTCGGAAATGGAGCCTTTACATAAAGAATTGCATGAATCTGCAACTTATGTACTGGATATGCTGAAAACCAGTCCGGAGCAGGCACAGGAATATTACCAGAATACCATCCAGACCAATCTGGCAACCCTGGTAGGAATGCTGGACCAGGTGGTGGAGAGAGGAAGCGAGCTCAATGAGGAAAGCCAGAAAAGTATGAACAATACGGTTTCCGTCATGCATGTCACCTCCATCGTAGGGCTTGCCCTGGCTTTGCTCTGCCTTATCAGTCTGGTGGTTTATGTGCTGGGCAAGGTGGTCAAACCCATTCTGTATATTACACAGAAGAGCGAGCCCCTTCAGGATGGCTGGCTGGAGCTGGATCTGAATTACAATGAAAATAATGAGATGGGTGACCTGGCAAATACCCTGGAGAAGTCCTTAAAGCGGATCCGGGAATACGTGGAGGATATCAACCGGATCATGGGCCAGCTGTCCAAGGGAGAGTTTGATGTCCAGACCTCGGCAGCCTATATCGGAGATTTCCGTACCATTGAGGAGGCGATAAACAGTTTCACCTCAAATATATCCACGGCGTTCGCTTTAATCAACCAGGCGGAGGGCAAGGTTTCCGGAAGCGCGGAGCAGCTTTCCGGCGGCGCCCAGTCCCTGGCCCAGGGAGCTACCGAGCAGGCCAGCGCAGTGCAGGAGCTGTATGCCACGCTGGATGAGCTGTCCAGAAGCGCAAAGCAGAATGTGGAGGCGGCGGCAGGCGCCCAGGAAAACGCGAAGCTGGCCGGGGAGCAGGTCAATGTCAGCAGCCAGCAGATGGAAGAGATGGTTGCAGCCATGGGAGATATCACAGAGGCGTCCCAGCAGATCGGAAAGATTATTAAGACCATTGAGGATATTGCATTCCAGACAAATATTCTGGCGCTGAACGCAGCGGTGGAGGCAGCCCGGGCCGGAGCGGCAGGGAAAGGTTTTGCCGTGGTTTCCAGCGAGGTGCGGAGTCTGGCAACCCAGTCCAACGAAGCGGCTCTTGCAACAAAGGGGCTGATTGAAAATTCCGTTCAGGCGGCAGAGCGGGGCAGCAGGATTGTGGGAGAGGTTTCGGATACACTGAAAAAGACCCTGGATCTGGTGCTGCAATCCAACCATGCCATTGGAGACATTGCGGATGCGGTACACAGAGAGGCGTCTACCATTGCCCAGGTTACAGACGGAATCGGACAGATTTCTTCTGTTGTGCAGACAAACTCTGCCAGCAGCGAAGAATCTGCGGCCGTGAGCGCGGAGCTGTTCAAGCAGGTACAGCTTCTCCAGGCGCAGACGAGGAAATTCCATTTGAAAAATACGGGTGTTATGATTTCCGATTAACATTAAAGCGTATAGAAGGCTGGGGCAGACAGGTAAGAGCTGTCCCGGCCTTTTATGTAGAATCAGAAATAGAAAGGGAGAACATACGATGTTGAGAGTTGGTGTAATCGGCTGTGGAACCATTGCCCAGGTACGGCATATTCCGGAATTTGCGGAAAACAAGAACTGTGAATTGACGGCGTTTTATTCCGTGACCCCAGGGAAAGCTGAGAAAATGGCGGCGCAGTACGGGGGAAAGGGTTATACGGACCTGGAAGCGTTTCTGGACAGCGGGCTGGACGCGGTCAGTGTGTGCGTCACCAATGCGCTGCATGCATCCATTACCATCAAGGCCCTGGAGCGGGGCATCCATGTGCTCTGTGAGAAGCCTATGGCTGTCACCCTGGAGGAATGCCAGGCCATGGTGGACGCCGCAAAGAAAAATAATAAGAAGCTGATGATTGCCCAGAACCAGCGGTTTGCCCCGGCCCATGTGGAGGCCAGGAGGAGAATCGCGGCAGGGGAGATCGGACAGATTTTATCCTTTGACACCGTGTACGGACATGGGGGGCCGGAGGCCTGGGCAGGCCAGGAAAATCCCTGGTTCTTTGATAAAAAGAGCGCGGCCTTTGGAGCCATGGCGGATATCGGCGTCCACAAGACAGATTTGCTTCACTACCTTCTGGGAGAGCCCATTGTGAAGGTGGGGGCCATGTTTGCCACCAGGGACAAAAAATACCCGGATGGAAGCCTTATTGCCGTGGAGGATAACGCGTTCTGCCTTTACCAGACAGCCAGCGGCATTACAGGAACCATGCATGTGAGCTGGACCCAGTATGGGGAGGAAATCAATTCCACGGTTATCCAGGGAAGCGAAGGGGTAATCCGCTGTTACGCGGATCCCAGGTATGCGCTGATCGTGGAGAAAAAGAATGGCTCCGTAGAACGGCTGGAGCTTGGAACCGTAGGAAAAAATGAGGAAAAGGCCGAAGGCAAATGGTTTGACTCCGGAGTAATCGCCGCGTTTGTGGACAGTATTCTTAAGGATACCGTGCCTCCCATAGACGGGGAGGAAGCCATGAAGGCCATGCAGGTGATCTTTGCCGCGGAAAAATCCAACCGGACCGGAGAGATGATTTCCGTATATTGAGCAGGAACCAGGGAAATCCCTTCGCATATAGTAAATAAAAAGGAGATTTTTATGAATCCCTATTATGAGAAATATATGCGGGGGGCCTTTCCATCTGCAAACACGTATCCGGTCTACCCTTTTTGCCCTGTGTGTTCATGGGAGGATGAAAAAGAGAAAGATCAAAGGCGTATGCAGGAGCTGTATCCAGTCCTGGCTAGACAGATTCAACCACTGGTAGAGGAAGAGTGCGACAGGATGGAGTACGATGGCAGTTTTATGTTTGATGAATTTCCGGATCGCCTGCAGATCCGCCGGATCTGTACCCGGATTTACGATCAAGTAGATAAGCGGAATCTGGAAAATGACATGATGATGCAGAGCGTGGACTCCGGGCAGGAGTGGGTGAAAGATCTTATCACCGTAATGCTGCTCCATGAGATGCATCACAGGCGCTGCAGAAGAAAAGACAGGCGGTGTAACTGGATTTACTGAAAACGGCGGGGTAATAAGAACCGCCCAATATGTGGAAAGACGGTCGGGAAGATGGCCGTCTTTCCTTTTTACAGGAAAGATGTAATTTAACTTATAAAAAAATAAAGAATGGCAACCACACCGTTCCCTATTTCCGCCATAGTATGATATAATAAAATCCACATATACGATAAAAGACTGGCAAAAAACCATCCGCCAGCTATCAGAAAAAGGAGTGGAACCATGTACGAATGCCCGAATTGCGCCGGGAATCTGAAATTTGACATTTCCCGGCAGCAGTTGTTTTGCGAATACTGCGGCACCCGGGTGGATCCCTACGGATACGAGAAGAAAAGGGATGCGCAGGAGGCGGAACCTTTATCGGAAGAATATGAAGTGACGGTGTTTACCTGTCCCCAGTGCGGAGGGGAGATCCTCAGCGAGGACACCACGGCGGTGACCTTCTGTAGTTTCTGCGGCGCATCCACCATACTGGACAGCCGTATCAGCAGGGAACGGCGTCCAGGATATATCATTCCCTTTACCAGGACAAGGGAGGATTGCAGGGCCGCCTATGGGAAAATGCTGCGCCGGGCCATTTTTGCCCCAAAGGCCTTAAAGGATGAGGCCCTGATTGAAAAATTCAGAGGGATTTACATGCCCTACTGGGTGTATTCCTTTGAAAAAAGAGAGCCCATTACATTTACAGGAAAAAAGAACTACCGGCGGGGCGACTATGTGATTACAGACCACTACAGGCTGGACTGCGCAGTGGAGGAGGATTACAGGGGCCTGGCCTACGACGCGTCAGCCACCTTTTCCGACAGTCTGAGCAATGCCATAGCGCCCTTTGATCTGAGACAGGGAAAGGCCTTTACGCCATCGTTCCTAAGCGGGTTTTACGCGGATACCAGCGATGTGGAAAAATATGTTTATCTGCCAGATGCGGAGGAAGTGGTTATCCAGGACGCAGTCCGGTGTCTTTCCCGGAATTCCCTGTGCAGGAAATACCAGGTGGGACGGGGAGGCGACAGGCAGATCCTTCAGAATGTACTGCGGCCTTCCGGCAGAAAGGCAGAGCTTGCCATGCTTCCGGTCTGGTTTTTATCTTACCGGAATGGGGACCGGGTCAGCTATGCGGTGGTAAACGGCCAGACCGGAAAAGCCGCCGCAGATCTTCCTGTGGACAGGAAACGGTATCTTACCGGGTCTTTGCTGCTGGCGATACCTCTGTTTTTCCTGCTGAATGTCTTTTTTACCATCACCCCCGGGAAAATTCTCCTGATTGCCGCACTGCTGGCATTTGCCTGCATTCTTATTTCCAATGGACAGCTTTCCCATATTCTGGCCAGAGAGTCCGGGGAGGACGACAAAGGGAAGGCCTCCCAAAAGCCGGCGGCCGGAATAAAGCAGCCCTCCTGGGGAGAAAAGGTGCCTGTCCGGAAAACGGGAAGCAGAGGAAACGGAAAAATAATTGTCATTGTGCTTCTGATCTACGTGCTTCTGACATTCTTTTACAGCTTTTTATATTTGCTGGACAGTTTGACAGGAGGGGGAATGAGAAACGTCCGCATCGTGTCTGGTGTCGCAGTTCCTCTCCTGCTTGTAGGGGGTATCCTGTGGCGCGTAGCTTCCCTGCGGGGTAACCGCCAGGGTCAGAAGTCTCCACAAAAAGCCTTTGGAGGCGGGCATTTCAGGAAAAAGCTGCCTGTTCTTTGCAAACCATTTGCGGGGATTATGGCTGCGCTGCTTATCTGGCTGATAAATCCGGTTTCGGATATTTACTATTACATAGGAGCGTTTGCCTGTATGGGAACAGTGCTCTGGGCAATCATGGATATTATCAGGCAGCATAATCTGCTGACCACACGGAAGCTGCCCCAATTAAACAGGAGGGGAGGTGACGAGGGTGAATAGAACGGCGGACAAGGAGAAACGATCCATGGACAGAATCGTGAAAGGGACACAACGGACAGGGCGGCTTGCGGCCTTCCGGGTTTTGTGGGGGATAGCGGTATTCTGCGCAGGAATCCTGCTTATGGGGAGCCTTGAGTGCCAGGCGCGGGAATGGACAGGACAGGAAGGGCAGATGGCGGAGGCGGTCTACACAAATCCGGACACAGGCTACCAGGTCTATGTGGAGGATGAGGCAGAGCTTCTCACGGAGGCGGAGCGCCGGGAGCTGTCCCAGGCTATGGAGGAGATTACGGCCTATGGAAACGCGGCGTTTGTAACCACCGGGGAAAACAGCCGCTCTACGGAGCGGTTTGCCAGAAATTATTATACAGACCGGTTTGGCACGGACAGCGGCACAGTATTTGTCATCGATATGGATAACCGCATGATCTGGATTCACAGTGACGGCGCCATTTATAAGGTGGTTACCACGGCCTACGCCAACACGGTGACGGACAATGTATACCGCTATGCGTCGGAGGCGGACTATTACGGATGTGCCAGGGAGGCCTTCTGGCAGATCTATGCCCTGCTGGACGGCGCGAAAATTGCCCAGCCCATGAAATATATCAGCAACGGACTGCTGGCCATGATCCTGGCGCTCCTGGCCAATTTCGGACTGGTCATCTCTTTTACAAAGCTAAAAAAACCGGGAGCGGATGTGCTTCTGGAAAACATACACCGAAGGTTTGCCTACTATGATCTGCGGGCGGTAAAGACCCATCAGACAAAGTATTACGACCCGGTTTCCAGCAGCAGCGGAGGGGGCGGAAGCAGCGGAGGAAGCAGTGGCGGAGGCGGAAGAAGCGGAGGCGGAGGCGGCCACAGGTTCTGAGGAAGAAGTATCCGCAAACCTCTTTGAAATAACACTGGCAGGATTTCCCCCAAAGTGTTATACTTGTGGGCAGGAAGAGAGGGACTTTATTATATGGAAGAATTGAGACAACTACTGGAGACCCAGCTGGACAAAGGGCTGACCCAGATTATGATAAGCAGCCCCCGCAGCGGTCAGGAGGCCACGAAAATAAAGATCCGCCCTGTCCTTTTGCGGGAACAGCTGTATTTCCAGACCCAGCAGACCATCGGTCCCAAGGTATTCCATGAGAACTGGAAAAAGGACGAGCTGATTACCCGGATTCTGGACTGGATGCAGGCTTCCTTCAAACAGTTACAGCTGGAAAGCAGGACAGTGTCTGCTACGGCCCTGGTGAGCAAAAAGGGAAAGGTAACTTTAAAGACAAAACAGCAGCCTGCCTGTGTAAAGCAGGCAGAATTGGAGCATAATAGGAAGAAGCGGTATATTCTGGAAGAGGGAAGGCCGGTGCCGTTCCTGGTAGATCTGGGCGTTATGACCCAGGAGGGGAAGGTGGTTCACGCCAGATACGATAAATTCCGGCAGATCAACCGTTTCCTGGAATTTATCGAGGATGTCCTGCCAGAGCTTCCCACCGACAGGGAGATCGCCATAGTGGATTTCGGATGCGGCAAATCCTATCTGACCTTTGCCATATATGAGTATCTGAAGGTCCGCCAGGGGCGGGATGTGCGTATTACCGGCCTGGATTTAAAAGAGGATGTGATTGAGCGCTGCAATCGCCTTAGCAGGAAATACGGTTATGGGAAGCTGGATTTTGTTCTGGGGGATATTGCGGACTACGAGGGCGTCAGCCGGGTAGATATGGTGGTGACGCTCCACGCCTGCGATACGGCCACAGACTATGCGCTGTACAAGGCGGTAAAATGGGGAGCCAGGGTGATTCTGTCAGTGCCCTGCTGTCAGCATGAGCTGAATGGGCAGATACAGAGCGGGATTTTAAGCCCCATTCTCAGGTATGGCCTTTTAAAGGAGCGCATGGCGGCGCTGGTCACGGACGGCCTAAGGGCCGAGCTTCTGACCAGACAGGGGTATGACACGCAGATTCTTGAATTTATTGACATGGCTCACACGCCAAAGAATGTATTGATCCGGGGGGTAAAGAGACGTGAGGCGTCTGAGGGGGCCGGGGATGCTTACCAGGCATGCGCGGATTTTCTGCATGTGTCCGGAACGCTGAAAAGGCTGCTGGACGGAGACGCCGGATGCGGAACTGGAAAACAGCATCACGGATGCGGAACGAAAATGGAGGACAAACCCGGTTGAAAAAACTGATCTTGAAAATCATTTCTGTTATAATAGCCTTTTTCCTTGGAATCCTCATTATGGGCCATTACATGTCCGCGGGAAATAATGAACTGATGGATTCCATGGCAAAGGCTTCCCTGCCCCTGGTTTCGGTTGTGCTGAACGGACGGGAGATGAACCGTATGCACGGCCATGTGGGGGAAATGGACGGAAAATCCATCCGGGGAGACGTGATTCCCCTTCCGGAGGACAGGAAACTCTCGATTGTGGTAGACCCCTATGAGACGACGGTCTCCCATATTTTTTACGAGGTGCGCTCTCTGGATCATGAACGGCTCATTGAGGATACGGAAGCCGGATTTACCATCCGCAGCAACCGCATAGAGGCGGAGCTGCCCATCAAGGATCTTCTGGATCCCGGGGAGGAATATGCCTTGATTATCCAGCTTGAGACGGAGAAAGGGGCCACGATCTCCTACTATTCCAGAATAGCCAATATTGGAGAGAACAGCCTGGACGCCTGTCTGGAATTTGCCAAGATCTGGCACGACGCCACCTATGATAAGGAAAATAAGGTTAGCATTACCCAGTACCTGGAGTCTGATTCCACTGCGGACAACGCTACTCTTGGGGAAGTCAGCATCCACTCCAGATACCGTCAGATTATCTGGGATCAGATGAATATAGAGCCCTATTCAGACGTAGACGTCTATGTGACGGAGATCGACCCTTCCGTGACGGCACTGCACCTGGATTTTGTGAACCAGTACCGGGACGAGGACGGAAAGACGGAATATTACCAGGTGCAGGAATATTTCCGCATCCGCTACACGGAACAGAGGATGTACCTGCTGGATTACTACCGCACCACCAACCGCATTTTTGAGGAGGACTCTGGAGTTTTTGGGGAAGATCAGCTGGAGCTGGGGATTCTGGACGAGGATGTACACTACTTGAAAAATGAGGAAGAGAATATCGTGGCCTTTGTGCAGAACGGGGAGCTGTGGAGTTATGACGTGGCCCGCAACAACCTGATATATGTGATGGGATTCCGGGACGGGTGGGATATCCGCGCCGGGTTTACAGACCATGATATCCGCATTATGAATATCGACGAGGCCGGAAGCATGGACTTCCTGCTTTACGGCTACATGAACCGGGGAAACCATGAGGGAAAAACCGGCGTTGCGGTGTATCACTATGATTCCGTGGCCAATACAGTGGAGGAGAAGGTTTTCCTTAAGAGCAGAAAGCCCTATGCCATGCTGAAGGAGGAGCTGGGGGATCTGGCTTATGTGACCCAGGACAAAATGCTGTACCTCTATCTGGAGGGAAATATTTATGTTATAGATCTGGATACGAGAGAATGCAGGATGATCGCCCAGGGGCTGTCCAAGGAGTGCTGCTGGCTGTCCGTGGACCGGGGCATTATGGCCTGGCAGGACGGGAATACCCTATACGAGGCGGAAAAGGTGTTTCTTCTGAACCTGGACACAGGCAGGACGCAGACCATCACCGCAGGGACGGGGGAATATGTGCGGGGCCTTGGATTTATGGGGACAGACTTTATCTGGGGCGCGGCAGACCAGGCGGATATTGTACGGGATCCGGTGGGCAACACGGTGTTTCCCATGTATAAGATCTCTATCCAGGGCCAGGCCGGCGAGACGATCCGGGAATTTGAGTACGGGGAAAAGGGAAAGTATGTCCTGGATGTGTCCATGGAGGACAACCGGATATCCCTGGCCTGTGTGACAAAGACGGAGTCCGGAAGCTATGTGGAGGCCACCCCGGAGCCTATCACCAACAAGGCGGAGGAGAAGGAGGAGAAGATCTTCCTCAAGACAAAGAGCACCAACGATAAGAAGCGGGAATTTGTGCTGGCATTTACAGATAAGCGGGAGACGGCGGATCCCAGGAAGCTTATGCCCAAACAGGTGATGTTTGAGGGAAACCGCACCATAGAGCTGGAACATGAGGAAAGCCTGAAACGCTACTACGTCTACGGACGGGGCCGTCTTATCAGCTCCTACAATACAGTGCGGGAAGCTGTGGCCGCCTCCGACGAGGTGATGGGCGTGGTGACGGACCAGAGGCAGACCTTGATCTGGAACCGGGGCGGACGAAAGACGAGAACCCAGATCAGCGGCATCGAGGAACCCCATCCCCAGCCTGGGGAGAGCGGCCTGGAGACCTGCCTTCTGGCAATCCTGAACTTTGAGAAGGTCTATCCCGATGTGAAGGGAGCCCTGGAGCAGGGGAAAAATGCCTATGCTGTTTTAGATGAAAATCTGGAAGAGGTTCTGGATTTGTCGGGCTGCACTTTGGACAATGTCCTTTATTACGTGAGCCAGGGAAAGCCTGTGCTGGCGCTGACGGAAGCCTCGGATGCAGTGCTGATCGTGGGGTATGATCCCCAGAATACCATACTTTTTGACCCGGATGAGGGCATCAGAAAGATGGGGATAAACGACAGCCGGGAGTTTTTTGAGGAGGCGGGCAATCTCTTTATCGGATACCGTTAATCCTCCTCGATAACGTGGATTTCCAGATAGTCAAAGTCGATGGCTTCTATAAAGTTATCGCTGGTAAAGCGGACTTTGGCGTGTCTCTGGAAATCCCGGATATTAGCGTCCAGCCAGTGGGGATTTCCCAGATCAAACTTATAGCATACGTCGTTGATAGCCTGGAAGATTTTGTGGGTACGGGTGTCGTCGCTTCCGTTGACGATCACCGTATCCCGGAGCAGACGGTTGTCCTTGAAAATTTTAGCCCATAAACGGAACATAGGGGATTCTCCTGTCTTTTTGTTTTTTGTATTATTTTATAGCAAGCCGTTCCCGGCGTCAATGCGCAAAAAAGGCCCGGAGGCAAAGAAACGGATTTTCCTTGACAAATGCTTCCGGGGAGGCATAAAATAACCAGAGAGTGCGGGATGCAGGAAAGCGCCCCGTAAAATCTGTATGTGGGAGGAGAATATTATGGCGAAAGAAAAAAAACTGGTGGAAGCCATTACATCCATGGACGTGGATTTTGCCCAGTGGTACACGGATGTGGTGAAAAAGGCGGAGCTGGTAGACTATACAAGCGTAAAGGGCTGCATGGTTATCAAGCCGGCGGGCTATGCCATCTGGGAGAATATCCAGAGGGAGCTGGACCGGCGGTTTAAGGAGACCGGGGTGGAGAACGTGTATCTGCCCATGTTTATCCCCGAAAGCCTGCTTCAGAAGGAGAAGGACCATGTGGAGGGATTTGCGCCGGAGGTGGCCTGGGTAACCCATGGGGGCTCGGAGCCTCTGCAGGAGCGCATGTGCGTGCGCCCTACTTCGGAGACCCTGTTCTGCGACTTCTACGCAAACGAAATCCAGTCTTACCGGGATCTGCCCAAGGTGTACAACCAGTGGTGTTCCGTGGTGCGCTGGGAGAAAACCACCCGTCCTTTCCTGCGCTCCAGGGAATTCCTGTGGCAGGAGGGGCATACGGCCCATGCAAGCGCCCAGGAGGCCGAGGAGCGCACCATCCAGATGCTGAACGTCTACGCGGACTTCTGCGAGGAGGTGCTGGCGATTCCCGTTATCAAGGGCCAGAAGACGGACAAGGAAAAATTTGCCGGGGCTTTGGCCACCTACACCATAGAGTCCCTGATGCACGACGGCAAAGCGTTACAGTCGGGAACCAGCCATAATTTCGGGGACGGCTTCGCAAAGGCCTTTGGCATTCAGTTTACAGACAAGGACAATACCTTAAAATATGTACACCAGACCTCCTGGGGTATGACCACCCGTATGATCGGGGCCATTATCATGGTACACGGAGACGACAGCGGGCTGGTACTGCCCCCCAGGATTGCCCCCACCCAGGTAATGGTGATTCCCATTGCCCAGCATAAAGAGGGCGTACTGGAGAAGGCCCGGGAAGTAAAGGACAGGCTGGCGGCATCCTTCAGGGTAAAGCTGGACGCCTCGGACAAGAGCCCGGGATGGAAATTCTCCGAGCAGGAGATGAAGGGAATTCCCGTGCGGATTGAGCTTGGGCCAAAGGACATTGAGGCAGGGCAGGCGGTACTTGTGCGCCGGGATACCAGGGAAAAGCTGGTGGTTTCCCTGGACGAGCTTCAGGAGAAGCTCTCCGGGCTTCTGGAAACCATGCAGAAGGATATGCTGGAGCGCGCCAGAGCACACCGTGACGCCCATGTCTATGACGCCCACAATTACGACGAGTTTGTGGAGACTGTCAACGGGAAGCCCGGCTTTATCCGGGGCATGTGGTGCGGCGACCAGGCCTGTGAGGACAAGATTAAAGAGGACACGGCCGCAACATCCCGTTGCATCCCCTTTGACCAGGAGGAGATCGCAGGCACCTGCGTCTGCTGCGGAAAGCCCGCCAGGAAGCTGGTATACTGGGGGAGGGCTTACTGATATAACACACGGTGGATGCGGAACTTAAAACAGGAGATTTCCATGCAGATTCAGATACCTGAAAAGGCAGCTCATATCATCCATACTTTGCAGGCAGCCGGCTACGAAGCATACGTCGTAGGCGGCTGTGTGCGTGATGCCATACTTGGCCGGAAGGCCGCGGACTGGGATATTACCACCTCCGCCCTGCCCCCGGAGGTAAAAGCACTGTTTTCCAGAACACTGGATACGGGGCTTCGCCACGGCACGGTGACAGTGATGCTGGAGCGGGAGGGCTTCGAGGTGACCACTTACCGGGTTGACGGGGAATACGAGGACGGCCGTCACCCAAAGGAAGTAGTCTTTACCCCCAGCCTTGCGGAGGATTTAAAGAGGCGGGATTTCACCATCAACGCCATGGCCTACAATGAGACGGAAGGGCTGAAGGATATATTCGGAGGCCTTAACGATCTGGAAAACGGCGTAATACGCTGTGTGGGGGAAGCCAGGGAGCGGTTTTCGGAGGACGCCCTCCGGATTCTGCGGGCCGTGCGGTTTTCTGCCCAGCTTGGATTTTCCATTGCGGAGAACACCAGGGAGGCTATGAAGGAGCTGGCGGAAAACTTAAGAAAAATCAGTGCGGAGCGGATCCAGGCAGAGCTTGTAAAGCTTTTGGTTTCCCCTCATCCGGAAACACTGCGGACTGCCTATGAGACCGGGATTACGGCGGTGCTTCTCCCGGAGTTTGACAGGTGCATGGAGACGCCCCAGGAGAACCCGCACCACTGCTTCCATGTGGGGGAGCATACCCTGCGGGCGCTTACCGGGGTGCGCCCGGATAAGGTTCTGCGGCTGGCAATGCTGTTCCACGATATGGGGAAGGCGAAGACGCGGCAGAGGGATGAGACGGGTATCGACCATTTTTACGGACATGGCGCCGTCAGCGAGGAGATAGCCGCGGATATTCTTCATCGCCTGCGCTTTGACAACGATACCCTTTACAAGGTGCGCCGCCTGGTGCGCTTCCACGACGACTGGGAGAAAAATCCCACCCCCAGGCAGGTGCGCCGCCTGGTAAGCCGCATAGGGGAAGAACTGTTCCCGCTATATCTGGAGATGCGAAAAGGGGATATTCTGGCCCAGAATCCCATATACTGGGAGGAGAAGCTTGAAAATCTGGCGGAGGTGGAACGTCTTTATGGCCGGATTCTGGAGGAAAAGGACTGCCTTTCTCTCAAGGACCTGGCAGTCACAGGCCACGATCTCATACAGGCCGGGGTGACGCCGGGAAAGCAGGTGGGAGAGAGTTTACGGGAGCTTCTGGAGCTGGTTATAGACCACCCGGAATACAATCAGAAAGAATATCTTTTAAAGCAGATAAAGGGCGTATAATTCCCTCCGTTTTTTCATAGATATGAAAGGAACGGGGGGATTTTTGTGAATGAGAAAGCATTGCAGATCTTAGAACAGTATGAGTTTGCAATACTGCGCACCTATCCGGGGCGGGGAACCGTCATGGTGGAAACGGAAAACGGAATAAAGACAGTGAAAGAATTTGCGGGCTCCCGGATGGTCCTTCCCTACGAACAACAGTTGATGCAGCATCTAAAGCAGGCCGGTCTATGTATGACGGATTGTATCAATCCAAATCGGGAGGGAGAATATTTATCCAGGGATACGGAAGGGAGCTATTATATTGTAAAGGACTGGCCGGAAGGAAAAGCCTGTGATACGAAAAACAGGGAGGAGCTGTGCCGGGCCATGGAATTTCTGGCCGGCTTTCACAGGGAAACCCGGGGCCTCTGGAAGGAGCTTCCCCAGGAGCCTGCGCCCAGGCTCTATGGCGCATCCGTGCAGGCGGATTATGATAAACATAACCGGGAGCTTAAAAAAGTCCGCCAGTTTATCCGGGGCAGGCAGAAAAAAGGGGAATTCGAACTGCTGTTTTTAAAACATGCCCCATATTTTCTGGAAATGAGCCGGCACGCGGCGGGGCTTCTGGAAAATTCCGCTTATCCGGAGCTTTTTGAGAGGGCCTGCAAAAACCGCCATATCTGCCACGGGGAATATGTACACCACAATGTGCTGTTTTCCCGCCGTGAGACAGCCCTTATCAATTTCGGCAGATGCTGTATGGATATCCAGGTACACGACCTCTATCTGTTTTTCCGCAAAATCATGGAGAAGCACGACTGGAACCGGGAGCTGGGCGCCAGGATGCTGGAGGCGTATGAGCGGATACTGCCCATAAGCGGGGAGGAGCAGAATTACCTGGCTTTGCGTCTCTATTATCCGGAAAAGGTATGGAAGCTGGCCAACCACTATTACCACACAAACAAGGCCTGGATACCGGAGAAAAGCTGTGAAAAGCTGACGAAATTCCTGGAGCAGGAGGAGAAGCGGCTGCGGCTTCTGCGGGAGCTGTTTGATTTTTCGGTAAATATTTAAATTTACTTAATTTTACATAGATTTTTATTCCATTTCAGGTAAAATTGCGGTATAATCAAAAAATAAATACAGCAGGGCCCCGCATAACACACAAAAGGGTTTCAGGCGGCCAGAAATCCTTTTGATAGCCGTGGGCCGGGGCCTGCATAACTGGAATAGGAGGATACTATGGATTATAAGGAATTGTATGAAGCATGGCTTGCGAACCCGTATTTTGACGAGGACACAAAGGCGGAGCTTAAGAGCATTGCCGATGATGATAAGGAAGTGAAAGAGCGCTTCTATACGGATCTGGAATTTGGAACCGCGGGACTTCGGGGCGTGATCGGCGCAGGAACCAACCGCATGAATATCTACACGGTGCGCAAGACCACCCAGGGGCTTGCCAACTACATTGCCATGGTAGGGGCAAAGGACCGGGGCGTGGTTATCGCCTACGACTCCAGACGCATGTCCCCGGAGTTTTCCGACGAGGCGGCCAGATGCCTGGCGGCCAACGGAATCAAGGCCTACCGTTTTGAATCCCTGAGACCTACGCCGGAGCTGTCCTACGCGGTGCGCAAACTAGGCTGTATCGCGGGCATTAATATCACGGCCAGCCACAACCCGCCGGAGTACAACGGCTACAAGGTATACTGGGAGGACGGCGCCCAGATCACCCCGCCCCATGACAGCGGCATTATGGCAGAAGTGAAGAAGGTGACGGATTACGCCCAGGTAAAGACCATGGCCAAAGAGGAGGCGGAAGAAGCAGGCCTCTATGTGACCATCGGTCAGGAGGTGGACGACGCCTATATTGAGGAGTTAAAGAAACAGGTGATTCACTGGGACAGCATCAAGGAAGCCCAGAAGGATCTCACCATCGTTTATACCCCTCTTCACGGAACCGGAAATATCCCGGCCCGCAGGGTGTTAAAGGAGCTGGGCTTTGAGAATGTCTATGTAGTGCCGGAGCAGGAGCTTCCCGACGGGGAATTCCCCACGGTGAGCTATCCCAACCCGGAGGACAAGGCTGCCTTTAAGCTGGCCCTTGAGCTGGCAAAGGAGAAAAACGCGGATCTGGTGCTGGCCACAGACCCGGATGCAGACCGTCTGGGTGTGTACGCCAGGGATTCCAGGACGGGAGAGTATATGGTGCTCACCGGAAATATGTCCGGATGCCTTCTGGCAGACTATGAGATCGGCCAGCGCGCAGACAAAGGACTTCCCGCGGACGGCGCGCTGATTAAAACCATCGTGACCTCCAACATGGCGGATGCCATCGCGAAAGCATACAAAGTAAAACTTATCGAGGTTCTCACAGGCTTTAAATATATTGGACAGCAGATTCTCGGGTTTGAGAAGAGCGGAAAGGGAACGTATCTCTTTGGCTTTGAGGAGAGTTACGGCTGTCTGATCGGAACCCATGCAAGGGACAAGGACGCCATTGTGGCCACCATGGCTCTCTGCGAGGCTGCGGCCTACTATAAGACTAAAGGCATGACCCTCTGGGATGCCATGATCGCCATGTATGAGAAATACGGCTACTATAAGGACGACATTAAATCCGTATCCTTAAAGGGCATTGAGGGACTTCAGAAGATTCAGGAGATTCTGGAAACCCTGCGGGACAGCACACCGGAGGAGATCGGCGGCTACAAGGTGCTGTCTGCCCGGGATTATAAGAAGGATACCGTGAAAAACATTGCCACCGGCGAAGTGACCTCCACAGGCCTTCCCTCGTCCAATGTTCTGTACTACGATCTGACGGACGACGCATGGCTCTGCGTGCGCCCCTCCGGCACTGAGCCCAAGGTAAAATTCTACTACGGCGTGAAGGGAACCTCCCTAAAGGACGCTGACGCGAAGTCTGAGGCCCTGGGCAGGGAAGTGCTTGCCATGATCGACAAAATGCTGTAAAGCCGGGACACGTCAAAATGGAGACAAAAGCCATGGAACAGGAGAAAAGATACACCTACGAGGAGCTGCTTGGGATTGTGGCAGAGCTTCGCAGCGATCACGGATGTCCCTGGGACAAGGCCCAGACCCACGAATCCATGATTCCCTGTCTGCGGGATGAGTGTGAGGAGGCGGTGGAGGCCATTGAAAACAGGGACGACGAAAATCTGTGCGAGGAGCTGGGAGACGTGCTGCTACAGGTACTGATGCACAGCCAGATTGCTGCGGAGGAGAGCCGGTTTACCATAGAGGATGTGGTGGACGGCCTGGCCGCAAAGCTGGTGCGCAGACATCCCCACGTATTTGGAGATGTCACCGCCGTAACGCCGGAGGAGGGACTTGCAAGCTGGGAGGCCATTAAAAAGAAGGAAAAAGAACTAAAGGCGCGAAAATAAGGAAATCCCTTGACAAATGCGGCGGAAACGGGTATAAATAGTTAGAAAGATATGGAATATACACAGTACACAGGGAACATATCATTCGAGTATTTATCTTTGAAAGAATCTTAGGAGGAACAACGTATGAACAGAACAGAGTTGATTGCAGCGATTGCAGAGAAGACAGAGTTATCCAAAAAAGATGCGGAGAAAGCGCTGAAGGCTTTTACTGATGTGGTTGCTGAGGAGTTAAAGAAAGGTGAGAAGATTCAGCTGGTTGGTTTCGGAACCTTTGAGACCATCGAGAGAGCGGCAAGAGAGGGAAGAAACCCCCACACCGGCGAGCCCATGCCCATCGCTGCTTCCAAAGCTCCGAAGTTCAAGGCAGGAAAGGCTCTGAAGGACGCTGTAAACTAAGCCATGCGTCTGGACAAGTATCTGAAGGTTTCCAGATTGATTAAACGGCGCACAGTGGCAAACGAAGCCTGTGACGCGGGCCGGGTGCTGGTAAACGGAAAAACAGCCAAGGCTTCCCTGGATGTAAAGGTCGGGGATGAAATTGCCATTCAATTTGGGACGAAATCTGTGAAGGTTGAGGTTCTGGACATACAGGATACCTCAAAAAAAGACGAAGCAAAAGAGTTATACCGGTATTTATAAGTAAAAAAGTAGCATATAATAAGACGCCCCCTAATATATTTACAGTAGCTGAATATGTTAGGGGGTATTTTTATTGGAAGATAAGTCGTACGCAAAGCCGCACAAGCTGCTTTTGAACAATAGAAGGACAGGTACTATAAGCGGAGTGATCGATGTGATTTCTTTTGATATCTCGGAAATCCTGCTGGAGACAGAGCAGGGGATGCTCACCATAAAGGGAGCTGACCTGCATGTGAACCGGTTGACCCTGGAAAAGGGCGAGGTGGATGTGGAGGGACAGATTGACAGCCTTACCTATTCGGAGATCACAGATTACCACAAGATGGGCGCCTCCCTGCTGGGCCGCCTCTTTAAGTAAGGCCTATGAGCGCTCGGATTGTAGGGGAACTGGAATTTTTCGCAAAGGCCTTTGTGTGGGGGATTTTAATCACGCTGGTTTACGACGGCCTAAGGCTGTTCCGCCAGGTGGTACACCACGGAAATGGCTGGATGGCCCTGGAAGACCTTCTTTACTGGGTGGTGTACGCGCTGCTGCTGTTTAGGATGATGTATGTGGAAAACGACGGGATGATACGGGGGTTTGCCCTGCTGGCAGTGCTGCTGGGGATGCTGCTTTGCCTTCAGCTTGGAAAAGTGATGAATTATCTGAGAAAGAAATTGCAAAACCGCTTAAGAAGCCTTATAATAAAAAGTAATCATCGAAAGAAATAGAGAGAAAGGGGTGAGCGGCTATGAGAAGAGCTGATTATTGGACAAGGCAGAAAAAGCGCCTGGAAGTCCGTCTGATTCTTTTTGCGCTGGTGACGCTGATTTCCGTAGCCGCTTTTGGAACCATAAACCTGAACGAAAAGAGAGCGTCCTATGAGAGACGGCGGCAGGAACTGGAAGACCAGATTGCCGAGGAGGAGCAGAGGACACTGGAGATTGAGGAGCTTAAGAAGTATATGGAGACCAAGAAGTTTGTGGAGGAGATTGCCAAGGAGCGTCTGGGTCTTGTTTATGAAGATGAGATTTTGTTTAAGGCAAAAGAATAGAGGGCTTTAAGAAAGGACGGGAACAAATAACCCGTCCTTTTCCAGTCGTATCCTGTCGTATTTTTTTTGGATTCCAGGGACTCTGTTTGACAAAATATTTCCTTTTCGTTCTCTATAATCAGCAACTACCGGAGCCGGCGCAGGGAAGCGGGGCCCGGAATGAGCGAAAGGAAGTGGCGGCAATGAAATGGGACGAAGAGCAAAAGGGGACAGGCTATAGGTGGCTGTACGGAATTATAGCGGGCTGCTGTGTGACGGCCATGCAGATCGGGGTAGGACTCTTACAGACAGACCAGCACTTTGTGATTATGATGGGCATCGCCCAGGGGACTCTGGTGTGCTCCCTAACGATTTTGTGCGGAGGGATTCTGGAGTGGCTCATGACCCCGCTGCCTAAAGAGGAGGAGGACGAGCACTTGATTCTGCATCCGGCCAGGGAGCGGATCCGGGACTATGAACTGGCCTTCCAGACATTGGCAGGCAGCTTTGCGCCGTCTGTAAAGATGGGAAGGGAGAGGTTCTGCCAGCAGGCGGCCATGGATACAGCGGACAAGATCGAACTGCTCTGGAATACCAGGCTTGAGGAAAACCGGGAGGCCGTGTCCCAGCAGTTGATGGAGATGGCCCATATTATGGGGGACACGGCGGAACATGTGTGGGATTTACATACGGACGAGAGAGATGAGGAATCTCTGCGCAAAAAGCTTAAAGGCATGGGGCTTCAGGTACACTCTGTCCTGGTCTACGAGCCGGACAACAAGAAGAGGGAGGTCTATCTTACGCTGTCTGCCAGACGCCGCCAGTGCGTGGCCGTAAAAGATGTGGCGGAGGCGGTTTCCAGAATCCTGGACAAGCCTATGATGCCGGCCCGGGACAGCCGCTCTTTTGTGACAGGGGAGAAGATCACCGTGCTCTTTCTGGAGCGGACAAATTTTGAGGTGCTCTACGGGGTGAAAAAGGCGGTGAAGAATAAGGAGCAGATTTCCGGGGACAATTTTTCTGTCTATACCAGAAAGGAGGGGCAGCTTCTGGCTTCCCTGTCGGACGGAATGGGCTCGGGGGTAAAGGCATACCGGGAAAGCGAGCGGGTAATCGACCTTTTGGAGCAGTTTCTGGAAGCGGGCTTTTCCAAGGAGACAGCGGTGCGCATGATTAATTCCGCCCTGCTGATTCACTCGGATGGCCAGTCCTTTTCCACCATTGACATGTGCTCCATCAATCTCTACAGCGGCATCTGCGAATTTCTGAAGGTGGGGGCGTCCACCACCTTTATCAGGCGGGACCATCAAGTGGAGACTATTTCCTCCACCAGCCTTCCGGCGGGGGTGTTTCACCAGCTGGATCTGGAGACTGTAAATAAAAAGCTGTATGATGGGGATATGGTGATAATGGTAACGGACGGGGTGCTGGACGCGCTTCCGGCCGGCCGCCAGGAGGAGCTGATGAAAGAGATAATCCTGAAATGTCCCTCGGAGAGCCCCCAGGAGGTGGCAGATTATCTGCTGGAGAGGGCCCTGGATTTTGAGAAGAAAGCCCCCTCGGATGACATGACCATTCTGGCTCTGGGTATGTGGAAGCGATGAGGACAGACTTGCATTTTGCGCGGCATTTGATTATACTTTTTCCTGTAAGCGTATGGGTGAACGGAAAACCGGGGCAAAGGGGGAAAGAACATGCTTTCACGGGTTCTGGAATATGTGGGGCGTTATGGGATGATAGAGGTCGGGGATCATGTGGCGGCGGGCGTGTCGGGAGGGGCGGATTCGGTATGTCTGCTGCTGGCGCTGGAAGCCCTGCGGGAGACTTTGCGCTTTGAGCTGACCGCGGTTCATGTGGAGCACGGAATCCGGGGGAGGGCTGCCCTTGAGGACGCGGCCTTTGTGGAAAGCCTGTGCCGGGAGCGGGGGATTCCCCTTCGGGTTTTTCATGTGAATGTGCCAGAGAAGGCGGCCGGGGAGGGACTGGGCCTTGAGGAGGCGGGCCGGGCGCTTCGCTACGCCTGCTTTTCCCGGGTGTGCCGGGAAAACGGGGCGGACAAGATCGCTGTTGCCCATCACCGGGATGACCAGGCGGAGACGGTTCTCTTTCATCTGTTCCGGGGAAGCGGCCTTGGGGGCCTGTGCGGCATGGAACCTGTGCGAGGCAATGTGATCCGGCCCCTCCTTGGGGTAAGCCGCAGGGAAATCGAGGAGTGGCTTGCCGGAAAAGGGATTTCCTGGCGCATGGACGAGACGAATCTCCAGGCAGATTTTGCCCGGAATAAGCTAAGACTCCATGTGCTGCCCTATGTGCAGCGGGAGATTCAGAGCCAGGCGGCCACCCATGTGGCGGAGGCGGCCGGGCGGCTCAGACAGGTAAAGGAATATCTGGATAAGAAGGCGGAGGAGGCGTATGCCGCCTGCGCGGCCGAAGAGAAGGGGCAGATCCGGCTGGAGCTGGCGGTGTTCTGGCAGCAGGAGGAGCTTATGCGCACCATGGCGCTGCAAAGGGCCCTCCTGCTGCTGGGACGCGGCCTTAAGGATATCTCTGCCCTTCATCTGGAGGGGCTTCTTGAGCTTGCCGGAAAGGAGAGCGGAAAGGAGCTCTGCCTGCCCTATGGAATCCGGGCCAGGCGGGAATACGGCTATCTGGTGCTGGAGGAGGCGCCTGGGCGGCAAAGGGACAGGACACCGGATGGAGACGGAGAATCCGGCAGGCCCCGGCATAAGGGAAAGGAAGCGGCGCCGCTGGCTGTGGAGGCGCAGATACCCGGTATTTATGAGATAAACGGCCTTGTGTGGGAATTTTCGGTAGAAAATGTAAAAAATTATCAGGGAATTCCAGAAAAAACATATACGAAATGGTTTGATTATGATACAATAAAAAAATGCCTGGCAATTCGTACCCGGAGAGCAGGGGATTTCCTGGAGATTAACAGGGAGCATGGGCGCAAAAAACTGAAGGATTATCTCATAGATCAGAAGGTGCCCAGGGGAAAGCGGGAGGAACTGCTTCTTCTGGCAGAGGGAAGCCATGTGCTGTGGGTCTTTGGAATGCGGATCAGCGAGGCGTACAAGGTTACAGAAAAGACAAGACGGCTGCTCAAGGTGGCAGTATCTGGAGGAACGGATGATGACGGAAAAGATAAGGGTGATGATTCCGGAGAAGGAACTGGATTCCAGGATTGAGGAAATGGGAAAGCGGATCAGTGAGGATTTTGCCGGCGAGGCAGTACACCTGGTCTGTATTCTGAAAGGGAGCGCTTTTTTTGTGTGCGAGCTGGCAAAACGGATTACCGTGCCGGTAACGCTGGATTTTATGCAGGTATCCAGCTATGGGGCGGAAACCAGATCCAGCGGAGTGGTTCGCCTGAGCAAGGATCTGGACGAACCTTTAAATGATAAAAATGTGATTATTGTGGAGGATATTATTGATTCCGGACGGACACTGAGCCATCTGGTGAAGCTTCTTGGCCAGCGGAAGCCCAGAACCATGAGCATATGTACGCTGCTGGATAAGCCTTCCCGCAGGGTGGTGGATGTGGAGGTAAAGTATACGGGCTTTCAGATTCCCGACGAGTTTGTGGTGGGCTACGGGCTGGACTTTGATCAGAAGTACCGGAATCTTCCCTATATAGGCGTTTTAGAGTTTGATAAACAGGAGGAAGAGAGTTGAACAGGCAAATCAGAGTGATGGTATTTTACCTGCTTGTGGTCATGCTTGCTATCTTTGCAGTCAGCAGCTTTACCGGGCAGCTTCAGTCCCAGAACGAGTTTTCTTATACCCAGTTTTTGGAACTGATTGAGAAAGAGGAAATTTCCAGTGCGGTGATTTCCACAAATGTAGCGGCGCCCTCCAGCGGAACGGTGACGATAACGCTGACGGACGGCTCCGTAAAGGAAGTGAATGTCCCGGATACGGTGGAGGCAAAGGACCTGCTTACGGCTGGGGATATCCCTGTCACCTTTAAGAAGGCCACGGACAACAGCTGGATGACCAGCCTTGGGATTCCCCTGATGGTGGCCGTGGTGGTGGTGTTCCTGATGGTGACCATTATGAACCAGCAGGCCGGAGGCGGCAACAACAAGATGATGAATTTCGGGAAAAGCCGCGCCCGGATGACCACCCAGGACCAGATTGACGTGACTTTTAAGAGCGTGGCCGGATTGCAGGAGGAGAAAGAGGACTTAAAGGAGATCGTGGATTTCCTGAAATTCCCCCAGAAATATATCCAGCTTGGAGCAAGGATTCCCAAGGGCGTTATTTTAGTGGGCCCTCCGGGAACAGGAAAGACCCTGCTGGCCAAGGCGGTGGCCGGGGAGGCGGGCGTACCCTTCTTCAGCATTTCCGGCTCCGACTTTGTGGAGATGTTTGTGGGCGTGGGCGCTTCCAGAGTGCGGGATCTCTTTGAGGATGCCAAGCATAACGCCCCCTGCATTGTGTTTATTGACGAGATCGACGCGGTGGCCAGACGCCGGGGAACGGGTATGGGCGGCGGCCACGACGAGCGGGAGCAGACCTTGAACCAGCTTCTGGTGGAGATGGACGGTTTTGGCGTCAACGAGGGCATTATCGTGATGGCGGCCACAAACCGTGCAGATATCCTGGATCCGGCCATCCTGCGGCCGGGCCGCTTTGACAGAAAGGTTGTGGTGGGACAGCCGGATGTGCGGGGCAGGGAAGAGATTCTCCATGTACATGCCAAGGGAAAACCCTTAAGCGAGGATGTGGACTTAAAACAGATCGCCCAGACAACGGCGGGCATGACGGGGGCAGACCTGGAAAACCTGCTGAATGAGGCTGCTATCTATGCGGCCAAGGAGGATCGGGCGTTTATTATCCAGGAGGATATCGGAAAGGCCTTTATTAAGGTGGGTGTGGGCGCGGAGAAAAAGAGCCGGGTGATCTCGGAAAGAGAGAAACGGATTACGGCTTACCACGAGGCGGGCCATGCTATCCTGTTCCACGTATTGCCGGATGTGGGCCCGGTGTATACTATCTCCATAGTCCCCACAGGCCAGGCGGCAGGCTATACTATGCCGCTTCCGGAAAAAGACGAGATGTTCAACACCAAAGGACGGATGCTCCAGGATATCCAGGTCTCCATGGGCGGACGTATTGCGGAGGAGCTGATCTTTGACGACATCACCACCGGGGCATCCCAGGATATCAAGCAGGCCACGGGGCTTGCCAGGGCTATGGTGACAAAATACGGCATGTCCGAGGTGCTGGGGCCTGTCAATTACTCTTCCGACGACGAGGAAGTCTTTATCGGGCGGGATCTGGCCCACACAAAGAGCTACGGGGAAAATATTGCCGGAAAGATTGACGCGGAGGTGAAGCGCATTGTGGACGAGTGCTATGCCAAAGCAAAGGCCATTATCCTGGAACACCGGGAAGTGCTGGATCGGACAGCAGAGCTTCTCCTGGAAAAAGAAAAGGTTACCAGGGAGGAATTTGAGGTATTATTTTCTTAGTATTGGTAAATATGACGGAAATGCCTTGTAAGGTTTTCACAAAAACCAATATGAAATTTTGTAAACTTTGTGCACACTTATTTCCGGAATATGCTATAATAATACACGTAAACCCCCAATACATTATATAGTTTTTGCTACACCCCATAAGTAAAAGAAATACCTTCTCCTAAAAAAGGCAGCGAGACAGAAAGCTGCCTTTTTTACTGCCCATTTATAAGGGCGGGTATGCAGTCATGATTTTAAGAATCATCTTGCATTAGAAAAGAGAATAGGATAGAATACAAAAAGGATACAGGATATATTGGGTAGAATGAGGGTCAAGGGAGAGATAGAATGTATTCTGGATTAAACATGCAGGCATTGTACAGTGACGAGACGTCGGGATACCGGAGGCCGGCGGAACCGGAGACAGGGGATATGGTAACCATACGTTTCCGGACAGCCAGGAAGGATGTGGATGCTGTCTTTCTGATTAGCAGCCAGCTTCGCATCCGCATGAACAAAACCCGAAGTGAAGGATTTTTTGATTATTACGGGGTGTCTATTCCTGTAGGGGAGGAGACGATACACTATTATTTTGAAATTTTTAAGGGAGAGGAACGGTTTTTTTACAATAAAATCGGTGTGACCAGGGATCTGCAGGAGGTGTATTCTTTTGGTATTGTACCGGGGTTCCACACGCCGAAGTGGGCGAAGGGCGCCGTGATGTACCAGATCTACGTGGACCGGTTCTGCAATGGCGACAAGAGCAACGATGTGGAAACCAGGGAGTATATCTATATCCAGGAGCCGGTGGAAAAGGTGGAGGACTGGAATGCTTATCCGAAACCCATGGATGTGCGTTCCTTTTATGGGGGGGACCTTCAGGGAATTTTGGATAAGCTGGATTACCTCCAGGAGCTTGGGGTGGAAGTTATCTATATGAACCCCATATTTGTGTCGCCCTCCAACCACAAATATGACTGTCAGGATTATGACTATATCGACCCCCATTTTACGGTGATTAAAAAGGACGGCGGCTGCGTACTCTCCGAGGGGGACAGGGACAACCGCAACGCAACCAAGTATGTCCACCGGGTGGTGGACCGGGAGAACCTGGAAGCCAGCAATGCCTTCTTTGTGAAATTTGTGGAGGAGATTCACCGGCGTGGCATGAAGATTATTCTGGACGGCGTGTTTAATCACTGCGGCTCTTTCAATAAATGGCTGGACAGGGAGCAGTTTTACGAGGGCCATGAGGATTACGAGGAGGGCGCCTACATTTCCCCGGACAGCCCTTACCGGAAGTTTTTCAAGTTTAACAATGAACACGACTGGCCCTACAATGAGTTTTACGACGGCTGGTGGGGCCATGAGACGCTGCCAAAGCTTAACTATGAGAAATCCGAGGCTCTGGTGGAATACATTATGGGAATTGCCAGGAAGTGGCTTCTGCCCCCTTACAGTGTGGACGGCTGGCGGTTGGATGTGGCTGCGGACCTGGGCTTTTCCAACGAGTACAATCACAAATTCTGGAAAATGTTCCGAAAGGCGGTAAAGGAGGCAAATCCCGACGCCGTAATCTATGCGGAGCATTACGGAAACGCCAGCACCTGGCTAAAAGGAGACGAGTGGGATTCGGTGATGAATTACGACGCGTTTATGGAGCCGCTGACCTGGTATCTTACCGGGATGGAAAAGCACAGCGATGAATTCCGGCCGGAAATGCTGAACAACAAACATGCTTTTGTGAACGGAATGACCTATAATATGGCGGAATTTTATATGCCTTCCCTGCAGATTGCCATGAACCAGCTCTCCAACCACGACCACTCCCGGTTTCTCACCAGGACGAACCATGTGGTGGGACGGATCGGCGGCAGGAGCTCCCGGGAGGCTGAGGAGGGGGTCTTAAAGTGCGTCATGCGGGAGGCCGTTGTGTTTCAGATGACCTGGATAGGGGCCTCCACCTTGTATTACGGGGACGAGGCCGGGGTCTGCGGCTTTACGGACCCGGATAACCGCAGGACATATCCCTGGGGACGGGAAGACCAGGAGATGCTCTCCTTCCACAAGGAGATGATACGGATTCACAAAGAGAACCCGGTGGTGCGGGAGGGCTCCTGCAAATTTATCACCACCTGCGACGACATGGTTGCTTTTGGCCGGTTTGACGAGAAAGATCTTCTGATTGTGATTATGAACAACCAGGACCGGGAGGTGGAGTCTGAGGTAGCTGTCTGGGAGGCAAAGGTGCCCGAGGACGGCGTGCTGGAACGGGTGATGCTGACCTGGGAGGATGATTTTTCCGTGGAAAAGGTGGAGTATGTAATGCTGGGAAAGAATCTGTACGTGCAGATGCCCCCTTACTCGGCCATGGTGCTGCGGGGGAAGGCAGACAGCGCTCTTTATAGACGGTAACCTTAGGATTGCCTTCAGAGGGAAATAGAAGATGGGGGAGATTTTTCATGCAGCAATTTACAAAGCGTGCAATTATGGAGGCTTTTGTGGAGATCCTCAATGAGAAACCGCTGAACAAGATCACGGTAAAGGAGATTGTGGACAGCTGCGGCATTAACCGGAATACTTTTTATTATCACTTTGAGGATATCCACGGGCTATTGGTGCATATTCTGGATGCGGAGGCGGAGAAGGTGATTGCGGAGCATGCAACGGTAGAATCCCTGGAGGAGGGGTTTATCGCCGCCGCCCACTTTGCGCTGGAAAATAAGAGGGCGGCCTTCCACATTTACAATTCGGTCAGCAGGGAGGAAATGGAACGCTATCTGAACCGCATTGCCCAGGAGGTGGTGGAACGGCTGGCGGACCGGGTGTTAGAGGAGATGCCGGAAAGAGAGCGGGTTTCCAGGGAGGATGCCGGGATAATTGTGAATTTTTATAAATGCGGCCTGGTGGGAATGACCACGGAATGGCTGTGCCAGGGCATGAAGGGCGTGCCGGAGGAGATGATAAGGCGTCTTGGCACGCTTCTGAAGGGAAGCATGAAGAATGTGCTGGCAAAAAAAGAATAGGTGTTTCAGACATTCGGGTGGAAATGTCTGGATTTTAGATAGAAGAAGGGCTGTGTACAAAATTTGTGCAGAGCTCTTTTTTTAACCGTTTTTTTTCCCTAAGGGCTGCTTTATAATGGCTTTACCGGCTGGAGCTTCAGAATTAGTAGTGAGGAAAGAGGAGGATTTTATGACGAAATTTGGTAAAGCAATCGTAAAGTGCCGGATACCCATCCTGATTCTCTCGGTGGCGCTTCTTGTGCCCTCCCTTCTGGGAATGCTGGGAACAAGAATCAATTACGATATGCTCAATTATCTGCCAGACGATATGGAGACCATTATCGGGCAGGATATCTTAATGGAAGAGTTCGGAAAAGGCGGGTTCTCCATGGTGATCGTGGAGGACATGGAGAATAAAGAGGTGGCAGACCTCCGGGCCCGCATGGAACAGGTGGAACATGTGGATTCCGTAATCTGGTATGACAGCATTATGGATCTGTCGGTTCCCATGGAAATGCTTCCGGATAAAATTTACGACGCGTTTAACGCCGGGGACGCCACCATGCTGGCGGTGTTCTTTGAGACGTCCACCTCCTCGGATGATACCATGGAAGCCATCCGGGAAATCCGGGCTTTGGCGGGAAAACAGTGTTTTGTGTCTGGTATGTCTGCCATGGTGACGGACCTTAAGGAGCTGTGCGAGAGGGAGGAGCCCGTCTATGTGGCCCTGGCTGTGGCTCTGGCCTGCGCGGTCATGATGCTTTTTATGGATAGCTGGGCAATCCCCATAATCTTCCTTTTGAGTATCGGCATGGCAATTCTTACAAATCTGGGAAGCAATTATTTCCTGGGGGAAATTTCCTACCTCACAAAGGCTCTGTCCGCAGTGCTGCAGCTTGCGGTGACCATGGATTATTCCATTTTCCTGTGGCACAGCTATTCGGAACAAAAGAGCGTGTCTGGGGGAGACAAAAAGGAGGCCATGGCCGCAGCCATAGGCGCCACCATCACGTCGGTGGTGGGAAGCTCCATCACCACAGTGGCCGGGTTTATAGCCCTCTGCTTTATGAGCTTTACCCTGGGGAAGGATCTGGGAATTGTAATGGCAAAGGGGGTAATCTTCGGAGTGATTGGCTGTGTAACCACACTGCCCTCCATGATTCTGGCGCTGGATTCCCTGATTGAAAAGACCAGGCACAGGCCGCTGATGCCGGAAACAGACAGAATTGCTGCGTTTCTCACAAGACATTATGCCGTGTTTCTGATTGCTTTTCTGGTTATCATTATCCCGGCCTATGCCGGATACGGAAAGACAAACCAGGAGGTCTATTATGATCTGACCTTGACATTGCCGGAGGATCTGGATTTTGCCGTGGCCAATGCCAGGCTTGAAAATGATTTTGGTATGGGGGCCACCCATATGGTGCTGACCAGCGCGGATCTCCCGGTGAGGGAAAAGAAGGAAATGATGCAGGAGATGGAAAAGGTGGAGGGCGTCCATAATGTGCTGGGCATGGAAAGCGTGCTGGGCTCCCGCATTCCCAGGGAGTTTGTGCCCGGCAGGGTGACGGAGACTCTGAAGAGTGAGAACTGGGAGCTGTTTTTGATTAATTCCCAGTATAAAACGGCTACAGACGAGATGAACGCGCAGATTGACGTTCTGGGGGGGATTCTGAAAAAATATGACGCAAAAGGCATGCTCATCGGGGAGGCACCCTGTACCAAGGATATGATCGAGGTGACGGACCACGATTTTAAGGTGGTAAACACCATTTCAATCCTGGCCATCTTCATGATTATTGCGGTGGTACTGAAAAGTATTTCCCTGCCCTTTGTACTGGTGGCGGTCATCGAGTTCGCTATCTTTATCAACCTTGGCCTGCCCCATTACCAGAATGTGGCGCTGCCCTTTGTGGCGCCTATCTGTATCAGCACTATCCAGCTTGGGGCAACCGTGGACTATGCCATCCTGATGACTACCCGTTACAAGCTGGAGCGGAGCCAGGGAAACGACAGGCGCACGTCGGTGTCCACAGCCCTGTCCACATCCATTCCGTCGGTTATGGTAAGCGCTCTTGGGTTCTTTGCGGCGACCTTTGGCGTTGGCCTTTACTCGGACGTGGATATGATTAGCGCCCTGTGCAACCTGATGGCCAGGGGAGCCATTATCAGTATGCTGGCCGTGCTCTTTGTGCTTCCGGCCATGTTCATGCTGCTGGACGGCGTGATTTGCAGAACAAGTATTGGATTTAGGAGCAGGATTTCCTGCGGAAAGGGGTTATCGTATGAATATTTCGAGAAGATATAAAAAATATGTGGCAGGAGGAACGGCTCTTGCACTGGCGGCCGGAAGTATTGGAATGCATGCCTGGACAGGAGAAACCCTGGCGGCGGACAGTGAGCCTGCGGCCATGGTGGTGGAAACCCCGCGGGAAAATGTGTGCTTAGGGGAGGCGGATAAGAGGAATCTGTCCAAGGACGAGACAGTCTATGTGATTGCGGCGGCGGACGGAGGCCCCCGGGAGATTATTGTAAGCGACTGGATTAAGAATGCCATGCATACCTCCAGCATATCCGACGCCACCGGGCTTACCGATATTGTAAACGTAAAGGGGTCGGAGAGCTTTTGCAGGGAAGGGGACTCCCTTGGCGTCTGGGACGCAGACGGCAACGATATCTATTACCAGGGCAGCATCGAGAAGGAGCTGCCTGTGGACATGAAGGTGGAGTATTTCTTAAACGGAAACCGGATTTCCCCGGATGAACTGGCGGGAAAGAGCGGCCATGTGGTTATACGCTTCTCCTACATCAATAACCAGAAGCAGAGGGTCATGATAAACGGAGAGGAAAAGGAAATGTATGTGCCCTTTGTGGCGCTCACCACCATGATGCTGGACAACGGGAAATTCCGGAATGTGGAAGTGTCAAAGGGGAAGGTTATCAACGACGGAGAGCATCTGATGGTAGTGGGCTATGCCATGCCCGGCATGCAGGAAAACCTGGAGGTGGAGAAGGAGGATCTGGATATCCCGGACTATGTGGAGATTTCCGGGGATGTTTCGGACTTTCAGCTGGCGGCCACAATGACCATGGTAAGCAACAGCATTTTCCATGAACTGGATATGGATACATCTGGCAGCATGGATGAGCTTTCCGGCGATCTGGACGAATTGCAGGATGCCATGAATCAGCTTATGGACGGCTGCGGCGAGCTGTATGACGGTATTTCTGAGCTGTACGACAAATCCGGCGATTTAAAGGAGGGTACGGATAAAATGCATGACGGCGCCGTGGAGCTTTCCGACGGGGCCAGAAGCCTGAAGGATGGGGCGGGAACCTTAAACGCCGGGGCTGTCCAGCTAAATGAGGGGCTTGAGACGTTGAACGCCAGGAACGATGATCTGGTAGCCGGTGCAAAGGCGGAGTTTGAGGGACTGCTTCAGCTTGCCACCATGCAGCTTAGGGCTTCGGCAGCTGCCATAAACCCCGCGTTTGCGGCTTCGATTCCCGACCTGACCATGGAAAACTACGGCGCTGTGCTGGACAATGTGATAACGATGATTTCGGGAGGCGGCAAAGGAACACAGTCCCCGGTGACAGGCCGGCAGGCACAGGCAGAAGCCTGGGCGGAGGCGGACAGAAGGCAGATTGAACAGGCTGTGGAGCGGATTATGAGAGAAAAAATCCGCCAGGAGCTTATGGATGGCGGAAATGCCGTGGAGAGTATTCCGGCTCCGAAAACGGAGGAAAACGTCCCGGCTGTGTCAGAGGGAGCTTTAACCGGAAACAGTGGGGAGGCAGGAAACAGCCAGGTGCAGCCGGAGGGCATGGAAAGCCTGGGTACATCGGAAAGCCTGGGGGCGTCCGGGGATAACGCCACATGGGAAAGCACTGAGGCGCCTGGGAATACGGCCGGGCTTGAAAGCACAGAGACATCTGAAACCACGGACGCGTCCGGGATACAGGACATGGAATCCGGAACATCGGGAACATCCTGTGATGAAACATCTTTGGAAAAGGCCGGAAATGAGATGGCAGCCCTTGCGGGAAGCGACGCGGACAGGCGGGCTACCGTGGTGGCCAACGACAGGTTTTCCCTGGTTGCGGAGGAAAATGTGGCAGCGGGGGAAGAACTGGAAGAGGCGGTAGAAGAGGCCTTTGCTTCCCCCCAAATGCAGGAAGAATTCCGGAACCAGGTGAATGCCATAGAAAGCATGGCGGCATACGACGCGGCGGGCGCGCCGGCAGCGGCAGGGGCAGCCGACCCGGCTGCGCAGCTGAAATCCCTGAAAGCGCTTCTGGACGGCTACAACCAGGTCTACCAGGGCCTTCTCCAGTACACGGCGGGCGTGTCCGGAGCCAACGCAGGCTCCCGCCAGCTGGCGGAGGGAAGCCGGGAGCTCTGGGAGGGGGCGGAGAAGCTCTATGAGGGGACAAAGGAATTGAGATACGGGAGCAGCGAACTCAATGACGGGGGCACAAAGCTTATCGACGGCGTGTTAAAGCTGAAAGACGGCGGCCTGGAGCTGAAAGACGGCGCAGAGGAATTTAACGAGGAGGGGATAAAGAAGCTGGTGGATGTTTTTGAGGATGACATAGAAGGCCTCATGGACAGAATGGACGCCATGAAGGAGATCTCTTCGGAGTACCGTTCTTTTGCGGGGATTCGGGAGGATATGGAGGGAAGCGTAAAGTTTATCTATAAGACAGAGGGCATTGAGACAAAATAGAGGAAGTGTCTGGGCGCAGGCGTCACACCGGTTTTTAAAGGGCCGGTATGGCGCCTGCCTTTTCTTTATTGCAGTTAAATCCGGCAACTACATTGCATTTTCAAGCAGATTCGTTTATAATAAAAATCATAAACGCATACTTTAAGAGACCTCTGAAGGCGTATCATAAGGGGATACCCGGCTGGATATCCGCAGACCGGGAAGTATGGGGGAATACATAGGAACAGCATCGTAGTGATAGAAAGCGGATGGGAACAGATGTCAGATTTCGACTGGAACGGGCTGGGGAGCAGTATCCGGGATCTTGTGCAGGATGCGGTTGACACCAGGGATTTTGAAAAACTCAGCAGCAATATCAACAGGACGGTTCAGCAGGCGCTGGACGAAGTGGGAAGCGGCGTCCGGGAAGCCGGGCAGGCGGCGGGCCGCGTCATGGATGAGGCGGCCAGAAGCTTAAAAGGACAGGCCGTAAACGGAATGGATCCGGGCGGACGGGTAGGCTATACAAATTTTTCCAGGAAGGCCAGCCAGAGCCATTACGGCGGACAGGGTCAGCCGGCTGGCGTACGGCCAGGTGGAGGCCGGACATTCCAGGGGCCGGCTCTCTTTGTGGATACGAAGGGAAGGCAGGCAGGCGGAACGGCCATGGCTGTGGTGGGATATGTGTTTGGCGGTTTTTTTGGTTTTTGCCTTGCAATGTTTCTGCTGGTCGCAATTATCGAGGCTGATTTTATGGCCCTGGTGTTTGCGCTTTTTACGGCGGTTCCCACGGGGGGCTTCCTGTTTATGGGCGTCCGGGGGACTTTGCGGATGCAGCTGGCCAGAAGATTCCGCAGTTATGTCCGCGCTCTTGGAGGCCGGACGTTCTGCGAGCTGCGGGAGCTGGCAAATGACGTGGGAAGGGATCTGAAATCTGTCCGTAAGGATTTGCGCCAGATGCTGCGAAGAAACTGGTTTCTGGAGGGCCATCTGGACAAACAGGAGAACTGCCTTATTGTGACAAACGATACCTACCGGCAGTATCTTCACGCGGAGGAACAGCAGAGGCTTTGCAGGCTGGAAGAAGAGAAACGGGTGGAGGAGAAGGGGACCATTCCCCAGCAGGTGCGGGAAGCGCTGGAGGCGGGGGAGGCCTATATCAGGAGAATCCGCAAATGTAACGACGATATTCCGGGGGAGGAGGTTTCGGCCAAGATTACCCGGACGGAACAGCTTGTGCAGCAGATTTTTGAACGGGTGGAGGAACATCCGGAGACGGTTTCCGATATCCGCAAGCTGATGGAGTATTATCTGCCCACTACGGTTAAGCTTCTGGACGCTTACGCGGAGCTGGACGCCCAGCCGGTGCAGGGGGAGCATATCGCCAGCTCCAAGCGGGAGATCGAGGCGGCTCTGGATACGCTGAATATAGCTTTTGAAAAGCTTTTAGACGGTCTGTTCCGGGATACGGCTTGGGATGTATCGGCGGACATTTCCGTACTACAGACCATGCTGGCCCAGGAAGGGCTGACAAATAATGATTTTAGGAGGGATTCCCGATGATGGAAATGGAAAAGGAAATGACGACACCAGTATTGACGCTTGATCCCTTTGGCGGCCAGCCGTCCGGGCTTGTGGAGGTGGCGGAGGAGAAAACAGAGGTGCAGCAGGAGCCTGCCTTTGACGACAGCATGCTGTCCGAGGAGGAACGTCGCCAGGTGGATGATTTTGCCAGCCAGATTGACTTGAAAAACTCTAACCTGGTTCTCCAGTACGGGGCCGGAACCCAGAAAAAGATGGCGGATTTCTCGGAGGATGTGCTGGGAAATGTGCGGACCAAGGATCTGGGGGAGGTAGGGGATGCCCTCACAGACGTGGTGGCGGAGTTGAAAGGCTTTGACGCGGAGGAGGAGAAGGGATTCTTAGGGCTCTTCAAGAAAAGCTCCAACAAGCTTACAGCCATGAAGGCCAGATATGATAAGGCGGAGGTCAATGTCAATAAGATTGTGAAGGTGCTGGAAGGACACCAGGTACAGCTTCTAAAGGATGTGGCCCTGTTGGACAAGATGTATCAGCTCAATCTGAACTACTATAAAGAACTGACCATGTACATTCTCGCAGGCAAGAAGAAACTGGCAGAGGTAAACCGGGAGGAGCTTCCAGCAGCTCTTAGGAAGGCGGAGCAGAGCGGGCTTCCCGAGGATGCTCAGGCGGCCAGGGATCTGGAGGCCATGTGCCAGAGATTTGAGAAGAAGCTCTACGATCTGGAGCTGACCCGCACCATTTCCATGCAGACCGCGCCCCAGATACGTCTGGTGCAGGGAAATGACACCCAGATGGTAGAGAAAATCCAGTCTACCATTGTAAATACCATTCCATTGTGGAAGAGCCAGATGGTGCTGGCTCTGGGCGTAAATCATTCCAACCAGGCCGCCCAGGCCCAGCGGGAAGTTTCCAATATGACAAATGAGCTCTTAAAGAAGAATGCGGAGACGTTAAAGCTGGCTACCGTGGAGACGGCCAGAGAGGCCGAGCGGGGAATTGTGGATATTGAGACTTTGCGGGCAACCAATGCCTCCCTGATCACCACCCTGGATGAGGTTATGAAGATCCAGCAGGAGGGCCGCAGGAAACGCCAGGAGGCTGAGGTTGAGATGCACCGTATGGAGAATGAGCTGAAGCAGAAGCTGCTGGAGATCCAGAGATAGGAGGGCGGCATTGAAGCTGTCATCTTTCCTGTATTTTGCCGGATTTGGGATCCGCACCGTGTTGTTTCGGAAAAAGGATCCCATTCTCGGAACCATAATACTGACGGATAAGTGCAACCTAAAATGCAAACACTGTTCGGTAAACAATATCACTGCTGTCGTCCATCCTTATAAGCAGGTCAGAGAGGAAATGAGGCTGCTGTATGGGATGGGTGTGCGCATTCTGTTTTTCTGCGGCGGGGAGACCTTTCTCTGGCAGGATAAGGAAAAAAGCCTGAGGGATCTGGTGGCAGAGGCAAAAGCTATGGGGTTTCTGATTGTGAATGTAGTCACAAACGGCACATTTCCCATTGATCTGCCAGAGGCGGACTTGATTCTGCTAAGTCTGGACGGAACCCGGGAGCAGCATAACAGCATCCGGGGCAACACCTACGACCTTATCATGGAGAATATCCGAAATGCCTCCTCCGACAATATCTGTTTCTATATGGCGGTCAATCAGCTCAACAAAGACGGGATCCGGGATGTGTGTCTGAAGGCAAAGAATACCTCCCATGTCCGGGCCGTATCATTTAATTTCCACACACCTTACCCGGATACAAAAGAGCTGGCCTTAAGCCGGGAAGAAAAACGGGACTGTTGCAGAGTCATTGCTGGCATGATGCAGGAGGGCGCGCCGGTTTTCAACTTAAAGAGCGCGTTTCCCTATCTCATTGGCAACCGCTTCCCCACCCCCTGCCACCAGTGTGTGGTTATGGAGAATGGGAAGCTTAGTACCTGCGGACGCTGTGTAGAGGTCCCCGGATTATGTGAAAAATGCGGGTATTTTTTTGTGGCAGAATACACGCTTTTGTTTCGCGGGAATATCCGGATTATTCTGGAGATGCTGCGGACATATCCAAGATATATATAGTTTGCGGCTGCGAAACCGGAAGCAGCGTCTGCGAACCAAAGTCCGGAAGGATTTGCGGACGTGGTACCGGAATAGGAGAACGATATGGGTGTGATTACGGACCTGACTAGAATGTGGCTGACCCGTTCCACCAGGCGGTTTATCTTTACAAGCGAATATGACCAGCGGCTTTCTTTTAGGGACTGCCCCAATCTGGGACTTTATGTCCATATCCCTTTTTGCAAAAGCATCTGTAATTTCTGCCCATACTGTAAAACCACTTACTCAGAAGGGCTTTGCAGCCGCTATATAGATGCCCTGATCCGGGAAATCCATATGACGGGTGAGCAGGCGGGCCTGGGGAAAACCGTTACCAGCCTGTATTTTGGCGGGGGGACTCCGGCCCTTGTGGCGGACCGCATGAAGGAGATTGTGGAGGCGATCCGCCAGCATTTTTTTATTACAGAGGGCATCGGTGTGGAACTGCATCCGGACAATGTGACGGTTCCTGTTCTGCAGACACTAAAGGAAGCCGGGGTAACCAGGATCAGCATTGGTATCCAGTCCTTCCAGAAGAAATACCAGGATATCCTGGGGCGCAGGGCCATGGATATTTCCGCCCTGTTTTTGGCACTGAAGACAGTGGATTTTGAAACTGTTTCCATGGACTTTATTTTTGCCCTGCCAGGACAGACATTTGAGGATCTGAGAACGGATATTGACATGGCTTTTGAAAACGGGGCCAACCATATTGCCATTTATCCCTTTATTGATTTCACTTTTACCACAAGCCCTGTGGGGGCCATGCATAAGAAAGAAAAACGCTGGCTTCTTGATGAGATAACAAAATACTGTCTGGACAAAGGCTGTATCCGGACCTCCATCTGGACGTTTTCAAGTGAAAAGCATGCAGGCTATTCCTCCATGACCCGGGATAATTTTCTTGGTTTTGGCTGCTCCGCCACCACCCTCCTTCGGAAGCAGTTTAAAATCAACACCTTTTCGGTGGAGGAATACTGTCGCCGTATAGATAAGGGCCAGCTTCCCACATCCTTGACCCTGCGCTTTTCCCTGCGTCAGAGAATGGTGTACTATCTCTTCTGGACAGCCTACAGCACAAAAATAAACCCGGCAGACTTTGAGGGGTTCTTTGGAGTCCCGCTGGAAAAAATGTACGGGCTGGAACTGAACCTGGCAAAGCTGCTGGGTTTTGTGACAAAACAGGGCGGCGTTTACCGCATGACCTTGAAAGGGGCCTTTTACTATCATTATTATGAAAACTTTTATACCCTGTCCTATATAGACAAAATGTGGGGGATTATGCGAAAAGATGCCTTTCCTCCACGTATAGAGCTGTAAACGCCGCCAGAGACGTCAGGCGGGTATGAGCTTCGCCTGTTTATTTTCCGGAGGGGATAAATCTGGCGATCCGTCCGGCAAACTCGGCAATGTTCTGGGTCTGCAAAATGACTTTTCCCGGGCCGGTGAGCCTGGTCAGAAAGAGGCCCTCTCCGCCGAATACAATATTTCCCAGCCCTTTCAGCATCTCTACTTCGTACTGGACCTGTGGGCTGAAAGCTACCACATTTCCCGTATCCACCTTCAACACTTCCCCAGGAGCCAGCTGTTTTTCCACCAGATCGCCGTCTACTTCCAGAAAGGCCAGCCCGGAGCCGGTGAGCTTCTGCAGGATAAAGCCTTCCCCGCCAAAAAAGCCCGAGGAAATTTTCTTTGTGAATACAATATCCAGATTTACGCTGTGTTGGGCGCACAGAAAGGCTCCCTTCTGGCAGATCAGCCCGTTGTCAACGGTTACGTCGATGGGAAGGATGCGCCCCGCAACCGTGGAAGAAAACGCGATGGACGCGCCGGGCCGCTGCGCACTGTATGTAGCCATAAACAGGGATTCCCCTGCAAACATCCGGCCAAGCCCTTTCATAAGCCCGCCTTTTGTGTTGGTGTTCATGGCTACGCCGTCCGTCATCCAGGACATTCCGCCGGACTGGGTATACATTTCCTCCCCGGGTGCGTCAAAAGTGATTTCCACCACAGGCATTGTGTCTCCCACAATCTGATACCTCATAATGATTTGTGCCTCCTTTAGCTTGCTGTGTGTATAGGATACTATAAGAATACATCATCCGGCCCCAAAAGTACAGAAAAATTCCCGATTCAAAAGTATTAAAAATTGTGCTTGACAACAGGCGGAAACTATTGTAAAATGTAGCATGTTGTCGAGGGACAGCGAATGCCCAGATAGCTCAGTTGGTAGAGCAGAGGACTGAAAATCCTCGTGTCGCTGGTTCGATTCCGGCTCTGGGCACTGTATAGGCAGACGATTCGTATTCTGTATATAAAATAAAGTATGCGGGTGTAGTTCAGTGGTAGAACACCAGCCTTCCAAGCTGGATATGTGGGTTCGATTCCCATCACCCGCTCTCGTTTTCGGCATAGACGGCTGAAATTTTCATTGACAAGCCCATGCCGATATGATAATATATAGTCCGTGCCGGATGAATACAAAACGGCGTGCCTTCAGTATCTATGTGTTCGTAGCTCAGTTGGATAGAGCAACGGCCTTCTAAGCCGTGGGTCGGGGGTTCGAATCCCTTCGAGCACGTTCGCCTAAGGTTGGCATTATGGTGGGTATAGCGCAGCTGGTTAGCGCGCCAGATTGTGGCTCTGGAGGCCAAGGGTTCGAATCCCTTTATCCACCCTTTGATGGGCTATCGCCAAGCGGTAAGGCACAGGACTTTGACTCCTGCATTCGCTGGTTCAAATCCAGCTAGCCCAGTTTGGGATTGCAGAAGCAGGTCCGGCCGGCCTGTGCGGTCGCATCAAAACAATATAAGACGGGGTATTAGCTCAGTCGGTAGAGCACTTGACTTTTAATCAAGTTGTCCGGGGTTCGAATCCCCGATGCCTCAGGAAAAACCGCAGGAAGTGTTGGGATATCTATACTTCCTGCGGTTTTTTACCATGTCTGAATGGAATGGAAAATCCTTGCTTGACAGAAATTGGGATGAGCACATATAATAAAGTAAAGATACTGTTGCCGGAGGGCATGTATGGTCTGTGTAAGAACGGAGGAAAAGCTGTTATGAACAAAATCATTACCATCAGCCGCGAATACGGTGCGGGAGGCCACTCCATCGGCCTGCAGGTGGCTGAAAAACTGGGTGTTCCATTTTATGACCACGATATTGTCCGGGAGACGGCAAAGGCCAGCGGATTTGACCCGGAGCTGGTGGAGAGCGAGGGAGAGGACGTTTCCAGGACAGACTCGATCTTAAAGAGTATCTGCGCGGTTTCCAGCGTGAATTACAAGGATACCCAGGAAACGATCCATAATGTGCAGAAGGCAATTATCGTCCGGCTGGCGCAGCAGGGGCCATGCGTTATTCTGGGCCGCTGCGCGGATGAGGTTCTCAGGGAAGCGGGAATTGAGAGCCTGAACGTGTTTATTCATGCGGACGACGTACACAGGGCCGTGCGGGTAAGCGAGATGACTGGCAGCAACAACGCCACGGAGATTCAGAGGCTGATGGCAAAGAAGGACAACAGCCGCCACAACTATTACAACCGGTATACAGGCAAGAAATGGGGAGACAGCCGCAACTACCATATGACTCTGGACAGCGGTATGCTGGGATATGACCTGTGTATAAAAATTATAACGGAGACAGCCCAGGCAATGGACTGAAGATTTTGCAGGGACTGGGAAAGGCCGGGTACAGTGGACAAGGGCTGCTGTATCCGGCATTTTCAGGCTGTGGTTGATAAATACCAGGAAGAACAGTATAATATGCAGAAAGAATGTAATGTAGACGTAGGACAAAGATAGGAGGATAAGGATGGCAGAGTTTCCCGAGGTCAGTGAATTTTTGGAGAAAATGCAGGTGAAAAAAAGCCTGTTTGGATATGACAAAGAGGATGTATATTTAAAAATACAACAGCTTAACCGGCTTTATCAAGACCGGCTGCTCCTGGTGAAAGGCCAGGCGGAGGCTGCCCGGGAGGAGGCCCAGGCCCAGGCGGAGCAGATGCTCAAGGAGGCCCGGGAAGAGGCGGAACAGCTTCGGAAAAGCGCCCGGGAGGAGCGGGAACAGTTAAGGGAACAGATCCGCCAGGAAGAAAGGGCGGTTGTGGTGGAAGAGCTGGGGGAGAAAAACCGCACTCTGCAAAAGGAACTGGAACTTCTTGAGAAAGAGCTGAACCGTTCCGCCATGCAGCTTAAGGAGCTTCGGGATCGCGTAAATAAAATGACGGAGAATATGTAGGGCAGAGCATTGATATTCAGAGAGAAAAACGGGCAACAGGAAAAACATATGAAGAAAACGCAAAAAAGCCAGGAACCGGAAATGATTCTGGAAAACCGGATTGTGCGGATCCAGAAGGCCAGGGAGTGGAAGCGGGGATTGTTTGAACTGCTGGTTTTTCTGGCCGTGGTGTATGTGACATTTACTTATATAATCGGTGTTGCGTGGGTTCGCGGGGATTCTATGTCGCCGAATCTGAAAGACGGGGAAATTCTGCTGTTTTATCGCCTGGACAAGCAGTATAAGGATGGGGATATCGTCCTGATCCATATGGGGGAAGACACGGAGTTTGTAAAGCGCATTGTGGCCGTGGAGGGCGACGAGGTTGACTTTGACCTGGAAACAGGCAGCCTCTTAATTAACCAGTCTCCTGTGGAGGAGCCGTTTATTTATACCCAGACGCAGCCGGTCTCAAACAAGGTGGTATTCCCCTTGAAAATAGGCACGGGGGAAGTGTTTGTCCTGGGGGATAACCGGGAGGTTTCCATGGATTCCCGGGAATTCGGCTGTGTGCCTTTGTCGGAGATTACGGGAAGAGTGCTTTGGCATGGGGGGAGCGCAGGGCAGTGAGGGAGGCTGCTATAGAGCAAGGCGTCCGCTGTCTGGAGGAAAAGGGATGAAATTTTTAAAGTTTGCAGACAGGGTGGTTAATATTCTGGGTTTGGTTTTGTTTGGGGCTCTTACAGGTGCTAGTTTATTTTATACAGTTTATTTTAAGACAGATTATGAAGAGATTCCTTACCAAAAGGGGGATGCCTTTCTGGTAGTGTTATTTGTATGTGCCGTGCTTGTATATCTCATGCACAGGGGAAGCCGCTGGGTTCTGGAAAATGAGCAAAAAGCCGAAAAACGCATGCAGATACTGCTGGGTGTGGTTTTGGTATATGTTCTTTGTTTTGGAGTGTTCTGGACCTTGGGAGCGCATAGTATTCCTGTGGCAGACCAGTCTTATGTCTGCAATGCGGCGGAAGGCTTTGTAAAAGGAGATTATTCGCAACTGACAAAGGATTCTTATGAGCGATACTTGTATATTCATCCTCATCAATTAGGCTTAACGGCATTTGTTGAGCTTGTTTTTACATTGTTTGGAAACGGAAATATTCTTGCGTTCCAGCTTCTTAACTGCGTATGGGCAGTGGTATGTGTTTATAGTGGATACCGAGTGACGCGTATTTTAACCATACGAAGACGGGCGCACATCTATTATCTGTTTCTTGTAACAGGATGCTTTCCTCTATTCTTTTATGTGACTTATGTATATGGGGAAATACTTTCGCTGGCGTTTTCACTGTTGGCAATATGGATGTTTCTGGACTATCAGAAAGAGGGAAGGGTATTCTGTTTTGCCGTTTCCTGTTTAACAGCCAGCCTGGCCTGTCTTATCCGTAACAACTGTATTATTATAGTCATGGCTATGGCCTGCGTGCTGGCAGCTACAGGAATTGGGAGAAAAAAGCCTGGCAGATTTATACAGTTGGGTTTGCTGCTTCTTTCACTTCTGAGTGCCAGGTGGGGACTTCGGACACTTTATGAGGTGCGCGCTGATATAGAGCTGAATGACGGGGCGCCTATGATTTTGTATGTAGCTATGGGAATGCAGGAGGGTAGCGCGCCAGGATGGTATAATAATTATGTTCTTCATATATACTGGGGTGAAACAGACTTTGACGGTGAAGCTGCTACAGAGATGGCGGTCAGTGATATAAAAAAACGCGCCAGATATTTTATGGAAAATCCTGCTTATGCAGGAAACTTTTATATGGATAAGTTTACCAGTCAGTGGAATAATCCGGATTATCAGTGCTTTGTTTTGACAAATGTGAATGGTGCAGAACGTTGCGGCATTGTGAATAGTATGTATGACGGAAAGCTGCATACGTTGATGACCTGGTTTATGAATCAGTATCAGAGCCTGGTCTTTATCGGGGTACTTCTCTGGTTAATTTATGGATTCTGCCAGGAAGAGAAGCTGGAGAATAAACTGCTTTTGGTTGTTATCTTTGGAGGCTTTTTATTCCATATGATCTGGGAAGCCAAGGGAAGGTATATTCTTCCTTATTTTGTAATGATGCTGCCCATGGCGGCCATTGGTCTGGAAGAGGTTTCGGAAAAGGTAAAGGCAAAGCTGTCTGTGCTGCGGGAAAATACTTTACTGGACGCTGGCAGTCCGATAAACAGAAATACAGGAGTTTGAGGGATGAAATTCTGGATAACATACAAAAAGCATTTTTTGGTTACATTGTGTATGCTGGTAATTGCTGCGTGCATACCCTTTGATGCATATTATCATCGCCAATTTGGGGCAGATGAGTTGAACATCCGGCCAGAGGCTTCTCATATGACAGAACTTCTTGAGGAGACTACAACTGCTGTGGTATCCAGGGAAGATGGGAGTTATCAGGGAATTGTGGCAGAAACGGATAGTGTGACACTTCAGAGGGGGGACTATATCCTTCAAGTAGTTGCCCTCTCCGGGGAAGAATATAATACATTTGAGGTATACAGCACAGGGAAACTGAACCCGGATAATACCCAGGGCGGACTTCTGACAAGCGCTACTTTACTTAAAGAGCAGGAAGTAACAGAAATTAAGTTTTCTATTGAGGAATCCTTTGAGGATATAAGTTTTCGGGCTGTTTATGGGGGGAAGGGAGAACTGAATGTCAGCGGCTTTTATCTGTATTCTGCAGAGCGCATGTATACGGATAAATTCTGTCTGATGGGGGGCATATTTCTGGTTTCCATGTTGGTTTTGCTTGGGAAGATGTGGGGGATCCGATTGGATGCCCAGGGTCGCCAGGCGTTATTACTTCTGGGTATGGGTGTAATTCTAGTGTCCCTTCCGCTTACGTTTGATTTTGTCTTAGATGGAAATGATCTGTATTATCAGTTCAACCGGGTGCTGGGAATACAGGAAGGGTTGAAGAGCGGACAGTTTCCTGTAAAGATTCACAGTACTATGCTTCATGGTTATGGTTATGGTTCCTCGATTTTTTACCCGGAATTGTTCCTGTATTTCCCGGCTCTTTTGGGTTGTATGGGAATGTCTCTTGTAAATTGCTATAAAACTCTCATTGTTTTGATTCATGTGGCAACTGCAGGTGTTGCATACCTTTCTTTTTCGAGGATTTTGAAGTCCAGGAATATGGGACTTACCGGAGCGTTGCTTTATACATTGTCTGTTTACCGGCTTATTGATATCTATACCAGAGCGGCGATTGGGGAAGCGTTGGCTATGGTTTTTTTTCCGCTTGTGATGTGGGGTCTAAATGAGCTCTTTTTGGGTGATAAGAGGAAATGGTATCTGGTGGCGCTGGGTTTTACGGGCGTTATACAGTCCCATGTCCTAAGTACAGAGCTTGTGCTTTTCTTTGGAGCGATATTTGGTATCTGCTATATTGGGCGCTTAAGGGAAAAGGGAAGGATTTTCAGTTTGGTTTTATCAGCCGGATTCACGATTCTTATGAATCTTGGTGTTATCCTGCCCGTTTTACAGCATGCGGCGTATCCGTTTCGGGTATTTTCTGTGGATAGTACCCTAAGCTGGTGGACAGTGACATTGCCGAAGGTTTTTGATATTATTCTGGCAAATCCGGCTGAGAGAACTTATGCAGGCGTCCAAAACAGCGGGGAGATGCCCTGCTCCCTCGGTTTTGTGATGTTGGTAGGACTTATTGTATTTGTCTGCTGTTACTGTCGGGAGCAGAAAAAGGAAATGATTTTAAAAAACAGCATGTTTATTCTGTTGCTGGGAGCATTTGGAATTTATTTATCTTCCAACCTTTTTCCATGGGATAAAATACAGGAAGTGCCCTTTTTGTATCGTCTTGTAACCTCTATTCAGATTCCATGGCGTTTCCTGGCATTATCCTCCGCACTGTTCAGTCTTGTATGTGCTGTAGGATTTCATAGGATCTGTCAAGGGGAAGAAAGCTGTAGAGCAGTTCTTCTGGGAGCCTGGACACTGGCGTTTCTATGTGCAGGGGTTTATATAAACCGTTATTGTGAGGAGGGAGTCATTCGATATACCCAGGAAAATCAATACCAGAGGGAACAATCCCAGGTAGATGTATTGTATTTTATAAATGTGGATCATGCTAACAGTTACCGGATCTGGAATCGCGGGAATACCTTTGTTCCAGCCGACGGAATCAGCCTTACGGATTGCTATAGGATGGAGAATCTCACGGCTGGTTTCACCTGGGAAAATTTCCAGGAAACGATGTTGGAAGAAAGTACATGGGTAGATGTGCCATTTACTTATTATCCAAATTACAAAGCTTTTCTGCCAGATGGGACAGAACTGGAAACCAGGGTTGGAGAACAGGGAGTGTTGCGGGTGGAGCTTCCATTAAAAGAAACAGGGAAGATTGAGATAGCGTATAGGGAACCCTGGTATTATCTGGTTGGACGTCTGGCAGCGTTGTTAGGTTTTCTGGGGATGTCTGTTATGGCAGGATATAAAAAGGGCAGGATAGGGATTAAGAAGTTATGAATTGGAAAATAGAGTCGTCGAACAGAAGAGAACAAAAGTGGATGCTGTTTATATTATTTGGAATTTGTATATTTTTGGAAATTTTCTTTGTGTTCCGGGCTTTTAGAGGATTCAATACGGCAGACGAAATGTATTTTACAGGCACTTTTGAGAGGATTTTCCGGGGAGAGAAAATTCTTATTGATGAGTGGAATCCGACACAGCAGTTAAGCGTATTTTGCATGTATCCCCTATACTGTCTTATGAGACAAATTCTTGGTTCCACGGAAGGAATTATAATGGCTGTTCGCCTGTCCTCTCTGGCTCTGCATTTTCTGGCAGCCATGGTTAGCTTTTGGAGACTTAGGAAAAAAGGCTGGGGAGCCATCGGAGCTGTTCTCTTATTTTTTGTTTATGCGCCCTTTAGTCTTTTTACGCTGTCCTATAATTCTATTCAGTTTACAGTGTTTTTTGTTTTAACCTCATGTCTTTATGGGAAATCTCATCATAAATCCTGGGAATATGTGCTTTATGGCATATTGTGGGCATTTCTGGTGCTGGCTAATCCCTTTGCTGTTATTTTGTATGGTCTCTATGGAATTCTCTGCCTGGGATTTACTGTCTGGGGGAGAATGAGGAATAGGGAAATTGAGGAAATCCTGCGGCTTCAGAGCTTCCTGCTGATGAGCCTGGGAGCAGCTTTTGTGGCGGTTCTTTTTGCGTGGTTTGTACTGGGGAGGGGGAGTCTTGAGGAAGTCCGCGCAAATCTGCCTTTTATTGTGGGGGATGCAGAGCATGAACAGGAGGGAATCCGGACATATATAAAAAAGACCGGACGATATTTTTATCTCTGCTATAAAAACTATAAATATCTGATTCTGGGGTTTGGCAGTATTTTTGCTGCCATGGCCCTGGATAAAAAATACCGGACACATGCGGCGCTTTATCTTGGGCTGGGTGCTTTATGTGTGGTTCCATATCTGTTATACTATACTTTCGTCTTTGAGCATATTACAGTGAATTATCAGATGCTTCCACTGGCTTTTCTGGGTCTGGAGGCATATATTCTCACAAAAACTAAGGACAAAAATCTTTTCTTTATCTGTTTTCTTCCAGCAGCGCTGTTTACTATGATTGTGCAGTATGCCACCAACACCGGCATTGTAACAATCTCGGCGGCCTATGGGCTCTGCTCCATGTTTTCTGTGATATTGATCTGGGACTGCGGAAAGGCAATTTTGACATCTCAATCTTTGTCCATGAAAAAGCGCAGGCTGACCGTGGGATTTCTTGTCCTGGCCCTGGCAGCCCAGTTTGTGGGAAGCTTTTATCTGCGGATGACATTTGCCTGGGGAGATGATAAAACCTGGCGCCTGGATACCAGAATGGAACGAGGCCCCTTGAAGGGCGTTTATACCGTGAAAGAACAGGCAGAAGAATATGAACTGGTTCTGGAGGAACTGGATACTCTGAGGTTTACCGAAGAGGACAGACTGTTGGTGGTAGGTGTGGCTCCATGGATTTATCTTTATGTGGACGCCGCATGTGGTTCCTATTCTACCTGGCAGGTTCATGAGGGCAGCACCCAGCTAATTGATTACTACGCCCTTCATCCAGACAAATTCCCCACTGTTGTTTACATGATGCACTGGGGAGAGAGCTTTATGGAGTGTCCGCTGGCGGATCCCTTTAAAGAGAGGGGATACGAGGTGACTTATCTGGAGAGGGGAATTGTGATGCAGGCGCCAGAGCGCGGAAGATAACCGGAACGGTCCAATGTCCATGAAGCAGCGCATGCAGGCATGCCCTCTTCATGGCCGCTGGATGGGGCTTTCTCTGTAAAATGAGGAGTGCCCCGACATACTTTCGTATGCCGAGGCTATTATGAAAAAATTTATCTATATGTATTATGAAAGCTGTCATCTCTTAACTTGTATTTAGTATAGCAATGAAATATGAATAAAATATGAATAAAATGTAAACTTATTGTAAAATTGCATAAAACAGAAATAAGAAAAAGCGGATATTAGGGCAAAATAGATAAAAGAAAATCTCCTTATAGGCAATGATAAGGGGAAAATAATAGAAATATGACGAAAGGAAAGTTGTAAACGGGTCTGTAAAATGATAGAATAGGTCTGGAAGGAAGGACTTGGTTTTAATAACAGGAGGTATTTATTATGGAAGGAACAAGGCCGGTTTTTGTGATCGGACACAAGAATCCCGACACGGATTCTATCTGTTCGGCGATTGCATATGCGTATTTGAAAAATGAGGTTCATGGGGGCGGGTATGTGGCGGCCAGGGCGGGCCAGATCAACCAGGAGACCCAGTATGTGCTGAATTTTTTCCAGGCGGAGGCGCCTGTTTATGTGGAGGATGTCATGACCCAGGTGCGGGATATTGAGATCCGCAAGACCGAGGGCGTCAAGGGAAATCTGTCCTTGAAGGAGGCCTGGAAACTGATGAAGGAGCTGGGAGTGGTCACCCTGCCCATTACCCGGGAACGGAAGCTGGAAGGGCTTATTACCATTGGAGATATTGCCACCTCCTACATGGATATGTATGACAGCCGGATTCTCTCCATGGCAAATACCCCTTATAAGAACATTGTGGAAACCCTGGACGGCGCCATGCTGATTGGAGATATGGGGGATTATTACCAGGAGGGCAAGGTGCTGATTGCGGCAGCCAACCCGGATTTAATGGAGGATTATATTGAAAAGGGGGATCTGGTGATTCTTGGAAACCGCTATGAATCCCAGCTGTGCGCCATTGAGATGAGTGCGGGCTGTATTGTGGTCTGCGAGGGAGCCAAAGTTTCCTTAACCATCCGTAAGCTGGCGGAGGAGAAGGGATGCGTGGTTATCAGCACGCCTCACGATGCCTTTACAGCGGCCAGGCTTATTAACCAGAGTATGCCTCTGCAGTATTTTATGAAGTCCGAGCATCTGACAAAATTTCATGTCAATGAAAAAACAGAGGATATCAAGGATATCATGGGCCAGAAGCGTTACCGGGATTTCCCCATATTGGATAAGGATGAGAACTATATCGGCATGATTTCCCGGCGGAATCTGCTGAATCTGAAGCGTAAGCAGTTAATTCTGGTGGATCACAACGAGGAATCCCAGGCTGTAGACGGAATCGAGCATGCGGAAATCCTGGAGATTATCGATCACCACCGGTTGGGAGCCCTGGAGACTATGGCGCCGGTATTTTTCCGGAACCAGCCCCTGGGATGTACGGGAACCATTATGTATCAGATCTATGGGGAGCGGGGGGTGGAGATTCCCAGGCAGATTGCAGGCCTTCTCTGCGCGGCTATAATCTCCGATACGCTGATGTTCCGCTCACCCACCTGCACGGCTGCGGATAAGGCGGCAGCGGAGGCCCTGGCGGAGATTGCGGGCGTAGAGATCGAGGAGCTGGCCATCGATATGTTTTCCGCGGGAAGCAACCTGGGTTCCCGCACGGCCAAGGAGGTATTCTACCAGGACTTCAAGCGGTTTTCCGTGGGTGGGATAACCTTTGCAGTGGGCCAGGTAAATTCCATGAACAGCATTGAGCTGGAGGAGCTTAGGGAAAAGCTTTTGCCCTATCTGCCTGTGGCACTGGAGGAAACGGGAGTGGATATGGTATTCTTTATGCTGACCAATATTGTGAAGGAGAATACGGAGCTGCTCTGCTGCGGCCCCAACGCCAGTACGCTGGTACATGAGGCCTTCCGCCTGCCCGAGGCGGACGAGATATATTTCCTAAAGGGACTTGTTTCCCGGAAAAAACAGCTGATTCCAAGTCTGGTAAGCGCGCTGCAGCAGTAGGCACGTATGGTATGCCCGGGCCGGGCGGAGGATGTCCGGCCCGGGCGTAAATTTCGGAAACGCACCTGGAGAAAGGAAGAACAGAATGGGAAAACAACACTGGAAGCCAGGGAATATGCTGTACCCTCTGCCTGCGGTTATGGTTAGCTGCGCCAGGGAGGGGGAGAATCCCAACATTATTACCTTAGCCTGGGTAGGGACGGTATGCACCAATCCGCCCATGGTGTCCATTTCTCTCAGGCCCAGCCGGTACTCCTATGGAATTATCCGGGAAACAGAGGAATTTGTGATTAATCTGACCACGAAGGAACTCTTGCAGGCGGCAGATTACTGCGGGGTGAAGTCGGGGCGGGATATGGACAAGTTTAAGGAGCTGGGATTGACTCCGGAGAGGGCAGAGATACTGAAGCATGCCCCGGCGATTGCGGAAAGCCCGGTGAATATTGAGTGCAGAGTGGCGGAGGTCAGGGAGCTGGGCAGCCATCACTTGTTTCTGGCTCATGTAGTGAGCGTGGGCGTGGAGGAGCGGTACCTTGACAAAGCCGGGAAATTTGACTTGAACGCAGCAGGGCTTGTAAGCTATTCGCATGGAGGGTATTTTGTCCTGGGACAGCAGTGTGGAAGTTTTGGGTACAGCGTGCGTGCGGGAAAATCCGGGGGGAAGGGAAAAGGGTCTATAAAAAAGACCGGATGTAAACGGGAAAAACCCACAGAAACCAGAGTGAGGGATAGGAAAACAGGAAACCTGTCTAGAGATGGGCGTGGAAAGAACAGAAAATGAGGGGAGGCGGGAAAATTGGATAATATAATACTTATTGGGATGCCTGGAGCGGGGAAAAGCACCATGGGCGTGGTGTTGGCAAAGGTTGCAGGCATGGATTTCCTGGATACGGATCTTATCATCCAGGCCAGGGAAAAACGGCTTCTCAGCGAAATTATCGAGGAGGAGGGGGTGGATGGCTTTCTGGCGGTTGAGGAGGAAGTGAATGCATCCCTGGAGGCGTTCCGCTCGGTGATTGCCACAGGGGGCAGTGTGATTTACGGCCACAGGGCCATGGAGCATCTGCGCAGTATTGGCACGGTGGTGTACCTGCGCCTCTCTTATGATACGATTGCCTCCCGTCTGTTGAATATCAAGGGCCGGGGGGTGGTTCTCAAGGATGGGCAGACCCTGCGGGATCTCTATGAAGAGCGGCAGGGGCTTTATGAGCGGTATGCCCATGTAACCGTGGACGAGGAAGGACTTGGAATCGAAGAAACTGTAGAAAAAACTTTACAAGCTCTGAAAATGTTGCTAGAATAGATTTGTTACGAAAATATTACAAACGAAGGCAGCAAAAAAGACAGATGAAAAGGAATTTATTTATAAAAAGAATCAAACTGGCATATGTGGAGGCCATGGCGGCCACCTGTGGGTGCATGTTTCTGGCGGTTCCGTTTCTGGGCTCCGGCTTTGGGGTGGGAAACCGGTATTATGAGGTGACCCTGGAGGGAAATGTGGTAGGTTCCGTCAAGGATCCCAGTGTGGTGGAGCAGGCGTTTCTGGATGCCCGGGCCCGCATATCCAAGGAGACGGACGGCCTGGTGCTGTCGGATGTGGAATATAGTACCCATAAAATCGAGAAAATCTTCGGAAGCACCATGGACACCCAGGCTCTTACGGATGCCATCTATGACGAGCTTCACAAGGACGTGGTGACGGCCAGAAAAAAGGGATATCTCTTAAAGATTGACGGCTTTACCCTTACAGTGGGCAGTTACCAGGATGTGCTTGATATCCTCAATGCAACGAAAAATAAATTTGACCTGGAGGATGAGTTTGAGGTCAGCATTGTCTCCGAGGCGGAGCGGGAGCTGAATGTTTACACTGCCCAGGTGAAGCGCAGGGAGGAGCCCGAGATTGAGGAGGAGACAGGAGAATACGCGGATAATTCCCTGTCGTCCGGTTTTCCCCGGGCAGGTATCGGCGCCTATGATTTAAGCCCTCTGGAGAAGGATATTATCACGGCTACGGTTACGGAGGACCTTCTCGAGGGAGAGGAAATTTCTCTGGAGGACGATCTGACCCAGGTGGCAGGGGATGGCCTGCGGGCTCTCAGCTTCAGCGAAAAGGTGGAGATCGTGGAGGCTTATGTCAATGAGGATCAGATTACGCCCGTTGAGACAGCCATTGACATGGTGACAAAGGACACGGAGAAAAACCAGATCTATGAGGTGCAGCCGGGAGATACCCTGTCTGTGATAGCCAACAGCCGGGGGATGCTGGTGAAAGACGTGGTAGCCTTGAATGAGGGGCTGACCGCAGAGACAGTGCTTCATATCGGAGATGAGATTATTATCACCGTGCCGGAGCCGGAGCTCTCCGTAATCACCACCGAGGAAACCACCTACGAGGAAGATTACAACGCAGAAACGGAATATATTTTGAATGACGACTGGTATACCACAGACACGGTGGTGCGCCAGGAGGCGGTTCCCGGCCATCATGAGGTAACTATGCTGATTACCCGGAAAAATGAGACGGAGACCGGGCGGGAGATGATTGCGGAGACGGTGATGGTGGAGCCGGTTGCCCAGGTGATCGAAAAGGGAACCAAGACGCCGCCTACCTACATGAAGCCTCTGTCCGGCGGGCGGATGACCTCCGGCTTCAAGATGAGATGGGGCAGCATGCACAGAGGCATTGACTGGGCCTGCCCGATTGGTACTTCCATTATGGCTTCCTGCGGCGGCACTGTAGTACAGGCAGGATGGTTTTCCAGCTACGGAAACTGTGTGACCCTGCAACACCCGGACGGAAGGCAGACACGGTATGCCCATCTGAGCAAAATCCTGGTATCCAGAGGACAGTCTGTATCCCAGGGCCAGAAGATTGCCCTTAGCGGAAATACGGGACGAAGCACCGGACCTCACGTACACTTTGAGATTATTATTAACGGTTCCCGGGTGAATCCGCTGAAATATCTGAACTGAGGGAAATAAAATTGGAAAAAGAAGGCGGAAATGCAGGAAACGGGAACTGCAAAGGGGAGAATCATGGAAATTACTTTGGAACCATGTAATCATATGACGGAACTGTTTGCACTGCTGGCGGGATACGTGATGAACCGGTTTAAGCTTTTTCCGGAACAGACAGCGGCGGCGGTTTCCAGACTGGTGACCCTGGTTTTTCTTCCTGCGTTGATGCTCTATACCTTTATGGGGGAATGTACAGTAGAAAATCTGCAGGACGCCCATTGTTCTGGCGATGTCTGAACGGCGGGCCTGTGCAATCCGGTCTGTATCTCAACAGCCGCAGGCACTGTCCTGGGGCTTACAGGCATAGGGGGGGACATTTCCCGGAGACGCTTCCCAATACGCTTCAAAATGCGGGAAACTGCTATACGGTTGTAGCGATGCTTCTGGCGGGATTTGTGATTGGTGATTACCGGATAAAAGAAATTCTGGGGGGGACTGGAGCGTTTACATTATCACGGCAGTCCGACTGTTGGTGATTTCCTGCCCTTTTCTGGCAGTGCTCCGTTACCTCCATGCGCCCCAGATGCTCTGTGTCATGCTGTAAGGCATATGCATGCGGAATGAGGGACTCGAACCCTCACGGTGTTACCCACAGGAACCTAAATCCTGCATGTCTGCCAATTCCATCAATTCCGCTTTTTCAATATTCAATATTATAAGTGCATCCATGGATTTCTGTCAAGAAAATTTCCACATCCAATAAAATAAAAAGGTTGACAAATGTTTACCTTCTGTTTATACTTGAGGTAGACATAAGTTTACCAAAAAATTAAATTCCCATCTGGCCAGACAACAAAAGGCCAGATGGGGAACCGGGCAGGAGGTTGAAATGATACATTTGTCGGATGGGGAATGGAAAATTATGAATCTGCTCTGGCAGCAGGCGCCGCGCACCATCACGCAGCTGACGGCGGCCCTGGAGCAGGAGACGGACTGGAGTAAGCACACGGTTATCACCATGCTGAACCGCATGGAGAAAAAGGGGGCTGTCCGCCACGAGGAAGGAGAACGGGCCAAGCTCTTTTATCCACAGGCGGAGCGGGAGAAAGTGGCGGCCCAGGAGACAAAGGGATTTCTGGAAAAGGTGTACGCGGGCAGTTTAAGCCTGATGGTAAACTCCATGGTGAGCCAGAACCGGGTAAGCCGTGAGGAGCTGGGAGAGCTGTACGCCATTCTTAAGGAGGCGGAGGAGGGAAGCAGATGAGGGATTTATATATCAGCGTAAGCGTCCTGGTTCTGGGAAGCTGCCTTATGCGGAGGCTTTTTCTGGGAAGGATACCCATGAAACATATTTACTGTATCTGGATGGTAGTGTTTATCTGCTTATGCATCATCCCCCTGTCTCCCTGGATGCCAAGAGGCGTCTATAGCTTTTTAAATGTGACGGGTGCCATGGAGGACTGGTGGGAGGAGAGGCAGGCCGGAAAGGAACTGTCCTTAGAGGCGCGGGCTGACAATCCGGAAACACAGAATGGGGAAGGAACCGGGGCGGTACAGACGGATAAACAGCCGTACCTGGATGCTGAGGGGAGCGGGGATGTCCGGGAAGCGTGGAAAACCGGGGAGATGAAGCCCGGGGCGGAAACAGAACCATCGGAAAAAGGAGTGGCCTTTGGGGAATGGTTCCGGGAGGAGATCTGGAAAAAACCCGTTGTATTTATCCGGAATTCTATTTTCTGGGGAGTCTGGGCGGCGGGGGCGCTTCTTATGGCTGCCTGGATGCTTTTTGTAAACAGAAAGCTGAAACAGGAGATTCTGCAAAAACGGGAGCCTTTTGGAAGAAAAAGCAATCTGCAGTTTTCGGCTGCCTGGGCGCGGCTTCCCATCTATCTGGTAAAAGATCTGGGCTCCCCCTGCCTTCTTAAGGTAAAGGGGGAGAAGGGAATCTATATTCCCGACAGCCTGCTTCTGGAGCCGGAGAGCCTGCGCCATGCCATAGCCCATGAAACCTGTCATTCCCGCCAGGGGGATCTGGCCTGGAACCGGGTGCGCTGTATATTTCTGGCGGCTTACTGGTTCCATCCTCTGGTCTGGCTGGCGGCGTGGCTGTCCAGGCAGGACTGCGAGCTGTCCTGCGACGAGATGGCCATCAGCCTGCTGGGGGAGGAGGAGCGGTTTGCCTATGGCAGGACCCTTCTGTCCCTGGTGGGACGAAGACATGAAGCAGGGGGAATGGTCTGTGGGTGTACATGGATGACGGCCGGGAGCAGGCAGCTCAAAACACGTATTTCGCGGATTGCCAGGGGATCCCGGATTACGTTTCTGGGAGTGCTGGGATTTTACCTTATGCTCCAGACGGTTTTCCTCACATCGTGTACCCAGGCTATGCGGACAGAAGAGCATGAGGAAAAGAGCGGAGCCTTAGGGGAAGATCTGGAGGCACAGGATGTTCGCCCCTTAGGCTCGGGAGAGACAGAGGAGGAAAATACCAGACTGGTGGAGGAACTTTCGGGGTTCCTTGTGGAAAATCATCTGGCCTATGTGGGAGACGCTGTAGGAAGCGGGAAGGTTGTGGGAGCCTGTGTCCGGGCTGCGGGGCTTACCGCAGGAGCTTCCACAGAGCTTCAGACAGGTGAGGAGCCCTACGCTTACCGCCTGGTATACCGGGAGGAGGACAGGGGGCTGCTTGACCAGGAGAAATTCAAGGCTGTCAGCATCCTGGCCTTTGCCTCCATTGAGAATCTGGGAGCGCTGGAGATCTACACGGGTCCGGACGGCATCCAGAAAGGAGAGCTCTTTTTCCGGGTTGAACGCCAGGAGGCTATGGAGCTTTACGGATTGTCCGGTTTAAGCGGTTACGGGGAATCGGTGGAGGAAATGCAAAAACTGGTAGGGATGGTGGAAGAGAAAATATAAAACATCCATCTGTCCAGACTGATATAAAGCGGATGGTGAAGAGAGGGACAGACAAAAAAGGGGCGGATTACCGGCCCCTTTTTTCTGGTACTTTGTTAGGGCTATATTGTTCTGGAAGCCCGGTCCACAATCACGTTTACCACAGCCTGGGAGGCGTGGCCTGTGTCATAGTACTGGATACGGTTCCGGTAAGCCTGGCATTTTGCCTTGTAAGCTTCCTCGTCAAAGTGCAGGATATGCTCCATCAGATCTCCGTTGGAAAACGCCAGGGTAAAGGGAAGCTCTTCCAGGGAAAAATAATAGTCCTTGGTGCGGCGGATTTCCTCATAGTCCTCCGCGTAGAGAAACCCAGGCTTATTTAGGGTGAGAAAGTCAAAGGCGCAGCCGGAGTAGTCGCTGATAATCACATCTGCAGCGACCAGCAGCTCCTGCATGTTTTCATAGGGGCTGGCGTTTAGAATACGGTCTGTGTAGGCAATGGGATAATCCTGGTAATTTACATTGGGATGCAGGCGCACCAGAACCGCCCACTGGCCGCCGAAGCGTTTGCCAAGGGTAGTAAGGAGCAGGGAATAGTCCAGGTTGTACATGTCGGTTTTCCGGTTGTCCCGGTAGGTAGGGGCGTACATGGCCAGGCGGATATCACCGGGCAGGCGGAAACAGGAGCGCACTTTTTTCTGGTAGGGAGCGGGATCCTGGTAATACATGTCGTTTTTGGGAATGCCCTTTTCCAGAAGCTCCCCTTGATACCAGAAGGAGCGGTGGTACAGGTCGGAGCACCACTGGCAGCAGGAAAGGAAGAGGTCAATGTACCCGGAATCCTTTTTTGCCCAGGCGATGTACTCGGCGCTTAAGGCAGACTCGCAGTCCATCTCCACCTTTTTAAGGCCGGGGCCGCCGTGCCAGGTCTGGATATAGTATTGGCCGGGCCGTTTTTTTAACTCATACAGCTTACGGGTATTGTCTATCCAGAACCCCGCCGTGGCCATATGGTATACAAAAGCCGCCGTGTTGGGTTTTACGGGCCGGATACCTTTGGGAAACGCATACTCGTGGGCGGCCACCCAGAAAAGCCGGAAATCCAGCTTCCGGCGGAGGAATTCCTCTGCGATAAACTTGGGATTGTCCCCGTAACCGCCGCCGTTAAAGTTGCTGAACACGATTTTTTTCCTGTCCAGGGGAAACCGGGTGAAAAGATTCCAGCAGAACCGGATAAAAAGCCGGTGAAGGGACAGGTAAATAGGAAGAATGTATTGTTTCATAGGGAATGCCTTTCTGTATGGATTCAGCGGCCGGAAACAGGGCCGCTCCTTTTATTATAAAGAATAATCCTCTTTAGTTCAAGCATAACAGGCCGGATTATGAAGGGCTTCCAAAAGCTGTCCGGAAGAAGGCAGGGGGAAAGAATACGGACACAAAAGTTATGGCGGCGAAGGTAAGGGGGGATTGCGGATATTTTTATTCTGTGGTAACATAAATTTATAGAAAGGATATGGCAGATTTATGTCAGTGGAAAGGTGAAATGCGTGAAAGCAAATGAAAACATGGTTACCGGAACCCCCTATGATGATGTTTTTCGTACCTTGTTAAATGACTGTAGCAAATTAATCATACCGGTTATCAATGAAATCTTTTCCACACAGTTTACGGGGGATGAGGAGGTTATTTTTTCTCCAAATGAACATTTCATTAACCGCCAGGATGGAGAAGAGGAAAAGCGTATCACGGACAGCAGCTTTCGGATTGTGGGAAAGGAAGAAAAAAGATTTCTATGCGAGTGCCAGAGCACGGCAGATAGCAGTATGCTGGTCCGGATTTTTGAGTATGCGGCACAAGTTGCGCTGGATGAAGGGAGAATAACAGAAAATATCCTGAAAGTGGAGATTCCCCACTCGGCAGTATTGTTTTTGCGCAGCAGAGCCGCTACACCGGATAAGATGGGAATTGAAATAACAACGCCAGGCGGGGCGGTCTGCTTTGCGATTCCGGTAATGAAGGTTCAGAACTATGGTATAGAGGAGATATTTGCAAAAGACTTATTGTTTCTGCTTCCATTTTATATTTTTTCGCATGAAAGCAGGCTGGAGGAGTACAATAAAGACGAAAAGAAGCTGGAGGATCTGAAGAAAGAATACAAAAAGATCACAGACCGGCTGGATGCCATGCAGGAAACAGGGCGGATCAGCGCATATACAAGAAAGACCATTCTGGAAATGTCCAGATGCGTAGTGGAGCATCTGGCAGGGAAATATGAAAATGTCAGGGAAGGGGTGAAGTCTGTTATGGGAGGCAGGATTCTTGAATATGAAGCAAAGACAATTTTAAGAGAAGGAATGCAACAGGGAATGCGGCAGGGAATGCAACAGGGAATGCGGCAGGGAATGCGACAGGGAATGCAGCAGGGAATGCAGGAGGGCCGGATGGAACAGGCCAGGGAGACCGCAGGAAACCTTTACTCTCTGGGGCTGGAAGAGGAAACGATTGCGAAGATGGTGAACGTGAGTGTTGATCTTGTCAAGGAGTGGTTAGCGGGGAAAAGGGCTCTTTGAAAGAGGAGAAATTTTACATTTCAACGGATGATAAGGCATACTGGGCAGATGAGCGTCTGGTATGCCTTGTTTTTGTTTCGGGACGGCTTCAGACCATAAGGAGAGGGGGAAAGAGAAAATGGACATTTTGCAGATGGTATGGTAAAATGGGAGGAAAACGAAGGGAAATCGGGAATTTATGGCCAATACAAACCGGAACCAGACGCTGGACGCCGTAAAAGGCGTGGCAATTTTTCTGGTTATGCTGGGACATGTGCTGAATCTGAACCATATGGAGGACGCCTATCTCTACGACGGAATTAAGGCTGTGCAGATGCCGTTGTTTATGATTGTCAGCGGCTGGCTGTGCGGGATGGGGAGAAAGGTTTCCGGCCTGAGGGACTACGGACGGATACTTGGGAGACGGGCGGTTTCTTATCTGACGCCCTTTTTTGTATGGATTGCGGTTCTGTATCCTCTGGAGCTTCCCGGGGCTTTTGTGGACACCCTGTTTCACCTGGATTACGGCCTGTGGTTCCTTATGACCTTGTTTCTGCTGACGGCCATGGTCTATACGGCCCAGCTTGCCGCCTGCCTGGCGAAGGGCACAGTTTCCCGGGAAATTGTTTTCTGGGGCGCTTATGGGCTGCAGGCGGCCTTTGTGGTTATAGAGACGCTGCTGGGATGGGAATTTCTAAGCCCGGGGCTTACCAGGCTCTACATTCCCTTTTATATGACCGGGTATGTGGCGGCGGCATATCCCATCCGGGAGCTTTTGTCCTCCTGTTTCCCGCCTGGCAGGCAAAAAGGGCAGTCTGTGCAGGAAAAGGAATCCCTGGGAAAGGGGCTTCTGGTTCCGGCGGAAACAGTTCTTGCGCCGGCTGCGGCTGTGGGATTTTTCTATCTGATTATCCGGTATGACCTTCTGGATATGAGCAGTTTCCAGGCGCTTTTGCGGCAGATAACGGCCTCCTTTTGCGGCTGTTATGTGATTTTCTGCCTGTGCCGCCTGTGGCCGGACGGAAAGGCAAAGCAGGCGGCGGCCTGGCTTGGAAACTACACCCTGGAAATCTATGCGCTTCATTTCCACTTTGCCACAATTCTTAACAGGGGGACAGCCTGGGAGCTCTATAGCTTTCAGGGGATATTGTTTGTGCTGGCCTCCTTTGCAGTTATGAGCGCAGTAACCGGGGCAATTATATTTGTGACAAAACGGATCCGGATTCTGGACTTTCTCCTGTATGGCAGGCGTTTCCGGAAAACCAGAACCCCATAAAAGCGGAGGGACAATCCATGTTGTTTAATTCCCTGCATTTTCTTGTTTTTTTTCCGGCGGTTGTGCTGGTTTATCTGCTGGTGCCTGCAAAGGCCCGCCTAGGCTGGCTTCTGGCGGCAAGCTATTATTTTTATATGAGCTGGAATCCCGGATACGCGTTGCTGATCGCGATTTCCACCGTGACGACTTTTCTCTCCGGCATGCTGCTGGAGCGGGCGGGGCGGCTTCCGGATGAGAGGCTTTGCGTCCGCCGGAAGAAGTGGTGCGTGGCCCTTAGCTTCCTTATTAATATCGGGATTCTCTTTTTCTTTAAGTATTTTGACTTTGCCCTGGAAAATGTGAACCGCTTCCTGGGGGCCTTTCATATGACGGTTCTGGACAAGCCCTTTGACGTGCTGCTTCCGGTGGGCATTTCCTTTTATACCTTTCAGGCCCTGGGCTATACGGTGGACGTCTACCGGGGAAGTGTGCCGGCGGAGAAGAATCTCCTGCGGTACGCCCTGTTTGTCTCCTTTTTCCCCCAGCTGGTGGCAGGGCCCATTGAGCGGTCGGGAAATTTTCTGACCCAGGTACAGAAGATGGAGAGGTGGCGGCTCTGGGACATGGGGCGTATCCGGGACGGCCTCCTTCTTATGCTGTGGGGGTTTTTCCAGAAACTGCTGATTGCTGACCGGGCGGCAATCGCTGTAAACGCGGTGTACGGCCAGTACCAGGCTTTTGGAGGCGGGGAGATCCTTCTGGCAACGTTTCTGTTTGCCTTTCAGCTCTACTGCGATTTTGACGGCTATAGCAACATTGCCCGGGGAGCGGCCCGGGTCTGTGGGTTTGAGCTGATGCACAATTTCCGCCAGCCCTACTTTTCCAGGTCTGTTGGGGAATTCTGGCGCAGATGGCATATTTCCCTAAGCAACTGGTTCCGGGATTACCTGTATATCCCCCTGGGGGGAAACCGGGTGGCGCCCTGGAGGAATCAGCTTAATCTCATGATTGTATTTCTGGTCAGCGGGGCCTGGCATGGGGCAAGCTGGCATTTTATCCTGTGGGGAGGCATCCATGGAGCTTACCAGATAATAGGAAAATGGAAAAACGTCCTTTTGGGCAGGCTTTGCCAGCTGGCTGGCTGGAAGAGGAAACCGAAGCTTCCGGCATTTTTTCAGATACTGGTAACATTCCTTCTGGTGGATGCCGCTCTTATGGCCTTTCGGGCAAATTCCCTGGGGGATATAAAGGGGATGCTGGGCATAATATTCCAAAGCCCTGGATTCCTGGATCCGGCGGGCATGGGAATGATTCCCATAGAGTGGGCGCTTCTGGGAATTTCCCTGCTGGTATTGCTGGCGGTGGACATACTCTGCGCAAAGGGCGTCAGCCTGTGCCGTCTGGTGGCAGGGAGAAACGCTCTGGTGCGCATTTTTCTCTACGCTTTAGGGATTGGTGTGATTCTGGTGTTCGGCGTGTACGGAGCGGCTTATGACACAAGCCAGTTTTTCTACTTTCAGTTCTGAGGAGGAAGTGGGGCGCCGGAAACATTGTCCGGTTTGATGGGGTACAGGAATAGAGGATAAAGGATGAAGAGTAGAACGGATTTTTACAAAATCAGAAGAGCAGCCGGATGTGTGCTGATTCCCCTGGCGGTGTTCCTTTTGCTGGTGGGACTGGTTAGGCTTTGCAATTATCTGGTGGTGGACGACGCGGATACCTACACCCGGCTGACCATGCACGAATTTTATGAGCGGGAGGGACAGGTGGAGACTCTCTTTCTGGGAAGCTCCCACTGCTACCGGGCATACGATGTGGAGCTCTATGAGGAGCTCACAGGGGAGACAGCGTTTAATCTGGGCTCCTCCGCCCAGAATCTGGACACCTCCTACTACCTTTTAAAGGAGGCCGCAGATTGCCAGCCCTTGAAAAAAGTATATCTGGATGTACATTTCGGATTTCTTATGACAGACCCCAAGGATCACGATCTGGTGCAGGCCTATATTATGTGCGATTATATGCGTCCCTCCTTGAACAAGCTTGATTTTATCCTGCATATGTCTACGCCGGAGCACTATACAAACAATCTCTTTCCCTTTCGCAGAAACTGGCAGCGGCTGGGAGACCTGGATTTCCTTAGGGAGAACCTGGAGAAAAAGAGTGCTGCCTCCTACAGGGAATACGCGCCGGTGACAAATGGGGAGGAGTTTTACGCGGGCAGCGGCTTTGTGTCTTCCAGCCTTCGCTTACAGCCGGAGGAGATTACCTGGTGGGAGAAATTTGACAAGATTGACATGAGCCGGGATATGTCCTTTGGGCGCATGTATCTGGGGAAGATGGCAGAGCTCTGTGAGGAGAGGGGCATTGAACTGGTCTTTGTGACAGCTCCCAGCTATGAGGAGTACCTGGATGTGGTTGGACCCTACGAGCCGGCCCATGACGCCGTCCGGGCCTTTGCGGAGGAGTTTGAGGTGGATTATCTGGACTTTAACCTGAAGGGAGAGGAGCTGGGGCTTACATGCGGGGATTTTATAGACGTGGATCATCTGAACCAGGATGGGGCAGAGAAGGTAACCAGATATCTGGCGGGGGTTTTTCGTTGACGAAAAAAAGGGTTCGTGTTATGATGTACGGGAATCCATAGAAAAATAAAACGATAAAAAGATAATAGGATACAGGTGAATTATATGAAAATCATGCAGAACCGCATGGATCGGGGATTTGAGAAATATCAGCAGGAATATGAAGCCAAGGCTCTGGAGGTTTTACGCTCCGGGTGGTATGTCCTGGGGCAGGAGGTAAAGAGCTTTGAGGAGGAATTTGCGGCCCGGATGGGGGCCGGTTACTGCGTAGGCCTGGCAAGCGGCCTGGACGCCCTCTGGATTGCCTTCCGGGTGCTGGGCATCGGGAAGGGAGACGAGGTGATCGTCCAGGGAAACACGTATATTGCCAGTGTGATGGGTGTCAGTATCAACGGGGCAACACCTGTTTTTGTGGAGCCCGACAAATACTACAATATGGATGTTTCCAGAATAGAGGAGAAGATTACAGACCGGACCAGGGCGATCCTGGTGACGCATCTTTACGGGCAGGCGTCCAAAATGGACGAGGTTGTGGCCCTGGCAGAGAAATACGGCCTGCGTCTGGTGGAGGACTGCGCCCAGTCCCATCTGGCCTGTTATGACGGGCAGATGACGGGAACATTTGGGGATGTGGGCTGCTTTTCCTTCTACCCATCCAAGAATCTGGGCGCGTTTGGAGACGGCGGCGCCGTTCTGGTAAAGGATGAGGCTCTTGCCAGGGAGTTTCGCGTTTTCCGCAATTACGGCAGTGAAAAGCGCTATTATAATAAGGTGGTGGGAGCCAATTCCCGCCTGGACGAGATGCAGGCGGGCCTTCTGCGGGTGCGTCTTAAACATCTGGACGAGATTACGGAGGAGCGGGTGCGCATTGCAGAGCGTTATCTGACGGAGATTACAAATCCTAAGCTTATGCTTCCCCAGGTACGGCCGAAAGCCACAGCCGTCTGGCATCAGTTCGTGGTGCGCTGTAAGGAGCGGGACGCGCTGGCAGCGTATTTAAACGACCGGGAGATCGGCACCATTATCCACTATCCCGTGCCGCCTCATTTGTCGGAGGCCTACGCATATCTGGGGCACAAAGCGGGCTTCCTGCCCGTTACGGAGCAGTATGCGGCGGAGGTGCTCTCCCTGCCTGTGTACAATGGCATGACAGCGGAAGAACAGTCTTACGTCATTGAGGCGTTAAACCGGTTTTAAGCCGGATGGAGGAATACTTATGGATATCAGAGAACAGTATAAGATTCTGGAATTTGGCGATCTGGGGGACGACAGGGGAAACCTGGTGGTGGTGGAAGGGGAACAGGACATTCCTTTTGAGATCAAGAGGGTGTTTTACATTTACGGCTCCGACGAGAAGGTAATCCGGGGACAGCACGCCAACCGGAAAGCGGAGTTTGTGCTGATAAACGTCAGCGGTACCAGCAAGGTGCGGGTGGACAACGGTTTCCAGGAGGAGATCATTGAGCTGAACCGTCCCCGCATGGGGCTGTATCTGCCTACTATGCTGTGGAAGGACATGTATGACTTCAGCAGGGATTCCGTGCTGCTGGTTCTTAGCAACATTCATTACGACGGCGGCGAATACATCCGGGATTATGAGGAATACTTGAAAGAAGTAAAAGGATTGGAGAAAACATGAGTAAAATATCCATTGTGGTTCCGGTGTACTGGAATTCCGACACCTTAATGCTTCTCTATGAGGACATGAGAGAAAAAATCCTCCCAAAGCTGGGGGATTATGAGATTGTGTTTGTGGACGACGGCTCCGGTGATACTTCCTGGGAGATTATGAACCAGATCCGGGATATGGATTCCAACGTAAAGCTTGTGAAGCTGTCCCGGAATTTTGGCGAGCACGCGGCGATTCTGGCCGGGTTATCCCAGTGTACCGGAGACTGCGCGGTGACAAAGCAGGCGGATCTCCAGGAGGATTCCGAGCTCATTCTGGACATGTATGCCAAATGGAAGGAAGGAAACAAGGTGGTTCTGGCTGTCCGCGCCGACAGGGACGAGGGGGCGGTGCAGAAGTTTTTTGCCAACCTGTACTATACCCTTATGCGCAAGCTTGTCATTAAGGACATGCCTAAGGGAGGCTTTGACTGCTATCTTCTGGACCGCCAGGTCATCAAGGTGCTTCTGATGCTGGATGAGAAAAACTCTGCATTGACCCTGCAGGTGCTCTGGGTGGGCTTTAAGAGCGACAAGGTCTATTTTCACCGGAAAGCCCGGGAGATCGGGGAATCCCGCTGGACATTGTCCAAGAAGGTCAAGCTTGTGCTGGATTCCATGATGAGCTTCTCTTATTTTCCTGTGCGCTTTATGTCCGGCATGGGGGCGCTGTTTGCCTTTGTCTCCGTGGTCTGGGCTATTGTCCTGGTGGTGCAGCGGCTGTCCGGCATGGAGGATGTGGCGGGCTGGACCTCTATGATGGTGCTGATGCTCTTTGGGTTCGGTGTGATTATGGTGATGCTGGGACTTCTGGGGGAATACATCTGGCGCGCCCTGGACGCTGCCAGGAACAGGCCGCCTTTTCTGGTGGATGAGACCAGGGGCTTTGAGGAGCAGGAGAAAATATGGGAAAAAGAGGAAATATAAGGAGCCTGCTTTGGGGGATTCTGATTCTGGGGGCATTTTTATTCCTTGCCTGCCATTTTTTCAATAACCGCTGGCAGTTAAATCCCTATGACCCGCTGTACCGGAACTGGCAGCTGGACTCCGAGGAGCTGGTGGTAAATAAGATTCTGGACGCCAGGAGCCATGGAATCGGCAATTACAACGGCATGATGCTGGAATATCAGCAGCAGATCGGGTTTGCGGGAATGCTCTTTTCCGGGGTGGACAAGCTGGTGAACCGCCATGCAGGCCTTACGGATCCTATTCCCAAGGATGTAATGTGCGGCGTCAATGTGTTTCTCTTCACTGTGATTCTGTTTTTGTTTTTTTGTTGGATTTACCGGGAATTTGGAAAAATAACCGTGGGAGTTGTATATCTGACAACGCTTTTTACCCACTGGATGGGCTTCACGGCAAAAAATCTGTATTGGGTGACCTGGACCATGCTTCTGCCCATGGCGTCACTTTTGCTTCTGCTTATGTGGGAGGAGAGGCGGGGGCGGTGCAGAAACGGCTGGCTCTTTGGGTTGTCCTTTTTCTTTGTGTTTCTGCGCAGCGCCTGCGGGTACGAGTTTATAAGCTGCGTGATGGTGGCCCTGGAGCTGCCCCTGGTGTACTATGGAATAAAACAGCGCTGGGGATGGAAGCGGTATAGGAACAGGGCGTTTCTGGCGGGACTTGGGGCTCTCGGCGGTTTTGGCGGGGCTCTCTTTGTGAATATAGCTCTTATGGCAGGCCTTCACGGCTGGAAGGATGCCGTGGAGTATCTGGTGTTTGTCAGCGCCAAGCGGACGGGGTACGCATCTCTGGAGGGATTTGACGCGGATGTGCTGGCCTCTTTTGAGGTGCCGCTTCTGGAGGTGTTCCGGCGGTATTTGCAGGAAAATAATGGGTACGCCATTTTTGTGAGATGGAATCTGGATGTGCTGATTCCCGTTTTTCTGCTGGCGGCGGCAGCGACGGTTTTTGTCTGGCGGATGCGTTGCCGGAGAAGGAAGGTACAGGGATTTATGGGGAAACAGGAACCGGTGGAGCGTGAAGAGACGGTGATGCGTAAGGAATCCGTGGACAGGCCTTTGGCAACGCAGGAGGATGCGGTACAGCGGGATTTGCGGATGCTGGGTTTAAATGCCATGATGGCGGTGTCGCTTCTGGGGCCTGTGTCCTGGCTGGTGCTGGCCAAGGGACATGCGGTGCATCATCAGCATATTGACTATATTATCTTTTCCCTGCCCTTTACCATGCTGGGATTTGCTTCCGTGGCATACAATGTGCTCTGGCATTTCCGGGAGGGGCTGGAAGGATGGGGCGGAAACCATGCCTGGTTTCTGACTTATGGGAAGAGGCATCGCCTGGTGGTTCCAAAGGAGACAAAAATCAATGACCAGGGAAAAAAGGATGATGATATCTGAAAAAAATGCCAGACGGATGTCTGTTTTTGTCTGCGCTCTTATAGGAGCGCTGTCTTTTGTGTTCTTATACGGACTGGATTCCCTCCACGTGACCTTTGACTGGTGGATTTTAAATGGCTATGTGGAGGAGGACATTATCCAGCACTATACAGGCTGGATGGCTTTCCGGGATTCTCCCTGGGCCTTTCCCCTGGGTCTTGCCCGGAATCTGGGCTGGCCTTCCGGCGTGGTGATTTCCTTTACGGATTCCCTGCCTCTTGTATCCTTGTTTTTCAAATGCTTTTCCCGGATATTACCGGAAACCTTCCAGTTTTTCGGCTGGTATATCCTTGCCTGTTTTGTGCTGCAGGGGGTGGCCGCCGGGCTTCTGGCGGGGCTTTTTACAAAACACCCCTGGGAAACCTGGGGCATTGCCGGGTTGTTTACCTTTTCCCCTATTCTTATAGAGCGGGCTTTTCGCCATACGGCCCTGGCTTCCCAGTGGTTAATTCTCTTTGCGCTGTATTACTACTTCCGTGAAAAAAAGACCGGGAAGTTTCCCTGGGGATTCCTTCTGTTGAACTTTCTGTGCGTGGGTATCCATCCATACTTTCTGCCTATGGTATGGGGGATTCTGGCGGCATGGACGTTGGAGAGCCTGTGGAGGCGCCGGAAAAGCAGAGGGCATGAATTGGAAATAAATGGAAGATCCTTAAAAGGCAACGCCGGATGGGGGAAAATCCTTCTCTTTTTTCTGGGAAATCTGGGGGTGACTGGCCTGTCCGGCTGGGCGCTGGGCTTATTTGGGAGCGGCGTATCGGGAGCTTCCTCCGGGTTTGGTTATTATTCCATGAACCTAAATGCACTGGTAAATCCTTCCAGCCTGGGAATGGAGGGGTGGTCGGCCCTGCTTCCAACGCTGTCCCAGACAGGCGGAAACTATGACGGGTTTAACTACCTGGGCCTGGGGGTGCTGCTGGCCGCAGGGGCTGGGGTGCCGGGAAAGGCGCTGGCGCTTATAAAAGAGCGGAAGCTGTGGTCCTTTTGTAAGGAATACGCCGGCCTTCTGGTATTCCTTTTGTTTTGTTGTCTGTTTGCTCTTAGCAACCGGGTGACGTTTGGAGAGCGGGAGATCTTCCATATTCCCCTTCCGGAGGCGGTAGAGCGGTTGTGCTCGGTGTTCCGGGCCAGTGGGCGGATGTTTTATCCGGTTTATGAGATGCTCTTTCTGGCGGCGGGGGTTTTTGCGGTGCGCCTGCCTGCATATTTTTCTGTCCGGGGAAATGCCGGGAAGCTGGGGAAAACCACTGTACGGCATTCCCGGGAGGAGATTGTGCGTCCCGATGTACCTGGGAAAGAGGGAAAACACACAGAGATGTGGGGAAACCGGCTGGGAGCGGCTGCTCTGGCCCTGCTGCTTGGTTTGCAGCTGTATGACCTGTCCCCGGCCATAGCCTGGAAACGGGCTTCCATAGATGCATCCCGCATGGAGGCGGGAAGCTATAACCCGGCGTTATATGAGTCCCGGGACTGGGCACAGGCGCTGGCGGCCTATGGGCGGGTGGAAATTCTCAACTATCACCACGACTACAACCTTGCGGCCTTTCTCATGAAGCATCATGTGCAGTCCAACATTCTGCCAGCCAACAGGGGAGACTTTACGGAGGCCAAAAAGCGGTGCGAATCCATGATCCTGCAGCTCTATGAGGGGAAGCCTATGGAGGATGGGGTGCTGTATATTACGGATAATCCGGTTTTGGCATCCCAGCTTCTCTGGAATCTGTCGGAGGAGGTTTCGGCTTATGATCTGGGGGATTATATGGGATTTGGGAGAAAACAGGAGGGCGTGGCGGCAAAAGCTGCGGTTTCCGGTGGGGAGAAGGGGACATACACCTCCATCTCGGCAGACAGCCCGGACTGGCTGTACATGAGAGGGGCCGGGGAAAATGAGATCGTGCTGCCCTATACGGTGATCCTGGAGCGGGAGCTTAATGGGGCAGAGGCCCTGGGTATGGGGGAGGAGACGGTAAAGATCGTGGGATATGAAGTCTATTCCAATGAGTATATACAGGATTACGTCTATGTGGCTTGTGAGGAGGGTGTGGATATATCGGCTTTTAAGGATGGGAAAGCGGTTCGGATGGTTACTGGGAAAGGAGAGAGCAGATGAAAACAGCGTTGGTAGGATATACAGGGTTTGTGGGCTCCAATCTGGCGGCGGCCCATGCATTTGCCGGGTTGTATAACTCAAAAAATATAGACCAGGCGGCAGACACCAGGCCGGACCTTCTGGTATATGCCGGGGTGCGTGCAGAGAAATTTCTGGCAAACCAGATGCCGGAAAAAGATCTTAAGATGGTGCAGGAGGCATTTGACAATATCCAGAAAATCAGGCCCCGGCGTCTGGTTCTCATTTCCACCATTGATGTCTATAAGAATCCGGTGGAGGTGGACGAGGATTCCCCTATAGAGACAGAAGGGCTGCATCCCTACGGCTATAATCGCTATCTGCTGGAGCAGTGGGTGCGGGAGGCGTACCCCGACGCCTTGATTGTGCGCCTTCCGGGACTGTACGGAAAGAATATCAGGAAGAATTTTATCTATGATTATATCCATGTGATTCCCTCCATGCTCAAGGAGGAGAAGCTTTTGCAGCTGGAAGCCGCGGAGGCGGGGCTGAAACCTTTTTACGAGAAGCAGGACAACGGGTTTTATAAGTGCCGCAGCCTGTCGGAGGAGGAGGGGGAGGCCCTTCGGGCCTATTTTAATCGGGCCGGATTTTCCGCCATGAATTTTACCGACAGCAGAGGAATTTTCCAGTTCTATCCCCTTTCCCGGCTTTGGGGCCATGTAAAAACGGCTCTTAAGCAGGATCTGCGCCTGCTGAATCTGGCCACGGAACCCCTTAAGGTGGCGGAGATCTACAGGTGTTTTACGGGGCGGGATTTTGTAAATGAGATAGCGCAAAAGCCGCCCTGTTACGACTACCGGACAAAATACGCCGGGAAGCTTGGCGGGGCGGAGGGGTATCTGCTCCGGAGGGACTTCCTGCTGAAGGATTTAAAGCAGTTTGTGGAGGAGGAGACGGGATATACCTGCAGATAAATAGTTAAGGCTGCCCGAAAGAGAACCTTTGACTTTGGGGCAGCCTTTTCCTGCCGGTTATGGATTGTATTTTCCGGCCAGATTTTTAAACAGAATCTTCAAAAGTTCCCCGTTTCCCTTGAAAAAGCTGATCTTGGTGGGTGTTTTCTGTCCTTTGGGGTAGGCCCTGGTAACAGGCACCTCACAGGCCCGAAGCCCTAACTGGGTAGCCCGGACGGACAGGTAGGCCAGGAGCTCATAGCCCATAAAGACATCCCGGAAGGGCCTTACCTGGGGATGGGTCAGATAGGCCCGGGAATAGGCCCGGAAGGCGTTGGTGGTGTCTGTAAAGCGCTGGCGGGCGGTCAGGGAAATCACGGGAGCATGGAGGAGCACCACGGATACATGCCGCACCAGGGGTGTGTGAATAGCTTTTCCGCCGGGGACAAACCGGGAGCCCTGGACAAAGTCGTATCCCTCCTCCAGCTTTTCCAGAAACCGGGGAATGTCCTCGATGCTGTCTTTGTTGTTTCCGTCCACGGTCAGGATTCCCTTATACCCCCTTTTCAGAGCCCACCACAGGCCCATGCGGAGCTGGGCTCCTTGTTTTCCCGTATCCTGTTTTACCAGGAGGGTATTGACGCCAAAGGAGCGGAGCATGGTTTCGCCGGTGCTTCCGTCCGTGGAGCCGCCGTCGCAGAGGATGATATCCACAAGTCCGGGGATGCCGTGGGCTTTTGCCCGCTTCAGCTCCTTCTGAATCCGGCCGTTTTCATTGATAATAGGGATACAGACGCAGTAATCGGATTGTTTTGGGGCGTACTCCGCAGAGGTAAAGCAGGGGACGCCGGGGCGTTTTTCGTAGAGCATGATATAGATACCTCGATTTATTAGTTTTTGTTTTGCTGCTGTTTTCGGGTTTTCCCTGTATTTCGCTGGGAAAAGAGGCTGCGCACAGTCTGTAAGGCATCCAGAACTTCTGCGACGGAATCTCTTCTCCCCATCTCAATGGAGACATAACCCTGATAAGCGCCGGATTCCCAGGCTTTTGTGATGAAAGCGGCAACCTTTTGGCGTAAAACATGGTTCTTGGGATTAAGGGGGGAAAGACCAGGCTCGCTGATATGGATATGGCGGATAAAGGGAAGCCAGGCGGCAAGCTCTGCGGGGTCTTCCCTGTTTTCAATCATGGTTCCCAGATCGAGATTTACCCCGAAACCAGGGGGATTTTTCCCTGCTTCCAAAACGCAGCGTTTCTGCCGGGAGCTGTCTTTGTCCAGGCTCTGTAGCGGACAGCTTCTGCCTGCATTTTCAAGAACCGTTTGTACCAGCTGGCAGGCCTGGGGGGTGGTGTTGATGAAATTTGTATGGTAGAGGGGCGGATTTGGCTCCATGGAGAGGACAACGCCGCAGCAGGCTGCATAAGCTTCCAGCTCCCGGAAAAACTCTAAGACAGGTTCCAGTGAAGCGCCTTCTGGCCTCTGGCGGTTTCTGGGGCTTCCAAAAACCAGGTTGGAAGCCCCTACGGCCTGGGCAAAGTCCATGGCTTTTTTTGTGTAGTCCAGGAGCGCCTTTCGCTCTTGTGGTGAGCCGAACAACCGCTCCGTCCGGCCATACCAGATGGATTGGAGGGAACAGACGGAAAGACTGTATTGCTCTTTGAGCTCCCTTGCGAAGGCGGAAGCCCCAGTGAGGTGATCGTAGGGGGCTTCCGGGAAAATACGGGTGGGGGCGATTTCCAGACCCGTATAACCAAGCTCATGCATGGCTTCATAGACTGGCTGGTCTGCTTCCGGGCTCCAGGCAATATTGGATATAGATAGGTTCATAAAGATTCCTCGCTTCCGGGCTACGATTCACAGCTATAGGAGAACCGTGTTTTTGTTTTCATCCTATCATTTTTCCGTTGAATATTCAACTTTAAAATGGTATGCTAATAACAGTTTAGTCCGTCTGCGGCAGGAAAGCGGCAGACGGGTTCCTTGAAACGGGAGATACGCATGAGAGAGACGGAAAATTACGATAAAATTATTATCGGGGCCGGACTGTACGGACTGTACGCCGCGCTGTTCTGCGCCAGGCAAAGGGAACGGGTTCTGGTGCTTGAGTGGGACGACCAGGCCTTTGGGCGGGCCACCTACATTAACCAGGCCCGGGTCCATATGGGGTATCATTATCCCCGTTCTCTTTCCACGGCCCAGAAGTCCGCAGGGTATTTCGCGCGTTTTACACGGGATTACGAATTCTGTATGTTGAAAGAATTTGAGCAGATTTATGCCACTTCGGCGCAGTTTTCCTGGACAGATGCCAGCCAGTTTCAGAAGTTCTGCCAGGCGGCAGGGATCCGCTGCGAGGAGGTAAGCCCTTCCCGGTATTTCCGGTCGGGCATGTGCGACGGGGCGTTCCTGACTACGGAATATACTTATGATGCCCGGATTCTGAGGGACTATTACCTGGAACGCCTGGGGGAGGAAGCCGGGGTCAGCATCCGCTATCATGCCAGGATCCGGCAGATTTATCAAGACGGGGATACCTACAAGGTGGAGCTGGAGGATGGCTTATCTGCCCGGACGGGGTTTCTTTTAAACGCCTCCTATGCGTCAGCCAACCAGGTGTTAAAAAAGGTGCAGGATCTTTATGGGGAGCCTTTTGGCATCAAATACGAGCTCTGTGAGATCATCCTCTGTGAGCCGTCAGAACATCTGCGGCCTGTGGGAATTACGGTAATGGACGGTCCGTTTTTCTCGGTGATGCCCTTTGGAAAGACAGGCCTTCACTCCCTGACTTCCGTGACGTTTACGCCCCATATGACCAGTTACGAATCCCTTCCCGTATTTCCCTGCCAGGAGAAAAGCCAGGGAAGCTGCACCAGCCTCCAGCTGGGCAACTGCAATGATTGCCCGGCAAAGCCGGAAAGCGCCTGGCCATACATGTCCCATATGGCGGAAAAGTATCTTCGGGAGGAATACGGATTTTCCTACAAGGGCTCTCTTTTTTCCATGAAACCGATTCTGAAAAATTCGGAGCTGGATGATTCCAGGCCCACAGTAATCCGAAGATTGTCGGATAAGCCAACCTTTGTAAGCGTACTGTCTGGGAAAATCAACACGGTTTACGATCTGGACGAGGTATTAAGCAATGGAGAATAAAGAAAAGAATTTTGTTTCCGCAGTAATTTATGTATACAATCACGAGAAGGCCCTTCCCGGTCTGCTTAACAGGATAAACGGGATACTGGCGGAAAATTTTGAGCATTACGAGATTATCTGCGTGGACGACCGCAGCACGGATGGAAGCGTAAAGATGATACAGAAGTTTGCCGGGAAGGTGGAAGGAGCCAGCGTCAGCATTCTTCATATGAGCTATTACCAGGGTGTGGAGCTGGCCATGAACGCAGGCGTGGATCTGGCCATTGGGGACTTTGTGTTTGAGTTTGACAAGGTGGATGAGGAATTTCCCGGGGAGCTTCTCATGGAGGTTTACCGGACATCGCTCACGGGCTTTGACATTGTAAGCGCGGCTCCAAACCGGGCAGAACGGTGGACCTCCCGGCTTTTTTACTGGATTTATAACCGGGCCGCGGCAGGGAGAGCTCCGCTTAGATCAGAAGCTTTCCGGATTTTGTCCAGGCGGGCCATTAACCGGGTGCATGCCATGTGCCAGTCCATCCCTTACCGGAAGGCCGTGTACGCCAGCTGCGGCTTGCGGACAGAAACCCTGGTTTATGAGCAGCGGTCCCGGGGCGGCGGTATTTCCGGGGAGGAGCGGGCAAACCGTAGGGACATGGCTTTTAACAGTCTGATTTTATTTACCAATCTGGGCTATAAGCTGTCTGGCGCTCTGGCAGGACTTATGATGGCCCTGGTGATTTTCATTGGGATCTATACGGTAGTCATTTTTATCAGCGCAAAGCCAGTGGAGGGCTGGACCACCACCATGCTGTTTCTGGCACTGGCGTTTTTTGGTGTCTTTGCCATATTTGCCATGATTATGAAATATCTGACCATTCTCATAGACCTGGTGTTTACAAAGCAGCGCTATGTAATCGAGGGAATCGAGAAGGTGAAATAAAGCAATACTGGATAACAGCGTCTGCCTGGGGGCAGGAAGGGCAGATGCGGTACTGGAATAGGAGGACAGGCTTATGGACATGCTGTCGATTGTGGTTCCCTGCTACAATGAGCAGGAGGCGCTTCCGATTTTTTATAGGGCAGTCAGCAAGGTGGCCGGGGAATTGAAGGAGGTCAGGCTTGAGATCATCTTTGTCAATGACGGCTCCAGGGACAAAAGCCTGGAGGAGATGAAAGCTCTTGCCCAAAAGGATTCACGGGTAAAATATGTGAGCTTTTCCCGGAATTTCGGCAAGGAAGCGGCCATGTACGCAGGCTTTCGCTACGCAAAGGGAGATTATGTGGCCATTATGGATGTGGATCTCCAGGATCCGCCGGAACTGCTTCCGGAAATGCTGCGAAGCATCAGGGAGGAGGGGTATGACTGTGTGGCTACCCGCCGGGTAAGCCGGAAAGGGGAGCCTGTGATCCGCTCTTTTTTTGCCCGGCTGTTTTACCGCATGATGCGGCGGATTTCCAGCACGGAGATTGTGGACGGAGCCAGGGATTACCGGCTGATGACCAGGCAGTTTGTGGATGAGATTCTCCACCTATGCGAGTACAACCGTTTTTCCAAGGGCCTTTTTGGCTGGGTGGGATTTGAGACAAAGTGGCTGGAATACGAGAATGTGGAGCGTTCGGCAGGGGAGACAAAATGGTCCTTCTGGAAGCTTCTTCTCTATAGTATTGAGGGGATTGTGGGATTTTCCACGGCACCGCTGACTTTTTCCGCTTTTGTGGGGGCGGTATTCTGCCTGGTGGCCTTTGTGGCCATCTGCTTTATCGTGGTACGCACCCTGGTACAGGGGGATCCGGTGGCGGGCTGGCCCTCCATGGTCTGCATTATGGTGTTTATCGGCGGCATCCAGCTTTTCTGCATAGGGATTCTGGGAGAATATCTGGCCAAGACTTACCTGGAGACAAAGAAGCGGCCTATTTTTATCTGTAAGGAAACAAACATTCATGAAACGGAAGATTGATCTGAAAAAAATAAAACAGAATCTGTGTCTATTTCTGACAGTGGCTTTTCTCGGCCTGTTATTGTGGAATATCCGGCTTCAGACAGAGCTTACCCGTCTCCGTCCCCGGATGGAGGCGTATCTTCCCAAAGACGTCTATGTGGCTGTAGGCGCCACTATGGAGCTCTACAATGATCAGGTGGTGATCTGCGGTATGGAAGGCGCTTACATTCTGAGATGGGACTGTGAGATTGGCCATAATATGGAAGAAAAGTTCTCTGTGGAGGGGAAAGAGGAGCAGATCGGGGATTATCCCCTTACCTTGACGATCAGTGACTGGAACGGACGGGAGGTAAAATGTCTTTCCAGTACCCTCCATGTGGTGGACAACCGCCTGGAGAACGCCTACTCTGTTCTCAATATCGGCGACAGCCTGTCCAATGGCCGGGAGTGGTACCGGAAAATTTTTTACCTGTCCGACGGCCAGATCACCTTTGCGGGAACAAGAGGGTGGACTAAGTACAGCCACGAGGGAAGGAGCGGGTTTTCGCCCCAGGATTATCTGGGGGAGACAGAGTATACCTTTGAGGGGGAGGGCGTGCATCCCTTCTACGACCCGGCCCAGAAGATGTTTGACTGGAATTATTATAAGATGCGCACGGGATACGATCCGGATATCGTACAGATATTTCTGGGCATCAACGGCTTGAAGGAAGATCCTTCCGACAGCATTGCGGCCATTGCCCAGATGGTAAACAATATCCGAAGATATGACCAGGAGCTTCCCATCTACATTGTAAACACCATCTATGTGGGGGACCAGGATCATTTAGGGATGGCGGAGCTTCCCGACGGCTCGGCCCAGTTCCGGGGAGACAGTAAGCTTCAATATGACAGGAAGGTGCTTCATTTGATGGAGGGACTGTCAAGGAAGCTTGGGAACTATAACCGTGTGACCTTTATCCCTTTGGCCCTTATGCATGACAGCGCCCACAATTTTGAGGAGGGGGAGGCGCTGCATCCCAATGAGACGGGGGATGAGCAGTTTGCCGCATGTATGTACAGCGTGTATTGTGGGACGCTGGAGTGACAGGGGGAAAAGATATGGGAGACAGATTCTGCAGATTTTACCGGTTTTTAATAGAATTTATCCAGAAATATTACCGGCCTCTTTTTGTAGCGGCAGGCCTTACCCTGGCAGTGTTCTGCTTTTACCGCCTGGATGTGAAATATGTGGATTCCTGGGATGAGGCCCGCCATGGGGTAAATGCCTATGAGATGATCCAGAACCAGGACTTTATCCGGCACACCTACAATTATGAGGTGGATGACTGGAACTTGAAGCCTTCCTTAAGCTACTGGGGGATTCTGGCGGGATTCCTTCTGTTTGGGTACAATGTGTTTGCCCTGCGCTTTTATTCGGCTGCTGCTTATCTTCTGACGGGAATTGCCTGTGGCCTGTTTGTGGGGCGGAGAAGCCGGACGGGGGGCATTCTGGTGATGGGCTTTTTCTGCGCCAATACCCTCCCCCTATACGCCCATCTGGCCAGGGCTGGGGATGCGGACAGCCTCTACCTGCTTTTGTTTACTATTTCCATGCTTTCCATGCTGTATATTCCCAAAAATAAAAAATGCCTCTATCTCTGTGGTCTCTGTTTTTCCCTGGCCTTTCTCACTAAGAGCTGGCATGCCGGTATGATTGCGGTGATTGGGGGGCTGTATCTTCTGATAACAAGGGAAATCTGCCGGGTTCGTCTGAAAGAATGGGGGATTTTCCTGGGCTGTATCCTGGCGCCTCTGGTTTTGTGGTTTGGCTGGCGTTATCGGGCGGACGGATTCGATTTTTTAAAACAGATGATACGGGTAGATCTGCTGGCCCGCACGGGAAGTGAAAATTTTGAGGGGCACAGCTTTCCTTTCTCCTTTTACTGGGAGACGGTTTTTGGAAATGGGGACTACATCTATCCCTGGATTGTGGGAATCTGCGGGGTGGGGATTGTGGCGGCGTTTCTGATCTGGGCCTTTCGGAAAGAGAAGAAAAGGATTGATAAAGAACGGCTTCAGGAATTGTTGGGCTTGATTTTGTGGTTTTGTGTGGTGTTTTTTGGCTTTTCGCTGATGGGGACAAAGCTTATCTGGTATTGCTATCCTGCGATTGTTCCGTTATTTATGATCGCCGCGTTACTTTTGGGGAAGTTTCTGGAAGCGGGCGTGAAAGGAAGTCCCAGAAGAAAGGAAGGACAGGAGGAGCAGGCGGCTCTTGAGATTCCGGGCAAGGCGGTAAGGGCAGGAAACCAGGGGCGGGCAGGCAGACTGGAAGAGGCTGGGAACCCTCAAAAGGCAGGCTGCGTTGGAGGGAATAGAAAACGTGTGTTCCTAACTGTGGGGCAGTTCCTTCTGGCAGTGGGATGTATTGTCTTAAATATTTATTTTATGCGGTTTACCTACAATACGGTGATCCGGGATGCGAAAGAGGATGATTTCCAGGATTTTATCCGGGTCAGCGTAAGCCAGAGCAGCCCTTACGCAGGGCGGGACGCCTACCTTGCGGTGGCCGGGGAACATCCGGAGAGGATTGGGGAATGGGATCAGAACCGCCTGTTTTTGGCGGAGATCAGCGGGAATTTCCGCTGTAAGGACGGAGGGCTGGAGGCCTTTTGGGAGAGCGATAGGGCCAGCGTACTCTTTCTTACTCTGGAGGATTATCTGGCCCATGAGGAGCAGATGGAGGAGTGGGGGTGCCAACAGCTATGGCGGGACAGGGAGCATCCTTATGTGCTGGTGGGAAAACAGAGGCGGTAGCCTGCTGCTGCCTGGCGGCATTCCCGGAAAAGAGAGCAGGGGTATTCAGGACTTTTTCCTCCATATACCGGCAGTGACTGCGCCGCAAAGCCCTGCGATTAAAACGCACAGCATCAGATAAACCTTCCGGTTAAACCGGGTAGTGACCTGGTATTCATATACGGAGAATGCCAGGTCGCCGTTTTTCAGCTCCTTTCCGGCGATAGCCAGGGAACCGTCCCCATAGAGGTCCGCGTTGCCTGTGTGATAGTACAGAAACTGAAGGCTGTCCTCCCCGTGTATATAGCCGGGGGAAATGGTGAGCGTATAGGTAGTGGGACCGTCTGGCTCCACCAGGTCAAAGGCAAACTCATAGTTCTTATTCTTTTCCACCAGGCCGGATAAAAAACGGTCGTTGTAGTAAACTGTTCGGTTCTGGCTGTCTTTAATTTCTACGATAAAAGCAGACTGATTGTATTCTCCCACAGGATTGACAGCGTGGATGGAAAGCCGGTTAAAGGGCTGGTCCGTTACAAAGGTCTGAGTATAAATTTCTTCGTATTCCTCCACATACGGACGAATCTCCCCGGCATACTGGTACTGATTCACACAGTAGACGTTCTCCTCAATGGGGGTTTCCACCAGCTGTTTTTTTCCGAGAAGCACAAGCACAAGGAGACAGACAAAACCCGCAGGGCATAGGACGCGGCCGGCCCGGAGAAAAGGCCGGCTCATGGACCGGAAAATGGATGCTGTCTGGGCAGCCATAAGCGTCATGGTCAGAGCGGCAAAGCTCAGGCTGTAGAGAGGGTTGGTTTCCCAGATGAGGTGAAAGGACATCCCCCCCAGAAGGGCCAGCTGAAGGAGGAAAAGGGGCGAGGGCTTTTCCTTCTTTTTCCACCGGTTCCACAGAAGACACAGGGCGCCCCAGCCTAAAACAAGCATCTGGACCACCCGGAATACCTGGGCGTAAATAGTAAAAAAGCCGTCCTTATTGCCCAGCAGATACTCAAAGAGCTTTCCGTACCGGCTGCTTTGGGAAATGGCGCTGTTCTCGGCCCTGGAGGTATCCGTGCCGTCCACCCAGGTATTTAGGAGCTTGCGTCCCATTAAGGAGACAATGCCGCCAGGGCCGGCCTCCTGGATACGTTTTATAAGCAGCTCTTTATCGGCGGCCACCTTTTCCTCCCGGGTGGGAAAGCTGAAGGTGTAAAGCTCGTCTGTCTGGTCGTAAGCCCCGTCCCAGCGGAATCCCATCATAACCCAGTGGATGGCGGGAAACCCGGTATTCTTGTAGTCAAAGGCCACATAGCGGGAAACCGAGGCGTTCCAGAGGCTTGAGAAGAGGACGCAGGCCAGCAGAAAGGAGAGGCCTAAGGCCAGCAGGGACTTCCCCTTCTGACGAAGCCAGGAAAGGGCCCCGGACAAAAGCCCGGGGAAAAATCCCTGGGATGCAGGCTTCAAAAAGCTGCGCCAGGGAATCTGATAAAGCCCCGCAATGCCAAAGGCAATGAAGGCAATGAGAGCGGTTGCCCGGAATTTATAGCCTATAATGACGCAGAGGCCCAGAAGAAAGCCCTGGGCGCAGCGGAGGAGAAGGGGGCCCTTTGTGTGTGATAACAGGGCATGCAGACGGCTTCCAGAGGTATCCTGCATGGAAGGCGCGCCGGATGGGGAAGAGGTATCCTGTATGGAAAGCATGCCGGACGCGGAAGGCGTCTCCTGTGTCTGCCGGAGAACAGGATGATTTTTCTGACATGGGAAAATATGGAAAAACAGCAGCAGGATTCCCATAAAAAAGGGCATGGAGAGGGTGGAGGTATAGAAAAAGCCTGTCCACATGTAGGTGGTGGGACAGATGGTACACAATATCAGATAAAATAAACCTGCGTGCTTTCCCTGGAGTCTCACCAGGAGACGATATCCCAGAAACAGGGCGGCGTCCAGAAGGAATACATTCAGAAGCTGTACAAACAGCATATACCCGCTGGCCGGGACGCCCAAAGTCCGGGCAAAGGAGAGAAGCCAGTAGGTCAGTATAGTGATGGGGTAATTATTTGTATACCGGGCAAAGTACCCGTTCCCGTAGGTTTCGGATATGGTCTGGGTGGAGAGCATTTCCACGGCCTGGTCAAAGGTGCTTAGGGCGTCGTAGCGCAGGGAGGGCTGGAAATATAAAAGAAAGGCCAGCTGCCCCAGAAGGATGAGGGCAGAGAGGCCCCATTTCACATATTTTTGGGAGGAAGCATTTAAGCGCTTCAGCCAGTGGAAGATGAGAAGCAGTCCGTAGATCAGAAAGATGGCACAGACCAGAATAACCAGAAAACGAACAGCCGGCGTGTCGCCCTGGCAGAGAAAGGAAGCGTCCCAGCGGAAAAAACCAAAGGCAGCAATATAGAGGGTAAACAGGGCTAGAAAAAGTAAGGTAATGGTATACATGGCTCCTCCTGCATAAAATTCGCATTTATAGCTCCTATTTTATCCTGATTTAAAAAAAAACGCAAAGAAAATTAGAAAGAATGCCCTGTTTTATGATATTATTTTTTCACCTGGTGTGACAGTCTGAAAAGGCTTTTCTCTGACAACATTGTGAAGTTTAAATGTAAGGAGGAGATTTTATGTCAGAATTTTATATCGCAGAAAATATAAAGAGGCTTCGCACTTATTATGGGTATAAACAACAGGAGATTGCAGATAAGCTGCATATTTCCCGACAGGCTTATTCCAATTACGAGAGAGGCATCCGGCTTCCGGATATAGAGAAAGTCGTGTGTCTGGCACGATTTTACAAGATTCCCCTGGACTGTCTGTTGCTGTCGCCGGATCCGGCCAGGATGCTGAAAGGGGAAAATATATATGGGAAATACGCTGTGGCAACGTCGGCCGGAAGCCTGATTCCCATGAGTGGAGAAGAAATAAAACTGTTTTTGCGGTATAAGAGGCTGCAGCAGCGGGAGAAGGAAGAAATAAAAGAATTTCTGGCATTTAAAGTAGCCTGTAGTGAAAGAAGGGGTGGAAAGAGCTGACAGTATTTTAAGAAGAATAAAACGCGAATAACATGAAGGGATAAAAAGAAGTCTGAAGTTTAGAGAAAAGTGATTTACAAGATACCAGGTCATTAATTTCAAAGGGCCTTTCCTCATGCCGGTTGGAAATGGAGTGGGGGAGGGGCCTTTTGTTGTCTGGGAATATCGGCGCCGCACGCAGACAGGGGAATAACCCCCCGGGATGTATATGGCAGAAAAGCTTGACATGCATAAACGGGACCTTTACAATAGTACAGAACTTTACTTTGTGGAAGACGGGGAAAGCCCGGTGGATGCAATGTTGGAAACTTTGAAGAAAGAATCTGGAATAGAGTGAAGATCCCTTACAAGGGAAATATAACCATAAGTACAGTAGAAATGACAAAAGAAGGAGAACAGAAAATGAACAGAGAGTGGGAAGCCGTCAGACTGTTTCATGAAAAATTTAATCATCCCATTGGAAACGGCCCCCGGGGCATGGACAGGGAGCGTGCCAGGAAACGATATAACTGGATGCAGGAAGAGATCGACGAATTTCTGGAGGCGGTGGAGGAGGGCGATATTGTAGAGCAGGCGGACGCCATGATTGATGTGATCTATTTTGCCCTGGGCACCCTGGTGGAAATGGGAATCCGGCCGGATACACTTTTTGAGATCGTTCAAAGGGCGAATATGGGGAAGCTGTGGGCGGATGGCAGGCCCCATTATGCTGAGGACGGAAAAACTCTTAAGCCGGATACATGGAGGGATCCCCATGAGGAGCTTAAGGCTGCTATAGAAGAGATGGGAGGAAACAGCGGACAAGGCCCCAGGTGAGTAAGGCATCCCTAAGGGGCAGGTCAGCAGGGGGACAGAATCTGGCAGGATTTTAAACCGTGCGGTTTGAATTGTACAAAATACCATTTGCCATTCAATAGGAAAGAGTATATAATAATTGTGTGCGTGTAACCGCACATGAGGGATACGTTATGAACTTAGAGCACATTATAGAAAAAAATGCACCCAGGAACAGGATTGCGCTTCTGGTGGTAATTGATATTTTTCTGATTGGCCTCTCTGGATTTCTGGCTTTGTATATCCGGTATGATTTCCGGTTCAGCAATATGGATATGGTGTATGTATATCATGAGCTGAGATGCCTGCCTGTAAATCTGGTAATTACGCTGGTTTTATTTGTGCTGTTCCGGCTATACCGGAGCGTATGGCGTTTTGCCAGCACCACAGAGCTTTTGAATGTGATTGGCGCTTGTACCACAAGTATGGTTATACAGATTATCTGGATGGCGGCTGCACGGATACGGATGCCAGTCAGCTACTATCTGATGAAATACGTGCTTCTCATAGCGGGAGTGGGGGCTTTGCGGTTTGCCTACCGGATTCTGCGGATGATACAGGAGCGGCGTGTGGGAGAGCGCAGCGACACCAGACGCCGTGTGATGATTGTAGGCGGCGGCGAGGCGGGAGCCATGATTATCAAGGAGATACAGAGCAGCCGTTATCTGGATCAGTGCGTCTGCTGCGTAATTGATGACAATGAGGCAAAGCAGGGAAAATATATCCGGGGAATTAAGATCATGGGGGGCCGGGGAGATATCTGTCGTCTGGCCTTTGAGCTGAAAATAGACGAGATTATCGTAGCCATGCCCTCCGCGTCCCACGGGGAAAAACGGGAAGTCTTAAATATCTGTAAGGAGACGAACTGCCAGCTCAAGGTGCTGCCTGGTCTGTACCAGATGATTAACGGGGACGTCAGCATGTCCCAGGTGCGCAAGGTGGAGATTGAGGATCTGCTGGGGCGGGAGCCCATTAAGGTGCGCCTGGATGAGATTATGGAGTATGTGGCGGGGGAAGTCGTTCTGGTCACAGGCGGAGGAGGCTCCATCGGAAGCGAGCTGTGCCGTCAGATAGCGGCCCACAATCCCAAACGTCTGATTATTGTGGATATTTACGAGAATAATGCTTATGATATCCAGCAGGAACTGAAACACAATTTTCCGGAAATGGATCTGGTGGTGCTGATCGCCTCCGTGCGGAACACCCACCGGATGGATATGATTTTTGATACCTACCGTCCGGATATTGTCTATCATGCGGCGGCACATAAGCATGTGCCCCTCATGGAGGACAGTCCTAATGAAGCCATTAAAAACAATGTTTTTGGCACCTATAAGACTGCCAAAGCCGCCGACAAATACAGGGCAAAGCGCTTTGTGCTGATTTCCACGGACAAGGCGGTAAATCCTACCAATATTATGGGAGCTTCCAAGCGGCTCTGCGAGATGGTCATCCAGACCATGAACAAGCATTCCAGGACCGATTTTGTGGCGGTCCGGTTTGGAAATGTGCTGGGAAGTAATGGCAGTGTGATTCCTCTGTTTAAGAAGCAGATCGAGCAGGGCGGGCCGGTGACTGTCACCCACCCGGAAATTATTCGGTATTTCATGACCATTCCCGAGGCGGTATCCCTGGTACTGCAGGCGGGAGCCTTTGCTAAAGGTGGGGAGATCTTTGTGCTGGATATGGGGGAGCCGGTGAAGATCCTGGATCTGGCCAGAAATCTGATCCGTCTGTCCGGGTTTAGGCCCTATGAGGATATCGGAATTGAATTTACCGGAATCCGTCCGGGAGAAAAGCTGTATGAAGAACTGCTGATGAGCGAGGAAGGGCTGCAGGAGACGGGGAATAAGCTGATTTACATTGGAAAACCCATAGAGTTTGACGAGGAGTTGTTTCTGAAGCAGCTGGAAGAGCTGAAGAAGGCTGCCAATGATGATTCCAGGGATATCCGGGAGAAGGTGCGGGAGATCGTGCCGACCTACAGCTATGGGCAGACAGCCTGCAAATAGCAGATTTTATGCCGGAATCGGAGGAAATTGGGAAAGACGCCTTGCAAAAATGAGCTCTTAGTGATATACTCTAGCAGGTTGTATAGATATTGAGTTTGGAATAAATACTGATTTTTTGAAATCGTCGCATTGCCGCGTTTCGGGAAGAGGTTGACATAATGCATCTTTGTTTCGGATGAAAATCCGAAATGGCGAAGCATACGCAAATTTAAGAAGAAGAGATGCACACAAAACCTGGAATAACGGCAGAACAGCCGTCGTGTTCCAGGCTCTGTTTTTGTAAAGGAGAAATGAGAATGTGGTATGTCATCCAGGTACGTTCCGGGACGGAGGAGAGTATCCGTATTCAATGTGAAAGGAAAATCCCCCGGAATATTTTGTCGGAATGTATGGTCCCTCACTACGAAGAACAGCGAAAATACAAAGGGGAATGGCATACCAGGGAGAGAATTCTGTTTCCCGGGTATCTTTTTCTGGTGTCGGAAAACCTGGATGAGCTGTATCTGAATCTGAAGCGGGTTATCGGCATGACGAAGCTTCTTGGGACAGGGAGGGAGATCGTCCCACTGACCAGGGAGGAGACAGACTTTTTATTGCAGTTTGGCGGGGAAGAACAGATTGTAAAGTTTTCCCAGGGACTGATAGAAAATTCCCAGGTGCGCATCCTGTCCGGGCCGCTTAAAGGAATGGAAGGGTTTATTAGGAGGATAGACCGGCATAAGAGAAAGGCCTATCTGGAGATTCCGCTGTTTGGACGGGTGTTGAATGCGGAGGTGGGAGTGGAGATTGTGGGGAAGAGGGAGTAAGTGCGACGATCTCTATCCATCTGTTTGGGAGAAAGCGGAAGTTCCGCCGGGAATCCAGCGGAAGGGAGACAGGAAAGATGTATCTGAAAATAAAAAGAGGATTAGATGTTTTTTTGTCACTAATGGGGCTGATTGTATTGTCACCTCTTTTTTTTATGCTGGTAATCTGGATTAAATGCGATTCCAGAGGGCCTGTTCTGTTCCGGCAGAAAAGAATTGGTATCCATAAAAAGCATTTTTTTATTCTGAAATTCCGTACCATGCGGATTGATACACCAAAGGATACCCCCACACATCTGCTGGCCGATCCGGAACAGTATATTACCAGGGCAGGGAAATTCTTAAGGAAGACTTCCTTGGATGAACTGCCCCAGATTATAAATATCTTGAAGGGGGATATGAGTATCATCGGTCCCCGTCCGGCTCTGTGGAACCAGTATGATCTGATTGCGGAGAGGGATAAATACGGGGCCAACGATGTGCTTCCGGGACTTACTGGCTGGGCGCAGATTAATGGAAGGGATGAATTGGAGATACCGGTGAAGGCCAGGCTTGACGGGGAGTATGTGGAAAAAATGGGCTTTAAGATTGATATAAAATGCTTTCTGGGGACGATACAGTCCGTGCTGAGATCGGACGGGGTTGTGGAAGGAGGAACCGGGGAACTGGCACGGTCTGACAGGAAATGAGTGGAAGACATGATATGAAGCATATACTGATAACGGGGGCGGACAGTTATATTGGCACTTCTGTAGAGAAATGGCTGGGTAAATATCCGAATCGGTATGAAGTGTCAACGATTGATATGACAGATAGCTCCTGGAGGGAGAAGGATTTTTCCCTATATGATGCAGTGTTCCATGTGGCAGGAATTGCTCACGCGGATGTGGGGCATGTGTCAGAAGAGAGAAAACAGTTTTATTATAAAATAAATACAGACCTTGCTGTAGAGACTGCTGGAAAAGCCCGGGATGCGGGTGTAAAACAGTTTATCTTCATGAGTAGTATGATCGTATATGGTGACAGCGCACCTATAGGTCGGAAAAAGGTGATTTATAGAGATACTGTTCCGGATCCAGCAAACTTTTATGGGGACAGTAAGTTGCAGGCAGAAAAGGGAATCCTTGCGTTAAAGAGGGAAGGCTTTAGGGTTGTGGTCTTAAGGCCTCCTATGATTTATGGAAAGGGAAGCAGGGGGAATTACAGGACACTTTCCAGAATTGCAGGGCGGATACCGTTTTTTCCGGATATTAAGAATGAGCGGAGCATGCTTTTTATTACAAGTCTGTGTGAATTTATCCGTCTGATGATAGAACATGAAGAAGAGGGAATTTTTTTTCCTCAGAATGAGGAATATGTACAAACAAGCAGGATGGTAAAGCTGATTGGACAGGCCCAGGGAAGGAATGTGCGGCTTCTGAAGGGGACAGGCCTGCTTGTCTGGTGTCTGGGCAGGATGCCGGTAAAGGCGGGAAGAATGGTAAACAAGGCTTTTGGAAATCTGGTATATGACAGGGAAATGAGCCGTTATCCAGAGAATTACTGGATAGATGATTTGGAAACCTCGATTAGGAAAACAGAAAGTGATTTTTATGAATAGGCAGAAGAAAGTCCAAAACAGGGAAAAGATGTGAATGAAAATATAGAAAGCACAGAGATATTTTATGCAGATATCAGTAATAACAGTGGCATATAACAGTGAATCTGTCATCCGAAAGACGATAGAGTCAGTATTATCGCAGGAGTACGGAAAGATTGAATATCTGATCGTTGATGGTGCTTCTGCGGACGGCACCGTTAAGATTGCAGAAGAATACCGGGACAGGATGGAAGGCAGAGGTATAAAATACCGCATTTACAGCGAAAAGGATAATGGGATTTATGATGCAATGAATAAAGGCATTTTACTGGCCACCGGGGACATCATAGGAATATTAAATACTGGTGACTGGTATGAAGAAGGTGTTCTCCGAACCGTTGCAGATACGTTTGGGACAGAACACTGTGACCTGCTGTTTGGAGATATCCGAATTATAAAGCAGGACGGAAGTTCTTTTATAAAAAAGGCAAAATTACGGAGATACCAATCTTCCCGTGACTGGAATCATCCAACAATGTTTGTAAAAGCGGGATTATATAAAGAGAACCTCTTTCCATGCAAAGGCCTGCATGATGACTATGGCTTTTATTTAAAGATGGTAAGGAAAAAAGCACGGATTGTTGTTGTGAATCGTGTAATGGCAGATTTTTGCATGGGAGGAGTAAGTAACCGTAAAGGGATAAAGGATTCCTTTCACAGGATACGGGATCGGTACAGATGGTGTTACAGAATAAACGGATACAGCCGTGCATATCTGCTGGAATGTATTGCCATAGAGGTAGCAAAAATACTGTTGGGGTGAGGAATGCTTACTTTTTGTACGTTATTTGATTCAAATTATCTGGATAAGGGCTGGGCAATGTACAGATCCCTGGAAAGGGTATGTGAAGACTTTGTTATATATATATTCTGTTTTGATGACCAGGCATATAATATTCTGGGACAGATAAATTTAAAGAATGCTGTGCTGATTCCCTATACTTCCATAGAAACAGAAGAACTTCTGGAGATTAAGAAAACCAGGTCAAAGGCAGAATACTGTTGGACTTGTACGCCGGTAATCATTGAATACGTCCTGGAACATTACAGGGTACCGGATTGTACCTATATAGATTCTGATCTGTATTTCTTTTCCAGCCCAGAAATATTATTTAAAGAAATTATATACAGTGGAGCCGGCATCGTATTAACGGAGCATAGGTTTGCAGATGACCGGAGAGGAAGAAAATGGTTGAAGAGAAGCGGAAAATACTGTGTTGAATTCAACTATTTTGACCAGTCTGTGAATGCATGGAAAGCACTAAAATGGTGGAAGGCCAGGTGTTTTGAATGGTGTTATGCACTTTATGAGACAGACCGTATGGGAGACCAGAAGTATCTGGAAAAGTTTCCAGTTTTATTTAGTGGGGTATATGAATTACAGAACCTGGGAGGCGGAGTAGCCCCGTGGAATCTGTACCAGTATAGGCTGGTAGAGACATCTGGGAATATTATTTTAAAGGAGAGGCGTACAGACAGGACATTCCCGCTTGTTTTTTACCACTTCCAGAATATCAGATATCTGTCAGAAAGAAAAGTTAATATTAATTCAGAAACCCGTGATAAAAGACTAAAAGAGTGTATTTACCTTCCTTATTTAAAAGAACTGGAGGAACTGAGGGCTATATTGGGGACAAAATATAATCTGGATTTTGTGATAAGAAAGAGCTGTTCAAGCAATAAAATGAAATCTTTTATACAGAGTAATATCATGCAGTTCAAGGTAAAAAGCCTAACGGATGTTATTGATCTGGATAAGATAAAATAGAAATACCTTGGATTGGAAATATGTAAGCATGAAAATAGTGCATATAGATTTAACAGGTCCCTTTACAGAGAAAATGAATTACCAGGAAAATGTGATACCAGGGATTAATGTTCAAGATGGGCATAAGGTTTATTTCATTGCTACCAATTATATTTGGAAAGATGGAAGAATAGAAACAGTTCCTAATGGGGAATTTGTGGCAGAAAATGGAGTCCATGTTATAAGGTTGTCTTATAAAAATCTCTTTTTACCAGTTTTAACCGAGAAACTCAGAGTAGTAGTGGGATTAAAAAAGGTATTGGGGAGACTAAAGCCAGATATTATTATGCTCCACGGATATCAGACATTGGCGGTTTGGCCGATTTCCCATTATATGAAGATTGATACTAATACTATATTATTTGTTGATACTCATGCAGACCAGTACAATAGTGCTCAGAATTTTTTTTCAAAAATATTTCTACATAAAATAATTTATGCACAAATGGCAAGGAAAATATTAAAATATACAGAAAGTATATGGTGTATATCTTATGATGTAATGAAGTTTACAGAGCAAGTAAATAGAATTCCCATAAAAAAATTGAAATATTATCCGTTAGGTGGAATGATATTTTCACAGAAAGAGTATATAGAAAAAAGAAAACACATAAGAGAAAAATATTATTTAACACCAGATACTATTCTTTTGCTTCATAGTGGAAAAATGAATTCCAAGAAGAAGACAACGGATATTTTATATGCAATGAATAGAGTAAGGGATAAAAGACTTAAATTGCTGATTTTAGGGAGCATGGATGAAGAGGTAAAGTCCATATATGAAAAAATAGCAAAAGACGATAAGAGAATTGAGTTTGTTGGCTGGAAAAGTGACGAGGAATTTTTGGATTATTTATGTTCGGCAGATATATATTTACAACCAGGGACACAATCAGCGACAATGCAGGCTGCTGCCTGCTGTAGATGTGCCCTGGCTCTTTATCCCTATGGAAATCACAAACGGTTATTAGGAGAGAGTGCTTTTTATATAAAAAATATATTCGATATAATTGACTTATTAAATACCATATTAAATAATTACGTTTTAATACAACAAAAACGGGAAAAATCTTATCAGATTGCCCAAGAACAACTGGATTATAGAAAATTGGCGGCGTGGCTATATGAAATATAGTAATTTTAGAATATATTTGACAGTACAAAAACGGGAAAAATTAAAATATGAGATGTAAACATTATTTTTATTTTGGAGAAAATGTGCAAAGAAAAATGGAATCCGATACATTGGGATGCAAAAGCTGGGAACTTTTGAGAGAAGAGGGGGATGAGGATTTTTCCATTGAAAAATCGGTTGAACAATATCGTGAAAATTGTGGAAAGGCGGTTGGGTATGGCCAGTCAGCAAAGTTTATAAGCAATCTTTTGAAGAAATATAAATATAACAGGGTTGCGTCCCTTGGAATTGGGAAGGGTGTTCTGGAATGGCATCTGAAAAAAAATAATCCGGAATTATATCTGATAGGAACTGATTATACAGAATCAGCAATCAGATCGCTGCAGAATGTATTTACAGAATGTGACAGACTGGAAGTATTTGATATAAAAAAAGACAATTTTAAAAAATTAAATACAGATTGTGTTATTATGTACCGGGTTTCTACAGAATTTGATTACAAAGAATGGTGTGATATTTTCACGAAAATGTATGAAGATGGTATCAAAAATATCATTTTTGTACCAACCGAATTATTAAACTTGAAATTGTTTGTTTTTGAAAAACTGCGTCATATACGAAATGTTTTACTGGGAAAAAAGGATACATTCTGTGGATATATGTATTCTGAATCAGATTTTAAAAAAATGTTTTCTGGAGAAAATAGGAGATTGCAGTATAAAATTGGGGAAGTTATACCAATTTACAGATCGGCCATATATTATTTGGATCATAGCTGAAAAGGAGACCTGTTATGAAAGAAAAACTATTAAAAAAAATAAAGGATAAAAAAATAGAGGTTGGTGTGGTTGGCCTTGGCTATGTAGGGCTTCCATTAGCTGTGGAAAAGGCAAAGGCCGGGTTTAGAACCATCGGTTTTGACGTACAGGAAGAAAAGATAAAACTTGTAAATGAAGGCCAAAACTACATTGGTGACGTGGTGGACAGTGATTTAAAGAAATTGGTTGAAGCAGGAATGTTAGCTGCTACAACCAATTTTTCTTTTGTAAAAGAAGTGGACTTTATCGCTATCTGTGTCCCCACCCCCTTGGACAGGCACCAGCAGCCAGATATCAGCTATGTGAAATCTTCCACAGAGCAGATCGCGAAATATCTCACAAAAGAAACCATTGTTGTGCTGGAGTCCACAACATATCCAGGAACCACAGAGGAACTGGTAAAAACTATACTGGAAGAAGGCTCTGGTCTTATCTGTGGGGAAGACTTTTATCTGGGGTTTTCCCCGGAGCGCGTGGATCCTGGGAATCTGATCTACAAGACAAAGAACACGCCCAAAGTGGTAGGGGGTATTGGAAAAGACGCTACAGAGGTTATAGCCGCTATGTACCGCTCCGTACTGGAGGGTGATGTGTTTGAGGTATCCTCTCCAGCCATAGCGGAGATGGAAAAAATCCTGGAAAATACCTACCGGAATATCAATATCGGCCTGGTAAATGAATTAGCCATTCTCTGCAACCGCATGGGAATCAGCATCTGGGAGGTTATCGAGGCGGCAAAATCCAAACCTTATGGTTTCCAGGCTTTTTACCCTGGACCGGGTCTTGGGGGACACTGTATTCCCCTGGATCCCTATTATCTCTCCTGGAAAGCCAGGGAATACGGGTTCCATACCTCGATGATTGAGAGCTCCATGATGATCAATGACCGGATGCCGGAATACTGTGTAGAGCGGGCGGGGAAAATACTGAATCGTTTCCAAAAGGCTCTAAATGGCGCGAAGGTGCTGGTGGTGGGTGTTGCATATAAACAGGATATCGATGATTACCGGGAGAGTCCGGCTCTCGCTGTGATTGACGGGTTTGTCAAGGTCCAGTCGGAGGTTGAATATTATGATCCCTGGATTCCACAGTATAAGAGGAACGGCGTGCTCTATAAAGGGATTCCAGAGCTGACAGGAAGTGTGATAGAGGGCTATGATCTTGTAGTGATAACAGCAGCCCACACCAATGTGGACTATGAGTTGATCCAGCGTCATGCGAAGGCGGTGTTTGACACGAAGAATGTGATGAAGAACATTGCCTGTAGGGAAAACATAGAGACATTATAGGAGAGGCTGGTTTATATGAGAACCACCATAAGGGCTCATTCCCAGGTTTGAAAAAGAAGCAGTGAGCCAAAAGAAAACCTGAAACTGGAAAGGAAAAACAACAATGAAGTATGCTCTTATCGGCTGTGGCCGTATAGCGGTGAACCACGTTAAAGCCGTAATCAGAAATCAGCTTGAATTTGTGGCGGTCTGTGATATCGAGCCAGGAAAAATGACCGCATTGCTTAAAAATAGTGGTCTGGGAAATGACATATCTATCCGGTATTATACGGACTATAAGAGAATGTTGGAAGAAAATGAAATAGAACTGGTTGGCATTGCCACAGAAAGTGGTATTCATGCGGAGATCGCCTTATACTGCATTGACCATGGGATAAACTGCATTATCGAAAAGCCTATTGCAATGAGCATCCAGGATGCGGACGAGATCATCCGTCGTTCCGAAGGAAAGGGAGTGAAGGTGGCAGCCTGTCACCAGAATCGGTTCAACGTAGCCGTCCAGGAGCTGCGGAGGGCCTTGGAGGCTGGAAGATTCGGGAAGTTGTCTCATGGATCCATCCATGTGCGTTGGAACCGGAACGAAGATTACTATGTCCAGGCCCCGTGGCGGGGAAAATGGGTTTCTGACGGGGGAGCACTAATGAACCAATGCATCCACGGGATTGATCTTCTCCGTTGGATGATGGGGGATGAAGTGAACGAGGTATACGGCCAGACCCGCCAGCAGTTTCATGGATATCTGGAAGCGGAGGATGTGGGAATGGCAGTGGTAAAATTTAGCAACGGGGTTGTTGCTACTATAGAAGGGACGACAAACGTTTATCCCCGGAATCTGGAAGAAACTTTATATATATTTGGGGAAAACGGCACAGTAAAGCTGGGAGGAACATCTACGAATAATATCGACGTGTGGCAGTTTGCGGATGAGACGGAAAAAGATGCGCAGAACAAGGAACTTAAGGAACAGACTAGCAATGTCTATGGAAACGGGCACAGCAGCCTGTATGCGGACATGATCCGGGCAATACAAGAGAACCGGAAGCCCTATGTGGATGCGGTGGCAGGAAGGAACGCCTTGGAGATGGTCCTTGCGATTTACAAGAGCCAGAAAACGGGACTTCCGGTAAAACTGCCCTTGACGGACTTTTCTTCTGGGGAAATGGCGGGGGAGTTTTCAGAATGACAGATTATTATGTACATGAAAGCAGTTACATCGATGAAGACGTGGAAATCGGCGCAGGGACAAAGGTCTGGTACTTCTGTCATATCCAGAGGGGAGCCAGGATCGGAAAGGGATGTTCCCTGGGCCAGAACGTAAATGTATCCAATAATGTGCTCATCGGCGATGCTTGTAAAATCCAGAACAACGTATCCCTCTATGAGGGGGTGGAGCTGGAGGACGGCGTATTCTGCGGCCCGTCCTGCGTATTCACAAACGATTTAACACCCAGGGCCAGATATCCTAAGGGAAAGGCCGGGTATAAAAGGACTTTGGTTAAGGAAGGTGCAAGTATTGGGGCAAACGCCACCATTGTATGCGGCCATACAGTGGGGAGATATGCCATGGTGGCTGCAGGAGCCGTTGTGACAAAGGATGTGCCAGACTATGCACTGGTGGCAGGGGTGCCGGCAAAGGTGATTGGAAGAGTGGATGAAAAGGGAAACAGGTATGAAATATGATAGCGATTGTCAATTATGGACTGGGAAATGTATATTCTATTTTAAATATGCTGAATAAGATTGGCGCAAAAGATTCGGTCTTGGCGTACAGTCCAGAAGAGATTGAACAAGCAGATAAAATCATACTTCCCGGAGTGGGAGCGTTTGATACTGGCATGGAGTTACTAAAAAATAGTGGTTTATTAAGTGCAATTAACAAACATGTGTTGGAAGAAAAAAAACCATTATTAGGGATCTGTCTGGGTATGCAAATGCTTGGTAATTCCAGTGAGGAAGGCACTTCTTTAGGACTAGGATATATTAATTTTGTGAATAAACGCTTTTCATTTGAGAATCAGATATTGAAGGTTCCACATATGGGATGGGACTATGTGACTGTTGAGAAGAAAGAGAATCCTTTAGTATACAATAATATAACACCAGCCCGATATTATTTTGTGCATTCTTATCATGCGATCTGTGAAAATCCGGATAATGTTTTGATGAGTTGCAATTATGGATATCTTTTTGCGGCTGCAGTAAGTCATGAGAATATTTATGGAGTGCAGTTTCACCCAGAAAAAAGTCATAAATATGGAATGCAGTTATTATCTAATTTTGTGAAAGTATGTTAATTATGAATAATCGACCAAGAATTATTCCCTGTTTGTTAATTCAAGACCAAGGCCTGGTAAAGACTGTTAAATTTACATCACCAAATTATTTAGGTGATGTAATCAATGCAGTCAGAATCTTTAATGAAAAAGAAGCGGATGAAATTTGTTTGCTGGATATAAAAGCATCTAAAGAAAACAGGGGGCCGGATTTTGAATTCTTGCAGGATATTGCTTCAGAAGCATTTATGCCAATGAGTTATGGCGGTGGTATTTCCAGCCTGGAACAGGCGAAAAAAATTTTTTTTATTGGCTATGAAAAGGTGATTGTAAATACTTCATTTGTAAAAAATCCAGGATTAATTGAGGAAATAGCAGGATATGCAGGAAGCCAGAGTGTTGTTGTATCCATAGATGCAAAGAAAAAATTCATGAATGGCTATAGTTGCTATATAAATGATGGAAAACAGAAAACAGATTATACACCACAGGAGCTTGCTGTATTGGCAGAGCGGGTAGGAGCTGGAGAACTTTTGCTTAATTCTATGGACCAGGATGGAACGATGCAAGGGTATGACTTAAACCTTGTGAATTCTGTAACGGAAAAGGTGAATATTCCAGTAATTGCATGTGGTGGGGCTTCAAAAATAGAAGATTTAAAACAGATTTTAGAAGAAGGGCATGCACATGCGGCAGCAGCAGGTAGCATGTTTGTTTATTATGGAAAGAAAAAAGCGGTGTTGATTAATATGCCAAATGAACAGGATCTGATTGCAGGAGGATTTTATAATGTCTGAAAATAATTATAAGATATGCACGAGATGTATTATGGATACAAGTGATCCGGAAATAGAATTTGATGAACATGGTGTATGTAATCATTGTCATAAATACGATGAGGACGTAAAACTGTTTGGCTATAAAGGAAGGGAGACAGATGAAAAACTGAAAAAACTGGTTCAAGAGATAAAAGAATATGGAAAAAATAAGGAATATGATTGTATTTTGGGAATCTCTGGAGGGGTGGACAGTGCGTATACGGCATATATGGCGGCACAGCTGGGACTTCGTGTCCTTGCTGTACATGTGGATGCCGGGTGGAATACAGAAATAGCAGTAGAAAATATACAGAAAATGTGCAAAGTACTGAATATGGATTTGCATACCATTGTAATTGACTGGCCTGCGATGAAAGAACTGCAAAGAGCATATATGTTTTCTGGACTTCCAGATTTAGATGTTCCCCAGGATCATGTTTTTTTGGCAGCAGTGTATGCGTATGCCAAGAAATATAAAATAAAATACATGTTGAATGGATACAATTTAGCCACTGAGGGAATTTTGCCAAATTCATGGGGCCAAACTGCAGCAATAGACTTTAGAAATATTAAAAGTATATACAAAAAATGTGGACGGGGAAAGAAAATTTTTAATAAATATCCGCATTTTAATATTCTTAAGTATTTTTATGTTTCAATAACTGTCACAAGGGTTAATCTTCTTAATTATGTATCGTATTCCAAAAAAGAAGCACTAGCGACATTGAATGAAAAATTTGGCTGGCAGTATTATGGGGGAAAACATTTTGAATCAAGATTTACTAAATTCTTTCAATCTTATTATCTACCCCGGAAATTCCAATATGATAAAAAGCGTGCTCATCTTTCCAGCTTGATTGTAGGAGGGGAAATGACTCGTGAAGAGGCCTTAAAAGAAATGGAAGATACCTCAGTCTACCCACTGGAACAAATGCTGGAGGATAGAGATTATATATTAAAGAAGCTGGATATTCCTGTTGATGAATGGGAAAGGTGTATGAATATGCCAAACAAAAAAGAAAGCGACTATGCAGACAGTAAAAAATTAATTCAGTTTCTTGTTGCCGTTAAAAGAAAATTGTTATATTAGGAGACTGGAAATAAATGGATGAAAAACAGGCGCAAAAACTTATTTTAAAGATAGCGCCATCAGAATGGAAAAATGAAAGCAGGGATAAACGTGAAATAGGCGTTATTAAAGAACTGGGCGCGGATATTCTGGTCTTGGCAAAAGGAAAAAAGACAGGCGTTATAGAACGAATAGAAGGCTTTGATATTTACCGTGTATCTACAAGGCCATTAGGAAACCATATTCCCAATACGATAAACCGGATTATTTCCATATTTACATGGGCATGGCAAGCCAGGAAGATTTCGCCAGACATTATATCGGGACATGATATATTTGGAGTATTTATAGGGTATCTTTCGAGTGTTTTTGTGTCCAAAGAAAAAAGACCTAAGCTTGTATATGATTCACATGAGTTTGAGATAGGACGAAATATCAAACGGAATAAACTTCAGATATTGGCAATTACTTATTTGGAACATTTTCTCATCAAAAGATGTGAGTTTTGCATTGTGGTAAATGACAGTATTGCCAATGAGGTTCAAAGAATTCATAAATTGAATAAACGTCCAATTGTAGTACGTAATATCCCAGAAACCTGGCAGATTGATGCTGAGGTATGTAAAAAGAAACGACAGGATCTGTTAAAAAAATTAAACGGGACAGTAAAGATACTTTTAATGTATCACGGTGTTGTAGGTGAGGAAAGGGGAATTGAAACCTTACTTGATGTAGCGTCGAACATAAAAGATGTGGGGATTATTATTTTAGGAAACTGTGACAGTAAATCTTATAAAGGGCAACTATTAAATAAAGCAAAAAGTCTTAAGATACTGGACAGAGTTCTTTTTCAGAATGCTGTACCAATAAAAGATTTATGGAAATATGTGGGGGCTATAGATGTGAGTATGGTTTTAATAGCTCCTACTTCAAAAAGTTATTATTATGCTTTGCCTAATAAACTATTTGAGAGTATTCAAGCACTTACTCCTGTTATTGCATCCGATTTACCGGAAATGAGGAAGATTATTGCAGCATATAACATTGGATTTTTAAACGCCCCAAGTGATATAAATGGAATAGTTAAATGTGTTGATATTATGAAAAATAATAAAACACAATATGATTTATTTAAAAAAAATCTGATATCCGCTAAAAAAGAATTATGTTGGGAAAATGAAAAGAAAATTTTAATTAAAGCATATGAAAAAATCATATAGAAAATCAGAGAATGATTTTTACAAAGATTAAAAGAGGGGTAGTAAATGAAAATTGTACATGTTGCATATGGACATAGACCTGATGATATACGGATTTTTCAGAAAGAGTGTTGTTCTTTAGCGAAATGCGGTCATCAGGTATTTTATGTAACATCGAATAGAAATGGAAAAGTATTAAATGGTAAATATAATAATGTGCAAATTACTACAATTTGCCTGCCTTATAAAAATATAAAAAAGTCTTTTTTCTTTTATATAAAAGAATTAAAAAAAATTTTAATTTCGTTAAGTGCAGATATATATCATTTTCATGAGGACTCTTTATTATCAGTACTTTTGTATATGAAGAGACAGGGAAAGTATGTAATATATGATATGCATGAGGATGCTCCTCGTCAGGTTCAACCACGAATATATAATAAATATGGAAGTTTTTTAGGAAGATATATAATAAAGCTTCTCGAAATACATGAAGATTATGGTATAAAAAAAGCTGATTATATAATTACAGCAACTCCCTATATAGAAAAAAGATGTAAGAAACTGACTACTAACGTAAGCTGCATTGCGAATTTTCCGATTATTCATAATAACGAGAGTGTTGCCAAGCCATTTGAGGAAAGAGAAAAAATTGTATGTTATACAGGAGAAATATCGGATACAAATGGAATATTCAATATGATTGAAGCCATGCAACAGGTTAACGGAAATTTGTATCTTACTGGTAGTTTGTCAAAAGAATTAAGAGACAAATTAATGAAATATAATAGCTGGGAAAAGGTGTGTGAACCCGGCTATGTGGACAGGAAAGATATTAAGAAAATACTACAGAAAAGTATGGTCGGTTTGGTCTTGAATCTTCCAGTAGGGAATGTAGTTGAGGATTCACCTAATAAGCTTTTTGAATATATGGAAGCCGGACTGCCGGTTATAGCTTCTGATTTCCCCTTATGGAAAGAAATTGTGGAGAAAAATGGATGTGGAATTTGCGTGAATCCAAGTAAACCAGAAGAAATTGCAGATGCGATTAACAGAATTTTCAGCAGTCCTAAATGGGCCGAGGAAATGGGAAAGAATGGAAGAAAGCTTGTCCAAGAAAAATATAACTGGGGGAGAGAAGAAAAAAAAGCTGATAAAAATATCTCAGAGAAATTTTTGAAAGAAGCAACGCTTTGCTATTGCGGAGGAATGGCAGAAGAAAGAAATATCTCTATGTATGTAAGAATGATGGGGAGGATAAATGGAAAACTGTTATTAGCTGGCTCATTAAGTGATTCTTACAAAAGAGAATTAGAAAATATAGATTCGTGGGAGAAAGTAGAGTGTTTGGGATATTTGGATCGTGAAGAAGTAAATCAGCTTTATAAAAAAAGTGATATTGGTCTATGTATATTGAAGAACACCCCTAACATATTTTATAGCTGGCCAATTAAATTATTTGAATACATGGAGGCAGGGCTACCAGTTGTATGTTCCGGCTTTCCAATTTGGAAACAGATTGTTGAAGAAAACAAGTGCGGTATTGCTGTTCCATATAATGATATGGAAGAGGCAGTTAAAGCAGTACAGTATATCATGGATTATCCAGAGATTGCGATTCAAATGGGAGAGAATGGGAAAAAGGCTGTAAGAGAAAAATATAATTGGCAGAGAGAAGAAATGAAGCTTTTTATGGTATATAAGTATCTAATGAAATATATAGAGGGAGCCAGCAAGGAAGGTTTAGCGATCTGAAGGTAGAGGAAATAGAGATGGAGGATTTTGTACAATATATTATAGGATTCTTACTGGGTGAACAGAATAGCCATTTAGCAAAAAACGTCGCATATGCGAATGAATCAAAGGCTCCGATTGTTATTATTCCATCAAATTTCTTTGACAAAAATATTTATATGACAGCAGACAGTATGCCACAAATACCGTTAAAAGAATTAGAGGGAGTACCATTATTATTTGGAAATGAAAAGATACTAAAGGTAGGTTCTCAGATTATTGTGGAAGCAGATATCATAGCAAGTACCTTTTTTTTGATTACACGGTATGAAGAATGTATAGATAAAAAAAACCGTGATAAGTATGGAAGGATCATTGGCAGAAGGTCTTTACCATACAGAGCGGGATTTTTAATGCGCCCGATAGTAGACGAGTATGGGAAACTATTGAGGAAATGGTTACGGGAAGCCGGAATGACTGTGGAAGATTCTGCTTTAGGATATAAACATATTTATTTGACACATGATGTGGATCAAATATGGCAGATAGATAGTTTATATCATGCACTTAGGACATTAATTAAAAGAGTTGTTTATCGCGAAAAAAATGTATTTGAAAGTTTAAAGCTTTTGTGTAGGTATGAAAAATATGATGATATATATACCTTTCCATGGCTGATAGAGATGGATAACAGTGTTGAAAGACTTTGGGGGAGTGATAAATGTACAAAAGTTTATTTTATAAAGGCTGGTGGGAAATCTGAACTTGACAATCGCTATTATAAAAGGACTTTTAGGGTTAAAAAATTATTGCGTTTCTTAAAAAAGGATGGAGCAATAATTGGATTACATCTTAGTTTTTCATCAGGACAAAGGCCAGAAAAGACGGATAAAGAAAAGAGAAAATTAGAGAAAATTTTTAAAGAAGAAATTAAATGGAATAGGAATCATTATCTTTATAGCCGAAACCCGGAAGATATGGAATATTTAATTGCAGCCGGAGTTACAGATGATTTCACTATGGGATATGCAGATGTCCTGGGATTTAGACTGGGAACCTGTAGAGCAGTGAGGTGGATTAACCCTTTTACAAAACAATTAACATCCTTAATGCTACATCCACTATCCATAATGGAGTGTACTCTTCATTCAAAACAATATATGTATTTATCAGAAGAAGAAGCTTATGATAAAGCTAGTAAAATGCTAGACTTAATCAAAGAATTTTATGGAGAAGTAGTTCTGCTTTGGCATAATACATCAGTGAGTCTTTCTTCTACAGGTTATCAGAGGAAACTATATAAGAAAATATTAGAGAAACTGATGTTAGAAAAAAACATTTAAGAAGGTGCTTTTACTGTATATGGAGAGGATATGGATATGCCAGAATATGATTTTGAAAATAGCAAACAAGAATGGAGAGCTATTTGTACACAAAAACAGGATATCAGTATTTTTATGAAAGATTGGTACTTTGATGCGGTATGTGATGATACAGATGATTGGAAAGTGATTTTAATTAAAAAAAATGATAAGATTGTAGCTGCTTTCCCCTTTGAATATACCAAGAGAAAAATATTTTGGCATATAGGGAATCCATGGATGACTCCCAGAATAGGTATTTGGTTTGATTATGAAAATAGAACATCCTATTATAAAAAAAACTCTTTTGAGGAAGAGATCTGTGAAGAAATAATAAAATTATTGCCTTACTACGATATCTTTAACATTCCATTTCAACCTCAAAATAAAAACTGGATGGCTTTTTACAGAAATGGATTTAAACAGCAGACTTATTATTCCCATGTAATATACCCTCAAAATGTAGATGAAAAAATTTTATGGAATAATTTACAGAAATATAGAAGAAAAGAAATCCTAAAAGCGAAAGAAAAATATTCTATAAAAACAGAGACAGATTGGGAAAAGTTTTACGACTTCTTTGAGTGGTATTATAGACAGAAGGATGTTCCGATTTCTTTTACAAAAGAGCGATATATGAATTTGTCAAGATCATTGCAGGAACATAGCGCATTGAAAATTGATTTTGCCTATGATGAAATGAACAGAATAAGCGCAGCACTTTATAGTGTTTTAGATTTTGATAGAAATTATACTCTATTTGTTGCATTCGACCCAGTAAAGAAGGGAGCGAGGGCATTGTTAGACTGGAAGGGAATATTAGATGCGATAAATTTAGGAAAAATATATGATTTTGAAGGTAGTATGATACCAGGAGTAGCAGACTATAACAGTCGTTTTAACTCATTTATGGAGCCATATTTTTATGTTCAGAAAGAAAGCAGAAGAATTAAAAGGGTGCAGGCAATAAAAGAAATTTTGAATAAATGAATGTAACAGGAAAGGAAGATGAAAAGATGATGGTAAAAAGAATAAATCGCAGTGTAACATACCATTTATGGAGTCTGATTAATAGAATAAGAAGCCGCCTTGGGGTGAAAATTTTCAAATTTTCGCAGCAAGCAATGAAGGCTGAAAACTATGAAATGATCCAGAAAGCGTGGAACGAAAAAGAGAGGCAAGTGCATGGAGACATATCTTCTGTAGCGATAGAAGGTTATGTAAAAATAATTGCAGATTTAATAGAATTGGAAGAACAGGATGTTTTTCTTGATATTGGTGCAGGAGAGGGGTCTGTAGATACGGGGCTTCTTAAATTTTGCAGGGGAGGCTATGGATTCGATTTTGCAGAAAGTAAGATTGAGATTGCTAAGCAAAAAAATAAAAAAGTGCAGTATTGGCAACAATCTTTTTTAGAGCCTTACAAGAATATGCAACCAGATATCACAAAGATGTTTTCATTTGGGGTAGTTCAATATTGCAAGCCTAAAGATATAGAGCTTTTTTTGAAAAACTCACTTTTGGCAGCTAAAGAAAATGGATCTTTATATATTGGACATCTTGATATACCAGATATTGCAAATGCGTATAGATTTTACCATAATTTTTATGGTATTTCGGAGGTAGATTATATGCAAAATCTAAATACAGACCGGCTTATTTTTTCTGATGGGAGTTATTGGCATGATTTAATTAGCATGAAAAATATTACACAGGATTTAGCAAAAGAAATGCAAATGAGGGTTAAAGTACGCATAGAGTCATCTTATTGTGACTATCGAAGTCATCTGCATATTTATATAAATGAGAGGGCTTTAAATGTTTCGAATAATTAACAAAATCCGGATAATCTTAAATAAAAAACAGAAGACCCGTATATTTTTTATTACTATCATGATGATATTTGGGGCCTTTTTAGAAACATTAGGTGTTGGACTGCTTCTGCCTCTTGTTTCGGCTGTGACGACACCTGATTTAATCGAAAAAAATGAAACAGTAAAATATGTTTGTAATATATTTGATATACATTCAACAAAGACATTTATGATCTTAATAATTGTAATGCTGATTTTTATCTATATATTCAAAAATATTTATTTGTTCTTGGAGTATTATGTACAATATCGCTTTATCTGCAATAACCGGTTGGCAATACAAGAACAATTAATGGAAAGATACCTAAGAAGACCATATGAATATTTTTTATATGCGGAAAGCGGAGAGATTATAAGAATTGTTGGGAATGATACAAGCTTTGCATTTTCTTTGATTAATTCTGTACTCGGTTTTTTTACAGAAGGTTTTGTAAGTATTGCTTTAATTGCAACAATTATTATCACAGACCCCTTAATGGCTTTTTTGTGTGCTGGAATATTAGGAATTGGCCTGTTAATGATTGAAGGTATTATACGGCCGGTATTGAAAAAAGCCGGGTTAAAGAATCAGAAAAATTCTGCCGAAGTATATAAATGGCTTTTGCAATCCATAAACGGGATAAAGGAAATAAAGGTTGAATCGAAAGAGTGGTATTTCTTAAATCAGTTTTCTAAATACGGGAAACGGGCGATTGAGTCAGAAAAGGTAAATAATGTATTAGGTAATGTTCCCAGACTTTCAATAGAAGCAGTCAGCATGAGTGTCATATTGGGAGTGGTCGCCATCTTATTATACAGTGGAAGGGAAATAGATGCGATGTTGCCGCAGTTGACTGCATTTGCATTTGCAGCGGTGCGTCTTATGCCAAGTGTAAACAGGATGAGTACCGCATTGAATACGATATCGTATCAAGAACCGGCATTAGATAAACTAATAGAAACATTAAATGCGACAGAGGAATCATTTTGTCCGAAGAAGAAATGTGCAGATGATGTATTACAGATAACATTATATGAAAAGGCAGAATTAAAAAACATTACTTATACTTATCCTAATACGAAAACACCTGTTTTGATGGATGCTGATATGGAAATCCCAATCGGAAAATCGATAGGTATTGTTGGAACTTCCGGTGCAGGAAAGACTACAGCTGTAGACATTCTCCTGGGGCTGTTGCATCCGCAAAAAGGGCAGGTTCTTTCAGATGGTGTTGATATTTCCAAAGATTATTCTAACTGGCTATCCCATATCAGTTATATTCCGCAGATGATTTTTATGTTGGATGATACTATTGAGGCTAATGTTGCATTTGGTATACCGAAGGAAAAGGTTAATGAAGAATATGTCTGGAAGGCATTGAAAGAAGCACAGCTGGAAGATTTCGTAAAGGGACTTCCAGAAAGTCTGGATACGAAAATAGGGGAAAGGGGAATTCGTCTATCGGGTGGACAACGACAACGCATAGGTATTGCCAGAGCTTTGTATACAGATCCAGAATTATTGATTTTTGATGAGGCAACTTCAGCGCTTGATAATGAAACGGAAGTTGCTGTTATGGAGGCCATTAATAATCTTCATGGGAAAAAAACTCTTCTTATTATAGCGCATCGCTTAGGAACTATAGAGGGATGTGATATGATTTATAGAATAGAAAGTAGAAAGATTTTAAGGGAGAGGTAGCACCTGTTATGGATGGATTAACACAGGATTTTTTGCATTTTGAGAAGGAGAGAGCTTTATTTGAAAGAAATTATTGTGGATTCCCTTATTGGCAGGGAATGCGAATTAAAATCCGGATGGTAATTACAGGATTAGAGGATATATATAAATTACCAGAAATAACAATAAGCGAAACGAAGAGAAAAAAAGGGAGGTATTTTCCGCTATGTAAAGGGTATTTAAAAGATGTTTGGAATTATTTTCACTTAAAAAAGTGTGATATTTTATATTTTGATCAAGGCCTGGAGGGGGCATACAGAAATGTAGATGGTGAAATAAAAGATGTGTATTTTGAATATTTTGAATACGAAGATAAATACCAGGTGGAAAGATGCTATTATATTAAGGGAAATAAAAGAAATCCTCAAAAACCTGGAATAGGAGTAGATCTACTTTTGCCATATAAATTAAAGATGAAAATACAATCTTTATTGAAACCTCAAAATAAAATAGATCCAGAAGAAGATGAATTTCTTCATAGTTTATGTGATGATATAAATAAAAAATACGACAAAAATATTTCTGCGGATGCTGTTATCCAGGAGATTCAATATAATTGTGATATCCATAAAATCTATGAAAAATATTATAGAAAAATTTTAAGGAGGACCAGGCCAGACGTTATAATTTTACAGTGTCACTATAGTGAAACTCTTTATCCACTGTATAAAATTGCAAAAGAATTTTCTGTTCCAGTTATAGAGCTTCAGCATGGCCATGTATGCAATCACTTGGCGTATAATTATTTTGATACCAGTAATATGGGAAAAGAATTACCAGATTACTTGTTTACATATGGGGACTTCTGGAATAAACAGATACGATTGCCAATAGGAACTAAGATAATATCTATTGGTAATCCATTTTTAGAAAGTATGAGAACTAAATATAATGAAATGGCATATGAAAAAGGAATTGTTTTTTATTCGGGGAAATTTTCTTCTGATGGACGAGAACTGGAAAAACTTGCTGTAAATTTTTGTAAAAAACATAGGAATGAAGGGTATAAGATATATTTTAAATTTCATCCAGGAGAGGCATCTGTCTGGAAAGATAAGTATCTTCTTTTAGCTGATTGTGAAGACATAGAGATTATAGAGCCAAATATGAATATATATCGGCTGTTTTCTCTGGCAAAACATCACATCAGTGTAATGTCAACTGTATTGTATGAGGCAGTTTGCTTTGATGTTTGCAGATATATTTATAATTTTGAAGGAATAAAAGAATTTATGGTGGAAATATGTGCGCCTTTAATGGAAAGCGGATGTGCGCAAAAGTTTTCTACGATACAAGAATTAGAAGATTTAATAAATGAGAAGGAAAACACAGAATTCGACGTTGTGGAGGAAATGTGGAAATCTGGAGCTAAAGAGAATGGTCAGAAGGCAGTAAAAGAAATAATAGAAAATAATAACCAGAGGGGAAAATAGATGCAGTTTCGAGATTTACAAAAACAGTATCAGAAGTTGAAACCAGATATTGATACTGTGGTTACAAAAGTAATAAATACAGGAAATTTTATTTCTGGGCAACAGGTAAGTGATCTGGAGGAACGGCTTGCAGAATATGTAGGAGTTAAATATTGTATTACTTGTGGAAATGGTACAGATGCACTTTCTTTAGCCCTAATGACCTGGAATATTGGTCCAGGAGACGCTGTTTTTGTTCCAGATTTCACTTTTTTTGCATCTGGAGAAGTAGTGGCGTTTGAAGGTGCTATACCTGTTTTTGTAGATATAGACGAGGATACTTTTAATATGTCGCCGGCATCTTTAGATGAAGCAATCCAGATAGTAAAGAAAGAAGGGAAATTAATTCCAAAAGCAATTATCGCAGTAGATCTTTTTGGACAACCAGCAGATTATTCCGGTATTCGTAAGGTTGCAGAGAAATATGGTCTGCTTTTGTTAGAGGATGGCGCACAAGGCTTTGGAGGTCAAATGGATGGATGTAAGGCATGTAGTTTGGGAGATATTTCTACAACATCCTTTTTTCCGGCAAAACCCCTGGGGTGCTATGGAGATGGCGGAGCAGTGTTTACCAATAATGAAGAATGGGCTGGATTATTAAAATCCTATCGGATTCATGGAAAAGGATTGGATAAATATGATAATGTTCGTGTTGGTATGAATTCGCGACTGGATACATTACAGGCAGCTATCCTACAAGTTAAATTAAAGGCGTTTTGTGATTATGAATTGGAGAATGTTAACAAAGTGGCAGCCAGATACACGCAGAATCTGGAAGGCCTTGTAAAGCTCCCTATAATAAAAAAAGGCTACTATTCAAGCTGGGCGCAATATTCCATTTTATTGAAAGATGAAAAAGAGAGAAATGGATTACAGGTTTATCTGAAAGAACATGAAATTCCTTCTATGATTTATTATCCCAAAACGATGCATCAACAGAGGGCTTTTCAAGGGATGAACTGTGTGAAGGTAAAGTTGACAGTGTCAGAAAATGTATGCCAAAGAGTCTTAGCCCTTCCGTTACATCCATATCTGGAACCGCAGGAACAGGATAGGGTGATTTCTTGTATAGAAGATTTTATGGAAAATAAAAGTAAGGAGGAAAAGCAAAATTTAGTGTTCTAATTTTGTGATAAATATATGTTAAACAATAAAACAATATTAATAACAGGTGGGACGGGTTCCTTTGGTCATCATTTTGTGGATTATGTTTTAAAATATTATGAGCCAAGGAAAATCATTATCTATTCCAGGGATGAGTACAAACAGTTTATCATGAATAATGAGTATAAAAAACACGGAGAATTCCTCCGTTTTTTTATTGGGGATGTCCGTGATGAGGCGCGGCTGAAAATGGCCATGAAAGGTGTGGATTACGTGATCCATGCAGCGGCCTTAAAACAGGTTCCAGCCTGCGAATATAATCCCAATGAGGCCATTAAGACAAATATCAATGGCGCTATGAACGTTATAACCGCATCCCTGGAGGCGGGTGTAAAGAAGGTCATAGCGTTATCTACAGATAAAGCGGTAAACCCAATTAATCTGTATGGTGGGACAAAACTGGTATCGGATAAGCTGTTTGCTGCGGCTAATGCCTACTCTGGGACGGATGGCACAAGATTTGCCGTGGTACGTTATGGGAATGTGGCTGGAAGCAGGGGGTCTGTAATTCCGTTTTTTCAGAGCATTATTGATAAGGGAGGGAAGGAACTTCCCATTACGGACTACCGGATGACAAGGTTCTGGATTAGTCTGGAAGAGGGCGTCCAGCTGGTGGTCAAGGCATTGGAAGAGGCCCATGGAGGAGAAACCTTTATTTCAAAGATTCCCTCCTTTAAGATTACGGATCTGGCCCAGGCTATGCTGCCGGGGTGCGAAATGCCAGAAGTCGGGATCCGGGAGGGGGAAAAGCTCCATGAGATCATGGTGACAAGGGAGGACTCCCTCCATACCTATGAATATGAAAAACATTTTATTGTATATCCCCATTATAACTGGTGGGGAAGCAAGGACGTCCTACCAGGAGGAAAGCCAGTAGAGCCAGAGTTTGAATACAGCTCTGGGACGAATTCTCAATGGTTAAGTACTGGGGATATCAAGAGGCTTTTAAAAACAGATCTGGATAAATACTGAGCAGTGGTATCTGGCCAGGAAAACAGGAGGAGACTAATTTTTATGGAAAAACTGGCTCTTTATGGGGGAACACCTGTATTTGAAAAGAAAATAGGGTATGGGCATCAATATATTGATAAAGCTGACATCTGCGCAGTGACAGAAGCCTTGAAAAGTGATTTTCTGACATGCGGCCCCAAGGTGAGAGAAACGGAAAAAAAACTTTGTGACATTACGGGAGCCAGATATGCAGTCTTGGTAAGCAATGGCACAGCGGCCCTTCATGCAGCCTGCCATGCGGCAGAGCTTCATGAGGGGGATGAGATCATCACCACTCCTCTAACATTTGCTGCCTCTGCAAACTGTGCTCTATATTGCGGGGCAAAACCGGTTTTTGCTGACATAGACAGGGATACTTATAATATCAGTCCCAAGAGCATTGAGGAAAGAATCACGGATAGAACCCGCGCGGTTGTGGCGGTGGATTTTACCGGACAGGCTGCTGAAATGGATGCCATAAGAAATATTTGCGAAAGACATCACCTGGTTCTGATAGAAGACGGGGCCCATTCTATTGGTACAAAATATAATGGCATACCAGTGGGAAGTCTTGCGGATATGACGACTTTCAGTTTTCACCCGGTAAAAACAGTAACAGCGGGGGAAGGCGGGGCAATTATGACAAACAGTGAGATGCTTTATAAGAAACTGCAGTTATTCCGCACACATGGAATTACCAGGAACCCGAAATGGATGGAGAAAAAAGCAGAGGGTAGTTGGTATTATGAACAGATAAGCCTTGGACTGAATTATCGTATAACGGATATCCAGGCAGCACTTCTTGGTAGCCAGCTTGATAAACTGGATATGTTTGCAAAACGCCGGAAGGAGATTGTTGAGAAATATAACAAAGTGTTTGAAAAAATGCAGGAGGTTGTAGTGCAGAAGGAGATCCCACAGTCTGACACAGTCCGGCATTTATACTTGTTGCAGTTAAAGCTGGAATGCTTGAAAGCAGGCAGGAAAGAAATTTTTGATGCATTAACAGCTGAGAATGTCGGATGTAATGTACATTATATTCCAGTCTATTATTTTCCCCATTATCAGAAGATGGGATATAAAAAAGGCGTGTGCCCAAATGCTGAATATCTATATGAGCGTCTTATTACAATACCATTATATTATGGCATGACGGATGAGGATGTGGAAAAAGTAATAGCAGCAATAAAAAAGGTCATGGATTATTACAAAAAGAAGTAGGACTTTAAACAGTAATCAAGTTCAAAACTGGTAATATATGTTTAGCCTATGGGAAAAGGGAGATAGAAAAATGGATAATAATATAGGACAAAATATATATAATATAGCAAAACGTATTTATCCCATATGCCGCAGTATTACCGGAGAGGGCGTGAGGGAAACCCTGTCTATTTTAGCCGATTACATTGGGAACAATAATGGTAATGGGGGAGGCATTAAATTTGAAATCACTAATGTGCCTTCAGGAACAGAGGTGTTTGACTGGACGATCCCAAAAGAATGGGTTATACGTGAGGCATATATTGAAGATGAGCAGGAAAATAGAATCATTGATTTTAAAAAAAATAATCTTCATGTAATGGGGTACTCGGTTCCTGTTGACTCATGGGTGGATCTGGACGAGATGAAGGAGCATATTTTTACACAGCCCAGCCAGCCGGATGTAATTCCGTATGTGACATCGTACTATAAAGAGAGGTATGGGTTCTGCATGAGTGAAAACCAGAAAAATTCCCTGCCATTAGGTAAATACCACATGCATATTGACAGTGAACTGATTGACGGAAACCTCACTTATGGAGAGGTAGTAATCCCAGGAGAAGGTAATGAGGAGATTTTTTTCTCAACATATATATGTCATCCTTCTATGGCAAATAATGAATGTTCTGGTCCTGCACTTTCTGCAGAACTCATCCGTTTTGTATATTCTATGAAAGAGAGAAGATATACATACCGTTTTATATTTATCCCGGAAACAATTGGCTCAATTACATATCTGAGTAGAAACCTTGCTTATTTAAAAAAACATATGATAGCCGGGTTTAACCTTTCATGTGTGGGGGATGAGAGAGATTACTCCATAGTGGAGTCCCGGCATGGGAATACACTTGCTGACCGGGTATTGAAAAATGTCTTGTCGTATCAAGGTAAGTTTTCCACTTATTCTTTTCTGGAAAGAGGTTCTGACGAACGTCAGTATAATGCGCCTGGAGTGGACCTTCCCGTTGTCTGCTATTGCAGATCTAAATTTGGGGAATACCCGGAATACCATACTTCGGCGGACGACATGACACTAATCACTTCAGAAGGGTTCCAGGGAAGCTATGATGTGATGACACAGGTGATTTTTGCGCTGGAGAATAACAGATGCTATCGGACAAAAGTGTTCTGCGAACCACAACTTGGAAAAAGAGGACTTTATCCAACAATCAGCCAGAAAGGGAGCTATAACAGCGTGAAAGCTATGACAGACTTTATTGCGTATGCGGATGGAAAAAATGATTTAATTGGAATCAGCAACATCATTCACCAACCAGTAAAAACACTTATCCCTATTGTAGAAAAATTAATTGAAAACAATCTCATAGAAAGAAACGGGTAAACGAATGGAAGTGATTAAAAGTGAAATAATCATTAATAAAATAAGAGGGCTGTATTCTAAGGAAAAATTTGTCGTGTCGACACAGGATGGAATCTGGTATACCTACGAAGATATCATGAACAGGGCATTTCAAATTGCAACCTTCCTGGAGAAGAAAAGAATACATGAGGTTGCTGTGATATTAGAGAATGGGATGGCGTTGTTTGAATTCTATTTTGCCTGTATGCTATCTAATATAATGATTGTTCCGGTTGATCCCCAGAAATCGAAAATGGAAATAGAGGATATCTTGTCAAATCATGAAGGAATTTATGCCATAAATAATGAGGATTTTTTAAAAAAGATATCCAGAATGGAGATTAAGGGGAAAGAGGTTGTTGAGAGGATTGGGAGAATTGATTTGGATAAAGTCTTTATGACAACGTATACATCTGGCAGTACAGGCCGTGCGAAAGGTGTGAGACATTCCCTTGGCAATTTATTTCGTTCTGCAATCATATTTGGAGAGACTGTGGGATTTTCAAAGAGGTCAGTTGTATGTCATACCATGCCTATGACATATATGGCGGGAATTTTGAACACAATTATAATGCCATTTATCATGGAGAGCAGGATTGTTATTTTTCCAAGATTTGATGTCATGTCAGCAATTTCTTTCTGGAAAAATGTAGAGAAATATCAAGTAAATACCTTCTGGTTATCACCAACAATGTTGAATGTTCTTCTTACCATTGACCGGAGAGGAGAAATAAAGAAATATTTTGAAGAGAAGAAGCCTTTGTTTTGTATAGGAACAGCACCACTCTTTCCAAAATTAAAAAGACAATTTGAAGAGCGGTACTCAGTAAAGCTGCTTCCGAGTTATGGTTTGTCTGAAACACTTTTTCTATCAAGCCAGCTTATTACAGATACAGATGAGGAGTCTGTTGGAACATTATTTCCGGGAGTTGACATTGTGTTTGGAGAGGATTCTGAAATCAAAGTATTTGTTCCATGGATGTATCTGGGATATAACAATGAAACCACCGATGCTTATTTTGAAGGGGGCAGGTATTGTACTGGAGATCTGGGATATCTGGACAATGGAAAACTCCATATAAATGGACGAAAGAAAGATCTGATTATTAAGGGAGGCATGAATATCAGCCCTAAACAGATTGAAGAGACCTTATTAGAAACAGGATTGATCAGGGAATGTGCGGTGTCTTCTTATTTAGAAAAAAATGAAGAAAAAATAGTATGCTGGTATGTTCCGGTGGAAGAAAAAGCTGAAATAGAGCATGTTTTGAACGATTTTGTTATAGAGCGTCTGGGACGGACCTGTATGGTGGATAAGTATATATTCATTGACAGAATCCCCAAAAATCTGAATGGTAAAACAGACAAGGCAGAACTACGGAGACAGTTGGAAAATGATATTAAAATTTGATCACATTTCGTTTACTTGTAATGTAAGCGAAGTTGAAGATTGCCTGCAGGACTTTAAGAAATATAAAATGGTTTTCCGGGAGATGCATCTGATTAATCTCAGGATCAAAAAAGGTACATGGAATATGAGCAAAATTTCCATGACATTGTTCTGTTAAATGGAAACGGAGTCTATCCGATAGAAATTACGGTGTATGATATGGTTGGGGAAGCGGAGGAATACCGCATACAGATATATTCTGATAAAATCCTTTTTCATGCCTATGATAAAAGAAGGGCGACAGATTTTTATGAGACGCTCGGTTTAAAGCTTTTTGAGATGGAAGGCTTGAGATAAGACCAGTGTTGGATGTGTGTCCTCTTAAAATTGAAATAGTTGAGAGCATGTGTGGTAAACATTATAAGCTTGATTAGAAGGGATAGGGTATACGGGGTTTTGCGGTTGATTGCACAGAAAAAGACTGGAACAACATGTTTTCAAAAGGATATCAAGTGTCTGATATAGCTGATATGAAAATTAGTGGGAAAAACTTGAAAATATTTTTTGTTTCTGATGAAACTGGAAATATTGTGAAAATAATATCGCTGAAATAGGAGGGTATGAATGAAGCTTATAGATTTGTCAATCAGTATTGATAATGAATGTATGACTTGTGGAACGCCCTGGCACCAGAAAGTGGCTGTTGAAAGAATGGGGATAATTGACAGGGAGGGAAGAAACACTTCATCAATTGTTCTGGGAAGTCATTCGGCCACCCATATGGATGCGCCGTTGCATTTTTTTGATAACGCTGAATCCATTGATGAACTTGATCTGGAAAAATGTATTGGTCCTGTGACCTGTGTTGATTTTACAGATAAATGTGCCCATGATACCGTGACAGGGAGAGATCTGGAAAAAATCAGTGTTACAGAGCGGATGCTGTTCGTTTTTGGATGGTGTGAAAACTGGAAGACCAGTAAGTATTATGACCATTTTCCTTATTTTGAAAAGGACGCCATCAGATATCTTATAGAAAACGGGATGAAACTGATTGCACTTGACACCCCTTCTCCAGATGACGGGGCAGCAATACATCAGCAGGGGAAAGAGGATTCCCCCAATCATAAGTTGCTTTTAAATAAGGGAGTAATAATTGTTGAGTATTTAATCAATACCAGCAGGATAGACTTTAATAAACAATACAAGATTGTTGCACTGCCATTGAAATTGAAGGGCGCGGATGGATCGCCGGCAAGAGTAATTCTGGAGGAAAAATGATGGAAGAGATACGGGACTGGGTAAAGAAATGGTTTATTGAAAATGGGAATGTGGACGGCAACTTATTGGAAATGAAACAGGAAGAAAATTATCTTGATGCCGGTTTCATTGACTCCTTTACATTTATCGGACTTATAGCGGATATAGAAGAGAATTTTGATATATGTTTTGAGAATAACCAGTTTGAAGACAGGAAATTTGCGACATTGAATGGATTGGTCGAAATAATATCTGGTATGGTGAAAAAGATATGAGAGTAGATTATAAATATGAAGATATAATAAATGCCTTTCATAGACTTGGTCTGACTGAAGGGGATTCCGTTTTTGTTCACAGTAATCTTGGTTTTTTTGGAATGCCTTTAGGAGCTAAAAGCGGAGATGACATATGTGGATTATTTTATAATGCTTTCAAGGAGGTTTTAGGAGAGGGAGGAACCTTGCTTGTTCCAACGTTTTCCTATTCTTTTTGTCATGGGGAATTTTATGATTATCGTTTGACAAAGTCTTCCTGTGGAATGTTTCCGGAGTATATTAGGAAATCAGACGGAGTAAAAAGATCCCTGGATCCTAATTTTTCAGTGGCAGCATGGGGAGCACTTAAGGATTATTATACAGATAATCCTGTTAACGAATCCTTTGGAAAGGGGTCTTTCTGGGAAAGACTACTAAAAAAAGACGGGAAGATATTATGCATGAATGTGGATTGCGGGTCAACTTTTTTCCACTATGCAGAAAAGTATAACAATGTTCCGTACAGATATAATAAAGCGTTCAATGGTGAGCTTAGGGATTATCTGGGAAATAGAAAGAGGGATTATTTTGTACATTTTGTAGTTGATCTGGATAAGCCAGAAGATGCCTATGCACCTCAGAAGCTGGACCTGCTCTGTAGAGAAAAGAAGGTATGTAATGTGGCGGATTTAGGAAAAGGTGCCATGCAGATAGTGCGTTGTAGAGTGTATCTGGATCTGATTACGGAGACGCTGAAAAGCAATCCGAGGTTCTTTACGAAGGGAGGATAATCAGAGAGTGGGGAAAATCAATATCATGGATGTGACCATGCGGGATGGAAGTTATGCCATTAATTTCCAGTTTTCCTGTGTGCAACAAAGACAGATTACAGAAAATCTGGAAGACCTGGGGATTGCTTTTATTGAGATCGGACATGGAATGGGACTCAATGCCAGTTCCCCCCAAAATGGCGTAGCGCTCCATACGGATGGGGAATATCTTGCCACAGCAAAAAAAACACTGAAAAGAGCAAAATACGGGATGTTCTGTATTCCGGGGGTTGCCAGGCTTGAGGATATTGATATCGCATGCGGTCTGGGAGCAGGGTTTCTGCGGATAGGCACAAATGTCACAGAGGTTGATTCCTCAGAGGAATATATCAAACGTGCAAAAGAAATGGGGGTCATCATTGCTACTAATTACATGAAGTCATATGCGGTACCCTGTGATTTTTTTGCAGAGCAGGTTGTAAAATCGGAGTCGTATGGAGCAGATATTGCTTATATAGTGGATTCGGCGGGATGCATGACTCCGGAACAGCTGGAAAAAATATTTGAGGCGGTAAGAAAAAGATCAGACATTGCGTTAGGATTTCATGGCCACGATAATCTGGGATTGGCGATAAGTAACAGTCTGAAGGCGGCCGAGTTGGGATTTGAATATATTGACTGTTCGTTGCAGGGAATGGGAAGGAGCTCGGGAAATACTTCAACGGAACTGTTTGCGATATGTGCAAACCGTCTGGGGTATGATATAGATATAGATATAAAAAGATTACTGAAAGTCAGTAAGAAATATGTATATCCCCTAATAAGGAAAATCAACATCATAGACACGATGTGTGGATATACGGGGTTTCATACGAGTTACTTAAGGGATATTCACAGAGTGGCAGGCAAGTATGGGGTCGACCCTCTGGAACTGATGGAGGCGTATACTGCAATCGACCAGGTGCATATGGATATTGAAAAACTGGATGAAATAGCAAAAGGGCTCCCGGAAGACATGGAGAGCTTTTTTATTTGCGATTTTAATGGTTATTTTGGGCATGAGCAGAATTAGTAGAAGCAGGAGGAAAGAAATGTGTTAAGAGAGCAAACGGATAACTGGAATAAGACTTATACAGAAAATGAGCAGATGGCATATCCGGCAGAATATGTGATTCGTATGTTTAAAGGAAGTTATCCAAGGTTAAATCTTAAAATGATTTCTGGGGGGGGGTATGAAGGAAAGAGCATATTGGATATAGGATGCGGAGATGGCAGGCATCTTTGTTTTTTTAATACTTTAGGATTTAGCCGGATCACAGATTTCAGAGGAAACAGTGGAAACCGTCCGGAGAAAAACAGAGAAGTATGGATTCGATCCGGATATACGGGTGGGATTAAATAATAATCTTGGATTTATGAATGAAACATTTGATTTTGTGCTTTCGTGGAATGTATGCTATTACCTGGATGATAACATGGACTTTTCTTCCCATGTCCGGGAATATGCAAGAGTAATGAAAAAGGATGCCATTCTGGTGTTTTCCATACCATGTAAGGATTGCTTTGTCTATAAAGATGGAATTGAGAAGAGTGGCTTTATGGAAATAAAAAATGATTGGTTTGGAATTAGAAACGGATCAGTACAGATAATTTTCCAGAATGAAGAAGACATTATGAATACTTTTGGTACACATTTTAAAGAAATCACTTTTGGAAAAATTAATGATGATTGTTTTGGATTAGATTACAAATGGTATATAGGGGGAAGGGAATGGCTTCTATAGCAATTATTACTGCTCGTGGAGGCAGTAAAAGACTGCCTAAAAAGAATATTAAGGACTTCTGTGGAAAACCAATCATCGCATACAGCATAATTGCTGCATTGGAAAGCCAGTGTTTTGATGAGGTAATGGTTTCCACAGACAGTGAGGAGATTGCAGGTATTGCAAAGCAATATGGAGCAAAAGTTCCATTTTTAAGAAGCGAAAAAACGAGTAATGATTTTGCGACAACAGCTGATGTGGTGCTGGAGGTTTTAAATAAATATATCAGAGGTGGATATGTTTATGAGTATGCCTGTTGCATTTATCCTACAGCCCCTTTTGTGACTGATGCGAAATTAAAGGCTGCACAGGAAATACTGCTTAAGGGAGACGCAGATACAGTGATGCCGGTGACTGCATTTTCCTTTCCACCCCAGAGAGGACTGGTTGTAAGGGATGGCGAAATTACCCCAATGTATCCAGAATATATGCTGAAAAGATCGCAGGACCTGCCCAGGGTTTACCATGACTGTGGGCAGTTTTACTATTTTAAGGTAGATCGTTTCCTGGAAAATAAAAATATAATGGGAAGGCATACGGTTCCTGTTTTTGTGGATGAAATGGAGGTTCAGGATATTGATAATGAAACAGACTGGAGACTGGCAGAATTAAAATTTAAAATAATGGAAGCAATTAATGACAAAGAATAAAGTAAGTATATGAAAAGCATTTTCCTGTTACTGGTGAAATATAAATGGGTAGAAAGATAACTGGAAGTTTAGTAGGTTTATACTTAATATTCATGATGAGAATACAGCGCCCCAGGGACTGGCAGGCTGAACGGGATATAAAATGTGAAGGAGAAGGAAAAATTGTGATGTATTATATTAATTTATTCAATATTTTTGGGGAGAAGTATAAATGGAAAGGTAGAATAAACTGCTATTCATGTTATATTTCTGATGCGGAGATGCATTAGGTGGCATTATGAAAATACTTGGGCTGTATCATAATGAATGTGCATTGGAGCTTTTTGAGTGGCTTGGACACCGGGGAAATAATGTTACATACTGTATGGAAAGACTGGAACCAGAGTGGTGCAAGGCACAATGTTTTGATTTAACAATCAGCTATACATACCGTTATATTCTAAATGGTGAAATACTAAGTGCATTAGGGAATAATGTCGTAAATATTCATAATTCTTACCTTCCCTGGAACCGGGGCGCAGATCCCAATATATGGAGTATTGTGGAGAATACACCAAGAGGTGTCACGCTTCACTACATGGATATAGGGCTTGACAAAGGTTCTATTATTGCCCAGGAATTGGTAGAAGGAGAAGCGGGGGAGACGCTGCAAAGCAGCTATGAGAAGCTTGACAGAGAGGCAAAGAACCTGTTCAGAAAAGCGTTTACCTTTTATAGAGACTGGCCCCGGATGAAAAAAACTCCTTTAGACAGTGGAAGCTACCACTCTGTAAAAGATGGCGAGAAAATTAAACGTGTAATAGATTCTTATGATATTACAGTCACTGAATTTAGGGCAAGACTGGAAGCAGATTCTGAAGAATAATTTCTTTGACAGAAAGGAATATGTCATGAAAAAAATAGAAATAAGCGGAAGGCTGATTGGTGGAGAAGAATCTTCCTACATTATAGCGGAAATGTCTGGGAACCATAACGGGGATCTCCAGAGAGCTTTGCGGATTGTGGAAGCCGCAACCAAGGCAGGTGTGGATGCCATAAAACTACAGACATATACGGCAAATACGATTACTCTGGATTGTGATAATGAATATTTCCAGACCCCCAAAGGCTCCCTGTGGGAGGGAAGAACCCTACATGATTTATATGGGGAAGCATACACACCTTGGGAATGGCATGAGCCTTTGATGAAGAAGGCAGCGGAATTGGGTATTACATGTTTTTCCACGCCTTTTGATTTCACAGCAGTGGACTTTCTGGAAGAACTTCATGTTCCAGCATATAAAATTGCTTCCTATGAGATCCGGGATATTCCATTAATTCAAAAAGTAGCCAGGACAGGAAAGCCAATCATTATGTCTACCGGAATTGCCACACTGGGAGACATTTTTGCGGCAGTGGAGGCATGTAGGAAGGAGGGAAATGATCAGATCGCTCTTCTAAAATGCACATCGGCCTACCCAGCTCCTTACGGGGAAATGAATCTCAGTGTGATACCGAATATGAAACAGACCTTTGGATGCGTCTGCGGACTTTCCGATCATACTCTGGGGACAGAGGTGGCAGTTGCTTCCGTTGCAATAGGAGCAGAAATCGTGGAAAAGCATCTGACTCTCTGCAGGGCAGACGGTGGCGTGGATGCAGCATTTTCCATGGAGCCAGAAGAGTTTGCGTGGATGGTGGGGCAGATCAGAAATATCGAGGTGGCAAAAGGAAAGGTGACTTACGATTTAACAGAAAAACAGATAGAGGGAAGAAAGCTTGGACGTTCCTTGTTTATTGCGGAAGATACTCTGGCAGGAGAGATATTTACAGAAAAAAATGTCCGGTCTGTGCGTCCGGCAGCCGGACTTGCACCGGAACATTACAAGGATGTCATTGGAAAAACGGCGGCGTGTGATCTGAGAAAGGGCACACCCCTGTCATGGGAGATGATTAGGTGACAAGAATTGGTATTCGGACAGACGCAAACGGAATCATTGCCACGGGACATGTAATGAGATGCCTTGCCATTGCAGATGCATTAAGGGAAATTGGAGAGGTGCCTGTTTTTATTACAGCAGATGATTCTCCCAGGGTCTTAATTCAAAAGAAAGGATATGAATGTATTTCCTTAAAGTCGGACTGGCAGTGCATGAATGGGGAGCTGGAGAATCTGGAACAGATAATAAAAGCGAATGGCATAGAAGTATTGCTGGTGGATTCCTATTTTGTGACAAAGGCCTACTTCGAAAAATTGCACAATCTGGTGAAAACCATGTATATAGAGGATCTGGTGAAGGAAATTTATGATGTGACGGCAGTTGTATGTTATGCTGGTTATTATGAGGAACTTGCATTGGAAAAAAGGTATCCATCCCAGGTGAAGCTTCTTCTGGGGATGGATTATACGCCTTTACGCACCGTGTTTTCAAGGCTTCCTGAAAAAAAAATATCTCCTGAGATAAGAGAGATGGTCGTTTTGTCTGGTGGAACAGATAAGTATGGATTTTTACGGAGGTTTTCTTTATTTATATTGGAAACGCCTTTCTTTAAAACATTAGAAACAATTCATGTTATATGTGGGAAATATTATGGGGAATATGAGGAACTGGTCCGGGAGTTTGAAGGGAGCAGGAAATTATATTTCCATAAGGAGGTAGATAATATTGAAAGGTATATGTTGTCTGCGGATGTGGCGGTATCGGCGGCGGGAGTAACTATCTATGAGTTATGTGCAGCTGGGGTTCCTGCGATCATTTATACGATGGCGGACAATCAGCAGAAAAATGCGGAATTTTTTATGAAAAATGGTCTGATGGAATATGCGGGGGATTTAAGGTGTGACCCGGTTGTAGAGCGGATCCTGGTACTGCTACAAGGGAGGCACCAGGACTTGAGATATCGAAGGGAACTGTCAGAGAGTATGAAAAATGCGGTGGATGGAAAAGGTGCATGGCGTATTGCAGAAGAGCTATGTAGAATGTAAGAATATTAAAAAACCTGGACACCTCCTTTTATTTGTGTTATTATGTTCACGAAAACAAAAAAGGAGAAAAATATGAACAAAATAGATCAAGACATCCTTCTGTTCTTAAAAAATAATTTATTTTTAAACCAGCGGATTGTATCTCAGAAAATTAATTATTCCCTTGGAAAAATAAATCATGCGCTCCATGGTCTCCAGGGACAGGGATATTTAAACGAAGAAATGAATATAACCATAAAAGCCAGGCAGCTATTTGAAAAACATAGACCCAGGAATGCCATCATTTTAGCTGCGGGCTATGGAATGAGGATGATTCCCATCAACATGGAAACGCCCAAAGGTCTGCTTCAGGTAAATGGAGAATGTCTGATTGAGCGTTTGATCAGACAGATTCAAGAAGTAGGAATCACGGATATTACAGTAGTTGTCGGATTTATGAAGGAGTATTATGAATATCTGATTGATGAATATAATGTAAAATTATTAGTGAATATGGATTACCAGGAAAAGAACAATCTTCATTCCTTAAATCTGGCCAGAGAGGAGATTGAAAACACCTACATTATGCCTTGCGATGTCTGGTGTGGAGAGAATCCGTTTTGCCGGGAGGAGCTGTATTCCTGGTATATGGTTTGTGATTTTATGGATGATGAGAGCGATGTACGGGTAAACCGGAAACAGGAGCTTGTAAGGACAGAAAATGGCGGGAACCAGATGATAGGCATTTCCTATGTGACAGGTGATGTGTCGGAAAGATTAAAAGTGCGGATTACAGAGCTGGACAGGGATGCCCGGTATAATCATTGCTTCTGGGAAGAAGCGCTCTTTTTCCAGGAAAAGATGATGACAATGGCAAGGGTTACCAGTTCCCAGAATGCTTTTGAGATCAACACATATGAACAGCTCAGAGAGCTGGATGCATCTTCCCGGGATCTGCATTCCAGGGTCATGCAGGTGATTGCAGAAGCGTTGCAGGTAAAAGAGACAGCCATAGAAGAGGTCACACTTCTGAAAAAAGGAATGACAAACCGGTCGTTTCTGTTTGCCTGTAAAGGAAAGAAGTATATTATGCGGATCCCAGGGGAGGGAACCAGCCATCTGATCAATCGTGGACAGGAATACGAAGTGTACCAGACTATAGAAGGCCTGGGGATTAGTGATGATATTTGCTATATGGATTCGGAAAACGGATGTAAAATGACGGTATATCTGGAAAATGCCAGAAATTGTAATGTGCAGGATATAGAGGATGTGCAAAAATGTATGAAACTGCTTCGGAAATTTCATGAAGAGAAATTGCAGGTAAGTCATGTTTTTGATATTTACGGTCAAATAGAGTTTTACGAAACTCTATGGAATGGGACGCCCTCCTGCTACCGGGATTATAAAGAGACAAAGAAAAAAGTGTATGAATTAAAAGAATACATTGATTCCCAGCCAAAAGAATGGGTACTGACCCATATAGATGCAGTGCCAGACAATTTTCTGTTTATACCAGTGACTGGGAAAGACGACACGGTATTATGGAACAGGCAGGAAGAGGAGATCCGCTTGATTGACTGGGAATATGCGGGAATGCAGGATCCTCACGTGGATATTGCTATGTTTGCGATTTATGCCATGTATGACAGGGAGCAGGTGGAACAGCTTATAGACGCCTATTTCCCGGAAGGATGTGCTTTTACGGTGCGACGGAAGATTTATTGCTATGTAGCGGCCTGTGGTCTGCTCTGGAGCAACTGGTGTGAATATAAGAGACAGCTGGGAGTGGAGTTTGGAGAATATTCCATACGCCAGTACCGTTATGCAAAGGAGTACTACAACATTTTCCGGGAGGAAGGAAATGAAAAATAAAGTAGATAATGCAATTATTATGGCGGCGGGGATATCCAGCAGATTTGCACCGGTTTCCTATGAAAAACCAAAAGCACTTATAAAAGTAAGAGGGGAAATACTGATAGAGAGACAGATCCGTCAGCTTGAGGAGGCTGGAGTACCAGAAATTATAGTTGTGACAGGATATAAAAAGGAGCAGTTTTCCTATCTGAAAAGAAATTTAGGGGTTACACTCATAGACAATCCAGAGTATTTAACAAGAAACAATCATGGGAGTATTTATGCAGCAAAAGAGTACTTGAAAAATAGCTATATCTGCTCAGCAGATAATTATTTTATAGGCAATCCTTTTGAAAAAGAAGTGGATGGAAGTTATTATGCGGCACTTTTTGCAGATGGGGCTACAGATGAATGGTGTATGGAAGAAGACAAGGACGGTAATATAACAAGAGTGAAGATTGGTGGGGAGAAGGCATGGTATATGCTGGGGCATGCTTTCTGGACAGAGGCGTTCAGCCAGAAATTTTTAGAAATACTGGAGCAGGAGTATGAAAAACCAGAGACCAGGAGAAAGCTATGGGAGCATATTTTCATGGAACATTTACAGGAGCTTCCCATGAAAATCCGGAAATACCATACTGGCGATATTTATGAATTTGATTCTCTGGATGAACTGCGGGAATTTGATCCGGCATATAAAACACATAGTGGCTCTGCCATTCTGAAAGATATAGCAGAGAGACTCCACAGCAAAGAGGAGCAGCTAATTGGGATACGGCCATGGAAGAACGATGGAGAAGAGGTAAATGGAATTGAATTTCAGTGCCTGGGTAATTTCTATCAATATGATTATGCAACAAAGCTGTTGGAGGAAATCGTAAAATGAAGGGACTTTTAGAAAAAGATGCAGAGCAGATCAGGAAACTGGCAGGAGAAATTTTTGTATCTGAAGAAGTGGGAAGGATAGAGAGGCTGGGTGGATTGACAAATCATACATATGCTGTTGAAATAGCTGGGGGAAAGTATGTTTTCCGCTTGCCGGGAGAAGGCACGGAACAACTGGTTAACCGGAAAGATGAGAAGATAAGCACAGAGCTTGCCGGCTCTATTGGAGTAGATACAAAACTGATCTATTTCAATGCGGATACAGGGATAAAAATAACAGATTATATTCTGGAGGCGGAGACCATGTCTCCGGTCAGCATGCGGAAAGCACAAAATATTAAGGAGGCAGCGAAGCTCTTCCGGGTTCTGCATACCTGTGGGCAGGATACCAAGGTGTCTTTTGAGGTTTTTGAAATGGCAGAAGGATATGAGAGGATCATTCTGGAACATGCGGGAGCGTTTTATCCGGATTATGCTGAAATCAGAAAAAATCTGACGAAAATTAAGGTATGTGTAGATCAGTATAAACGTGTAAAGGCACCATGTCATAATGATCCTCTGTGCGAAAACTGGATACGGGGAACGGAACGGCTCTATCTTGTTGACTGGGAATATGCGGGGATGAATGATCCTATGTGGGATCTGGCAGACTTATCGATTGAGGCAGATTACAATGAAGAAATGGATGAGTATTTACTGGAATCTTACCTGGGTGGAAGTGTGGGAAAGAAGGAAAGACTGAGATTTGAGGTAAATAAAATTTACCTGGACTTTCTATGGAGCCTCTGGGGGAAAACGAGAGTGCCCTATGATGGAGATGAGATGGAAAAGTATGCTGCGGACCGGTATCAGAGATTGAAAAGGAACATAGAAAAGGTGAATGGATATATGGAGGGGATGGTGTGATTTCCGGATTATTGGCAGGTGTTTTATGGGGACTGGATACGGTGATTCTGGGGGTTGCTTTGGCGATGACACCGTTTGTAAAAACGGAACAGGCGGTTTTCCTGGCACCTTTTGTCAGCACTTTTATCCATGATTTCTGCTCATCCATCTGGATGCTGATTTATATGGGAATAAAAAAACAGTATGGAAATATTATCCGTGCGTTAAAGACAAAAAGCGGAAAATTCATTATGCTTGGCGCACTTCTGGGAGGGCCTGTAGGAATGTCAGGATATGTGGCGGCTATTAATTATATTGGTCCTGCTTATACAGCCATTATATCCGCTATGTTCCCGGCACTGGGAACTTTTTTTTCCTATATTTTTCTAAAGGAAAAAATGAAACCAATACAATTATGTGGCCTGGCGGCCAGCATTCTGGGTGTAATTGTCATGGGATATACTCCAGGAGGAACGGAGCCGGTGAAAAATATCTTTCTTGGTTTTGGGTGTGCTATTATATGCTGTATAGGCTGGGCTTCAGAGGCGGTGATCTGTGCCTATGGCTTGAAGGACCCGGATATCACAGATGAGCATGCCCTTCAGATCCGGCAGCTAACGTCTGCCCTTTTTTATGGGATTGTGATTCTGACCATAATCAAAGGATGGAATTTTGCGTTGGAAGTATCTGGAACGACTGCTGTAGCTGTGGTCCTGCTGTCCGCTCTGTTTGGGACAGCGTCATATGTGTTTTACTATAAGTCAATAGCGGCGATTGGGGCATCGAAAGCCATGGCGTTGAATATTACATATTCGGCATGGTCCGTGGTATTTGCATTTTTGCTGCTGCATACGCTGCCAGACGGGAAGAGTGTTGTCTGCGGAGTTGTAATTGTGTCTGGAGCGCTTGTGGCGGTTACGGATGTGAGGGAGTGGGGGAGGAAACGGAAAGGATAAGGGGGGATTATAGCAGAGATGTTTTCCTTGACATGCTATAAAATATTTACTATAGTATAAAATAAGAAGATATTAGATAAGAAGAATTGAATAAATAAAGTTGTGATAAAAATGAACTGTTGAATTAGGAAGGGATAAATTTTTCTGCGAAGAAGAGTTTTGAAAGTATATAATTAGATTGAGATACAGGTGGTGAAATAATTAAACAGGATAAAAAATTGTTTTTAAATATTTTTATAGGGAAATTGACTGTTGCGTATGGTGGTGTATAGAAAATGTAGTATTGCCACCTAATTTTTATGTATGCTAATTATAAATAATTTGTAATGTTGATTATGATAATGAATGGGCGTGGTTATGTATAAACAGGGTGACGTGAAATTGAAGTCTGGGGTGTTAAAGGTGGAAACGACTGATTTAATTAGTGTAGTGGTAATATCATTTAATTCTGAAAAGTTTATAGAAGATACTTTGAAGAGTATTGCACAACAAACATATCCGTTAATTGAGTTAATAATAACTGATGATGCTTCAAAAGATGAAACTTTAACTGTTGCGGAAGAATGGTTGAAAAGTAATTCTCAGAGGTTTGTTAATAGTATAATCCTTAGCAGTAATGAAAATCAAGGGATTCCTAACAATTTAAACCGTGGAATTAGAAATGCAAATGGTAAATATGTAAAACATATAGCGGCAGATGATATGCTTGCACCTACATGCCTGGAGATGTCTTATAATTTTTGCGAAAAAAACAATTATAGTATTTTTTTCTCCAATGTACTTTGGTTCTATGATTCCTGGGAAACCGGGGAAAAGAGAATTTTAAAATGGGAAAAAGATTTTTTTGAAAAGAGTATTAATGAGAAAAAGAATCAGTTATGTTGTCAAAACATCCTATATTCTCCAACTGCATTTTATAAAAAAGAATTAATTGAAGAAATGGGATATTTCGATGAGGGATATAAATATATGGAAGATTATCCTATGTGGGTGAAGATTTTGGAAAGTGGATATGATATTGCCGGTGACAATATTATCTCTGTATTTTATCGAAGGCATCAAGAAGCTTTATCCGATTTCGAGTGCAGCAGGCAGATTGTAAATAAACAATTTTATAAAGATGAAAAACGGTTTTTCTACAATAAAAGACTCCCTGTTTTATTAGAAAATGGAAATCGCAAAAATATATTATATACAAAAATAAATTATTTTTTTTATGATCTTATTATTTTTTCTGGTAACCGAAAAAATGTTTTTTCCAAAGTTTTGATAAAAATAAGAGATGCTATTTTGAACCACATAAAATAACAATTTATGGTATAGCATGAATCAAGTTAAGAGGAGACTTGGGGTTTAATGAAAGTGGTGGGTGTTTTAGGTGGTTTAGGAAGTCAGATGATGAAATATGCCTTCTATTTAAAATTGAAGCAGGAACTGCCAAATGAAGATATATATATAGATACAACTTTTTTTTTACAGAAACAATGTTGGAATGGCTTTGAATTAAAAAAAATATTTAATATTATTGAGAAAGATTTTGTTGAGCTTTACTCTCCACAGGAAAAAAAAGAAATATTAGAAGATGGCATTTGTAAAAAGGGATATTATGAGTATGCAATGAGTAAAATGAGAGAGGAGCAAGGGGACGCTACTATTTATTATATCAATAGAGGGTATAAGGTGATTTATTTTTCTTCTCATAAGATATTGAAATGCTTCTATAATGGCATTACTCGAATTTATAAGAAATTGTATTATATTTATAACAGGATTTTTAATTTATCTTATGAGAGATATTGCGAAAATGGAATAGGAAACTATTTTGATAGATATACAAAGGGATACGCCTCTAAAAAAGAAAATATTTATTATGATGAATTCAATCATATTTCGGATCAGTATTTTGGAGATATTCGTAAAAAAATACAGGCAGTGTTTAAATTCCCTGAATTTAATGAAAATAAAAACAAAGAAATAAAAACAGATATGGAGAATGGCAATTCAGTAGCAGTTCATATACGTATGACAGATCACTTATATGATAATGAAGAACTGATTAAACGTGGATACTATAAAAAATCTCTAACTTATATTAAGAATAAGGTAAAAAGGCCGGTCTTTTATATATTCTCTGATAATTATAAATGGTGTAAAGAAAACCTGGAGTTACTGGGATTTAAAAAAGAGGATTCTCTTATCTTTATCACATGGAATCAAAATGAAAATAGTTATAGGGATATGCAACTAATGACTTATTGTAAACATAATATTCTGGCTATTAGCTCTTTTAGCTGGTGGGGCTATTATCTGAGCAGATATGAGGACAAAATTGTATGCGCACCTAAGGGATATTGGTTAGAAGTGGAGAACCATTTTTAGGGAAATACTTATTGTTAAGAATGAGGATGTAATCTGATATAAAGTGAGTGAGGGCTAATGAATAATATTAAATTGCGGAAATTGGTAATGGAAGATGCCCCATTGATGTTAGAATGGATGCAGGATGAAGAACTTGTAGCTTTTTTACATGCTGATTTTTTAAATATGAAATTATACGAATGTGAGAAATTTATTGAAAGATCCTGGTCTGATCCCGTTAATAAACATTTTGCTGTTATAGAAGATAATGAGTACATGGGGACGGTCAGTTTGAAGAATATAGGGGAAGCTTACGCAGAGTTTGCTATTTGTATGCGACGTTATGCACTTGGCAGGGGGATAGCGATTGAAGGAATGAGAATGATTTTAAATTATGGGTTTGCACAGTGGAAATTAAATGGAATCTATTGGTGCGTATCACCTGAGAATAAAAGGGCGGTCAAATTTTACGATAAAAATCAATATGAGAGATTGCTTATATTAAGCTCAGAGGATAAAGTCCGTGAAAAGATAAGCAGAAGCGGGTATTCAACTGAAGAGATTCAGAAATATATTTGGTTTATGGAGAAAAGAAAATAGTTAAAAGTATTGTTTTGGAGGAAAATATATGCAGGTAGTTAAATATATGTTTCAACCACATGGGGATGAGCGTGGCCAATTAGTGGCGTTAGAGGAATTAAAAGATATTCCGTTTAGAATTAAACGGGTTTATTATATGTATGATACGGTATCAAATGTGGTGAGAGGTCAGCACGCACATAAAACATTAGAACAGATACTAATATGTATACATGGGAGTTGCAAGATTAAGCTTGACAATGGTAAAGAAAAAAAGGAAGTGCTTCTGGAAAGACCTTATGAAGGTCTGTATGTTGCAAATAATATGTGGAGAGAGATGTATGATTTTTCTTCAGATGCAGTATTAATGGTCCTGGCTTCAGAGATATATGATGAGGAAGATTATATTCGGGATTATGATGAATTTATCCGATTTGTTAAAAGTGTAGAGAGATAAATATAGTGATTGCAGCATCCATTAAGGGGCTATATAAGCCTTATAGGGGAAAGGCATAAATATTTCTGGGAGCAGAGCCTACAGGACTTGCTTTTGTAATTAATTGAAAAAGTTGAGTGTTTATTATTGAAAAAGAAGAGCGGCAGGTGGTCTGTGCCGTTCTACCGTAAGCGTTTTATAATCGACTATATAGCAGATTTTCAAGCTTTGTGAAATACTTTAAATACTTGGAACATTTGTAGAAATGGAAATTCCAACTGCAATGAAGTTAATGTGCCGAGATTTACAACAGGATGATGCCAAGGGGAGAAAATAATATGGGGAAAAGAAAAAAAGGAGTTGGAGGAAAGGATGGCTTTTTTTAGCGTTATTATTCCGGTTTATAATGCGGAAAAATATTTGTGTAGATGTATAGATAGTATATTAAAGCAATCTTTTCAGGATTATGAAGTGCTTTTAGTTGATGATGCTTCGCAGGATGGATCATCAGAGATTTGTGAAAAGTTATGTAAATATAATGATAAATTTAAATTTGAACAAGTATCACATAGAGGGGTTTCTGCTGTAAGGAATTATGCGATAATGAAAGCATTGGGGAGATATCTTGTTTTTGTAGATGCGGATGACTTTATTCATGCGGATATGCTTTTACAGTTATATAATATTATTTCAACAGGAGAAAATCCAGATGTATGCTATATGACCAGCCATTATGTCATAACGGCTGGTCAATGTGTAATCAATGTGGTTTTTACATTGGACAATTTATTTAAACCAGATAAAAACGTATCGCCAGATGAATTTTTCGGCATTGTAACTAAAGAGAATAATTATGTGCCAGGGTCTACATGGTTGATGGTTTGTGAAAGAGAATTTATACGGTCCCATAAAATTTTATTTGATGAAACAATAGCCTGGAGCGAAGATTGTGATTTCTCATATCAAATATTAACGCAGGCAGAAAATATAAAATGTTGTTCTTTCTGTGGCTATTATTATTATTTGGATAACTATGAATCGGCATCTAAAAAAATTACAAAAGATAAAGCTTTAAGTAGAATGGCTGTATACCATAAGTGGGTTTCTTATTTCGTAGAATATGGTCATACACAAATAAAATATCCCAGGGAAATCCGGGAAAAAATTATACAACAGCTATTGTCTGAATACTGCCAGATTCTCTGTAATTACTCTGATATTGTTGACAAAAAAGAAAGAAGGATTGTAAAACAAAAGCTTCAAGAAGAACGGAGCCTGTGGAGGCGATGTAAAGACAAAAGATATAAAGATTATGTAAAATATGGCGTTGTTTTAGGGACAATGATTCAAAAGAGCAAGCGTAAAATAAAGAGGGTAATAGGATTTGAAAAATGAGAAACTCAAACAGAATATCTGGGTATTAATGATTGTTTTTTTATATTATACAAGTGTTTTCTTAGGAAGAGTTGGAAATATTAGTATTTTTCATTAATACCAACCTATCCGAGAAGAAAGTATTGATCAGAAAGCTGCATTAATGCGTTTTTATATAAGAGTTAATGGTCGAACTTTAACAAAGCACATAAATGAAGAGGGGATATATGAATATTGGGAAATGGATCTATTCTAATAGCGAAAAGCTTTTTTTTATAATTAATAGTAGTGTTTTGGCCTGTGTTTCATGCTGCCTTTATGGGATTGATAAGCAGTATATTCTTTTATGGCTTATATTGAGCTATGTTTTTCAACTTATTTTATTTCATCAGTCTGGGTTAGATATGCAGAGTGTTTTTCTCTTGTTGGGAATGATAATTCATAGTTTTGCTTGTGAAGGAAAGATGGGAAAAATTGAAGTTTCGCTTACTCCATTCCTTTTTTATTGTTTGGGAAAGCGTCTTGTGCAATCAGACGACAAGAGCAAGATAGTGAAAAGGACAAAGTTAATAATATTAATATTAACAATAGGATTATTTTTGAATAGTGTTTTAAATGCCATTGAGTATTATCTATATGGGCTTGAAGAGGGAAGAAGGTGGAAAGAGTTTTGGAGTCAAATGTCGTTGCCTGGGACGCAGCATGTTTTCTGGGATTTACTTATAGTTGGATTGATCTTTTATGGGATATTTTATATAAAGAAGGATTTTATAACAAATGCAATATTAATATTAGGTGGGGGATGGAGCCTTTGGTTTTCACTGGTGACAGGCTCTAGGCTGCTCTGTATGGTGTTTGTTGTTGTTCTGGGGATAAATGTTTTATTATTTTGGTATTTAAATTGGGGGAAAAAATCTGTAAAATATAGTGTACTGATTTGTGCAATAACGTTGGCGCTGATAAGCATAATGTTAATTGGATTATGGAAATTTGACTTGTTTGGTTTCCAAAGCAGAATACAGAATTCTTTTTGGTCGAGGGATGGGGGGATTTTGCATAATATAAGATTCCAGGCACAAATAAGCGCATTAAAACAACTTTTTAAATATCCTTTTGGCGGAAGGCAGATGGAGCTGGCAGGCTTATATTTTGCGCATAATGTCTGGTTGGATATGGCGAATGCCTCTGGGATTTTTTCATTTACATGCATTGTGATATATACATTATGTTCGTTTGGCGATATATATAAATTAGTAAAAGAAAAAACTTTAGAAAAAGATATAAAACATTTTCTGGTATCGGCGTATTTTTCATTGTGGCTTTATTATATGGTAGAGACAGCGCTAGATGCTGATCTGATGCTTTGGGCAGTATGGGCTTTGGTGTGTGGAGTGATAAAATCAAATATTGTAACAAATAAAAAGCCCAAAAATAAATTGGCATAATTGAGTTAGGGAGAACAAGAAAAAATGCTGAAAAAAAAACTTTTGTTCATTTATCCGAATATGATGTTTGGAGGAAGTACAACCAGCCTTCTTTCTGTGTTAAATGATATTAATTATGCTGAATATACAGTTGATTTATTATTTTATGATAAGCTGGGAGAACTATATAATTATTTGCCCAAAGAAGTTAATGTCATTGAACCGGTCTGCAGATACCCAGATATCAGAAAATTACGTATTAGAAAATTGTTTTCCTTAAAAAGCATTGTATCTATTATAAGGGGAAGGATGTTGGGAAAAAGATTCTGGGTGAAATGTCAATTTGGGGCACTGGATAATGTGCGTTATTGCAGGCGATATGATACTCATTATGATATTGCAATATCGTATTTGGAACTATGGCCATTATATTATCTGGCAGACTGCGTGAATGCAGATAGAAAAATTGCATGGATCCATACGGACTATTCTGTTTTAAATTTAGTGGAGAAATACGAAAATAAGGCATTTGAAAAGATGGATTCTATTGTTCTGATCTCTGATAAATGTAAAGAGCGGTTTTTGCGTTGTTTCCCAAATTGGGAATACAAAACGAAAGTAGTAGAGAATTTCTTATCTGAAAAATTTGTAAGAGAAAGAGCAAGAGATGCTGTGGATTTTTCAGTTAAACAAGACTGCTTAAATTTTGTGACGGTTTGTAGGATTGATTTTTTGTCAAAGGGGCTTGATCGTGCGGTTAGTATTATAAAGCAGTTAAAAAGAGAAGGATATACACAATATTTTCATTGGTATATTATTGGATCAGGAGCGGATGAAAAAAAATTACAAGCGCTGCTTGACGAAAAAAATGTAAGGGATTGTATTACCCTTTTAGGAGCGAAAAAAAATCCATATCCATTTGAAATACAATGTGATGTTTTTTTTCTTCCCTCACGGTATGAGGGGAAACCTATTGCGGTAACGGAAGCACAGATTTTAGGTCTTGTTCCAATTGTAACAAATTATTCATCTGCCATGGAACAGGTATTGGATATGGTGGATGGGATTATATTAAGGAATGATGAAAAGGGTATTTATGAGGGCATAAAAAAGATACTCTGCAATCGTAAACTTTTAGATACGTTGAAAAAAAATGTTTCCTCCAAGAAGATTCCAAGTGACGGATGTAAGCAGTGGAATGAATTGCTTACTAAGACAATAAGTGGAATAGCGGAGGAAGATATATTCAAGAATGATACGCACGGCGCATCAGTCAACAGAAATCATTATAGCAAAGGAAGTGATGCCAGCTAAGGGGAAATGAAAATTTTATCCACAAAGAAAGAGCCTATCGTAGAAATAGGGCCAATAAATGTAGATAACTCTCCGATTTTTGCGGAAAACTCAAAAAAGATAATTTAAAGTTCCCAGGCAGGCTATAATGGAATTTACCGTTAAGAGCTGTTTAAACATGAAATGGATTGACGTATGTCCTGGCCCTGTTCTATAATGGATACAAGATATGGAAAATTGTGCCCTGGGTGCAGGTATTATTTATAATAGCAATAATTTTGCCAATTTGTATTACATGTTTATACATGGTGCCAGTAGCAGATGATTTTTCCAACGCCACTACGGTCAGAGAGCTATTACTAAATCATAAGAATTCTTATTTGCTATCTGCGATAACATCTTCAATACCTTGTATCTGAATCTGGGAAGATATTATTTTGCGGCTTTTTTGAATGCTTATTTAAGTCCGTTTTTAAGATGGGGGATTATAGGCGTTAGGATATTTTGTTTTGCGTGCAATTTGTTGTTTTATGGGACGATTTATATTCTTGTGAAAGTAGTCATGAAAAATATTGTACAAAAAAAAGAAGATAATCGAATTCTTTCCATTTACATTACACTTATATTTTGTCTCACAAACATATCTTTGAATGTTGAGAGCAGCTTCTGGTATTGTGTGAGTGTCGCTTATGTGTTGCCAATGATTTTTAGCCTATTGGGTTAAAATGGAACTGGATTATGTCGCAGAGAATGTCAGAGCCTTTTTTGCCAGATAGGAGGATGTATGTCGTCGATATTTATTCATAAAACAGCTGAAGTATCTGATAAGGCACGAATTGGTAAAAGAACAAAAATCTGGAATCAAGCACAGGTTCGTGAAGGGAGTATTATTGGGGAAGACTGTATTGACCTTTATCCAAGGGCATTTAATGAAAACTGGGAAACTACAAAGACTATCATAAAAAAGGTGCCCCTATTGGAGCAAATGTAACAGTAGTTTGCGGGAATACAGTTGGCACATATGCGATGGTAGGAGCGGGAAGTGTTGTAACAAAGGATGTGTATCCGCATGCATTGGTAGTGGGTAATCCGGCCCGGCAGATTGGATGGGTCTGTGACTGTGGCAGTAAATTGAATGAAGAGTGTAAATGTCCTGTTTGTGGAAAGAGTTTTGAAGAGTTTAAGGAAGAAGAATTTTAAATATTTTCTGAATTTTATTTCCAATGTTTTTTGAAAAACATATGTCAGAGCCAGGGATGTGTGGACAAGCTATCCAGGGATTTCTGACTTTTTATATGGTGGCATCAGTTGTATATACTATAAACGATATAAAGATTATGTAAGATATGGGATAAGCATGGGGTGTGTTATTCAAAAAATAAAGGCAAGGTAAAACGTTGGCTGGGACTATGAAGATGAAGAGAATAGAGAGAAAAGTAAGTACACCAGAGCGGGTGTTTAATAAAAAGCCAAGGACACGGAATGCGTTTTTGATATCTGGCCTGGGTATTTTAAATCAAATAGTTTCTAATATTTTTGCATTTATTTATAGAACAATATTTATATATATACTGTCTTCTGAGTATCTGGGTATTAACGGGCTGTTTACGAATATAATCCAGATATTCTCTTTAGCTGAGCTGGGAATAGGAAGTATTATAATATTTCGATTATATCAGCCTATTAAAGAAGATAATATTGATCAGACTGCCGCATTAATGCACTTTTATAAGAGCTTTTACAGTTTGTTAGCGGGTTTTGTTTGTGCGACAGGAATCATTCTGATGCCATTTTTGCCCTATATAATGAAGGACTTTTATGATCTTCCCAAGGATATCAATCCTTATATTATTTATTTGATGTATGTCATGCAAAGTGCCACTAGCTATATGTTTTCATATAAACAATCTTTACTTGAGGCGGATCAGAAAGGTTATATTAATATAGCGGTTTCCTTGATAACGTCTTGTTTGCGCTATAGTATTTCAATTATAGCTTTATATATCACCCGGAAATTTATGCTGGTTCTAGTATTGGGAATCTTGATTAATTTGCTTAGTAATGTTATGGTCAGCATATATATTAATTTTAAATATATTCCTGTTTTTCGAAATAAAAGCCGGCTTAAGAAGAAAGAAGTTATTGATATATTTAAAGACGTTTCAGCAATGATGTGCCATAGGATAGGTTCAATTGTAGTTATCAGTACTGATAATATTATTATGTCAATGTATGTGGGGACAGTTGCTGTTGGGGTATATTCAAACTACTATATGATAATTCAAATTGTTCAAAATATTATAAGTAGTTTATTGGGGAGCTATACTTCATCAATAGGAAACCTTATCTTATCCTCTTCAAAAGACAAAAGTTATCAGTTATATCAGAGACTGTATTTTGCAAATATGTGGTTGAGTTCATTTTGTGCCAGTTCATTATTTATATTGTTGAATTCATTTATTAAAGTGGTCTGGCATGGGGGAAAATTGTTATTTCCTAATCTGGTTGTGGTAATATTATGCGTGAATTTTTTCTTGATGTCTGGCAGAAATGTAAATACATCTTTTATCAATGCATCCGGGATGTTTGTTTATGACCGGGTACGCCCATTGATTGAAGCAAGTGTAAATCTTGTTGCATCCGTTATGCTTGCAAAAAGAATAGGAGTTGCAGGTGTTTTTCTGGGGACAATTATTAGTGCAGCTATTACCGTATGGTGGAGAGAGCCCTGGTTGTTGCACAAGCATATATTTAAAAAGGGAGTCGGCCAATACTTTGTTTTGTATTTATGCTGGGGAGGTCTGGCAGCTGTTACCTCTATGGTGGTTTCCAGGGCGGTTTCATATCTTCCAGAAAATGTTTTTTATTTAATTATAAGATTTTTGATTTGTGGAGTTGGGATAAATGCTTTTTATGCAGCCCTGTTTTGGAAAAATAAACATTTTCAGTTTTTTCTGGGGTTGATTAAAGGAATTGTGTATAATAAATTAAAGAAAATCCGGGATGATCGTGAGAGACATGTTTAATAGTACGAAGGTTTAAGTTTGAAACATAAAATAGTGGTTAGAGAAAAATGTTTGCATAACAAATACACCATCCTTTGGGGGGGATCAAAAAGTGAATATAGATACAACACCTAATCAGGAAACAGAGATAACTTCATCGTTGATGATGCTTTTAGCAGATTTAGTGCCTGTGAAGTAGTTAATACCTTTGATTTATTCACAGGACGTGATTTAAGAAAGCCTTCGGTGTATAAGGTCTTAAATCTGAAAGTATGTGCCAGATAGCAATGATAGCTTTCTTGTGACCATGGCGTGCTTTTATACGCTTGTAGCGGTCGGTTGTTTCTAGATGCTTTTTAAATTCATTGATGTGGGTTAATACACTATCTGAGTTTAACTTGAAAACATCATCGAGTTTAGGGTCACAAATTCAATTAGTATCCTTGCGGTCAGTCTTGCTGCCTTTTGGCAGTTTGGTGTACTTTTGATGAGAAAGGGTAACAAAGAGGTTATTCTTCTCTAAAATATTCAAAACAGGAATCCAGTACTTGACGGTAGATTCCATACAAACGTCAAATTTTATCAAGAAATATTACCAGAAGGAAAATAGATTAGAAAGCAGAAGTCTACTGTCGGGTTTCATAACTTCATCAGTGCCTTTTGCAGAAAGATGGATATATATGATAAGGAATCTGATATGTAGATGCTATGATATAATTAAAAATAAGATATATTGTCATATTTATATGCCCTATATTAAAAGCGGTTTTAAAGCATGTGGAGAGAATGTGTTTATTGCTCCTCGAAACAAAATAGAGGGAAAAGAAAATATATCTATTGGTAAACACGTGAGTATAGGTCCTGGTGCGGTTTTTTATTCTACAGTAGCTCAGTTAGAAATTGGGAATTATGTTATATTTGGACCTAATGTAACTATTATTACTGGTGACCATAGGACAGATATGATTGGAAAATATATAAGTTTGATAACAGAAGAAGAAAAGTTGCCGGATAATGATAAAGATGTTATCATTGAGGATGACATGTGGATTGGCACAGGAGTCATTATTTTAAAAGGAGTTACTATAGGACGAGGCTCAATAGTAGCAGCAGGTGCTGTTGTGACGAAACATATAAAACCTTATAGTAAATATATTTCTGCTGAAAAGTGTTATAGACGTTTTTCAGATGAAGAAATAAAAAGCCATGAGAGTTTGCTGGAGCAATGTATGAAGAACTGAAAATATCTTAATTTAGGCGTTATAGTAAAAACTAAAATTATTTGGAATAATCACATAAGGAACTTTGGGCAGTAGTATGAGTAACAAAATGAAAATCGCAATGATAGGACAAAAAAGAGTCCCTTCCAGAGAGGGCGGAATTGAGGTAGTAGTTGAGGAGCTGTCTGTGCGAATGGCAGAGCTGGGTCATAAGGTGGTCTGCTATAACCGCAGAGGACACCATGTGGCCGGGAGAGAATTTGACAGAGCCTCCTTAAAGGAATATAAAGGAGTTACCATACGCAATGTGTTCACAATAGATAAAAAAGGTCTGGCGGCGATTACCTCTTCCTTTACAGCTTCGCTTGCGGCATTATCTGGAAGATTTGATGTGATCCATTTTCATGCAGAGGGGCCGTGCGCTATGTTATGGATTCCTCATATTTTTGGAATACGTACTGTGGCGACGATTCACGGTCTGGATCATAAACGGGCAAAATGGTCGGGATTTGCAACAAAATACCTTCTTTTTGGGGAAAAAATGGCTGTTAGATATGCAGATGAGATTATTGTCCTAAGTAAAAATGTAAAGGATTATTTTCAGAGTGAATATGGGAGAAAAACGCATTATATTCCTAATGGAATTGGACAGCCTTCTATTAGGCCATGTGAGGAGATTGAAAAAAAGTGGGGATTGGAAAAAAATGAGTATATCCTATTCCTAGGAAGGATCGTTCCAGAAAAGGGGCTGGAATATCTGATAAAAGCGTTTAAAGAATTAGAAACAACAAAAAAATTAGTGATTGCAGGGGGAGCAAGTGATACCTCTGATTTTATGGGCAGGCTCAGACAGGAAGCTGGGAAAAATCCACAGATATTATTCACAGGATTTGTCCAGGGAACGCTTTTAGAGGAATTATACAGCAATGCCTATGTATATGTCCTGCCAAGTGATCTGGAGGGAATGCCTATGGGATTGCTGGAGGCTGTAAGCTATTATAATTGCTGTCTTACAAGCGACATAAAAGAATGCATGGAAGTAACAGGGGATGCAGCTTTTTATTTTAAAAAAGGAGACTATAAGGATTTAAGAGACAAGCTGCAGCTTTTATGTGAAAGAGTAGATCTGGTGAAAGAATACAAGATGAAAGTGAAGAAAAGGCTGGGAACAGATTTTGACTGGGATATCATTGTGGAAAAAACATTGAAATTATATAGTGGTGAGGAAAGCTTGGATGAAGATTCTAATGATAAATAAATTTTTGTTTCCTAAAGGTGGTTCAGAGACATATGTTCTGAATCTGGGAAAACAGTTAACGAAAGCAGGTCACCAGGTAGAATATTTTGGGATGCAGGATGAGAAAAATATTGTTGGGAATTGTGTTGAGAGTTATACCACCAATATGGAATTTCATGGAAACTCCATAAAAAAGCTGTTGTATCCGTTTAAGATCATATACTCATGGGAGGCAAGAAAAAAATTACGTGTTTTGTTGAAGGCCTTTCAGCCAGATGTGATACACTTGAATAATTTTAATTATCAATTAACTCCGTCCATTTTGATTGAGATCTTGAATTACCGTAAAGCATTTCATAAAAAGATAAAGGTCCTCTATACAGCACATGATTATCAGCTTCTTTGTCCAAATCATATGATGAGAAATTATAAGGGGAACTGTAACTGTGAGAAATGTATAAAGGATGGATATCTGAATTGTGTGAAAGGAAAATGTATACATGGTTCAAAGATGAGGAGCTTGCTGGGATTTTCAGAAGCCTGGTACTGGAATAAACGCAGAATTTATGAGAATATAGATGTGATTATCTGCCCCAGTTATTTTATGGAGAAAAAGATCAAAGAGAATGCTGGTTTACGGAATAAGACGGTTGTCATGCACAACTTTGTAGAAAAAGAGAAAAACGGAAACAGATATCTGGAGCCAAAACAATATGTGCTTTATTTTGGGAGATATTCAGCAGAAAAAGGGGTAGAAACATTAATCAAGGCGGCAAAAGATCTTTCCGGGATTTCATTTGTGTTTGCAGGAGATGGCCCTTTGGAAGACCATTTAAAAGGGATTTCCAATATTCGTAATGTTGGATTTATAAGAGGAATGGAACTGGTTAAACTGATCCAGGGGGCTGCTTTTACGATCTGCCCCTCAGAATGTTATGAAAACTGTCCATTTTCTGTGATCGAATCCCAGGTGTATGGGGTCCCTGTGCTTGGGGCTGATATAGGTGGAATACCGGAATTGATACAACCGGGAAAAACGGGAGAACTTTTTCAAAGTGGGAATATAGTGGAATTAAAAGGAAAAATAGAGAAGCTGTGGAATGACTTTATGGGGATCCGGAACATGGCAGAAAACTGTGCAGAAGTGCGATTTGATTCCACGGAGGAGTATACCGGAAAATTGTTATGTATATACAAAGGTATTTAGAGTATAAGGAGTCAAGTCATGAAAAAAAGAACATTATATGGGACGGTTATTGTAACATATCGCTGTAATGCCAGGTGTAATATGTGCGATTGCTTTAAGGATCCGACACGGCCGGAAGAGGAAATTACGCTGGCAGAGATAAAAAAGCTTCCGGAGATGGCTTTCACGAACATTACAGGCGGGGAGCCCTTTATCCGTAAAGATATTGCAGACATTGTAAGGGAACTATATAAAAAATCAGACAGAATTGTAATATCAACAAACGGATATTTTACTGATCGGATTATTGAATTATGTAAAGAATTTCCTAAGGTAGGGATACGGATCAGTATAGAAGGCCTGGAGGAGACAAATAATGCGATACGGGGGTTGAAGGACGGATTTAATCGTGGATACACTACTTTAAAAACGTTGGTAGAGATGGGCCACCCAGATGTTGGATTTGGCATGACTGTACAGGATATGAATTGTGAGGATCTGGTGCCCCTGTATAATATTGCAAATGAAATGAATATGGAATTTGCTACAGCCACATTACACAATTCGTTTTATTTTAGAAAAACAGATAACAAAATCAATGACAAATACAAAGTCGCCCAGAATTTTGAGAGGCTGATTAACCAGCTGTTAAAAAGTAATTCCCCTAAAAAATGGTTCCGGGCCTACTTTAATCATGGGTTAATAAATTATATTTATGGAAATAAAAGACTGTTGCCATGTGATATGTCAAAGAATGCCTTTTTTATTGATCCGTTTTGTGATGTGATTCCCTGTAATGGAATGGAAAAGAAGGCGGTTATGGGAAATCTGAGGGAGCAGACCTGGGATGAGCTTTGGAATTCGGAGCAGGCAGAAAACGTACGTGAATGTACAAGAAAATGTCAGAGAAACTGCTGGATGATCGGAAGTGTGAGTCCGGCTATGCATAAATATATCTGGGTACCGGGCTGGTGGGTTCTGAAACATAAGTTTTTAAAAGGTGGAAAATACCGTTTACAGGAAAATAAGTATATAGAGGGCTGAATTGTTATGAAAGAAATTTTACTTTCTATTATTACCGTATGTTATAACAGTGAAAAAACGGTCGAAAAAACGGTACGCTCCATTGTTGGGCAAATGACAGATGAGACAGAATATATTGTAGTTGATGGAGGATCCCGGGACCAGACACTGGAGATCATAAAAAGGGAATCTGGAGAACAGAAGATAAATCTGATATCAGAACCGGATCGTGGGATCTATGATGCCATGAATAAAGGAATTTCCATGGCAAGAGGAGTGTGGCTTTTATTTATTAATAGTGATGACTGCTTGAAAAGCGGAATTATAAATAAAATGCTACCAGAATTAAAGCGGTATAGGAACTATGGTTGTATTTGTACAGATGTACAGATGATCCGTCTGGTAGGAGAAAAGAGATATTCTAAAATCTGGAGATGTGAGGAGCCTTCTTTACGCTTAAAGAAATATATGTTATCCAGCCATCAAGGGATGTACTTAAACAGGGAAAGGGTAGAAAAAACAGGAAGATTTGATACGGACTTTCCGATCGTTGCAGACTGGGATCTTTTTTACCGGATTTATATTACCGGATGTCCAATAAAATGTATTCATGAGATTACCTCTGAAGTTCTGGAAGGAGGGGCGAGTAGCCATCAAGTGGTCTGGGAAAAGCACAGGGTGCGAAAAAAGAACCATATGTATTGGGGAGTTGATTTCGGCTTTTTTGTGGATGCTGGAAAACGGATAAAAGCAGAGCTTGCCACTTTATTGCTGGGAAATAAAAAAGCATTATTAGTTGCAAAACGGAAATATACAGAAAATTAGGCTGGGAATGGAGATGGCCCAGGTTGGAGGAAGTATGACTGGGGAAGAGTTAAAGAAGGTGCAAACGCTTCAACTGGAAATGGCAAAGGAGGTAAAACGGATCTGTGAAAAGCATGGGATCCAATATTTCCTGGATGCAGGTACTATGTTGGGAGCTGTACGTCATAAAGGATTCATCCCCTGGGATGACGATCTGGATATTGGCTTTTTAAGAGAGGAATACGATAAGTTTTTACAGGTGGCCCCACAGGAGCTTTCAGAAAGATACTATCTTCAAAACAGCATGTCTGATGATGACTATGGAATGGTGTTTAGTAAGATACGCTTAAAAGGGACAAAATTTGTTGAAACTATTTCGCAGGAAAATTCTGCATCAAAGGAAATTTATATTGATTTATTTCCGTATGATAACAGGAGCAATGACGAAAAACTGGCAAAAAAAGAAGCAGGTGAGTTTCGCATTTTGGTACATCTTCTGATGATAAAATGCAGAATATATGTATGGGAAGGACAGGGATTTGTAAAATGGCTGAAATTCCTTCCGTTCCAATTCCTGGCTGTTTTTTTTACAAAGCAGGATTTAAGAAGAAGGATAGCTATGTTAACCAGACGACATGAGAAAGAGGAATGTAGACAGGTTTATATTCATGATGGAACAGCTGCATATTATTGGTATTTTCCAAAGAAGATACTGCAGAAAACGGTTATGGTAGAGTTTGAAAAGGAACTTTTTCCAATTCCCCAACGTTTTGAGGAGTTCCTTTCGACTGCATATGGAAATTATATGGAACTCCCTCCTAAGGAAAAGAGAAAAACACATAACATTATTGAGCTGGATTTTGGAGAGTATAAATGAAGTTTACCGTGCCCCCTTTTTCATTACTACCACCCACACCGTCATCAATAAAATCCGTATATCGGAACTCAACGACCAGCTATCAATATATTCTAAGTCCAGCTTCACGATTTCATTAAAATCCGTAATCTCATTTCGTCCACTGACCTGCCACAACCCGGTCAGACCCGGCTTAATGCTCAGACGTCTCCGGTAATAAAGCTCATACTGCTGGAATTCTTCCACAGTGGGGGGACGTGTCCCTACCAGGCTCATTTCACCGATTAGTATATTAAAGAACTGGGGAAGCTCATCAAGGCTTGTCTTACGTAGGAAGGCTCCCGTTCGTGTAATCCGGGGATCATGTTCCAGCTTAAAGATAGGGCCATCCATCTCATTTTGTTCCAGCAATTCTTTTTTCCGGAGTTCGGCATCTATATACATAGAGCGGAACTTATAGATGTTAAAATGCCGCCCGTTTTTCCCCACCCGCTTTTGTGCGAAAAATATAGGGCCAGGAGAATCCAGTTTGATGGCCAGTCCAATAAAAGGGAGCAATAGCAAGGTGATAAAAAGTCCCACAAGTGCTCCCAGGATATCTATGAGACGCTTTATCAACATTCTGCGGTAATCGATAGCATTAGATTCATAAGAAAGTACGGTAAAACCAGCAAAACTCTCAGCTGTTTTATGAGTCATGATGTTACCAAATAAATCTACATTAACATGAACCGTGACACCCATGCTCTGGAAGGACATGATGATTGTTTCCAGCTCCTTGATATCATAATTAGGCAGATGAAGAAATACTTCATCGACGGCAACTGTTTTCAGATAATCATATAAATGTTTCTGGTCCGAAAGAACGGGAACCTCTTGTATGGTATCGCCAATCCGATCAACATCTAAAAGAACGATACCAGTAACCTGGAAACTCCACTCCAGAGAAGCGGAGATTTTTTTTAGAATCGTGTCGGCGAAAACAGAGGTGCTGATAACGATTAGCTTGTTACTACTAGTGCTGTTGCGGTAAACTGAAACAAAAAAATTCTTTAATAACAAGTGTCCGATATATGTTAGGCATGTATTATATATAGAAAAATATAAAAAGACTAACCGGGAAAAATCTCCAAATTTTGTAATAAATAAAAAGGAACCCAGGGAGAGTACCAGAATACAGTTATATTTGAGGACAGCAATTAATTCCACATAATAGCCCCGTTTAAAAAAACTGGCGTTCCAGTCAAATAGATAGTGGGCCAGCAGATGAAAGAATAAAATGCATAGTATAGTAGCCAGATAATCATGTGCATAAGGAGAATGCTGGAAAGAGACTCCCCGAGTATAAAGAGCCAACATATAAGATATGACAATACAAATACACTCAATCCCCAAAATGGAATAATTCTGGAGGATTTTTTCCTTTTGACTTAAATTGGACATTGCTACTCCCTTGACTGCAAGAACCAAATGTTTTTACCAAATTAACTATAGAGGAAACAAAAAGGTTTGTCAACCCAGGAAGAAGCTGGTATAATGTCCACGTAGGCAATGAGCAGTGCGAACGAAGTTGAAAGAAACCTGCGTCGTGCTTGCACGTAAGCAGGTTTCTTTCAACTTCGTTCATAGGGCGAAGCCCGTGAATGAGGGAAGCCTCTGGCTTCCCGAATAGCCCCCAGGCAAGTACAACAAGGAGCACCTTTATGGAATCAACCAGAAAACCGGATAAAATCCAGGGAATACTAATCCGTCTGTTTATTATTTTGACACTTTTCTTCCCGGTCGTCTACAGCCCCCTAAGTTATGAGGATGGAGGAGAATATTTTGTGATGATTTCTCTTCCGTATCTGGTCCTGGGGATTTTTCTGCTGTGGGCAATATGGAATAACAGAAACCGCAAGTATGATAGGGCGGACAGAAAATTTTTCTGGTTTCTTCTTGGTATCCTGCTTATTTACAACCTGTTTTCTTTCTACTATAATATCCGATACCTGCACTGGTATGGAGAGCAGCTGAATAATACTGTAGCCATCGCCTTTTTTGCCTGTCTGGTGCGGTTTCGGTTTTTTGACGGGGAAGAGGGGAAACGTCTTCTACAGTTTTTAATGGCCTCTATTGTAATCTCAAATCTGTGCAGCATTGTATATTTTTTCCTTGGATACACCAGTTTTGTAATCTGCAATAATCATGTGGCATTTTACCGGCTTCCGGAAGATTACTATGAATTTCGCCATTACTGGCTGTACAGCCATAAAAGCGATTACGCTTTGCAGCTGATTCTGTTTTTGGCACTGTTTTTGCGGTTTAAGAATCTGTTTAATAAAAAATGGATGTGGTGGGGAAGCGTGTTTGTTCTGCTTTTAGCCCTGGGACTGACCCATTCCTGGACTTCTGTGGCTTCTGCGGTCTGTGTGTTTGCGGGAGCATTTCTGGATGGGATTGACTGGAAAAAATTTACCTGGAAAAAATGGTATGCGGCTGGAATCGCCGGTGTGGGAATCCTGGGATGCCTGCTGGTGGGGATGCTGGCAAAGGAGCGGAATCTGGGAAATTTTGGTGCCCGTCCTTATATCTGGCATGGTGCCTACCGTGTGATAAAGGCTTACCCTATGGGATTGGGATTTCAATTTGGCGGGTATCCCATAGAGGCTGTAGGTCAGGGATGGGCCACAAATAATGCCCATAATGTATTGTTGAATGCACTGCTTCGCTTCTCCGTGCCTGTGGGAGTGTGCTTCTGTATACTGCTTCTGGTGATTATGGGATACTGTATTATAAAAAGCAGGGGGAAATGGCTGGCTCTGGGAACCTGGGGAGCTGCCATGTTACTTTTGAATATTGACTATTCCTTATTGAACTATGAGATGGCGATGTTTTTGTTTGTAATGTACTGTGTATGCCTGTATCCTGTGGAGAATCCAGAATTGGCGGAAAAGCATGCAGGATAGGGAGATGTATTGGGGATAAGAAAGAACCAAAGGAATGTCTGGGAGGGGAATAACAAGTGAGCGTGCTATGGCAAAAGATATTGGGAAAAAAGGAAATATTCCTTGGCCTGTTTATTGTATTGTCCTTGTTTTTTCCGGCTTTTTACAGTGTTTTTGATGTCTCGTATATGAGCATCTATTACGCAGGCTTTTCCTGGCCCTACTTAATGGCGGGCATTTACCTGGCGCTGCTGTTTGCCAGTAGGGAAAACAGGGGGAAGATGGGGCTTTTTTTATGGAGCTACCTGGCTTTGGTTTTTTTATATAATCTTTTGTCCCTCTATTTTAACATGAAATACCTGCACTGGTATTGGGAGCAAGTCAATAATACGCTGGCGTTTCTGCTTTTTGGCGCAATGGTCTGCTATGGGCCGGGTAAACAGAAATGGGAGGAAAGGCAGCTGCGCTTTCTGATCTGCTGTATTATGGGTTCTGTTTTATGCGGCATTCTGTTTGATTTTACTGGAGAGACAGGTATCTATTTTATCAATAACCGGCTGCAGTTTGCGCCTTTTGATAATTATGAGAGCAGAAATTACTGGATTTACAGTCATAAAAGCGATTATGCGCTGATGCTGCTCCTCTTTATGGCTATGTTCCTGCGCTGGAAGGACGCCTTTACGGGGAGATGGAGACTGGTTCCCTGGCTGGGGACCGGGATGATAATTGCAGCCATGGTGCAGACCCACTCCTGGACCGGAATTGTGGGTATGCTGCTGGTGCTGGCCGGAGCGCTTCTGGACAGGGTGGACTGGAAGCGGTTTAAGCGGTCTTATCTGTGGGGACTGCTTGCTATAGGGAGCGCCAGCATAGCTGTCCTGGGAAAGATTTCTGAGGAGAGGGATATTTTCAGCCTGGGAAGCCGGCTTCCCATCTGGAAAGGGGCTCTGGAAGTCATAAAGAAATACCCTGAAGGATGGGGGATGCGCTTTGGGGATTCTCTGTTTTACGCGGGGGATACGGGGTGGATGGTAAATAATGCCCATAACGTATTCCTGAATACGATTCTCCGCTTCTCCATTCCGGTAGGTATCTGTTTTACAATTCTGTTTGTTGTGATTATGGTTTACACACTTGTGAAAGCAAGGAGTTTTCTGGCATCAGGCATGTGGGCTGGGGTGTTTCTGTTGATGAATATGGATTATGCCCTGCAGAATAATGAGATGGCGATGATGTTGTTTTTGGTGTATCTGGTGTGTGTATATCAAATAGATCTGAATGGAGAATAGGCTAATGCTTCAGATAAAAGGAAAAAGGATAAAAATAGCGTGGAACAGAGAGCAGATACAAACGGGGATTCTGTATGTTGTGCTGACAATACTTCCTTGGCTTTGCTGTGCGGCTTATTGCCTTAAAACAGGAAATTCTATTAAGGATATTTATCTTCCGGCGTCTCAGTGGAATGATGAGATTATTTACTATAAAGAGGTGGAAAGCCTTGTTCATTTCGGAAGAACAATGGGATTTTTTGGATATGCAGAAAATCATGCCTTAATAGGAGGGCTTTCGGTCTGGAGCCCTGTTCTGCTGCTACCCTGGTATCTGTGGGGGCTTCTGTTTGGGTGGAATCTGCTGGCGCCTGTCTGGTGCAACCTGGCGCTTCTTACGCTTGCCATGGCGCTGTTTTGTGTGCTGGCAAGACCCAGTAAGAGACAGAGCCTGTGGATTGGCATTTTTTATGTGCTGTTTTTGCATTTTACCCGGTATGCATTGTCGGCACAGGTGGAAGTGACGGTCTATGCGTTTCTGATTATTGCCCTGGGAATTGTGTATTCTTTGAAAAGAAAATTCTCTTACAGGAAAATAGTGCTGCTCTATGTTTTCCTGACCCTTTTGACATTGATGCGGCCTTATCTGGTTCTGCTCTCTGTGATCCCGGGATATCTGCTGGTGAAACGAAATAAAAGGTTCGTGGGAGCAGGTGTGGGAATTGTGTTGCTCCAATTATTTTTATATTTTGCCATGACCCATTATTTCTGCTCCCCTTATCTGGACGGGGAGGGGCTGGTGAGCAGTTCCTGGTTAGAGATGTTTTTCACGGAAGGCTTTAAGGGCGGGCTGAAGAATTTTCTATATATTTTCCTTTCTTCCTGGAACCAGTATATGGGTTATATCTGGAGCTCCATATCGGGTGGTTCTTCTTACGCGGAAAATGCAGGGGCCATGTTTGCCCTTGTGTTTGGACTGTTTTGCTATAAGCTGGCCTGTGGGGTGCAGAAAAAAGAACGGGAACAGATAATCTGGAACGGTTTCTGGATTTTTTATTTTATAATCATGCTGCTGGCGGCTATTTATATGTTTGGCATTGCCAGCGGTCAGAAGCATATGCTTTGTTTTGTGGTTCTTGGATTGTTTGTCTTTGCTATGGACGGTCTGGAAGCTTCGAAATCGGTCGGCCTTGGTCTGGTAATGGCATATTTCTTTGTTTTCAGTACAGCGGGCGGCGGATATGCCTGGGGGATCCCCTATGTGGATCTGAATATACAGAAAGAAATCCGTGATGGGGAAACGGTATTGGATAAAGAGATACAACTAACAGAGGATCTTTCTTTTGACAATACAATCATATGGACCTTCGGGGATGTGGTAGGCGATCAGCTGGTAGACACAAACTGGCAGATGCTCTACGCCCTGCCTCCCGGAATGGGCATCAACATGTGCCTGTTTGACAGCCTGGCTTCCGACTTGAGCAATGTCCAGTCCAAATACATTTTTGTAGTTGCTGATGGACGTACGGACCAGCATTGCCGGAAAGTTGGCGCAAAGAAGCTGGTGGAATACGGGGGAAGCATTATCTATCAGCTGAGGGATTGACAGGGAACAGGCAAAGGCTGGGATAAAAGAATTAAAAATACCAGGGATAGGATTATGGAAAAAACAAAAAAGAGGATGAATATAAAAGAGCAGATGAAAAAGGGGGCGGCTCTGCTGCCGTGGCTTTTGGCCGTGGCGACAGCAGTAGTGTTGTTTCTTTTGACAGAGATCTGCAACTACAACACAAAGCTGCCCCAGATGGAGAAGAGAAATATTGCCATGAATGTGGCGATCCTTTTCTGTGTTCTTGTGGCGGTGTATGTCCTTTCGGACAGGTGGTGGGTTTCCATAGGCCTTTCTGGCATTCTGATTCCCATTCTGGGTATTATTAACATCTATTCTATCCAGTTCCGCAATACGCCCATATCTGCCAGGGACTTGTTCAATGCCCGCTCCGCCATGAATGTGCTGGGTTCCTATACAATCACCTGGAGTAAACGGGTAGCTTTTGCGGCGGTTGTACTCCTGGGACTTTGTGCAGTGGCATTTCTCTGTTTCCTGTTGGAAAGGCGGAAAAAACATACCTGGAAGCGGTGGGGGATTCAGCTTGCGGCCGGAACGGCCTTGATAGTTTCCTTTTTCTGGTGGGAATGCTTTGCGCCCAATTCCATCAAGCCGAAGAATATTTCCACTTTAAGATATGAGGAAGGCTACCAGGTATACGGATTTATGCAGGTGTCTGTGGAAGTGTTTCAGAAGGCGGCTTATAAAGTGGAGAAACCGGAGGGATATTCCCGGGAAAAGGTGGCGGCGCTGGAAGAGAAATCCCAAAACAGCGTAGAGGGCGCAGGACTGGGCAATGTTGCACCGGATATTTCTGGGGCGGATATTTTTCTGATTATTAATGAGAGCTGGTATGACCTGTCGCTGGTTTCTGATCTGACTACGGATGTGGAGGTAATGCCCCGGATTAAAAATATGGAGAATACCCTACAGGGCTATATTGTGGAACCCCATATTTCCAGCGGAACAAATTTAACAGAGTACGAAGCGCTGACAGGAAATTCCCTTCAGCTAATGCAGGGGATTACGCCCTTTAATTCGCTCCATATGGAAGGAGCCACCAGCATTGTCAGCTGTCTGAAGGAACAGGGGTACGAAACCGCGGTTCTTCATCCGGAATCCCGGGACACCTATAACCGGATTGTGGCTTATCCGGCGATGGGATTTGATTCCTACTATTTTATTGATGATTTTGAAAATTGGGAATACTGGGAACAGCGGACGGGGTATGTGACGGATGAGAGTAATTTCAACAATGTTATGCAGGTATATGAGAAAATGCCGGAGGATTCTCCAAGGTTTTTTTATAATCTGACAACGCAGAACCATGGGGATTATACCTTGAATTCTTATTGGAAGAGTACCGTCCATGTCCAGGAGGAATTTGAGGATGAATGGCAGGGATACCGGGTAAACGAGTACCTTTCCTGTGTGAATCTGACAGATGAGGCTTTTGGAAATCTCATTGAAGAGCTTGCGGGGCAGGAGCGCCCGGTTCTTGTCTGTATGCTGGGAGATCATGCACCAGCTTTTCTGGAGAGTGTGGCGGATAAAGAGCTGGGCCCGGAAGAAATGGCTATGAAACTTCGCAGTACGCCTTATGTGATCTGGGCAAACTATGATCTGAGTGGGATCAGCCTTCCAGAATATATCGGTCTGCCCTATATTCCGGCCATTCTGGTTGAACTGGCGGGCGCACAGCAGCTTCCCTATTATGCATATATGATTGAGGAAATGCTGCCGCAGGTTCCTGTTCTCACTGCCTATTCCCAGTACCGGGACAAGGATGGGAACTATTATACTTATGATGAGGAAAGCCCATATAAAGAGCTTTTGCAGTCCTATTTTTATATGGAATACAACACGGTAAAGGGAAAGGATGGACGGAGCGATACGCTGTTTCACCTTTCGGAGAACCCGTAAACGGCGTCTGCCTGGACAAGCCCTGGAAAGATTACAAGACATGAGCCTGGAAACTCTTCCAGATTTCCTGGCTTTGGCAGGATAGATGCGGAACACACATTGGAGGGAAATCCCTATGAAGGTAGTAATCCTTGCCGGAGGCCTTGGCACCCGCATCAGCGAGGAAAGCCATTTAAAGCCAAAACCCATGATCGAGATCGGCGGCAAGCCGATACTCTGGCACATTATGAAAATCTATTCTTTTTACGGATACCATGAGTTTATTATCTGCTGCGGCTACAAGCAGCATGTGATTAAGGAATGGTTTGCGGACTATTATCTGCACAACAGCGACGTGACCTTTGACTTCACCCGGGGAAATGAGATGACGGTTCACAACAATGTGGCGGAGCCCTGGCGGGTGACGCTGGTGGATACGGGGCTTACCACCATGACCGGGGGAAGAGTGCTGCGGGTGCGGCCCTATATTGGGGACGAGCCATTCTTTCTGACCTACGGGGACGGGGTGGGGGATATCAATATCCCGGAATCCCTGGCTTATCACAAGGCCCACGGGAAGCTTGGCACCATCACGACGGTAATGCTGGATCAGCGGTTTGGCGTGCTGGATATAACGGCGGAAGGGCGGATAGACGCCTTCCGGGAGAAGGACGTCCAGGACGGAGGGCGGATCAATGGGGGCTATATGATATTTAATCCGGGGATTTTTGATTATCTTAAGGACGATCAGACCATATTTGAACAGGGGCCTATGCGCAAGCTGGCGGCGGAGGGACAGCTCATGGGTTATGAACATAAGGGCTATTGGCAGTGCATGGACACGGCCAGGGAGAAGGAGCGCCTGGAGAAGCTGTGGGCTTCCGGAAAGGCTCCCTGGAAGATCTGGGAATAAAGGAAAGCATGGTTATGAAAGAAAGCGTTTTGCCGGATTTGACATTTTATAAGAACAAAAAGGTATTTGTTACAGGCCACACGGGTTTTAAGGGCTCCTGGCTCTGCAAAATCCTGCTGGATGCCGGGGCGGAGGTGACGGGCTACAGCCTGAAGCCGCCTACAGAGCCGGATCTCTTTTCCCTGTGCGGCGTAAAGGGAAATATAAATTCTGTCATCGGTGATATCCGGGATCTGGAACATTTAAAGAAAGTATTTGAGGAGGCGAAGCCGGAGATTGTCCTGCATCTGGCAGCCCAGCCTATTGTGAGGGAATCTTATGTAAAACCTGTCGCCACCTATGAGACAAATGTAATGGGAACCGTGCATGTCTGTGAATGCGTCCGCCTGTTTCCCTGTGTGAAGTCATTTCTGAATGTAACCACCGATAAAGTCTATGAAAACCGGGAATGGGCCTGGGGCTACCGGGAAACGGACGCCCTGGACGGATACGATCCCTATTCCAACAGTAAATCCTGTTCGGAGCTGGTGACCCACAGTTATCAGAAAGCGTTTCTGGCAGAGGGTGGTACGGCGGTGTCCACAGCCCGTGCGGGTAATGTGATCGGAGGAGGCGATTTTGCCAAAGACCGCATTATCCCGGACTGTGTGCGGGCCATAGAGAAGAGGGAGCCCGTAATTATTCGCAATCCCCATTCCACACGGCCGTACCAGCATGTGCTGGAGCCCCTGCTGGCGTATCTGCTCATTGCCCGCCGGCAGTATGAAAAGCCGGAATTTGCCGGAAGCTACAATGTAGGGCCGGAGGACAGGGACTGCGTGACCACAGGGGAGCTTGTGGAAATGTTCTGCAAGGCCTGGGGAGACGGGGCATCCTGGCGGGTGCAGGGGGATGGCGGCCCCCACGAGGCGAATTTTTTAAAGCTGGACGTGTCAAAACTGAAGGCAGGGTCTGGCTGGCGGCCCCGGTGGTCCGTGGAGGAAGCTCTGGAAAAGACGGCAGAGTGGTATCGCTGCTGGATGGAGGGCGGAGATATTCCCGGCTGTATGGAAGCGCAGATGGCGGCCTATCTGAACCGTGTGTGATACTGCCTGTGAAAAAGACAAGGCGGCAGGGCCCGTTGCAAAATTTTACGGAGGCCGTATTTCTATATTCAAGAGAGGATGGAAATAATAACCATGTTTGAAAATCAATCCCAACAACAGGCCAGGGAGGAAATCCTGGCGGCGGTAAAAGAATATTGTGAACAATTTCACAATCAAAAAAAGCCTTTTACACAAGGGCAGCGCATTCCTTACGCCTCCCGGGTTTACGACAGTGCGGAGATGGTAAATCTTGTGGACAGTGCGCTGGAATTCTGGTTGACGGCGGGGCGCTACACAGAGGAGTTTGAGACACAGTTTGCCGGGTATCTGGGGGTGAAATACTGTTGTCTGGTAAATTCCGGTTCCTCCGCAAATCTGGGCGCTTTCATGGCCCTGACTTCCCCGCTTCTCGGGGAACGGCAGATTCGAAGAGGGGATGAGGTGATCACGGTGGCGGCAGGATTTCCCACCACCATAGCGCCCATAGTGCAGTATGGGGCGGTTCCGGTGTTTGTGGATGTGACCATTCCCCAGTATAATGTGGATGTGACAAAGCTTGAGGAGGCTTACTCGGACAGGACAAAGGCGGTAATGCTGGCCCATACCCTGGGGAATCCCTTTGATCTGAAGGGAGTGCGGGAATTCTGCGACAGGCATCATCTGTGGCTGATTGAGGACAACTGCGACGCCCTGGGCTCTGAGTATACCCTGGACGGGGAGCGCAGGCTTACGGGAACCTGGGGGGATATTGGGACTTCCAGCTTCTATCCGCCCCATCATATGACCATGGGGGAGGGCGGAGCCATTTATACAGATAATCCTCTGCTGTACAAATGTATCAAATCTTTCCGGGACTGGGGGCGGGACTGCGTCTGTCCCTCCGGCAGAGACAACCTGTGCGGCCACCGGTTTGACAGGCAGTACGGGGAACTGCCTGTGGGGTATGACCATAAATATGTGTATTCCCATTTCGGATACAATCTGAAGGCAACGGATATGCAGGCGGCCATCGGCTGTGCCCAGCTTAAGAAATTCCCTGGCTTTGTAAAGCGCCGGAGAGAAAATTTTGAACGTCTAAAGCAGGGGCTGCTTCCTGCGGCGGAGAAATTTCTTTTGCCGGAGCCCTGTGAAAACAGCAGCCCAAGCTGGTTTGGCTTTCTCCTTACATGCCGGGAAGGCGTAGACAGAAACCGGGTAGTGCAGCAGGTGGAGGAGAAGGGGGTACAGACAAGGATGCTCTTTGCGGGAAATATTATCCGGCATCCCTGCTTTGACCAGATGCGGGCCGAGGGTACAGGCTACCGGGTGGCCGGGGAGCTTACCAATACAGACCGGATTATGCGGGATACCTTCTGGGTTGGCGTATACCCGGGCATGACGGACGAGATGATTGATTACATGGCCCAGGTGATCTGTGAGGCGGGACTTAAATAGGAGTATTTATTATGGAACAAATGGGTAGAGGGGCAAAAATCCAGGCCTGGTTAGAGAATACTGCCCGCCGGATTATCAGCGTCTTTCTGAAAATAGTGGGAAAAGAACTGACAGACGCCCAGTGGAGGGCCTTCTGGCAGTTTGTGCAGTTTGGAATTGTGGGACTGTCCAACACACTGATATCCTATGTGGTGTATCTGCTGGGGATTTCATTAAGGATGCATTATCTGGCGGCCAGTGTGCTGGGATTTGTGGTCAGCGTGCAGAACGCCTTTTACTGGAACAACAAATATGTTTTCCAGACAAAAGAGGGGGAGACCAGGGTCTGGTGGAAAACCTGGATTAAGACATTCCTCTCCTACGCCTCCACAGGGCTGGTCCTGGCCAATTTGCTTCTGGTGCTGTGGGTGGATGTGCTTCATATCCCGGAGGCTTTGGGGCCGGTATTAAATCTGATAATTACCATTCCGCTTAACTTTATATTAAATAAACTCTGGGCATTCCGGGGGAAGGGAGAACAGAAGGCATGAGACAGAGACTGGCAGACTATGTGGCGGATTTCCTGGTGGAGCGGGGGATCACAGACTGTTTTACCGTAGTGGGCGGCGGGGCCATGCACTTAAACGATGCCCTGGGCCACAAGGAAGGGCTTCGCTGCACCTACAACCATCACGAGCAGGCCAGCGCCATAGCGGCGGAGGCATATGCCAGATACAGCGGCCGTATAGCGGCGGTGTGTGTGACCACAGGGCCTGGAGGCACCAACGCCATCACAGGCGTGGTTGGGGGCTGGCTGGATTCCATTCCTATGCTGGTGATCTCCGGGCAGGTGCGTTACGACACCACGGCCCGCTATACGGAGCGGTTTACAGGGGGCCTTCCCTTAAGGGCAGTGGGAGACCAGGAGTTTGACATTGTAAAATCCGTGGGCTGCATGTGCAAATACGCTGTGATGATAGAGGAGCCAGAGCAGATTCGCTATGCCCTGGAAAAGGCGTACCATCTGGCCACGACGGGGAGAAAGGGCCCCTCTTGGATCGATATCCCGGTAAATTTCCAGGGATGTTATATAGAGACGGAGGATTTAAAGGGATATTTCCCAGAGGAAGATGGATGCCACAGGGCGGATTGGGAAAGCCTGGAAAATGATAGCCCTACCCGGGAGAGCCAGAGAAAAGAGGAGAAAAATATTTGCGCTTCGGAGGCTAAAGCGGGACATCTTATGGAAACGTCCCTCCGGGAACAGGCCGCCCAGGTGCTGGAAAAGGTCAAAGCTTCCAAGCGCCCCGTGCTCTATGCGGGAAACGGCATTCGTTTCTCCGGGGGATATGGGGATTTCCGCACGGCAGTGGAAAAGCTGGGGATTCCCGTGGCAACCTGCTGGGATTCCATTGATCTTATCGAGGACGCCCATCCCCTCTACGTGGGGCGTGGCGGCATCATGGGGGATCGTGCCGGAAATTTCGCGGTGCAGAATGCAGATCTGGTGCTGGCAGTGGGAAACCGTCTGTCCATCCGGCAGGTGGGATATAATTGGAAAACCTGGGCCAGGGAAGCCTGTGTGATTATGGTGGACGTGGACGAGGCGGAGCTGAAAAAACATACCATCCATGTGGAGCTGCCTGTATGTGCGGATGCCGGGGAATTTTTCCGTATGCTGAACCGGCTGATAGAGGAGCAGGAGGCGCCCGGGCAGCAAGAGGCGCCAGGGACGGCTTTTGGGGCAGAAAAGGCAGGGGCAGGACAGACAGGGCTGGTATTTGGCGAATCCTCCTGGATAGAGCGGTGCCAGGCCTGGAAACGGGATTACCCGGTCACGCTTCCAAGACACTGGGAGGAGGATGGGACATACGCCAATGTGTACGCCTTTATCCGTCATTTAAGCAGCAGCCTGCCAGAGGAAAATCTGACTGTGGTCAGCAATGGCAGCGCCTGCGTGGTGGGAAGCCACAACTATGTCATTCAGAAGAATGCCCGCTTTCTGATAAACAGCGCCATAGCCAGTATGGGCTATGGGCTTCCGGCAGCCGTCGGGGCATGCATTGCGGCTGGCGGAAAGGAAACGGTATGTATTGAGGGGGACGGCAGCATTATGATGAATCTCCAGGAGCTGCAGACAGTTCTGACAAACCGCCTTCCCATAAAGCTGTTTCTCATTAACAACCAGGGCTATCACTCCATCCGTCAGACCCAGAATAATCTCTTTGGAAATCATTCCAAGGTGGGCATCGGCCCGGAGAGCGGCGATCTTTCCTTCCCTTCCTTTGAAAAGCTGGCTGCGGCTTTTGGGTATCCCTATTTTCCGGCCAGAAGCAATGGGGAAATGAAACAGGCCGTGGAGGAAGCGCTGACACACCCGGGAGCTGTATTCTGTGAGATCTTTGTTTCTCCGGAGCAGGTGTTTGAGCCAAAGAGCGCCACAAAGCGTCTGGAGGACGGAACGCTGGTAAGCCCGCCGTTGGAAGATCTGGCGCCGTTTCTGCCAAGGGAGGAAGTGCTTAAGAATCTGCTGATCGCCCCAGTGGAAGAGTAAGGAGGACCCTTTGCTTCTGCTCATAAAGTGAGCCCTTTGGGGAAGGGACAGGCAGTGGCTTTAGTCTGTCTCATATCTGGGAATAGGATGCAAAATAAAGAGCTGAGACGCAACAGGAGATAACGATGATAGAGAGGATTGTGGTCACAGGTCCCACTGGGGCCGTAGGCATAGGTCTTATAGAGACGTGCATCCAGGAAGGGACGGAGGTTTATGCCATAGTCCGGCCGGATTCCAGGAGGCTTGCGCAGCTTCCCGTTCATCCGCTGGTGCATGTAGTATCCGCTGATCTGGGACATTTAGGGGAGGCGGAAAAAGAGGTTCCCGGGAAATGCCAGGCTTTTTACCATCTGGCCTGGGAGGGCACCTACGGGGCGTCCCGAAACGATATGCAGCTCCAGGTCCGGAATATCGCCCATACCCTGGATGCGGTAAAGCTGGCCGGGAAACTGGGCTGCCAGGTTTTTGTGGGGGCAGGCTCCCAGGCGGAGTATGGAAGGGTGGAGGGAAGACTGACACCCTATACGCCGGTATTTCCGGAAAACGGCTACGGGATGGGCAAGCTCTGCGCCGGGCAGATGAGCCGGGAGCTTTGCCGGGAGATGGGGATCCGGCATATCTGGCCCCGGATTTTAAGCGTCTACGGGCCGGGAGACGGCAGTCAGACCATGATTATGTCAGCAATCCGCAAACTTCTGGGGGGAGAGAAACCCCTGTTTACCAGGGGAGAGCAGCGCTGGGACTATCTCTACTCCAAAGATGCGGGGAGGGCCTTGTATCTCTGTGGGGAAAAGGGAAGAGACGGGACTGTTTACTGTCTGGGAAGCGGCCAGGCAAGGCCGCTGCGAAACTATATAGAGGAACTGCGCCATATAGCGGCGCCGGGGGCGTCTCTGGGCCTTGGGGAGCTTCCCTATGGGCCCCGGCAGGTGATGGAGCTGTGGGCGGATATTTCGGACTTACAGCGGGATACAGGGTTTAAGCCGGAATATTCCTTTGGGGAGGGCATCCGGGAAACCTGCGCCTGGGTGCGGGAACATCTGGATATGATGAGATAGTTTGGAAACAGGCTTTGCAGATGGATGCGAAAGGGCTGAAAGAGGAAGGGCTGGCCCTATGGAGGAGAACATGAAAAAGATCAGTGTGATGATTCCCTGTTACAATGAGGAGGAAAATGTGGTGCCTATCACCCAGGCGGTGGTGGACATGTTTGCAAAGGACCTGCCCGCTTACGACTATGAGATCCTGTTTATCGACAACTGCTCCACAGACCGCACCAGGGACTTGTTGCGGATGATCTGCAGCCAGAACCAGAGGGTAAAGGCCATCTTTAATGTGACGAATTTTGGACAGTTTAACTCCCCCTACTATGGAATCTGCCAGACTACCGGGGACTGTACGGTTTCCCTGTGCTGCGATTTCCAGGATCCGGTGGAGCTGATCCCGGTGTTTGTAAAAGAGTGGGAAAACGGATACAAAATCGTCAGCGGAATCAAGTCCTCCAGCAGGGAAAACGGCCTGGTGTATTTTCTGCGGACCCTTTACTATAAAACAATAAAAAATATGTCCTCCGTGGAAATGATTGAACATTTCACAGGCTTTGGCCTCTATGACAAGACTTTTGTCAGCCTTCTGCGCCAGTTAGACGATCCTATTCCCTTTATCCGGGGCGTGGTGGCGGAATACGGCTACAAAAGAAAGGATATCGAATACGAACAGCCCAGAAGGCGGGCCGGAAAGACCCACAATAACTGGTACAGCCTGTACGATGCCGCCATGCTGAGCTTTACCTCCTATACGAAGGTGGGCTTAAGGCTCGCAACCTTTGGGGGATTTATCGGGGCTGCGCTGAGCCTTCTGGTGGCGCTGGTTTATCTGGTAATGAAGCTGGTATGGTGGGACCGTTTTCCGGCGGGGATGATTCCGGTGCTTCTGGGGATCTTTGGATTAGGCTCCATCCAGTTGTTTTTTATCGGCCTTCTGGGAGAGTACATTATGAATATCAACACCCGGGTAATGCATAAGCCCCTGGTGGTGGAAGAGGAACGGATTAACTTTGAGGAGGAAGAGGAGCGGAAATGAACTGGTGGAGAAAGATCTGGATTGGGCTGTTCGTATTGACGGCTGCGGTGCTTTTATCTGTGGACAGCAGGCTGATGGTGGACGCTGCGTATCTGACGCTGGCGCCTCTGGCAGGCGGAGCGCTGGTTTTACTGTTCTGTAAGGGTAGCCGCCTTGAGGAAACCGGGGCGGAAATGCCCGCTGGCTGTGGGATAGACGCCATGTGGAAAAGGGAAAACCGTTTTCACCTGGTTCTGAGCGTCCTCTGTACGATTCTTTTTGTGCCGATGCTGTCTGCGAGCCAGATTCTGGGAAGCGGACTCTGTTCTTACTCTGCCCTCCAGGGGATTTATCCGGATTTCCGCGCAGGGTTTTATCGTGGGTTTACGTGCAGCCTTTACCCGGTGGCTGTGGCGTACGCATGCGTGCTCCTGTTTTTCCAGTTGTTCCAGTATGCTGTTTCAAAGGAAAAGACAGAAGGATTCAGCTGTGTGGCCTCTGACAGGAGAGGATCCGCTTTTCTGAATAATGGAGAGAAAGAAATCTTCTTAAAAAAGATAAGGTTTCTGGGGATTTACGTGTATCTGATTCCTGTTGCGCTCCTGATTCTTGCCTACCTGTGGTGTTCCTTCCCCAACTATATGCTGGCGGATTCCTTTATGTGCTGGGACCAGGCGGTGGCAGGAGAATGGAACGACTGGGATCCCATCGGCTATATTTTCTTTCTGCGTCTCTGCTCTGAAATCTGGGATTCTTTCTGGATCGTGCGTATTATCCAGAGTATTCTGTATCTGTATATCTGCAATACGGCCCTGGGGCTTTTGTACAGGCTGACCCATTCTTTAAAGGCCTGCAAAATCTACGTGGCGGCTGCCAGTCTGGTGCTGACCCCTTATATTTACCTTCAGCTCACATATAAGGATGTGCTGTTTACCATGTCCCTTTTTGCTTTTTCCCTGTGCCTGCTGGACTGTGTGACAAAGGAGCGGGTGAACTGGAAGAATACTGCCTCTTTTGTGGCCTTTGGCCTTGTGATGGTGCTGTTTCGCCACGGAAGCCTGGTTCCGGTGCTGGCCGGGGCGGCGGCGCTGTTCCTTGTATTGTTCCTGGGAAAGCGGAAGGGAGACTGCCTGAAAATGGCAGGAAGCCTGGCGGCTGTGCTGGCGTTGAAACTACTGATCGTAGATTTACTGGCGTTTCAGATTCTGGACACAGTGCGAAATCCAGGCTATGTATCCTATTCCCTTCCCATGGTGCTGGCCGGAGGCATGGCCAGCGATGCAGAGGTGGAGCTCACAGAGGATGAGAAAACGGTGATGGAGATCATTACGCCTCTGGAGCACTGGCGAGAGTGCTTTGCCGATACGGGAAACGGCTACTGGGCAGACCCCATTGCCAGGGACTGGAGCACTATTGGGGGAGACATTCACAAGATTGACGAATACGACCTGGGAGAACCGCTTCTGCGGCTGAATTTCAGTCTGTTCAGGCGCTACCCGGTAAAATATCTTACCCTGTTTTTTAATTGTAATTCCCTGGTGTGGGAAATGGGACGGCCTGTGGACGGATACGAGTGGGCCCCTGTGGAGGGCACCTGCTTTGAATTTGCCCAAGGGTATCCCACAGAGGAGGAAATGCCCCGGACAGCCATGACAAATATCATGCTTCAGATTTCCAACGCCAGCAGCCGGATTCCCATTGTCCGCTCCTTTACCTGGCGGGGCGGTATCTGGACATTTGTCCTTTTGCTGTCCGGTTTGCTGCTTCTGCGTAAACGGCGGTTTAAGGAGGCGGGAACGCTTCTTCCGGTGCTGGTTGTGCTGGCCATGCTGATGCTGGCTATTCCTGCCCAGGATCCACGTTATGTGCTGGGAGGAATAGAGTGCGGGATATTCTTTGGTGTCTATGCGGTATTTGTGCCGGTGGGATTACAGAGAAAACATAGGCGGAGAGGACAGAAGAAATGAAGGAATCAGCTATCCAGTACAACTTGATCCGCTCCCCCCGCAAAACCCTCTCCATCCAGATCACCCGGGAAGGCCAGGTCACCGTGCGGGCTCCCCAAAGGACCTCAAAAGCCCGGATCCAGCAGTTTGTCCGGGAGCACACAGAATGGATCCTTAAGAAACAGGCCCAGCTTCGGCTTAGAGAAGAGGCAGAGGAAGACGGGGAGGGGATGCTTCCCTATAGCCCGGAGGAGGAAGCCGGGTACAGGCAGCAGGCCGCCCAGGTGCTTTCGGAGCGGGCGGCTTATTATGCAAAACAGATGGGCGTCGTCTACGGGCGTATCACTATACGGGGACAGAAAACCCGCTGGGGGAGCTGTAGCAGCCAGGGAAATCTGAACTTTAACTGGAAGCTTATGCTCTGTCCAAAAGAAGTTCGGGATTATGTGGTGGTTCATGAACTGGCTCACCTAAAAGAGATGAACCATTCCCGGGCGTTTTACGAGGAGGTGGAAAAAATCCTCCCCGATTACCGGGAAAAAATGAGATGGTTACGGCGGTACGGGCACCTTTGAGACAGGCGGCATAGGGCAGAAAGCGGGGGATATTGTGCAAAATGCCGGGGGATTATCCGTTGCGTTTCCCAGGGAAGGATGTTATACTGGGACTAAGAAGGGCTGAAGCGGCTATAAGAAGGAGATTTCCGGCATGGAACAGGAGACCAGCATCAATTATATGAAAAAGCAGTACCGGCTGATGAAGCTGATTGCGGTTATGGTGGGGGGCATTTTTCTGACAACGGCTCTCAGCGCCGCAGTGCTGGTACCCAAGGCGTCCAATGCCCTGGAACAGGCGGACGATGTGCTTGGGGATCTGGCCGAGGTTACCCGGGGATTGAGGGAAGCGGATCTGCCAGGGCTTGTATCGGATATGGACGGACTGGTTTCCGAGAGCGGAAAGGGAATCCAGGAAGCGCTGGAAAAACTGAATTCCGTGGACATTGATAAGCTGAATGAGGCCATTGGAGACCTCCAGGCCATTGTGGAGCCTCTGGCGCGGTTTTTTGGAAGATAGAAAAAAGACATGGAACGGACAGGGCATTGGAACAGGGAGATATTATTATGGAAGAATTGCGGATAATCCGGCTGGCGCTTCTGGGCATAGGCACTGTGGGAGGCGGCGTCTATGAGATTCTGAAGAGGCAGCAGGGAGAGATGGCCCGGAAGCTGGGCGTAACCGTGGAGGTTGCAAAGATACTTGTTCACAATAAGAATAAAAAGCGGGATGGCATTGATGCCTCCCTGCTGACAGATAACTGGAAAGAAATCCTGGAGGATGACAGCATCCAGATTGTGGTGGAGGTTATGGGAGGTATAGAACCGGCTAGGACCTGTATTCTGGAGGCTCTCCGGGCCGGGAAACATGTGGTGACCGCCAACAAGGATCTGCTGGCGGATTATGGAAGGGAGCTTCTGGATACGGCCAGGGAGCATAACTGCGACCTGCTCTTTGAGGCTGCGGTGGCAGGAGGTATTCCGATTATCCGGCCGCTGAAGCAATGCCTTGCAGGCAACCATATGACGGAGATTCTGGGGATTGTCAATGGAACGACCAATTATATACTTACCAAAATGACAGCGGAGGGCATGGAATACAGGGAAGCCCTGGCTAAGGCCACAGAGCTTGGGTATGCGGAGGCAGACCCCGCCGCAGATGTGGAGGGGTATGACGCAGGCAGAAAAATGGCCATAATGGCATCTATCGCCTTTCACTCCAGAGTTACGTTTTCCGATGTCTATACAGAGGGAATCACCGGAATCACCTCAGCGGATATCGCCTATGCCCGGGAGCTGGGCTGCGTCATTAAGCTTTTGGGCGTGGCCAGCAATACTGAGGAGGGAATTGAGGTGGGAGTGTATCCCATGCTGATTTCCACAAGTCATCCCCTGGCGTCTGTCAACGACGTGTTTAACGCGGTGTTTGTCCATGGGGACGCGGTGGACGACGCCATGTTTATGGGCCGGGGCGCGGGCGCACTGCCCACGGGAAGCGCCGTGGTGGGGGATATTTTTGATATCGCAAGAAATATCCGGGCAGGAGCTACGGGAAGAATCCACTGTACCTGCTATAAGGAACTGCCCATTAAGGCAGTGGGAGATATGCGGCATAAGTATTTCCTGCGGCTCTGGGCGGAGGATAAGCCGGGAGTGCTCTCCTCCATTGCCAGCGTATTTGGAAGCAACGGGGTAAGCATAGCCCAGATGATACAGAGAAATAAGAGGGGGGATCTGGCGGAGCTTGTGTTCATTACCGATAGGGTGCAGGGACGCCATTTCCAGGATTCCCTTACCATACTGGAGGGATTGTCAGTCATAAAGGAAATTGCATCGGTTTTGCGCGTACACAGCGCATAGGAGTTCAGTGTTCAAGGTAAATTTGGAACAGGAAAACAGCATCTGTCCGGATAAGGCCAGGAAAGATTTTCAGACACAGGCACAGACGGGAATTTTCCAGTGTAGGGGTCTTTGCAGGTCAGAAGCGGTATTTAAATGGGAGAATTGAATATGGCGGAGACAATGAAAAGAACAGATTCCGTATTTGAGCAGGCGATTATCTTTGCAACAAAAGCCCATGGGGGAGCAAAGCGGAAGGGAACGGGAATCCCTTATATCGTACATCCTATCGAGGCGGCGGCCATTGCGTCCACAATGACTCTGGACGAGGAAATTCTGGCGGCGGCTGTCCTTCACGATGTGCTGGAGGATACGGATACCACGGCGGAGGAGCTGGAGGCATTGTTCGGGCTTCACGTGGCGGAGCTGGTGCAGGATGAGACGGAAAATAAGCGCAGGGACAGGCCGGCCCAGGAAACCTGGAGGCTGCGCAAGCAGGAAATGCTGGATTTTTTAACGCACAGCGCCGGACGGGAGGCGAAAATCCTGGCATTGTCAGATAAGCTCTCCAATCTGCGGGCGATTCACCGCGACCTGCAGATGCTGGGGGACAGGCTCTGGGAGCGCTTTAACGAAAAGGACAGGCATATGCATGCGTGGCTGTACCAGAGTGTGGCGGACGCGCTGGAGGATTTGTCGGAATTTGCGGCCTTTAAGGAGTACAGTGGGCTGGTTAAGGAGACGTTTGGGGAAAATGTGATAGAATCCGGGACGGAAGCGTCTAATGTAACCGTTTTTCCTGCATATAAAACAAGACAGAAAGAGAGGTCATTATGAAACCATATAAGGAGATGAGTAAGGAGGAGCTGACAGAGCTCCACAAGGAGTTAAAGAAGGAATATAAAAAGGCCCAGGCCCAGGATCTGCACCTGGATATGTCCAGGGGAAAGCCCAGCGAAGCCCAGCTTGACCTGTCCATGGGTATGATGGACGTACTGCACGGCGGCGTGGATTTAAGGGATTCCGAAGGGGTGGATTGTCGCAATTACGGCGTTCTGGACGGGGTTCAGGAGGCCAAGGAGCTTTTGGGCGCTATGTCCGAGGTATCTCCGGATAAGATGATTATTTATGGAAATTCCAGTCTGAACGTAATGTTCGACACGGTTTCCCGGGCCATGACCCACGGCGTTATGGGAAGCACTCCCTGGGGCAGGCGGAATAAAGTGAAATTCCTGTGCCCGGTGCCTGGATACGACCGGCATTTTGCCATTACCGAGTATTTCGGGATTGAGATGATAAATGTGCCTATGACGCCTACGGGGCCGGATATGGATATGGTTGAGGAGCTGGTAGGCTCCGACGAGGCGATAAAGGGAATCTGGTGTGTGCCCAAGTACTCCAATCCCCAGGGGATTACCTATTCGGACGAGACGGTGCGCCGGTTCGCGAGGCTGAAGCCGGCAGCAAGGGGATTCCGCATTTTCTGGGACAATGCCTACTGTGTACACCATCTGTACGATGATGACCAGGATTTCCTTATTGAGATACTGGAGGAATGCGAGAAGGCCGGAAACCCCGATCTTGTGTACAAATTCTGTTCCACCTCCAAGATAAGCTTTCCGGGTTCCGGGGTGGCATGCCTGGCCACTTCTCCCAATAACCTGCGGGATATAAAAATGCAGTTAAAGGTTCAGACCATCGGCTATGACAAGGTGAACCAGCTTCGCCATGTGCGGTTCTTTAAGGATATTAATGGGATTCGTGAACATATGAGAAAGCATGCAGACATCCTGCGGCCCAAATTTGAGACTGTGCTGGATGTGCTGGACAGGGAGCTGGGAGGCCTGGAAATCGGAACCTGGATACGGCCAAAGGGCGGTTATTTCATTTCCTTTGACGCTATGGACGGCTGTGCCAGGAAGATTATTGCGAAATGCAAGAAAGCAGGCGTCATAATGACGGAGGCCGGGGCTACCTATCCGTATCACAAAGATCCTCATGACAGCAATATCCGTATTGCGCCTTCCTTCCCCACCCCGGAGGATCTGGAAAAGGCAGCGGCTGTTTTTGTGCTTTGCGTGAAGCTTATAGCTGTGGAAAAGCTGCTGGAAGAGGCAGAATAAGGGTAGAATATAATGCAGAAAAGACGCCGGAGAGGGATTTGCGTTTTCCCTTCTCCGGCATTTTTGTCAGCATTTTTAAGCTTATGCGCCTGTAAACTTACGCCAGGAGCAGGAAATACAGAAGCACCAGGAAGCCCAGCGCGATGCGGTACCATCCAAAGACCTTAAAGTCCCGCTTTTTAATGTAGCCCATTAGGAATTTAATGGCAAACACGGAAACCACATAGGCCACAACCATTCCCACAATCAGCACGGCCAGCTCCACATTGGTGAATTTGAAGCCAAATTTTACGATTTTCAGAAGGCTTGCCCCAAACATAACCGGAATTGCCAGAAAGAAGCTGAATTCCGCCGCAAGATGCCGGGAAACGCCCAGCAGCATGGCGCCCAGAATGGTTGCCCCGGAGCGGGAGGTGCCTGGAATCAGAGCCAGTACCTGGAATGCACCGATAAACAGGGCGTGGGAATAGGTGAGCTGGCTAAAGGAGCGGATCTTAGGCTTGAGGGTCTTGTTGCGGTTTTCCAGTATGATAAAGAGCACGCCGTACACGATAAGGGTGACGGCCACAGTCTGGTAGTTGTAGAACATGGCGTCAATCTTATCGTCAAAAGGAAGCCCGATGATGGCGGCAGGAAGGACCGCTGCCAGCACCTTGAACCACAGAAGCCAGGTTTTCTTTTTAATCCAGCCCTTCTCCGGCGTGGTAAAGGGCCACAGCTTGTTCCAGTAAAGGGTGACGACGGCCAGGATGGCCCCAAGCTGGATCACCACCAGGAACATTTCCATAAATTCCTCCGACACATTCAGATGCACCAGCTCGTTTACAAGAATCATATGTCCGGTGCTGCTGATGGGCAGCCACTCGGTAATACCTTCTATAACTCCCAGCAAAATAACTTTCAGCCATTCGATAATATTCATAAAGGACTCCTTTTCTATTGCTTATTTCTATATCATACATTATATAACAATAAAAATCAAAAAAATTCTCAATTTGTTTCCGGATATTTTCAAAAATACAGGAAATGAAATAAAAAGGCCTCTGCCTTATGCAGAAGCCGGTATTTTCGAGGGAGTGGGGGACTTTTTCAGTCCCCCGAGTGTTATGAATGAAATACTGATATGTGTCCTTGCTACGTTGAATATCATATCAATAAATTGTGACAAATATATGTCCGGCGTCTAAAAAAAATATAAAGTGAATTAAGAATTTCTTAGGAAAGGCGAAAGAAAAGAAGAAACGTGAAAAAGATGGTATAAAGGGAGTGGACCGGTGAGAGGCAAAGCCCTGGAAGCAGAGGATTTCCGGGCATGTAAAAAGCCAGCCCTGGCAGACTGGCTTTAAGAAAAAGGAAGTATTTATGAAAAAGGTATTTGCTTTACAATTAATACTATAAAGGGAAAATATGTTGAAAGTATGTTAGTCTTGTAAAAAAAATATGAGCGACTTGTTAAGAAATTGTGACTGACAGGAAAAACGCAAAAAAAATGGAAGCAATGGGGCTCGAACCCATGGCCTCTCGCGTGTGAGGCGAACGCTCATCCCAGCTGAGCTATGCTTCCATACTCTTAATCTTATCACTTTTCTGAAAATAGTCAAGAGGAAAAGGAAAAAAATTGGTACATGGAACGAAGAAATCTTTGCGCGCCTGTCTATACCCGATATTCTGTCCGATCCTGGGAGACAGGGATTTAACGTTCATGTGCTGGGGGTAACGTGAAAAAGCTGTGTATTGCACAACGGATTATTTGCCCCGTTTGTGTCCCGGCAATAAAATAAAGAAGCCGGAAACGCCCATAGGACTGGGATTTCTGGCTTCTGCAAAGCAGATAACGGGAATCGAACCCGCCTCTCCAGCTTGGGAAGCTGGCGTTCTACCGATGAACTATATCTGCATGAAGGCATTATAACACAAAGATTTGAAAAAGAAAAGACAAAAATTTAAATAAATCAAAATTTTCAAATAAACTGATTTTTCTCCTCATCATAGGAATAATCAATGGATGACAGCTTATCCAGGATATCCCTGGCATCCAGCTGCTGGTCCTCACAGAGGGCAGAGAGGGAAGAATAGCGGTCCCGTAAAAGGGTGTTGATATAGCTGAGGAGAATAACGGGGTCATTGGGAATCATGGAAGCCCTTCCTTTCATCAAGAATGCGTTTTCCTTATTATTTACCAGAACTGGAAAAATTGCAAGGGCTTTTGTGGGAAAACAGTAGTGGGATACTGCATATCATAGGTATAGAGGATAGAAAAAGGCGGGGATCATTTGCAGGAGCGGATAAAGAAAATCCTGTTGGCGGCAGCAGGCGTTGGGGTTTTGTGGATGGCGGGCAGCCAGGCAGCACAATGGGTAGAAATCCGGGAGACCATTCAGGAGGATGTGACTGTGGAGGAACAGGGGGAAGAGGGAGATACAGATGGGCAGGATTCCGGAAAGCCCGGAGATGCCCTGAAGAGGAAGGCGGATGAGAAAACAGAGGACCCAGACGGTACAGGGAGGAAAATTGCCCTCACCTTTGACGACGGCCCCCATCCCTCCTTTACAGAGGAACTGCTGGACGGACTAAAGGAGAGGGGAGTAAAGGCAAGCTTCTTTGTGCTGGGAGAACATGTCCAGCTTCACCCGGACATTGTGAAGCGCATGAAGGAGGAGGGGCACCTGATCGGAAATCATACATACAGCCATATGCAGCTGAAAAAGGGAAACTGGGACGAGTACAGGCAGGAGCTGATTAAGACAAATGAGGTAATCCGTGAAGTTACCGGGCAGGAGACGGCCTATGTCCGTCCGCCCTATGGGTGCTGGGATACATCCTTTGAGGAGGAGCTGAATATGTTTCCTGTGCTCTGGACCGTGGACTCCCGGGACTGGTGCTCCAAAGATGCGGCCGGGGTGGCGCAGAAGGTGGCGGAAGAGACAGAGGAAGGAGATATTATTCTGATGCACGACTATTATGCTTCCTCTGTGGACGCGGCGCTAAGCATTGTGGACAGTCTCCAGGCAGAGGGGTATACGTTTGTGACCGTGGAGGAGATATTATTTGATTAGGCATATTTCCGGAGGGAAAACCTGGGTGCGTTTTGGAGGATGGAAATATAAGAAGTCATAAAAATTTGGGAAAAGAATTGAAATTGCTCCGCTTATGGGCTATACTCACCGTATGAAAAACAGGGAGAGGCGCAGAAAATGGTGGAATTACTTGTACATCGATTTGTGGCGGATTATGAACAGACAGAAAACGCGAAGGTACGGGCGGCCTATGGAGTGTTGGGCAGTGTGGTGGGGATTTTCTGTAATCTTCTGCTGTTTGCGTGCAAGCTGGGAACAGGGCTTGTGCTGAACAGTATTTCCGTAATGGCAGACGCGTTTAACAACCTGTCGGACGCAGCGTCCTCAGTTATTGGGTTTGTGGGGGTGAAAATGGCAAATAAGCCTGCGGACCGGAACCATCCTTTTGGGCATGGGAGGATTGAGTATATTGCGGCGCTGATCGTCTCGTTTCTTGTGATAGAGGTGGGATTTACCTTTTTAAAGAGCGCTTTTGGGAAAATCCGTGATCCGGAGAATATTTCCTTTCAGATAATATCCCTTGTAATTCTTCTGGGGTCAGTGGGGGTCAAACTGTGGATGGCGTATTTTAACAGGAAACTGGGGCGTCGGATTAATTCCAAAGTAATGCTGGCTACCGCCACGGATGCCCTGGGAGATGTGGCTACTACCTCCGCCACCATTCTTTCTATTGTGGTCTGCCATTTTACCAATATAAATATTGACGGTTATGTGGGAGTTGTCGTGGCCCTTATCGTCATGTGGGCCGGCATCAGCATTGCGAAGGATACCCTGGAACCACTGATCGGGGAGGCGGTTTCCCAGGAGGTTTATACGGCCATTACAGAACTGGTGGAAGATTACGATGGCATTGTGGGCACCCATGACCTTATCGTACACAACTATGGCCCCACCAGAAGTCTGGCGTCCATCCACGCGGAGGTGCCAAACGACGTGGACGTGGAGGTTTCCCATGAGATCATAGACCGGATAGAGCGGGATGCGGCCAGAAAGCTTGGTATATTCCTGGTAATCCATATGGATCCGGTGGAGACCAAAAATGAATATGTAACCCATATCCGGGAAGTAGTGGAAGACACGGCCTCCCGGATAGATGAGCGTCTATCCGTCCATGATTTCCGCATGGTAGACGGAAACAACCAGATCAATCTGATCTTTGACCTGGTAGTGCCCTATGAATATGACGAGGAAAAGCAGAAAGAGCTCCGTCGGAAGATGACCGAAGAGCTCCAAAAGGCGGATGCCAGATATCAGTGTGTCATGACACTGGAAAAAGGCTATGTGGCAGACCAGAGAACAACAAAATAGTACCAAAAACTATTGCATAAATCCCCTTATGTGATATAATGTCCACGTAGGCAATGAGCAGTGCGAAAACAGCCAGAGACAAACCGGCAGCTTGCGGCCGGATTTGGCCATGGATGTTTTCATAGGGCGAAGCCCGTGAATGAGGAAAACCAGAGGTTTTCCGAATGGGCGCTGCGGGGTGATGTGAGAAGAGCCAGAGACAAACCGGCAGCCTGCAAAAAAACAGTAGAATAATATGCAAAATAGGTTTTCATGCGTTAAGTGTTCGGCGGATGGGGAGTTGCCGTTGAAACGAAAAGCCAGTCTTACGATATGATTACCGCACCCGTTGCGACAATATATGATTACAGAATGTACATTTGCTTGAGAACGTTTCATATATGTGAAGGGATATTTCGTCATATGTTCTGCCACATTTATGGAGACGTTTTTTTGTTGTTTTCCTTTTAAAGGATGGGAAAGGAGTCCGTTTACTATGATGGATTACGAGAAGATAAGGGAAGGAGTCAGATTACTTCTGGAAGGAATCGGGGAGGATGTGGACAGGGAAGGCCTGCGGGAAACTCCGGACAGGATTGCCCGCATGTGTGCGGAGATTTACGGGGGCCTGTATGAGGATCCCGGGGAACACCTTAAAAAACAGTTTACGGTGGAGAGGAACGACATGGTGATAGAGAAGGATATCACCTTTTATTCCACCTGCGAACACCACTTGCTTCCGTTTTATGGAAAGGCCCATATCGGCTACATTCCGGATGGAAAGGTGGCGGGACTTAGCAAGCTGGCCCGGACAGTGGATGGGTTTGCCAGGAGGCCCCAGATCCAGGAAAAAATGACCCGGGATATTGCGAATGCACTGGAGAAGCATTTAAAGCCCAGGGGTGTGATCGTGATGCTGGAGGCAGAGCATACCTGCATGACCATGCGGGGGATTAAGAAGCCTGGCAGCAGAACGGTGACCATTGTGGCGCTGGGAGCCTTTGAGGATAATATGGAGCTGCAGAACAGGTTTCTGGATATGGTCAGGAATGCTTAAAAGAAGCTGAGGCTTTGGTGAAGGAACACAAGCCTTGGCAGAACAGGAAGAGGACGAGGCTTGGAAAGAATAAACAGAATCTGGCACCATAAGGAGTATCAGAAATGCCTGGTATCTATTGGGGAATGGGAGCGGGAGCGGAAATTCTGCAGACACTCGGCAGAGCATTTCCTGGATGTGGCAAGACTGGCGTATGTGCTGGCTTTGGAGAATGGGCTGGATATTGAAAAGGAGCTAATCTACGGGGCGGCGCTTCTCCACGATATCGGACGGCATTTGCAGTATGAGCAGGGGATTTCCCATGAGGAGGCCGGCGCACATATTGCGGAGAGAATTCTCAAGGACTGTGGGTTTACCGGGGAGGAGTCCGGGGAGATTCTTGCGGCTATCAAGGGGCATCGGACTAAACAGGGCGGACTGGATCTGCCGGGGATTCTTTACAGGGCGGACAAGCTGTCGCGGAATTGTTTCTGCTGTCCGGCGGAAGCGGAATGTAACTGGGCGGCGGAGAAGAAAAATCTCTCTATCCGGTACTAAGGCGGGGAACGCCTTACTGGCGGCGGATTGACCGGCAGGGCATGCCTAAGCGGAGGAGAAGGCCTGCCTGACGGAGACGGATATACAGAAGCAAGAGACCTTACATTTGACAAAATAATACAGCATCCAGGAGGGACACGAAGATATGAGAATTGGCAGCAGGGATTTTGATACGGAACACAAGACGTATATTATGGGAATTTTAAATGTCACACCGGATTCTTTCTCCGACGGCGGGAAGTGGAACAATCTGGACGCGGCTCTTACGCACGCCCAGGATATGGTGAGAGAGGGCGCGGACATTGTGGATGTGGGCGGGGAATCTACCCGGCCGGGACACATCCAGATTTCAGAGCAGGAAGAGATAGAGCGGGTTGCTCCTATGGTGGAGGCCTTGAAGGCCCGCCTGGACGTGCCTGTGTCCATCGACACATACAAGGCGAATGTGGCAAAGGCAGCCCTTGCGGCCGGCGCCGACCTGGTAAATGATATCTGGGGCCTAAAATACGATGGGGAAATGGCCCGGGTGATTGCGAAGAGTAAAGCCGCCTGTTGTCTGATGCACAACAAGGACAAGGCGGAATATGAGAATTTCTATGAGGACATGCTGCGGGAGACGGCCCAGTGCGCAGAGCTGGCCAGGGCAGCGGGAATCCCGGCGGATAAGATTATCCTGGACCCCGGCGTGGGCTTTGGCAAGACTTATGAGATGAATCTGGAAACCATACATTTTATGGAACGCTTTCACAGGCTTGGGTATCCGCTTCTTCTTGGAACCTCCCGGAAGTCAGTCATCGGACTGACCCTGGATCTGCCAGCAGACCAGAGGGAGGAGGGAACCCTGGCAACTACCGTTATGGCGGTTATGAAGGGATTTTCCTTTGTGCGGGTTCACGATGTCCGGGCAAACCGCCGGGCGATCCAGATGACGGAGGCAATTCTGGCGGCTGGTGCAGAATAAAACGGAAAATAGCAGATACAGAGAATACGTTTATCTGCGGAACTGGAACAATAAAGAGATATGGATAAAATACAGATTAAAAATTTGGAGATTTTTGGAAAACACGGCGTGTTTCCGGAAGAAAATGTACTGGGGCAGAAATTTGTGGTTTCTGCCACCCTTTACACAGATACCAGGGAGGCGGGAAAAACCGATGATCTGACAAAATCCATTCATTATGGGGAGGTCAGTCATTTTATCCGGCGGTTTGTGGAAGAACATACCTTTAAGCTTCTGGAAACGGTGGTGGAACGCCTGGCGGAGGCTCTGCTTCTGGAAACGCCAGGTTTAGAGAAGGTTACCCTGGAAATCAGGAAGCCCTGGGCTCCCATTGGTCTGCCCCTGGAGACGGTTTCGGTGGAGATTGAGCGCCAGTGGCATACGGCTTATGTGGCTCTGGGTTCCAATATGGGGGACAAAGAGGCCTATCTCCGTCTTGGAGTGGAAGGATTGAAAGACACAAAGGGCTGTGAGGTGCAGGAGGTGTCGGAGTTTCTTGTTACCGCGCCCTATGGGGTGACGGAGCAGGACGATTTTTTAAACGGCGTGCTGAAGCTTCGGACCCTTTTAACGCCCCGGGAGCTGTTAAAGCGGCTTCACGAGATTGAGGGGGAGGCCAGACGGGAACGAATCCTTCGCTGGGGGCCCCGGACCCTGGATCTGGATATCCTTCTCTACGACGATCTGGTTCTGGATGCGGAAAACCTGCATATTCCCCATATAGAGATGCATAAGCGGGATTTTGTTCTGAAGCCTCTGTGTCAGATTGCGCCCTATGTGCGCCACCCGGTTTACAATCGGACGGCCGGAGAACTGTTAGACGCTCTGGCAGGGGAGCAGGGGTAACGGATGTGTGCTGATTTGCGCAGGGATATACATGTTGGAACCATGGACGGCTTTGCGGACCCCTGCATAAGAGACAGCCATAGGTTCAATGGAGGCCCCCTGCTCCATGGAGATCCCTTCGGGAGGAGGGAACCATTTCCGCGGGAAAGCAGGCCATCGCCCGTCTGGCGGCAGAAAGGTATCTCAAGCCGGAACAGACGGTTATCCTGGATACGGGAACTACCAGTGGAGAACTGGCCAAGGTGATCGCAGAGCTTCCCTGGCACCTGACGGTGCTCATCAATTCCCTGCAGGTGGCCTCCATCATATCCCAGAGTGATATGCACACCCTTTATCTGGCCGACAGGCGCTATGATATGGCGGCGGATTCTTTCCATGATATGGACACGGCCAGTTAGCTGAGCTCCATTCATGCGGATATTTTCTTCCTTTGCCCCAGCGGGGTTTCGGCAGAGACAGGATATACGATGCCGGATGCCGGAGCGAGGATGATTCTGGCGGAAGAAACCGTGGAAAAAGGGACTGTGGAAAAAGAAGAGGCAGAATGCAAAGAAACGGTATTAGCCGGAAAGAAAAAGACTACTTGCGCATTTGGCGGAAATCGTTTATAATAGCATTTGTAAAAAAGATAGTTCTTCGGGGCAGGGTGACTTTTTTCCACAGGCCGGTAAAAGGCCGGAGAGGAGAATTCCCTACCGGCGGTGACAGTCCGCGACCCGCTTCGGCGGCTGAATTGGTGCAATTCCAATACCGACAGTATAGTCTGGATGAGAGAAGAAGTACAGTGATTTCCCATGTGGATTTATTTGCCCCGCGTGTATCTATGCACCCGGGGCTTTTTATGTACAGAAACATGCGAAGAATTATCCGAAAACCAAAAACAGCATCTGCCCGGCAGGGTTCCGGAAGGGCGGATGCGGAACCAGAAAAGGAGAATCAGAACATGTCAGACTTATTCGAAACCGCAAAAGAAAACCTGCAATTCCTGGGTGTATGCCTGCTGATCGTCATTGCCATATATGCCGTGGCTGTAGTGACGGAACGCTGTATCGGAAAGAAAGCTTATGGAAACGGGAAGGTGTCCGCAGCCCGGAGAGTGGCGATTGTGGGCATGTTTTCCGCCATATCCGCAGTGCTGATGCTCTTTGAGCTGCCACTATGGTTTGCTCCAGGCTTTTATGAGCTGGATTTCAGCGAAATCCCGGTGATGATCTGCGCGTTTTCCATGGGGCCTGTGGCAGGCGTGACGGCGGAGCTGTGCAAGGTCCTTTTGAAGCTTGTGATAAAGGGCACCTCCACGGCCTTTGTGGGAGATTTCGCTAATTTCGTGGTAGGCTGTACGCTGGTGCTGCCTGCGTCCATTCTCTACTACGCGAAGAAGAGCAGGAAAATGGCCATAGCAGGCCTGGCTTTAGGAACCGTCATAATGACCATATTCGGCAGCTCTTTCAATGCCCTGTACTTAATCCCAAAATTTTCCCAGCTGTTTGGTATGCCAATGGAGGCAATCATCGGCATGGGAACAGCAGTAAACAGCCATATCAACAGCGTATGGACGCTGGTGCTGTTTGCCGTAGTGCCCTTCAATATACTAAAAGGCACAATCGTATCCGTGGTTACGGTGCTTTTGTATAAACATATCAGCCCGCTGTTAAAGGGAAATAGCCGATAGAGGCAAACGGCCGGCCCCTATGAGGGTGCATGTATATCTCTGCCATACATAAACAGGCAGATAACCGTTAAAACCACTTCTACAACGGGCTGTGTGGCAACCACGCCGTTCAGCTTCATTGCAGCCCAAGGCAGCTTCAGAAAATTCTGAATCAGAGAGAGGCCGCCGGTTTCGTCAGAAAACCGGGGAAGGGGACCTGTAAGCTGCTCAAAACAGAATGATACTTTTACGAAACCTTATTGTCACCCTTTGCAACCTGTGCTATACTAAAAACCAAACCAACGGCGGTTCCCGGCTTACACCGTGAATCCTTGACGGCCGGAAGTAAAATCTGAGACAGGAAAACAGGAATTTACTATGACCATAGATGCAAACAGCGCCGCAGAGACATATGAATTTGGAAGACAACTGGGCGGGCAGGCCCGTCCCGGAGCCGTCTACACGTTGGAGGGCGACCTGGGGGTGGGAAAGACCATGCTCACAAAGGGATTTGCAAGGGGCCTTGGGATCACAGAGCCCATTAGCAGCCCTACCTTTACCATTATCCAGGAATATGAGGGGGGAAAAATGCCCTTTTACCACTTTGACGTGTACCGCATTGGGGACGTGGAGGAGATGGAGGAGATCGGTTATGAGGACTATTTTTATGGCCAGGGGGTCTGCGTGATCGAGTGGGCCGGACTGATTTCGGAAATTCTACCGGAAAACTGTGTGCGGATTACCATAGACAAAGATCTGGAAAAAGGATTTGACTACCGTAAAATCACGGTGGAAAATCTGCCGGAAAACGGTTCCTTGGGGAAGTGGAGGGAAACATGAAGATACTGGCTTTGGATACTTCGGGTCTGGTGGCCTCCGTGGCGGTGGTGGAGGACGACAATCTCCTGGCCGAATACACGGTGAATTATAAGAAAACCCACTCCCAGACCCTGCTTCCCATGCTGGATGAAATTGCGGGAATGACGGAGCTTGATCTTCTGAGCCTGGACGCCATTGCGGTAGCGGGGGGGCCCGGGTCCTTTACGGGCCTTCGCATCGGCTCGGCCACAGCCAAGGGGCTGGGACTGGCCCTTAAAAAGCCCCTGGTACATATTCCCACGGTGGAAGGGCTGGCCTATAATCTCTGCGGCGTGGACAAGCTGGTCTGCCCCTTGATGGATGCCAGGAGAAACCAGGTGTACACGGGTATTTATGCCTTTGAGGGGGAGAATCTCAAGGTGCTGAAAGACCAGATGGCCGTGGATATTTCCCAAGTGGCGGAGGAACTCAATACCCTTGGAAAAGCTGTGATTTTCCTGGGGGACGGCGTGCCTGTGTTTAGGGAACGGTTAAAGGAACTGATGAAGGTTCCTTTTACCTTTGCCCCGGCTCATCTCAACAAGCAGCGGGCGGGAGCAGTGGCGGCCCTGGCCCTTCAGTATGTCCGCCAGGGACGGACGGAAACGGCGGAGGAGCACAGGCCGGATTATCTGCGCATGCCCCAGGCAGAGCGGGAGCGTATGGAGCGGGAGGAAAAATATGCCGGGAGAACTGACGATCCGCTTGATGGAGGAGCGGGACTTAGACCGGGTGGTACAAATTGAGGAGGAAAATTTTTCCGTGCCCTGGAGCCGGAAATCTTTTCTGGATTCCTTAGCGCTTTCCCACACGCTCTATGTTGTGGCGGAGCAGCAGGGGCAGATTGCCGGGTACTGCGGCTGTTACCAGATTCTGGAGGAGGCAGAAATCGTCAATGTGGCGGTGGACAAGGCGTTTCGCAGAAGGGGTGTCGGGCGCCAAATGCTGGAAGAGCTCATGCGCCTGGGGAAGGAGCGCGGCTCCTTTGCCTACACCCTGGAGGTGCGGGCAGGCAATGTGCCGGCCATTCATTTGTATGAAAGCCTGGGCTTTAAAAGCCTGGGAATACGAAAGAATTTTTATGAGAAGCCAACAGAGGACGCGATCATTATGTGGCGTCACTGGAGCGTTTAAGAAAAGACAGTAGGATGACAAAGACTGCGTCATTGCCAGGGGTTTCCCCTACGGTTCTGTCAGCAATTCCCACTATCAGAATCCGTTTTTTTTCGATAAAATAATCTCGAAACCGACAATGCCGCCGCCGGAAAAAAGGCTGCGGATGGATTCTGAAAGGATTTTCCCGGAAAGGCTTTCTTAGGAGGCCCAAGGGGGAACGGGACAGGAGGATGCCAGAATATGCGCAGATACAAAAATACGGAAGCACGTGTGCTGGAAAAACTGATTTGCAATAAATGCGGAAAAGAGATTCCCATTTACCAGGGACGCCCCCAGGAGGGGGTGCTGCATGTGCGTAAGGTTTGGGAATATATGTCGGAGAAGGACGGGACGGAAGACAGCTTTGATCTGTGCGAAAGCTGCTATGACGCACTTACGGAAAGCTTTCGGGTGCCTCCCGCCCGCAGGGAAGTCACAGAGCTGTTGTAAGGGCAGCCGGAAATGGAGAAATAAAATGCTGGATGTTTGTTTGCTGGGATGCGGAGGAATGATGCCGTTGCCGTACCGTTGGCTGACGGCGCTGATGACCCGCTACAATGGGAGCAGCCTTCTCATTGACTGCGGGGAGGGCACGCAGATCGCCCTCAAGGAAAGGGGATGGAGCTTTAAGCCCATCGACGCCATCTGCTTTACCCATTTTCACGGGGATCATATTAGCGGACTTCCGGGGCTCCTGCTGACCATGGGAAACGCGGAGCGCACGGAGCCCTTGACGCTGATCGGCCCCAAGGGCCTGGAGCGGGTGGTGAATTCCCTGCGGGTGATTGCGCCGGAGCTGCCCTTTCCCATCCTCTTTCGGGAGCTGAACGGGCCGGAGGAGACCATTTCCTTAAACGGCTACGACATCCGGGCTTTCCGGGTAAACCACAACGTGGTCTGCTACGGATACACTCTGGAGATTCACCGGGCAGGCAAATTCCGGCTGGAGCAGGCGCTTGCGCTTCAGATTCCCAGGAATTTCTGGAACCGGCTCCAGAAAGGGGAGACTGTCACAGACCCCGGAACCGGGGAGGTCTACACGCCGGATATGGTTATGGGGGCTGCCCGCAAGGGCATTAAGCTTACCTACTGCACGGATACCCGGCCTACGGCGTCCATTGCGGAGAACGCCAGGGATTCTGATCTCTTTATCTGCGAGGGTATGTACGGGGAGAAGGAGAAGGAGGCCAAGGCCAGAGAATACAAGCATATGACCTTCTATGAGGCGGCACGCCTGGCCAGGGACGCCAATGTAAAGGAGTTGTGGCTGACGCATTACAGCCCATCTCTAAATCATCCGGAGGAATATATGGACGAGGTGCGGAAGATATTTCCCAGGGCCGTGGCCGGGAAGGATCGGAAATCCGTGGAGCTGGCCTTCGAAGATACGGAGTAAACAAAGCTATATTATGCCAGGAATAAATAAGGAAAAAGAAGGCAGAGCATGGATGAGAAGATTTTAGAGAGAGATATTCATATACTTGCCATAGAGAGCTCCTGCGATGAAACCGCAGCCGCGGTGGTAAAAAACGGACGGGAAGTTTTGTCCAACGTGATCTCTTCCCAGATTGAGCTGCACAAGCTGTATGGCGGCGTGGTGCCGGAGATTGCTTCCCGGAAACATATTGAGAAGATTAACCAGGTGATTGAGGAGGCTCTGGATACGGCCCACATGACCCTGGACGACCTGGACGCCATTGGCGTGACCTATGGCCCCGGACTGGTGGGAGCCCTGCTGGTGGGCGTGGCGGAGGCAAAGGCCATCAGCTATGCCAGGGGGCTTCCTTTGGTGGGGGTGCATCATATCGAGGGACATATTTCCGCCAACTACATCGAAAATAAAGACTTGGAACCCCCCTTTTTGTGTCTGGTGGTGTCCGGCGGACACACCCATCTGGTCATGGTGAGGGATTACGGGGAGGTGGAAATCCTGGGATATACCCACGACGACGCGGCCGGGGAGGCTTTTGACAAGGTGGCCCGGGCTATCGGCCTGGGATATCCCGGGGGGCCGAAGATCGATGCCCTGGCAAAGGAGGGAAACCCGGAGGCTATTGCCTTTCCCAGGGCCCGCATAGAGGATTCCCCCTATGATTTCAGTTTCAGCGGCGTGAAATCCGCGGTGCTCAACTATCTGAACGGATGCCAGATGAAGGGGGAGGAAGTGAACCGGGCGGATGTGGCGGCCTCCTTCCAGAAGGCAGTCTGTGACGTGCTGGTGGAGCATTCCATGCATGCGGTCCGGGATTACGGCGTGAAGAAGTTTGCCATTGCCGGGGGCGTCGCCTCCAACTCCACCCTGCGGGAGGCCATGAGGCAGGCCTGCGAACGGCGTCATATCGCCTTCTACCACCCCTCCCCCCTCCTGTGTACAGACAACGCGGCCATGATTGGCGCAGCGGCATACTATGAATATAAAAAGGGCGTCCGCCACGGGCTGGACCTGAATGCGGTGCCCAATCTGAAACTGGGAAACAAGCTTTAAAGTCTGCGGGACTGGAAAACAGCAGAGTCCCGTACAGACCCCCGGAAGGATTTATGGACGCGTCAGTGGCCGGAAATTCTTCCAGATGAAAGGGGCCTGGAAGGGGAGCTGCGGGACTGGAATATGAAAAAGAGATGCACAGTGATCCTGCTGGCAGCAGGACAGGGAAAACGTATGGGCACGAAGGTACAGAAGCAGTTTCTGGAAATAAAGGGAAAGCCGGTACTTGGCTATTCGCTGGCGGTCTTTCAAGGCTCCCCCCTTATAGATAACATAATTTTAGTCACCGGGGAGGACCAGATGGCCTTTTGCCAGAGGGAAATCGTAGAAAAGTACAATTTTTCCAAGGTACGCGCCATTGTTGCAGGTGGGGCGGAGCGGTATCTGTCCGTGTGGAACGGATTAAAGGCCCTGGATGATTCTGCTACAGGGACATGCAAAGGAGAAGGGTATGTGTTTATCCACGATGGCGCCCGGCCCTTTGTGACAGAAGAGATTTTGGAACGAGCCTACGAGGCAGTGGAGAGATATGAGGCCTGCGTGGTGGGAATGCCTGTGAAGGACACCATAAAGATTGCAGATGAGGAGGGCTTTGCGGCTATGACGCCAAAGCGCAGTCTGGTGTGGGCGGTTCAGACGCCCCAGGTATTTTCCGCGCCGCTTATAAAGGAGGCTTACACAAAGCTTATGGCTTCCGGCCGCAGTGATGTGACGGACGATGCCTGCGTGGTAGAGGCCATGACCGATAAGCGGGTGAGGCTGGTGGAGGGCTCCTACAACAATATCAAGCTCACAACGCCGGAGGATTTAAAGCTGGCGGAGGTGTTGGGATAATCTGTCTGCGCCGGAAAAAACGGCGCATTTTTGTTGACAGGGAAGATTTGGGGATGCTATGATAAAAGTAATTACCAAAACGTTTTAGCTATCTGATTTAAGGAGTTTAAAAAGATGGAGAAACGCATTACATTAAAAGAGATTGCGGAGCGCACAGGCGTTTCCGTAGGCACGGTACACTGTGCCATATATGGGAAAAAAGGTGTCAGCGAGAAAACCCGGGAGATGATTCTCAGGGAGGTGGAGCGCTGTAACTTCCAGTTAAATGAGAGTGCTTCCCTGCTTAGAAGAGGAGCGCAGAACGTGGCGGTGGTGCTGCCCAAGGCAAAGGATGAGGACCAGTATTATTTCCGGGGCATCTGGGAGGGCATCCGGGCCGCGGCCGCAAATCTCCAGAGCCATCCCTTAAATTTCCACTATGTGGAGTCGGAATTTTCCATGGACAGGATTTCCGAAGAGCTGATGCGCCTGTACGACAGAGAGGTGGAGGATATCCAGGGGCTGATTACCGTGTCTGACGACAAGGAAGCCAGCGCGTGGGCCAGGCGGTTTGGCAGGCTTGGCATTCCCACAGTGCTGATTTCCTCCTACAAAAAGGAGGAGAGTTATGTCAACACGGTAAAGGTGGATCATGAGAAGGCCGGGAAACTGGCTGCGGAATTTCTCTACCATGTACTAAAGGGAAAGGCGGGGAAAATCCTGCTGCTCACAGGAAGCGAGTATGTTTTCAGCAATGTGAGATATATGGGGGCATTCCGGGACTATATTCTGGAGCACTGCCCGGAAAAAGAACTGATCTGCGTGCCGGGATTTGGAAAAGAGGCCATTGAGGGAAGAGTGCGGGAGGTTCTGGAAAATGAGAATCCCCTGGCGGCTTTTGCCTGCAATGCCAGAAACACCATACACTTGTGCAGGCTTGCGGATGAGTATTCCACTCAGCCGGATATGGTTATCGTGGGCTCCGATGTATTCCGGGAGCTGATACCGTATTTTGAAAACGGCATCTTAACCGCCGCCATTTACCAGTCTAACCGGGAGCAGGGAGCCAAGGCCGTGGAAATGCTGTATCACCAGCTCTGCGGTAAGACCAGGGAGGTCACGGAGGAGGAACTTCCCATTGGCCTGGTGATGAAATATAATTATGAGTCCTATGTGTCCTGACACAGGCGGGAAATAAAACCATACAAAAACAGTCGCGAAAATGTTTGTGTATTTTGTACATTTTCACGACTGTTTTTTTGTCAGTTTTTTTATTGGGGTAAATGATTGACAAATCCGGGGTATAGTGCTATTATACAACCATAACGTTTTGGTAAAACGATATTTTTTATTCGATCTGCAAATTATAAATGCAGAGAAAAGGAGGACAATATGAAAAACAGAAAAATCGTAGCTTTATTTATGACGGCAGCCCTGGCAGTGACCATGCTTGCGGGATGCGGCAAATCAGACAGCGGTTCTGCACAGACGGAAGAGCCTGCGGCAGAGAGCGGGGAGGAGGCGGCAGAGAGCGGTAGCGGTACGCAAACCTCCGGAGACGCCGTGATTCTCACCTACGCAGAGGTTAACTCCGCAGATTCCCTGGACGGAAAAGTGGCGGCATTCTTTAAGGAGAAGGTGGAGGAATTAAGTAATGGCACTGTCAGCATCGATATCCAGGCCAGCGGTGTGCTGGGAACTGAAAATGATATTCTGGACGGAATGACCACCAATAGCGGAACCGTGGATTTGTGCCGGATTTCCATTTTTGATCTGAACAACTACGCATGTAAGAAAGCGTCGCTGATGGGACTTCCCTTCCTGTGGGAGAGTCGGGACCACTACTGGAAATTCACGGAGACAGACCTGGCCCAGGAGATTCTGGACGAACCCTCAGCAAACGGACTTGGCATCCAGGGACTCTTTTATATGGAAGAGGGATTCCGCAATTATTTCTTTGTGGATGAAGTTAAGGGTATCGAAGACCTGGCAGGCAGGAAAATCCGTGTTTCCTCAGACCCCATTCTGACGCAGATGACAGACCTTCTGGGAGCTTCAGCAACTGTGGTTAGCTTCAACGAGCTTTACTCCAGCCTTCAGTCCGGCGTGGTGGACGGCGGCGACCAGCCCACAGCCCTCTATGAGTCCAACGCGTTCCACGAGGTTGCGCCCTACCTCTTAAAGGACCAGCACACCTTAAGCGCATCCGAGGTGGTAATGTCCGAGGCTTCCATGGAAAAGCTGACCGAGGAGCAGATGGCGGCTATCAAAGAAGCCGGCGCTCTGACCAGCGCGTACTGTAAAGAGATTTCCGCCCAGGAGGAGGCTGACAGTGAGAAGAGACTGACTGAGGCAGGCGTAACCATCGTTGAAGTAACGGATCAGACCCCCTACAGGACAGCCTGCGAGAGCCTGATTGCTAACTATACAGATGGCCTTGAGAACGAATACCAGCAGATTCTGGACTGCGCAAAATAAACTGGCGGAAAGGGGAGGGAGACATTGGCAGAAAAAATAAAATCCTTTTACGACATTTTTTACCGCATTGTCATGTTCCTTTGCAAACTGTTTCTCATCGCAGACGTGCTGATTACTTCCTACGCCGTGCTGGGAAGATACGTGGGAAAATATGTCCCGTTTATTACGGATCCCTCATGGAGTGAGGAGATCGTGCTGACCTGTATGATTTACATGGCGTTCTTAAGCGCTGCCCTGGCCATTCACAAACAGTCCCATATCCGCATGACTTCTCTGGACGGATACCTGCCCAAAAAGGTCGTGCAGGGGCTGGATCTCTTTGGCGATGTTCTGGTGCTGGTATTTTCCGTTATCATGCTGCACCGGGGCGGGGTTTACGCGGCGTCTGTAGGACAGAAGGGGTTTTATGTGAGCCTTCCCTGGCTCTCCAAATTCTGGCTGTATCTGCCAGTCCCCCTTGCCGGATTCGCGGTGATTTTGTTTGAAATTGAAGTGATATACAAACATATCTGTGCATTATTGGGGAGAGAGGTGAAAATATGAAGACAAACGGAACGGCAATCGCGATTCTGCTGATTACCTTTTTGGTACTGATTCTTCTGCGGGTCTACATCGCTTACGCGGTGGGTATCGCCTCCGTGGCCTGTCTGCTTTACCTGGGAATCCCCCTAAGCAATGTGTGTCAGCAGATGGTAAAAGGCCTCAACTCCTTTTCCTTGATGGCAGTGCCCTTCTTTATTGTTATGGGCTGCCTCATGGGAAGCGGGGGTATATCGGAGAAGCTTATCGCCCTGGCCAATTCCCTGGTGGGGTGGATGCGGGGAGGCCTTGCCATGGTAAATATTGTAGCGTCTTACTTTTTCGGAGGAATCTCCGGTTCCGCCACGGCAGACACGGCCTCTCTGGGTAACCTTTTGATTCCCATGATGGTGGATGCAGGCTACGACGATGATTTTTCCACAGCCGTAACCATCACCTCCTCCGTGGAGGGGCTTTTGGTACCCCCAAGCCACAACATGGTTATTTACGCCACGGCGGCGGGCGGCGTCTCCGTAGGCGCGCTGTTTATGGCAGGGTATCTTCCCGGCGCGCTGCTGGCAATTTCCCTGATGATCGGCGCTTACATCATCTCTGTGAAAAGAAGTTATCCCAAGGGAGATAAATTTTCCATGAAGGTGTTTATGAGACAGCTTGGCAAATCCCTCTGGGCGCTGCTGGCTATCCTGATCGTGGTGGTAGGCGTAGTAGGCGGCGTATTTACAGCCACCGAGTCTGCGGCTATCGCAGTTATCTACAGTCTGTTTGTCAGCCTGTATGTATACAGGGGCGTAAACTGGAAAGGGGTATGGAAAATTCTGGGAGAATGTATTGACATCCTGGCAATCGTCCTTATCCTCTGTGGCACCTCCAGTATTTTCGGATATTGCCTTACCTATTTGCATGTACCGGATCTGGCGGCAAACGCCATCACAAGCCTGACTACAAACAAAGTGCTGCTGGTGCTGCTTATCAATCTGATTCTGCTGCTTTTGGGCTGCATTATGGATATGGCGCCCATTATCTTGATTGCGACGCCGATTCTGCTACCCCTGGCCCACAGTGTAGGCATCGACTCCGTGCAATTTGGCGTTATGATGATCTTAAACTGCGGAATCGGACTTCTGACTCCGCCGGTGGGGAGCTGCCTGTTTATCGGCTCCGCCGTGTCCAAGGTGCCCATCGAACGGATAGTAAAAGCAACGTTGCCATTCTATCTATGCATGCTTATTGTGCTGCTGATGCTGAGTTTTATCCCGGCAGTCAGCCTGGCACTGCCCCATATATTTGGTTATTAAAACAGGAGGTATTAAAAAACTATGACTTCAAGAGAGAGGCTCCTCTGTGTGTTAAGCGGTGGCACTCCGGACATGGTACCGGTCAGTCCCTTTATCCAGGAGGAATATCTGTCCTACTATTATAATAAGGAAAACACAAGCCGTCTGTACGATGCGGTGGCTCTGCGGAAAGAGCTGGATTTTGACCTGGTTACCAGGCAGTATGTAAATGAGATCCCGTATTTCCTCCAGAGGAGCTTCCCCAACTGGGAGGTGGACAGCCGTCTGGACATTATAAACGGCAACTATATCCGTACCATAAGCGTAAAAACCCCGGAAAAAACCCTCACGCACAAGGAGGGGGCGCCCTGTATCGATAAGATGCTCAGCGGCATTCATTTCAGCACCATGGAGTATCTTATTAAGGACAGCGACGATTTCGAGGCGTTTAAGAAATACTGTCCGAAGAGGGAAAAGCAGGATGCAGAGCACATTCTGGAATCCGGACGGGAGGCAGAAAAAGAGATCGGGGACCTGGGTATTTCCTGTCCCTGGGCTATGGGCGGCGTCTACAACCTGGCTTCCACCTACATCAATGTCCAGGACATGATGGTGGACGCCCTTACGGATGAGGATTACTACAGCGATTATATGGGCTTCTTTGCGGACCTTGTGGCCAGCGACCATGAAATATTCGTGGAGAGTGCGTTTGACTGCGTGGGGATGCAGGGGAACATTGCTAATGGCGGCATGATGGGTTCCGACTACTTTGAGGAACATGTGCTTCCCTATGAGCGGCGGGCTATTGACGTGCTGCGGGCAGGGGGCAAGCCCATTATTTATCACAACTGCGGCAAGGCTAAAAGCCTGTATCCCGCTTACAAAAAGCTGGGCATCACTGTCTGGGAGACCATATCCGAGTCCCCCCAGGGGGACAATACCCTGGCGGAAGCTAAGGCTTACTTTGGGGATGAATTAATTTTATTTGGAAATTTTGACCAGGTACACTTCCTCAAGGAAGCTACGCCCCAGGAGGTGGAGAAACGGGCTTATGACCTTATGCTGACAGGGAAAGAGGGAGGCCACTATATTTTTGCCTGCTCAGATTACCTGGAGATCGGCACGCCACTGGAAAATGTGAAAGCCCTTCTCAGAGGTGCCCGCAGCGCATCCAGATATTAGGAGGCCTGCGAAGGCGTGGGAATACAGCGGAAGTATCCGTTTTAACAGGCTGCTACTACTTCTCATTATAAAATTCGGAAAGCGGGCCAGGCAGAAATGCCAGGCCTGTTTTCCGTTGCGCTATCAACAAAGGACTGGGCGGCCGGTTGAAACAAAGGGGGTAGCATGGGTGCTTGGGGCATGTAGAGAGTAAGAAAAAGATTGACTGGAGCATGGAAAATCCATATACTAAAAATGAAATAAGCTTTTAACCGGGAGGATGATGCTGGTGAATTTATCAAAAATAAAAGCAGTTATTGTGGATGATGATGTTTTTAAGGGGACGGATATACGAAAGGCCCTGGAATTTAATGGAATAAGAAATATCATGACAGTGAGAAACCAGAAGGAGCTGTGGGAACAACTATACCATGGCGGAGAAAAGACAGATTTGATCGTGACAGATATGCAATATCCGCTGGAGGCGGGAGAAGCCATAGATGAAGAGGCGGGATTCAAACTGATAGAAAGAATGGAAAAAGAAAAAATAGATATACCGGTCATTGTATGTTCATCTTTGAACTATGTTATCCCCAACATACTGGGAAACGTATGGTATAACAAGCTTAATGATCTTGATTTTAATTTTAAGGAGGTGCTGGGCAGATTAGAATAAGACTGTTTAGCGATACCACCGTTATCTGCATAGGACAAAGCATAAGAAAACTGTGGGCCGGTCGTGCATATGGAGCCTTCTAAGCAGGATGTCTTATTTTTGTCTGTAAAAAATTGCGGAAATGTGCAACCAGCGAGCCTTCTGTTCGTTCTATAGATGTAAGGATTATATCCCCAAAAGGACGAAGGGCAGGGAGGTTATGCTGGTTGCTTTCATTAGGCGCATGATCCGGGCGGTTATCAAGGCAGCCCCACACCAGCAATATCTATATTCCTGACAAAAAATAAATTTTTTCAAAAACCTGCAACCGCCCGGCTTCCCTAGTCGTTTCATAGATGTAAACAGTCAGCAAAGGTTACCAGGAATTGAATTTAAAGAGCTTAGTTGCATGGAAGAGGTTGGCTGGAAAGGCAGACCAAAAATAAGAAAGGTGGAAAATAACCATGAAGAAACTGATTGCCAGGATGAGAAAAGTGAGAATAAGCCGCTGGAATAAGCTGACCCTGGGTGAAAAAATGATGAAGATCGTTATGAAGCTGGTTAAGGTCGCAGTGATAATTGCCATTGTAGTAGCGGCGGCCAGTGTGGTTGCGGCAGTAGTGGGCGGTTTACTTGTGGGATTTGCTATTATAAGCGCTGTCGCCGGCGGATTTAGCCATGCAAGCAGAGCGTACATACCTGGTGACCGCTATATAAGGTTTTGGTAAGGGCGAGTATCGCCTGTTATCCGGATAAAAATGAAGATGGGAAGAATCAGATTATGAAAAAAATGATTTGTGCTGTAAAAAATAGCAGAAAGACCGGAATTTTTAGTGAATGGCTGAAATGATCCGGGCAGACAAACAAATATCCAAATTCAAAATTCCGCCGGTTTGAATATCGAAGCGAGCTTGAGAATGAAGCGGAAGATATGAAAAAATGTATCTTTACCATCCGTGACAGGAAACAGAGCGACGGCGGCAGCCAGTCTGAAGAGACATCTGGAAGAATGTCTCCTGGATGTTGGCTTAAGTGAACTGACAACCATCTATACGGATGATGCAGAAGGGGACCTTCAGGGGTGGCCCCGTCAGTATAAAAATACAGAGAGCGGCGGTATGCAGGGATCGGTTTCATGAGAAGAATGAAAACCTTATGCTGCTTCCGGAGAAGGTGGTGATAGATGCGCTGGGGAAAGATATCAATCCAAGAACAAATCAACCCTGTTTTCCACCGGAAATACTTTCAAGAATGTCTTCGTACACAGTTCTGATGCTGAATCACTTAAAAGCAGATGTTATTTATGGTGTAGGGACCCGGCATTGCTCTTGCGGATAAGCTGGCACGAAAAGGCGCCAGAATTGCAGATTAGCAGTATGTATGCGACGGTACATGGTATCTGCGGATATTCCTGTACCGCCGTTTTGCCTGGGATCAAAAAAAATGAACAAAAAACTGAAAAAATGTGTTGACAGAAAATATTCCATGTGCTAATATTTAAATCGTCGCCACGCAGATAAGAAGGCTATGTGCGTGGACGGGGGTCGAACAAACCTATGACTATTATATGGAGAGGTATCGAAGTGGTCATAACGAGGCGGTCTTGAAAACCGTTTGTCCGAAAGGGCGCATGGGTTCGAATCCCATCCTCTCCGTTTATCTGGAGAAATACCCAAGCTGGCCGAAGGGGCTCCCCTGGAAAGGGAGTAGGTCGTTAATAGCGGCGCGAGGGTTCAAATCCCTCTTTCTCCGTTTAGTCACTTGAAAATAATTAAAAAAACTGTTGACAAATTTCGCAGGTTATGGTATTATTTTCAAGCTGATCTGAGAAAGGACAATCACATGTCCTTTGAAAAGTCAGACGAACCTTGATAACTGAACAGTGAAGAAACCTTGAAAATTCAAGAAAAGAAGTTTTAATTCAGCTTACGGAAATAAGCGAACCAAGAAACAGTAAAACGGGAAAAGAACAGTCAGCAGATTGTTGTGACCTGGATCAAGAACCAGAAC
>CAJTHL010000003.1 GCA_910576205.1 Clostridia bacterium | reverse complement strand
AATGTGGCGAAGAAGTGGACACAGAGATACCGGAACTGGGACCAGGTACTGAACCAGCTGACAGTCCTCTATGGGGAACGGCTGACCCAGTATCTGTAAAACAGAAGCTCCGCATCATTAGGAAAGTCTGGGGCAGCGCACCCTAAAAGGAATGCTGCTGTCCCCATCCTTATTCCAGAGGCCGGGTGTGGGCAGAGCCCACGAAAAGAAGCAGCCGGGATGTTTTATTTTGGTGCAAAAAATTAGAAAAATCTGTATAAAGGTATGCAGATTGGTAATACTATAATCAGTAAGATCAATCGACAACAAAATCAAGCCTAGGATTCGACACAGTATTGTACATATCTGGATTCTGCCAGAAGGATTTTTCCTCCATAGACACAGAAAAATTTACAGCCTCTTACAAACAGTGAGTGATTCTGATATCTGTTCTTTTCGCTGGAACGGGAGGAAGTCAGCTTATAGCGGTATCTTGTGAATTCACGCAGGATACGGATTGGCTTACAAGGGATATAACTTCCCGTAACCAGACCTAATCGGATTAAATCTCCAATCCATTTGGAATCTTTTGTATCGTCCTTGTTACCTTTCACAGCTTTTACCCACTTAGGATTAGCGATGATGACATTGATTTCGTCTTCCTAAAGGTTAAAAACAGGGACCCAATATTTACCGGTAGATTCCATGCGGACATCACGGCATTGATTTTCAATAGGCCAGCTTTTAAATTGCAGGATAGAATTGTTGAAGGTGGAGAAGCGCTTCTTTTGATAGGAAGGCTGGACTCCAGAAGTGGTTTTAATGATTGTAGCGACGAGAAAAGATACAAGTCCCATCTTGTCCATCCAGATGGAAATCAGGTCTACAATCAACAAAAATTTTCGGGAAATCAGCCACTTCTGTTATTGCTTACCTAATCGAACAATCCGGCAATTCCATCAACCACGAAGAAATAGCTCCCAGACTGCTCCGTTCCTTAAAGAAGAAGTCCGTCAGAATAACACGTGCTGGTGTCTACCCCAAACCTGCATTGGTACAAGTTGCCCATGCAGCCGTGAAATCTGATCAATCGCCTTACTACAAACAGAAATATGAACGTATTATGAAGCGCCGTGGTAAAAAACGTGCCATCATTGCTATCGCCCGGATGATCCTTACTGCCATCTATCAGATACTATCTACTGGCGAAGTATAGAATCCGACCGATTTGTACAAGATTGATATGCCTGAACATCTAAAAGAAAAGCAGAAGGAAAAAGCTATCAAACAGGCTAAGAAACTGCTTATCAGCGAGGGGATTATTTTTGAATCCCAACTGGCTTCTTAGTTCTCTAAAATAATACATTTTTAAAGGCTGCCATTCCCAATCAAAGCCGCAAACTCCGAGTCAGATTCCTTCATACGGTTATCCTGATTGAAGAAGTGGAGTCCCCAGATCTTATAGTCGTTGTCGTCCACAAAGACAGTAGCCGGCACAGCTTCCGTCTTTAACTGGAGCAGGAATTTTTCTTTCCAGGCATCCTTTTCAAGAAGATGCGTACCTTTCGGCTCGATAAAAATCTGGAGCTGCTCAAAACCATCTGTCTTATCCCTTTGCAGGAAAAGAACGTAGTCCGGCTCGAAACGCCCCCCATCCTCAAACGAGTAAATGTGGAATTCCCGCTCGTTTCTGATTAGGTAGATACGGTTATAAATTTTTCGCAGCTGAGCAACATACCCGCAGAAGTAAGCAACAAATGCTTTTTCTTCTGATGTTCCATAGTTATCGGTATAGACGAACCAGTCCTCGGTAGAAAGGTCAATTTTCCAATCGCTATTCACGGACAGAGCATTCTGCGATATGCCGATTCCATCACCATGAGGGTCGGTATAATTCACGGTCTTGTTATGAAAGACATCTCTGATGTTTCTCGCTCTGAATGTCGTTGTGCCTCTGTAGGTTTCCTCAATGCCGGAAATGGAACCGGCAATTTTGCCGAGTACATAGAAAACGGCAGCGTAAAGCGTTTCCATAGCCGGATGTTCATCCTTGCTCTGGATATCGATACGGACACCGCCGAGATACTCATCATCTGTGATAAACTGCCTCGTGGATGAGACATTCGGGAAATATGAGCGAAGCGTGTTAAACTTAAAAACCGGGTATTTCATAAGAGCCTTGTTTACAATAGCATAATTGACGGCTGCGATTTCCTTGATGGTCATGTGAGCTGTTTTTAAGTCAATAACAGGGTCAACGCTTTGTGAGGTCTCAATCATAACGGAATCAAAACCGGACGCCCCCGTCGCAGCCCGGAAACAATATATGTCGTCCCGGACGGTTGGCGTAAGACCATGCACATCTTTTCTGTCTTTTACCTCTCTGTCATTTAAGAAGATCAGGCCCTGCTGGTATAAGTCGGTGCCTTTAAAATCATCCTTAAGGACATATTCACGCTGTACGATTCTGTCGGTATCCAGACCGATTTCACGAAGGGCATTACGCAGCTCCGTTACATAGCGGTGATCGTTCTGGCAATGGTAATAAAGCGTCTCGCAGACACGCAGTTCGCAAGTTACATCCTCGTCGTATTTTCTCTGAAACTTTGGCTGCTCATCGTCAAGCTGAAATGGGCAGTATCTTGCTCCACGTCCGATTAACTGTGCTTCTGCAATAGTGGCGGGAGCTATTTTTCTGCCGCCTGACTGTCTCGTTTCATAGAGCCGGACGATGTCAAACAGGTTCAGGACATCCCAGCCTTCATCTAGTTTCCTGACCTCAATAATTGCACGATACGGATTGTCCGCATCCTCAAGCGAATTCAAGAGAATCTGTTTCTGCGTGGCATCCTTATCATCATTTACGGAAACGCAATGCTCCTGGGAAAAATCATCACGAAGCTCTGCGGCAAGCGTATCAAAAGTGATACCATTATTAGCGAAGTAAGCAAAGGCTTTGTGCATGACATTGTTATTGGCGGCAGTAGAAAGGCTGCGCAGCTGTGCGCCGGTCAGCTTTTTCATCATTTCAATAAACCCAGTCATGAAATCCCTGCTCTCGGCAATTTTCGCAGCCTTAAACAGGACTATGGGTTTAATTCCAAGGCGATGGTCCTGAAACACCTTCAAGCGATATTGACTGAGGACAAGCGCCTGCAAAGCCCTCTCCATAATGGTAAGGTCAGATCGCAGAGTGATGATGTCCTTGGAATACCTGTCGCTATAAAATTTCGCCAAGGCATAGTCGAATATAATCTTATTCTCGTATGCCGCACGAATCGCCGGATTTGCAAGATCACAGGTAGCCGTAAACTCCAACAGAATGTTATCGGCATTCCGGCTGAAGATATTCTTTACAGTCTGCTCCCAGGAATGATAGCTTGATTCTTCATCAGCAGACATTTTCTTTTTGGTATCGACTTTCAAGTGGTGTGCCTCATCGGAAATCAGCACTACTTTCTGCTCGTCAAAATCATCAAAGGACATTCCGTTTTCTTTTGCCATCCACATATCCATGTGGAGCCCCTGCGTGGTGGTAAAGCAAATGTTGATGGCATCCTGGTCTGCGTACTGGAAATTGTCCACCTGGTTAATGCGAATGCGTTCCCCGTCCAGAATAATCTCATCCGCAAAGAGATATTTTGAGGATGCCGGATTGCGGAAGTTCTCCCGTGTCTTTTCTACTATATTCGAGAGGTTGACAAAGAACAGGAAATTCCGATATCCCTGCTTGTAAAGATACAGCATCAGCCCTGCCATAATCAGGGTCTTGCCGCTGCCCGTTGCCATATGGAAAAGCACCTGCGCAGGCTTTGGACGGTTATTGCTCTCGAAATGCGTTATAAAGTTTTCAAACGCCTGTTTCTGATACGGACGCAGCTCGAAATTCGGATTCAAGTTCTCCGGGATATAGGACGGGAGAACCGCACTGCTGCCGTATTCACGCAAAGCATCTATTTTTTCATATAAGAATGCCACCGATTATCCCTCCCTGTAAAAGCTCCTGGTGAACGCCTTGTCCTTGTCTGAAATGCCAAACTCCTCATCATCAATATCGCAGTAATTCACATACAAAAGATTCTTGTCCAAAACCTCCATCAGAAATCGCTTCCTGTCATCCAGCGAAAGCGCAGCGTAATCATCGGCAGCCGCATCGATATCATTCGGATTTACCCTGTAGCTGATAAAGCCAGACTTTACCATTCTTTTGTAGATGTCGGACAAGGCGGCATCATCAGTAGCGGCTTCGATTTCTTCCACAATGGTCTGGTTCAGCTTTGCCAGCTGGAAAAAAGAAATTGTGGATTCAGGAGCTATTTCCTTAAGAACCTTCAAGTTGCGGACAAGCGTATCAGTCTCTACATAGTCCATCTGTTCAACCAGAATAAAGCGGCGATGACCTCCGTCCTGCTTATTGATTTCCATCACAGCATGACCTGTGGTTCCGCTACCGCCAAAAAAGTCAAGGATTAGAGCATCTTTATCTTCCTTAACAACTGAACCCACGCATTCAACGACCGTATATAATGATTTTGGATAAGAGAACACGGTATTGGGAACCAGGGCCTTCAGCAACTGGGTGCCATTGACACTTGCATCGAACCTGGAATCGGTCCATACAGTCTTATATGTACCGAAATTTTTACCAAGCTCAATATCATACCCGGTTTTCGTCTTTTTTACCCTCAGCAAATCAAATATGGATTCGACTGTCTGTCGGGCATATCTCCATTTTCTTTCTATGCCTTTTGTGTCAATCGGGTAAATATAGTATTCATCCCCATGCTGCTCGGTCTGTGATGTCGGATGAAATGCATCATCCGATACATCGCCAAATCCGATTATTTTTTCGTCCTTAACGATAACCGGATAGAAACAGTTCTTCGCATCAGTCCTCAAGGATTCGCCTCCCCAGTTTCTCAAAGACGACCATTCAATTTCATCCTCAGAAAGCGTTCGGCTGCAAATTGTCTTCCTGCCCTTCGGCGTCACGAAAATAGCATATTCGTGTGTGTAGGAAAAATTGGCGCCTATTGTTCCACGGGGATTATGAATAACTGTGATACAGTCAACATCATATTCGGGAAAAATCTCCTCAATTAAAATCTGCAATCGCGGCTGCTCGTTCTTGTCGATTGCCACAATCAGAACGCCGTCTGCCGTTAAGAACCTTTTTGCCATTTGCAGACGTGTCTTCATAAATACGAGCCATGATGAGCGATTAAACGAGTTGTTGTATGCAAAAGTGTTCGCATTACTCGTAGGATTATAAGGCGGGTCAATGTAGACGCATTTTACCTTTCCTTCGTAACGCTTTAGCAGGGAAGAAATAACCAGCAGATTATTCCCCTTAATAATCAAGTTATCTTTTTCTGAAAACTGAACTATATCTTCCGTGCCATCCTTTGCATATCTCTTTGCAGAAGAGAACACCTTGGGATATAGCAGTCTATCCACCTCATCCGGAGCAAGGGTCGCGTTGTAGAAGATCTCCTGCCGCTTTTGATCCTCTCTTGTCTGCCCGCCTTCAAGGACACAATCCTTATACGGGAAAACTAATTCCACCTCTCCTGATGTAGACAGCATCTGTTCCGATCCGTCAACAAGCCCGATCTTATTTTTGAAACGTGTATAGCTATCCGGTAGGAACTGCCGGTTGTTGATTATCCAGGCAAATTCCATCTTATCAAAAACCTTGACGCCATCGATCTCCGCAAAGAAGCGGGAGCGGGTCTCATCGTTAGCAAGGAGGAGACGGATAAGTCCCTCGTCCATCTTCATTGCCGCCTCGTAGACCGCATTACGCAGGAAAGTGCCGTCCCCGGCCACAAACCTCTCGTCCGATTTCAGTACCGTCAATACAGTTTCATAAAAGTTCGCCATTTTATTCTTCTCCTTCATTTATGAATAGCTCCGGTACATTGTACTGGACTTCTTCCTCTTTTTTGCTTTCAGGAACAGATTCCATAATATCTCCAACGTCGCAATTTAAAGCTGTGCATATCTTCGCTAAAATTTCCGTACTGACATTTTCATCTTTTGCCAGGCAAGACATCGTTGTTGTACTAATGCCTGTTAAAGAAGGCAGATCTTAAGCCTGCTTTAACCAGAATATCATGGAAATACACTGCATGACGTATTCCTTATTGGAGCCACGCCAAAATTAAACGGTAGATAAACAGAGTAGCTATTTGCCTGATTAATTTCAAGTTTATAGCTACCCTGTTTTTACGTTTTCCATAATCCCAGAATTTAAAAGAAAAGATTCCTTACATCATTAAACAGCACCAGCACCATCAGCACCATTAGCACCATAAGGCCGGCGAAATGAACCATGCCCTCCTTCTCCGGATCCACCGCCTTGCCCCGGATGGCCTCCAGAAAGAGAAACACCAGACGGCCGCCGTCCAGCGCTGGTATAGGCAGGAGGTTCATCACGCCAAGACTTGCCGACAGCCATACGGAAACATAAAGCATCTGCAGGAGCACATAATAGAAACCGTCCTCCCGGCTGGTCTCGTAGGATTCCCCGATTGCGCTGACAATCCCCACAGGGCCCGACACGTCGTCCGCGTGAACCTGGCCTTTAAACAGCATGCCAAGGCTCTCGATGGTAGTGGAAATCCAGTATTTCACCTCGTAGGCGCTGTATCCCAGGGTTTTTAAAAGATTTCCCTTTACGCGCACGCCGCTTCCGGTAAATCCCAGATAATACTGGCCATTTTCCGCCTGCTGGGGCACCAGGGTCACCTCCTGTTTTTCCCCCTGCCGCTCAAAAAGCACCCGCACCGTCTCCCCTTGATGAAACTGCACATACTGGGTGACTTCCCGGTAAACATGGATACTTCTGTCATTAAGCTTCAGAATCTTATCCCCGGCCTGCATGCCCGCAGCCTGGGCCGGGAACCCTTCCGTCACCTGCCACACCTGGGGCTCGTCATAGCCCAGACTTCCGATAATAAAAAGGGACAGCAGAAACGCCAGGATAAAATTAAACACCGGGCCGGCGGCCACCACGGAAATCCGCACCCATACGGACTTGGCCCCGAAAGAATACCCGGGCAGCCGGCTGGAAGCCGGGGCAGCGCTTTCCTCCTTTGCCTTCTGCATCTCCTCCACGAAGTGATAGGGCGAAATGGTAGCGATCTTTTCATCCTCGTCCTCGTAGACGCCGTCCTCTCCCTCCATAATGCAGGAGCCCCCAAAAGGCAGGAGTTTCAGGGAATAGCGGGTCTCCCCGATCTGTTTACTTAAAAGCCTTGGCCCCATCCCTAAGGAAAACTCATTGACCCGGATGCCTCCCCGCTTGGCCAGCAGGAAATGTCCCAGCTCATGGAATATGACAATCAAGCTGAATATCAGCAATGCAACTATAATTTTCAATCTACCACCTGCTCTCAATCATTTCATGTGTCTGCCGCTCTGTCTCCAGGATCTCCTCCACCGTGGGGTCTGGAATCGTCTTATGTTTTCCCATGCACCATGCGATGATCTCCGGGATTTCCAGATAAGAAATCCTTCTGTCCAGAAACAGGCTTACCGCCAGTTCATTGGACGCGTTGTATACAGTAGGCATGGAGCCTCCCACTGCAGCCGCGTCAAAGGCAAGCCCCAGTCCCGAAAAAGTCTCCATATCCGGTTCCTCAAAGGTAATCTCTTTCAGTTTCCCAAAATCCAGTCGTTCCCCGGGAAGATACCGCCGGCTGGGATAATACAGGGCATACTGGATAGGCAGCTTCATATCCGGCGTCCCAAGCTGGGCAATCACCGCCCCGTCCGTAAACTCCACCATGGAGTGGATAATACTTCTGGGCTGCACCACAATACAGATATCCTTTGGTTCCACGCCGAAAAGCCACCGGGCCTCCATCATCTCCAGCCCCTTGTTTACCAGCGTGGAGGAATCAATAGTAATTTTCCTTCCCATGGCCCAGTTGGGATGCTTCAAGGCATCTTCCACCTGGATATTCTGCAAATCCCCGCGCTTTTTCCCCCGGAACGGACCTCCCGACGCAGTCAGCAGGATTCTGCCTATCTCCCTCTGGTTTTCCCCATTCAGGCACTGGAAAATGGCGCTGTGCTCGCTGTCTACAGGCAGGATCCGCACGTCGTATTTCTCCGCCATAGGCATAATCAGATGGCCTGCCGTCACCAGGGTCTCCTTATTTGCCAGAGCAATGTCCTTTCCCGCCTGGATTGCGGCGATTGTGGGCTGAATACCGATCATGCCCACAATGGCCGTCACCACCAGCTCCGTCTCCGGGTGGGTGCAGACCTCAATAAGGCCCTCCATGCCAGACACCACTTTTACATCCAGATCCGCCACAGAAAGCCGCAGCTTTCTGGCATTTTCTTCTGTCCAGACCGCCACCAGCTCTGGATGAAATTCACGGATCTGTTCCTCCAGCCTTTCAATGTTGGAGCCTGCGGCCAGGGCCGTAATATCCAGATCCTTATTTATGCGGGCCACCTCCAGGGTCTGCGTCCCAATGGAGCCTGTAGAGCCCAGTATGGCAATCTTTTTCATTCTTTTCTCTTCCTGTATCACCCTGTAAATACCTTTTCCCTTCCCTGTTCTATCTGGACATGACAGCCATTGCCATGGCATAAATAATAGGCGCCGTAAAAATCACGCTGTCAAAGCGGTCCAGAATTCCCCCGTGGCCCGGAATCAGATTTCCGTAATCCTTGATGCCGTGATTCCGCTTGATGGCAGAAGCCGCCAGATCTCCGATCTGGGACACCACCGCCCCCACCCCGCAGATCAGCGCGCAGCCTCCGGGATATCCCAGGGCAAAACGGCCATATAAATATCCCAGAAGAACCGCCCCGGCCACGCCGCCCACTGCTCCCTCAATGGATTTTTTCGGACTCAGCACCGGAGCCAGCTTATGACGTCCCAGCAGCATTCCCACGGCATAGGCGCAGGTATCACAGCCCCAGGAGCAGATAAAAATCAGGAAAAACAGAAGCTTCCCGTCCACCCCGTCCATTTCCAGCAGCCGGGTGCGGTAGATGAAGGATAGCATTACCGACACGTAGAAAAGGCCGAAAAACGCCGCCATAACCTCCTCTGTCCTGTATTTGGGAAATGTAAATACATACATAGCCATCAGGACCATCAGAAACGTCAGCAACACCACCATGCCAAGCTCCGCAGACACCTGCCCATGCCAGATACAGAAATAATACATTGCCGTAAACAGCATCCCTGCAATACCCAGCTTATTTTTGTCCAGATGGAATACCCGGGCAAATTCCCAGTATCCCACCAGGGAGATGGCAAAGGTAAAGGCAAACAGAACCCCTTCCCCGGCGATACCTGCGCCGATAATCAAGGCCAGCAGCACGATCCCGCTCATCAATCGTATCATAAACGCCTTCATCTTCCGCTCCTCCTAATTAAAGTACCGCTTTATACTCCTCCGAACCGTCTGTCTCTCTTATTATACTGCACAATAGCCTTTTCCAATTCCTCTTTTGAGAAATCCGGCCATAAAACATCCGTAAAATAAAACTCCGTGTAAGCCAGCTGCCACAGTAGGAAATTGGAAAGCCGCTGTTCACCGCTTGTGCGGATAAGAAGATCCGGATCGGGAATCCCCGCCGTATCCAGGTAGGAGGCAAAACGCTCCTCCGTAATATCCTCCCCCTTCAGTTTCCCGGCTGCCTGGTCCGCCGCCATTTTTCCCATGGCCCGCAGCATCTCGTCCCGGCTGCCGTAATTGATGGCAATCTGGAAATTCAGCCCGTCGTTATCCCTGGAGGCCTCTTGAAGCTCCAGAATCCGGCTTCTTATATCCTCGTCAAGACCTTTAAGGTCTCCCAGAACCCGCACCCGCATACGGTTTTTCTCCGCTGTTTTCAGACAGGTTTTCATGTAGTTGCGCAGAAGCTTCATAAGCGCGTCCACCTCGTCCCTGGGCCGTTTCCAGTTCTCTGTGGAAAAGGCGTACACGGTCAGATATTTAATGCCCATTTTATAAGCTTCCTCGCAGATATTCTCCACGGTCTTACTTCCCTGGGCATGGCCGTAATTCCTGGGCATCCCCTTTTTCCTGGCCCAGCGGCCGTTTCCGTCCAGGATAATCGCTACATGTTCCGGAATCTTCATTTTACTCTCCTTGTAGTCATTTTCCGACAGCTTTTTCTATTGACAGCAGAAACGGGGTTTACATAACAAACCCCGCCCCTATCGCATGTTCATTTTAAATCCGATTAAACCGTAAGAATTTCCTTAGATTTCTCCTCCACAGCCTTATCGATATCCACAATGAATTTATCCGTCATTTTCTGCGTCTTGCTTTCCAGCTCTTTCTGATCGTCCTCGGAAATCTCGCTGGACTTGTTCATTTTCTTGAACGTCTCATTGGCGTCCCTGCGGATATTGCGCACTGCCACCTTGGCGGCCTCGCCCTTTTTCTTAATATCCTTCACCAGTTCTTTTCTGCGTTCCTCCGTAAGCTCCGGGAACACCAGACGGATCACCGAGCCGTCGTTGCTGGGATTGATGCCCAGGTCAGAGGTCATAATTGCCTTCTCGATAGCCTTCATCATACTCTTGTCCCAGGGCTGGATCTGCAGCATTCTGGGCTCCGGCACAGACACATTGCCCACCTGCTGGATGGGGGTCGGCGTCCCATAATAATCTACTCTCAGCTTATCCAGCACATGGGGATTCGCCCGTCCCGCCCGGATGGAGGCAAACTCCCGCATCATAGAATCCAGGGATTTGTTCATCTTATCCTCATATACCTGCAATCTCTCGTCCATTTTCTGGTTCCTCCCTTTATACCGTGATTTTTGTGCCGGTAAAGCCGCCCTTTACCGTGTTGACAATGCTGTCCGGCTCTCCCAGGCCAAATACCAGCATTGGCATATGATTTTCCATACACATGATGGAAGCAGTCAGATCCATCACTCCCAGCCGTTTGTCCACCACCTGGGCAATGGGAATCTCGTCAAATTTCTTAGCCCCGGGATTCAGCTTCGGATCACTGTCGTAAACGCCGTCCACAGCCTTTGCCAGCAGAATCACATCCGCCTCAATCTCAATGGCCCTGAGTGTCGTGGTGGTATCCGTGGAGAAATAGGGATGCCCCGTACCTCCCGCAAAGAAAACCACCTCTCCCCGGTTCAGATATTTCAATGCCTTGTCCTTTGTAAACAGCTTCGCAAACCCGCCGCATGCAAAGGGTGTCAGCACCTGTGTGCCCATGCCTGCAGACCGGAAGATCTCAGACACGTAAATACAGTTCATCACCGTGGCCAGCATCCCGATCTGATCCGCCTTGGTCCGGTCTATATGCCCGCTTGTGCGGCCTCTCCAGAAGTTTCCGCCGCCGATCACCACACCCACCTGGATACCATCATCCGTCAGTTGTTTTACCTGCCTTGCCACCTCCATCACTGTGGCCTCGTCAAAGCCCGTATGTTTGTCCCCGGCAAGGGCCTCCCCGCTTAATTTTAACAGTACACGTTTCATGGTTTTCATCTCCTGCTCTGGCCTATAGGGGTATTATACCATATTTCCCGGAAATAGCAATCGAATGTTTGGGCTAAAAAGAAAAAAGCTATCCACGGCCGAACAGCTTTTCTATAAAAACAATATACGGAAACGGGCAGATTATCCCCGGGGATGGGCCTTCGCGTAAATCTCTCTTGTCTTACTGGAATAAATCATGGTGGTGGCAATATCCGAGTGCCCCAGCATCTCCTGCACAATATGCAGATCCACCCCGTTATCCACCAGATGGGTTGCAAAGGAATGCCGCAGGGTATGGGGCGTAATCTCTGTGGGGATACCTGCCCTTCTGGCGTACTGCTTGAGAAGCTTCCAGAAGCCCTGGCGGCTCATAGTTCCTCCCAGGCAGTTGGGAAACAGCACGTCGCTCTCATGCTCTCCCAGAAGCTCCTGCCGGGAGCCGTCCAGAAACCTAAGCAGGGCCTTTTTCGCCTGCTTTCCAAAGGGGATCACGCGCTCCCGCTCCCCATCCCCGCAGGTAATATACTCCATATTGAGATTCAGCTGGGAAAGCCTAAGGCTGATAAGCTCCGTAACACGGATACCCGTGGCGTACAAAAGCTCCAGCATAGCCTTGTCCCGGATGCCCTTTGACGTACCCTTATCCGGCTGCTCCAGAAGCGCAGCCATTTCCTCTATGCTTAAAATATCCGGCGCCTTCTTCTCCACCTTTGGGGCTTTGAGGCCCTCCGCGGGATTTGACGACACCTTCCCTGTCTTGAACAGATACAGATAAAATGCTTTCATAGAAGCAATGCTTCTGGAAACGGTGGCTGCGGACAGCCCCTGTTTCTCCAGCACCAGAATATAGCTGTTCAGATTTGTCTCCGTAGCCCTTTCCGCCTGAAAAATATTCTGCTGCTCCAGAAAACGCATAAATTTCCGAAGGTCTCTCTGATAAGAGACTTCCGTGTTCTCTGAAGTCTTTTTTTCGTCGTGCAGGTAAAGAATAAACCTGCGTATCTCTTGTTCCATAAGCATTCCCCTCGACTGCTCTTCTCCTATCGGTACGGCGCCCTGACGGCCCGTCCTCCCCCCCTAAAACGTTGATAGATCTTATTATAGTAAGGTTTTCATTGAAAATCAATGGTCATTTTTTACCGGAAATGCCCGAAATACGGTTATTCGCGGGGCTTTCCACAACATATGGAAACTTCGGTTTTTCCCGCCACCAAATCTAGTAAAATTCTTTTTTTAATTTTTTACATTTTTTTTAACAGAAGCTTTAAAAAAAACGGATTCACATAGCTTTCCAGAAAGGCTCCCAGAATCACCAGAAAGCACGTGATGCCAAACGCCCCCACATATGCCCCGTTCCATTTCTTTATGCGGGACATCTCATAGATGCGCAGAAGGCCAAAAAGGAAGGCCGGAATATAGACAAGATACTGGGGAAGCATGCTGATAAGGCACAGGATAATCCCTGCCATGCCAAGCTTCGTCACCGCCATCGTGAGTATCAGCCCAAAAGAAAACCCCACCCACAGGCCAAACAGCAGCACGGTCATGCTCCCTATGACTGTAAGACCCATAAGCCACAGAAACACCAGCACGGAAAGGCGGGACTTTAAAATGTAACCCAGAAGATCCAGAGGGGAATATTCCATATACTGGTATTTTGAGAAGAAGTAGCTGCTCATTAGCATATTGCTGTTCTGGGAGCGCCCCAGAAGAAGAATATAAAAAACCCCCAGGACAAAACCCGTAAGAAAAAAGGAAAGCAGCTTCTTTTTCCTTGCTTCCCTTTCCCTGTTCCACAATGCATCCATAGAAATCCTCCCCCTTCTCCTCTTTAATATATGAGGGGATTCCCGGAAACATGTCTCTTTGTTTTCCCTGATCCGCCTGGAATACTCAGCCCATCTTCTCCGATTTGACAAAACAGGCGGCGCAGGCCTTCATAACGGCTCCCCGGAATCCCGCTTCCTCCAGGGCCGCTACACCTGCGATGGTGGTTCCTCCGGGGGAACATACGCTGTCCTTTAATTCCCCGGGATGTTTACCGGTCTCCAGCACCATACGGGCAGCCCCTGCCACGGCCTGGGCCGCGAATTCATATGCCTGTCCCCGGGGCATGCCAAACTGTACGGCGCCGTCGGCCAGGGCTTCAATAAACATATAGGCAAATGCCGGGGAGCTGCCGCTGGCGCAGACCACAGCGCTCATAAGCCGCTCCTCCACATATCCGTATCTCCCCAGGGAACCGAAAAGCTTCTCCATAAGGGCCAGCTCTTCCCCGGAAAACTCCTCCCTGTTGCAGGCAATGCCCGTCATACCCTCCCCGATAGCCGCCGGCGTGTTGGGCATGGCCCGGATAATCCTGCGGTCCGACCCAAGCTGCTCCTTGATCTGTCCTATGGTCACCCCCGGGGCCAGGGAAACGAGCACATGCTCCGGCGTAATCACATAGTGAATCTGCTTTAACACCTGGTCGTAGCACTGGGGCTTTACGGCCAACACCAGGTATTTGCAGGCATTGGCGCACTCCGCATTGCTAAGCGCAAAGGGCACCCCTGTTTCCGCCATCACCTGCCGCTTTGTCTTGTCTGTGAGGGCCGTAAAGAGAAGCTCTTCCGGGGAAAAGACCTTGAGGGCCCCCTTTAACAGGGCCTTTCCCATATTTCCCATTCCGATAAAACCCATTGTAGCCATATAGATCCTCCTATTAAAAGTCGCTGCGCGACAGCTCTAAAGGGTAAAGTCGCTTCGACAACACCTGTAATGAGAGGAACTTTCATTCGAAAGAGTACTCATGAAAGTTCCTCTCATGCGCCTTTGCGACTTCACCTTAAAAGTCCGCATCCTGTTTTGTCTCCATTATAATACTTTAATTCGGCAAAGTAAACCACGAAAAAAGCTGCCCCATCAGAAGATTTCTCCTCCGATAGGACAGCCCTTTGTCTTTCATTTCCTGTCCGGCCTGTCCGACTATTTGGCGTAATCGGTTACACGGCTTTCCCGGATTACATTCACCTTAATCTGTCCCGGATATTCCAGCTCTGACTCTATCTGCCTGGAAATATTTCTGGCCAGCAATACCATTGCGGCATCGTCCACCTGGTCTGGGACTACCATTACACGAATCTCTCTACCCGCCTGAATCGCAAAAGACTTATCAACACCCTTGAACGAATTTGTTATATCCTCCAGTTGCTTCAACCGGTTGGTATATGTTTCTAACGTCTCCCTCCTGGCGCCGGGCCTTGCGGCCGAAATCGTATCCGCTGCCTGCACCAGACATGCCACCAGCGACGTGGGCTCCGTGTCCCCGTGATGGGACTCCACGGCATTGATGACAAGGGCGGATTCCTTGTACTTCCGGCACAAGTCCGCTCCAATCTGGATATGGGAACCCTCCACTTCATGGTCGATGGATTTTCCGATATCATGTAAAAGGCCTGCACGCTTTGCCATCCTCACATCCGCGCCGATCTCGCCTGCCAGCAGACCTGCCAGATGGGCCACCTCAATGGAATGCTTCAAAGCGTTCTGTCCATAGCTGGTACGGAATTTCATTCTTCCCAGAAGCTTTAGGAGTTCCGGATGAATGCCATGAACGCCCACCTCCAGCGTGGCCGCCTCACCTTCCTCGCGGATCATGACCTCCACTTCCTTCTGGGCCTTCTCCACCATCTCCTCAATCCTGGCCGGATGAATCCGTCCGTCCACAATAAGCTTCTCCAGGGCAATCCTGGCCACTTCCCTGCGGATGGGATCAAATCCAGACAGAATCACAGCCTCCGGCGTGTCGTCGATAATGAGGTCAATGCCGGTCATGGTTTCCAGGGTGCGGATATTCCTTCCCTCTCTGCCGATAATCCTGCCCTTCATCTCGTCGTTTGGAAGCTGTACCACAGAGATAGTCGTCTCCGCCACATGATCCGCAGCGCATCTCTGGATAGCTGTCACCACGTACTCCTTGGCTTTTTTGTCAGCCTCTTCCTTTGCCCTGTTCTCCAGCTCCTTTACCAGTACAGCTGTCTCATGCTTTACTTCGTCCTCAACGGTTTTCAATAAATACTCTTTTGCCTGTTCGGAGGTAAGACCTGAGATTCTTTCCAGCTCCTGTACTCTCTGATTGGAAAGTTTTTCCAATTCCGTATACTTCTTGGTGAGCTGCTCCTCCTTTGCGTTGAAATTCGCCTCCCGTTTCTCCAGAGTAGTGGCCTTCTTGTCCAGAGCCTCCTCCTTTGACAGCACCCGGCGTTCATAGCGCTGAAGCTCTGCTCTGCGTTCCTTGCTCTCCTTTTCCAGTTCGTTCCTTGTCTTCAGCGTCTCTTCCTTCGCCTCCAACAGGGCTTCCCTCTTCGACCGCTCTGCGGTCTTTAATGCGTCATCTATGATTTCCCTTGCCTTTTCCTCTGCATTTCCCACCTTTTTGAGATTGATATTCTTAAGGATAGAAACGGTTATGAGAATAGTAAGGGGTACCGCGATAACAAGTGCAATTAAAACCGGTATAACATTCTGCACAGGACACCTCCTTATTTAGTTTTCATTGTGCAATACAACACTTCAATTCTATACTTATTTTTATATTATGTCAAGCAAAGTGTGTCTTTTTTTGCACAGCAGTCCCCTCTTAGGTCAGCATCATCCTGTCATTGGCAAATTCACCGCCGCTGGCCTGCTCAAATTTCGCCAGAAGATCGGCCACTTTCAGCTTCTTTTTCTCGTCCCCGGACACGTCGTAGATGATTCTTCCCCCATGCATCATAATCAGCCTGTTGCCATGGATAATGGCGTCCTTCATGTTGTGGGTAATCATAAGGGTAGTCAGATTATCCTTTCCCACAATGCGGTCCGTAGCCTCCAGCACCTTGGCCGCCGTCTTGGGATCCAGGGCCGCCGTATGCTCATCCAGCAAAAGCAGCTTCGGCTTTTTCAAAGTGGCCATAAGAAGGGTCAGCGCCTGGCGTTGTCCGCCGGACAGAAGCCCCACCTTGCTGGTCATGCGGTCCTCCAGGCCCAGCTCCAGAATCTTAAGCTTCTCCTGGTATTCCTCCCGTTCCTCCCTGGTAATGCCAATCCGGAGCCCCCTTAATTTCCCTCTGCGTAAAGCCAGGGCCAGGTTTTCCTGAATCTGCATATTAGCCGCCGTTCCCGTCATGGGATCCTGAAACACACGGCCCAGATAAGCAGCCCGCTTGTGCTCCGCAAGTCCCGTCACATTCACTCCGTCAATAAAGATTTTTCCCTCATCTACCTTCCACACACCTGCCACGGCATTTAACATGGTGGATTTCCCGGCTCCGTTTCCGCCGATTACCGTTACAAAATCCCCTTCCTTAAGCTCCAGGGTCAGTCCGCTTAAAGCTGTCTTTTCATTGACGGTTCCGGGATTAAAGGTTTTCCAGATCTCCTCTATCTTAAGCACGGGACGCACCTCCCTTCTTTACAGGCTTTGCAAAATATTTTCCTTTCAGATAGGGAATGGCCAGGAATACAGCAACGATAATAGCGGAGAAAAGCTTAAGATCGTTGGATTCCAGGCCCAGCCACAGCACCACCTGGAGCACCATGTAGTAGATCACGGCTCCAAAAGACACGGCCAGAAGCTTAAAGGCAAAATTGCCGCGGATTTTTCCAAATACCACCTGGCCGATAATCACAGCCGCCAGGCCGATGACAATCGCTCCCCGGCCTGCGTTCACATCGGAAAAACCCTGGTACTGGGCGCAGAGACCACTGGACAGGGCAACGATGCCGTTGGAGAGCATAAGGCCGATAATCTTACACAGATTCGTGTTGATTCCCTGGGCCCGGCTCATATGGGGATTGCTTCCTGTGGCCCGGATGGAACAGCCAAGCTCCGTCCCGAAGAACCAGTACAAAATCGCGATAATCACCATGATAAACAGAACCGCTGTAAAAATGGCGTTTTTGTAGAAAGGCACTCCCTTTACCCACCTTAGGGAAATGAGAAGGTTGTACTTATCCACGCTGATAGCCTGGTTTGCCTTCCCCTCCATAATCCGCAGGTTGATGGAGTAGAGCCCCAGCTGGGTCAGAATCCCTGCCAGAATCGCGGGAATTCCCATGGCTGTGTGCAGAATGCCCGTCACCAGACCCGCCAGCATGCCTGCCAGAAACGCTACCAGGAGCGCCACAAATACCGAATGCCCGTTCAGCATCATAAGAATACAGACCGCCCCTCCGGTAGCCATGGTACCATCCACCGTAAGATCTGCCAGATCCAGCACCTTATAGGTGATGTACACCCCAATAGCCATAATCCCCCAGATAAACCCCTGGGCGCAGGCGCCGGGAAGTGCGTTAAAAAGCTTTACGATTTCCACTTCTATGTTCCTCCTATTATAAGTCGCTGCGCGACTTCACTATTTCAGTTCCGCATCCGCCTTCCAAGACCCCGGTGTACTCAAAGGGGATACCTTAAGAGACCGCCAGAGGCGTGTCGTGATGGGACACCCAAAGGATATAGAAAAGCGCGCAATCTGTTTTATTATAACAAAAAGCGGCAAAAAAGAGAAGCCTTTTTTACCACTTTTTGTTGTTATTTTTGTTTATTTTTGTTTTATTCCGCAGTCCGTTTACTCTTCCGCAATGGCCTCGTAGTCATCCGGAACGGCGATGTCAAGAGCCTCGCACAGGCCAGCGTTGTATTTCTTCACTACCTGGGGAGCAAACCGGATTTCCATGGTGGAAACATCCGCGCCGTTTACCAGAATCTCATAAGCCATCTTGCCCGACTCATATCCGATATCATAGTAGCTGATGGACAGGGTGGCAACTCCGCAGCCCTTGCAGATGCCTTCCTCGCCTGCAATAACAGGAACGCCTGCGGGCTGGCATACATTGTTGATGGTCTCTGCGCTGGTGGCTGCCGTATTGTCTGTGGGAATGTACACGACATCGCTGGCATCAGCCGCTGACTGTGCCACAGAGGCAATATCGTTGCTGTCCGCGAATGTGTAGATCTCACAGGTATAGCCCATACCTTCCAGCTCTTCCTTAACCACGTCCGCCTGGTACTTGGAATTTGCTTCCGCGGAGCAGTACAGGATGCCCACATTCTCTGCGTCCGGAAACAACTCCTTTAACATAGCCGCCTGCTCGGCAAGCGGAGCCAGATCAGAGGTGCCGGAAATATTTCTTCCCGTTGTGCCTGTCCAGTCGCTGATCTCCAGAGCGGTTGCATAATCCGTGATGGAGGTGCCCAGAATGGGAATCGTATCGGTAGCCGCTGCCGCCGCCTGCAGGGGTGCCGTGGCGTTTGCCAGAATCAGATCCACTTCGTCAGATACAAACTGATTGATAATGGTAGCACAGGTGGGCGCGTCGCCGGCCGCATTCTGCTCCACAATTTCCACCTGATCCCCCAGCAGTTCTTCCAGCGCTTCCTTAAAACCACGGGTTGCCTCATCCAGGGCAGGATGCTGCGCCAGCTGACAGATACCTACGGTATAGGTCTCGCCGTCCCCGGCTCCTTCGCTCTCCTGGGGCGTATCTTCACCTTCTGCAGACGCCACGGTTCCGTTCTCCCCCTCTTCTGTGGAAGCCCCCGACTGCTCCTTGCTGCCGCATGCTGTCAGGCTAAAAGCCAGAACAAGCGTCAGCATCAATGCTAAAAACTTTTTCATTTTTCTTTCCTCCCTAAAACACATTTTTACAGATTTGTGGGACACTTTTCCGCTATGGCGCATTAAAGCGTTACACCACTTTATAGATTCTATACCAGATTTTCTGGTTTGTCAACTGAAAAAAGCTGCCAGAGGCAGCTTTTTTCCCATGGTTTTTTATTAATTTCCCCCAAAGATCTGTGCAATCGGCGAATCGGAAGGCAGAATCAGTGTCTTTTCATTGCTTCCCTTCAGACTCTCCTTGGCCGCGTCCAGGCTTCGCACAAAGGAGTAGAACTCGCTGCGGCTCTCATCCGCGTAGGCATCCGACAGGATGCGCATGTATTCCGCCTCGCCCTCTGCCATAGTCTGCTCCGCCTGGGCGTTGGCCTCCGACAACATAATGGACACTTCTTTGTCCGTGGTATTCTGGATCATACGGGCCTGGGAAGCGCCCTCCGCCGTATACTGGGCGGCAATATTCTCCCGCTCGGAGATCATACGGGCGTAAACGGCCTGCTTGTTGTCGTCCGGGAGGTCAAGCTTCTTTACATCCACCGACAAAATGACGATGCCGTACTGCTCCGCCGCATCCCCCAGGCTGTCCATGATCTCTTCCGTCAGGGATTTGATCTCGATAATCTCTGTCTTTTCCTCCAGCACCAGATCGTTGGATTCTACTTCCTCCTCCGCATCGCTGACCGTCACGGTCATTTTTCCGTCCCGGCTCTTGATTACCTCATCCTGGGTCATATTGGACACGGTATTCTTTGTGGCGTTGTACACCACCGCGTTAATACGGTTTTCGGCATTGTAGACGGATCCGCTTAAGGTCTGGGTAAATTTTAAAGGATCCGTTACCCGCCACAGCACATAGCTGTCCACGATCATGGATTTCTTGTCGGAGGTAATCACGTCCGACGCCGGAAGGTCGTACAAAAGAATCTCCCTGGGTATGGTATCCACAGACTGGACAAAAGGAATCTTAAAGGATAGTCCCGCCGTGGAAACTACCCGCTGCACCTTTCCAAACTGCCGGATAAGCTTGTATTCGTTTTCCTGGCACACAATCAGGCTGTTTCCAAGCACAATCAAAGCGGCAACAAGAATCACGTATTTCAGCGGCTTCCATGCCTTTTTTCTGTTCTTTTTGTTCTCTTCCATCATCCGGCCCTCCTATTCCCCGTCTCCGGCATCGTCTGCCCCGTTGCTGCTCTGTTTTGCATTGTTTACGGTTCCTATGGTGTTGAACGCGTCCAGAGGCAGAATCTGCTGGATCTGGCTTCCGTTTTCCCCCTGGATAATAATCTTCATGCCCGGCATAACGTCCTCCATAGTCTCATAGAACATCCTCTGCCTGGTAATAAGGGGATATTTCACATATTCCTCATACATGGAATTAAAGCGGGACGCCTGCCCCTCCGCCTCGTTGATCCGGCTCTCCTTCTGGGCCTGGGCATCCTGTAAAATCTTATCCGCCTCTGCTCTTGCCTGGGGAATCTGTTCGTTCCGGTATTTATTGGCATTGTTTAAGGCCGTCTCCTTGCCCTGCTTTGCCGTCTCCACCTCTTTGAAGGCCGCGATAACCTCCTCCGTAGGCGGCTGGGCGTCCTGGATACGGATGTTTACCAGCTGGATGCCGATATCGTAATCCTCCAGCTTGTCCATAATCATCTGCTTGATATTTGCCTGAATCTCATTTTTTCCCGTAGTCAGCACCGAATCCACCGAGTAGGAGCCGATGGTGGTGCGGATACAGTTCTGGGCAATATTGTCCAGGATTTCCACAGGATCCTCCGACGCATACAGCGCTTTCACCGGATCCGAAATCCGGTACTCTGCATAAAAATCCACCCGGATAAAGTTGTAATCCGAGGTAATCATCATGGCGTCGTCCGTGTAGGCCTCCGCCTCGTCATAGCCTACGGACAGGCCCTGGATAGTGGTATTTACTTTTCTCACGGTCTGAATCAGGGGAATCTTAAAGTGAAGCCCCGGCTCCGTCACCGCCTTGGGCTGGCCCAGAGTACAGACCACCGCCTGCTGCTCCTCCTGGATGGTATACCAGGAAGAGGTTCCCAGAAGCAGCGCCACAAGAACCACCACAACGGCAATCATAATTCTGCCCATCTTTTTACGAAACTCTTTCCCTTTTTCCGAGTTGGGATTCATGGTTTCCTCCACATCCCGGTAGTTCTTTCCGAAGTTAAACTGCATGTGTCTCCTCTCCTTTATCCTTGTAAGTTGGCCCCCTCTATAGAATTACTGCCTATTATACGCCAAAACCCTCCTCTTTGCAACAAAAAGGAGCGGCAACATCTGTCCGCTCCTCGCTCTTTACGCTTAATCCAAATGGAACAAAGGCTTTAAATCCTTGCTCACCGGGCTGTTGTCCGGGTTAGTCTCCATAATATCTGCCATAAAATCCCACCATTTCCGGTTGATTTCCGTGTCGGCTCCCCTGCTCCAAAGCTCCTCGTCCTCTATTTCTATATAGCCAAAGAGAATCAAGGTTTCCGGGTCCAGGGAAATAGTATAATTGCGTCCGCCGTGCTCATGGATCATATCGATCATCTCCGGCCACAGCTGGTTGTGCCGTTTTTCGTACTCTGCCTCCATCCCGGGATACAGTTTCATCTTGAATGTTTTAATCATGTCTCTTCTCCTTTTTTGCTCCAGCCCCACAGCCGCCCTGTCCGTCAGCGTCTGCTGTCTCCAGGTTCCCTTTTAATCCTGCAAAATCCTGGCAGCGCATACCGGCGAACGGTAGTGCGCGTTGGAAATAATGATTCCTGTGGAGGGACTGCTGGCATGTACAATCTTGCCTCCGCCAATATATATGGCCACATGACCGATCCCGGAGCCGCGGTTGTAGAAGAGCAGGTCTCCCGGCTTTACATCAGACACGCTGATCCGGGTGCCGCAATTAGCCTGGGCCCTGGAAGAATGAGGCAGGGACACGCCGTAATTCTTAAATACAGAGAGTACAAACCCGGAACAGTCCGCACCCTTTGTAAGGCTGGTGCCGCCCCACACATAGCGGTTACCCACATACTGTTTTGCAAATTCACAGACGGCCATCCGCACGTCGGACACGCCCTCTCCATATAACGCCTCGGTGATGGTGAGCGCTGTCTTAAGCTGGCTGCTGACCTCCACAAACTCGGAAGCTACGTAGCCCTCCTCACCGTCGATATCCACTTTTACCCAGTCGCCCAGTTCCTCAAGAACCGCCAGTTCCTCTCCCTTCGGAACCATGGTCCAGTATTCCGCTTCCGTGCTTGGCTCCACGCGCACATATAAGGCGTCCGCCGTAACCTTTGCCACGGTATGTCCCAGCTCCAGAGCCTTGTCCACTGCCTCTGTACCGGTCAGCAGATACTCCGCCTTCACATAACCTTCCACTTCACCGGAAGTTATGTAAGCCCATTCCCCGTCTACAGATACCACGTCACAGGCGGAATCGTTGCGAAGCTTTCCGACCAGTTTTCCGTCTGTGCTGGCCTCGGCCCGGATATTCAGATTATTATCTACATTTGAGATTGCAATATTCGTATATCCCTCCAGGGGAGTTCCCACCCAGAGCGTCTCGGCCGCCGCTTTCTTAACATCTTCCACGGAAACAGTCTCCTGGTTTAAGCTGTTGGCAATGCCAGCCGTTGAATTCCCTCCAAGCTCGCCGCCAAGGCCCGCCGCGTTCACCTGCATCCCCAGGCCCGCCGCCAGTACCAGACTGAAAACCGCTCCCGCTGCTCTATATCTCAACATCATCTGAACCTCCACATTTTTTCGTAGGTAATTCTTTATTTATTACAAAGTTGTTACATTTCTTTTACATACTATAACAAATGTGAAGGATTGTCAAGTAATTTTTTAAGATAAGCTTAATATTCAGCCCGTTTCTGCTCTTTACACATCCTGTTCCGCTCCAGGAGAACGGCGGAAGCTTTCTGTGCCAGCGCCCGGGCGGAGGCATTGTCCCCATCGACAACCGCCTGCTGCAATTCATTCACGCAGGCAGTCAGATCAGCCTCAATATCCTTAAGCGCCACGCTGCTGACCGGGTCGCTGAAACGAAGATCCTCAGCAAATTTCTCCAGCGCCTCTTTCACCTGTTTGTCCTGGGCAAGCGGTGTCACAGAAGCCATTTTCGCCTGCAAAATCCGCATATATCCGGTGTCTTTCTTTAATTTTACCTCCTGCCCTTCCACCTGTTCCCGAACAGCATCCGCAGCCACTAATCCTACTGCCGCTGCGCCAAGAAGCGCTACGTAAAGCACCAACGGAATCCAGAAGGGCACGGAAACCGTCGCCCCCAGCGCCATAAACAGCAGTCCCAGCACCAGTTGGACAAGAAAATACAGCACACCGGTTCTTGCAATGGGAAATCCGTAAAATCTGCTCCTGGCCCCCTCTCCATGGCTGAAAGCCTTGGGAATCACATATGCCTGGGCAGCTCCCGCCGCCATGGTAAACAGCCAGCTCAAGAAAAACACGCCGTTTCTGGAAAAGGGCGCCGCAAAAACCACCACATTATAAACGATAAGAACAATTATCAAAATGGCCCACCATCGGATCGCAGCCTTTTTCATATCCCATCACTCCCCTCTCTTTTTTCCGCATTCGGGACAGAATTTACTGGTAATCCCTCTCTGACCGCAAGGGCAATCCCAGGTTTCCGGCTCCTGTGGACGTTTTGCCCCGCATTCCGGACAGAATCTCCCAGTCAATCCCCTTTGTCCACACTGGCAATCCCAGCTTTTCTCCTTTTCCGGCCGTCTGGCGCCGCAGTCGGGGCAGAATTTCCCAGTCAGTCCCGTCTGTCCGCATGCGCAGTCCCAGCTCCAAACAGTGGGATCTGGCCCGGTTATGCCCGTCGATGCCTGGCCAGCCTGGGCCGCCGCTCCGAACATAGGTTCCACAACCTCCTTTGTCATGCCCATGACGCTGCCCATGGCCCCCAGTCCCACACCCAGGCCTGCCAGCTCTCCGATGCCTCCCAGAAGTCCGCCGCCCTCGCCGCCTGCAATGCCGTTTTTCATTGCCTCCATGCCCACCTGCCTGGCAGTCTCCTGCTGGTAAGTAAAGCCCTTCACGCGCATTTCCTCAGCCTCCGCGGCAACCTGCATCCGATAAGCTTCCACTTCCGCGGCCCGCTGGATCTTCAATGCCTCCGCTTCACCCTGGGCGCCAATAACCTGCATCTGCGCCGTGGTCTGGGCTTCCACGGCTTTCCGCTTCGCGGCGGCCTCCGCCTCGCTTTTCCGGATCTGTTCCTGCCGCACCAGGAGATATTGTTCCGCGTACTGCTCCTTCATACGCTTATAATTGGGATCGTCCTCGGGAGGAATGACCCGGCTCACAAAAAACTCCTGGATAGTCAAGCCATATTCCGCCAGGGTAGGATTTAGGCGTTCCTGTAAAATATGGGACAATTCCATCAAATGAGCGTCTATCTCCAGAATACTGATGCCGCACTCCTTGATAGCCTGGGCCAGATAGCTCTTTACCTGGGCCATGACCAGGGCGCGGAAAATGCCTTTGCTGTTTCCGTCTCCCAGAAGCTCCGCCTGTCCCAGGCTGTCCGATGTACCCACTATTTTAAGCAGCAGTCTCCTGGAATCCGTCACCCGGATATTAAACTCTCCGCTGGCTCCGATCTCCAGATGTAACCCGGAGCCAGGGTCAAACAGCCGCACCTTGGAATCCGTTCCCCACTTGACGCCCATCTGGGTTGCCAGATTAATAAAGTACACTTCCGAATGAAAGGTTTTCTCTGCATCCGCAGGAAGCTGATAAAATTTTTCCAGCAGGGGAAGCTGCTGGGTCTCCAGGGTATACCGCCCCGGCCCAAACAGATCCAGGGCCATTCCGTCCCGGAAAAAGACAGCCTCCTGGCTCTCATGGACGATCAACTGGGTGCCCATGTTGAAGTCCTCCACGGGATGCTTCCACACCAGGGTCTCATTGTCCCCCTCATACCGGATAACGCTGGCCAGCCCGTCTCTCCTTATCTTCCCGGCCATAAGCCGTTCCGCCACATCGTTTTCATAATCGCAGACCGGACAGGTGTAGTGCCCGGCCGCCTTGCTGGCACGGAGGCGTACCCCGCACTGACCGCAGGCAAACTCCTCCAGCCGGCTCTGCTCCGCCATGGTATTGATGGGCTCGTGACATACCGGGCAGACCGCCTTCTCCCTCTTCGACTGGTCAAAGACCACCATATTCCCACAGTGGGGACACTCCCGTCCCGCCAGCCGGTCCGTATGTACATCAATGGTATGTCCACAGGCGCAGTCAATCTTTCTACGGGCAAAAAATCCTGTTTTCGCCTCGGCAAACCTGCCACAGGCAGGACACTCAATCACAAATTTTGCCATGGTGTTGCTCCTCTCCTTTTTCGTTTATTGGGGTATTTTTATGTCGGTCCATTGGCTCACATTGCGTCGCACGTCTTCTCTGTCACTTATAATTGCCGTAGTACCATTTGATCTCAAGCCAACTACAGCCATATCTCCAGCAAAAACCGCAACAATATTTTTCAATCTGCAGATTTTATTTAGATCCTCATCATCAATTTTTCCCACTGCCAACACCATGCCATCTGATTTCAATCCAACTGTATATCCTTTTCCAGCGGATATCGCAACTATATTCTCCCAATTCTTCACATTAATCTGGCCATATCCCACTGCTACCACACTGCCATCTGATTTTAAACCTACAATACGTCCGTTTCCAATGGCGATCGCCGTAATATTTTCCCAGGCGCTTAATCCTCTCACATCATAACTACAGGTTCCTGTAAACATCACGCTTCCATCTGATTTTAAACCAACGGTAATGTCGTCCTTTGCATAAACTTCCACTATATCGGTCCAATCATCAACATTACATTGGCCAAATTTATTCGATCCTACTGCTATTACAGTGCCATTAGATTTCAATCCTACCGTATGGGCTTTTCCCGCCGAAACCGCTATAATGTCTGTCCAATCACCAACATTACACTGCCCTGGAGCCCCTCTCCCCGCTGCCATTACCGTACCATCTGATTTCAATCCTACTGCATGGTTCTCTCCAGCAGAAACTGCCACAATATCTGTCCAATTGTTAACATCACACTGTCCTTTATTATTCTCTCCAACACCTATGGCTTTTCCATTCGATTTTAATCCTATTACAAATCCATTTCCAACAGCAATCACCTCATGTCTATACTGGCTCCAGATATCCTGGCCACGCTCTTTGGCATCCTTATAATCTCCCAATTCTCCAAAAACTATGGCTGCGCCACCACTTTCACCGCTTTCCTCCAATTTCTCGGCCCATTCATACTTTGTTTGTAGTGCCCGTTCTGCCGCATCCCTATAATCCTCCAGAGCCACAAAGCCTGCGATCGCTTCCTCATAATTTCCTTCCGCCAGCAACCTTTCGGCTCCTCTGTATTCATTTTCTGGAATAATCACCTGGGTTATCACCAAAGCAATAACAATAACCGTAACAACAGTAACACCTTTGATAATACTGATCTTACGTCTCCGCGCACTCTCCCTCTCATATTCCTTATCTCTCAAAGCCCGCAGCCGCTCAAGCTCCACCCGCACTTCCTGGTCGATACGCCCGGCCTCCTGCTCACACTTTTCCGCCTGCTCCAGACTGTCCTTATACCAGTCCAGTGTACGGAGCTGTCTGGCCGCCTGGCGCAGTTTTATAACAGACGCCTGGGCCTTCTCCACATCCTCCGTATCTTTCCCGGCCTCCTCCAGAACCTTACATGCGCTGGCATAGCTGTCCGCCATCTCCTCCTGCCGGGCATTGTACTGCTGCGCAATACTCTCTTTTGTCTTTTCCAGAAACTCTGCGTATTTCTCTGTGACGCGCTCCGCGCGTTCCGCGTCCTTTTCCCCGCCCCTTTTGACCCACAGCTCATAGGCATCAGATATTTCTTTCTGTATCTCCCTAAACTCTTCCGCAAACGCGTCCTTCGCGTACCGTTCCGTGCGGACCAGCAGCTTGTCCGCAGCCAAGGCTTCCCTCTTTTTTTCCAGCTCACGCCGTCTGGCGTCGGCGGCGGACTCATAATTCCGGTTAAACTTCTGGAATTGCCCACGGATCATATCCTCTGTCAGAAAGCCGGGGATCTGGTATTCTCTTACCGCCGCGGCTATAACCTCCTCGTTTTCGGGACACGCAACCAGCGACGCACCCTTCCCCGGAGTGGTCACCTTCTTCTCCTTCTGCGCAAACTCCTGGGCCGATGCGCACTGGCGGGCGGCCAGGGCCTTTCCAAAATACGCCTGGGCACACTCCGCATCCAGGTTCAGCACCTGCTCAAAAAAATCGTCTGCCTTTTTCCACTCATGATCCTCCAGGGACATATACCCTCTTTTAAGAAGGGCGGTAAAGCTGACGTTTCCCTCGTTCCGGTCTGGCTCCTCCTCCTTTGGTTCCGGCTTTTTTTCACCGTCCAGCACCTTGGCCACTCCCCGGATCAGATCCTGGATAAATCCGATCTCCCCCATGTCATAGGCCTGCAAGACCGAGAGCTGTTCCGGGAGATCATAGGGATCCATATCCCGGTAACAGGGGATCAGAAGCCTCTTCCGGTCCTGTTTCATAAGCGCCAGATAACGGCTCCACTCATTCTTTACCCACACCGCGTTCAGATATTCCGGCCGCGTGCCTACCACCACCATGACCCTGGCGGAGTGAAGGGCCGCAAATATGTAGGGCTCATACTCCTGTCCGGCCTTGTCCTCCAGGGTGATGCGGGCAAAAAACACCCTCCTTCCCTGCTCGGTAAGGCGGTAGTAGATATCCTGGGCCAGGGTGGAGTCCACTGTGCGCTGCCCGTCCTCCCTGGATTCTTTATAGCAGAGAAACACATCGAAGGGCTCTTCCTTCTGCACCGTGGCCAGGATCCCTCTCTGGACGGCGGCGATCTGTTCGCCGTCCTTCTGGTACTGCTCCCTTGCGACGGCATCGGCGTAATTCAGGGCTGCCCTGTAATCCACATCCTCCAGAAAGCTGTCGAAGCTTGCCCGCTGGCAGGTTGGCAGATACTCCCCGCTGGCGGGATCCTGCACATATTCGATGCCAAACCGGCACAGAGCGCAGCACCAGTGGGCCTCCGCGTCGTCCTCATCCTCCATGATGATCCGCTCATAGACTGACAGGGCCTTGTCAAACTCCCCCACCCGGCGGAAATGGTTTCCCCTGTCAAAGGCCGCCGCCCGCTGCTGGTCGCCGACTTTGGGAAGCGTCATGGTGGAACCGCAATACTCACAGATCCCCAGGCTCTTATCCGGGGACAGCTTCATGTCCCCGCCGCACATTTTACATTTGATAATGTTCATCTTACTCCACCCTCTCCTTAGACTCTTTCTGTACAACCTCCATATGCTTTAGGGAAAATTCAAGGCACAGCATCATAAGCTCCGTCCTTGTATATCCTGTTGTATTGGCGATCCCATCCAGCTCCCGGACCATGTCGCGGGGCATCCTCATGGAGACAACGGTGGATTCCTCCATGTATTTTTTCGGTTCAATCCTAAATTTCGGCATTTCCACGAAGCCACCCCCCTTTTTCTTATCATTATAATACAAATGTAAACAATACACAAGAAAAAACAAGCGCAGGCATAGACAAAGCTACACCCACGCTTAAGACTAACCCGTTTCATTTTTCTCTCAGAACTCCCCCCGCACCATCCGTCGCAGAGTATCCCGGTCCCACAACTCCACCCCGATAGAATCCCCCAGCTCCAGGGCTGAGGGGAAGAAGTAGCTGTTCGTGAGCACTACGGCCACGTCGCAGCCGTAAAACTGAGCCCCGGCATAGGCCTCCTGCACGGCCTTGTTGGGCACCTTGCCCGCGTAGTGCTTGCACTGGACGGCGTAGGATCTTTCGTCCCGCATGGCCAGGATATCCACCCCCTGGTCGCCGCTGCCCCGGGTGACCTCCACATGGTGAAAGCCGCTCCGCCGCAGAAGCTGCGCCGCGTACTCCTCAAACTCCCAGCCGTCCATGGCGTCCAGATCCGCGTGGCGGAAGGCCCAGGACTTTGAAATTTTCGATAAGATCCAGGAAAACAGCCTGCAAAACAGCTTCACAGGCAGAAACGCCAGCCGGAGCAGAAAGAGCGCCGGCCGGACAAAGACATAATAAAAGAATTTCATCATCATTCATCTAAGATAGCGAAGGCAATGTTGGTGGAATGGTCCGCCACACGCTCCAGCCCCGAAACAATATCCGAGAAGATCATGCCCCCTGCGGGCGTACACTGGTTCTGGGTGAGGCGGTCCACATGGGACTGCTGCAGCTTCTTCTCCAGGTGGTCGATATGATCCTCGATCTCCAGGATCTCCTGCACATGTTCCCGGTTGTTTTTGGAAAAAGTTTCCAGCGCGTACTGGAGGATCTTGTTGACAGGCTCCATAATCTCTCCCAGCTCGTGGACAGCCACCTTGCTGATATTGATATTCTCGTCGATCCGCTGCTGGGCCGCGTCCGCCACGTTCTCCGCGTGGTCGCCGATGCGCTCGATATCGTTGACCACATGGAAGAGCCCGCCGATGCTCTTGGCGTCCTCCACAGGAAGGGTCGTCTGGTTGATCTTCACCAGGTAATCCGTAATGGCATGGTTCAGGAAATTAATGTGCTCCTCCACCCGGTAAACCTCCGCGATATCCTCCTCATCCAGGGTGATAAGGGCGTTCATGGCCCGGTTTAAATTGGTGTAGGCAAGCTGTCCCATATGCTCCAGCTCCTTTGTGACCTCCACCACGGCTGTAGCCGGGGAGAATACATTTTTCTTACCAATATAGAGCAGCTCGAACTCCTTTTCATCCTCCCCATCCTTTCCAGGTACCAGAAGATAGGTAAGCTTCACGATCCATCCTGCCAGCGGGAACAGCACAATCACCTGCACCACCTTGAAGATAGTGTGGGTATTAGCCACCGCACGGCCTACATTGCCGCCGGAAATCCCCATGAAGAATCCCTCCATCCACTGGGAGGTAAAGGGCAGAACAAGCATCATCAAAAGAGTGCCGAATACATTAAACAGGAAATGAATCAGGGCCGCCCGCTTGGCGTCCTTCTTTCCGCTAAGTCCTGCCAGCAGCGCTGAGGTACAGGCGCCGATGTTACAGCCCAGAATCACATAGAAGCAGATTCCCAGGTCGATAAGCCCCTGCTGGGCCATCAGAAGCAGGATGCTGACCGTCACGGAAGAGCTCTGGATAATAGCCGTAATCAGAAATCCCGTAAACACCGCCAGCACAGGATTGCTCAAAGAACTCAGCACATCCACAATCACCGGCGACTCCCGAAGCGAGGACATACTGCCGGACATGGTGGCAAGCCCCATAAACAGGATGCCGAATCCAAGAACCACCTCACCCACCTTTTTCACCATGGGTTTCTTGCAGAACATGACCATAATCACGCCGGCCATGAGAAACAAAGGAGCCACCTCCGACAGATTAAAGGCCACTAATTGGGAAGTGATGGTGGTACCGATATTGGCTCCCATAATCACACCGGCTGCCTGGGACAGGGTCATTAACCCCGAGTTTACAAAACTCACCACCATAACCGTCGTGGCACTGGAGGACTGTATAATGGCGCAGAACACCATACCCACCAGGGTACCTATAAACCGGTTTTTGGTAAAGAGCTCCAGTATTCCCCGGAGTTTTGCTCCTGCCGCCTTTTCCAGACCGTCGCTCATCAGCTTCATTCCATAGAGGAATAATCCCAGTCCTCCTATCAGTCCCAGAATAATGCTTACATCCATATTTTTCTCCTTTGTTCCCTCCCGCGCAGGCAGACGCCTGCGGCTTCACCTGTTCTCCGGCGCTTATAACGGCCGGCTGTGCTTTATCACATCAGACTTTCTTCTATTCCTCACCGGACATTGACAATCCAATAAGTATGCATATTTACTTTAATATAAATCCCGCCGTATAGCAAGAAAATATTTTTCAAGCTGTCTGAAACCGCTTCTTCATTCTCCCTCTGCCTGCCCGAAATGAGCGCGTCCCCATTCCATATCCCGCATAAGCTGCTCTTTCAGCTCCTCCAGGGAGGCAAACTTACGCTCAGGCCGCTCAAAGGCAAAAAAATACACCGTCACTTCTTTTCCGTAAAGATTCTCGTTCACATCAAAGAGATACGTCTCTACCCCCATCCGGCGCTCTCCCTCCACCGTAGGCTTGTATCCGATATTGGTGATTCCCTCGTAGTCCCTGCCCTCTATCCGGCTCAAGGTGGCGTATACCCCGTTAGGAGGCAGAAGCTTCCCCTGGGCGGGCAGAATGTTTATGGTGGGCATTCCCAGGGTCCGTCCGATGGCCCGGCCGTGAACCACCTCCCCGGAAACACTGTAAGGATATCCCAGAAGGTGGTTTACCAGCTTCATATTCCCTTTCCCCAGTTCCTCCCGGATAAAGGTACTGCTAATATCCCGCCCCTGATACTGCTCCTTTTCCACCACCTCAATCCCGTAGCCGCATTCCGCCGCCATCTGCTGCAAAAGACGGTAGTCCCCTCTTCTCTGATACCCGAAGCGGAAATCCGTGCCCACAGCCAGATACGCCCCGTGAAGAGCGTCCCGGATTACCCGGCGCACAAAATCCTCCGGCTCCATATGGGAGAGCTCCGGCACAAAGGGGCATTCCAGCATCCAGTCCACGCCCCACTGCTCCAGCATCCGCCGCCGTTCCTCTTTCAACATCAGCCCCTGGCCCCGGCCAAAGTCAAAGGTGAAGATCACGGCGGACATACCCTCCCCCTTCTTGTCCGCAATCCTCCGAAGAAGCGTCTGATGCCCCCGGTGCAGGCCGTCAAACTTGCCCAGAGAAATGGCGGAAGGTCCCTCTATATGAAAATCAATGGTTCCCTTTCTGTATTCCATGCGCTTGTCACTCCGTGTCTGTCCATGCTGCGCTTGCAGCTTACATCCTGCGTTCCTTCCCTCTCTCTGCTTCCTTTACCGCCCGGGAAGAAACATCTTTACCGGCTTGTAGCAATTCTCCCCGGGAATAAAGCGGTAAATTCCCATAAACCGTTCCCTGGAATCATAGATCAGAACGGGTATTGGTTCGCCCTTTTCCCAACAGGACTCTCCTTTCCCGTCTCCTGCAAAAATTTTCTCTCCAATAAGGTTTTCCCCAAGGGCATTTCCATTGTAGACCGCCTTATCCCCCTGGGGCAGCAAAACACATCTGCCATATTCGGGAAACAGGGCGTCCACCCTTGTCAGGTATTCACCCAGCCGCTCCTCCAGAGCCGGGTCCCCCGGCAAAAGCGGTGTCTCCCCCTCCGGGCAGAGCATCTGCTCCAGCCTGGAAAGACGCAGGCTGTTCTCCACGTCAAAGAGGCCTGCCCTTGTCCGAAGCAGGCTTTCCATACAGCCGCCGCAGCCAAGCCGTTTCCCGATATCATGGCACAGGGTGCGGATATAGGTGCCCTTGGAGCAGGTGACCCGAAGCCGCACCCTGGGAAGCTCCATATGCAGGATTTCAAGGCTGTAGATCTGCACCCTCCGGGGTGAGCGCTCCACCTCTTTCCCCTCTCTGGCCAGCTCGTAGAGCTTCTTTCCCCCCACCTTAAGTGCCGAGTACATGGGCGGAATCTGGTCGTAGTCCCCCAGAAAAGAGAGAACGGCCCTTCCCACCTGTTCCTCCGAAGCCTCCACCGGGGATTCCCCCAGTATCTGCCCCGTGCAGTCCTGGGTGTCTGTCTCCACTCCCAGCAGCAGCACCGCCTCGTAGGTCTTGTCCCAGTCTGTTAAAAGGTCGCAAAGCTTCGTGGCATTTCCCAGACACACGGGAAGAACTCCCTCCGCAGCCGGATCGAGAGTTCCTGTATGCCCGATTTTTTTCTGTTTTACCATTCCCCGAAGCTTTGCCACCACGTCGTGGGAGGTAAAGCCTGCCTCCTTGTAAATATTCACTACCCCGTTTATCACGCTTTATTCCTCTTCCAGCTGTTTCTCAATATGTAAAGTAAGATTGTTCACCACATCGTGAAAGCTGCCATGCATGGTGCATCCGGCCGCCTTTTTATGGCCGCCGCCGCCAAAATATCCGGCGATCCGGCTCACATCCACCGGCCCGTTGGCTCTGAGACTTGCCTTGTACTCCTGGTTATCCGTCTCGTAAAGGAAAATAGCCACCTCCACGCCTGCAGTCACCCTGAGCTGGCTGACAATGCCGTCCAGATCCTTTGGCTCTACCCCGTAAAATTCCATGTCCCTTTTCAGCACACGGCTCACAATGCATTTCCCGTCCAGCAGGAGAATGCTCTCCAACAGGGCCCTTCCCAGAATCTGGTTCTGGATATAGGTCTTTTTATAGAAGGTATCGTCTATGATTCTTGTAAAATCAATGCCCTTCCCCATAAGCTTCCCGGCCGTCTCCATGGTAGCCGGAGAAGTACAGGAATACTGGAACATGCCGGTGTCATGGACGATTCCCACATAGAGGGCCTCCGCCACTTCCCTGGAAATCTTTTCCTCCTCCAGAATGCCAAACACGAGCTCCGATGTGGAGCTGGCCTCCGGCACAATGTAGTTTTTCCCGGCATAGCCCTGGTTGCTGATATGATGGTCGATGCAAAGGGTTCTCCCCGCCGTCTCAAAGTAGCAAAGGGATTCTCCCAGACGCTGCTTATCACCGGAATCCAGGCCCATAAACAGGTCGTACTTCTTTTCCCTGTCCCGGACCAGGCAGATCTCATCCGCGCCTTTGAGAAAGGAAAACACCTGCGGTATGGGATCTAAGTAAACCTGCGCTTCCACATCCGGGTACTGCTCCCGTATATAATTGTAAACTGCCAGACAGGCGCCTACGCAGTCGCCGTCCGGCCGGATATGGCCGGATATGGCAACGCTTTTTACGCCTCTCATCTCTTCTGCCAGATTAATCATGCTTCCTCATCCTCCCCGGACAGGTCCTGCTGCGCGCCGTCCCCGTCTGCTGTCTCTTCTCTGGTTTCACGGTTGACAGAATCGATCAGCTTTGACATAGCCACGCCGTACTCAATGGACTGATCCAGGATAAACCGGATCTCCGGCGTGTTTCTTAAATTTATGCTTCTGGCCAGCGCGCGGCGGATATAGCCCTCCGCGCTGCGAAGCCCTGCCATGGTATCCTCCTGGGCCTTCGGATCGCCGAGAACGCTGATATAAGCCTTTGCGCTCTTTAAGTCCGGCGCCACCTCCACGGCAACCACGGAGGTCATGGGGTGAATCCGGGGATCCTTGATTTCCCCGCGGATAATATTGGACAACTCCCGCTGGACCTCATTGTTAATCCTCGTATTCTTGATACTGTTTTTTCTCATAAAATTCCTTTCCTGCAATCCCAGGCCGCTCCCCTGTTTTCCGGGATTCTCACCTGGGAACCTCCACCATGGTATACGCCTCTATAATATCCAGCTCCTGCAGGTCGTTGAATTTCTCAAATACAAGACCGCACTCATAACCGGCTTTCACTTCCTTTACGTCGTCTTTGAAACGCTTTAAGGAAGCCAGGGCGCCCTCGAAAATCTGCTCTCCCTCCCGGGTAATCCGGCAGGAGCAGCCTCTCTGGAATACGCCGTCCAGCACATAGGAGCCTGCGATGGTTCCCACGCCGGAGGCCTTGAAAATCTGGCGCACCTCCGCATGGCCCAGCACCTTCTCCTCGAATACCGGATCCAGCATTCCCTTCATGGCGGCTTCCACATCGCCTATGGCATCGTAAATCACACGGTACAGGCGCAGATCCACCTTCTCCCTCTCCGCAATCTCCTTGGCCGTGGCATCCGGGCGCACGTTAAATCCGATAATGATTGCGTTGGAGGCAGATGCCAGGTTCACGTCGGACTCGTTGATGGCTCCCACGCCTCCATGGACGATCTTTACCACAACCTCCTCGTTGGACAGCTTTAAGAGACTCTGCTTCACTGCCTCCACAGAACCCTGTACGTCTGCTTTTACGATAATATTCAGTTCCTTTAAGTTTCCGGACTGGATCTGGGAATACAGATCGTCCAGAGACATCTTTAGCTTGGTATCCTCCAGAAGCTTCTCCCTGCTCTCCTTGATATATGTCTCCGCAAAGGCTCTCGCTTCTTTTTCCGAAGCCGGTGAAACAAAAATCTCTCCGGCCCTGGGCACGTCGGAAAGGCCCAGGATCTCCACCGGTTTGGAAGGCCCTGCCTCCTTTACCCTGCGGCCCTTGTCGTCCATCATGGCCCGGACCTTGCCGTAGCAGGAGCCCACCGCAATGGGATCTCCTACATGGAGGGTTCCCTTCTGCACCAGTACGGTTGCCACAGAGCCCTTTCCTTTGTCCAGCTCCGCCTCGATTACAAGGCCCCTGGCGCTGCGGTCGGGGTTGGCCTTCAGCTCCAGAATATCCGCAGTCAGAAGGATCATCTCCAGAAGCTGGTCGATACCCTCATGGGTATGGGCTGATACGGGAACGCAGACGGTGCTTCCGCCCCATTCCTCTGCAACCAGCTCATACTCCATAAGCTCCTGTTTTACCCGGTCCACATTGGCGCTGGGTTTATCCACCTTGTTTATGGCCACAATTATCTCAATGCCGGCGGCTTTTGCATGGCTGATAGCCTCCACAGTCTGGGGCATTACGCCGTCATCGGCGGCCACCACCAGGATTGCGATATCCGTGGAGTTAGCGCCCCGCATACGCATGGCCGTAAACGCCTCATGGCCCGGCGTATCCAGGAAGGTGATCTTCTGGCCGTTGATGCTGACCACGTAAGCGCCGATATGCTGGGTGATGCCACCCGCCTCCTTGTCGATGACATGGGTATCCCGGATGGCGTCCAGAAGGGAGGTCTTGCCGTGGTCTACATGACCCATAACGCACACTACCGGCGGTCTGGATACCATATTCTCCTCCGACTCTTCCTGCTCCTCCAGCATCTTGGCGATGACGTCCTCCTTCTCCTCTGGAACCGGATCAAAGTTCATCTCCATGGCCAGCTCTCCTGCTGCCTCAAAATCCAGCTCGGAGTTCAGCGTCACCATCTTACCTGCAAGGAATAATTTCTTTATCAATACGGAAGGCTGGATCTTCATCTTCTCCGCCAGATCATGGATGCTGATCAGTTCGGGAATCTCAATCACCTTAGGCGTATTATCTTCTTTCTTAGGAGCCGGCTGCGGTGCGGGCGCAGGCGCATTTCCCCTGCCCTTCCCTTTCTGGTTCCTGTTATTCTGGCTGGAGCGGTTATTCTGGCCGGGACGTCCGTTCTTGTTCCAGTCGTCATTGAACCGGCTCTTCTCCTTGCGGTCGTCCCTGCTCTTATTCTCCACACGGCGGTTTTCCGTCTTGCGGTTCTCCACAATGGGCGCAGCCGGAATATCCATGGAGCGTCCTCCCTGGCCTCTCTGGCCGCCCTGGGGACGGCGGCTGTCGCCGTCTCTGCGGAATCCGCCCTGGCCTCCCTGACCATCTCTCCTTGGGCCTCCCTGGCCGTCGCGGTTAAAGGGACGCTGGCCTCCCTGGCCGTCTCTGCGGAATCCACCGCCCTGGCCTCCCTGACCGTCACGGTTAAAGGGACGCTGACCCTGACCGTCTCTTCTTGGCCCCCCCTGACTGTCACGGTTAAAGGGACGCTGGCCTCCCTGGCCGTCTCTTCTTGGACTGCCCTGACCGTCACGGCTGTCCCTGCCATAAGAGCGCTGGCCCTGGCCGTCTCTTCTTGGGCCTCCCTGGCCGTCACGGCTGTCTCTGCTGTAGGGACGCTGGCCCTGGCTGTCGCGGCCGGCGGGACGCTGACCTTCCCGGGCCTGGCCTCCCCGGCTCTCCCGGACGTCGCGGCCCGCTCCTGCGGGGCGTCCGGTAGCAGCTTCCCGGCTGGCTGCTGGTGTTCCTGCCGGCTGTGCTGCCGGTTTTGGAGCCTCCGCCGGGCCGCGTCCTGTCTCCGGCGCTTTTGCCACGGGCTTTGCCTCCTGGGCTGCGGTTTCCTTTACCGTCTCCCCAGGCGTCCGGGCCGAAGATACCCCCTGCGCCTGTACAGCCGCCTGGCGGGGCTTTGGCGCTGCCGCCCCTTCCGGCTTTACGGGCGCGCCTCCCTGGGCGGGCCTTGGCGCGGGACGTCCCGGCGCTGCCCCCGGCCTTGGGCCTCCCTGAGGCTGACCGCCTCTGGCTCCCGGCGTTCTGGGATTGTTTGCCCTTCTCTCCGCACGGGGATCCTTGATGCCTGTCTGGCTGTTCTGGACATTATATACTGCAATAATCTTTTTCTTTTTCGGCGGAGCCTGGGGTCTTGGCGCAGCTCCCTCGGGCTTTGCCTCCGGGGACTCCGGCTTTTCCGCCGAAGCGGGAGCTTTTGCCGCAGGCTTTTCCTGGGCAGCTCCGGAAAGGGCCTTTCTGACCATTTCCTCCTGTTCACCTGTCAATGTGCTCATATGGCTTTTTACCTCTATCTTTTTTTCTGTAAGGAACTGGATAATCTCCTTATTGTTTTTATTTAATTCTTTTGCAAGCTCATGTACTCTCTTTGACATACTTACTACCTCCCTCTTTTACGTTTGCTGTTCCATCAGTTGCTTTTTTACTGCCTTTGCAAATCCATCATCCAACAATGCCAGGGAGGTTCTGTGCTCCTTGCCAATGGCGTGGCCCAATTCCTCTGCTTCCCCATAGAAATACAAAGGTATTTCATAGTAAGTACACATGTTGCGAAACTGTTTCTTCGTATTTTCCGAGGCGGTGGTGGAAACGATCACCAGGGACGCATGGCCGCTCTTCACGGCCTTCTCCGTTAAGAATCCGCCGCTTGCCACCTTTCCGGCCTTCATGGCCAGGCCCAGGAGGGACAACACTTTATCTCTCTTCAAGCTCATCCATCTCCTTTTCCAGTTTTTCGTATACGTCTTTGGGAATGGACATCTTGAAAGAGCGTTCAAGCCCTTTCCCCTTAACTGCCTGCTGCAGGCACTCCCGGGACTGGCACAGGTACGCGCCTCTTCCGTTCTTTCTGCCCGTGGCGTCCAGCAGAATTTCTCCTTCCGCCGTCTTTATAACACGAAGCATTTCTTTCTTGCTCTTCATCCCGCCGCATCCCACGCACTTGCGCATGGGTACTTTCCTTGTTGTACTCAATTCATCACATCCCGCATCTATTCTTCTATTCTGTCCGCATCCTCATCTTCCATACCGGCACTTACCGTGTCTGCATAATCCTCTGGGGCGTCCATTTCTCCGGCGTAATCGTCCGCTGCATATTCATCCGGCATTCCTTCATTCTCTGCGTAATACGCATCTTCCGTGCCTTCCATGTAATAGCCGTCGGCCTCATCGTAATCGCCGTAATCCTCAAAATCCTCGTACTCTTCGTCTTCGTCGATATCCAGCCAGCCCTCAATCTCCCGGGCCTGGGTTTCGCTCTTGATGTCGATCTTAAACCCTGTCAGCCGGGCGGCAAGCCTGGCGTTCTGTCCCTCCTTGCCGATGGCCAGAGACAGCTGGTAATCCGGCACCACAACCTTGGCAGTTTTCTCATCCGGATCCGCCAGCACAGCCACCACCTTGGCAGGGCTTAGGGCATTCTCAATGAGAATAGCCGGGTTATCGCTCCAGTTAATGATATCGATCTTCTCCCCCCGGAGTTCGTTTACAATGGTGTTTACCCTGTCGCCGTTCTTTCCCACGCAGGAACCCACAGGATCCACGTCCGGATTGTTGGACCACACGGCGATCTTGGTGCGGGAACCGGCCTCCCGGGCGATGCACTTGATCTCCACGGTTCCGTCCTTTACTTCCGTTACCTCCGACTCAAACAGGCGCTTCACCAGCTCCGGGTGTGTCCGGGACACCAGAATCCTGGGCCCCTTGGGGGTATCCTTTACCTCCAGGATATAGAGCTTGATGCGCTCTGTAGGCCGGAAAGTCTCTCCCTTCACCATCTCGTTCTCGTTTAAAATGGCATCCACCTTGCCCAGATTGATGCTGACATTTCTGCCCATGTACCGCTGCACCACGCCGGTAACCACGTCTTTTTCCTTGCCGTAGTACTGGTTAAACAGCACCTTGCGCTCTTCCTCCCGGATTTTCTGCAGAATCACGTTCTTTGCGTTCTGTGTGGCAATCCGCCCAAATTCCTTTGACTTTACCTCCACATTCACGATATCGTCCAGCTCATATTTGGAATCCTTCATTCTGGCATCAGCAAGGCTGATCTCAAGCACCGGATCCTCCACCTGCTCCACCACTTTTTTCTCCGCATATACGAAAAATTCATAGGTTTCCCGGTTGATATTGACCTTTATATTGTCCGCTTTACCAAAATGGCTCTTGCATGCTGTCAAAAGGGAATTCTCAATGGACTCCAGCAAGGTTTCTTTGCTGATATCTTTTTCTTTTTCCAGAATATCCAGTGCTTCCATTAACTCCGTGTTCATTTTTTTTATCCTCCTGATTATATTTAAAAGTCAAATGCAAGACGAATCAGCGCGATCTCTGCTCTTTTCAGCGTAAGGGATTCTCCCCCTTCTGTCTCAATGGTTACGGTTTCCTTGTCATAAGCCCGAAGGATCCCCTTAAACTCCTTCTGGCCCTCCACTGCCCGGTAGGTGCGGATCTCCACCTCTTCCCCGATGCTTCTTAAGAAATCCTTCTCTTTTTTCAAAGGCCTTCCAAGTCCCGGGGAGCTCACCTCCAGCACATAGGATTCCTCAATAAAATCCTCCTCATCCAGAAGCTCCCCCAGGGCCCGGTTCACCACCTCACAGTCGTCCACCGTGATTCCTCCCGGCTTATCAATGTAAGCCCGCAGATACCAGGTGCCCCCTTCCTTCACATACTCCACATCCACCAGCTCGAACCGGTTTTTTTCTATAATAGGTAGAAGCAGGGTTTCTGTCCTCTGCTCGTACTGTTCCCGTTTCGTCATTGCTCTCACCTCTTCTCTCCATGTCATGAAAAAGAGTGAACTTTCGTTCACTCTTCTCGGCCACATTATTCAAATCATATATAAGTATAACACACTTTTAGGGAAAAGCAAGGGATTTTTCAAGATTTCCCCAGATGAAACCGAACATTTTTTCTCTTATTTGTTAAAAAACAAAGAACATTTTATAAATTTAGTATTAATTTTTTGTTTTTCGACACATTTTATCAAAATTTTATGATAAGATAGTAAAGATAGCGAAAAAAGGAAAAGCAGACGAAACACCATAAGGGTGTGCCTTGATGCCCTGGAAACATGGGCGAACAGAGGAAACACCGCAGGGGTGTACCTTGATGCCCTAAAAGCATGGGCGAAATAAGGAAAGGAGAGGCTGACAGATGCACGAAAAAGAATTTTATGAAGTGACACCGGAAATTCTGAACCTGTCCAGATTAAGCATGGAGACCAGTCAGATCCATGAAGAATTATACCGGAAATACGATGTGAAGCGGGGACTCCGGGATATTAACGGAAAAGGCGTACTGGCGGGACTTACGGAGATCGGGGAGATCTGCTCCCACGAAACCGTGGACGGAAAGGATATCCCCTGCCAGGGGCGGCTCTTTTACCGGGGGATTGAAATCCGTGATCTCGTCCAGGGCTTTATGGCCGATAAGCGATACGGATACGAGGAAATTACATACCTGCTTCTCTTTGGCAGCCTCCCCACAAAAAAAGAGCTGGAGAGCTTCAGCAGTCTCCTGAGCTCCTACCGCACGCTTCCCACCCATTTTGTGCGGGATATTATTATGAAAGCCCCCAGCAACGATATGATGAATACCCTGGCCCGCAGCGTGCTGACCTTGTACGCCTATGACGACCGGGCCGACGATATCACTCTGCCCAATGTGCTGCGACAGTGCCTGCAGCTTATTGCCCTGTTTCCCATTCTGGCCGTGTACGCCTACCAGGCCTACAGCCACTACCACGACGGGAAAAGCCTGTACATTCATCCCCCCAGGCCGGAGCTCTCCACGGCGGAGCATATTCTGTATATCCTGCGGCCCAACAGCCAGTACACAGAGCTGGAGGCAAAGATCCTGGATCTGGCGCTTGTGCTTCACATGGAGCATGGCGGCGGAAACAATTCCACCTTTACCACCCATGTGGTGTCCTCCTCGGGCACAGACACCTACTCTGCCATCTCCGCCTCCCTGGGTTCCCTGAAGGGGCCCCGCCACGGCGGCGCCAACATCAAGGTAGTCAAAATGTTTGAGGATATGAAGGCCCACCTGTCCCACTGGGACGACGAGGAGGAGGTTACCTCCTATCTTGCCTCCCTCCTTCACAAGGACGCCTTTGACCACGCAGGACTTATCTACGGCATGGGACATGCCGTCTATTCCCTGTCTGACCCCAGGGCGGATATCTTTAAGAGCTTTGTAAAAAATCTGGCCCAGGCCAAGAACCGCATGGAGGAATTTGAGCTGTACTCCCTGGTGGAACGTCTTGCGCCCCAGGTCATCGCAAAGGAGCGCAAAATCTACAAAGGCGTAAGCGCCAACGTGGACTTCTACAGCGGTTTTGTGTACAGCATGCTGGACCTGCCCCTGGAGCTCTACACCCCCATCTTTGCCATGGCAAGAATCGTGGGCTGGAGCGCCCACCGCATCGAAGAGCTGGCCAACAACGGCAAGATCATCCGTCCGGCCTATAAGAGTGTGGCGGAAAAGCAGGAGTATGTGAAGCTTTCCAGGCGGCGGTAGAAACAAAAGGCAGTTTCCTCTCTGGCAAGATTGCCGGAAGGATAACTGCCTTTTCTGTCCCAGAGACAGGCTCAGCCCACCTCCACCACCCGGGTGGCAATCCGCTCCCGGAAACGGACGTCATGATCCACCACCAGCATGGAGGGCTCGTACTGAAGCAGCAGATTCTCAATCTGCATGCGGGAGAACACGTCGACATAATTCAGCGGCTCATCCCAGATATACAGGTGGGCAGGCGTCATAAGGCTTGCCGCTATAAGTACCTTTTTCTTCTGCCCTTCCGAAAAATCCTCCATGTTTTTGCCAAACTGCGTCCGCTCCATGTCAAGCTGCCTAAGCAGGGCGCAGAACAGGCTCTCCTCAAGCCCCCGGCTGTCACAGAAATCCCGGATGCTTCCCCTTAGGAAATCCGTATCCTGGCTTACATAGGAAATCTTAAGCCCGGATCCCGTCCGCAGCTCCCCCGAAACAACGCGCAGGGATTCCTGGGTCCATGTCTCTTCTGCCGCAAGAAGCGCCTTGATAAAGGTGGACTTCCCACAGCCGTTTTGCCCGTGGAGAAACACCCGCTCTCCCCTCTTAAGCTCAAAGGAAAAGTCCTTAAGGACTGCCTTTTCCGTCCCCTTATACCCAAGCGTCAGATCTCTGGCGTCAAGAAGCCGCTCCTTGTGATAAGCAAGCCCGTAAAGCTTCAACGCCACGGGATTTTCCAGATCCTTAAGAAGCCCCTCCTTCGCCTCCATCTCCCGCTCCATGCGCGTCTCATAGCTTTTCACCCTTTTTTGCATTTTCTTTGTCTTGGCTCCTATATAGGGTCTTGTCCCATTTCCCCTGTCGTGATCCTTTATGGGGTCATAGCCGATTTTCGTATTCTCGTTTTTCCGGGCCCACCTGCCGCTCTGGTCAACTGCCCGCTTCAGCGAGGCCAGCTCCCGCAGATGTTTTTCATTCTCCATCCTGGCGAAATGATCTTTGCGGCACTTGTTCTCCCACCAGGTGGAAAAATTTCCGCTCTGGACTTCTATGGATTTCCGGTTCAGCACAAGCACATGGTCAATGCAGGCATCCAGCAGATCCCGGTCGTGGGACACCAGAATAAATCCCTTCTTTCCATTCAGATACTGTTTTACCGCCTCCCTGGACTCCCGGTCCAGATGATTTGTTGGCTCGTCAATCAACAGGAAATCATTTTCCCCGGAAAACAGCACCGCCAGAAACACCTTGGTTCTTTCCCCATGGCTTAAGGTGCCAAAGGGCCGGTACAGAAGCTCCGCCGGGGCTTTCAGCTTTTCCAGCTCACACAGCACCCGCCACTCCTGGCATCCGGGCTTCCACCCCTCCATCAGTTCCGAGGCCCACCGCTCCATCTCCTCCCCCTGGATCCTATAGGGAAAATAATCAAAGTCCGTAGAGGCCGAAATAGTTCCCGCATACCCGTATTCTCCCAGCAAAAGCTTTAAAAAGGTGGTTTTCCCCTTTCCGTTTCGCCCCATAAAGCCCAGCTTCCAGTTGGAATCCAGGGAAAAGGACACATTTTCAAAAATATTGTCAAAGCTCCCCTCATAACAAAATGTAAGGTTCGCCACATGAATCAATGACACTAAGCATTCCTCCTAACATAAAACTTCACATCCGGCAACAAAAAAAGAACCCTTCTGCCGCCAGAGGATTCCTGTCTCATGTTTTTCCCTGTTTTTAAATGCCCCATACGTCTTTCCGGAATAGGGCGTCACCCTTTGAGAAGAGGTCGTAAACAATTCCCGGCCGCTTCTTTAAGGGCTCAAAAAAGAGAGGTTATGAGAATCCTAATCTACTTCTGGCAACATGAAGAATAACACGGCATAAAAATGCCTTGTCAGATAAAAACGGTTCATGTCTCAAAAGCAGATTATCTCTTCATCTTTCCACCTCTCTCCTATAATCTGGATGTCAGTATAACATAGATTGATTTTCTGCGCAAGATTTTTCTCCATCTTTCTGCTGTTTATCATTTTTTTAGAAAGTTTATAAAATTTTGTTAGCACTCATTAAGTCCGAGTGCTGATTTTCTATTGACTTTTCCATTCTCCCGTATTAAAATTAAAAACCAGGAAGCAAATATAAGACAAGGAGTGAACATATCTATGAGCAACAGACGTGGAAGCCTTTCCATCAACAGCGAAAATATTTTTCCCATTATCAAAAAATGGCTGTATTCCGACCATGACATTTTTTTCCGTGAACTGATCTCCAATGGCTGCGACGCCATTACCAAGCTTAAAAAGCTTGAGATGGTGGGGGAATACGCCTACCCGGATAAGTTTAAAAACCAGGTGAAGGTGATTGTAAACCCGGAGGATAAAACCTTAAAGTTTATCGATACCGGACTTGGCATGACCGAGGCAGAGGTGGAGGAATATATTACCCAGATCGCATTCTCCGGAGCTACGGATTTCCTGGAAAAATACAAGGATAAGGCCAGCGAAGATCAGATTATCGGCCACTTCGGCCTGGGCTTTTACTCTGCCTTTATGGTAGCCGACGAGGTACACATCGACACCCTCTCCTATCAGAAGGACGCAAAGCCTGTTCACTGGGAATGTGACGGCGGCACGGAGTATGAGATTTCCGAGGGAACCCGCACAGAGGTAGGTACAGAGATCACCCTGTTCTTAAACGAGGACAGCCTGGAGTTTGCCAACGAGTACCGGGCCAGGGAAGTCATCCAGAAATACTGTTCCTTTATGCCAACGGAAATTTTCCTGGAGAAAGCAAACGCGGAACAGGAATATGAGACCATCGACGAGGCGGACCTTACTGAGGATGACGTGGTGGTAGAACGCATCCATGAGGAAGCGAAAACCGAGGAAGTAGAAAACGAGGACGGAACCAGGGAGACAAAGGAGATCTCCCCGGCCCGTGACAAGGTAAAAATCAACAAGCGCCCCGTCTCCCTTAGCGATACCCATCCTTTATGGACAAAGCATCCCAATGAGTGCAGCGACGAGGATTACAAGACCTTCTACCGCAAGGTATTTATGGATTACAAGGAGCCCTTGTTCTGGATTCATCTGAACATGGACTATCCCTTCAATTTAAAGGGCATCCTGTACTTCCCCAAAATCAACACGGAGTACGATTCCATCGAAGGCACCATCAAGCTTTATAACAACCAGGTCTTTATTGCCGACAACATTAAGGAAGTCATTCCCGAATTTCTTATGCTGTTAAAGGGCGTGATCGACTGCCCGGACCTGCCCTTAAACGTATCCAGAAGCGCTCTGCAAAACGACGGATTTGTAAAGAAAATTTCTGATTACATTTCCAAAAAGGTGGCTGACAAGCTGTCCGGCATGTGCAAGACCGACCGGGAAAGCTATGAGAAATACTGGGACGATATCAATCCCTTTATCAAATTCGGCTGCTTAAAGGATGATAAATTCTGCGACAAAATGACGGATTACATTCTCTTTAAAGATCTGGACGGAAAATACCAGACTTTGAAAGACCTTGCGCCGGAGAAGCCCGAAGAGGAAACCACAGAAGAGCCGGAAGTGGATATTGTGGAGAATCCCGACGGGGAAAACGGCTCCCCGGAGGACAGGGAACCGGAAAAAACCACCGTTTTCTATGTAACCGACGAGATCCAGCAGAGCCAGTATATCAACCTGTTTAAGGAGGAGGGCAAAAACGCCGTTATCCTGAAGCACAACATTGACTCTCCCTTTATCTCCCATCTGGAGAGCAGGCGGGAAGATCTTAAGTTCCTGCGCATTGACGCCGATGTGACCGACGACTTGAAGGAATGCGTGGCCGGGGAGGAATTAAAGGAAACCACCGAAACCTTGACGGGTATTTTCCGCAAGGCTCTCTCCAACGATAAGCTGGAGGTGAAGGTAGAAAAGCTGAAAAACGAGAATATTTCCTCCATGGTGACCCTCTCCGAGGAAAGCCGCCGTATGCAGGAAATGATGAAGATGTACAGCATGGGCGGCATGGGTATGGATCCTTCCATGTTTGGCGGAAGCGAGACTCTGGTGTTAAACGCCAACAACCGCCTGGTGCAGTATATCCTGGAGAACAGCGACTCCCAGCATGTGCCCATGTTCTGCCAGCAGCTCTATGACCTGGCTCTTATCAGCCACAAGCCTCTCGCACCGGAGGAAATGACAAAATTCATCGCCCGCAGCAATGAGATTATGATGCTTCTGGCAAAATAAATACCACTAAAAAGCGCCCGCCGGAAATGTGTTTTCCTATACAACACTTCCGGGGGCGCTGTTTTTTTCAGACCCTCTGGCACTGATTTGTGAATCTCTCCAGGCTCTTTTTCAAAAGAATGGGAATACTTTTACAGTTTTGCTTCCACCTCATCTACAGAGGGAATGGACGCGGTAGCCCCCTTGCGGGAAACGGCAATGGCAGACGCCACGGCACACATACGCATGGTGTCTGCCTTTGGCATGTCCTTTAGAAGCCCTGCAATAAAATATCCCGTAAAGGTGTCTCCTGCGGCTGTGGTATCCACTGCCTGTACCGGAATGCAGGGCTGCGCAACCTTTTCTCCCGTCTCATTGTTCTGGTATATGGCGCCGTCTCCACCCAAAGTCAGCACCACCTGGGCCTTGGGAAATTTCTCCTTCATTAAGGCCAGAATCTCCTCCGGCTCTTTGCTTCCCCCCGCAATCTGCGCCCCCTCAATCTCGTTTAACAGGAAAATGGAAACCTTGGACATATCGCAGGCATCCAGGGCGCTGTCAAAGGGCGAGGGATTCAGCACAATGGTCATCTTCTTCTCATATGCCTTCTGGCAGATATAAGGAAGCTCATTGATCTCATTTTGCAGAAGAATAACGTCCCCCTCCTCAAAATGAGCCAGCACCTCATCTATATACTCTCTGCTCTGGCTGCGATTGGCGCCGCCAAAGAGCAGAATGCTGTTCTGGGCATTCTTATCGATCTGGATAATCGTGTGGCCGCTCTTTCCGGGAATCTGCCGCAGCAGTTCTGTATTGACCTGGTTTTCCTTACAGATATCCAGGAAAAGCTGTCCCTCCTCCCCGATGGAGCCTGCCAGATACACCGGCACGCCTGCCTTTGCCAGGGCCATGGCCTGGTTAAGGCCCTTGCCCCCGCAGAAAGTCTCCATACCGGTAGACGCCTGGGTCTCCCCGGGCAGCAGCATATGGTCTACATTATACACATAGTCATAGTTTAAAGAGCCAAAATCCAAAACCTTCATCCTTTTCATCTCCTATTTAAGTTCCGTATCTGCCCCATCCAGGCAAATCCTGTTTTTGAGTTCCGCATTCTAACGGTTTTTCCGCTCCAGCTCCAGGAGGAATTCTTTTATGGAGAGGCCTCCGCCATATCCGGTCAGAGAGCCGTTTTTTCCCACAACCCGGTGGCAGGGAATGATAATGCTGACGGGATTTGCGTGATTTGCCATTCCAACGGCCCGGCACGCCTTTGGGCGGTTGATCTTTCTGGCAATATCCTCATAGGAACAGGTCTCTCCGTAGGGAATAGTCTGCAAAGCCCTCCAGTCCTCCATCTGAAACGCCGTGCCCTTGATGGACAATGGCAGGTCAAAGCTTTTGCGCTCTCCGTCAAAATATTCCCGCAGCTGTCTATTGGCCTCCTTAATCAAGGGCGATTCCTGCTCCTGCCAGGCACTCTTCTCCTCTATGGACCGCTTTGTCTCCTTTACGATCTTACCCTCCGGAAAAAATACGGCGCAGATCCCCACTCCATCCTCCGCTATACCAACCCTTCCCACAGGAAATTCGTAATACCACACATTGGCCATCCCAGGCTTTCCTCCTTTGTACTGCACAGTATTATTGTGCTGGTTTTTACAATAATTGTCAAGCAAAACTTCCTTTTCCGCACCCACAAAGCTGCTGTATCTCACTTACAAAAGCAACAGATTCTGTCCCGAAAATTAATAAGGCTTTCCCGCAAGGATTTCCATGTAATCCTTGTAGTTTTTCTCCAGAAGCGCAGGTGTATCCAGGCCAAAAGGACACTTCTTTTTGCACTTTCCGCAGTGCTGGCAGTCTGCTATCTTTCTCATTTTCGCCTGCATCTCTTCCGTTAGCTGCGCCTCCGAGGGCGCCCTTCGAATCAGCAGGGACATGCGGGCGCAGTTGTTGATTTCTATGCCCGCCGGACAGGGCATACAATATCCGCATCCCCTGCAGAATTCTCCCTGCAGCTCTTTCCTGTCCTGGTCGATGATATCTTTAAGCGCCCCCGTAAGCTCCGGTTCCTGCTCCTGGCAGGAGAGAAATTCATCCAGCTCCGTTTCCCGCTGGATACCCCAGATGGGAAGCACATGGGCAAACTGGCTCATAAAAGCGTAGGCCGCCGCTGAATTGGTAATCAGTCCCCCTGCCAGAGCCTTCATGGCAAGAAAGCCCATCCCCGCCTGCTGGCAGCTCCTTACCAGCTCCAGCTCCTTCTCCGAGGACAGGTAGCTGAAGGGGAACTGTAGTGTCTCATAGAGACCGCTGGCAACGGCTTCCTCCGCCACTGCCAGCCGGTGGTTCGTAATGCCGATATGGCGGATTTTCCCCTGTCTCTTTGCCTCCAGCATAGCCTCATAGAGGCCGCTTCCATCCCCCGGCTTTGGACAGAAGGAGGGATTGTGAAACTGATAGATATCCAGATAATCTGTCTTCAGATTTCCAAGAGTTTCCTCCAGATCCCTCCAGAATCCATCCGCCGTCTGAGCCATCGTTTTGGAGGAGAGAAAAACCTGTTTGCGCACATCTCCAAAAGCCAGGCCCAGTTTTTCCTCGCTGTCGCTGTAGAACCGGGCTGTATCGTAAAAATCCACTCCCTTTTCAAAAGCCTTCTGCAGCAGAGCCACCGCCCGCTTCCTGGGCGTCCGCTGAATGGGCAACGCCCCAAACCCGTTCTTATTTACCGTGATTCCTGTGTTCCCTAAAGTAACTTTTCTCATCCTGTCTCCTTCTTATTATACCTGACAGACGCCTGCCGGTTTTTTTCGTAAAGACTGGTCCCCGTTTCGTGTCAGTCCGCTTTCTCCCCAAAAATCTCATCCAGGGCAATCCAGCCGTTCTCCTTGTCTTTGTAGGCCTCCAGAAGCCCCCAGAGCTTTGCCCCCTGGCCGCTTTTTGTCATGACAATGGTAAACACGCCTTTTCCTGTATACTGAGGCTTCTCCCCCTGCCTGTAATAGTCGTAAGTAGTTCCCGGTCCCTTTCGGATCTTCAAGTCGGAAACCGTAACGCGAAACTGAAAACTGGCGTTTGCCGGAATGCCGGATAGCAAGGGATAAACTTCTTTTCCCGAATTGTCATAAACCTTATAGCCGCCATTCTGCCTGCAAAGATCAATGGCGTTTTCTTTCTTTTTAAAGGCTCCGATCTGGCGGTCCGCCTTATCCCAGCTCACGCGGACACGGTAATATCCCGTCCCTGTGGTACTCTCCTTATCACCCTCCGCCGCCTGAAACTTTACATAATCCGGAATTGTGGTAATAAAGAGACCGCTTTTTAGTTTATACCATTTCTCATCGGAGGAAATACCCGTCACCGTGAAAGTGCCTCCGTGTACAATCTGGTCTACCTTTGCAGTGATGCTGGGAGCCCTCCGGATACAGATCCCGTCCTCTTTGGTATAAATAACCGTGACCTTTCCGCCAAGGGCCTGTATGGGCTGTTTACTGGTATCGTCGCTGCTGGTATCCACAGGCTCTGAGGGGACTGTCGTCACCGTTTCCCCCCGCATGGCCTTTTTCACGTCCTCCCGGAACTGATCCATGGTAAGGCCGAATCTGTTCCAGATATGTTCCACATCCCCATGGCTTGAGGCGATGCCATTTAAATTTCCCTCATGGTGGCTCATCAGCGCGCCGCTGCTCTCTGGATCCAGCTTATACTGACTGCAGATATAGGCAAAGAACTGTACCGCATTGGCGTAAGTGGCCAGGACATGGGATTTGGTGTTGGCGCCGTTTCCCAGCTCTATCCAGTTACTCCCCCCCACATACCGGATGGATGCAGGCTCTGTCATTTCCAGACTTACCAGAGTATTATTCCCGCTTCCCTTTGGCCCGCTTCCGCAGTGCCATGCCCGCATGTTCCAGGGAAGAAGCTGATATGCCACAGCATCCTTTCCCACCACTGCATGGACACAGACTTTCGCGCTGCTGCTCTGCCAGTTTTTCACAAACACCCGGGGATCCGGCTGTGGAACCCCGACACTGTGCAGCATACACCCCTTAGGCGTAATCTTTACTCCCGCCTTGTAGCAGGGATTCTTTTCCGCCAGATTTTCTACTATTTTAATTTTCATAATTACCATCCTGATACTTTTTACAATAGCATATTCCAGAATGGCTTATATGGTTTCAAGTGAAATAAAAAGCGGAACAGCCTTATAAAAATCGCGTCGGAATACACCAGCGGTTTTTATGGAAAAAAATTGGGAAGCCCAATAATATGGGCTTCCCAACTTCTAAATATATGCAGGAGATGGGACTTGAACCCACACAGCCTTGCGACTACAGGCACCTGAAGCCTGCGCGTCTGCCATTCCGCCACTCCTGCGAACAAATAATATTCTATCCCATTTCTCACCAAATGTCAACAAGTTTTTTTCATTTTTTTAATTTTTTTTAAATTATCTTTCGGCCTCTAAAACTGGCCCAGTTCTCTTCGGATATCCTCCGCCTGGAAGCCCCTGCGCATCAGAAACTGATAAAATCTCCGGAGCTCCTCCCTTGTGGCTGTTTCCGGGCAGATCTTTTTCTTTTCTATCCAGTGGCGGATTAACGCCCCCTCCTCCGGCATCTGTGCCTCCTCAAAGGCCTGGCAGATGATATCCCTTGAGACGCCTTTCTTAAAAAGCAGCTCCTGCTCTATCTGACGTCTGCTTTTTGTCTGGCCTTTCCAGGCTATATAATTCTTTGCGTAGCGCAGATCATCAATGTAACGGTACTCCTTTACATAAGCCAGCGCCTCCTCCACAATATCCGGCTCATAGCTCTGCGCCAGTTTCTGGCGCAGCTCCTGTTCCGTGCGGTCCATGCGCTCCAATATGTACAATGCCCTGTGTTTTGCTTTTTTTCTCTCATCCATCCCTCTTCGCGCGCTTTCTGTGGAAGGAATATTTCCTCTTAACTATCGGCTTTCTCCGAAGCCCCGGCTTTTCCCCTGGCGGCTTTTCCCGAAGCCTTGGGATTTTCAGCAGCCTCCGCTCCCCTGGAGCTTTCGGAATTTTCTCCGCTCCCTGCTTCTCCCTCCAGCAATCCGTAATGGACTCTCACTTTCTTCTCTATATCCCCACATGTCTCCGGATGCTCTCTCAGATAGGTCTTGGCGTTTTCCCGTCCCTGGCCGATCTTATCCCCATTGTAGGCATACCAGGCTCCGCTCTTATTTACAATCCCTAAGTTTACCGCCAGATCCAGAATATCCCCTTCTTTTGCGATTCCCTGTCCAAACACGATATCAAACTCTGCCTCTTTGAAAGGCGGGGCAATCTTATTTTTCACCACCTTGATGCGGGTATGGTTTCCAACCACCTCGCCTCCCTGTTTCAGGGCCTCCACGCGGCGCACGTCCAGACGGATGGAGGAATAGAATTTCAACGCCCGGCCGCCAGTGGTAGTCTCCGGGTTTCCAAACATAACGCCAATCTTCTCCCGAAGCTGGTTAATGAAAATCACAATACAGTTGGACTTGCTGATAACAGAGGTAAGCTTCCGAAGAGCCTGGGACATTAAGCGGGCCTGGAGACCCACATGGCTGTCTCCCATGTCCCCGTCTATCTCCGCCTTTGGCACCAGAGCCGCCACAGAGTCCACAATCACAATATCCACAGCCCCGGAACGCACCATGGTCTCTGTGATCTCCAGAGCCTGCTCCCCGTTATCCGGCTGGGAAATATAAAGGTTGTCTATATCCACGCCGATATTCTTGGCATAGGCCGGATCCAGGGCATGCTCCGCGTCTATAAATCCCGCGATGCCTCCCCTCTTCTGCACCTCCGCCACCATATGCAGGGCTACTGTGGTCTTACCGCTGGATTCCGGGCCGTACACCTCTACAATCCTGCCCTTGGGCACGCCCCCCAGACCCAGAGCAATGTCCAGGCTTAAGGAACCTGTAGGGATGGTCTCTACCTGCATCCGGTTTCCCTTGTCCCCCAGCTTCATAACGGAACCCTTTCCATACTGCTTCTCAATCTGTCCAATGGCCGCATCCAGGGCCTTTAATTTCTCTTCCTTTACCATGGGATTCTCCTTTATGATCTCTGATTCTTTCTATATTCCTGTCGTCTGTTTCGAACAGATATTTGCGAACTTTTGTTCGTTTTTAATATCATATTATACTTTTAGCCATTTGTCAAGCACCTTTCACCTCTTTTCTTCACTTCTTTTAAAATGGAACCTGTCTTACGGAAACCGCAAGGCCCTTTTCCGCGAACGCGGAGGATACCGGAACCGGGGATCCCCGGATTTACCGGTCTGTCAGTAATATTATAGCAGATTTCACAGCATAGGGAAAGCATTTTTTTGTAAATGTGTGGGGAAATCTTCCAGGCTGCGGTCATAAGCGGCAAACAGGAAGAAATCCAATGGAAGGCTGTAGACGGACTGGGGGAAGAGCAGGGGAGGGAGGCCTTAATGGGACATAGAGTCCCCCCTGACCCGGGATGTCTATATCTCCCCCCTCAAAAGCCTGGCCCTTTTGGATTTCCTTTCCGGCGAAGGGTTTGATGCCTGGCGCGCAAGGGCTGGCCTGATCTGGCAGGATATATCCAGGACATCTGCCGTTTCCCTGCGCCACGCAATCCTGTCAGCGCCTCAGCCCGCTCATAACCCGGAACATTCTGTTGATATCCACCGGCTTCGCCAGATGCTCGTTCATTCCGGCATCCTTTGCCAGCGCCACGTCCTCCTCAAAGGCGTTTGCCGACAACGCTATAATAGGTACCTCCTTCGCGTCCGGCCGGTCCAGGCCCCGGATTACACGGGCCGCCTCATATCCGCTCATAACCGGCATCATCAGATCCATCAGCACGCAGTCAAAGGTTCCCGGGGCAGAGGCCGCGAACTCATCCACGGCGGCTTTTCCGTCGTTTGCGGTCACAACCTGGGCGCCTGCGTCCTTAAGCATGAATTCCACGATTTCACAGTTGATCTCGTTATCCTCCACCAGGAGAACCCGCATCCCTGCAATATCGCCCCGCATATTCCACTTTTCGTCCACAGAGCCTTCGCTCCACGCCCCATCTATCCGGATGGGCAGGGTGATCCAGAATACGCTCCCTCTGCCGATCCTGCTGTCCATCTCAATGGTTCCCTTCATCTGGTCTACCAGCTTTTTCACGATGGACATTCCAAGCCCTACGCCGTTATAATGGGTTCTTGCCCCTTGATGTTCCTGGGTAAAGGGTTCAAAAATATGTTTCTTAAACTCCTCCCCAATACCGATTCCCGTATCCTCAATCTCAAACCGGAAGTACGCAGTTCCTTCCTGACAGGAAATCTCCTTTACCCGGACAAACACAGAACCCTGGGGACGGTTATACAGGAGAGCGTTGTCAATGACATTCATCAGGATCTTTTTCACATTCAGCGCATTTCCCATAAGCCTGCTGTGTTTAAGGTCAACCTCCTCCAGCGTCAGCCGGATCTTTGCCTCCCCTGCCTGGGACGACAGAATGGCAATGCAGTTTTCCAGTATATCCCTTAAGTCAAAGGGCTCCTCCACCGCCACCGGTCCTCCGCTGTCCAGCTTGCTGACCTGAAGAACGTCGTTTACCAGGGCCAGCAGGTGCTCCGCCGACACGCGGATCTTCCTCTGGCAGTCTCTCACCCGCTCCCTGTCATCCTGGCATTTTTCCTGGATGGCCAGCATTCCCAGAATCCCGTTGATCGGTGTGCGGAGATCATGGGACATATGGGAAAGGAACTCGCTCTTTGCCGAATTTGCCCGCCGGACCTTTTCCAGCAGCTCCATAATGGCCTGTTCCTGTTTTCTCCTCGTCAGCATGATTTCCGTGATATCCTGATGGTATCCGTTCAGGCTGACGCCAGGCTTTTTGAAGGATTTATCCGGCACGCCTCCGCAGCGGACATAAATTTTCCCAAGCGTCGGATGATTCCAGGGGTAAATCACTTCGGAACGTCCGGTTTCCAGTATCTCCCCCACGACTTCCTGCACCATCTCCACATAGTCCGGCTCAATATTTCCAAACCAGCGCCTGTAACACTCCTCCGGCTCGATTTCGTCGGATACATCCAGGAGAATCCGCATCGTCCGGTCCGCGTACATCCTGGGCTCGCAGCCCTCCTCCATTTCGATGGTCCAGATACCGGTTCTGGCTCCCTCCAGAATGTCCTCCAGACTCTGCCTTGCCTCCAGCTTGTATTTTTCCTCCTGCTCCACCACCGCATTCACGTCCCGCAGGGCAAAAATCACAGAGTTTCCCTCCGCCGTCTTCTCCGTGATGGAAAAATGAATCTCCAGATGCTTCAGTCCATAGAGATTATCCTTCACCTGGCAGCGGACGTAGAACTTCTCCTTTGTCCTAAGCCGGGCCAGCACATAGTCCTTTTTCGTCACCGCCCGGATCCGCTCCCGGTCCCTGGGAACCACAAACCGTGAAATAAGCTGTTCCACAGCCCATTGATATCCCTTCTCAAAATTTGCCGCCCAGTCTATCTGCATCCGTTCGCTGTCACGGTATATTTTGTATTCTCCCGTATCAAAGTTTACCTCGTATATGCCCAGATAGTCCACGCTGAGGGCATGGAGAACATTATAGCTGCGCTTCTGGAGCTCACGAACCAGGTTTCGCCGTTTCAGTGAGGATACAATAAAGTATGCCGCAGTCTGAAGCATATTGGACGCATATTCCAGAGATTTCACCGGCGGATTGTCCACGCCGTAAAAACCGATAATCTTTTTTCCATCGTAAAGGGGAACCACCACAAGGGAGTGGATCTTCTGCCGCTTCAGATTCTCATACTGAAGTGGTTCCGTCTCCTTGATATCCTCAATGCTCTCAATAATGATATGCCCGCCCACACTGAAATTCCGGTACCAGCCGGCACACACGTCCGGATGAACATTCTGAAGATTGTCCTTTTCCGGCGCCACCCCGTGGGCCGCCCATTCATAGGTATTGTCATCACCGCCGGACTCGTTGCGCTCAAATATATAGGTGCGTTCTCCGTTCAGGGCCTTTCCCAGATGCTCCAGCAGCACCTCCAGCGACTGGTCCGGCGTCTCTTCCAGCAAGGCGACGCGAAGCCCCTCATTGATGATGGCCTCCAGATTCTGAACGCTTTGTATGCCTCCCTGCAACTCCAGACTTTTTTCAGCCGGAGCGCACTCACCAGCCTGTTCAAAAAATTCCCCTGCATAATTCATACGCCTGTCCTCCATGTAGACCGCTCTCTGGCCTCAATTACTGCCTCACAAATCCAGCTCTGTCGCAAAGGCAATATCCTGTGTTATCATACCATGCCCCCCTATTGACGTCAATACAGAAATTACTCCCCAGACGTATTCCGGCGTCTGCCAGAAAAAGCCCCGGACTTCCATGTCTGCACAGATGTCCGGGGCTTTCCCTATTCTCTTTAACTAATTTATCCTTATGCTTTCTTGGGCTTTGAAATCAGTCCTGCTCTGTAGGCATTGATGTACTCCAGACAGAACTCATCATTCTCCAGCAAAGCCTCTGTGGCGTAAACCATTCCCAGCATATCCGTGTTGGTGGGGTCGACGATAGCGCTGTCCATACCTGCGTTCATTGCCAGTACCATAAATGCCTGGTTTACATTCTTTCTGGCAGGCAGACCGAAGGAGATATTGGAAAGACCGCTGGTAATATGGATGTCGGGATACTCGGCTTTAATTCTGCGACAGCAGTCCGCGAACATAGTCAGAGCCGTCTCGTCTGTGGACAGGGTCACAACCAGGGGATCAATATGGATTCTGGAGGGCGCAATGCCGTACTCTTTAGCCTTGTCCATAATCTGATGGAACACTTCCATTCTGCGCTCTACAGAGGTAGGAATCCCCTTGTCGTCGCACAGAAGGGCAACCACCTGCCACTTGGTATCCGCGATCACCGGGAAAATGGTGTCGATCTTGCCGCTCTCCATGGATACGGAGTTGATAAGGCCCGGCTTCTTGCAGAAAGGAATCGCGTTAACACAGGACTTCGGGCTGGGGCTGTCGATACAGATAGGCGTATCGGTCACTTCCTGAATAAGATCGATCATCCAGTGAAGCGTCTCTGTCTCCACATCCTCCGGTACGGACGCGCAGCAGTCGATAAATGTGGCGTTGGCATTTGCCTGGATCTCGGCTCTGTGCTTGATAAACTCTCCGTCCTTCTTCGCAATAGCGTCTGCCACTGCCGGAATGGATCCGTTAATTTTTTCCCCAATAATAATCATGATTTTTGTACCTCCACTTTGTAATTTCCGTTACTTAAACATGCTTTTATTTTAATACATTTTGTACGATAGTTCAATCCCCTATTTCACAAAAATTCCAGGTTTTTTTCTGTTTTTTTCTCTTTTCCTTTTTTATTTTAAGCAGTTTGTATAAATTATAGAAAGGTCTTGCTACAAAACGACGGAAAATCCGTTTCTCTGTTCTCCGAAAGAAGTTCCCCAAATACCCTGGGCAGATATTCCGTCAGATCTCCCGGCGTCATGGCATACGCGCTCAGATCCCGGACGCACAGGTCTCCCGAGCGCCCGTGCATCCACACGGCCAGGGCCGCCGCCTCAAGGGGCTCCATCCCCTGTCCCAGGAAGGAGAGAATCATGCCTGCAAGCACATCCCCGCTTCCGCCCTTGGCCATACCGCAGTTTCCGGTGGCATTTACAAATGTCCGGCCATCCGGCCCGGCAATAAGGGTTCCGTGGCCCTTCAGCACCAGAATACAGCCGTACTCCTTTGCAAAACGCCGTGCCTCCAAAAGGCGCTGCTGCCCGGACAGGTCTCCTCCCAGATAAGCAAATTCCCCGTCATGGGGCGTAAGAATCGTCACCAGGCCCCGGCCGGCACGTTCCTTTAACATCTCCTTCCGGTTCCGCACCGCATAGAGGCCGTCCGCGTCCAGCACCAGGGGCGCAGAAATCCGGGACAGAAGCTTTCCCACCAGCCGCTCCACATCCCGGGACCGGCCAAGGCCCGGCCCCACCAGGGCCGCGTCACACTGTTCCATACGGTTGGAAACACTCCAGAGGGCCTCCGTAATCAGCCGCCCCTCCTGGTCGCAGGGCAGGGGACAGGCCATTGCCTCCCGGCATTTCCCGGCCACAATGGCATAAATCTGCCTGGGCACCCCCGCATATACCAGACCGCTTCCGCTGCGCACAGCCGCCGACGCCGAAAACAGCGGCGCCCCCGTAAGCCCCGTGCTGCCTCCAAGCACATAGACCTTTCCAAAGGTTCCTTTGTGTCCATCCTCTGCCCTTGGAGGAAGGAGCCCGGCGGCATCCTTAAGGGTCAGAACCTCCAGGGAAGGCCTGTTTCCCCTGCTTTGCCCCGGCCTGGCCGCCTGTCCGTCCCCCTCCTCCCGGGCTCCCCTGTCCATCCAGAAGCTTTGTATCTCCTGGGGAATGCCAATGTCCCACACCACAAGCCTTCCTGTGTATAGCGCCCCCTTTCCCACAAAATGGCCCGCCTTGGGGCAGGTAAAGGTCACCGTCACCGCCGCTTTTACGACATTTCCCAGAATCCGGCCCGTATCCGCCTCAACGCCGCTGGCAATGTCCGCCGCTATGACTTTTCCCGGACAGGCATTCATCCAGGCTACGGCCTCTGCCGCCTGGCCCCGGATTTCCCTGTGAAGCCCGATGCCAAACACAGCGTCCACAATCACATCCGCCTCCATGCACCAGGCCTTCTGGGCCGCGTCCTCCGGCGCAAAGTCCTCAAGACAGCCCCCGGCCTCTAAAAGACGCTGCTCCATCTGGCTGCTGTCCCCAGTCATACGCTCCCTTTCTCCCACCAGAAAGGCACGGACGGCAAACCCCTGCTCCAAAAGAAGGCGGGCCGCCGCCACACCGTCGCCGCCGTTATTTCCCGGCCCGGAAAAAACGGCGGCCCGGCATTTCCCGCCCGCCTTTAAGACTTCCTCCACAATCCCTTGTGCCGCCCGTTCCATCAGAAGCAGGGAGGGGATTCCTGCCTCCTTTATGGCTCCCTTATCCATACCGCGCATCTCTTCTGCCGTGGCAATCTGCATTATCCTTCCTCCCTGTTTCCTTTTATAACAGCATAAGAGTGTAAATCCGTTCTGTAAAGCAGTCGGATTTACACTCTTTCATCCTGTTGTTGTGCTGTTTTCCTTACATGTAGCTGATATTCATATCCACGTTTCCGCTAACGCCCGACACCTTACCCTTGGAGGTATACTGCCAGATATCATAGCGTCCCGTATAGCCGCAGGTTGCCGCATAGTGGGCTACCCAGATACGGTAGCTGCCCAGACTGGACACATTCAGCTGGGAGCCAAACCAGGATTTGCTGGCGTAAACCATGGGCGTATAGCCGGAATTCGCAATGGTATTGCAGAATGCCCTGGTTACGGTCGTTCTCTGGCTTTTGCTGAGCTTGTCCGCCCGGCCGCTTCCGCCGTTTGCATACTCACTGTCAATGGCAATGGGCATATTGACGCCGCCTACTGCCTGTACCAGCTTGATGGTCATACTGGCCTCCTCCACAGCCTCCGCTTCATTGATGGCCTGGCTGAAGAAGTACACTCCGACCCTAAGGCCTGCCGCCCTGGCTCCGGAAATATGGGAGCGGAACATGGGATCCTCCACCAGCACTCCGGTGCCGTATCCCCGGTATCCGCAGCGGATCATAACAAAGTTAATGCCCGCGTTCTTTACCTTGTTCCAGTCAATGCTCTTCTGATACTTGGAAACATCAATGCCAATAACGCCGGAGCGGTGTCCGCTGGAGTTAAAGGTGTACTGCACACCCTGGATTACCTGGGTGCCTGTCACAAAGTTTCCGTTCTTATCGTAGTAATAGGTCTTTCCGTCAATGGTCTGCCAGCCGGTATACTTGTATCCGGTGGGCTTGGCCTCCTCGTAAACGGGCTCGCTATTGGGATCGTACACAGGTTCACTGTTTGTGTCGTATGTAATAAACGGATCTGCCGGCGCCGCTTTTACCAGGGTCATACGGACCGGGAACATGCGGGCAGGGGAGAACACGGCTATTGTGCCGGCTGTGGGATTCTCTGGATTTCCCCCGGGAGTTGTACTTCCGTCTGTTGAAGTGTCTCCGCCGGAGGGAGGATTTGCCGGATCTGTTGCTTTACAAACCTTACATACACCATTCTCAAATGTATGTTTTGCCGGATCAGCCGGAATCGCCTCTGTTTTAACGTCCCCACAGGAACAGGTCTGTGTCTTTTCACCCGCGTTCTGGCAGTCAGGCTCTTTCGTAACCACCCATTCCCCGTAACTGTGCGTATGCTGGGGCGTCAGATCCTTCCCGCATCTGTCACAGGTATTGTCTTTATTATCATCCTTATGAAAATTATCCGACTCCGCTGTGATTTTGCTGTACATGGGCTGTCCAAGCTCGTCTGTCTTCTGCTTGGAATACACAAGCTGCCCTGAAGCCGTTTTCTTCTGCACTCTCTCGCCGTAAACCGGGTCCCTTCTGGATTCCACATACTCCACCGTATCCTTCAGCGTGGTGGGCGTTGTGGAGGCATCCTGGTTTCCGCCGCCGTAAGCGCCGTCCTCACCGGCTACATTGATCTCGCTCTCCTTCTTGATCTCGTCGGTCACATCCACCACCTTGTAGTCAATCTTGTCCTTCACGGTGGCGGTAATGTCGCTGGCGCTGCTATACTCCCCGGCGCCCTTCATGGACACCTTGTAGCTGCCCCCCGCAATCTCCTTAATATGGATAATGCCGTCCTTATCGTCGTCTGTATAACTCTTTGCCTTTTTGTCAGAACCCGTCACATCCACGGAAAAAGCCGTGCCTGTGATTACCTTGCCGTTCTTTTCATTGACAAATTTAATCTTCAGATCCTTTTCCACAGAGGTAGCCTTCATAACCACCTGGATATCCCTGGCCTCCGCCACAGGCGCCTCCGTGTTATCCCCGTCCCTGCGGGTCAGCTCCGACATGTAAGAAGTATTCATGGACAGGCCAAACACCTCTGCCACTGCCTCTGGCTCGTCTGCTTCTCCCTGGCCCTCCTGCCTTAGATCCGTCACCGTGGGGATCATGTCCTCGGTGATCTTCACCCTGGAAGCGCAGCCGCTTAAATTTCCTACTGCAAGGCAAAGGGCTAACGCCAATGCCAGTTTTCTTCTGTTTCTCATCCCTTCTCCTTTCCTCTCCTTTGTCAGACTGCTGACACTATATCACATATTTCCTGTTTTCTTCCCTCATAAGATTTCTCTTTTGTCACCCTGCCCCGTCCGCTTTCTGCGAAGAGAGGCGATGTAAAGCCATTATAACATTCCCGGAAACAGAATACAACTTAATTTTCATTTAACTTCCGGCCATGACGAGCTCAAAATTATATTCATTACCCAGAAACGCCTCTCTCTCCCGGGGGGTATCAAGAAGCGAATACGCAATAACAAGCTTCGCGTACGCCATCTCGTTTGTGTAGCCGTATAAAAAGCGGATCCTGTTTCCGTTTACCTGGTGGTTCCCGATTATGGAAACCGTCTCATAGGTGCCCTTTTTTAATTGGGACGGAGAAAAATACACGTCAACCGGCGTGTCAGTCTCAAAACACCTGTCCAGCATATACAATATAGAATTTTCATGGTAATCGCTGCATGCTTCACTTTTTTCCGCACAGGCAGTGCCCGAATGGAACGCGCCGTGAAGCACGGCCGAAAATCTGTGGTATCTGTAGCAGGAATAATCCATGCCCACATAGGGCGTCAGGACTAAGACGCACTCCTTCAGCTTCCGGCCGCCAGACCAGTCCACAGCTTTTCTTCTCCTGTTTTTCGGAAAGGCCTTCTCCAGCTCCCCAAAATAATCGCGGTAATTATCTTCCGTCATCCCCGTGACGTTAACGGCTCCCACGCTGTAAAAATCTTCCGAATAATTCTCACATTGCCGGAGGCGTGAACCAAGGTGTATATACATCTGCCCGTCGGACAGATTCTTATATGCCGCATAGACATTTGGCGTTATCCCGCGGCAGATGCACTCCACGGCGCATCGGAAATTTTCGTTTCCGTTGGCTCTGTCTGATTCTAAATTCTCGTTTGCGGAGACAAAAAATACAGGGACAGTTATATGGCTAAACAGCATGGAAAAAACCGCTGTCGAATAAGCCAGCGTATCCGTGCCGTGGGCGATCAGAATTCCGTCGTATTCTTTACCCGCCGTGTATTTTTCATAAGTCTCCAGAATCCGATTCCATGTGTGAACCGTCATATTCTCACTTAAGACATAGAGATTTTCCGTGGCTTCAAACGCAACCTGGTTCACATATGGCGAATCAGAACGCAGATAATTTTCTTTCAGCAGAAGGCCTGCTTTATCACTGACCGAAAGGTTTCCGTCCTGGTTTAAAGCAGTACAAATGGTACCTCCCACAAGTATCAGCAGTATATTTTTCATAACGCCTCCTATTGTGCAGCAGGAGTTTCCACTCCCGGCCCGCCGTCTAACATCTGTTCAGCTTATCCTCCAGAAGCTCCCGGATAACCGCTGTATCCGCCGTATTCTTTAAAGCCTTCATACAGGCGCCAAATAATGCCTGTTTCGCCTTCACCTTTCCGTTTTTGTAATCTTCGACAGCCTTGGCGTTTTCTTTGAATACATTGTCCATTACGCTCTCGATGGTGGAGATATCCACCCTGGCATCCAGCGCGTTTTCCTTACAATAGGCCACGGGGTCCGCCCCTGTCTCAATGACGGCCGTAAGTATTTTTCTGCCGCTCATTCTGTTAACCTGGCCGTTATCCACCATTTTAATGATTGCGGCAAGATCCTCCGGGCAGATCTCCAGATCCCCCAGTAATTTTCCGTTTTTGCGAAGGATCCCCGCGCAGTCCGTAAGAAGCCAGCCGGCCGCGTTTTTCGCGTCACAGCCCAGGCTCACAACCTTATCCAGCGTTTCGCTTACCTTGTGATTGTGAATAAGCATTTCTATTTCTTTCTCCGAAATGCCCGCTTCTCTGTAGAAATCCGCTTTTTCGTCAACCGCCACTGGTTTTGCGGCTTTTATCTCCTCCAGCCATGCGTCGTCAATAATCACCGGCATAAGGTTCGCATCCGGGAAATAGCGGTAGTCCGCCTCAGTCTCCTTGTTGCGCATGGCAAACGTCTTTCCGCTTACATCGTCAAAACGCCTGGTCTCCTGTACCAGTTTCTCTGTCTCAAATTCAATGGCGTCTATATGGCGCTGCGCCTCATAGCGGATAGCTCTCTCAATAGCCTCAAAGGACGCCATATTCTTAATCTCTGTACGAACGCCATATTCTGTACTGCCTTCCGGGCGGACAGAAATATTGACGTCACAGCGCATAGCCCCCTCCTCACATTCGGAAATACCGCCGGAGCGGAACATGGATTTCAGCTTGTTCAGGTATACAAGAACCTCCTCCGCGCTTCGGAAATCCGGCTGAGTGACAATCTCGATAAGCGGAACACTCGTTCTGTTAAAATCGATATAGGAGGCTCTCCCTATATGAACCAGCTTTCCCGCATCCTCCTCCATATGGATCTGTTTAATATGAATATCTCTTTCACCCGACGCGGTTTTAAGCGTTACACACCCGTTGGTGCATATGGGATGATTCAGCTGCGTAATCTGATACGCACAGGGAAGATCCGGATAGTAATAATTCTTCTTGTCAAAGGTTGTATACCGGTTAATGTCACAGTTAAGCATAAGGCCCGCCGTAACCGCAAGCTCTACAACCCGCTTGTTCATCACTGGCAGCATGCCCGGCATGCCGCTGCAGGCAGGGCATACGCAGTCGTTGGGTTCCTTAGCCGCAGAATGCCCGCCGCAGGAGCAGAATATCTTAGATCTGGTACTCAGTTCCACATGTGTTTCAAGGCCAATGACCATTTCATATTTCATCCTTATTCACCTACCCTTTCAGCGATTCCCGCAAGACTCAGCAGAACACTTTCGCTAAACTGCTTCCCCATAAGCTGGACTTTGCCGCTTACAAGGGCGGGAATTCCAATCAGATTCGCCATGGACGTAAATACGCTTTCCCTGAAAACCTTTTCAAAGGCTTCCCTGATATCATAAGCCCTGTACGCCGTTTTGCTGCACACCGGGGTAAGAACCGCGTCATATCCCTTCATCAGCTCTTCAAATTTCTCTGCCACTACCCGGCGGACCTTAAGGGATTTGCCGTAGCACGCGTCATAGCGGTTTTTGGACAGCACGTCGGAGCCGTAGAGGATAACCGCCTTTGTGAGGAAGTTAAAGCCCTCGGTTCTTGTATTTACATAGAGCTCGTCAATATTCCTGTATTCCGCCGCCCGGTAGCCAAACTTTACGCCGTCATAGCGGGAAACGTTGTTGCAGGTTTCCGCAGTCATCAGAATCTGCCATGCCGTATTGGCCGTATCAAAGATATCACAGGAAACCTCCTCCACAACAACCCCGTTTTTGCGCAGCTGCTCCCCGTATGCCTCCACATGCCTGCGGACATCCTCCTCTGCGTTCTCCAGAAGCTCCCTGACTATGCAGACCTTCTTACCAGCAACCGCAATGCCGGTGCTGTAATCATAGCTTTCCTCTTTCAGACTTGTCCCGTCCTTCTCATCATGTCCCGCAATCACGTCCATGATTTCTTTAATGCCCTCCACGTTTCCCGCATACACGCCCATCTGCTCGCCGGACGCGGCGCAGGAAATAATCCCGTAGCGGGAAACCGTGCCGTAAGTGGGTTTCAGAAAATCAATACCGGAAAGGGCGGCACAGCGCCGCGGACTCCCGTTCAAATCCACGCCGATGGCTGCTTTCACTGTGCCTTCGGACACAAGCCGGGCGGCGGCGCCCCCCAGCTCCTCTTCTTTTTCCCCGTAATAGGAAAACTCCCCTGCCAGGTCAAGTCCAAACTCCCCTACATGGGTTTTCCCCGAAATAATATACCCTTTATTCTCAAGACGCGTAACCGCTTCCGCGCTGAACAGGGGTTTAAAGCCTTCCAGAATGCGGGAGCCCGCCCCGGCCTGCACGCCTTTTACAAGGATGGTATCGTCAACGGCTATGGTTCCCTTATCAGATAATTGTATGGTATAAGCATTCATTTTACACACCTCACTTTACAAGTCGTGGCACCTGCCAGCTGTTTTCATTTCTCTCCGGAGCGCCTTCCAGCAGACTTTCTCTTGTAAAGGGCTGCTTTCTTACGTCCTCCCGGAGGATATTGGTCATAGGCATCACGTATATCATTTCTTCCACATTTTCCGTATCAATCTTTTGCAGCGCCTCTTCATAGCCTTTCATCCTTTGAAAAATGTTCTGCATATCCGTTTCTTCCTCTTCCGTCAGGGACAGCTGGTTAAGCTGCTGGGAGTTGGAGAAGGTGGAACGCTTTTCGCTGCGGCCCTTACCGCTCCCTGTGGGAACCGCCCTGGATGCAAGCGCGTTGGTATTCCCAAGAAGGTGTACATCCTCAAGCTGCTGGTTCGTAACCTCGCCCGGGGCGCCAAGCAGAAGATCCTGCGCGTTACCGTTAAGGGGAAACGCGATTACCTCCAGAATCTTTTCTTCACCGGTAAGGAGCATAACCATACGGTCAATACCGGGTGCCATGCCCGCGTGGGGCGGAGCGCCATACTGGAAAGCCGTATAGAGGGCGTTGAATCTGGCCTTCAGCTCCTCCTCGGAATATCCGGCAATCGCAAACGCCTTTTTCATGATATCGATGTCATGATTGCGGACAGCTCCCGACGCCAGCTCGATACCATTGCATACCAGGTCATACTGATAAGCAAGAACCTGCGTCGGATCCTTCCCCAGCAGCGCGTCCATTCCGCCCTGGGGCATGGAAAATGGGTTGTGTGTGAAAATGGTGTCCCCTGTCTCTTCGTCAATTTCATACATGGGGAAATCCACAATAAAGCAGAATGCAAAGGCGTCGTCACGGATCAGGTCAAGCTGCTGGCTGGCGGCAAGCCATGAGCGGATATAGCCCGCCTTCTTTTCCGTATCATTTTTCTTATCGTCACAGATAAAGAATAAAGTCTCCCCTTCCTTTACGCCTGTTAATTCTACAATCTCCCTCTTTTTGGCGTCTGACAGGAACTTGGCAATGGGGCCTGCAAAAACGCCTTCCTTCAAGGTAATATAGCCCAGGCCGCCAAGCCCCACCTCTGCTGACGTGGCATATTTTAAAGAGTCCTCAAAAAATTTCTTGGATTTTCCCCCGCAGTCGGCCACAATGCCCCGGACAGATTTCCCCTTAAAAGCCGGGAAGTCTACGTCCGCAAAAAATTCTGACAGGTCACAGATAATCAGCGGGTTGCGAAGGTCCGGCTTATCGGTGCCATATTTCATCATGGATTCCGCGTATGTGATACGGCGGAAGGGCTTTGGGGTAATTTTCTTGTCGGAGAACGCCTTAAATGTATCATAGATGACGTCTTCACAGACCTCAAGGACCTCTTCCTGTGTGGCAAAGGCCATCTCAAAATCCAGCTGGTAAAATTCGCCCGGCGAGCGGTCGGCTCTGGCATCCTCGTCCCGGAAGCAGGGCGCCACCTGGAAGTATCTGTCAAACCCCGATACCATAAGCAGCTGCTTAAACTGCTGGGGAGCCTGGGGCAAAGCGTAAAACTTACCCGGATGCTTGCGGCTTGGTACCAGGAAATCACGGGCCCCCTCGGGAGAGGACGCCGTCAGAATGGGGGTCTGTATCTCAAGGAAGTCCTTCCCCTCCATTTTACCACGCAAATAGCGGATAATCTGAGATCTTTTTACTATGTTTTCATGATTCCTGGGGTTTCTGAGGTCCAGATAACGATATTTGAGGCGGAGCTCATCTTTGCTCATCTGGGAGGAACGGACCTCAAATGGCAGCATATTTTTACTTTTTCCAAGCACCTGGAGAGAATCCGCAGCCAGCTCCACATAGCCGGTGTCAATTTTCTCATTTACAGTCTCCGGCGCGCGCTTTTCAACAATACCGCTTACCGAAATAACCGTCTCCCGGTTCACATTCTTAAGCAGCTCCTCATTGTGGATCACAACCTGTGTAACACCCGTATAATCCCGCAAATCAATGAAAATAACCCCGCCGTGATCCCGCACAACATCCACCCAGCCAGCAAGCCGGACCCTGCTGCCGATATGCGCATCGCAAATATCATTACAGAATTGTGTTCTATACATAAACAAAACCTCCTATTTTTAGTTCCGCATCCGCCCTCCCAGGACCTATGGATGCCGGAAGAATTTCCGCCGTTTCCTGTCCTTGAATCCTTCCGGAACCTTGTCCGGACAGACGCTGTATAATAAAAAAATCCCGGGAATATTCTGAATATTCCCGGGACGAGCAAACCGATAAGTCTGGCCCGCGGTGCCACCCGCATGGATACCTGGGGTATCCTCTTTTAAATATAAAGTTTAAAACAACCGGGGTTCCGATATGTATTATATCCAAAGCCAGACTATTTGTCAATACATGAGTTTCCGCCAGGAATGGATTTACTTCCCGGTCTGGATAGGTTATAATAGAAAATACAATATCTTTTATTTATGAAGGAGCTGATAGTATGAGTCCCCTGTTATCTCTAAGCCAGCAGGCCTTTTATTCCCCCGTCCGCTTTGACGCCGGCGAATGCGAGACCTGCAAGACCCGCAAATACAAGGACGGTTCCAATGATCCTGGCGTCTCCTTTAAGACGCCCACGCATCTAAGCCCGGAAAACGCCGTAAGCGCCATCCGTTCCCATGAGGGGGAGCATGTCTCCCATGCCAGGGCCCAGGCCAGGCGGGAGAACCAGGAAATCATCTCCCAGTCCGTCACTTACCGCATGGACACCTGCCCGGAGTGCGGACGCACCTACATGTCCGGCGGAACCACCCGCACGGTATTCCGGTCGTCCCAGGATCCCCTGGAAGGGGAAACGGAGCAGAAAGGGAGATATATAGATATCCGTGTCTGACCGCAAAACCAGAAGGCATAACCCATAGCGGACACTCTCTTTTCCGGTCAGAAAAACAAATGGCTGCGGTCGATCCCGTCATCAACCGCAGCCGTATTTTATTTTCCTTTTCCTCAGTATCACACCTTCTCCAGGGCCTGGGCCAAATCCTCGATAATATCCCGGGGATCCTCAATCCCCACAGACAGCCGGATCATGCCGGGCGTCACCCCCGCCTCTTTAAGCTGCTCATCCGTCATCTGACGGTGGGTATGGCTGGCCGGATGCAGCACGCAGGTGCGGGCATCCGCCACATGGGTTACGATCTGGGCCAGCTTCAAGCTGTCCATAAAGCGGGCCGCGTCCTCCCTGCTGCCCTTTATGCCAAAGGAAATAACGCCGCAGGTACCGTCCGGCATATATTTCTTAGCCCGGTCATGGTACTTATCTCCGGGAAGGCCCGCAAAGTTCACAAACTCCACCTTCTCGTGGGCGCTTAAAAATTCCGCCGCTTTCTGGGCGTTGCTGCAATGCTTTGGCACCCTGAGAGACAGGGTTTCCAGCCCCACATTCAAAAGAAATGCGTTCATGGGGGCGGGAATGCTTCCCAGATCCCGCATAAGCTGGGCGGTCATTTTGGTAATGTAGGCCAGCTTTCCGAATTTTTCCGTGTATACAATGCCGTGATACGTCTCGTCCGGCGTGGTCAGCCCCGGAAATTTATCCCTGTGGGCCGTCCAGTCAAAGTTTCCGCTGTCCACTACACAGCCGCCTACGGCCATGGCATGTCCGTCCATATATTTTGAGGTGGAATGGGTCACGATATCCGCCCCCCACTCAAAAGGACGGCAGTTGACAGGCGTGGCAAAGGTATTGTCCACAATAAGGGGGCAGCCGTGTTTATGGGCCAGCCTGGCAAACTTCTCAATATCCAGAACCACAAGGGCCGGGTTTGCGATAGTCTCCCCCACCACAGCCTTTGTTTCCGGCCGGAAGGCCTTCTCAATCTCCTCCTCCGGCGCGTCGGGATCCACAAAGGTGCAGGCGATGCCCATTTTCTTTATGGTGGCCGCGTACAGGTTAAAGGTTCCTCCGTATACGGTAGCGGAACACACAATGTGATCCCCCGCCTGGCAGATATTTGCAATGGAATAGAAATTGGCGGCCTGTCCCGAAGATGTCAGAATGGCCGCCACGCCCCCCTCCATCTCCGCAATCTTGGCGGCCACGCAGTCGTTGGTGGGGTTCTGAAGGCGGGTGTAGAAATAGCCGCTCTCCTCCAGATCAAAGAGCTTCCCCATTTCCTCCGTGGTATCGTATTTAAAGGTGGTACTCTGGCAGATGGGAAGCACCCTGGGTTCTCCCCGTTTCGGCTTCCAGCCGGACTGTACACAAATGGTATCCATTCTCATGCTATGTACCTCCCTTTCAGCTCCATCACCATATTCATATAGCAGTCTTTGCAGTCCTCCAGCCTCTGCTCCTCGATAAACCGGATGCAGGGCTTCAGATAATTGTCCCAGATCCCACGATATACGCCGGATGCCTGGCTCTGTCTGTTGATGCGGGTGACAATGGTAGGCGCAATATTATAATACTCCTTCACCAGAGCCTCCCCCTCTCTTGTCGCCATAAGATATCCGTCCCGGTAGCTTCGCAGAAGCTCCAGCTCATAGCAGTCGTCCTCTTTTCCCAGGCTCTCGCAGACAGCCGTGGTAATATAGCAGAATTTCCGCTGGAATCCCCCCATGATCTTATCATAGGAAGCTTTTCCCACAGTAGTGTGGAACCGCTTGTTCCAGGTCTCCACAATGGCGTCCGTCACTTCCTCGGCGCATTTGCTCTTCGTCTCCAGAAATGCCGGGAAGAGATAGACGGCCATAGACATATTATAGCCCAGAAGCGTGTCTCCCCGCTGCCCTTTTCTGGGAATGGCATCCAGCCGGTCCGCCGCCGCGTCTGTCAGGTGATCCGCCAGCTTCTGACACCATTTCGCCGGCTCCTCCTCCATCTGGTAAACCTTCTCCACGGCCTCCAGCACATCCGTATATTTCCGGTAGTAATCCTCAAATTGTTCCGGATACGTGGATTTCTTAAAATGCCCCATGGGGTTTTTAACCTGGAAAAGCATGTCCTCGATTCCCTGCATGGCTTTATTGTGGGCTTCTCCGTAAGCTACTAGATCCATCTTTTTTCCTCCTTGGCGTCCGCCCGTTATTCTTCCCAGTTATGGTACACAGCCTGGACATCGTCGTCCTCCTCCAGAAGATCCAGCGTTTTCTGGAGATTCTTTAAATCCGTCTCACTGGTAAGGGACACGTAGGTCTGGGGAATCATGGTCACCTCAGCCTCCGCCATGGAAATGCCCTGGGCCTCCAGCGCTTGTCTCACCTCGCTGAAATCCTCCGGGCCGGTAATCACCTGGAAGCAGTCCTCCTCCTCGGAGAAATCCTCCGCTCCGGCGTCCAGGGCCAGCATCATGAGATCGTCCGCTTCCATCTGGCATTCCTCTTTGTCAATGACGATCTGGCCCTTTTTGTCAAACATGTAGGACACACAGCCTGTGGTTCCCACGCTTCCGCTTCCCTTTGTAAAAGCGCTTCGCACATTGGCGGCTGTCCGGTTGCGGTTGTCCGTAAGGGCGTCCACAATGATGGCCGTGCCACCCGGGCCGTATCCCTCGTAAGTCACATACTCGTAGTTTACGGAGCCTGCGTCCCCGGCCGCCCGCTTGATACCCCTGTCAATGGTATCGTTTGGCATATTGTTGGCCTTGGCCTTGGCAATCACGTCTCTAAGGCGGCTGTTGTTGGCCGGGTCTGCCCCGCCCTCCTTGACCGCTACGGCAATCTCACGGCCGATAATGGTGAAAATCTTTCCCTTGGCCGCGTCGTTCTTCTCTTTTTTATGCTTGATATTGGCAAATTTTGAATGTCCTGACATGTGGTTTGTACCTCTTCTCCCTTGTTCTTTCTGATAAATATACCATCTATTCTTTCGATTGGCAAGTTTTATTATGTACCTAAGTCCAGGCTTACCTTAAGACCCCGGTCTACCCTTGCCAGCAATGCGTCGTCCAGATGACACACTTTATCCTTCAGTCTCTGCTTGTCAACGGTGCGCAGCTGTTCCAGAAGCACTACCGAATCCTTCATGATACTGCACTGTCTTGCGCTCAGCTCAATATGGGTGGGCAGCTTCGCCTTGTTCATCCTGGATGTGATGGCCGCCACAATGACCGTGGGGCTGTGCCGGTTTCCCGTGTCGTTCTGCACCACCAGCACCGGACGGATACCTCCCTGTTCGGAACCTATCACCGGCCGTAAATCCGCATAATAAATATCTCCACGTCTGATAATCAACTGTTTCACTCTCCGATTTTTAGAATAATGAAAGTATTTCCAAAATATCGATTCGTATTCCAGTGACCGCAGACTTTTTTACCGCCGCCTTTTACTCCGGCAGACAGACCCGGGGCACCCGCTTTGTAAGGCAGCAGACAAACTCATAGTTGAACCGGCCGGAGAGCTCTCCTAGCTCCTCTACGGAAATCCGTTCTCCCTGCTCTTCTCCCACCAGGGTAACCTCCATGTTTTCCCGGGCTCCCGGGATATCCGTCACATCCACCATCATCTGGTCCATACAGACCCTTCCCCGGATGGGGGCGCGTTTTCCGTCTATAAGGACAAACCCTTTGCCGGAGAGCTGTCTGGGATAACCGTCCCCGTATCCCACCGGGATGGTGGCAATCCGCCGCTTCTCCGGCGCCGTGTAGGTACCGCCGTAGCTGATGCTGGTTCCAGGCTCTATCTCCTTGATGTAGACAATATGGCTCTTTAGGGACAGGACAGGTTTCAGCCTCACGTGCTCCGTGTCCACCTCCGGGGAGGGGTAGAGCCCGTAAATGCTGATGCCCGCCCGCACGGCGTCCATATTCGCTTCCTTAAGGTCAATGATTCCGGCGCTGTTGGAGCAGTGGCGCATAGAAAACTTAAGCCCTTTCAGCTCACAGGCTCCCACAAAGGACTGGAATCTGCAAAGCTGGATATTGGCGGACATCTTATCCCTCTCGTCCGCCCTGGCAAAGTGGGTGAAGATCCCCTCCATTTCCACCTGGGGCAGCCTGGCAAGCTCCCCCAGAACCCCGATATTCTCCGGCTTATCCGCAAAGCCGATACGGCTCATGCCCGTGTCCAGTTTAATATGTATTTTTACGGTCTTTCCCTGCTTTACGGCCTCCCTGGACAAAAGCTCTGCCATATCCCTCCTGAATACCGCCGGGCGCAGGTCGTGGTACACAATGGCCTCGTAGTCCTCCGGAAACGTATAGCCCAGAATCAGGACCGGCTTTCTTATGCCGCCCTCTCTTAAGGAAAGGGCCTCCTCCACGGTAGCCACCGCGAATCCCCACAGATCCTCGTAGCCTTCCACCCGTCTGGCAATGGGCAGGGCCCCGTGGCCGTAGCCGTCCGCCTTCACCACCCCGATCATCTTTGTCCCCGGCTTTAAATTCCGCCGCATCTCCTCAAAATTATGCTCCACCGCATCCAGGTCAATCTCTGCCCAGACCCGGCCGCAGGCTCTTTTTTTGTTCATACTGCTTCCTCCTTTATTTTATGTGAGAGTTTCGTTTTTGGTTCCCCCGGACACCCGGGAAATTTGGGGAATCTGTCCGTTAAGAAGGAGCATCAACCCAGATGCTCCCTTTCATACCTTGTAATATTGTAGGACAGCCGCATAAGGCTTTCCGACAGATGTACGTTCTCCACCAGCACATCCTCCGGCACATGCAGATCCACATGTGCAAAATTCCAGATAGCCTTGATTCCGTACCGCACCAGAAGCTTTGCCATCTCCTCCGCCTTTGTCTTTGGCAGGGTCAGCGCCGCAATCTGAATCTCCTCATCCCGGATAAAGCTCTGGAGATCCTCCAGCATGTGAATCTCGATTCCCCGGACACTAAGTCCTTTTAACACCGGGTTTACGTCAAAAATCCCCTTTATGACAAAGCCTTCCCGCTCAAAATTCACATAATTGGCCAATGCCTGTCCCAGATTCCCGCCGCCCACAATAATCATGTTGTGCTGCTTGTCCAGACCCAGGATTTTTCCGATTTCTTCATGTAAATATTTTACATTATATCCGTAGCCCTGCTGCCCAAAACCGCCGAAGTTGTTTAAATCCTGGCGGATCTGGGAAGCAGTCACCTTCATACGACTGCTCAGCTCGCTGGAGGAAATCCGTTCTATCCCACTCTCCAGAATTTCACCCAGATACCGGTAATACCTGGGCAGCCGTCTGACCACCGCTTTTGAAATTTCCCGTTCTTCCATCTGGTTTCCTCTCTCCTTATTGTATTTTATTATATCGGTTTGCCAAAAAATTGTCAATATCAGACCCCTGTTTTATTTGACAAAACAGGCTATATATAATAACATTGCATGGAAAGACTTTACATCCGGCCTTCTGCCCCAGGCACCTGCCAGAGGAAGCGCCGGTTTACCCTGTATATAAACGAGGAAGCTTATGATTTTAGCATGTCAGAATATTGAAAAAACCTTTGGAGTGCAGCCCGTCTTAAAAAATGCCTCCTTTCATGTGGAAGAACGGGAGAAAGCCGCTATTGTGGGCATTAACGGCGCCGGAAAATCCACCCTTTTAAAAATCATTGTGGGGGAGCTCTCCCCGGATAGCGGCGAAGTTGCCCTCTCCCGGGGAAAGACCATGGGGTATCTGGCCCAGCACCAGGATATCGCAAGTGACCGCACCATCTACGAGGAGCTGCTGGAGGCCCGCCGCGACGTGATTGCCATGGAGGAGCGCATCCGCACCCTGGAGCAGGAAATGAAGCACCTGGAGGGGGACGCCCTAACCGCCATGCTGGAAACCTACTCCCGTCTCAACCATGAATTTGAGCTGCAAAACGGCTACGCCTATAAGAGTGAGGTGGTGGGCGTCCTTAAGGGCCTGGGCTTTTCGGAGGAGGACTTTGGAAAGCAGGTTTCCACCCTCTCCGGCGGACAGAAAACCCGGGTATCCCTGGGAAAGCTTCTCCTTACAAAGCCCGACGTCATTCTCCTGGACGAGCCCACCAACCATTTGGACATGTCCTCCATCACCTGGCTGGAAACATACCTGTCTAACTATGACGGGGCTGTGATTATCGTAGCCCACGACCGGTATTTCCTCAATAAGATCGTCACGAAGATTGTGGAGATCGACAACGGACAGGTCACTTCCTTCCTGGGAAACTACGGGGATTACTCCCAAAAAAAGGCCCAGCTGCGGGAGGCCCGCATGAACGCCTGGCTGAATCAGCAGCGGGAAATCCGTCACCAGGAGGAGGTCATTGAAAAGCTCCGCTCCTTTAACCGGGAAAAATCCATCCGGCGGGCAGAAAGCCGGGAAAAAATGCTCGATAAGCTGGATCGTGTGGACAAGCCTGTGGAGATAAACACGGAAATGCACCTGGCCCTGGAACCCCGGGTGCGAAGCGGAGACGATGTACTGGCAGTTTCCGGCCTCTCCAAGGCCTTTGGAAGCCTCTCCCTTTTTGAAAACCTGGACTTTGAGATCAGGCGGGGGGAGCGGGTGGCCCTCATCGGCAACAACGGCACGGGAAAAACCACCATCCTTAAAATCATCAACGGCCTCCTTCCTGCCGACACCGGAAGCATCCGCCTGGGTGCCAGGGTAAAGATCGGCTACTACGACCAGGAGCATCAGGTGCTCCACATGGAGAAAACCCTTTTTGAGGAGATCTCCGACGCCTATCCGGGCCTTAACAACACGAAAATCCGCAGCACCCTGGCCGCATTCCTCTTTACTGGAGACGACGTCTTTAAGCGTATCTCGGATTTAAGCGGCGGCGAAAGGGGCCGGGTGTCCCTGGCAAAGCTTATGCTCTCCGAGGCCAATTTTCTGATTCTGGACGAGCCCACCAACCACCTGGACATTGTCTCCAAGGAAATCCTGGAAAATGCCTTAAACAGCTACACCGGCACCGTGTTCTATGTATCCCACGACAGGTATTTTATCAACACCACGGCCACAAGGATTCTGGATCTTACGGAAAAGAGCCTGATTCCCTACCTGGGCAACTATGATTATTATCTGGAAAAAAAGGCGCAAAATCATCCCGGCGCCTCAAAAACCCCGGACCCTCCTTCCCAGGAAGCCCTGTCCGAGGGAAAGCTTGACTGGAAACAGCAAAAGGAAGCCCACGTTTTGAAACGCAAGAGGGAAAATGATCTGAAAAAGACAGAAATGCAGATTATGGAGCTGGAGCAGCGGGACGCCGCAATCGATGAGCTTCTCACCCGGGAGGAGGTCTACACCAACGTAGAGCGCTGCCTGGAGCTGAACAATGAAAAAGCACATATCTCGTCGGAACTGGAAATTCTCTATGAAAAATGGGAGGCGCTGGCTCAGTGATTAGCCAGCGCCTCTATAAATTCATCTCTTCTGTCCTTTGTGACGTAAAACCCGAATCCCTGGCTTTCCAGGGTTTCATCCGTCTTTCCGTAGAAAATCCGGTCGATAATCATGTCTCCCACTTCCATATTATAATGGCTGGTCTCGATATAATTGGCCTGGTCGGTGGTGATATCGTTTAGGCTGCTGAAATTGTAAAAAGGCAGTTTCTCCTCGTCCGCCAGCCAGGTAAGCCACTCCTCATAGCCAAAAAGCGCCGACTGCTGGTAGGTGGTGTAATAGATGGGATTTGTAAAAATAATCAGGTTGATATCGTGCTCCTCGCACAGCTCCTGGATACGGGTCAGATCAACCAGGGCGTTAAAGAGCTGGTTTTCATAGTAATCCTCCCAGTAGGGCGCGTCGTTCTCCCAGTCATTTTTTACCGTCAGATACCTGTTATTCCCCCCGTTTCTGTAATACCGGTCCACGTAATCGGGATCCACAATCTCATGCTTCAGAATCACATCCAGGGATTTGATAACCCCTTTGATGCTGAAATAATTGGCATAGAAGGAAAACGGGTTTTCCATTGGGTAGGGAATCCGGTAAAACTGCTTCGCGTGGAGATCCGGGTGTACAAAGCAGGAGATATTGTCGATGCCAATCATGACATTTTCGGGCACAATGCCGTGATTGATAAGCACCTTAAGGTTCTCCAGATGTTCGTTGGGAATCCCCTCGGAGTAGGACATATTGTACCAGTTTCCCTGGGGTATCCGCTCCACGTCCACAAATCCCGTCCGGGAAGAGCCGAAAAGGAAAGAGTCAAACTTATCCGGGTTGTCCAGCACATACCGCATCTTGATATAGTTGCTGTTGGGCTCCACCCCATTGTCCCGGATCCTCCGCCAGTGGAACACATTATAGGGATCCACCATCATGGGAATGGCAATCTCCAATATCAGAATAAAGATGGCAAAGGGCGCCAGCTTCTTTAAAAAACGCTTCATGAAATCATTCTCCCGTTAAAACTGGAAATACACAAACTCGTATTCTCCCAACTGCCTGCTGTAAAGAATCACAAAAAGCAACACAAAATACAGTCCATAGCGGATGGGCTTTGCAAGTCTCCCAAGCCTGCCCCACACGTCCTGCTTCAAGGCCAGAAAATCATATCCCACCAGCACGAGAATGCAGACAAGGGCCTGAATCAGACCTCCAAGCCCCAGCCCCGTAGTCATGCCGGAACCGCGAAAAGCCTGGATTCCCTCTACCACATAGGCCCTTGGATGGGTCAGCCCCGAAAACAGATGAGTCACCACATACCAGGCGTCCGAAATGCTGTCCGCCCGGAAAAAAATCCAGGCAAAGCACACAAACGAAAAGGTTAGGAGCACGCCGTACCAGGTGCGCCGCTGCTTTTTCCCCTTTGACCAGAGCCGCTCCACAATCTGGCCCAGCCCGTGGATACCGCCCCACAGCACATACGTCCAGTTAGCCCCGTGCCAGAGTCCGCTCGCAAGAAAGGTCAGCATAAGATTCATCCGGTGCCGGAAAGGGCCTACCCGGTTTCCCCCCAGGGGGATATACACATAGTCCCGGAACCAGGTGGACAAAGAAATATGCCATCTGCTCCAGAATTCCTTGATGCTGGCGGAAAAATAGGGGCTTTCAAAGTTGGTCATAAGGTCAATGTCCAGAAGCTTCGCCACGCCGATGGCAATATCCGAGTAGCCGGAAAAATCACAGTAAATCTGAAAGGCAAACAGGGCCGTGGCAATCACCAGGGTAAATCCCCGGTAATCCGGCAGATGGCCGTAGACCAGATCCACATACACTGAGATGGTGTCCGCAATGGCAATCTTCTTAAAGAATCCCCAGGCAATCATCTTTGCCCCCGCAATGGCCTTCTCACAGTCAAAGGTGTGGGGCTCTTCGATCTGCGGCAGGAGATTTCCCGTGCGCTCAATGGGCCCCGCAACAAGCTGTGGAAAAAAAGAAACAAACGTGGCGTATTTCCCAAAATGGCGGCAGGCCTTCACGTCCCCCCTGTACACGTCGATAACATAGCTTAAGGTCTGGAAGGTGTAGAAAGAAATTCCCACCGGCAGCATAAGCTTCAAGGTAAAGGGCTGTACCGGGATTGCCAGTCTCGTCAGAAGCTCCGTTACAGAATTGCTCAGGAAATTAAAATACTTAAAGAAAAACAGCACCCCCAGACTGATAAGGAGCGCCCCCCCAAGGCAGGCCTTTTTCCTGCCCCGGCTCTCCCAGCGTTCCATCAGGATGGCCGCCCCGTAAGAGACTACCGTGGTAAGAAGAATCAAAGCCACATACTTTACATTCCAGCTCATATAAAAGTAATAGCTGGCCACGAAAAGAATGCCCCAGCGGTATTTCTGAGGCATTGCCCAATACACCATAAATACAATCGGTAAAAACACATAAAATGCGTTGGAATTAAAGAGCATAAACTTCCCTTTCCAAAGTTTCCACGTTTCCCTGCATTACAGCGCTGTCTTTAATCTCACAGCATCTCTTCCAGAGTTTTGCGGATCTCCAGGATAAACCCACGGCTTGACAGCGTTACCGGATGGGGAATTGTCGTAATCATAGCCAGATCCTTTGTCATTTTCCCCTCCTCAATGGTTTTGACGGCGGCCCTCTCCAGGGTTCTGGCAAAGGCGGTCAGCTCCTTATTTTTGTCCAGCTCTCCCCTCTTTCCAAGAGCCCCTGTCCAGGCAAACAGGGTAGCCATGGAGTTGGTGGAGGTCTCCTTCCCTTCCAGGTGCTGGTAATAGTGGCGCTGCACCGTGCCGTGGGCCGCCTCGTACTCAAAGTAGCCTTCCGGTGACACCAGGACAGAGGTCATCATGGCAAGGGAGCCAAAGGCCGTGGCTACAAGATCGCTCATAACGTCCCCGTCATAATTCTTGCAGGCCCAGATATAGCCGCCCTCAGATTTTACCACCCGTGCAACCGCGTCGTCGATAAGCGTATAGAAATAGGTGAGCCCTCTCTCCTCAAAGGCCGCCTTGTACTCTTTCTCATAGATCTCCTGGAAAATATCCTTGAAGTGATGGTCGTATTTCTTGGAAATGGTATCCTTTGCGGCAAACCACACATCCATGCCGGTTTCCAGACCATAGGAAAAGCAGCTTCTGGCAAAGCTTACGATAGAGCCGTCCAGATTGTGCATGCCCTGGACAATTCCGGCCCCCTCAAAACGGTGAATCTTTTCCCGGGTTACCGTGCCGTCGTCGCCGGTAAACACCAGCTCGCATGTCCCCGGCCCCGGAATCCGAAGCTCGGAGGCCTTGTATACATCCCCGTAGGCATGCCGCGCCATGATAATGGGCTTCTTCCAGGTCTTTACATAGGGGTCAATGCCCTTTACCAGAATGGGCGCCCGGAACACCGTGCCGTCCAGCATGGCCCGGATGGTGCCGTTGGGGCTCTTCCACATCTCCTTCAGGCCATACTCCTCCACCCGGGAGGCGTTTGGCGTAATGGTGGCGCACTTTACCGCCACCTTGTATTTCTTTGTGGCCATGGCAGCGTCCACCGTCACCTGGTCATCTGTCTCATCCCTGTGCTTAAGGCCCAGGTCGTAATATTCCGTATTCAGCTCCACAAAGGGAAGCAGAAGCTCCTCCTTAATCATCTGCCACAGAATCCGCGTCATCTCATCGCCGTCCATCTCCACAAGCGGCGTTGTCATCTTTATTTTTTCCATAACCTTAGCTCCTCTTAAAGTATTTCCCTTTATCAAACATTTCTTTCCATTATAGTGCAAACAGAAGCCTTTTCGCAAGGCTTTTTTACAACAATTCCGCCCCGTATAGGACCGGCCCCGTTTCCGGGGCGTCTTAGAACCTCCCCAGCTCCATAAAGGTGGCGTACAAATCCAGCATCCCGTATCCCCAGGAGCGGTTGGGGTAAAGCTCCGTGGAGGATCTCCTGGCCCCGCTGATAAGAAGCTGCTTAATGTCCACGGTTCCCATGGTGGGCCTGTTTCCCCGCACAATGCCCCACTCCATAAGAAGGGCCGCCGCCCCCGCCACAATGGCCGCGGAAACGCTGGTTCCTGTCATGGAGGTATAGCGGTTGCCGGAGGCGACGGTGCGCACCTCCACCCCGGGGGCTGCGATGTCCGGCTTGATGCGCCCCCTTCTGGTATAGCCCCGGCTGGAGTTGATGTAAATGCTGTTATTCTGCACCTGGTAAGCGGCCACCGTAATGGGAATCTCCGTGTTGGCGGGCCCTGTCAGGGTAATGTCCGGGTTGGAGCTTAAAAACTGCGTGGGGGCGTTTAGAAGATCTGCTGTGGGAAGCCAGATATTGTATACCCGGTGAATGAGATTTCTTCCATATACCCGCAGACGCCAGATCCCCGGCGTGGGGGCGTACATGCGGATAATAATAAGCTGATCGCCGCTGCGGGCTCCCAGAAGCTGGAAGTCAATGTAGAGAACCGTTTTTTCAAAGAGGAAGCTGTATTTCTGATTCCCGTTCCGGATGGAGGTCCGGGGCACCTCCTCCCCCGTAGGTGAGGTAACGGCCACGGACAGTTCATCCGGCGTGGTGCCCCAGATCTCCATGGTGAGTCCATATTCCTCCTCCCCCACCCTGAGCTCCACATCCTGGAAATCCTGTCCCTCCATAATTCTGCCGTAAAAATGATGGCCGCGGTTTGCCTCGTTTCCGCCGGCCACCACCACACAGCGCCCCGTCTTGGCCCCTATGGTGCTTATTACGGAGGACAGAGGCGTATTCCCCTCATGGCCTCCCATATTGCTGCCCAGGTTCATGCAGATCACCAGGGGCTTCTTCTCCCGCTGGGCCAGCTCGTGAAGATACCGCACGCCCAGCATAATATCGTTTTCCTGATAGGCCTCTGCATCCGGGGCCACCATAAAATACCGTTTCAGATACTGCTTGGCAGGCTTTAGTTTTACCATGGCAATATCCGAAAGAGGCGCAGCTCCCGTCCAGCCGGTATTTTCGTCCGGGCTTCCCGCTGCAATGCTTGCAATCTGGGTTCCGTGCCCTATCTCATCCCGGCTTGGCACTACGGAAAAAGGCTCCCCGCTTCCCAAAGCCTCATTGATCTCCTCCCTGGTGTACACGCTTCCGTAATCCAGCCCCACAGGCAGATTCCCGGACTGGATGGTCTGGTCCCAAATCTCCAGAATCCGGGAATTTCCGGCGTCATCCCGGAAGCAGTCGTTGGTGTAGTCGATACCCGTATCAATAAAACCCAGAATCACCCCGCTCCCCTTTAACTGCAAAACAGGCTGATTCTGGATTTGTATAATAGTCCCTGCCTCCAGGCCTTCATTTTCCAGAAGCGTATAGAGTATGGGAAAGGATTCGTAATCAAAGTCGGTTCTCTCCCTTGCGTCCAGAAAACTTACGGGCACATAAAAGACCGTATAAAAGTCGTTAATGTACTGAAGGCAGACTCCCGGATAAAGGCGCGCCAGATCCTCCGGCCCCCTGTTAACTCTCCGTATAAAATCCGCGCTTTCCTCCGAAATAATAATCTCTCTGCAGTTTTCCGCCATAGCCAATCCTTGAAGCTTTCTCTCTATAGCATATGCCGGCTGGCGGATTTCATGCAGAGGCATTTCCGGCTCCTCTTAGGGCAGCTTCCCTGGCGGATGTAAAGGCCTTTCCTTTCTTTACAGCATGGGGAAGCGCTCCAGCATCCGGATTCCCGCCCGGCTCCTTATGGACGCCGCCCGCGCCATGGCCTCCTTTAGCACCGCCTCCTCGTCAAAGGTCAGAATCTTTCTCTCCCGCATAAGCCATTTTCCGTTGCACACCGTACTCTCCACATTTGTGGAATGCATGGAGGTCACCAGATTGGCGATGGGATCATGCATGGGCTGCATACCCACGGAATCCGGGTTCACAACGATAAAATCCGCCTTTCTCCCAGGCGTAAGACTTCCGTAGAGGGACTCGTCCAGCACTGCCTTCGCCCCGTTGGCCGTGGCCATGCACAGGATTTCCTGGGCCTTTACCACCGTGGGATCCAGCCGCCAGCCCTTGTGTATCAGAGAGGTCACCCACATCTCGTCCACCATGTCCATACGGTTGTTGGTGGGCGCCCCGTCCGTGCCGATGGCCACGCAGACGCCCTCCCTAAGCATCCGGGGCACCTTGGCAAAGCCCAGCACCCGCATGGCGGAGGCGGGATTGTGGGAGGATTTCACCTGGTAATCCCGGAACATTTCCACCTCCTCGTCCGTAAGCCACACCGTATGGGCGGCCAGGAGATTTTTGTCCAGGAAGCCGATATCCCTTAAGTGCGTCACGGTCTGGACGCCAAATTTTTCCTTTGCAAACTCCACCTCAGAGCGGGCCTCCGCCACATGCATGTGGATGCCTGTGTGGTATTTGCCCGCCAGCTCCTTTGTACCCAGAAGAAGCTTGTCCGTGGCGTTGAAAATGGTCCGCACACCGAACCACACCTCCACCCGGCCGTCGGCTGTCCCGTGAAATTTCTTTAAATCCTCCTCTTGTCTGGAAAGCTCCTCCTCCGTGGTGCGCTGCCAGGCCTTGGGAAGGCCTTCCCCGCAGTCCATCACCGAATGGGCAAGCTTGCCCCGGATTCCCGCCTCCGCAATTCCTCTGGCCATGCCGGACACAAACTGCCCGCCCGGCTCCGCAATGCAGGTCACCCCGGCCCTGATCTGCTCCGCCGCACAGAACAGGGTGGAAATATAAGAGTCCTCCTCCGTCATATTGCTCTCATAGGGCCAGATGCGCTCATGCAGCCAGGTGAGCAGATCCACGTCGTCCGCCAGACCCCTGGCAAGCTGCTGGGAGGTGTGTACATGGGTGTTTACAAAGCCTGGAAGCACAAGCTTCCCCTTTAAATCCAGCACCTCGTCGCAGTCCCTCTCATCCACCGGCTCATTTCCCACCTGGAGAATCCGGTCGTCCTCAAAAAGCAGGTTCCCCTCCCTATAGACCCGCCCCTCATCATCCATAGTCACAATCATGGCATGTTTTAACAGTGTTTTCACCTTTGTAAATCCCCTTTCTCTTTTTCGTTTTCCCTATTCCTCCGGCTTCTGGTAAAACCGGCCCGACAGCTGGTCTGTCCGCACCGCGTTAATAAAGGCCTCCCCGTCCGCTTCCTTTATGGCGTGAATCACCCTCTGGCTCTCTGCACTGGATATGACCGAATAGACCATGGAACGCTCGCAGTTTCTGTAAAAGCCCTCCCCCTCCAGAATGGTGGCCCCGTGGTTGCTGATCTGGGAAATGGCCTGGCACACCTCCCTGGCCTTGTTTGTAATAATAAACAGGGTCTGCTGCTGGAATTTCTTATACCGCATATGCAGCACCTGGGTGGATACATACTGGAAAATAATGGAATACAAAGCCTTTTCCCAGCCAAAGAGAAAGCCCGCGGCAAGAAGAATCACCACATTGATGCCCAGCACCACATTCCAGGAATCCACGCCCTTCTTCCTGGACAGGTAGATGGCGATAAAGTCCGTCCCCCCTGTGGTGGCTCCCACCAGCAGGCACATGCTGACGCCGACCCCGTTTAAGATCCCGCCGAAGACACTGATAAGCAGGGTATCGTAAGTAATGGCCATGCCGGGAATCATATCCGTAAGGATGCCCGTAAGAAAAATCACATAGCAGGAAAACAGGGTAAATTTCTTTCCGATAAACCGGTAACCGATATATACCGGAAACGCGTTCAGCGCCAGGTTCACCGCCGTATAGGGAATCTCCACCTGGAAAAACATAAGCCCCACCCGCTGAATCAGCAGGGTCAGCCCGGTAGCGCCTCCGGGAAACAGGCCTCCTGTGCGCACAAAGGTTTTGATGTTGAGGGCTATCAGCACGGAGGCCACAGTAATGACCGCAAGCCGCTTCCCATCCTCCTTAAAATCAAATTTCATCTCTTCATCTTCTCCATAAAAAAGGACTGGTTATCAACTGCCCGCATGGTGGCCAGAATCCCGTCCAGATGGTCGTACTCATGCTGCAAAAGCTCCGAGAGGTCTCCCTCCAGGCTCATGTGTCCCGCCTGGAACTCCATATCCAGATAGGAAAGCTCCGCTCTCCGGTAACGCTCCACCCGCACCAGAAGCCCCGGGAAAGACATGCAGTCGTCCAGAAGGACATACCTCTCCTGATCCGGGAAGGTAAGCCTGGGATTGATAAACACATAGGGCTTGTCCGTAAACATATAAAGGAGGCGTTTCTGAATCCCGATCTGAGGCGCCGCGATGGCCCGCCCGGCCCCGTAAGTTTTGCGGTAGTCCAGCAGTGTATCGTGAAGATCAGCCACCCAGCCCTTCAGGGACGGCGCATCCTCCCTGGTAACCTCCGCGCTGACCTCATAGAGTTTTGGGTTTCCAAGCTTCCATATTTCTCTTACCATATTGGGGACGCCTCCTTTTATTTTCTATTGTACCATTTTTCCACCGCGAAAACCACAGGATTTTTCCCTTTCCACGACAAAAAGAGACAGCGGAAATCTCCGCTGTCCCCAAAAATCTTTTTATGCAAATGTATTCAGCAACATACCAACCGCATAGTAATTGCTGAGGTTGTAGGCTCCGCCTTTTGCAAAATTCGCAAAGTTTGTAAAGGATGAATAGTACTCAGACAAAGACTCGCCGCCCACGCCGCCGTTGCTTCCCTTCTGGGAAACGGCTGCGATCTTCTCCACCGGAGTGAAGTCGAGGATTTCGCCTGCCTTGGATCCTGCGTTCTGGGCAATGCCAAACTGGCCTCCCATCACATTCTTCACAAACCCGGGATTCTGATCCAGGGCCTTCCCAAGCTCTTCCTCGTCCACCTCAAGCCGTCCGGACTTGTCAAGGCCTAAGCCAATGGTATTCATTGCGTCTTCTGTCTTCAGCGACCTCTTAAGGGAGGCCAGCTGATTCGCCACGGTTGAACTGCGGCCGGAATTGCTCTCCAGGAAGGATACCGCGCTGTTAAATTTCTCCGCAAAGTCCTTCACTGCGGCTATGACATTTTCCTTCGCCTTGTCCACCGATGCCTGGGCCGCTTCCTTTTCCTCTGCTGTCCCGGCTTTTTCAAGAGCAGCCAGCGCACTTTCGTACTTGGCGAACACACCCTTGGAATTGCCTGCCAGAAGCTTTTCGGACGCGGACTCCAGATCCTGTAGCTTCTGCTTATAATTTAACAGGAATGTTGCCGTGCTGTTGGTTGCGCCAACGCTGCCGGTGTTCTTAGTGCCGGAAGAACTGCTGCTGCCGGACACCTTGTCAGTCTTGGACGTACTGTCGGTCTTGGAGGTACTCTCCGTCTTGGACGTGCTTTCCGTTTTGGACGGGAGACGGCTTTCCAGATCTTTGGCCTGGGAAGTCGCATTGTCCACCCAGCTCTGATAGTCAAGCGCGGAATTATAACCAGGATACCCGGATACTCCACCTATTGCCATGTTTTCATCTCCTTTCCGGTATGTAAAATACCTGTTCTATGTTGTAAAGGGATATCTCCCTGTGCAACCTTTTTCTCCTCTTATAAAGATTATCGGTATTTTTTCCGGAAATATAAAGCGTGGCTGGCTATTTTATCCTGTTTTTTCATCCGTATACTGTCCAGGAGAAGCCTTAAAAGCGCCAGACAAAGCCTCCTCCTACTGTGGAAAGGTCAGAAGGCCCTTAAATGAAATGGCTTTGGCCATCTGCTCCTCATACAGCTTCACGATTTCGGGACTGTCCGTGATAATATCGTACTGCCTGTCTCCAAAAGCAAATCGCTCTACCGTGATAAGCTCTGGATTCCGCCTCCAGAGCTCCTCCATAACCTCCTGGCAGGCGTCCTCTGTAAGGAAGGAGTTTGTATAGGCGATATCGTCGCCCCTGGAAAGAAATACCAGGCCGCTCCTGCAGCCCCCCATGCCCGGAATCCGGTAGGAATAGGTGGCTGCGATCATATCCCTGATTCTGCGGACATAGCTTTTCCCGGCCACCATGGGCATTACCATATAGTTTTTTGTAATGATGCAGCCGATCTGGGGCCGCTTTTCTTTGGCCCGGGTCTCCACGGCTATGGGCACAGTGCCCACCATAAACATATCCGGCTCATGGATTTCCTGCTCGATTCTCCTTATCTCCTCCGCGTCAAAGCCTGTCTCTTTCACATAATAGCTGATGTAGCGGGACATCTTGTGTCTGTGTACCGCAAAGCCCACAAGCACCATCAGAAGGCCCGGGACCCCGAAAAACGCCCCAAACACAATGCCTCCCTTTGCCAGACCCGTCACCGCAAACAGGCCTGCGAGAATAAGAGCCATCACCAGGAGCACCACGCCCCCTGCCATGCAGCCCTTTCCGCCTCCGCCTGTGTTTCGCAGATGCCACAAAACGTTTCCCTTTTTCAGATAATCCTCCCGTACCTTGTTGCCCCTGGGTAAAATCATGTCTTTGCCCCCCATTCCATTTCCGCATCTTTCCTTCCAGGCCCCCTGGTACTGGAAGGATTTCCGGCCATTTCCATGTCCGGAAATCCTTCCGGGGCCTGTCCGGGCAGATGCTGTTTCTGTTCCGCATTTACTTTTTTAAGTGGGCACAATGCGCATCAATGAGCTTTCCGGCTCCTCTATGCTGGCTCTGGCCCCACAGACATTTTACCACATCCGGGAGAACAGGGAAATATGGAATGTTTATTTTCTGTGTTTTAAACTGCTTATGTTAATACGGTAAAGGCATTTCATCTGCCCTCTCATATCCGCTTTCTACAAGCAGCCGCCCTGCCTCCTCCAGGGAAATCTCCTCCCCGTCGCCCTCTATGGTCAGAAGCCCTTCCTCCGATATCTCTTCCCAGGTCTTTCCCTCAAACTCTGCGAATAGCTCCAGGGTATAAATCTTTCCCTCACTAAATGCCTGGATTGTCACGCCCTCCATGGTCTGGAATTCCTCCTGGAGCTCCACAAACATTTCGGCAAACATTTCGTTTATCTCGTCGTCAAAGGCAGTCAGATCCACCTCCACACGGTCTTTCATCCTTATCACCCGGTCTCCCTGGGCAAACAGGGTAATCGTGTCCGTGATGCGGATTTCTTCCTCCTCCAGGACGCAGACGTATACGGCCGTCGTCTCCTCCTCCGAAGCAGGGGCTGTGCCATCCGGGTTCTGGCTCTTCTCCTCTTTCGAGGCTTTTGTCTGTTCCGGGGACTTTCTCTGCTCCAAAAGCTCCTCCTGTTCCAGAGTTCCTTCCTGTTCCCGGGATTCCTCCTGTCCCGGATGCTCCTCCTGCTCTGGAAGCTCCCCCTGCTCTGGAAATTCTTCCTGTCCCGGAAATTCCTCCTGTTCCGGAATCTGACTTTCTTTCTGGAGACGAAGGCTTTCTCCTGCCATAACATACACCTGCTCCCCTGGCACAGACGGAACCTTCCTGCAGCCCCATAACGCCAGCATTGCCAGGAAAACGGATCCAAGCATCACGCCTCCCTTTTTCAAAGCCCCTGTTTTCCGGATGGTAATCTGATTTGCTTTCAAAATATCTCCATACTTTTTCATTCTCTTTTGCATCTCCCTTCTTATTTTAGTACCGCGTCCCCCCTCCTAAGTCCCTGTGTACTGGAAGAATTTCCGGCCGTTTCACGTCCCGAAATCCTTCCGGGGACTTATACGGGCAGACGCTGTTTTTTAGTACCGCGTCCCCTGTTTCTCTTTTAGAATTGTATTGGCTCTACATCCCCGGTCAGCGGCTCCATCCGGTATTCGGGAAACTGATCCAGAAGCTCGTCCAGGCACTGTCCCGTCTGGTACACCACGTCGTGGGCCAGCATCACCACGCGGTTCCGGCCAAGGGTGCTGGAAACCCCATTCTGTATCAGGGTGTCTGCGTTGGGGTTGGTGACGGCATCCTCCAGACTGGCGTTCCAGTCATAGTAGACATAGCCCCTGGCTGTCATTTCTGCTATAATGTCCTTGTAGACCCGCTTATTGTAGGCGTTGATGCTGCCCCCGGGAAAACGGAACAGCTTCGTCTCCACCCCCGTAACCTCCCGCACGATTTCCCTGGCCTTCTCAAAATCCGCCACATAACTGTCCACGCTCCTATACAGCTCCTGGTACGCGTGCCGGTTGCAGTGAATGCCGATGGCATGGCCCTCCGCCGCAATACGTCTGGCGATCTCCGGGTATCTTTCCACATTTTCCCCCACCAGAAAGAAGGTGGCTTTGATATTCCGCTCCTTTAAAATATCCAGCACCGTGGCAGTGTTTTCCGGGGAGGGGCCGTCGTCAAAGGTGAGATACATGGTCTTGGGATGAAAATAGAGATCGATGCCGGAAGCGATCCCCTCCGCGATCTGCTCCTGATATTCCCTGTCTGCCAGTTTCCCCCGCTCTCCGGCGTTTGACAAAAACCCCGTCTCCACCAGGCAGGAGGGCATGGCGCATTCCCGGATGACATAGAGGTTTTCCTCCTCCAGAATTTCCCTGCCCACTGCTCCCGTATTCTCCACGGTGTATTTTTCAATGAGCTCCGACAGCCGCGCGCTCTCTTCCCCTGCGTTCTGGGCGCTGTACCAGACCTCAATCCCCTCCACGCCTGCCACTTCGCTGGCATTCTGGTGGATGCTCACGTAAATGTCTGCCCTGGCCTCATTGGCTTTCAAAACCCTCTCCTCCAGGGTAAGGCCAGTATCCCAGGCGCGGGTGAGAAGCACCTGGTAACCCATCTCCTGAAGCTTTATCTGGGTGGCAAGGGCGATCTGAAGGTTTACCTCCTTTTCCTGGACGCCGTTTCTTGCGCAGCCCTCGTCCGCTCCGCCGTGGCCGGGATCCAGCATGACCAGGGTATCCTCCCGCTCCTTGGGAATCCCTGCGGGACCCTCCATATAAGTATTTTCCCTTTCCTCCTTCCCGGCCGTATTTTCCGCCAGCATCTCCTCAAGAAACGCGGCATTTCCCGCCTCCAGCGCCTCCGCCCCTGCCGTGGCCGTCTGTTCCGGTAATATTGTCCCTGAAAACATTCTGCCCGCCGTATCATGAAAAGCCGTGGCAAGAAGCATTGCCGTCAGAAAGACTGCCGCGCATTTTGCGGCCCTGCCCTTCCAGATTGTCTCCTGGAGCTTTATCCGTCTCTTTGCCCTTCGGTAATTCCCGTAGTATTTTCTGCCATATCCCCCATATCCGTCTGTTATGTACAGCCTGGCCCTCTGCATATGTATCCGCCCCTTTTTCCTTAGGCGCAACCGGGATTTCTTTTCTGTGGGAAAGGGCCTCTTAGCCAGGTTCCTCCTGCCTCCAGAAAAAAGCCCCCGGATTGCTTGATTTCTCTTTTCTTCCATCTAAGCATATCCGGGAGCAACATCAGATTTTCATATTTTTTGCATCATTTTAGCATCTTTTACACAATTTTCAAAAAGAGTTCATTGATTCCCTCATAAAACCCTATGGTTACAATCGTCCCGGACTCATCTATGCCGGGAAAACGGTATTTCAGGAAATCCGGGGTAGTCTCCAGAAGGGGATTCTCCGAGTCGTAAGCCTCCATTCCCGTTAGTCCCAGATAGGTACACCAGCTCTCCATAATGGCCTCCGGCTCCAGCTCCGCCCAGGTGCGCTCCGTGCGCACATAGAAGCTGTAGATCTTCCCCGTGTCCCCGTCCATGTACACGTCAATAAGACGGCCGGCCTTGTTGGCATTCTGCTGCATGGTGGAGAGGCTCAGCTTCCACACCGACATATTTTTCTGGGGCTCCAGCACGTCTATGGCTGAGTAAGGCACCGCCGTGTAAGTGTCCGGCTCCACCTCCTTCACATCCTGGGGCAGGATGCCAAGCTCCTTCAAGATGGCCATCTCCCGGTTGCAGACCGCAAACACATCCTCATCCGCCTTCTCCGGGCTCTGGCGGTTCACCACAAAGGCGTAGGTGCCCATAAGCGCGTCCACATCCTGGGCCACCGCCCTGGTTCTGGCGCTCAGCTCGCTCTCCGGAAGCACCTGGTGATTCAGGCATTCCGCCAGCAGATACAGCTTCTCATTGCTGCTCAAGGTGTAGCGGTAGCCCTCGTTTAAGGTGTCCACCTCCTCCACCGTAATCTGGTTGAGATTGGACTTGTCTTTATATTTTGCCAGGGCCTCCGGCCCCAGAACCGCTGCGAAAAGCGTGAGCATTGTCACCAGGAGCACAGCTGTATTAAGGATTTTTCTTCTGTCCATTGTTATTTCCCTCTCTTGCTTTAAGCTTCACCTGGAAGAAGCGTCCCCTGGGCCCTCGTCCCGCCTTCAGTATTTTCCGGACATCCCCCTGTGGGAAGCCAGAAGCCAAAGCAGCTTCCCTCCCCGGGCGTGCTCTCAATTTTAAGGCTGCTTCCATGAAGCTTTAAAATCTCCCCACAGAGAGCCAGCCCAAGGCCCGCGCCGTTGTGGCTTCTGGATCTGGATTTATCTACCATATAAAAGGCCTCTGTAATCTTTTTCAGCTCCCCGGCGGGAATTCCCACACCGTAGTCCTTCACCGCAAAGAAATAGCCCTCCTCCTGCCTGTGGCCCAGGATTTCCACCCTGTCCCCTTCCTCCGACGCCTTGCAGGCATTGTCCACCAGATTAAGGAGCACGCTCTTTATAAGATCCACCTCCGCCCGGACACTGCCCGGCTCATAGGTAAAGACAAAATCAGATCCGCTCTTTTCCGCGTAGAGCTCCCTGAGATACGAATAAAACACCTCCACAGGGACTTCCTGGGGCTCGATCTCCCACCGCTTGGTAACGATAATATCCAGTAGCCGCAAGGACATGGCCTCCAGACGCTTCCCCTCCGTGTAAATATAGTTTGCCGACAGGAAATGCTTCTCCTCATCCAGCTTCCGGGAACGCAGCATATCCGCATAGCCGATCACCGCCGTGAGCGGTGTCTTCAGCTCATGGGAAAAGGCCGCTATAAAATCCTCCCTGGCCCGCACTTCCTCCTCCAGCTGGTGGATATTTTCCTCCAGCACGCCTGCCATATGGTTGAAATCCCGGGTGAGCTGGCCCATCTCGTCATGGCTGACCTGTTCCGCCCGGTAGCTGTAGTCCCCGGCCGTCATTTTTCTGGCCGCCTGGGTCAGAAGCCTGATAGGCCTGGTAATCCAGGAGGAGAAAAAGAACAGCACTACGGAGCTTAACACCAGAAGCACAAGGGTCAGCCTCCGGTACACGTCAAACCCCCTGGCCCGCTCCGCGTACACCTCCGTCACATTCCGCATGGTTTCCAGATACAGAACCCTGTCCAGGGCATGCAGCACGGCGCCGGTCTGGATATAGTAATGTCCGTCCACAAAAATCACCTGGTAAGCCCTGGTCTGCTCCCCAATGCCGGACACCAGGGCCGTATCCTCCACAAAACCCTCGCTGGCATACAGGATTTCCCGGTTCTCGTCAGACAGCCTGAGAAGCCGTCCTGTGCCCTGGCCACCCTTTTCCAGGCTGGAACCGATCTCCTTTATGGCAGAATTCTGAAGCATATCATATTTGGAGGGAATGTTTAGAGCCGCCGTCTCAAAGGCAAACTGCAGGATGCTGTTTTCATCCATGGCCTGCCCTACCTCCCGCTCTATGGACGCCTCAAACACATTGTTCACAAAAAAGTATCCGCCGACCCCCAGTGCCATGGCCATGGTCATAATACTGCACAACAATATTTTATAGGAAAATTTCATAATGTCTCCCGTCAGATTTCCAGCCGGTATCCCACCTTGTACACGGCAACCAGATTTTTCTCCCAGCCCATCTTGCGTCTGAGCCTCTGCACGTGAAGCTCCAGGGTGCGGCTGTCGGCAAAATACTCGTCTCCCCAGACTTTCTCATACAGGGTTTCCTTAAACAGCGCCACGTTTTTATTCTGGATAAAGAGCACTAAAAGCCCGTACTCCTTGTTGGTCAGCACCACAGGCCGCCCGGCCCTTGTGACCTTGCGGGCCTCCAGGTCCACCGTCACATCCCCGGCCGTAAGAACGCTCTCCGTCTTGTGGAACCTGCGCAGCACCACCTCCACCCGGGCCTGGAGCTCCAGCACATTGAAGGGCTTCACCAGATAATCCTCGGCTCCCAGCTTTAGCCCCTTTACCTTGTCCCGCACATCGCCTTTGGCGGTGATAAAGATCACCGGCACCTTCAAGGGCCTGATATACTCAATGATATCAAAACCGTCCGCCCCCGGAAGCATAATATCCAGCAGGATGAGATCAAAGGGCTCCTTTTCGATAAGGTCTATGGCCGTAAGCCCGTCCTGGACGCTCTTGCAGTGATATCCGGCCGCCGACAGGTTCATATCGATGAGATCACATATGGGTTTTTCATCGTCAACAATCAATATCCGAATCATTCCTCTACCTGCCATCCCCAGTATTCCCGTATTTTCCGTATCATGTCCTCCATGGTGTCCTCCTCCGTATATTGATAATGCTTCTCAAATTCCGTGTCCGCCTCAAAACCGCTTGTCCTCTGGTAATAAATCGAGCACTTATTTTCAATCAGCGGCTCTCCGTCCTCCCCCTCCCGGCTGTAACGCCCCAGGACAACCAGGTCCTTCATACCGTCCCCGTCCACGTCCCGTCCATTGATTCCCTTAAGGGAATACATGCCGTCGTAGTCCGCCATGGGCTGAAGGCTCCAGACTATCTCGCCCTGCTCGTTTACCAGATAGATGAGAAAAAAATCAAACCAGGCCATACGAAACACCCCCGGCACTACCTGCAGACTTCCAAGCCGTTCAAATTCCCTGGTATAGCACTGGTCCTCCATAACGGAAAATCCGTTTCTCCTAAGCTCCTCCAGGGTCGTGGAAGTATAGAGAAATTCCGTGGAAATCCCGTCCCGGACAAAAAACAGAATCTGGTTGGTGCTCTTGTTCATGCTGAACCGGTTGATCTTATCGGAAATCCGCCAGTCCCGGTACAGATACCCCTCCCCCTGGAAAATCACGTCCCCCACCTTGTAGGGAATTCCCGCATACTCCCCAGAGGTATTTTTGCACCTGCTGATAATAATAATATCCTTTCGTCCGTCCCGGTTCACATCCGAAAACGATATCCCGGCCACATCCTTTACAGACTGCTTAAGCTCTCCCCGGATCCGGCAGTTGGCTTCCAGCTGGTCATAGCTGTACACCACATTCCCCTCCCCGTCCAGGAAAAACAGGGCCAGCCGGTTGAGGGAGGTCTCTATGGCCGGAATAATGGTCAGTTCCCCCAGGCCAAAGGATTCCAGCGTGATGGGGAAAATCTGCTCCTCCATAATCTCATACCCGCTTTCCTCAATATCCTCCCGGAATGCAATGGAGGACAGACGTTCCTGGTATGCCTGGTATTCCTTTTGGATATTCCCGGCGTCCTCCCCGGTAATCTGGGCGGCTTTTGCCTGTGCCGCCCCTGTCCACAGCATAACTATGGACAGAAGAATGCAGATGCCATAATATTTCTGATTTGTATTTTGCCTGTTCTTTCCCCCCAGCATCTTTCGTCCCCTTTATCCGTCTTTTAAAAGCAATCCTATGTATCTTAAATGTACTATGTCAAGCTTCCCAGTAATGCTCCCCAGCCTCCCTGGCCTCCGCGAGAGCCTTTCCCATAATCCTGTCTGTCTCCTCTGGCCTGGCGTCAATACCCTCCGCGCAGATACAGCGAAACTCCGGGATTCCAAACATACCGCACAGGGCTTCCAGATACCGGGCCCCCTGCTCCAGGGGACCGTTTCCGTATACGCCGCCCCGGGTGGTAAAAAACGTAAAATCCTTTGCCCGGCACATGCCGTACATGCCCTCGTCATTACAGCCAAAAGTGATACCGTCCAGGGAAATATTCTCAATATACAGCTTCACAATGGCCGGCACGCTTAAATCCCAAAAAGGGGCCGCCAGAAGGATCCTGTCCGCCTGGGCAAACTGGCGGGCATAAAAGAAGCGGGGGTGCTCCCGGCTGCCCTCCTCCAGAAGCCTCTGGCGTTCCTCAAAAAAGCTGCCCTTCAAAGGCTTAAAATCCATGTCCGCCAGATCAAGCCGGGTATAATTAAGCCGTATGCTCTCCGGCTTATGGGCTTCCATAGCGGAAAGAAATGCCTGGGCAAGCTGCCAGCTTCTGGACTTTGTGCCGCGTATACACCCGTTTATCATCAAAACCTTCATAAAACCATCTCTCCTTTTTCCTTATCCTTCCGGCCTTTTGTGAGCAATACGGGCCACAGACAATATTTCATCTGCTGCTCTTTACGGTCAGTAAATCACCTTGGCCTGTCCCTGGCCTCTCTTCAGAAGCCGCCTCTGCACCCGGGCGCCCTCCTCCAGCAGGGCCTGCTCGTCAAAGACAAGCTTTCCCTGTTCTTTCAAGAACACGCCGTCCACCATAGTGTAGGCTACGTTGGAGGGTTCGCTGCTGTACAGAATCGAATTGACCGGGTCATACACCGGCCAGGTATTGGGCTTTTTCAAGTCCCAGATCACCAGGTCTGCCGGGCTTCCCTCCGTAAGCTTACCGGTTCCAAAGGAGAATGCCCCGTGCCCTCTCATCAGCGCCTGCCACACCTCCCGGGCCGCGTAATCGCAGGGGTCTTTCGCACCGTATTTCCCAAGCATGGCAAAAAAGCGGGCCTGCTCACAGGGATTTAAGGTATTGGAGCTGGCCGCTCCGTCCGTACCAAAGCCGTAGGAAATCCGGCCGCGGTTGGGAAACATAAAATCCGTCCCCATGGCAAACTTCCCGTAGGTCTTGGGGCAGAAGGCAAACCAGGTCTCCTCCCCCAGGTATTTAAAATCCTCCTCAGTAATCCACAGGCCATGGGCCACCAGCGTCGGATACGCAAATACCCCTGCCTCCGCCGCCATGGCAAAGGGCGTCTTTCCAAAGCTTTGCAGGCTCTGCTCCACCTGCTCCCTTGTCTCGGACACATGCAGGTGAAGCCCCAGCTTCAGTTCCTCCGCCCGCTTCACGATCTTTTCAAGGAAGGGGGGCGGACAGGTGTAGGGGGCGTGGGGCCCCATGCGCAGGGAAACCCGGCCGGAAACCCGGCGGTTTTTCTCACAGAAATCGCTGACTGCCCGAAGCCTTTCCGGGAAATCCGGCGCGCTTCCAAAGACTGTAGGCGCAAGATCCACCCGGATTCCAAGCTCCAGAACCGCCTGGAGGACAGCCTCCTCCTCAAAATAATGGTCCGCAAAGGCCGTTACGCCACAGTTCAGCATTTCCGCAATGCCAAGCTTTGTCCCTACATAGACATCCTCCGCCTCCAGCCTGCTCTCATAGGGCCAGATCTTCTCGTTAAACCAGGTGTCCGCGTCCACATCCTCCGCAATCCCCTTAAACAGGTTCATGGCGCAGTGGCAGTGGAGGTTGGTAAGGCCCGGGGTTACATAATAATCCGTGCAGTCTATGACCTGATCAAATACGCAATCTCCCCCGGACGAAATCTTCCCCTCTGCAATGACCAGATCCTGCCCTGTGAGGGTTTCCCCGGACTCCGTAATAAGATTTGCGTTTTTCAATAAGATTTTTTTCTGTTTTCTGCTTTCGTACACTTTTCTTTTCCCTTCCCTTATGTTAAACTATCCACGTGAGTGAAGAGCCCTCTGCTTTCTGGCCTGCTCCATCAGCTGCCGGACCAGACAGCCAGAGCCTGCCATCCCCAATATTTTCCAATCTAAAATACCACGGAGATAAATGTTATGAAACACGTACTTGTTATCGGTTCCACCGTTGTGGATGTCATTATCCAGCTTCCCCATCTTCCTGTTACCAGCGAGGATGTCCACGTCAGCCACCAGACCATGTCTCTGGGAGGCTGCGCCTACAATACCTCCGACACCATCCGTCATTTCCAGGTTCCCTATATCCTGTTTTCCCCGGTAGGCACCGGCACCTACGGCCATTTTGTCCGGGAAGAGCTGAAAAAACGGGGCATCCAGAGTCCCATTCCCACGCCCCTTCAGGAAAACGGCTGCTGCTACTGCTTTGTGGAGGACTCCGGGGAGCGCACCTTCGCCTCCTACCACGGAGCGGAATACCGCTTCTACCCGGAATGGTTTGACCTTTTGGACGCGGACTCCATCGACAGCGTCTATATCTGTGGCCTGGAGATCGAGGAGCCTACAGGCGTCAATATTGTGCAGTACCTGGAACAGCACCCCTCCTACCAGATTTTCTTTGCGCCCGGCCCCAGAATCCAGGTGATTTCCAAGGAGCTTTTAGACCGGCTCTTTACCCTGTCCCCCATTCTTCATCTCAATGAGACGGAGGCGCTGGAATACACCGGGAAGTCCACCATAGAGGAGGCCGCCCGCGCCCTTTACGGAAAAACCCAAAACACCGTCATTGTGACGCTGGGGGAAAAGGGGGCTTACTATGACACGGGCAGCGAAACCGCCTATGTACACGGAGTAAAGGCCACGCAGACTGACACCATCGGCGCGGGGGATTCCCATATCGGCGCCGTTATCGCCCGCCTAAAACAGGGGGCTTCTGTGGGAGAAGCCATCGCCGACGCCAACCGTGTGGCCGCTGCCGTGGTGGAAACCAGCGGGGCCCTGCTCTCCGGAGAAGCTTTTCAGAAACTTGGGTTTTCCCAGAGCTGATGTCTGACTGATATCTGACAAAAGCAGCCTGTCTCCGGGATCTGCGGGAAAGTATCCCGGAAAATGGGTTCTTTAGAAATAGTATAACAATTTCCGGGGAAAATTCAACTTAATTTTCCCCGGAAATCCATACTCCGGAAGCCGGAATTTCTTCCTGCAAAATATTTTTCCAAATATTTCTAATAATAATTTAATTATGCCACAAAAAACGGAACCCACCGGTTAAAGACATTCCCGGCTGTTCCGTTTTCCGTCTTATAAAAAGAATCCCGCAAAAGCTCTTTCGCTTCTATTCCACCCAGCAAAGCCTTTTGGATTTTTCAATATGCGCCCGCATAGTCTCTTCTGCCGCCTGGGGATCCCTGGCCCGCAGACACTCCAGAATCCGCTTGTGAAATTCGATTCCGTCCTGGTGTCCTACCTGCTGTATCTGGATTCCCCGCACCAAAATGGTTTTCCACAGATCTACCATAGATTTGATAAAGCATACCAGCAGCGGATTTCCGGTCCACTCTGCAATCTGCACATGAAACAGGATATCATAATCCGCCCGCATGTCCCAGATATTTTCAGTCTTTACCATCTCCTGGATATAAAAATCCAGCTTCTCTAAGTCCGGAATATTTTCTCTGGAGGCTACCAGACGGCATGCATAAGGCTCCAGCAAAGAGCGCATCTCAAATATATCCATATACCCGATGTCATTCAATCGCAGCATCCGGTTTAAGACCTCTGTCACGCTGTCATTTTCCGGCTTCGCAATATAAGTTCCGTCCCCATTCTTCTGCACAATCAGCTGACGCTCCTTCAGAAGCTTTAGGGACTCCCTCATAACATTCCGGCTGATTCCAAACCTTGTCGCCAGCTCCTGCTCGCTTGGAAGCCTCTCTCCCTGCTGCAGCGAATTATCCAGTATCATATCTTCGATTCTGTCCGCCACCGTCTCATACAAGCTTTTTTTTGTAACCCTTAAATCCTGCTCTACCATATTTTTTCCCATCTTTTCCTGTCGTTTTGCAAATTCTGCTTCTGTACGCCCTCTCATTTCCCGGTAAAAAAGAAAATGAAAATCCATTTAATTTATTCTATTATAATTATTCCCATTTGTCAAAAGCTTCAAGGGCTGTCCTGTTTATCTCCCAAACAGCCGCGGCAGCCACAGAATCACATCCGGGATAAAGGTAACCACCAGAAGCACCACGATCATAACCACCACCATGGGCATAATTTCCCGGATAATCACCTTCATCTTCTCCCCGCTGATGCCGGTTACAATAAAAAGCAGCATTCCAAAAGGCGGCGTACACAGTCCGATCATGGTATTCAGGGTAAACACTACTCCGAAATGTACCATATCAATGCCATAGGACTGGGCTATGGGACACAGGATAGGAAGCAGCACCAGCTGCAATACCGCAGAATCCAGCAGCATTCCCAGAATAAACAGCGCAATATTCACAAAAATCAAAAACGTAACCCGGCTGGTTGCCACAGAGGTAATCAGATTTCCCGCCAGAACCGGAAGTTTCTCTATGGCAATCACATAGGAAAACACATAAGCCGCCCCCAGCATAATCCCGATCTGGCCAGTGGAACGCACAGTATTTTTCAGCACTTCCCAGAAATCCCCAGGGGACATGGAGCGGTAAGCCAGTATGGAAATAAGCAGCGCGTAAAGAGCCGCTACAGCTCCCGCTTCCGTGGCCGTCATAATTCCCGTATAAATTCCCATAAGCAGAATAACCGGGGTCAGCAGGGCCGGAATAGCGCTAAAGGTCATCCTTAGGAACTGCTGCGCGGTATACCGGATACCTGTGGGATAATTCCGTTTGCGGGCTATCACTGCCACATAAATCATCAGCGCAAGGGCAAGAAGCACTCCCGGTACCATACCGGCCAGAAACAGATTGCCGATGGAGGCCCCTGCAATCACCCCGTAGATTACCAGAGGAATACTTGGCGGGAAAATGGGCCCTATAACCGCCGAACTTGCCGTTATGGCGGCGCTGAAGCCGTCGTCATATCCCTCCTTGCGCATGGTCTCAATCTCCATAATCCCAAGGCCCGAGGCGTCCGCCACCGCAGAGCCTGTCATACCGGAAAAAATTAAGGAGGCAATTACGTTTACATGGCCAAGGCCTCCTTTCCATCTTCCCACCAGAACCTTTGCAAAATCAAAAATCTTGTCTGTCACCTTGCTGGAATTCATAATATTTGCCGCAAAGATAAACAGCGGAACTGCCAGCAGAATAAAGTTGTTGTACATTTTACTGGAAAATATTTCTGCCACAAGGCTTACGTCCGCCCCGGTCAGAATCAGATACAGACCGGAAGAAAGCAGCATACCGATGGCGATAGGCATCCGTATCACAAAACATACAACCAGAAGACATATGGCTAAAGTCATGGCCTGACTCATTTTATCACACCTCCATTCCCGGTTTCATCCTCCGTTTTTCCTCTCCACTTTCCCATACAGCCGGCAAAATCTCTTGCATACCTGCAAATTGTAATAATCTGAAAAATAAAAAAACCAAGATACACAAAGCCAAGAGGAAACTTAAACACCGTGCTGTACCTGGTAAAATAAAATTTATAGAAATCTACCATAGCCGGCACCATATAGGCCAGAATACAGACAATCAGCACATCCTGTATCATACGGAAAACCAGCCGTACCTTCTCTCCCACCATCTCATAAACAATAGAAAACACAATATTATCATCTGTCCGCTGGGCGTAACAGCAGCCCAGCGTAATAACCCAGACATATGAGATCTGCGCCAGCTCGTAGGGCCAGACCAGGGGATTGTTAAAAAGATATCTTGAAACGATCTGAAGAATGAACGCTACAAACAGTAAAACAAACCAACATGCCGGAATATATAGTTCAATTACATCCATTACAATCCGAAACCCCTTTTTTAAACCTGCCACCCTGTCACCTCCTTTAAAATAACGCATCTTCCCTTCCGGTTCCCTCTGTCTGCCATTTTTACTTACCGGCGGCTTCGGGCACTGGGCGGGAAGATGCCATGTACTTAATATTCTAATGTTTTAATCTTCTGGTACAGATCCATGTCCCAGTCTTTCGTCATTTCCGCGTCATTCAGATAATAGTCCTCGGAATAAGTCATAAACGCATCCAGATCCGGCTCTGTAATAGTCAGACCCTGCTCCTTAAGAAAACTGATGGCTTCCTTCTCCTGCTGGATATTCGCCTCGTCGCACCAGAGTGTGGCCGTGCGTATAGCCTCTGTTAAAATCTCCTTATATTCCTCCGGTAAAGACTGCCATTTTTCTTCATTGATGGCAATGCACATAGGCTCAATGACATGGCCTGTCAGAACAATCTGGTCTGTGACCTCATACCACTTCTGGGAAATGGTCGTGGGAAGCGGATTTTCCTGTCCTTCGATGGCGCCTGTCTGCAGTCCCTGGTAAATCTCGGCATAAGCCATTGGCGTGGGGTTTGCTCCCAGGGCTTTCCCCATAAACAACCATGCGGAGGAGTTGGGCATCCTTAAATTTACCCCGTTCAGATCTTCGGGCTTCTTAATCTCTTTTCCCAGATCCACCAGATCCAGATGACGCGCACCGCAATACAGAGCAGACAGCCAGCGCACATTCAGTTTCTCCGCCACATCGTCCGTCACCTGCTGGCCGATTTCCCCGTCCATAACGGCCCGCATATGGGGCTCGTCCTTGAAAATATAGGCAGCGGTAAACATGGTCAGATACGGCAACTGGTCAGAAATCAGAAACGGAGAGCTGAACATCATGTCCAGCGTACCCCGGGCAACGGCATCTACCTCGCCCTCCTGGGTCATCAGACTTCCGTTTTCATGAATCTCCATCGTAAAATTCCCGTTGGTTTTTTCGGAAATCTCATCTGCGATCATATGCATGGCTTTTACATAATTCACGTCCCCGGATGCCTGGGTGGAGAACACCAGATTTACCGGCTCCAGGTCAGATACCGTCCCTGGATCTGCTGCCTCCTGCCCGCCTTCTGTTTCTTCCGTCTCCTGGGATTCCTGCCCGGCGCTATTGCTATTGTCTTTCGTATCCGTATTTTTGCAGGCTGCCAGCCCTATTGTCATGGCCATTGTCAGCAGCATTGCGATTATCCGCTTTTTCATAGCTTTGTTCCTCCTTTTTGGTCATCTGGTTTTTCGTTCTAAAACTCATTTCACACATTGAATATTGCGCATCATTGCCAGCTCTCTTTGTGCCCCTTCCATAATGTGTACATAGTCTGACCCTGCTGATAATACATTAATTCCCTTTTCGTGCCAATAGGAAATCACTTCCTTATCACTGCTGCCCGTAGATACGCCAATGGATTTTCCGGCTTCCTTCAGAATCGCCACAGCCTCATCTATTAAGCTGCTGGTCTGTTTCTCAAATACATGGTTCAGCTTTCCAATGGAGCCCGATAAATCACACGGCCCGAACACAAAGCAGTCCACATACGGATTCCGGGCCATTTCCCGCAAATTTTTCACTGCCTGTTCTGACTCAATCTGTACACAGCGCACCATCTCATCCCGTGTTGCCTCGATGTAAGCGTCTGTGTCCTCCAGGCCGTACCGGACTGCGCGCAGCGGCCCAAACCCGCGGTTCCCGTAAGGCGGATACAGGGTGGCTTTCATGGCACGGTCCAGTTCCTCCGGCGTATTAACCGTAGGAATAATAATTCCCGCAGGTCCCATCTCCAATACGCGTTTTGCCATAATCGGATCATTCCATGGGATGCGGACAAGGGTTTCCGTCCCCCCTGCCCTGGCTCCCATCAGATGATAGAGCAGATTCTGGTAGTCTATGGCCGTGTGCTCCGTATCGATCCACAGAAAATCATATCCCAGTCCTGCGCAAAGCTCACTGATACACGGCTCCGTAAGACAGACATGCATTCCGCAGATCTCTTCCCTGTCCCTTAATTTCTGTTTCAGGTTTTTCATAGCTTCCTCCTTTCCGCCGGCCCTTTACCTGTCCAGCTATACTACAATTATACAGCTGTATTCTTTATTGTCAATTCTTTTTTATTGGAAATTAATAAAAAAATGGGAGGGGCTAAAAAGCCCCTCCCAAAATCAAGTCTGTCTTTATACAAATACAAGTATTCTTTTTCCTGCTCTTTAAGAGACAAATCCCAGCAGCGCCTCCATCCAGAAGGCCTGCACTTTCTCCACATCCGCTTTTAAAAGCACCAGCACCTTGTCCTCTTCCCTTGGGGGACGTCTGTGGTCGCAAACGGTCATGCCCCGGTTGTGGCCCTCGGAACAGTCGATCTCCACCTGCATCTTCCGGCCCTCAAACCATTCCGGGTGAAGCAGGTAGGTGATGGTTACGGCGTCGTGGACAGCCACCACTTCCCGTTCCCTGTATACGGTCTTGTTAAAGCTGAAATCCTCCATCTCCCCGTAAGCCCTTGCCACGTCCTGGGCGCTCTCCTTAAGCTGCCTTACATGCTCCCTGGTAAAGCCGCAGCTCTGGGTTACATCCAGGCCGCACATAATAATAGGAAGGCCGGAGGAATAGACAATCTTCGCCGCTTCGGGATCCTGCCAGATGTTAAATTCGCCGGTGGGCGTCACGTTTCCGCCAACAGCCGCGCCTCCCATAAGGCAGATCTCCTTAATCTTTTCCTTTACCTCCGGGAATACCCTAAACAGCAGGGCGATGTTGGTAAGCGGTCCTAAGGGAACCAGGGTTGCCTGCTCTCCCTCTGGCAGTGCGAGAAGTACCTTTGCCATATAGGCAACGCCCGGTTCCGGAACCGGCTTTTTCTCCGTTTCCGGCAAACGGCAGTCTCCAAGCCCGGTAGCCCCATGCACCTCCGGCGCGGGCACTACCTCCCGGGTCAGGGGGCAGGCAGACCCCCGGGCCACGGGAATATCCATAGCCCCCAGAAAGCTTGTAAGCTTAAGGGCATTCCCTGTGGTTCTGTCAATGGTCTGGTTTCCCGCCACAGAACTGATACCGAGAATGTCCAGCTCCTCCCTGTGGGCAATGGCAACGGCGATAGCCACGGCGTCGTCAATACCAGGATCGCAGTCAATCCAGATTTTACGTTTCATAAAAACCTCCTGTTATAGTTCCATGTTATTTACTTTCCGGCCAGCTTCTGCCTGCGCTTCATGTTGGAATAGCTGTAGACGCCAAGGCCGATAAGGGTAGTGAGATACGGGATCATCTGGATGAGCTCGTGGGGGATATCCGTGAGCTGCATCATATTGGCCAAAGCCTGGGCCGCTCCGAAGAGGAGGGATACCAGGGAGGCTCCAATGGGGGTATTTCCACCCATGGCGCTGGCGGCCAGGGCAATGTAGCCCCGTCCTGCGGACATGTCCTTGGTGAACATGTTCATGTATCCGCCAGACATGAAGAACCCGCCCATGCTGGCCAGCACACCGCTTAAAATCAAGGCAATGTACTGAATCTTCCGGGAGCTGATACCTACGGACTCCGCAGCGTTCTTATTCTCTCCTACCGCCCGGATCTTCAGTCCCAGGGGGGTCTTATACATAAAGAGGTGCATGATGATTACTGCCAGAATAGCCAGGTAGGTCATCAGATTCTGCCCGGAGATAATCTCTCCCAGGAAAGGAATCTTATCAATGAGCGGAATCACAATCCGCGGCGCGGAAAAGCTGGCTATGGATGTGGAGGAACCCCGGTCGCCGGACACTGCCAGCATAAGAAGCACGGTTCCGCCTGTGGCTATCAGGTTAATGGCCACGGCCGCCAGAATCTCGTCCGTCTTAAGATTCAGTACAAAGAAGGCCAGAAACCATCCGATAAGGCCGCCGATCACCATGGTCAGTAACAATCCTGTGAAAAAGTTTCCGGTCATGGCGGAGAAAATTACGCCAAAAAGGGCGGAAAACAGCATAATGCCCTCCAGAGCCATGTTTGTAATACCGGCCTTGGACGCCACGGAGGACGCCAGGGCAGCAAATAAAATAGGCGTGGTCGCACGCAGTATGGCGTTAAAGAACTCGGGAGACAGTAAACTCTCTAACATTTAGGCCACCTCCTCTTCTTTTAAGGAAGCCCGCGCTTCCTTTGCAATCATGCGGTGCTTCATGCCGCTTAAGAACTGTTCCGCCACCACCAGCATAATGATAATGCCCTGGGTAATCTGCACAATCTCCAGCGTTACATCCGTGTAGCGGGCCATAATGGAAGCGCCGGTACGAAGATACGCCAGGAACAAAGCTGCCAGAGGCGTATACAGCGGGTTCTTCTTTGCCAGGGTACAGATGATAATGGCATCCCAGCCGTAACCCAGAAGAGCCATCCAGGAAAACCGGGGATAGATGGGCCCTAAAAGCTCCACGCCGCCCCCCAGGCCTGCAATGATGCCGCCAACCATCTGGGATACCAGGATTACCTTCACGATATTGATGCCGGAATAGCGGGCAAAAGCCTCATTTTCACCCGTAAGGCGCAGCTCGTATCCGGTTTTCGTCTTATACAGGAACACATAGCCCAGAACCGCCACCACAAGGGCGATGATAAGCCCCACATGGATATTGGTTCCTCCCACAATAACGGGAAGCGCAGAGTTCTCCGGAAGTTTATGGGATGCTGAGCCCACGCTTGGATCCTGCAGGAAATGCATCAGGATAAAGGTGCAGAACCACTGGGATATATAATTCAGCATCAGTGACGACACCAGCTCCGGGGAGCTTGTCTTTACCTTCATCAGCGCGGGAATGGTACAGAACATCGCGCCGGCCGTGGCTGCCAGAAACAGCGCCACAATGGGGCTGAGTCCTCCGGGCAGTCCGAACTTCAGCACCACAAACGCCGCCACAAGGCCCCCCAGATGGAAGCCGCCGTCTGTAGCCAGGTTGATCTGGTTTGCGGAGAACATAATACAGACGCCCGTACCTGTAAAAATCAGGGGAATCATGGACTCCACCACATTTCCCAGATTCCGCTTGCTGCGGAAAGGCCCGGTTATCAGGGTAAAGATCGCCGTCAAGGGCTCTTCGCTGATAAAGAAAATAAGCACAAAGGAAATCAGCAACGCCACCAGTATGGCAAAAAGCATGCGCAGCAGATCAAAACGTTTTGCATTATTCATAGATCATGCCCTCCTGTTCTTCCTGGTGCTTTAAGCCCAGCATATACTGACCCAGCTCTTCCTCGGTCACAGCAGATACATCCGTAAACATACCGGCAAACTTTCCCTTGTACATAGCTGCCAGACGGTCGCTTAAGGAAAAGACCTCGTTTAAGTCCGCGGAAATCAAAAGTACGGCGCAGCCAGCGTCCCGAAACTCCAGCAGCCTCCTCCGGATAAATTCCGCGGCTCCCACGTCCACACCCCGGGTGGGCTGGTTGGCAATGATGATATCCGGGCTTGTGGAAAACTCCCTGGCCACAATCACCTTCTGGATATTTCCTCCGGAGAGCATGCCTACATTCTGGCGGAAGGATTTACATTTCACCAGGTATTCCTTGATAAGCTCATTGGAACGCTCCTGAATCCTCTTCGTTTTCAGAAGCATTTTCCCGGAATATTCCGGGTCGTTATACTGATTGGAGAAGAGGTTTTCCAGAATCCCTAAATTTCCCGCGCATCCGCTGGTCATGCGGTCCTCGGGAATATGGCCCAGCTTCAGATCGCGGATCCCCTTGATACTGCTCTTCTCAATATCCGTATCCTTAATGTAGATTTTTCCTCTATAGCTCTTATTCAATCCGGTCAGGGAATCTATAAGCTCTGTCTGGCCGTTCCCCTCTACGCCTGCGATTCCCAGGATCTCTCCCCCCCGCAGGTCAAAGGAAAGGTCGTCTACCTTCAGCACGCCCTGTCCGTTGTTTACAGACAGATTCCGCACCTTCAGAAGCACTTTGGAAGGCTTGGCCGGTTCTTTTTCAAACGTCAGTATTACATCCCTGCCCACCATCAGACGGGACATATCCTCTGTGGTAATATCCTTTACCTCATAGGTTCCCATGCTCTTGCCGCTTCGCATAATCGTAGCCCGGTCACAGATCTTTTTGATCTCGTCCAGCTTATGGGAAATAAAAATAATGGTGTGCCCATTGTCTTTCAGCTTTTTCAGCTGTACAAACAGTTCATCCGTCTCCTGGGGCGTCAACACGGCGGTGGGCTCATCCAGGATAAGGATGTCTGCGCCTCTGTAGAGGGCTTTTAAGATCTCCACCTTCTGCTTGATTCCCACAGGAATCTCTTCTACCTTTTCTTTTACATCAATATCAAAATTATACTTCTTCGCAATCTCCTCCGCTGCAAAGACTGCCTTGTCCATATCGATGAATACGCCTTTTTTCTTCGGCTCCACACCCAGAATGATATTTTCCGCAACCGTCAGCGACGGCACCAGCATAAAGTGCTGATGCACCATACCGATTCCCTTGCTGATGGCGTCCTGGGGGGACTTGATGGTGGTTTCCTGTCCATTTAATACAATCTGCCCCTCATCCGGGCTCTCGATTCCGAACAGCACCTTCATCAGCGTACTTTTTCCAGCGCCGTTTTCGCCTAACAGAGCATGGATTTCGCCTTTTTCCAGCTCAATGCTCACATCCTCGTTGGCGACCACACCGTTGGAATAGATCTTCATAATGTGATTCATCTGCAAAATAATATTTTTTTCCAAGCAAGTCACCTGTCCTTCTCCCAGTCTTTCTCCCCCATGGAAGGTCTTTTAAGACAGATATCCTGCCAAACGGCAGGATATCCATCCCTTTAGCATTTCATTTCTTTTTTATCTCTCGATAGCCGTATCTACAACGATCTTTCCATCGATGATATCCTTCTCCAGCTCTTCCAGTTTGGTGCGGATGTTCTCGGGAAGCATCTCCTCATAGTGCGCGTCCTTCACGATCTCCACGCCGCCCTCTGCAAAGCCCAGAACCTCGGTGGTGCCATAGGTCAGCTGGCCTTCCAGGTCAAGCTTGATGGCACGGTACAGGGAGTTTCCTACATTCTTAAGGGCAGAGGTAGGAATCCTGTCCGCATAGTCGGGAAGCAGAGCCGCCTGGTCAGAGTCTACGCCAAAAGCGTAAAGACCGGTGTCGCCTGCTGCCTCGATCTGTCCAAGACCTGCATTTCCTGCCACATTGTATCCAACGTCCACGCCGTTCTGGTACTGTGCCAGAGCCAGCTCCTTACCTGTTGCGGAGTTTACGAAATCGCCAACCCATGCCGTTACAACCTCAATGTCGGGGTCAATATCATGAGCGCCCTGCTCATATCCCTTTAAGAAGTCGTTGATAACCGCGTTGTCCATGCCGCCCAGGAAGCCGATCTTCTTGGTGGCGGGATCAATGCCTTCAATGGAAGCGTCGGTGGTCATCATGGCCGCAGCCGCTCCGATCAGGTAGGATACCTCATTCTGCTTGTAGAGAATGTTGTAGATATTCTGGGGATCCCCGTTTCCTGCAAAGTCAAACTGCTCGTCGAAGAACATGAACTTCTGATCCGGGTACTCGGCGGCTGCCTTTGCCAGGGGATCGGCCATCTGCCAGGTTCCCATGATGATTACGTCATACTCGCCGGAGTCGCAGTAATCCAGAAGGGTGGGCTCCCATTTGGGCTGATCCTGATCCGTTCCGCCCATCTGCTCTACCTTGAAATCAAAGACGTCTGCTCCCAGCTCCTCTTTCAGTCTGGTGAGACCCGCATTTGCGGAATCGTAGAAGGACTTGTCGCCCAGGTTTCCGTTTAACAGAAGCGCGGCCTTGTAGCCCTTGCCAGCAGGCGCGGCCTCATCTCCGCCCTCTGCCTCAGCAGGAGCCTCCGTACCCTCTCCGCCTTCTGCCGGGGCCGGATTTCCTTCTTCTTTTGCGCCGCAGGCCGTCAGCGAAAACGCCATGGTCATGGCCAGCAGCAGTGCTAATACTTTTTTCATATTAGACTTCCTCCTCTTGTTTTTTTGCATTTGAAATGCTATTGAAAGTATCGTCCACCAATTCCTCCAGGGTGATCTTCCGCATACCCCGCATATAGGTGATAAGTTCGGAAAATGCCGGATGAATCAGCTTCTCTGGAATGATACACATTCCCTGTTGGATTGCCAGTACTGGCATAATCATGCCTGCGTTACAGTCTACATCCACGCCGCACATGGTCACGATGTGGAGGGTCCTGCTGTAATCGCCGTTCCCATAGTAAAGCGCGATGACTTCACAGCAGGCGTTGGGATAGGCGTGAATCCAGTTGTAGGTCTTATACTTTTCCTGGCAGTCCTTAAGGGCCAGATGCCAGTCGTCATATTTTTCACAGCAGTCCCAGGCAAAGGACACTACGGAGTAGTACTCGCTGTCTTCCGGGATAAGCGCGATGGCCTGTCTCACCAGGCTTCGGGTATCCCCTCCAGTAAAGGCCAGAGCCGTCAGCACGGCGTTAAATACCTCCCCCAGGATCCCGTTGTTTGCGTGGGCCACCTCGCCGTCCGCCCAGGCTAATTTCGCCGCCATATGAGCGTCCCCCGGGGCCGCCATGCCGCAGATGCCGCCCTTCATCTGGGCGCCGATCCACTCGCTGAAAGGATTCCGGTATGTGGCGCTCTCTGGCGGAAAGACACCGTTTTTGATGTTGCGTATGGCAATCTCCTCCGCAGACCAGCCGCAGGGAATATAGCCTGCCCAGGCCAGGGCGATCTCCTTTGAGGTAACTTTGTATCCGTATCTGGAAAACGCTTCCAGAAATGCCAGCTCATAGGTAATATCGTCGTTGTAGGTATTGGGCTCCCTGAGATAATCCCCAACCTCCCCGAAAGCCTCGTAAAGGTTTTCTGAGGTGTAGCCCTCCACCATGGTGCCCATGGCGCCGCCGATCATCTGGGACAGCCAGGCCCCTTTCAGCTTGTCCTTAAAATCCGGGGCGGATATATCCACCGGCTTTTTCTCCGGAAAGCGGACCGCCTTTTCATATTCTTCAAAAGAATCGTAAAACTTGTAATTCCAGTAGCCGGAAGCCGTGTCCTTTTCCGCCTGGGCCAGCTCATGGCGAAGCTCTGCGGAAATTTCATGAAGTCTTACATAGTCGCCTTTTTTGTGGACTTTAAGTCCCTCCTCCAAAAGCGCATATCCCCGGTCACTGACCCGGTATCCCCGGTTTTCCAGGGCCTGTATGGAGGCCGCCATAATACACTCCGGCGCGCCGGAGCCGGGCACGTTGCTGCCCCAGTCCAGGCTCAGGATCTGGTCATAAAACCGTGTGGTTTCCAGATTTGCCGTCCAGGTCTGCTCCTCCTCGGAACGGATCACGGGTTTTGCGTTCCAGTACAGTTCCCCTGCGATTTCCCATGCTCTCTTCATAGGCGGGCCGCTACTCCCAGAGCCACCTTCATCATATTGGTAAAGCCTGTCTGTCTTTCTTCTGCAGACATCTCTTCCTTGGAAATCATGGAGTCGGACACCGTGAAGATGGCCAGGGCGTTCACTCCTGCCCGGGCTGCGTTACAGTAGAGGGCGAAGCTTTCCATCTCGGCGGCCAGTACGCCCATCTTAGCCCAGGATCTCCACTCCTCTGTCTCCGTATAGAAAATATCGGAGGAGAGCACATTTCCCACCACATAGGGGAAGTTATTCTTCTCTGCCTCCTCCACGGCCTTCCGCAGAAGATCAAAGGTGGCCGAAGCGGAAAAGCTGCCCGGAAGCTGGTACTGGTGGGCGTAGTTGGTGTCTGTGCTGGCCCCTGCGGCCATCACAATGTCTCCCATTTTTGCCGACGGATGCATGGCGCCGCAGGAGCCGATACGAATTAGGTTTTTCACCCCGTACATATGAATCAGTTCATAAGAATAAATTCCAATGGAAGCGCATCCCATTCCCGTGCCCATGACGGATACCTTTTTTCCCTCGTAGGTTCCCGTAAATCCAAGCATATTCCGCACGGAATTAAACTGCACAACGTCTGTGAGAAAATTTTCTGCAATAAATTTTGCCCGGAGGGGATCCCCTGGCAGCAATACAGTCTCGGCAATGTCTCCCATTTTTGCCATGTTGTGTGGCGTTGACATAACAATCCTCTCTTTCCAAGCTCTGAAAGCTCTGTCTTAATAATGGGAGTATACCACAAAACAAAAAGAATTTCTACAATTTTTCTTATTCCTTCCAAAAAATTCAACAACATTTTGGTTCTTTTTGACAAACTTTTGCACCAGCTGTAAAAACATGAGATTTCTCATATAAATGCTTTATTTTCCTTTCGTGTATTGACTATTTTTCCGTTTTTCGCTAGAGTGGCGTTAACTGGCCGGACACCCGGAAAATTCTCTGTTTCCAGGCGTCTGCCCCAACTATGTATAAGGCTCCGTACCCTTTGCCGGCACAGGGCAGGACATGTGTCCTTCCAGGCCGCAGGTAAAGCATGCGGACGCCGGAAAGGAGCGCTTTTTTCGTGTATTCTCTCCTTGTGCTTATTGCCGGAATGCTGCAGTCCGCCATGATGGCCTTCAACGGCCTTTTGTCCGATACCATCGGGCTTTTTGGCGTCAGCCTTGTAGTTCATGCCTCCGGAGGTCTTTTGCTGGTATTCTATATCATGTTGTTTGTCCGCAAACGGATTACTTTGCGGGGCATGCCATGGTATCTTTATTCCGCCGGATTTTTCGGCGTGCTGCTGGTCTCTGTCAGCAGCTGGTGCGTAGGCGTCCTGGGGGCTGCCGTCACCACCTGCCTGTCCGTAGCCGGCCAGCTTGTGATCTCCGCCGTGATCGACCATTACGGAATGTTCCATGTGCCAAAGGTTCCCTTCAGCGCCCGGCGCATCCCCTGCTTTATGCTGATTCTGGCAGGAATCCTGCTGCTGAATCTGGCCTGAAACCGGCAAATGCCTGGACAGGGCGTCCCGGGAATCCGGGGCTTCGGACAGGCGTTCGCGTCACTTGAAATAGGAGTTTTTTATGGTATTTGTTATATTGATTGCGTTTTTGTATGGCTGCGCCACCGTGATTTCCAAGATGATTAATTACCGGGCCACCCAGGAGCTTGGCACCTGGAATGGCTCCCTGGTAAACTATGTAGTGGCCAGTATTCTGGCCCTTGTCATGCTGTTATTTACTTCCGGCTTCCAGGTAAACCTGGGGGCTTACACGGAGGCTCCCCCTTATCTGTACGCAGGCGGGGCTTTCGGCGTCATCGCCTTTGTCTTAAGTCTTGTGTGCCTGGATAAAATGAAGGTATTCCAATCCACCATCCTGCTTCTGGTGGGGCAGCTTCTGGCGGGTATTCTCTTTGACGTAATGGTTTTCCAGAATTTTACACTTATAAAGCTGGGGGGTATTCTCCTTGTGACGGTGGGAATTTTCTGGGACAAAAAAGTAACGGAGGAGGAATCCGCAAAAATCCGGTCTGCGTCCTCTCCCTCTGAATCCTGACTATTTTCCCAAAAGGGACGGGATTTCTATTCTCCCCCAGCCCTGCTGGTTTTTGGGAAATCCCATATCCTTACAGGTGCGGGAGAGCTGAAGCTTCACCTCTTTGCTGGTGAGACGGGGGCGCTGGCCCAGCAAAAGCGCCAGGGCGCCGCTGACTACCGGCGTGGCCATGGATGTGCCGGACTTGACGCAGTATCCGTTCTGCCCCTTTATCCTCCATCTGGCGTTGCAGGAGACCACATAGGAGCCGGGGGCTATGACGTCCGGCTTACAGACGCAGGCTCCCGTGGGGCCTCTCCCCGAATAATTCACCCGTTTTTTCCCGGCCATCTGCACCGGCTCCTGATCGTCGCTGGAGCCCACGGTAATAATTTTCCGGCTGGTTCCCGGCACGGTGATGCTTTGCCGCCCGGGCCCCTGGTTCCCCGCCGCAGCGCATACCACAAAACCCGCGTTCCAGGTTTCCTCCACGGCCCGCAGCAGCTCCTGGGCCTCCACCCCCTGTATGGTTCCCCCCATGGAAATATTGACAATCCGCACCTGGTATTCTGCCCCGTGCTCCATAATCCAGTGGAGGGCGTCGATTACATTCCCCGCTCCCCCATTTCCTTTTCTGTCCAGTACCTTCAGGGATAAAAAATGGCACCGCGGTGCAAGACCCTGATATCTTCCACCGGACGCCGTTCCGTTTCCTCCGATAATTCCGCTGATATGCGTGCCGTGCCCGCATTCATCCCGTGTGTCCGCCCGGGAGCCGAAGCTCCTGGCATAGACTACCCTTCCCTTGAGATCCGGATGGTCGGCTGCAATACCCGAATCCAGCACGGCCACGCCGATCCCCTCCCCAAACAGGCCCCTCTCATAAGCGTAGGAGGCTCCGAGCTGTTGTCTTACACGGTTCATATCACCATGTCACCAATTTGTTCTTTTCCTTATAGTATGCGGGTGAAGGGAGATTTGATATGAAACTTAGGATTCACTTTAGAAATGGATTTTCTTCTCTCCCTCCCTCACTGCCACCCGGAACAAAAAGAATCCCAGCAGGAACATCACTCCCAGCATAGCCACCCCCGCCTTGGAGGTATTGAAAAGCTGGGTGGAAATCCCCATCAGCAGGGTACCGGAAAAAGCAGCCCCCTTTCCGAAAATATCGAAAAACCCAAAGTATTCCGTGGATTTTTCCTTGGGGATAATCCGGGAATAATAGGAGCGGGACAGAGACTGGATGCCTCCCTGGAACACGGCCACGCAGACTGCCAGAAACCAGAATTCCCAGGTCTTGTCAAGCTGCAGGGCAAAAAGCACAATGGCAAAATATCCCAGAATGGAAATCTGAATCAGCCGCACATTAGTAACCTTCGCGGACAGCCTGCCAAACAAAATGGAACAGGGGAAAGCTACTATCTGGGTCAGAAGCAGCGCAAGCAGCAGGTTTGTATCGCTGATGCCCACATCCTTCCCGTAGGAGGTGGCCATATCAATAATCGTGTATACCCCGTCGATATAGAAGAAAAAGGCCAGAAGAAAATAGAAAATATGGGCCTGGCCGCGGATTTCCCCAAAGACGCGTCCAAGCCTTCCAAAGCTGTCCCGCAGAGGATGCTTAGACAGCTCCACATAATATTTCTGCTGGTAGCTCTTCAAAAGAGGCAGCGTCACCAGAAGCCACCACAGGGCATTGATGAAAAAGGCCAGCATCATGGCCGCCTCCATGGATATGCCGATACTCTCCGAAAACAGCACAAACACCAGGCTGAACACAAAGGGAATGCAGCTTCCGATATACCCCCAGGCATACCCTTGTGCGGACACCAGGTCCATCCGTTCATCCGTGGTCACATCATTTAACATGGCGTCGTAAAAAATAAAACTGGAATTTAAGCCCACCTTTGCCACCACAAAGACAGCCAGGAACAAGAGCCAGGTTTTCGGCACGGCCAGGCCAGCGCAGCCGATAACTCCCATCATAAGGAAAAAGGTAAACATCGGCTTTTTAAAGCCCTTTGTATCCGCCAGAGTACCAAGCACCGGCCCCAGCACAGCCACGATAATCGTTACCAGGGATGTGGCATAGCCCAGATACGCCGTGGAATCCGCCCCGGAAATTCCCGCAGACGAGGCCAGGTTCTTATAATAAATGGGGATAATCGTGGCGGCCAGCAGCACAAAGGCCGAATTTCCCACGTCATACAGCACCCATTTCTTTTCCAATGCAGTCAGTTTATTCATTGATTTTCTTCCTTTCCCGGCATCATTCAAAATCCCGCTCAAAGCTCGCAGACAGCGCCTGGCAGCCGTCTATTTTCCTGTAGTATTCCAGAATCAGCTTTACCGCCGTGTCCACAGCCTCCCCCAGCCTGTTTTCCAGAAATTCCCTGGCATCCCGGCAGGCGGCATTTTCCCGGCCGGTCATAAAAAGGCCCTTTACAAAGTCATGTTTCCCCAAAACCGTGCAGAGAAATCCCGCCGCCCTCTCTTTTCCCCTGTGGGGGCACTGGAAAAAGCGGATCATCCAGCGAAACCCCAGAATACTTCTGTCCACCTGTTCCGGCGTCACTTGAAGAACGGAGGCGATAGCTTCCTCCGTATCCAGATCCCGGCGCAGATGGCGGGTGTAGTCAGAAAGCACCGGATTCTTTCCGTCCTTTTCCAGCAAGGCCCGGTCCAGCTCCGTCTCTATATCTGAATGGCTGACCCCCCGGGCCTCCATATAATCTGCAATATAGGGATGACACGCGCTGTCCAGGGCAAAATGGCAGATAAATCCCAGCAAATAGGAAAGAAGCACATCATCTGGCCTGTCCTGGTAGACATGGCGGCTCTTCTCAAAAAAATCCGACGCCAGCTCCCGGTGCATACGGCCCCCCTGCTGGTTGATGGGGTTTTTCCACACAGGCCGGTAATAAAACAGAAGATCCGGGCCGTGAAGGCCAATGAGATAGGCTTCCCTGTTTTCACGGATGATCTGTTTCACGGATGAGGGCAGCTTTTTATATACTTTTTTTCCAAATACATAGTGGGCATAGGTTGCAGGCATATCAGCACCTCCTTTGTAATTATTATAACCTGGGGGCGGAGAATGGACAAGGATATTTTTCCCAGATTTGCGGAAACACCATTCACACAAATCTGTATTCCACATAGTATGAAGTGTATAAAAAATATTTGGAGGCATTTTTTATGAGTGATTTAACTGCTACAAACTGTGGATGCGGATGCAACGAAGGCGGCATGGGATTCGGAGGCAACAGCTGTTCCTGGCTGTGGATCATCCTGCTTCTGTCCTGCTGCTGTGGCGGCGGCAACGGCTTTGGCGGCGGTAACGGCGGCTGCGGCGGCGGCTGTGGCGGCGGCATGGACTGCTGCTGGATTATCCTTCTGCTGCTCTTCTGCGGCAACGGCTTCGGCGGAGGATGCGGATGCTAATTTCATCCCACACTCCGGAAAACGCTGACTTCCCCAAAGGAAGTAAGGAAAAGGCTGCCTGTGGGCGGCCTTTTCTGTTTCCGAATCCCGGCGCACACCGCAAAAAGAACCGGCGCCCTCACGCCGGTCCTCTCTCTTCTTCTGGCTCCTCCTGTGACTCCTGTTCCTCCTTCTGGCAGAGGCACTCCTCGTCAATCTCATATATGGTATCCTCTTCTATCACAAGCCGCTCCATAAGCCAACCTCCTGTTTTATATTCTGCATCTAATACCAGAATATGCATATTCCGGGATTTCGCACATATATTTTAAAAAAGTAAAAAGGGGGATTGCTGCCTATGCCAAAGGAAGAGCCCTTTCAGGTCCTCTATGAGGTTAAAGCGAAGTGCAGCGAGATCAATAACAAGGTGGATTCCATCCTCCGCCTTCTGGAAATGCTGGAAACCTATATGACCTATTCCAATCTGATACAGGAGATGGGGCCGCCGGGCGGCGAATTCAAAGCTCCTCCCCCCAATTTTTCTTCGAAAGGAAATGATGCCATGAATCCCCAGGAATTACAGAAAATTCTCTCTTCTGTCAAGAAGAGTGACAAACCCATGTCCGAGGACGAATTTAACGCCATTTTTGAGAGCATGAAGCAGGGGAAATCCCAGGAGGAGATTGCCCGCATGGAACAGATGGTCCAAATGGCCAGAAGCTTTATGAAATAAACCGGATACCGTCTGCCTACTCCTTTGTGTTCCGGTTGATAAACTGCGTTTTGTCCTTTGCGTAAACAATCCGCTGGCTGTGGTAAAGACCAAAATACCCGGACTGCATATAGCTGATGCCCACAGCCAGCAGGTAAAAAGGCGCCCCGTCAAACCCGAAAAGCTCAAAGCTTATAAGCAGGGTGGAGATGGGACAGTTGGTCACGCCGCAGAACACCGCCGCCATGCCGCAGGCCGCCGCCAGGGCTGTGGGAATCCCAAGAATCCCTCCGGCCAGACATCCGAAAGCCGCTCCCACAAAAAGCGTCGGGACAATCTCTCCTCCCTTAAAGCCCCCGCCCAGACTGATTGCCGTGAAAATCATTTTCAGGAGAAAGGCCTGGGCAGGCGCCCCGTTCTTTATATATCCCCCCATGATATCCATGCCCGCCCCCAGATAATCCGTGGTTCCAAGGAGCTTTGTCAGAAGCACCAGGGCCGTCCCGGCCGCCACCGCACGCAGATAGGGGTTGGGAAACGCCCGTATAAGTCCGTGCTCTGTCCCATGGACAGCCACACAGAAAAGAATGCTCACAGCCGCGCACAGAACAGCCAGCAGGATAACGCGGATTGCCATGTCCACGCTGAAGGCCGGAAGCAGCCCCAGGGAAAACACCTCTGCCCCCACGCCCAGACAGGAAGCCGTCATGGAGGCTGTCAGAGCCGCCAGGGCGCAGGGAACCAGGGCCGCGTAGTGCATTATCCCCACGCTGACCACCTCCATGGGAAAAATCGTGGCTGCAAGAGGCGTCCCAAAAAGCGCCGCAAAAGCCGCGCTCATGCCGCACATAATCACCACCCGCTGATCCGCCTCATCCAGATGAAAGGTTTCCCCCAGAAGCTGGCCGATGCTTCCGCCCAGCTGCAGGGCCGCTCCCTCCCTGCCCGCCGACGCCCCAAAAAGGTGGGATAAAATGGTTCCGGAAAAGATCAGCGGCGCCGTAAGCAGGGGGATTTTCCGCTCCGCATGAATGGCGTCCAGCACCAGGTTTGTGCTGCTCCTGGCGTCCTTTCTCTCAAAATGATAGAAAAATACAATTACAATGCCTGCCAGCGGCAGCCCGTAGAGAATAGCAGGATTCTCCCGCCGGAAAGACGTAACCCACACAATGCTTCTGGCAAACGCGGCTCCCACAGCTCCCAGAATAATCCCCGTAGCAACGGCCATGAGAAACCACCGCACCAGAAGAAACAGCCGGTTTATGGTAGTCCGTTTCAGCCATTCCCCTATTACTGACCAATCCATAGCTTTAAATGCTCCTGTAAGATGTAGATGCCCGTACTGTTTTCACCGCCCCTTGGAATAATAATATCCGCGTATTTCTTGGAGGGCTCCACAAACTGCTCATGCATGGGTTTCACGGTCTGGGCATACTGGTTCAGCACGGATTCCACACTTCTGGCCCGCTCCACCATATCCCGCTTCAAACGCCGCATCAGGCGCTCATCGGCGTCTGTATCCACAAACACCCTGATATCCATCAGCTCCCGCAGCTCCCGTGACTCCAGAATCAGTATTCCTTCCACAATCACCACGCTCTTTGGTTCCAGCCGCAGGGTCATATTTACCCGGTTGTGAATGGAAAAATCGTACACGGGCACATCCACGCCGAAGCCCTCTTTAAGCTTCTTCACATCCTCCACCATACGGCCTGTGTCAAAGGCCTCCGGATGGTCGTAATTCAGCCTGCACCGCTCCTCATAGGGCAGCTCGTCATGGGCCTTATAGTAGCTGTCGTGACTGATAACCGCAATGTCCTCCCCGAAATATTCCTTGATCTTATTGACAATGGTGGTTTTCCCGGAGGCAGAGCCCCCTGCAATGCCCACAACGCAGATCTGATCCATCACATTTTCCCCCTTTGTATCTTTCTGGTTTCTTATTCCGCCGCCTCTATCGTCACAATCACCTGATTTGGCAGACAGACAATGGTCTCCCCGATTTCGGATATGGGATTCTGACGCACACAGATTTTATCCGGACAGGAGGCCGATACCACATCCGCCTTTCCGTCCCGGATCTCCAGATCATTTGTCCCCCCCTCCCGGCCTGTAAGCTTCGCCGTGATCTCTCCGTTAAGGGGATAGCGGGCCGTCTCCTCCTCCCCCACATAGACCACCACCTGCATATTGGAGTCTGTCCGGGGCGGGGCGTCCATCTTCCGCACAAACATGCTCATAAGAGCCAGAATCAGACAGTCCGCAATCAGGATAATATCCTTTGATTTTATGAACGGCTCTTTTTTATTCTGTCTGGAGCTGTCCCTTCTTGTATACATACCGTCTTCCCTTCTCCACTTCTCTTTTCATTCTTTTCTCTCAGGCCAGGCCAGCTTCACGCTGCCCTCTGCCCTGGCAGCCTTCTAAGCATAAGTCCCCCCAGAATCCCAATCACTGTCCCGGCCACTGTCCCGGCCAGCAAAAGCACGGGAAAATAATACATCAGATTCCCGTTTTTCACCACCGCCATAGCCACCAGAAGCTGCCCTAAGTTGTGGCTTACGCCACCGGCCACGCTGACCCCCACCTGGGAAAGGCCTGTGTTTTTTTTGCACAACACCATTACCAGAAAACTTAAGAGTCCGCCCCCCAGGCTGTAGAGCATCATGGACAGGTTGCCGAAGGTAAAGCCTGTCAGCACAATGCGCACCAGGGAAATCCAGAAGGCATCCCGGGCGCTTAAAAGATACAGCGCCACCAGGGTTACCAGATTGGCAAGACCGATCTTTACCCCCGGGATTCCCACAAGCACAGAAAAGGGAATCCATGTCTCCATATAGCCAAATAGAAAAGACAATGCGATCAACATCCCATACTTTGCTACACGTCCGGACACAGATTCCCTCCCGCTCTCAATTTTCCAGTTTTTCCCACCTTCTGACGTTTTGTCCACTAGACGCCAGCGTCTTCCCGCCGGCATATCCTGTCAATTCTGTCAGTTCTTTCTGGCCAGCCTTCTCCGGATAATGCCCCTGGGGCAGACCTCCGCGCATTTCCCGCAGTTGATACATTTTTCCGGATCAATATGGGCCAGGAAGTTCTCTACGGTAATGGCTCCCTGCTCACAGGTCTTAGCGCATTTGCTGCATCCGATACAGCTGGCATCGCAGTTGTCTCTGGCTGCCTTTCCCTTGTCCCTGGAATTACACTGGACAAAATACTGGGCAGAATAGGGCACCAGCTCAATCAGGTTGTTGGGACACACCGCCACGCATTTGCCGCAGGCCTTACATTTTGCCTTATCCACCACGGCGACACCGTCCACCAGATGGATGGCGTCAAAGGGACATTCCTTCACACAGCTTCCATATCCCAGACAGCCAAAGCCACATTTTTTCGCTGTTCTTCCCGGCACCATCACCGCAGAACGGCAATCCTTAATCCCATGGTATTTATTCTTCTCTTTTGCCTTTTCACAGGTTCCGGCGCATTTCACAAAAGCCACCACAGGCTCTTCTTCCTCTGCCTCCACGCCCATAACCGCACTGATGGCCTCCGCCACCGGGGCGCCGCCCACAGGACAGGCGCTTACAACCGCTTCCCCCTTGGCGATAGCCGCCGCCAGGGCGTCGCAGCCTGCAAATCCGCAGCCGCCGCAGTTGTTGCCGGGAAGGAGCTCCCGGACTGCCGCTTCCTTCTCGTCTGTTTTTACCTCAAATTTCCCCGCAATCCATACCAGCAGAAGGCCCACCAGGAGGCCTGTTACACCGATAGCCAGGGTTGCCATTACAACACTCATTATATCCATGCTTATCTCCTCCCGTCAAATAAGGCCCGAAAAACCAAAGAAAGCAATCGCCATCAAACAGGCGGTCAACAGCACGATAGGAGCGCCCTGGAAGGGTTTGGGAATATCGTTGTGGGCAATACGCTCCCGGATGCCCGCCAGCAACACAATGGCCACCGTAAAACCAACCGCAGTGGCAAACCCGTTCACCACGCTGGTCACAAACCCCATGGCACCCATTTTCGCGGCCACATACTCCTTCTGCACATTGGTGAGGGCCACTCCCAGCACCGCGCAGTTGGTGGTAATCAGCGGAAGATACACGCCCAGGGCCTGGTAGAGGCCGGGACTTGTCTTTTTCAGGAACATTTCCACCGTCTGCACCAGAGCCGCGATTACCAGAATAAACACAATGGTCTGCAGATACTTAAGATCCGCCGGAACCAGGATAAAATCATAGATCAGACTGGCCACCGCGGAGGCGATAGTGATAACGAAGATCACGGCCCCGCCCATGCTGGCGGCCGTCTTTACCTGTTTGGAAACCCCCAGGAAGGGGCACAGGCCCAAAAACTGGCTTAATACCACGTTGTTTACCAGGGCCGAACCAATTAATACCAGCAACAGTTCTTTCATTTACTCCACCCCCTGCTTTTCCTGCTCAGACAGGCAGCGGGACAGACCGGAGCAGCTTGCACAGTTGCCGTCACAGCCCTCTACCTTTTTGTTTCCGTTGTTCTTGATATGCAAAGCATTTAAAGTGGCAATAATCAGCGCCAGCACCAGAAACGCTCCGGGAGCCAGCACAAAGATGGCTATGGGCTCATAGATCTCTGGAAGGGTAACCGCCAGGGGCGTGCCGGAGAGAATGGTTCCCGCTCCGATAAGCTCCCGGAAGAATCCGATCAGGGTCAGCGCCAGGGTAAATCCAAGCCCCATGCCGATACCGTCGCAGGCAGACACCACCGGCGGATTCTTGGAGGCGTAGGACTCTGCCCGGCCCAGGATAATGCAGTTTACCACGATCAAGGGGATATAAAGCCCCAGAGCGTCGTAGAGCGCCGGGATAAACGCCTGGATCAGAAGCTGCACCACCGTCACCAGGGTAGCCACCACCACAATATAGGCCGGAATACGCACCTTATCGGGAATTATCCTGCGCAGCATGGAAATCAGCAGGTTGGACGCCACCAGTACCACCATGGTAGACAGGCCCATACCCATACCGTTAAAGGCCGAGGTGGTCACGGCCAGGGTGGGACACATGCCCAGCATCAGAATAAAGGTGGGATTTTCTTTTACAATGCCATTGTAGATACGCTCTGTATATTTACTCATTTTCCGCACCTCCTGCTTCGTCCATACAGTACGCCGCAAAAACTCTGGCCGCATTCACTGCGTTTGTGACAGCGTTGGACGTAAAGGTCGCGCCGCTGATGGCGTCGATATCGCCCTCTGCGGAAGCGCCGTTTTTCGTCACCTGGAAGATTTCCGGGTTTTTATTCCCGAACTGGTCTTTGAATGCCGGTTCTTTGGCTTTCATACCAAGTCCGGCCGTCTCATTGATGGTGAGAAAATCAATGCCCGTCACCGTTTTGTCCAGGGAAATACCTACGGCCAGGGTGATAGCCCCCCCATACCCGTCCTTGGAGGTGGAGCGGATCACATAGCCCACCGGCTTCCCGGAGGCGTCCAGGGCTTCCACAGCATCCTCAATCTGCACGTTTCCAAGGCCGGAAGCCTGGGCTGCCATAAGGGCCTCCGCGCCGTCCAGGCTGGCTTTTAACGCATCCGGCTGGTCAAAGCTTACGGCCTGAGGGCTTACCGCCTGGTATGCCTCCGCCTTCTTTAACTCCTCCTGCCGGGCGATGGGATCTTTGGTCACTTCGTTGACTCCTCCCAGAAGAAGGCCCGCAAGCAAAGTAATCGCAAACAGGATCAAGGCGTCTTTAATCTTTGTCATGACTGTTTTCCCTCCCATCCAAATGCTTTTGGCATGGTGACCTTCTCAATCAGGGGCACGCACAGGTTGCCCAGGATGATTGCGTAGGATACGCCACCGGCGGAACCGCCAAAGAGGCGGAATACACAGGTGAGCACTCCGATAAGGACTCCAAACACGATTTTTCCGTTTTTTGTAATCGGGGTAGTCACATAATCCGTAGCCATAAACCAGGCGCCCAGCATCAGACCGCCGCCGCAGAGATGGCCCAGAATAAAATTCACATCCAGGCCGTGGCCGCCAAAGAGGACCAGGCACACCACAAAAGTGCCTATGTAGGAAACCGGAATCAGCCAGCTTATCACCTTTCTTGCCAGCAGATAAACGGCTCCCACAAGAACCGCTATGGTAGAGATCTCTCCAATCGTTCCGCCGGTGTTACCGATCAGCATGGACACAATATCCACCTGTCCTCCGCTCTTAAGAACCGCCAGAGGAGTGGCCCCGGTCACACTGTCCACCGAAAAGGTAGTCATGCGCCCTGTAAAGGATATGAGAAGAAAGCATCTGGCCGCCAGGGCGGGATTCATAAAGTTCTGTCCGATACCGCCGAAAAGCTGCTTTACCACAAGAATCGCGAAAACGCTTCCCAGTACAGGAATCCACAGAGGAATCGTGGAGGGAAGATTCAGCGCCAGTAAAAGGCCTGTCACAGCGGCGCTTCCGTCCGCGATGGTTACCCTCCGCTTCGTTCCCTTTTCATATAGATATTCCGTCAGTACCGCCGCAAGCATGCTTACCAGGACAATAGCCAGCGGGTACAGGCCAAAGCGGTAGACGCTGAACGCCGTAGCGGGAAGCAGGGCGATAAGCACGTCGTACATAATGCTTCTTGTTGTGGCTTTCCCCCTCACATGCGGCGAGGACGATACGTTTAATAAGTCATTCATGTCTTTTCCCCCTTCCCCTTATTTCGCTGCCGCCTGCTGTTTTCTCCGGTTATCCATAACCGCTTTCCTGGCCTGTTTAAAGGCCTGGGTCAGCGGGCGTTTCGCCGGGCAGGTGTAGGTACAGGAGCCGCATTCGTAGCACTCCATCCCGTAGAGCTTCTCAAAGGCCTCCAGATCATACTGCTCGCAGGCCTCCATCATTTTCTGGGGCACCAGATGGCTGGGGCACACCTCGCCGCAGCGTCCGCAGCGGATGCAGGCCGTCTCCTCCTGCTCCGTCACCTCATCGTGGCTTAAGCACAGCAGAGCGGAGGAGGTTTTTGTCACAGGCACATCCAGCACGGTCAGCGCAAAGCCCATCATGGGGCCGCCGGAAATAACCTTGGCCGGTTCGCAGGTAAATCCTCCCGCCTCCTCCACAAGCTCCGCGTAGCTGGTTCCCGTCAGCACGTTAAAATTCCGGGGATCCCTGATGGCATCTCCGGTAACGGTGACAATCCGCCGCATCAGGGGGGTGTTCTCACAGACCGCCATGTAGATAGCGATAACAGAGTCTGTATTGCTGACTACACAGCCCACATCCGCGGGAAGCTTCCTGGATGTCAGCTTCCGGCCGGTAACCGCGTAGATCAGGTTGCGCTCTGCGCCCTGGGGATATTTTACCTTCATGGGACATACCTCTATGCGGGGCTCGTCCTTTACCAGGGCCGTCATTTTCTCGATGGCGTCCGGCTTGTTGTTCTCAATGCCGATAACGCCCTTTGCGTTCTCAAAAAGCTGTAGCATGGCCTTCAGACCCCCGATAACCTTTTGGGGCTCCTCCAGCATCATGCGGTAGTCGCTGGTCAGATAGGGCTCGCACTCCGCGCCATTTACAATGACATAGTCGATGGCCTTATCGTCCTTAGGGGTAAGCTTTACATGCGTGGGGAATCCCGCGCCGCCCATGCCTACGATCCCGGCGTCCTTAATAGCCTGGCGGATCTCCTCCTTTGTCATCTTCGTACAGTCCCTCTTTGTGCCCATACCCTCTACGGCCTGGTATTCCTTGTCGTTTTCCACGATCACGGACTCCACTACATTGCCGTTTGGCAGAAGCCGCGGTTCGATCTTCTTTACAGTTCCGGACACGGAGCTGACCACGTTGGCTGACACAAAGCCTCCGGCTTCCCCGATGATCTGACCCACAAGCACATGGTCACCGGCCTTCACCACCGGACGGGCCGGCGCTCCGATATGCTGGGACATGGGATAGACCAGCTCGCCCTTGGGCAAGACCTTCAAAACCGGCTTATCCTTTGACAGCTCTTTGCCGTCAAAGGGATGCACGCCGCCGCGAAATGTAGCAAAACTCATATGTTTTTCACCCCTGCTTTCCTCTTTTTTGCCAGAAATTATTTCACCACAAGATTAATAATCCGTCCCGGCACATAGATCTCCTTCACAATGTTTCCTGTGAGACGGTCTGCCACCGCCGCCTTTCCCGCAGCAATGGCCTCCTCCTTAGAGCACTCCACAGGCAGGTTTACCACGCCTCTTGTCTTGCCGTTGATCTGGACGGCGATCTCCTTCTCCTCCTCCTTCATGGATTCGGCATCGGCCTTGGGCCAGCCGTGGGCAAATACGCTGTCGGTATGGCCCATCTGCTCCCAGAGCTCCTCAGCAATATGGGGGGCAAAGGGCGCCAGAAGCGTCATGGCCGTCTCCAGGGTCTCCCTGTCCATGCCGCCCTGCTGTTTTGCCAGGTCGATCATCTTGTTGTTGTACTCCATAAATCCGGAAATTACCGTATTCAGGCTGAAGCTCTCCAGACGGGTGGTGATGTCGTGAACCATCTTGTGGCGGAGCTTTACGCTCTCCTTCGTCTCTTTCCCATCCCTGTCCTTATTGTCCAGCACCAGGTTCCAGAACCGTTTCAGGAAACGGGCTACTCCCTCAATGCCTCTGTCGTCCCACTCCGCGTCCAGCTCCGGCGGGCCTACGAAAAGCTCATACATCCGCAGGGCGTCGCAGCCGTAGTCCCGGATAAGGTCGTCGGGAGACACTACATTTCCCATGGATTTACTCATTTTCACGCCGTTTTCCCCGGTAATCATACCCTGGTTAAAGAGCTTGGTGAAAGGTTCGTCAAAGTCAACAACTCCAATATCACAGAGGAACTTGGTGTAGAACCGGGAATAAAGAAGATGCAGCACCGCGTGCTCCACGCCGCCAATATACATATCCACAGGCAGGTATTTGTCCGCCTTCTCCCTGCTCACCAGCTCCTTGTCGTTGTGATTGTCCACATAGCGCAGGAAATACCAGGAGGAGCCTGCCCACTGGGGCATGGTGTTAGTCTCTCTCTTAGCGGGTGCGCCGCAGACCGGGCAGGTGGTGTTGACCCACTCGTCGATGGCCGCCAGGGGGGATTCTCCCGTGCCTGTAGGCTGATAGCTCTCCACCTCAGGAAGCCGTAAGGGAAGCTGGTCTTCTGGCACCGGCACATTTCCGCAGTGGGGGCAGTGGATGATGGGAATCGGCTCTCCCCAGTAGCGCTGGCGGGAGAATACCCAGTCCCGCAGCTTGTAATTTACGGTTTTGCGGCCAAGACCTCTCTTTTCAATCATCATGGGCGCCTCTTTTTTCAGCACGGCGCTCTCCATGCCGTTCCACTCCCCGGAGTTAATCATAATGCCGCTGGCCTCCGTGTAGGCCTCGGTCATATTTTCAATCTCTTTGCCGTCCTTTGCAATGACCTGAATAATGGGAATGTTGAATTTTGTTGCAAATTCAAAATCCCTGTCGTCATGGGCGGGCACACACATAATGGCCCCTGTTCCGTAGTCTGCCAGCACGTAGTCCGACAGCCAGATGGGGATTTTTGCACCATTCAGGGGATTTACCGCGTAGGAGCCGGTAAATACGCCGGTCTTTTCTTTGTCCTGGAGACGGTCTACATTGGATTTCATGGACGCGTCCAGAATGTATTTGTCCACGGCCTCCTTTGTGTCCTCAGTCGCCAGGGATGCGGCCAGGGCATGCTCCGGGGCCAGCACCATAAAAGTGGCTCCGTAGAGGGTGTCGGGCCTGGTGGTGTAAACGGTGATCTTCTCCTCCCGTCCGTCCACCGGGAACTCCACCTCAGCGCCGTAGGATTTGCCGATCCAGTCGGACTGCATTTTCTTTACCTTTTCCGGCCAGTCAAGCTTGTCCAGGTCGTTTAAAAGACGCTCCGCGTAGGCGGTGATCTTTAACATCCACTGGCGGAGATTCTTCTTGGTAACCGTGGCGCCGCAGCGCTCGCAGCAGCCGTTTACCACTTCCTCATTGGCCAGGCCCGTCTTGCAGGAAGGACACCAGTTAATGGGAAACTCCTTCTCGTAGGCCAGGCCTTCCTTAAACATTTTCACGAAAATCCACTGGGTCCACTTATAAAACTTGGGGTCGGTGGTATTGACCTCCATATCCCAATCGTAGAGGGCCGCGATATCATTGATCTGCTTCTTGATATTGGCCACGTTTGCCGCCGTGGATTTCGCCGGATGCACACCCATTTTAATGGCGTAGTTCTCCGCCGGAAGTCCGAAGGCGTCCCAGCCCATGGGATGGATGATGTAATGTCCCTGCATAAGTTTATAGCGGCTCCATACGTCGCTGATTACATAGCCTCTCCAGTGTCCCACATGAAGCCCGTTGCCAGACGGGTACGGGAACATGTCCAGACAATAATATTTCGGTTTCTTTCCGTCGTTCACATTCACGGGATGCTCTTCCCAGCGTTTCCGCCACTTCTCTTCTACCGCTCTGTGGTTAAAAGGTGCTGCCATTTTCTCTACACTCCTCTTGCTTTCTTCGTACATTTTTATCCCTTTATGATAACACATGAGGGCAATTTGTCAAGCAGAATGGGGGTATTCGTTAAATTTTTGGCAAGCAGAAAAGTCGGGGCAAAGCCAGACATCTCAAAAGAATCCCGCAGATCTGTACGGATCCGGCAATCCCCTTTGGCGGTCAGCTCCCCGGAAGCAGAATACCGGGGCCGAAGTACCTTTTTTGTACCGCGGCCCCGGCTGCATTTTGGAGGGGTTTGCGCCGTATTCCGGGTGGAAACACGGCGCATGTATCTTTTTATTATGACAGGCTTCTTATAATACGGTGGTAAATCCGCCGTCTACGCTGATATGCCACCCGTTCACATAGTCGGAGGCTTTGCTGGCCAGGAACACAATGGTTCCCATAAGATCCTCGGATTCTCCCCAGCGTCCCGCCGCAATGCGGTTGGTGATCTTGTCGTAGAAAGCCGGGTCTTTTCGAAGCTCCGCATTGACCTCTGTGGCCAGAAAGCCGGGACAGATGGCGTTTGTCTGGATGTTAAACTGGCCCAGCTCATTGGCAAATACCCGGGTAAGGCCAATCACGCCGTGCTTGGCCACGGCATACGGCGGGCAGTGCTTATCCGCCGTGTAGGACAGGGCGGAGCCGATGTTGATAATCTTTCCGCTGCCCTGGGCCTTCATGATCTTTGCCACCGCATGGGACAGAAAATAGACGGCGTTTAAGTCCAGGTTGATGCACATATCCCAGTAGCGGTCGGGATACTCGTCAAAGGGGGCAAACGCGCTGGCTCCCGCATTGTTTACCAGAATGTCGATGCGCCCGAATTTCTCCATACACACGTCCACGATCTGTTGGATATATTCCTTGTCGGTAAGGTCGCCCTGTAAAAATTCCACCCTGCGGCCCTCCGCCTCCACAATCTCCTTCACCTCTGCAATATCGTCTGTAAAATGGGGGATGAAAAGATCTGCTCCCGCCTTGGCAAAGGCCGCCGCATAGGCAAGGCCAAGGCCCTGGTTTGCGCCTGTGATTATGGCTGTTTTTCCTTTCAGGCTGAAATAATCCATGGAAAAGCGTTTAAATTTATCAGACATTTTTCTCTCCTATTAATATAGTTATTTATTTGTGCAGCATTTCTTTGGCGGTCTTTGCGATTCCGTGGCGGTCCATTCCATAATAATGGTAAATATCGTCCACGGCTCCCAGCACGGCAAATTCGTCCGGCATACCAATGCGCTTGAAGCTCCCCTTAAATCCTGCCTCGCAGAGCACCTCTGCCACGGCTCCTCCCAGGCCGCCGTTGATGGAGTGGTCCTCCACGGTAATCACGTTTCCGGTCTTGTTGGCAACACGGATAATGGCGTCCTTGTCCAGAGGCTTTACGGTGTGAACATCCAGGATCTCCACGCTGATTCCCTTTTCCTCCTTCAGCATCTTTGCCGCCATCAGGCATTCATACAGATTGGAGCCGCAGGAAATGACGGTAATATCCTCTCCCTCCAGAAGCTCTATGGCCTTTCCGATCTTAAGCTCATAGTCTCCCGCGTACACGTTGGGGGAGCCTGCCCGGTCAATACGGATAATCATGGGGCCCTCGTAATCCATGGAGGCCCGGATGAATTTCGCGCACTGCCCCGCATCCGCGGGCACACAGATGGTCAGATTGGGAATAGCCCGGTATAAAGCCAGGTCTGCAATATCGTTGTGGGTAGGGCCGCCCCCTGCCGTCACGCCGGAATGGGTGCCGATAAGGCGCACCTTTACGTCGTTGTAGGCAATGTCCGTGTGAATCTGATCCGCCGCCCGAAGGGGCAGGAATGGGCCGAATACCTGGGCAAACACCACATTTCCGGAAAGGGCTAATCCTGCGGACGCGCCCACCTGGCCCGGCTCCGCGATACCCATGTTAAAGCAGCGGTCTGGGAAATCCTTAACCAGCTGGCCTGCCTTTGTGGACGGGGCCACGTTGTCCGAGTAGGTAAATACAAAGTCAATCCCTTCCTGGGCCATTTTATAAAGCTCTTCCCCATAGGCTTCCTTTGCGCTGGAGAGCATCATGTCAAAATCATATGTTGTTTTTGCAGCCATTTTCAGCACCCCTTTCTCATTTTTTCCACGTCCGCCAGGGCCCGCTTTAAGTCGTCCTCACCGATGCCGCCGCCGTGCCATTTGTGGTTATTTTCCATAAAGCTTACACCCTTTCCCTTTACGGTGTTGCTGATGATAAAGGTAGGCTTTGCCAGCTTTGCACAATCTCTTTCGGGCAGTTTATCCAGGGCCGCGCATACCTGGCCCATGTCGTTTCCGTCCTCAATCTCGATAACGTTCCAGCCAAAGGCCCGCACTTTTTCGTCCACCGGGTCGATATTCATGATTTCCCGGGTATTTCCCGTCATCTGGAGCTGGTTTTTGTCCAGGATACACACCAGATTGTTAAGCTTGTAGTGAGCGCCTGCCATAAGGGCCTCCCAGTTGGTGCCCTCGTCGAATTCCCCGTCTCCGATCATAACGACGATCCGGTAGTTTTCCTTCCGGTACCTGGCGCCCAGGGCGTATCCCACGGCAATGGGCAGCCCGTGGCCAAGGGAGCCTGCGGATACCTCAATCTGGGGGCATTTTTTCCGGTTGGAGTGCATGCCGAATTTGTAGGTTTCCAGAGACTCAAAGTGTTCTACCATGTAGTCCTGGGTGTATGCGCCCTGCTCGGAGAAAATGGTGTAGAGAGTCTCGGAACAATGACCCTTGGAGAGGATGAAACGATCTCTTCCCTCCTTTTTGGGATCCAACACATCATAGTCCAGATATTTGTAGTAGAGAGCTACAGCCATCTCCACCATGGACAGCTCCCCGCCCAGATGGCCCATGCCGATACGGTAAATAAAATTCAGAAGATTCGCGCGGATATCCACACATTTTGCTTCCAGTTCTTCTATGGTCTGTAATTGATTCTTGCTCATGTCTGCCTTCCTTTCTTGATTATTTGTCTCTCCCGGCCGCCGGCAGGGTCTTTCATTCCAGGTCCGGGTTACACTGTACCAGGACTTTCAGATATTTCCCGGAAAAATGAACCTTAAAGGCTTCCTCAATGTCTTCCAGAGGCACCACCTTCTCAATAAAATCGTCCAGCTGGTATTTGTCCAGCATCTGCAGCGCCCTGGGGTACGCGTAGGGGGCTACGAAAAATCCGGTCACGGTGATTTCATTGAAATAACAGTATTTGTACAGGTTGAAGGGCATCTCGAAGTCGTTGGGATACTGGGCTCCGTAGATAAGCTTCCCGCCCTTGGCCGTAATGGGGGGCAGGCCGTGGACAGCGTGGACAGAACCGGAACAGTCAATCACCACGTCGTAGCCAAGACCGTTTGTGATTCTGTCGGCCTCCGCCTGTAAATCGCCGTTTACCGGGTCGATCACATGGTCAGCGCCGTACTTTAAGGCAATCTCCCGCCGTGACGCCAGGGGCTCTATAACCGTTACCTGGCTGGTTCCGTACATTTTAAGGGACTGAAGAGCCAGCAGGCCGATGGGGCCTCCCCCCGATATGGCCGCCCGCATGCCGAATTTCGGAGATACTTTATCCATAAGGCGGGTGATAATGGAGATGGGCTCTAAGAGGCATCCCTTTTTCAGGCTGATGTGGTCTGGCAGCTTATATACCTGGGACTCATGCCAGATGATGTACTCGCCAAAGCCCGGAAAATTGTACTCCTCCGCATGGGGGCAGAACTGCTGCTGACCGTTCTGACAGTAGTAGCATTTTCCGCAGAAACCCAGGAAATTTCCCGCCACCCGGTCTCCTACCTTGAGTCCCTTCTGGGTAGCCTTTTCTCCCAGCTCCACCACCACGCCGGAGATCTCATGTCCCAGGCCAAAGGGCAGCTCCCAGCCGAATACGTTTTCTACCAGGATATGAGGGTCGGAACCGCAGATGGCGCAGTATGCCACCTTGATCTTTACCTCCTCGGGGAGGAGCTCCCTTAAGGGAACCTCCTGCACCTCAATTTTACCCCTCTTGCTCTCATCCGGGGCATCCAGTCTGCCCGTCTTTATTACGCGCATTTGTTTCATACTTCTGTAGACCTCCTGTTCCAGTTTTGCATCCCCCTTCCAAAGCCCTGGCCCCGGAAGGATAGGCGCTGTTTTTGTTTTCTGTTTATTTTCTTCCATCCCGCTTCGCGATCTCTGCCTGGATCTGGGACAGCCGTTCCTCGTTAAGCTTGTAGAACACACTGAAGATCACAATGGTGACTACAGCTACACCAAAGGGCAGCAGCGCAGTGAGATCGCGGATAGCGGCAAGAGCTGCCGGGGACTGGGCTTCATTTGCCACATAGCCTACGGAATCCAGCACGGCGTTGGGCAGGGAACCGCCGATAACCATGGCAAATTTAAGTCCCAGACCTACCAGGGTTAAGGTGATCGCCCCATATGCATGGCCGGTTTTCCAGTTGCTGTACTCGATAGGGTCTGTCACGATGGACCAGAGGATTCCCATTAAAATACCGTAGCCAAATCCTACAATAGCTCTTCCAATCATCATACCCGCAAGGGCTGTGCTTCCCTGGGGCATGAGATAAATGATGAGAGAACCGATTCCGCAGAAAGCCAGACCCAGGATTACGGTGGGTTTTTTCTTAATTTTCTTTGTGAGCCAGGGCACACAGGGCACGCCTGCCACGGAGGCCAGCATCAGAATCATAGAAAACCAGGAAATCATGTTTTCGCTGTCCGCATAGTATTTCATATAGTAGGGTCCCATGGTGGACTGAATCTGGCTGATGGTGTATACCCCCAGAAACAGAAGCAGCATAACAAACACAGGGCCCAGCTTGATGGTTGCAAATATATCCTTGATTCCCGCCTTGTTGTTGGGATCAATGGGCTGAGGCGGAATCCGCTCAATGATCTGGTGGGAGCCCCACTGGAGAATGGCCACCATCACCACGGACATAATGGCTGTGGTCACCATGTAGCCCTGGGCCAGAGTCATGTATTTTGTCAGAAATCCGCTTAAATTTGGCAGCATGATGGCGCATACCACGCCGCCTGTCTGGGCCAGGGTCATGCGGATGGACTGCATACGTGTCCGCTCATCCGGGTCGTTTGTCATAATGGATGCAGCCGACGCATAGGGCTGGATAATAAAGGTATAAAGCATATTCAGCAGGTTGTAGGTGATGGCCGCCCACACAAGCTTCATATTATAGCTAAAGCCCGGCGTGGAGTAGGTAAGGATCGCCACCACGCCAAAGGGGACGGAACCCCACATAACATACACCCAGTATTTTCCTCTCTTTGGTGAAAGCCGCTCGCAGATAGTTCCCATAATGGGGTCGTTTACCAGATCCCAGAACCGGGAAACCAGGAAAAGCAGAGCCACATGGGATGCCTTTAGCCCAAAAATATCCGTGTAAAAGTAGCTGATGTAAAGTCCGATGCACTGGAATACCAGGTTCATGGCAAAGTCGATAGACGCATACCCTGCCACTTCCTTTCCTCCCAGTCTGTAATATCCGGGCCTGTCGCTGGTCTTTACCCAGTTGGCCGGATCTCTCATGTTTTTACTCATCTTGCACCTCCCTATGATTTACAATAGAACCATTTTTTGTTTCTCTGTTGTCGCTAAAACCTCTTCTTTTTTCCTGTGTCAGAAACCTTTGCCGCCCTCCTTTTCATCATTTTGTAAAATCAACTTCCGAATCAGCGCTGTTCATTCGTCATTTCTGTGTTCATATTTCATATTTATGCTTTTCTTTAGTATATATTTCACAATAAAAAGATTCAATTTCCCAACAGGACATGTAAAATCTGATTTTGGTCCCTTTTCGATAATTGTGTTTGATAAATATCAAACTACCCCCTTTCGGGAACCGGCCACAGAGAATCCAAACTTCCCCTGTTTTTTCTCTCCCAGATGTGTTATGCTTAATAAATACTAAAACTTCTTTATAAAAATCTTATTTTTCCATGGTCATAACCTGCGCCCGTAAAAAATAATTTTGTTTATGGGTTTATTTGTATGAAATTCTATTCCAGACGGAATTATTTCCAGTAACGATTGGACCGACCAGACAAAGGAGGAGTTTTATGTATCACCAGCCGCTTCATCTCTTATGTACATCCTATGCGCAGAATATCTGTCTGAATTCCTATGATCTTTGTGTCAGCTACGTGGAACAGCACGACGAAAATACAGTGGAGTTTCCCCATGTCCATCCAAAAGAATTTGAGATCTATTATGTCCAGGAGGGCAGTATGGAGCAGGTGGTAAAGGGGGAATCTCTAAGCCTTTCCGCAGGAGAATTTCTGATTCTGAAGCAGGGCGTCACCCATGGCACTCTCTACACGCCTAACCGGAAGAAATCTTATTTTACCCTTGTCTTTTCCCTCCAGGAGCGCTCCGTCCCCTGCTATAAAAACGGACTGGCGGATGCGGAGTCCCTTCATCTGAAGGCTTTTCTGGATATGATGGAGGAAAGGGAGTACATAATCTGTAAGGATACCAAGAGCTGCCAGGAATATATCCGTCAGATGGCAGACGAATTCTGCCAGAAGAGCTGGGGATGGTTCTACAAGCTGCAGTTTCTCTATGCCAGCTTTGTCTTAAGCGTGGTGAGCAATTTTATGCCCCCCATCCAGACCACTACCTTCGGCCCGGCCCGGAACCTGCCTATTGAGTTTACAAAGTTTCTCCACGCCAACTACCCAAACCCGGACTTAAGCCTTCAAGATGTGGCCGATTATTTCTACATGAGCCCCCGCCACGTAAACAGGCTCTTTAAGGACTTTTTCGGAGCCAGCCTCTCAAAAACCCTCACCCAGTACCGCATCAACTATGCCAAAAATTACCTGATCGACACGGATTTCTCCGTGGACGAGATCGCGGTAAAGGTGGGCTTCAGCTCCGCAAGCACCCTGTCCCGGCTCTTTAAGGAGGTGGAGGGCATGACTATCTCCGAATACCGTTTCCGGCATGTGCAGAGAAAGGGAGGGCAGTGAAAAAAATCACTGCCCTCTCTTTCTGGCCCTAAACAAGAGAATATAGATGAGAATGACTATCAGCGCCAGCACCGGAAGCATCCAGGGAAGGGCCCTGGTAAGCGGAGCCTCTCCCATGCCGGCTTTCCCGCTATCTCTGCTGGCTTCGCTGCCATCCGTCCCTGGCTCTCCTATGACGACCAGGTAATCGGAGGCGTGGGTAAAGACAAGCTCCGCGATCCCTTCCCCGTCGATCTCCCCCATGCACATAAAGGCCAGCTCTCCTTTATCCTCCTGGTAATAGTACAGGCTTGCGCTGCGACCCGCATATTCCCGGCCCACATTCAGACAGAGCACTGCCGTAAACCCCAGTTCCCCGCTGTGGGCCAGATGAAGCTGGACACTGTCCTGCTCTCCCGCCGTCTGCCGTACCCTATCTGCCGGGATCCTGCTGCCGCCTGTCTCCACAAAAAAGTCCATGTCCCGCGCCCTGTCTGTCACAACCTCTCTTCCGTTTACCTTCCAGATAATGCCGTCTCCCAGATCGAAGGCAACGGTGACATCCCGGCCCCGGATAGTGTCAAAAATATCTCCCGGCACCTCCACGGAACCGTTCATATCCACATGTACGGCGCTTTTCTCCGAGGCTCTTTCCAGCTCCTCCCGGATGATCCGCCACCCGCTCTTTACCAGCCCTCCGGCCCCGCTGGCTTTTGAATCCGGCTCCTTGATAAAGGGCTCCCGGCTTCCCGGTTTCCCCTTATCCACGGTAAGCCCCTCTCTCCGGCCGCCCTCCACAGCGCTGCCCTCCTGGAGGCCGCCTCTTTGAGGCGTGTTTCCCCGGCTGCCATGGCCATTTCCGCCGCTATTTCTAAGGCCAGAGGCGTTTTCGCCGCCATTTCCACCGCCAGAGACGTTTTCAGCGCCGTTTCCACTCCCGCCGCCAGAGCCGCTTCCGCCCCCAGAACCGCCGCTGGTATCCGGCTTCGTGAAACGGGCAGCCGCCTGGGCGCTGTCGTTCATGCCCTCCCGAAGGGCCACGGCCCGCACCGTGGCCGGGGACGTGATTGCAAAGGGCCCCGTATAGGGATGGGAATTGATTCCCGGAGCCGTGCCGTCCGTGGTGTAGTAGATCACCGCCCCCGGGGTGCCGCAGGTGATGGTCACGCTCACGCTGGAGGCGTAGCTTCCCCCCGCCGGGAAGATCACCGGGGTCTTTACGGTAAATCTCGGCATGATCTCCGTAGACGATACGGCCCCGCTGGCGTTCTGGGACGCCGTCTCCTTAAATCTCTTATAGCCGGTTACGATCTCCTCCGGCATTACGCCCGTCTTCTGGTTGCCGTCCCACCAGGTTCTCCCGTCAAAGCTGTATTCACAACCCTCCGTGGGGGGAATGGTCACGGTGTAGTCCGTCTCCCCGTTGGCCGTAAAGGACAGACGGAAGGGGCCAGGAGCATCCTGGGAGGCCTTGGACAGGTTCACGGATGCTGTGGCCGGGCCGGATGGATCATGGGTGGACGTCCCTTTCAGACGGATGGCAAGCTCCACCGTGTCCGCCGCGGTATAGCCCTCCCTCCGGGGCGTATCGCTCCAGGTGGCTCCGCCGTCGAAGCTGTACTCTGCCCCGGGTATCTCCGTGATGGCCACGGAAATGCCGCCGTCCGCCCCGGTCTCTGTGGCGTAGGTCAGAGCCGGAGCCGCCGGGGTCAGCTTTGGAAACGCAATGGTTCCCGTATCCTTAGGATTTCCCTCCTTATAGCAGTCCGTCTCCGGCATTACGGCGTGGAAGGTGTGGGATGTGCCGGGCACAATATCCCCAAATACGGGGGAATCCTGCCAGGGCCCGTCGTCCATGCGGTAGCGGGCTCCGGGTATGGCGGCGACGGTATAGGTATAGACCGTCTCACTGTGGCTCGCTCTGCCGGTGACGCTGCCGGGCAGTTCCCGACCGTCCGCCTTCTCCACAGGGCCCGCGTCCGCTTCCAGGGCTCCCACAAAGCCCGCCGCCGTCACTTTCACTGTCAGCGTTTTCCCGATATCCGCCGCCGTCAGCGTATAGGCGCTGGCGCTCCCTGTCTGGATGGGGGCAGTCTGGCCGCTCCAGTAAAAGGTGTAGACCAGAGCTGCTCCCTCCTGGGCCCCGCGAACCTCCGCCGTCAGCGTCTCTCCGTATTTCAACGTTCCTGTGAGACTTACGCTCCCCGTGAGGCTCACGGTGAAGGCCTCCTTATTTTTCAGCGGCTCTCCCGCCTTGTGGGTATCCGTCTCCTTTGCCCGCACTTGAATCTCTCCCGGGCCAAAGGCGGCGTTGCCTGCTTTTATGGTTCCGGTGACTCTGCCCGGGTTCTGGAGATCCTCTTCCAGCGCGCTATTTTCTAGAATTTTCCAGGTCTTTCCCCCATCCATGCAGTATTCGTAGGCCACGCCCTCCTTTCCCATAAAGGTGAAAGTATCCGTTCCCAGCCAATCGTTTACCAGGCCGTTTTCCGGCATGGTATCCCCCGGAGCTTCCGCTTTTTCGGCCCTGTCCGTAACGCGCGCAAGATTCCCGGAGCAGTTTTCCGCCTGCGCCTTCAGCCGGAGGAAAAAGCCCATGTCCTCCGCTGTCAGCGTGTATTCCAGGGAATCAGCATCCGGAACCGGCGTCTCCCGCCCGTCGCTGTCCACGCGGTACCACTGGTAAGTCACAGTCCCCGGATCCGGCGTGGTGATCCTCACATCCGCCCGGAGCGTTTCCCCAAATACCAGCTCTCCCGTGATGGTCACAGTTCCCGCTATGGCCGTCTTCTCCGTGACAAAAGAGACAGCCGCCACAGTTCCCACATTTCCGGCCCGGTCCATGCCCACCGCATAGACGTAATAGGCGGTGTTGGCCCGAAGTCCCGTAAGGCGAAGCTCCTGCTCCTGCCCCGCCTGGGGCTCTGGGACGGAAAGCGATCTCCTGTCCCCGGCGCCTAAAAGCGTCTCCGGGGTCATATCCGTCCGCTCCGTGTCCGACACCACATAGGTCACGGTCCCAGCCTCATCCATCTGAAAGCCCACCGTCGCTCCGGTGTCCGAAAGGGCCCCTTCCGCAGGCGAAGCCAGTGTGACCGTGGGCGCGGTGGTGTCGATGACGATGCCGTCGGAGCTCACGTAAGGACTCTTATTTCCCGCCCGGTCCACAGCCACGGCATAGATCACATAGCGGCCCTCTGCCGTCAGACCAAAGCTTCCGGAAACCTTTGTCACAGTCCCCTGTGAAACGGACGTCAGATTTCCCAGCCCCTTCCAGGCCCCTTCCCCCAGGGCGTCCAGCTCCCCGGAGGTAAGGGGCGTATCCCCTGGAGCTTCATCCACATAATAATAAATCTTCTCCACGCCGGAGGGGTGATCGCTGGCCGTAATGGCCGCCTGCTGGGGCTGATAGTATCCAAAGGTAAGGGCGGTGAGAAGCCTCTGCCACCAGGTATCCCGGTCGGTGATACGGATCCCCTCCTCCGCGCCGGACATAGAGGGCCGTGTAACGTCCACCTTCACCCCGGAAACAGATTTTTGCTCTGTGATATAGCCGGTTCCCTCCTGCCTCAGAAAATATCCCACCACCGCTCCGTCCGGGCCCGTCTCCGTATCGTAGACGAGATCAGCGCCAAAGGGGCCTTCCCGGGAAGAGCTGATGGTAAATCCCGCCGGAGCCGTGATGCGGGCGCTTTTCTGCCACCCCTCCGGCGCGGCGGCTGTCTCTGTGGTGGGGAAATACAAGATGGAAAAGATCTCCGTGACGGTACTGGTATAATTGCCCATCCCCGTGAGAATAAGCCTGGCCTCCCCCGCCTCCGTATGATCCTGGAAAACCGCCCTGTAGTCCACGCCCTCCGTCAGCGTCCGCCCGTTTCTGGTGACCACCACCTCCGGCGTCTTAGCAGTTCCGTCATAATACACGGGATCTCCCCCGCCTATCTCCACCGCCGCCTCCTCCAGAGAGGCAGGCGTCACCTGGACCCGGTATTCCAGGGTAACGACAGGGGAAACGTCCCCCTCCAGGGTAACGGCACAGTGATAAGTATGGCTTCCCACGGCCAGGTCCGCCGGAAGCTGATAGGTGTCTGAAATGGAAATTTTTTCCTCCTCTCCCTGCTTTTTCCACGCAAACTCCGCCGCCGCGCCCGTCACCTGGACAGACAGTGCCGGAGCGTCCACGGGCCCATAAGAAAATCCCACAGCTTCCGGGGAGCGGGTAAGCCCGGCGGTGTGCCTCCTCTTACAAGCCGCGCACTCCCGGAAGCAGGTGTCCCCTGCGTAACTCCAGGGGCTGAAGGTATGGGGCTCCTCTATTTGAAAGCCGCAGGCCTGGCAGACCCCCGTATGGGCCTCGCCTCCCCCAGTCTCATCATCGCCGGAAATATCCGTGTATACAAAGGAATGGGCTTCTGTTCTCACAAACCCGCAGGCAGAGCAGATACTGCTGTGAACGCTGGCGTCATCCTCCCCCGGTATCCAGCTGCCAAACTTATGTTCTCCGCATTCATCCACCAGGATCGTCCCCGCAAGAGTGCTGCCGGAAAGCCTCTCCACCAGGGTCCGCTCCCCGTCTTTCAAGGTATAGTAGACATACCCCTTCTCCAGAAGATCCTTCAATTTATTGTCCGGGCTCCTAACGCCGTAGGGGGCACCCGCAAACGTGCCTCCCGCAAGCCGTGTCTGGCCTGTGTCGTATTCGGCATACAGGCCGTAGCCACCGGTACCCGTAAACGTTCCGCCGCGGATCAGCAGGGTTCCTCCCGTCGTGGGATTCTGCGAGATAAGAATGCCGTTCCGGGAGCCCGTAACGCTTCCATCCGTGATCTCCATGGTGCCGCCCTTAAAAAAAATGCCGTGGCAGTAGTTAAACCTGGCCGTGCTGCCGGACAGAACCTCCCCGCCGTTCATCTCCACATGACCGTCCTCCACATACACGCCGCCGTAATCCTCAGAGAGAAAGGTATTCGCGCCCAGAGTGGAGCAGACCGTTCCCCCGGAAATGGTTGTGTCGCCCCCCGCTGCGTAGATGCCCTGGGCGCTGGCTGTAATGGTCCCTCCGGACATCTCTGCCACGCCTCCGGCCACATGCACCCCGGAGGATAGGGTAGAACTTCCCAGGATCTCCCCACCCTTGATAGAAAGGCTGCCGTCCTCCACCTTGATCCCGGAGGCTTTCCCCACACCGCTGACAGAGCCAGAGACAACCGCGGAGCCGCCCAGGACTTCCACGCTGCCGCCCCTCACCCGGATAGCGCAGGCGTCATCAAGGTTGTGATAATATTTAAGCGTCTGCAATTTCACGGTTCCGCTCTTAAGGGAAAGCGCACCGTCCTCCACCCGGATCGTCTCCCCCGCCCCTTCCGTATTGCCAAGAAGCATGACGCCCTCCGCCATCTCCAGGGTGATCCGGCTGTCCGAATCCGTTAACACCAGAGTCTCCGTTTCCAGATCCACGTCCTGTAAGATTTTTACAGTCGCAATCTGGCCCTGGGCCTCCTCCCAGGCGCTGTCCATAAAGAAGTGGTACTTTGTACTGCCGGAGACCGTGACGGCTGCCACCGCCTGCAACTGACAGGTGGTACAGCGCCCGCCCTGGTCAAAGGTATGGGGCCCCGTCTCCACCGTCCTGCAGGCTTTGCAGACCCGGGTGTGGGTGCCGTCCCGGTTGGCACTCCAGTCTTCCCACATATGAGCCGTACATTTTCTCACCGCAAGAGGCCCCTTCACATCCACATTCTTGGACGTAAGCACAACCGTGCTTCCGTCCTCCGGATTGTAATAAGCATAGCCCTCCTCCGGCCACTCCATAGGCAGGATGGGCAGTCCGCTCAACACAAAGTTGTCCCCGTAAAAGCTCCCTCCCGTAAGCTCCAGCCTGCAGCCGTCCCCATTTGCGTGAATACAGATCCCCCTTCCCGTCTCCTCCCGGAAGACGCCGCCGCTGACTCTTACGCTGCCGCCTAGCACATCTATAGCATTGCCGACCCCTGTTCCGTCTTCGTATGGGCAGACCCGGAAAGAGCCGCCGCTGATACTTGCGTCACAGTTTTTCGCCGTTATGCCAGAGGCAGGAAAAAAGTTCCTCCCAATCCCCATAAACTCTCCGCCAGTAACGGTGACCGTGCTGTCTTTCATGCCAAGCGCGCAGGTGGCGCGGATCTCTCCGCCAGTAATATGAATATTGCTGTTGCTGCCCTCTCCTGCATAAACCCCATAGGTACTCCGCAAGGTATAATCAAAATTGAGAACTTCTATATATCCCCCATCCATCTGAAAGGATGCGCCCGTCACCTGGATGCCAACGCCTCCATATTGGGTGCTCACGATCTTACCGCTTTTCATGGTAAGACTTCCGGCGTTCACCTCTATGTACCTTTTGGGGCCGTCCAGAATGCCAGACCCCTCCGCCATCTCCAGGGTGATATCTGTATTCGCGTCCTCTATTTTCAAGGGGTCACCCCATTTGCCCAGCGTCACATCCTGGAGGATCCAGACCGTTGCCGTCTTTCCCTGGGCCGCCGTCCACGCCTCATAGATGTCATCATAGTAGGTGGTCGTCCCATCAGCCGTCACGCTGGCCACGCTGGTATCGGTCTTCACACTCCCGCTGGCGGCGTAGAGCTCCGCCTCCATAATTCCGCTGACCGCGGAAATCTCTGCCTCCGCAGTCCCACCGGCGGCGCTGTTTTCTGTGTCCGCCGTCACGCTGGACGCTTCGCTGTCTGTCCCTATAGTTCCGCTGGCAGCTCCGGTATCTGCCCCCGTATTTCCACTGGATGCTCCGCTATCTGTTCCCGTAGTCCCGCTGGCAGCTCCGGTATCTGTCCCCGCAGTCCCGCTGATGGCCCCGGTATCTGTCTTCACAGTCTCACTGGACGACCCCTTATCTGCCTTCACAGTCCCACCAGCGTCACTGCTCTCTGTTTTCACTGTCCCGCTAACCGCCCCAGTACCCGTCTTCACAGTCCTACCAGACTCCCCAGTACCAGCCTTCACATCTCCACTGGACACCCCGGCATCCATCTCCACATTCCCACTGGCGGCGCTGCTCTCCACCCTTACATTCTCACTGGAAGCATGGAGCTCCGCCTCCACATTCCCATCAGCGGCCAGCACAGGCACGGAAACCTCCTCTCCCAGCGCCAGAACCCCCACCGCCAGGGAAAGAGCCGCCGCCAGCAGCCGTCTCCCAAATCCTCTCATAATACAAACCATTCCTTTCCAAATCCACGGAGACCGTCTCCCTGTAAAATCTATAAAATCTGAAAAATCAGTAAATTCAATAAAATCAGCAAACTCTATAAAATCCCAAGCTCCCGAGCCGCCAGCACGGCGTCCGCCTTGCCGGAAACGCCCAGCTTCCGGTAATTTTCCCTGGTGTGGTATTTCACCGTGGACTCCTTCATGGAAAGCTCCCTGGCAATGCAGGTCACGCTCTTGCCCTCCGCCTGGAGGCGCAGGATCGCCAGGGCCGTATCACAGAAATCCGGCGTCTTGATCAACTGCCTCTTGAGATACAGAGGATAGCGCACCGCCATTTTTCCCGTGTCCTCCAGAATACGGGCGCGCCATTCCTTATCCGGCAGCTCACGCTCCAGAGCGCCCTTCCCAATGGCCTCAAAAAGCCTCTGGGCCGCCGCCCCTTCCTCACTGATCACCCGCAGAAAGCGGTAACTGCAGGCCTCCCTGAGAGCCGCCAGGAAATCCTCCCTCCACTCTCCGCCCACAGCATATTTCGCCATGGCCCCAAGGAGCTTCACCTCCATATGAATATACGTGCGGTGGTAACGCTCCGCGTAATAGCGCAGCTTCTCAAGGAGCGCCAGGGCCTTCCCGAACTCCCCCATAGAGAGATAACAGCGCGCCTTTGTGAGATACTGGTATCGCTCCAGGATACAGAAGTCCTTGTTCTCATCCGGCGCCAGCTTCATCCAGTCCTCCACGCCCTTTTTCCCCCCCCCCCCGCCAGGTCCAGACGGCATTTCAAGGCCGCGATATTTGGCAGGAGCTGGCAGGCTCCCTGTTCCCGCACAGCCTTCTCAAAAGAGGAGAGCAACAACCTGGCCGTCTGGAGCTCCCCGTGAAAGACATGGAACCGCACCTGGATCCCCACAGCCGCAAAGGCGATCTCCGGCACACCGCCGCTCTCCGCCTCCATGCGGGCCCGGGTCAGCAGCGTCAACACCTCATAGTCGCCGCCCCCCTTCTCATAGAGGCTCTCCCCAAGGGCCGCCTTCACAAGCCCCTTACCGTAGCGGCCAAACACCCGCTCCAAAAGCATCCCAATGGTGGCGGCCAGCTTCCGGTCCTCTCTGCTCCAGTGGCAGAAATCCTTACCGCCGTTCATAGTGCTGGGAATGTTGCTAGTGACAGAAAACTCCGGGAGCCCGATACCCTTGTCAAAGAGAAGAGCCGGCATCCGCTTCATGATCTGAATCGTATCCGTGCTCCCCCGGTGGGGAAGGGCAATGTCCAGATACGCCAGGCGACTCAGAGCCTCCCGTTTCTGTCCGCCCTTGGCGGACATTTCATAAGTCTCAAGCTTCCGATACCAGCGCTCACTGTCCTCCTCCTGGAGCAGAAGGGAACAGAGCATACTCATGCCTGCCATAAGGACAGGGCTGCCTTCCGTCTCCTCCTCCTTGAGACTGAGATAATAGCGGCGCAGCTCAAAATAGTGGCCGTTCCCGGGATTCAGCCTGGCATTTCGCACCAGCAGTTCCCGGATGCGCTCCGTCCTGCCGCATCTCTCAAACATGGCAAGGGCGGGGACAATCTGGTCGTGCATCTCATAGTACAGACCCGCATTGTAGGCGTAATCCGCCATCTTCACAGACCCGTACACCTTCACCGCCCTCTTTCGAAGCGCCCCCACAAGCACTGACCGCAGACAGTAGACGCCGTTTTTCACAGACAGGAAATTTCCCGCCTCCAGCGCCCGCTCCACCATTCCCAGAGCCTGGCTGTTGCCAGAGATCATTTCCGCCAGAGGCAGATCAAACTCCTCCACCACGCTGATCTGCATGAGAAATTCCAGCAGATCGCTGTCCCACTGGGGCAGCACATAATTTTCCAGATAATCGGCAAAGGCATTTTGGATCTCCCTGGTCATCTCCGGTCCCGGCCGCATCCCCTCCTTCATACGGAGAGCCGTATGACGTATAATATAGGCGTTTCCCTGGCTCTTTCTGGCAAGATAAGCCAGCTCCTCCGAAGTGGCGGGCACCTGCTGCCCCTCCAGATACGACGCGATCTCCCGTTCTCCAAGGCTTAGGTCCTCCTCCGGGATCACGATAAATCCCCGGTTTACATAGGGCGGCATCAGCCAGGAGGGCAGAGGGCTCCTGCCAATGAGGATCAGCCAGATATCCGGTCTTCCTGCAAGGGAAAGAAGCTCCCCCTGTTTATCCGCGTTTTTCAGAAGGTGCATATCATCCGCCACTACAATCAGCCGCCCCTTCTTCCCCTCCTTGACGGCGGCCGGGACAGGAAGCTCTGTCCCCACCTCCCCACAGGAAAAATACACATACCTCCGGTCTGCCAGGTACTGCTTCACAAGCCGCGTCTTCCCATAGCCGGTGGCTCCATAAATATATACAGTCTGCCCCAGGCTCTTTGCCGCCCGTAATTTCCGAAACGCTGTCCCAGGCACGATATAATCTTTATCCAAATGTCTGCCCCTTTCTGTGTACACTGAGGATACCCATTCTTATTTTAAGAAAAAATCCCCCTTTCGTCCACTCTCCAACCGGATAGTCCGGGAAAGTTTTTCTCATACAGCAGATGTTAAAAAGTGATAACGGAAGGGAAGGCATAGGGGAGGATTGATAGTGACAGACACGGTATCTAAAAGAGGATCCGAAAGAAGTGAGCGAGATGTGTAAAATTATGGAAGATATGAGAAGTGAATCTTTAAAAGAGGTTGCGCTCCGTATGTTGGCGGCTGGCAAATATGCTTTAGAGGAAATCGTTAATATTTTAGGACTTTCTCTTGAGGAAGTCAAACAACTGAAAGCTGATAGAAACGCATAGAAAGGGTTATTTTAACGTGGCATTATTGCTTCTCCTGCTGTCAGAAAAACCTCCAGACCGCGTAAGCGCATCCTTACACAGGTCTGGAGGTTTCGTCATTCCCTCAAAGATTTTCTAGAACATTTCTTTGCTCATCTTGTCGATCTCCTCCGAGGTAGCCTCATAAACCCCTTCAAAGTTGCTGATGGGAAGTCCCTGGGATGCGCCCGGGATAAAGTAGAGTTTTCCGTACTCCTCACAGGCCCGGCGCACTTCCTTTGCCACCACCTCCCTGGTCCAGCCGGGATAATCGATGGACGCGCTGTCAATGCCCCCCATAAAGCTTATCTTTCCGCCGTATTTCTTTATCATCTCCGGGATATTGTTGGTGGTCATAACCCCCTGCCAGATATCGATGCCCATGTCGATCATGTGGGGCACCAGGGTCTCCGCGTAGGAGTCGGAATGATGCACGATCAGCTCCACGCCGTTCTCCCGGTAACACCCGTAAATCTTCTTGTAGGCGGGAACATAGAACTCCTCAAACATTTCCGGGGAGATAAAGGTGGAAATCTGGGTGCCCCAGTCGTCGTGGTGGAACAGGGCGTCCGGTTTTATGTATTTGCAGATCTCTTTGGCATACTCCACCTCCCAGTCAGTGATATAGTCGATAAGCTCATGCATAGCCTCCGGCTCCTCATAGAAGTCCACCAGGCAGTTCTGGATTTCCAGGAGATAATGACACTGTTCAAATACCCCGGGAGCCACAAAGGCCGTCACAAACTTCTCCGTACGGTCGATCCTGGCCGCTGTCTCCATGGCCGGCTCCCAGTCTTTTTCCGGGTATACCGCCGGCGGCGCTTTCACCGTATCCCTCCAGTTAGCCAGATCCTTACACACAATATGAGCCTCATCGTGGACGGGAAACGCCCCGGGGAATCCTTTTGGCCACTGCTTGGTAACGCCCCAGCCCACCTTCACCTCCATCTCTCCGGGCTTTGGCCCAGGAAAATTCAGCGCAAAGGCGTCGTTGAGCACAAAATCAAAGGCTTCGTATTGGTTCACAAAGCGGTCCGGGTGTCCGCCCCGGATGGTTTCCAGCAGATTCTGTTTTTTAGTCAGCATAATTAACCCTCCATTTTAGTTCCGCATCCCCTCCCAAGGCCCGGGAGGACGCTGTTTTCTGGTTTTGGATTCTTACATCCGCAATACAGCCTTAATGACTTTCCCGCTGTGGGAATCCGCAAAGGCCTGGTTGATATCCTTGAAATCATAGAACCGGATGAGCCGGTCAAAGGGAAATTGTCCCTTCTTATAATAATCCAGCAATTTGGGGATAAAGAGCTTGGGAATGGAATCCCCCTCCACCACGCCGATCAGGGATTTTGCGTCTCCCATAAGCTCCTCCTGGACATTGATGGTGAGATCTCCGGTGGCTCCCAGCACCACGCAGGTGCCCATAAACCGCACGCTGGCCAGGGCTTTTCGCACAAAGTCCCCCACGCCTGTGGTGTCGATGCTGTAGTGGGCGCCGCCTCCTGTGATCTCCCGCACGGCGGCCACAATATCGTCGCATTCCTTACGGTTTACCGTATGGGTGGCTCCCAGCTCCAGGGCCAGTTTCAGGCTCTCCGGGTTTCCTCCCACGGCAATAATCTTCTCACAGCCCGCAATCTTTGCCGCCATAATGGCGCTCATACCCACGGTGCCGCAGCCAAACACCGCCAGGCTGCTGCCAAAGGCAGGACGCAGACGGTTCAGCACGGCTCCCGCGCCTGTCTGGATGCCGCAGCCCAGAGGGCCTACAAGAGCCAGGTCAATGTCCGCATCCTCCACCTTGATGGCGCTGTTTTCATGCACCACCGCGTAGGTGGCAAAGGAGGACTGTCCAAAGAACGCGGAGAGTTCCACTCCATTCTGGGAAAGGCGCTTCGTTCCGTCCGCCATAACGCCGCCAAAGTTAATGTCGTTAAAATTCATGCAGGCGTGCTGGTGGGCGGAAAGGCAGTTTTCACAGCGGCCACAAAAGCCAAAGGAAAATCCCACCCGGTCCCCTTTTTGAAACTCTTTCACGCCCTCCCCCACTTCTTCCACGATTCCGCAGCCCTCATGGCCGAAAACCGCTGGCAGAGGCACAGGAATTATCTGGCGCTGGGCCACCTCGTCCGTGTGGCAGACGCCACTGGCAACAATTTTCACCAGAAGCTCCCCCTCCTTTGGCCCGGAAAGCTCCACCTCCTCAATCTGAAACGGTTGTCCCGCTTCGTGTACAACTGCAGCCTGAATCTTCAAAAAAATCCCTCCTTGTCTTTTTTCAACACTTTTGTAGACTTTTTATATTCGGGAACAGATACAAAAGTCCTCTCCAAAATGTTCTTTGTAAATATGCCAGTTTTCCTGGACTTTTTCATATAGATACAGTATAAAATATACAAGAAGAAAATTCCATTTTCGAAAAGGACATGTTTGCCAGATTTCAGTCCTTTTCTGAAATGGTATTCTTCCGGAATTTATTTTATGATGGAATATAGCAATTCCGGAACGTAAAAATCATCCGGGCCTCTGCCCGGAAGCAAGGAGGAAACCTGCAAATGAAAAACCCCTACTATCCTAATTTAGCAAGCCCTATCACCATCAAGGGCCTCACCTTCAAAAACCGCATTTTCGGAGCGCCCATGTCCAACCCGGAGCTGGATGCGGACTGCAATATGAGAAAAGAAGAGATTGCCTTCCATGAAAACCGGGCCCAGGGCGGCCTGGCCAGCGTCTGTATCGGCCTTGGCATTGTGGACGCCGTGGGGCGCACCCACACCAAGGAGGTCAAACTGTACGACGTCATGTCCCTGCCCTCTCTAAAAGAAGCCGCAAACGCCATGCACCGCCACAACTGCAACGCAGTCATGGAACTGGCCCACGGCGGAAAATACGCCGGAGCACGCAGCCATGGAGACAAATCCAAGCCCCTGGTGCTTGGCCCCAACGACGAAGTCAACCCGGAGGGCCTTGCCGTTACCCAGATGACGGAGGAGGAAATCTACCGGGTGGCAGACTGCTTTGCCTCCGCAGCGGCCCTGGTGCAAAAAGCCGGCTTTGACATGGTTCTGGTTCACGGCGGGCACGGCTGGCTGCTGGGCCAGTTTATGTCCCCCGGCATGAACCGCCGCACCGACAGATGGGGCGGAAGCCTGGAAAACCGTATGCGCTTCCCCCTCCTGGTCATCGAAAAAATCCGGGAGGCCTGCGGCCCTGCTTTCCCCATCGAGTACCGTATGAGCGGCGCGGAGCTGGTGGAGGGCGGCTACACCCTGGAGGAGGGTGTGAAAATGGCCCGGATGCTGGACGGAAAAGTGGACATTATCCATGTGTCCGCCGGCGTACATGAGGATCCGGACGTATTCACCCTCACTCATCCCTCCATGTTTGTGGAGCACGGCTGCAACGTATACCTGGCGGCGGAGATCAAAAAACACGTGAAAACCCCTGTGGCCACTGTAGGGGGCTTAAACGACCCGGATATGATGGAGGAGATCATCGCCTCCGGCAAGGCGGATATTGTGGAGCTGGCCCGCCAGTCCCTCTGCGACCCCTATTTCCCGGAAAAGGCCTTCTCCGGCAACAAGGACGACATCACCCGCTGCTGCCGCTGCTTTACCTGCTTCTATAATTACCTTACCAACCGCACCTTCTGCTGCGCCTTCAACCCGGTTATCGGAAACGAGCTGGCAAACCGCAGCGGCTTCCCTGCCACCACCCCCAAAAAGGTGCTTGTGGCAGGCGGCGGCCCCGGAGGCATGGAGGCAGCCATCACCGCAGCGAAGCGGGGCCATTCTGTTACCCTGTATGAGAAAAACAGCCGTCTTGGCGGCCAGCTTCTCTCTGAGGAGCATATTCCCTTTAAGCAGGATATGTATCAGTTTGTCCGTGTTCTGGAGGGACGCCTTAAGAAAGCCGGCGTGGAAATCCGTCTGGATACAGAGCTTACCCCCCAGCAGGCGGCGGCGGAAAAAGCTGACGTAGTCATGGTAGCCATCGGCGCGAAACAGATTGTTCCTCCTATTCCCGGCATCGACAGCTCCAAAGTGACAGATCTTCATGCCCTTCACCAGTCTCCCCCCGCCCTGGGCCAGAAAATCGTAATTCTTGGCGGCGGACTGGTGGGATGTGAATCCGCCATCTACCTGGACAGCCTGGGAAAGGACGTCACCATTGTGGAAATGAAAGAGGACTGGGCTGCGGATTCCTATTTCATGCATAAAAACGCCATGAATATGTACATCCGGGACAGCCGCATTAAAATCCATGTGCAGACAACCGCCAAAGAGGTCACGGACCAGGGGCTTCTCTGTACCACCCCGGATGGAGAGCTTCTCCTTCCCGCGGACAACATACTTCTGGCCGCAGGCATGCGCCCGGACCGGGCGGCGGCGGACGCCTTTTACAACACGGCTCCCAGGGTATTCCAGATCGGAGACTGCATAAAGCCCGGACGCGTCCTGGAGGCCATCAGCCTTGGGTATTACCGGGCGCTGGATATCTGATTTTCCAGAAATATGCTGAAATTTAAGTGAAATTCTGCCGAAATTCAGGAATAAAGCCTCTTGCGCTTTCCGGATCATTTTATTATAATAGCCCAGATATCAGATTACCATGCCCTCAGCGGAGAGGAACCCCTTCCCGCTGAGGGTAACTATATGTGAGGGCATTATTATGGAAAGAGACATGACAAAAGGCAGTCCGGCAAAAATTATTTTCAGCTTTACCGTACCTGTCTTTCTGGGAAACATATTTCAGCAGTTCTACAGTATGGTAGATACCATAATCGTGGGAAAGGCCGTGGGCACCCCCGCCCTGGCCGCCGTGGGAGCCACCGGAACCATCACTTTTCTCATCCTGGGCTTCCTTATGGGCATGACGGTTGGCTTTACCGTGCTGACCGCCCAGCGTTTCGGGGCCGGAGATATGGCGGGCATGCGCAAAACCGTGGGGATGGCGGCGCTTCTCTCCCTGCTGGTGTCCGCTCTTATGACCGTCGTAAGCATGTGGGGAATGCGGCCTCTCCTGATATTTATGCACACGCCGGAAGATATTTTCCAGGGCGCCTACACCTATATTATGATTATCTGCGGGGGAATCTTTGCCCAGGTGCTGTACAATCTCCTCTCCTGTGTTCTCCGTGCCCTGGGAAACAGCAGGACACCCCTGTATTTTTTAATATTCTCCGCATTTTTAAATATTGTCCTTGACCTGTTGTTTATCATCACCTTTCAGATGGGGGTGGCCGGAGCCGCCATTGCCACCGTAATCTCCCAGGGCGTATCCGGTGCCCTTTGCCTCCTTTACATCATAAAAAAGGTTCCCCTTCTGCACCTTAAGAAAGGGGACTGGGCCTGGGATCCCCACCTGGCAAAGCTGCAGATGGGCGTAGGGCTTCCCATGGCCCTTCAGTTTTCCATTACTGCCATCGGAACCATGATGATGCAGTCCTCCCTAAACCTGCTGGGCTCTCTGGCCGTAGCCGCCTTTACGGCCGCCAGCAAAATCGAACAGCTGGTCACACAGGCTTACATGGCTTTTGGCACCACCATCGCCACCTACTGTGCCCAGAATGTGGGGGCAGGGGATATCCGCCGCGTGCGCCAGGGCTTCCGGGCTACCACACAGCTGGGCCTTTTGTACACCCTGGCTGCTTCTGCTTTTGTTATGACTGTGGGAAAATATCTGACTTACCTGTTTGTATCCGGGGATGTGTCCGAAATCATCGGCCTTGTGGATACCTATCTGAAATGCGCGGGAGCGTTTTTTGTGCCCTTGACCATTGTAAACATTTACCGGAACGGCATACAGGGAATGGGCTTTGGCATTCTGCCCATGTTAGGCGGCGTGGCCGAGCTGTTTGGCCGGGGCGTGGTGTCCTTTGCCGCCGCCAGACAGCGCAGCTATCTGGGCGTATGCATGGCAAGCCCCGCTGCCTGGGTTCTGGCAGGGGGCCTGCTGCTTTTGATGTATTTCTATATTATGAAAACCTATTGCCCTAAAGACGGAACGTCCCGCCCCCGATAAACTCCCGTATAATGGAGTTGTTGGGAATCTTCGCGCTGTCCACCCCCAGGAAGTAATCCAGGAACTTTAAGAGCCTTTTGGCCTCCATATACTCCGGCACATCCCTGTCTATGCCAAAGAGAATGGGCTCCGCATACTGCTTTAAAACTGCCAGCTCATAGATCAGGGCGGAGTTGAACATGGCGTCCGCCTCCTCCTGGTAGGGGAAAATATTCTCCTCCTCCCCTCTGCGCACAGAGGGCCACATCTGGATGGTGCGGGCCGCGCTGGCTCCCCTGGTTCTGGCATCCCGCACCATGCGGCGGATAAGGCGTCCGTCCGTGGTGGGAATCCGGTTGTGCTCGTCAATATTGAGCTGGGTAAGCGCGCTGATATAGATCTTGAACTTGCTCTCTCTGGGCAAACTGTAGGACAGCTCGTCATTGAGGCAGTGAATGCCCTCAATCACCAGAATATCATCCTCGCCAAGCTTCAGATAATCTCCCCGGTACTCCTTTTTCCCCGTCTTAAAGTTAAAATAGGGAAGCTCCACCTGCTCTCCCTTTAGCAGGGAGGCCATCTGGCTGTTGAAGAGCTCCAGGTCAATGGCTCCCAGGCACTCGAAATTGTAATCCCCGTTCTCGTCCTTAGGGGTCATCTCCCGCTCCACAAAATAATTGTCCACACCGATGGGGTGGGGGGTAAGGCCCTGGGCCCTGAGCTGCACCGACAGCCGGTGGGAGAATGTGGTCTTTCCCGAGGATGAGGGGCCTGCGATCATGACAAATTTACAGGTTTTCTGCTCCTTGATCTGTCTGGCAATATCCGCAATCTTCTGCTCCTGGAGAGCCTCCTGGGCCAGAATCAGCTGCTCCAGGCCGCCGTGGGAAATACAGTCGTTTAAGTCCCCCACTGTGGACACGCCCAGCATATCTCCCCACTGGACCGATTCCTTCAGTACCTGGAACACTTTGTGCTGGGGCCTGAAAGGCGGCACTACCCTGGGCGCGGACGGATGGGGGAACTGAAGCACAAACCCCTCGTCATAGGAAAACAGGTCAAAATATTTCAGATACCCTGTATGGGCCGTCATATAGCCATAGTAATAATCCTCAAATCCACGGAGGCTGTACAGATTCACCCTGGAAGCCCGGCGGTAATGGAACAGCTTCTCCTTATCATACATCTGATGATCGCGGAATACTTTGAGCGCCTCCTCCGTATGTACGCTGTGCTTGTCAAAGGGAATCTCCTCTTCCACCATCTCCAGCATTTTGGCCTTCACCCGGGACAAAAACTCCCCGTCAATCTTCCGTCCGCCCTCAATGGTGCAGTAATAGCCGTTGCTAAGGGAATAGCGCACCCGGAACCGGTACACGGCGTCCGCTCCCTCCACCTTGTAAATAGCCCGCATCAGAACCAGCGTAAGGCTTCTGCGGTAGGCATTCTGTCCGGCGGTGTCCCCTGTGGTGACAAAATCCACCTTGCAGTCCCTCTTGATTTCCTTGAAAAGCTCCTGGAGTTTTCCGTCCACAGTCACCAGAACAATATCGTTTTCATACTCCTTCTGATGCTCCCGGGCCAGATCCATGTAGGTAATCCCCGCCAGATATTCCTTTGTCTTTCCTGCGATTGTAATTTTCATCAGTATATCCCCTTTCTCCATGCGATTCTTACAACACCTGGAACGGCTGCCCCAGAGGCGCGGCCGTCACCTTAATTCCCGGACAGGCTTTTACCAGAAACTGCCGGATATCTTCTATATAAATATGCTCGATTCCATAATGGCCCGCGTCGATGACCGCGATTCCCATGTCCCACAGATCAATGCCTGTATGATGGTCTATATCGCCGGTAATCAGTACATCCGCCCCGGCCTCCATAGCCGGGCCCGCCATGCTCTTTCCCGCTCCCGGGGACAGGGCCGCCTGGCTGACCCGGGTTTTCAGATCTCCAAACACCTTCACGCCAGGAAGATGAAAACAGTCCTTCACAAGCCGGGCGCATTCCTCCAGGGTCATTGGGCCCGGTAGGCTGCCCACCTTTCCGATTCCCTCCCCGTCCAGCACCTCCTCCAGCACAAAGGTCTCCATAAGGCCCAACCGGTCGCTGGCAAGCTGTGCCATGCCCAGCACATCATAGTTGGTGTGCATGGCGTAGCAGGACACGCCCCCCTCAAGGAGCGCAATCACCTTGCGGCCTGTCAGGGAATCCGTGGTCACCTGCTTTATACCCTGGAAAATCAGCGGGTGATGGGTCAGAAGAAGCTGGGCTCCCGCTGCCTTTGCCGCCGCGATAGCCGCGTCCGTAGCGTCCAGGGCCACGTATACCGTCTCTATCTCCTGCTCCCGGTCCCCCACCTGGAGACCTGTGTTATCCCAGTCACAGGCATATTCCAGGGGATACCGCTTCTCAATCTTCTCAATAATCTCCTGTAGTCTCATCATTGCGTCATTGCCCTCCGTTCTCTCCCAGACGCCTCACAGGCTCTGCCGGTATTCTCTCCATGCCACTATTGCCAAATGATCGCCGGCATCTTTTATTCTCCTAAGCACATCCCACGGCCCGGCCAGCCTCCTTAAGGCTCTCTCTCATATATTCTGTCATCTGCTCCACTTCCCCTCTACGGATCCGGCTTCGTTCTCCCCGGGCATCCGCAAGGCTTTCCAGAATCTTCCCCTGCACCTTCAGGCCCTTTTCCAGATACTGAAGCAGAACACCGGGATTCTGCTGCTGGCTCACCTTCCCAAAATAAAATTCAGCCTCCGTATACTTTTCCGGAAGGCCTCCTTCCGGAGCCTTTGCCTTTGGCGGCCGCACCTCCATGGCCGGATAATATTTTCCGTCCTCATATACCATATGCTCCCGGGCAATGCCGTATCCCTGCTCCACTAGGAATCTGCGCACCTGGTACAGCTCCGACTGGGGCTGCAAAATCCACTCCGGAATACTCCCGGCCGTATCCCTGCACTCTGCAAGAATCCTTCTCACCAGACCGCCCCCCATGCCGGCAATCAGCATTGTATCAGCCTCCCCGGGCTTTAGGGCGTGAAGGCCGTCAGAGAGCCTGCACTCTATGTATGCCTCAAATCCATACCGGCGGATATGTTCTTTTGCCCGCCCCAGAGGCCCCGGATGAATATCCATGGCAATGGCGGAGGGGATACAGCCTTTTTCCAGTAGATAAATGGGAACATATCCGTGATCTGTCCCCACATCCGCCAGGCGGTTTCCCCGTGATACAAGGTCTGCCAGCATGCACAATCTCTTTGACAACTGCATAACTTCCTCAATCCAGATAATCTTTAAGCTTCCGGCTGCGGCTGGGATGGCGCAGCTTTCTAAGGGCCTTGGCCTCAATCTGCCGAATCCGCTCCCGGGTCACGTTGAACTCCTTGCCCACTTCCTCCAGGGTGCGGGCCCGTCCGTCATTTAAGCCAAAGCGCAGGCAGAGCACCTTCTGCTCCCGCTCTGTGAGGGTGCCCAGCACCTCCACAAGCTGTTCCTTCAAAAGAGTAAACGCCGCCGCATCCGCAGGTACCGGCACATTGTCGTCCTGGATAAAATCGCCCAGGTGGCTGTCCTCCTCCTCGCCGATGGGCGTCTCCAGGGAAACTGGCTCCTGGGAGATCTTTAAGATCTCACGCACACGCTCCACAGGAAGCTTCATCTCCTCCGCAATCTCCTCCGGAGTAGGTTCTCTCCCCAGCTCCTGTAAAAGCTGCCTGGAAACCCGGATAAGCTTGTTGATAGTCTCCACCATGTGTACAGGAATACGGATGGTTCTGGCCTGGTCCGCAATGGCCCTGGTAATAGCCTGGCGGATCCACCAGGTAGCATAGGTGCTGAATTTAAAACCCTTGCGGTAGTCAAACTTCTCCACGGCCTTGATAAGACCCAGATTCCCCTCTTGAATCAGATCCAGGAAGAGCATGCCCCGGCCCACATAGCGCTTGGCAATGCTGACCACCAGGCGCAGGTTTGCCTCTGCCAGACGTTTCTTGGCGTCCTCATCCCCCAGCTCCAGACGCTTGGCCAGCTCAATCTCCTCATCCGCAGTCAGAAGGGGCACTTTGCCGATCTCCTTCAGATACATACGGACCGGGTCCTCAATGCTGACTCCGTCCGGTACGGAAAGATCGATCTGCTCCACATCCACATCGTCCTCCTCAGACAGGATAAGCTCGTCGTCCGGGTCGTCCTCCGTAATGCGCAGCACGTCAATGTTGCTGGATTCCAGAAAATCCAGGATTTTCTCAAAATGCTCGGAATCCAGTTCCATATCCGAAAAGAAATCGCTGATCTCCTGATATTCCAGAATATTTTTCTTTTTTTTGGCCAAAACCAGAAGCTCTTTTAATTTCTCCTCAAACTTCGCCATATTTTCTTCCATCTTGTTCCATCCTTCCATAACTTGTTAGTATTTTATCCTTAATCCAAAGAAATATGCAATCGTTCCAGTTCCCGCTTCTTTGCCAGCAGACGCTGCAAGCCCGCCATATCCGCGGAGTCCAGCCCTTTTGTCTCCCAGGCGAGGCTGTCCTGCTTCACTCTCTTTATCTTCTCCTGTAAGGCTTTCTCTGTCTCTTCCGGCGTCTCATCCTGCTTTAGTACCGCGTTAAACATGGCCGCCACCTGCTGCTGTTCCCCCAGATCCTCAAACCGGGTGATGATGGCCGCCGGATTCCGGATACCTTCTCTTTGCTGCTGGTAGAGAATCTCCGCCACCTGCCGGCACAGGGGATCCGTAAATTCCTCCGGTTCCACATACCGCCGGATTATCCCGGCCAGACGCTCATCCGAGATAAACCAGGTGAGAAGCAGCCGCTGGGCCTTCTCCGGTTCCTCCTCCTTCTCCTTCCTGCGCTCCCCGGAGGTTCTGGGCCGGGGAAGCGGCGTCACACCCCCCAGGGCCGCGCCCCGCCGTTCCACAAGCTGCTTTAGGGACTGATAGCCCGTCCCATACTTCTGTGCAATGGCTTCTATATAATTGTTCCGTTCCAGCTCCTCCCCGAACTCCAGAAGTCTTGTAGCCGTCTCCTCAAAAAAGGCAGTTTTCCCAGCCGGGTCCCTAAGATCATAGGAGTGCTCCAGCACCTCCACCTCAAAGAGAAAGCTGTTCCTGGCCTCATTCAGGCGTTCCTGGAAGGCCTCCGCCCCCAGATTCCTGATAAACTCATCGGGATCCTTGTAGGGCTTCATATTGACTACCCGGGCGGTAAGCCCTGCCTCCTTGAGAAGGGGAATCGCCCTAAGGGCTGCCTTTGTCCCCGCCTCATCACTGTCGTAGGTGATAAGCACCTGGCTGGTATAGCGTTTCAAAAGCAGACACTGCTGGGACGTAAGCGCCGTTCCAAGGGATGCCACCGCCTGGGAAAACCCCGCCTGGTGCAGGGCAATGACGTCCATGTATCCCTCACAGATAATGATATCGGGTTTTCTGGAGCTCCTGGCCAGGTTAAGCCCGTAAAGATTCCGGCTTTTATCAAAAATCCTCGTCTCCGGGGAATTTAAATACTTGGGTTTGCCGTCCCCCATGACCCGGCCTCCAAAGCCGATAACCCGGTGATTGGCGTCCATAATAGGAAACATGACCCGGTTCCAGAATTTATCGTAGACGCCCCTTTTCTCATCCATGGTAACAAGGCCCGACTCTTTAAGCGCCTCGTCAGAATATCCTTTTCCCTTTAGAAACTGATACAGGTCATTACTGAATTTGCTGGAATACCCCAGGCCAAACCGGCGGATAGTCTCATCCAGAAGCCCTCTTCCACGCAAATACCCGTAGGCCTGTTTCCCGCTCTCCCGCTTTAGCTGATAGAAATAATAGGTGGCCGCCTCTTTCTGTATCCTAAGCAGCATGCTCTTAAAATCCGCCTGCCTCTTTGCCTCCGGAGAGTATTCCTCCTTTGGCAGCTCCACCCCGCAACGGTTTGCCAGTACCTTTAAGGCTTCTGGAAAGGTATAATTTTCGTAGTTCATGAGAAATGTGAAGAGATTCCCCCCGGCGCCGCAGCCAAAGCAGTAATACATCTGCTTGTCCTGGGACACGGAAAAAGATGGCGATTTTTCGTTGTGGAAAGGGCACAGGCCAAAGTAGCTGTTACCCTTGCGCTTCAGCTTCACATAGGTGGAAATCACATCCACAATATCATTCCGGCTTCGGATCTCCTCTACCAGTTCATCTGGATAATACATGGTTCCTCCTTGCGGCAGAGCCTCTCAGCCGCTCCATGCATACGGAATATATAGTTTCTTGAATTTATCTGTGGCGTACTGGTCGGTCATACCGGATATGTAATCGCAGACTACCATGTCCAGCGCCTCGTCCGCTGGATTCGTCTCCCTCATCCTGTCCAGCAGCTTCTGGTACAGCTCCGGCATAGCCTCCGTATGCTCTTTGTAATAGGTAAAGAGCCACTTCAGCAGATTTTCCGCCTTCTCCTCCTGGCTTTTTGCCTTGGGGTTTGTATATACATTGCGAAACATAAACGCCCGCACATCCCCCATGGCCTTCTCCACCTCCCGGGACATACAGATATCATCTTTCCCAAGGCTCTGGAAAATCACGTCGTGAATCAGCGTGTTGAGCCGTTCCCGGGTGGTGTAACCCAGAATATCCCGGTATTCTTTCGGGATTTCCCTCTCCTTAATAATCTCCCCCCGGATGGCGTCGTCAATGTCATGGTTAATATATGCGATCTTGTCCGCCAGCCGCACGATCTTTCCCTCCAGGGTTCCCGGTTTGCCGGATGTGCGGTGATTGCGGATGCCGTCCCGGACTTCCCAGGTGAGATTTAAGCCCTCCCCCTGTTTTTCCAGGAGTTCCACCACCCGGACGCTCTGCTCATAATGAGCAAAGCCGCAGACGGATATCTCGTCAAGGGCCCGTTCCCCGGCATGTCCAAAAGGCGCATGGCCCAGGTCGTGACCCAGGGAGATGGCCTCCGTCAGATCCTCGTTGAGACGCAGGGCCTTTGCCACCGTGCGGGCGATCTGGGATACCTCCAGGGTGTGGGTAAGCCTTGTGCGGTAGTGGTCCCCCACCGGTGTCAGAAAGACCTGGGTCTTATGCTTTAACCGCCTGAACGCTTTGCAGTGCAGGATCCGGTCCCGGTCCCGCTGGAAGGCCGGCCGGATATCGCAGGCCTCCTCCTCCCATTGCCTCCCTCTGGTTTTACCGCTAAAGGACGCGTAGGGACTTAAATACTGTTCCTCCCACTGTTCCATCTCCCGACGGATATTGCCAGTCTCCTGTTCCATTCGCAAAACCCTCCTGTTCCTGGTACCGCGTCCGCGCTTTTGGGCTTCTTATTATTATATTTCGGCACAAAAAAGAAAAATCCTTCTTTTTTTCTGTTTTTCTATATTTTTTTACCAGGCTCCCGCCATAACAGGCGCCAGAACCACGGTAATCACGCCGGCCACCACAATGGCCAGCCCGCTCATGGCCCCCTGGATCTCCCCGATCTCCACTGCCTTTGAGGTTCCCAGGGCGTGGGAGCAGGTGCCGATGGCAAGTCCCTGGGCCACGGGCTCCTCAATGCGGAAAAGCTTAAACATGACAGGGGACAGGATAGCTCCCGTAAAGCCCGCCACCATTATGGCGATAATGGTCACCGCAGGCAGCGCCCCGATCTTTTCTGCCACCCCCAGAGCCATGGCTGTGGTGATGGACTTGGGAAGCAGGGAGCGGTACAGGACCTCATCGATTCCGGCCAGTTTACATAATACCAGAATTCCTGCCACGCTTGTCACGCACCCGGACAGCACGCCTGTCAGAATCGCCCACAGGTTGTCCTTAAGCACTTGGACCTTCCGGTACAGAGGCACGGCCAGGCACACCGTAGAGGGCGTCAGAAACCATTGCAGATAATCCGCCCCCTTATTGTAGGTCTCCACGTCAATATCCAGAGCCAGCAGAAAAACCACAATAAGAATCGTGGCCACAAGAAGGGGGTTGCACAGGGAAACCTTCAGGCGCCTGGCCACCCCAAGGCCGATCCAGTAGGCGGCCAGCGTAAGAGCAAAGCCAAAATAAATGGAATCCCTCAACAGCTCATTCATATCTTTTCCCTCCCTCTTCCTTCTTTCCCTTCTTTTTTCCATGGCGGATAAGAAACTGGGTCACATGCCCGGTCACCACCATGGTAATAAGGGCCGTCACAAAGGAGATCAGCACAAGGGACAGAATACTGTCCTTCACCTGGGGATAGGTGTCGATAATGCTGATGCCCGGCGCCACAAAAAACAGGGGCATCACCAGCAGAAGAAAGTCCGCCGTATCCTCAATCTGGGAGAGCTTCAATATCTTCAGACACAGGCAGAGGAACAAAAGAAGCATGCCGTAGACGCTGCCCGGCACAGGCAGGGGAATGGTGGCGCTTAAAAACTCGCCGGCAAAGGAAACCAGGCTGATAACCGCCAGTTGTTTTGTGTATTTCATATCCTGGGATACTCCTTCCTCCCCACAATATATTTGCGGATATAGGCGAAGGTATAGTCCTCTCCCTTCTTGTCCAGCATCCGCAAAAGATATTCCAGTAGAGCCTTTGTCTCCGGGTGAATCAGCAGATGGGCGTCCCTCCCCTTCTGGTAATATTTCCAGGGAAGATGCTGGTTGTAGTTTCCCCGGTTGTAGATCTTGGAGGCTGCAATCCGGTCCATAACCATCTCCGCCACATAGTTGTTTGGCATCTTCATGCCTGCCATACATTTGGAGGGGGAGAGGCTGTAATCAATCCAGTATTCATAATGATGCTTGTTTCTGCCCTTGTGGTGAAGCCAGGCGGAGGAATATCCCCGCTCCTCCCTCTCCGCATTGTTGGGACTGCGATACCCCTGGTAATAGATACAGCCCGGGATAAACTCCCAGGGCGTATACTTGGACAGGTCATGGAGAATACCCTGCCTGTATAGCCCGATTTTAAAACAATGCTTCATTACCTGTATGCGGTGTTCCGTAATTGTACAAAAATGTCCGATGATATCCATATCACTTTCCAACCAAAACGACAATGGAACGCTCCTCTACCATCACCGTTTTCTGCTCCTTTAAGATTTCTTCCTGTCCGGCCTCATAAAAGCCGTCGTTCTCCTCCCTGCCCGTGTGAAGAGCCACATACCATTTCTTATTCTTCGGAAGGGTGGGCAGCGCGAACTCATGGGGCGTCCAATGGAGATTGTAAGCCACGTAGAAATAATCGTCCCCCTTCTCCTGCCCCTCTTGCGCCGCCACATAGTCCGCCGCGTACATCATGCCCAGATGGCGGTTATAGTGCTCAAAGCCTCCATACCAGGCCCGGTTTCCATGATAGGATAAATCCGGGTAGCCGCAGGCCAGATAATCCATAATACGCAGCTCCCCCGGCGGAGTGAAAATGGGGTGATTCTTCCGGAACGCAATAAGCTTTCTGGTAAAGGAGAGAAGCTCCCGGCCCGCCTTCCCGTTGTCCCAGCAGACCCAGCCCAGCTCATTGTCCTGGCAGTAGGCGTTGTTGTTTCCCTGCTGGGAATTGCCCAGCTCATCCCCCCCTCTAAGAAGGGGCGTTCCCTGGCTTAAAAAGACCATCACAAGGGCGTTCCTGCTCTGGCGCAGGCGGAGCTTACCGATCCTGCGGCTGCGGCTCTTTCCCTCCTCCCCGCAGTTCCAGCTGTAATTGTAGTTGTTCCCGTCGGCGTTGTCCTCCCCGTTGGCCTCGTTGTGCTTCTCGTCATAGGAGACCAGATCCGCCAGGGTAAAACCGTTGTGGTCGCAGATGTAATTGATAACCCCGTTTCTCTGGGGATTTTTTCTGGAAACCTCCGAGAAGCCGCAGAGTTGCCCCTCGTCTCCCTTCAGCAGACGGCGGGCCGTCACCTCAAAGCCCTGGTGATATTCCGCCAGATTCCGGTAGGCGGGCTTGTAGCCCTGGGCATAGATCTCGTCCAGAGGAAATCCTTCGCTCATGATCTTTACCCGGCTCAGCATGGGCTCCGTCGCCAGGATTGTAAGGGGCGTTTTCCCGCTGACAATATGTACGCCGTCTATATGATACTCCCGAACCCAGTATTTTATACAATCCACAATCAGATTGGGATTGGTGCGCTCCTCAAAATAAAACTCCAGAATCAGCTCAATGCCGTTCTGGTGAAGGGCTTTCACCAGGCTCTTAAATTCCCGGACAGGATTGTCCGTGGCTGCGTAGGCAGCCTTGGGGGCAAAGTAATAGCCTGGACCGTACCCCCAGCAGTTCAGCTTTTCCCCCGCCCTTGCCTGGTATTCCCCAAAACCGAGAATCCTCTTCCCCAGAGGCTTCTCCGCAAACTCATAGACGGGCATCAGCTTAAGCTGGTTGATGCCCAGCTCCCTAAGATACGGGATCTTTTCCTGTACTCCCTTAAATGTGCCCTTATGGCGCACCCTGGATGTGGAGTGCATGGTCAGCCCCCGCACATGGGCGGCATAGAGCACACCCTTCTCATAGGGGATTTCCAGAGGCCTGTCCTCCTCCCAGTCAAACCGCTCAAAGGAACACAGGCAATGAGGCTCCCCCACAGGCGTCTCCCCCCAGGCTGCCCGCCCGGCCAGGCTCATGGCATATGGATCCGCCACGATCTCCCCGTCTATCCGGTAATTGTACTCATACTTTTCCATCGGAAAGCGCTCAATGGCAATGGCCCGTATATCCCCAAACCTGGTCTGGGCGCTGATGGGTATGGAGGCCTCCACCTCCTTACTCCCCTTTCGATACAACAAAAGACTACAGGATTTCCTGTCCGGAACAGCCACCGCAAAATTCACGTCCCTGCCCTGTCTTGTGACCCCCAGTCTGTCCGGACTTCCATCCTTGACAAAATACTCAAACCCCTCTTCTCTTATCAATCCGTTTCCTACCTTTCTGTGTCTGATTCTTCTTGTGTGGCTTTCTACGGCACACATCTACCCATATCAGGGGATACATTTCCCCTATTATGGAATATTATAGCAGAATCCAGGCGGCTTGGGAAGCCTGAACATGCGAAAAAATGCCGTCCGGAAGGGATATTCCCCTCTGGACAGCATCTCTTTTACAACCTCATTTTCTTATTCCAGTTCCGCATCCGTATTCTCCTTCTTTTTTCTCCTAAAGAGGGAGCCGCCCTTTTTCTTTAAGAGCTTTTTGCGGATCAGCCATACCAGGAATACTATCACCGCCGCCCAGATAAGCAGATAGGGCAGGGAGCTTAAAAACCAGATGGCAAAGCCCCGGGCATCCGAGCCGATATTGTGGAAATTGTTGGACAGGCGGTAGGTGACCTCCTCCAGAAAGGTCTTTTCCTGCACCTCGGTAATGCGCTCCACCTCGGAGATATTTAAGCTTACCGTGCTGTAGCTCACCTGGTTATCCATAACCCGCAGGCGGGACTCATAAAACTGTAACTCGTAGCGGATATCGGAGAGCCGGGACTCTATCTGGATAATGTCCTCAATATTCTCCGCGTTTTCCAGGAGCACCAGAAGCCTTTCCTGCTCGGTGGTGAGGGCTTTTTTGCGGCTCTCCACATCCACGTATTCCAGGGTTACATCCTGTACCTGCTCGCTTTTGCTGACCACATTGCCCATCTCGCCTACTACCTGCACAAAGCCCTCCAGCTTCTCCGCCGGTATCCTTAAGGTCATCCAGGCATTTCGGCGGGTGTCGCCGTAATAGTAGCCGCTGTTGGAGACTTCCGAAGCTTCCACATAGCCTCCAAGCTCCGCCACCTTCCCGGTAATGCCGGATATCAGCGCGTCAAACTCCTTTGTCTCCAGGCTCATATCCACGGTCTTGATAAGCTTCTGGCTGGTGGCAGCCACACTCTCGATACCTGCCGTATCCATGGCTCCTTCTTCAAAGCCTTCTTCATATTCATAACTTTCCTGAGCAGCAGCCGGCGCCGAATCCGTCTCCCAGGACTGTTCGAACGACTCCTCTGCCGGGGCATAAGCGGACGAATTCTCCATCCCCTCTTCATTCATCACGGACTTTGACCCTGCTCCGCAGCCTGTAAGCGTAAGCGCCGCCGTCAATCCGAATATCACCCATAACCTTCCCTTTTTCAAATTATTCCTCCTCTCCAAACAGCTCCTCTTCCTCAAACCGGAACCGCGCGCACAGGGTCATATTGTCCATATACGTTACCAGACGATATTCCCGAGCCTCATAGTCCAGCGTGTAATTGTCAAGCCGTATAGCTTCATCCTGGGCCATTCCCGGCTCCAGGGACACCATCTGCCTGCTCTCCTCCTCCGTGGGGGCCGTAAGGGGCGGCACCACATACCAGTACCCGTCGATAAGCACCTCCAGGTCCATGCACTGGTAATAGTAAATGGTGTACTCCTCCATGTTTCCAATGGTCAGCATAATCTCCTCTGCGTCCCTGGAGATCATGGGACTGTTTACCAGGGTCTTTACCTGTCCCAGCCTGGCGGGAAGCCTCTGCTCCGGCGCCGGATCCAGGGTCTGGCCCATAAATTCAGCCTGGGAAATCCCGGGATGGTCAGCGATGACTTCGTCTGTCTCCAGGCTTCCCCCTTCCTGGTTTTCACTGCTCTCCCATTCCCCGGTATCCATGCTCTCCCCTGTCTCCGTTTCAAGGGACGCCGCTGACTCCTCCGCCGGGGCAGCCTCCATGTCCGCCATGCTGTTTTCCTGGGGCGCGTTCTTTGAGGCGGGCATTCCAAAACCCAGATAGCCGATGCCTCCCACAGCCCCTATCACAAGCAGGACGAGAATGCAGGCCGCTGCCTTGTTAAATCCATAAATAAACTCCTTTTTCTCCAGCTTCCGCCCCGCCGGCTTTCCGTGGCTTTTTATGATTTCCTCCATACGTTTTTGAAACTCTGGGGAGAATTTATGTGTATGGGAAATCTCCCTCTCCGGCGGTACAAAGCTAAGCTGTTCCTCCATACATTCATCCAGAATCCTGGCCAGCAGTTCCTCCTGGGGATTGTCATAGTGTCTATCTTCCATAGCCGGCCACCTCCCTTTGAATCATGTCCTGAAGCTTTTTCCGTGCCCGGTAAAAACGGACGTTTACCACCTTATCGCTTACGCCCAGAATATCCCCGATCTCCTTATCAGACAGCTGATGAAGGTATTTGTACTCAAACACCACCCGGTAGATCTCATCCAGCTCCAGCACGCAGGAAATCAGCCTGTTATAGTTCTCCTGGATAATATAATCCCCCAGAAGATCCGTCTTTTCATCGGCCATATCCGCCCCGGATTCCTCTCCGTACAGGTCCGGGCTTCCCTTTTCCTTCCTCAGCAGATCCACCGCCTTGCTCTTTACAATAGTCATAAGAAATTTGCGGGTCCTCGGCGATTCCACCTCCTCCACCTTGCCCAGGTGGCGTGCCAGCGCCAGAAATGATTCCTGCACCGCATCCTCCGCCAGATGAGCGTCATTTAAAATCCCGTTGGCCACATACCAGCAGAAATGCTGGTATTGCTGGTAAATCTCGGTAAACTTGTCTTTCTCCTCCTGGGTATCCAGCATGGACAAATATAAAAGCATCGGGGGCCCCCTCCTATCAGCCTGTGCGCGCCAGTCTGATTCTCTTTTACACTTATATTAACGTAAGAAAATAAACAAATACTACAAAAAATTCTTAAATTTTTTAAAAAACTTCTTTTATTTTAACTTTTTCCGTGAAAATAGTCAATCACCCTAATCCCTTTCCCGGGAAGCGGCCCCTAAAAGACGAAGGCCCGGGATCACTCTCCCAGGCCTTCCATTAACGCCCCGGTATGGCGGTCATATGACCTGACCGTACCATCCTCCAGCAGCAGGTAAAACATGTCTCCGATAAAGGTTCCTCTGGAACAGTAATAATCCCCCTCCTTATTTTTTGTGTCCAGAACCAGCTTCTCCACAAAGGCGTCCTTCTCATAGGAGAACACCAGATAATCCTTCCCATGCTGTCCTCCCCGGTTTCCCACGGCCTCAAAGCCGAAAATATTTTCCCCCGTATGGATCAGCACCTCCCGGTGGTCGTAAAGGGCCGGACTATAGTCGTAATCCGTGAGAACCAGGCGCGCAATCTCCTTTAAATCCTCTGGAATGGAAATGTCAAACATGCTAAGCTTAACTCCGGTCTGTCTCCCTGTCTCGTCCGTCTCCATTCCGATTCCAAGCAGGCGGTCCGCCCCGTAAAAATGCAGGTACTCAGAGAAGCCGCTGACTTTAAGCTCCCCTAAAAGCCTGGGATTTTCCGGCTCTGACAGGTCTACGGCAAAGAGCGGGTCTGTCTGGCGGAAGGTGACAAAATATCCGGCGTCCTTTAAAAACCGGGCGGAATAGATCTCCTCATCTTCTGCCAGATCCTGGATTTTTCCCACAATATCCAGCTTTTCATCCAGCACATAGAGGCCGTTGGTCTGTTTTCCTTCCCGGATATCGTAGCCCACCACCTGGCCCGTCCTGTCGTCCACAATCTTTTTTGACCGGAATTCCTTCACCGTGGATACCGCCCGCAGATATCCATTATATTCGTCCAGGGAAAAGCTGTCGTTTAAGCGCCCCGGAATTTCCCCTGTGGCTCTGAGATAAAATTCCCCCTGGTCATAGGAAAAGCGCAGAATAGCCGTGGAATCCCTGTCCGCGCCCTCCTCCCTCCGGGCATAGGGAGAGCGGTAGTCCGCCACATAAATATTGTCCTGGCTCATATAGTAGAGATCTCCCCCGGCAATCACTCCCAGGGTCTGGGAAAACGCCGAAGGCTCTGAAAGGTCAATGGACACCAGCACCAGATAAGCGCTTCCCGTACTGTCCCTGGGAACACAGATTTCCCCTGGCAGAAGGCGTTTTCCGTCCAGTCTGGGCACATAGGCGTCATAGTCCTTCTCCCCCTCTCCGGGATGCGCATAATACCGGCTGATGCCGTAGAAATAACCGTCCGCAATCCGGGAGGAGAGATAACTTCCCTGGAGGGTAAAGGTCTTGATCTTCCGGGGATTCTCCCGGTCTGTGATCTGGTAAAAGGAGATCTCGTGATATCCGTTTCCAGAGCCTGCCACATCCTCACTGACAAGTTTCCTGGATGTCTCCACTTCCCGGAAATAGTCCTGATATTTATTCTCAATTACCACCAGAAGATCCTGCCAAACATAGATTTCCGCAATCTGCTCAAATCCCCCCAGGCGGCAAAGCTCCCTAAGCCCCTCCTTTGTGTCCAGAATCTGCACTTCCTGCCCACTTTTCCCTGCCTCTGTATTGATGACTGTCTGGTACAGATAACGGCCGTCATTTTTCAGAAAAGCCCCCTCGTCTACACCTGCTGTCTGCACGTTGGTGGTACCAAAGGCCAGATCCGCCACCGCGGAAGCTTCCTCCTTTTCCTGCATCTTCATGGAATTATCCCTGGATACATCGTCAGTGGCTCCCAGGCTGGAGTCTTTGAAGGAATCTGTCTGCCAGGCGCTCTCCCACACCCCGGACATGGACACATAGAGTTCCTCGTAGGTGGTTCTTGAAAGAAGCTTCCTCTCCTCCCCGGAAAGGGCCTCCCCCCAGTCGCCGGCTTCCATCTCCTTTGCTTCTCCAAAATCTGTTCCCGTTGTCTCTTCCGGCTTTCCTTCCCCGGCCAGTCCCTCCTCACTCTCCATTTCCTGCCCGGCGGACAAGGATCCGCTTAGGGGCAGCTTCCCGAAAAATCCCTGCTGCCAGACCACTGCCACCCGCAGCGCAAGGCAGAGGCAGGCAACTGCCATAAGAGGCTTATAATACCTCTTCCATTTTCCCATACGGTTCCGGATTCCGTGCCGCCCCCGGGAATGGAGCCCTCCTGTCTGTCCCTCTTCCGGGACGGCCTTCTCTTTTTGTATGCCGGCATCCCCGCCGGCCTTCCCTTCCTTTTGCACCTGTTTATTGTATAATTCCAGCCGTCTGCGCATCTGCTCCGGCTCTATCCCCTCCGGTATGGGCGCCTTTCGCCCTTCCCGCCGTAAATATTCCACAATCTCCTCACTTCGCTTCATGCCGCACCTCCTCGTTAAGAAGCTTTTGTTCCAGCTTTTTAAGGGCTCTCCGGTATTTGGAACGGATGGTGTTATGGTTCAGGTGGAGCATCCGGGCGATCTCTTCCCCCTTGTACCCGCCAAACACAGCCAGCGCCACAATCTGCCGCTCCTCCTGGGTAAGCCCCTCCAGAAGCTCCAAAGCCTTCTGGGTTTCCCCAAACGCCTCCTCATAGGCAGGTTCCTCACTAAGCTCCTGGGTCTTTGGCTTCTTTCTGCCGCGAAGCTGGCTCTTGCACTGGTTTACCAGGATTTTAAAAATCCAGGCCCGGAAAGCCTCTGTCCGCCGCAAAGCCGGAAAATTCTCCCAGGCCTTTAGCGCCGCCTCCCCCACTGCGTCCTCCGCATCCTGGGGATTTCCCAGATAATAGAGAGCCAGCCGGTATAAATCCCGGTACACCGTCCCATACAGTTCCATAAACTGTTCCATAGCCTCACCTCACAGAAATGCATATCTATTTATAAAGAGTCCGGGGAAGTGCAAAATGTTGCATGAAAAAGGCCATTTTCCAGACTTTCCCGGAAAACAGCCGGATTTGCCGTCTCCCACAAAAAGGCGCCTGCCTTGTGAAGGAGACAACATTCAGATAAAAGGAAAGAGTTCCACCAGGAAAACCGTGACGCAGCCACCTATGGCCACCTGGAACAGGCTTCTGCCGCAGTATGCCATCCACACGGCCACCACAAAACCCGCCCCGGCGGAAATCATGCTTTCCGTGGCGGACAGCACAGCCGGAAAGGTCATGACTGTCAGGGTCACGTATGGAACATAGTACAAAAAGGAGCGGATATATTTATTCCTGATTTCCTTGCGGATCAGCGTAAGGGGCAGCACCCGCACCGCGTAAAGGGTCAGCGCCAGCACCGCTATGGCACAGAGATTCTCAAGCCTCATGTTCCTTCACCTCCCCTTCCTCCTCCACGGGAAACAGCATTGCAGCCGCCCCGGCCAGCACAACGGTCAGAATCATAATGCGAAAGCCCGGGGAGAGCTGTCCGATAACCGGAAGCCAGGTAAAAATCCCGCTGACCGCCAGGGACACCAGCACCAGTCCTGCCAGCACCCGGTTTTTTCTGGCCGGCGGCACTACAATAGCAATAAACATCCCGTAGAGAGCCAGGCTCATGGCGCTTAAGAGGCGGTCTGGCAGCACATTTCCCAGGATTGCCCCCACGCAGGTCCCCCCTGCCCAGCCCGGGGAGGCCACCGCCATGGCCCCATAGGTATAGAAGGGGTTCAGCTTTCCCTCCACAGCCGAGGAAATGCCGAAAATCTCGTCTGTCACGTCATAGGCCACGAAAAACCGGTGGATAAAGGGAATGTCCCTGCGTATCTTCTGGGACAGGGCGCAGGACATAAGCATATACCTTAAATTTACCACAATCTCTGTCATAACCATCTCCAGGTATCCCGCCCCGGAGGCGATCAGCTCCATAGCTGCAAACTGGCCGGCGGAGGCATGCATGGTCAGCGACATGACCGTGGCCTCCAGGGCCGTAAGCCCCGCATTCCCCGCCGCGATCCCCAGGGTCAGCGCCACCGCAAAATACCCGGTGCTGATGGGAATCCCGTCATGCATCCCCTTTAAAAACCATCTTTTATTGTCCATTTTCCTGATTCTCCCCCAAATTGTATTTCTGGCAGTTTTTCCACTGCTTATTGCCTACCCGTATATTTTACCAAAAACTATTTTATTTTCAATATAGAATTGCAGGACAAATTCATTGCATATTTGTAGAATCATGATATACTGTAATTGACTATAGTTTTCAAAAATACATATGTAGGGTAATCCAACGATGACAATCATGAAAAAATAGTCCGGTACAATAGGGCAATCCTAACAACAAACATCACGGGTCCCGGCGGAAAATCCGAAAATATCCCCAATGTGTGTATAATAAAACACAAGATATTTTTCCGCGATAAGAACCCTGTATCCCTGTCTCCGTAATATCGAATATTTTGGAACACTTCCAGACATGGGAAAATCCTCCAGGCGTTTTATGGCTTTTTCAATCCTGTTTAAACAGTTCAATGCAATATCCGGACTCCCCGAATCATCCGCAATATAAAAAATAATATCTCTTAACTGCTCATCTGCCTTGTCTGTTCTGACAATATTATATTTCATCCTGTTCCCTCTTCAGCAGTGAATTTCTTATATCATCAAATGTACTCTGTATTGGTGCCACCCGGCCTTCCGCCACATCCTCCTCTGCCTCTGCTAATGTCCGTAACATTTCAATTTCTGCCTTCATCTGATAATAGTCCTGTAATCCTAATATTACTGTATCCCCCGTCCATTTACGGTGATAATAACCGGGTTCCTTTCTTCGTGACATTGTCTGGATATTTCATTGTAATGGTTTCTTAAATCTGAAGATGGTCTGATCGCTTCCATACCTGCTCCTCCTGCTATTAATATAGTCATATCATATCTTAATTTGATTATATTAACAAGGGGCAGACTTATAAAAGGCTGATTTCTGACAAATAGCATCACAATTTCTGTCATTTAAATTTTGCCATATCTTTCCCCATTAAAAAAGCCGCTACAAATAACGGCTTCATTACATATTCTGTTATAAATTATGTTTGTCTCGCCTTTTTGCCGCTTCCTTATAGACCTGCTCATCGGTTCTGGCAGAAATTACAATAATTTTCATTACTCCATCTACACGCTCCACCTTATAAACAACTCTGATTCCCAAATCCTTTAACTTTATCTTCATAAGATTCGTAAGATTTGTCCCACTTTTGTTGCCTAAAGGTTTTCCATATCCACCTTCCTCTACGGATAATGGATTTCTACTAACTTTTCGGATACCCTTTAAGACCTGGATCTGAGCTGAATGATCGAGTTTCTTCATGTCCTTTTCCGCTTCATCTAAAAACTCAATACTCCATGTCATTCGATATCTACGTCCTCCGTATCCAAAAGTTCGTCTTCGCTGATCCCTAAATCGCTCATAACGGAATCAAATGAAATTGTTTTATTATTGCCATTAGCCTCCATGCGCTTATTTGCCTCTAACAAGAGAAAATAGTCTTCCTCAATTTGCATTAGCCTTGTATATTCTTCTGGTGACAAAATAACTGCCGAAGGTTGATTATTCTTTAAAACAATTAATTCCCTTTCAGAGTGAAGCCTGTCAAATATCTTCGCTGCCTGACCTTTATTGAATTGTGAAATAGGAACAAGGCTCTGTAAAAGATCTGCTGTTATTGCCATAGCAAACGCCCCCATTACTTTATTTTACTTTTATTATATGCAAAAATCAGTGAAAAATCAACAACGAAGTTTGATAATTTATTATTAAATTATCATTATAATTTATTGTCATTTTTAAAGTTTTGTTGGGCAAAATATTTGAAAGCCTTTTAGCTTTTACCTTTCTGATATTTGCATATCACCAAAAGAAAAGTAAAAAGCATTTCGCTCTCCGCTTACTTTTACAGATAACACTCTCTTTCCCCAGGCCGTCTTGGAACACTCATTTTCTTTCCAGAATCTGGATCTCCTCTATAGATAGGTACATATTCATGAATCTCCTCTCAGATCTCCTACAATTTGCTTATTCGCTCTGATGCTTACTTCCAATACAGAGTCTGCAAGCTCCCTGTCAAATTTCCTGTTAAGCCCATGAACCTTCTCCAGAAGCTCCCTCATTTCCTGTTTCTGCACCCTGTCTGACAGGGCCTTGAGCCATGTATGGTCTCTCCTGTTCAGTTTCCTTCCCGGTGATATCTGAAAGGCTGTCCTTCAGATCCCGATTTTCTCCACAATCTCCTTCAGCTGCACCCAGTCCTTTCGCATTCTCTCGAATTCCTTTCGTCCCTGCTCTGTAATCTGGTAATATTTGCGGACAGGCCCCCTGGACTCCTCGCTTATATACGTGGTCGCCGCCCCCCCTCCCGGTGAAGCCTGCGCAATATGGCGTAAAAGGTGCTCTCCTTAACCTCCGGGAAAAATTCGTGCATTTTCTGGATGATATCGTATCCATACTGGCTCTTTTCACGGATGCAGTGGAGCAGACACATTTCCAGAACCCCTTTTTTGATCTGTGCGTCCATACTATCCCCTCTTTCCCTGTGCCGGGCCCCACACCCGGCAAAGCGTCACAAAAAGAACCGCAAGAGCCAGGCTGGCCCCATAGTACCCCAATGCATACAGAAAGTCCTGTCCCTCGTATCCTGCGGAAAGATTCATGCTGTGAAGACAGCCCCGGATTGCTCTGACAAAGAGCATGGCCCCGCAGGTATGCGCAGCCAGGGAAATATACCGCATGGAGGACACGGCCGTTTTTATAAACAGCCACAGAAACAGCAGCCCAAAGAGAAGCTGGAAAAACAGGCAGACGCTGTCTACCGCCCTTCCCACGGAAACCGGAAGCCAGATGTCCGTATTCTGTACCTGCCAAAGCAAATACTGCATCGCCGCCTCCAAAAGCATTACCAGGGGAGGCAGCAGGCCATAAATGGCCAAAGCTCCTCCCGGAAGCCCTTTTCTTTCTTTCAGCTCCCTCTCAAGCTCCAGCCGCTCCCTTCCATGGAAAAGCCCAAAGGCAGACGCCCCCCACAAAAGCAGGGACAAAAGCAGCCCTCTCTTCCCCAAAAAGAGCCCGTAAAGGGAAACCAGCAGAAGCAGGCCCCAGAGCCCTGTTCCTAAGGCCCGTCTGTCAACCCCGGCCGGAGGATTCTCCTCCAGCAGCTTCTCCGCCACTTCCCGGGGCGTTCCCCATCTGTCCATAAATCTCCCTATTTCCCCGGTCGCTGTACCTTTGTCCGTAAATCTTTCCGTCTCCCCGGACGCTGTTCCTTTCCCCGTAAGATCTTCCGCCTCCCCGGATGCTGTCCTTTTCCCCGTAAATCTTTCCGTCTCCCCGGACGCTGTCCTTTTCCCCGTAAGTCCTTCCGTCTCCGGAGATTCTCCACGCTTTTCCGCCGGCTCTTCCCCCCCCTGTCTCGGCCGAAAAATATTCCCGGTAATCCCCCAGGATTTCCCGCACCTGGGAAAAGGGCAGCCGCCACAAAAGATACCGGCCAAGGCAGAACAGGTAGTCCTGCTGTGTTTCGATTTTCCAAATTCCCCGCAACCATTTCATAATCCCACATCCTCTCCCTGCTGGTGGCTTTCTACTGTTTTATATCTACTATTTTATAATTAGTAGTTATCTTTAACATACCCGTGGCCGCGCCGCTTGTCAACAGAGAATTTTCTGGAAAACAAAAGTTTATATCCGATATTCTTTCTGATACACGAAACACCAAAAGAGCGGGCAGTCCGAAAACCGCTCCGCTCCCATTCTGTCTTAGCCCTCCATTCTTTCAAACACATCCTGCTGGCAGAAAACCAGCGCTGCATTAATGAGGAAGCAGCCTCCCGCCATCAGAATCATATAGTCGTACCGCTCCCCGCCAAGGCGGGAGATTACAAGGGTGGGAATGCAGACTGCCCCCAGAAGCTGGAGCGTCGCCACAACGCCTCCCGCCGCGCCCCCGTGGGCCGTTCCGATCTCCGGAAGCCTAAGAGGCGCGGAAACCAGCACCGGCGTGGAGGCGTTGATGCAAAACCCTGCCGCTACGGCCAGAATACACGCCCGGGAAAAATCCGTCCCCAAAAGAACCGCCGCGATCCCTCCCGCAGCCAGAACCTGGGCCGCAGCCATCCAGTGGCAGACCTTTCCCGGAACCCGCCCCAGAAGCCGGGGCCCCAAAATCGCTCCCAGCATATTCCCCAGAAGCACCAGGGAGGTAACCGTGCCGGCGGCAACCGTGGAAAATCCCTGCCTTTGCTGAAGCGCCAGGGGAAGAAAGCTGCTGACCGACAATACGCCCCCGTAATAAAATACAAGACACGCCCCCACCCTAAGGGTGCCTCCGCTTCGAAGCACAGCTTTCAGGCTTTCCCAAACCGCCTCCTTTCTTCTCCCTACAGCCTGCCGCGTCCTCTTCCTTTCCGGGGATATGCCCGGGGCCTGGGGAGCCGTTACAAACCAGAATACAGCCGCCAGGACAAAAAGCCCCGCCGAAAAACAATACGCCTCCTTCAAACCGGAAAACATCCTGGCCGTGGAAAACATTGCCAGGGTCATGCCTGTGGAGGCTCCTGTCAGAAGCAGCCCCAGGACAGCGCTCACCCGTTTCTTTTCGTAGAGCATTCCCACCAGCTTGGCCCCGTTGGAATTTACAAAGGTTATGGCAATTCCCGTCAGAATCATACAGGCTGCCATGGTTCTGTAATCCTGGCTCCAGATACGCAGGATTCCTCCCGCCCCGCTAATCAGGACAGCGGCTCCAAAGCATCTGCGGATTCCAAAATGATCGCAGAGAATTCCGCAGAGAAGGCTTAAGAGGATCCCCGGAATCATGGCAGCCGTAAAAACCTGGGAATACTGCCGGGCCGTAATCTGATAGCTCTCCATTACCAGACCGGACAGGGCGGAAATCTGATACTGGGCATAGCTGCTCACCGCCACCATCAGAAACGCCGCCCCAATCACCTGGCCGGGCCTTTTGCTTCCCCGGCGTCCACCGGTTTCCTTAGGCCTGGCACTCTCCTTTCTCCGCCCGGTCTCCTTATCCATTCTTTTTTGTAATCTCAATGTACCCCTCATCCGCATTTACCAGAACCATGTCCCCCGTCTCGATTACCGTCATGGGATCCGTCTCAAAATCCGTCATGGACGGAATATGGGCGCAGAGGGCGCAGGCTATGCTTAAGGCGTTTCCCTCTGTGTGTACAAAGGCCGCCGGAACCGCGCCTATGCCAAAGCCCATAAACCCTCCCGAACCCCGGGGGGAAGGGTATACCAGCACCTTGCCCGTATAGCAGACCTTAAATAAAGGGTGATTTCTCTCCGTCACATACCCCTGCATGGAATCCACATTGGCGAACCCTTCCAGAGGCTTTGGCGACACCAGGGCCTCCGCCTCCACCACGCCGCCAAACTCCCTGCGGCCTTTTATCCGGATTTTCTTCATATTTACCTCCATTCCCCGCGCCATTTTCCAGTCAGCGCAGCCTCGATGCAGTCATCCTGTGTCCCGTAGCAGACCTGGAGCCGCCTGTCGTCGTCGGGATAGCGGCCTGTGATGTAATAGGACTGTTTTGCGGAATCCACCGCCAGCACCTTTACGCCCTCCGGCACGCCTCCCATGGCCGCCGGACAGGTGCCTGTCATAAGGTTCGCCCCTGCCGCCTCAAAGATTTCCAGATATCCCTGTTCCCTGGCGATGTGATACAGCCACGGAATCGTCATAATCCAGAAGGGCACCTTCGCTTTCTTCCCCTCCAGCTTCCTGGCCAGATACATGAGATCCACAACCGTCATATGGGGACAGCCCAGGGACACCATGTCCACGTCGTCTCCGGTGTGATAATTCAGTGTCTCATAAGCCTTTTTCAGGCGGGCGTCGTCCACCATATACTCCTGCCTGGGCTTTTGTCCGTGAAACGCATACTCCATATCCGGCGCTTCCGGCGTGGTACCCGGAATATGGTACATGTGAATGGAGCCCCCGGTGTTCATGGCGGAGTGAAGCTTTAAAAGCTGGGTGGTGGTGGGCCTGGACATATTGGCAAAAGCCGGCACGGCCAGGCCGCACTCCTCCCCCACCGCAAATCCGAACAGGTCATATTCCAGATCCGTGGAAATGGTTCTCTGGGAGGTCACGTAAACCGTAGCGTACCGGTTCTCGTCCAGGTGGAACCCGTAGGCAGGCGCTTTGCCCAGAAAAGCCGAGGCAAAATTGCCGTCAATATTGGAGCGGGCTCCCAGAACCGCGTTCACCCAGGGAAGGGCGGAGCTTTCGTTCCAGGCGCAGTGCTGCCCTTTTGTGGGCCAGTAGGTACTCGCCAGGTAATAGTCGCAGGAGTGGATGGTCATCATGCCCATTTTCCGGTAAAGATCCATAAACTCCTTCTGCATACAGCGCTCATGGTACTCCTCCTCATTGTGGGGAGCCATGCCACAGCCCTTCCATCCGTGAACACAGGTAACCTTCCCCTCCAGAAAAGGGGATTTGTTGGCAAAAACAGGCACCTTGAACCTGGCCCCGCTCTCCACCAGCTTTCGCAGCTCCTCAATTCCAAACTGATACCGGTAGGACATGGCCGTCATGGGCGTGTGGAAATCCGCCGTTCCGTCCAGGTCAATAAGGCACTCTGCGCCCGCCGCCTCCCCCTCGTCTTGCAGGTATTCCATGCATTTCTGGGGAACTATACCCATTTCCCCGTTCAGCATTCTTTTTTCTTCATCGTTTAAAAACATACCTTTCTCCTTTGAATTTTACGGATTTTGTAGAATCCGCCACACATTTATGCTATACTTTTCTATATTTACAGGATTCTTTTATGCGGATACAGCAGATTTTTCACATGGAGGATATCATGAATTTAGAGCAGTTACAGTCCGTCAAAGCGCTTGCCACCTACAAAAACTACTCCATTGCCGCGGATGAGCTTTTTGTTGCCCAGTCCACCCTGACAAAACGAATCCAGTCCCTGGAGCAGGAGCTGGGCGTCCAGTTGTTTAACCGGGGTCCCAAAGGCGCCGCCCTGTCCCCCATCGGCAATAAGATTTACCAGAATATCCTGGACATTCTGACCCTCTCCGACGAAATCCAGAAAACGATTCTCGCCGATGCCAGAGGACAGAACCGCTGCCATATCTACTGCGTGCCGTCCCTGCATGTGAAGAATCTCTCCCAGAAAATCATCTCCTTCCGGAATGAAAATCCCATGGCGGAGATTCTCGTGTCCGAGGAGGATATTGATACGCTCCTCACCCTGCTTCAGTCCAGCAGTGAAGTGCCGGACATTCTCATTGTCCGCTCACCCTGGGTGGAAAAGATTCCCTACGAGAAGGCGATGGAGCTTATAAATGACGAGCTTGTTCTGGTATGCAGTCCCAATCATCCATTAGCCAGCCAGAACTTTGTCGTGCCTTCCGACCTGTCCCATTACAGTATTTCCGCACTTACCAAAGCTCTGTCCGACTATTCCAGCATCCTTAGGAATCATTCTGTCTCTCTGCATGTAGAATTTTCCTGCGCCAGCACCCATACCCTGCAGGCCTTTATCGAAAACAGCATGACCATTTCCATCATGACCCGCTACGCCGCCTTTGATCTTCCCAACCAGGGGGCCATTGTCTGTGTACCCTTTAAAGAACGGCTGGACTGTTCCCTTTACATGCTGATTCCCCATGGAATCACCAATCCTCTTGCCTGGCTCTTGTTTGAATACGTGGCCGCTTCCAACATGTGATCCAGTCTGTCAGCCTTGTATATGGATAAGGACCTTATGCCTGGCAAGCTGTGCCTGGAGGCCGTCTATATCCACCTTCGTCACGTCGGAGGCTATGGCAGCGGCCGTTCCCGCCGCCTCCCCTGTCACGGCGCAGGGAGGAATCACCCGGGTCACATTCCAGACCGTATCGTCTGTGGAGATAATACGTCCCGCTGCCAGCAGGTTCACGATTCCCGGATTGTACAGACATCCAAAGGGAATCTCATAGACGGGCCCTCTCTTACACCAGTCCCCTGTCATGCCGATACTGTCCGGCATTTCTCTATGGTCGTCCCTGACCGTCAGCGTGGACGCGCCGCAAATCCGTCTGGACATGCGCACCAGGGGGATGGAGGACATGGCTACCGGCGCAAACTCCTTATCTTCCCTCACATGTTTCCCCATATCCAGAAGCATAAGCTCATGGGCCTGCTGTACGGCTTCACTAAGCTCCGGCCCGTCCACCCCGGAAAACCGAAAGCCTGATACAATGTCCGCGCTCTCGTTGGTGCCCTTCTGACCGCTGTCCGCCTCCCTGGGCCGCACGTCTGCCAGGCCGAACATGGAGAGACGCACCTTCTTTTTGCCGGAAATATAATAGTACCAGCTTGCCAGGCCGTTTTTGTCCCCAAAAAGCGCTGTCTCCACACCGGCTCTTGCGGCAAGATCGGCGTCCCCCGTGCAGTCCACATACATTCTGGCTCTTATGGCGCTTCTCCCGGACTTATTCTCCACAAACACATGGGTAATCCGGTTTCCCTCCACCTGAACCGCTGCCGCCTGGGTTCCATAAAGAATCCGCACGCCCTCTCTCCTTAAAAGCCCCTCCATCTCCAGGGCAAAGTACACCGGGTTAAACTGTGCCAGAAACCGTTGCTTTACCCGCTCCTCCAAAGGGCTGTTTTCCAGCCAGGCCCTAGGCACGGGATATCCCTCCTCCGCTCCGTGGACAATGGACAGGCGGAAAAGCTCTTCACAGATTCCGCCGCACACCTGGTTTCCCCTGCCGTCGCAAAGAGGCAGGAATATGGCGATCAGTCCCAGGGTCGCCAGCCCCCCAAGGCCGAATTCCCGTTCCAGCAAAAGCACGTCGGCCCCGTTCCTGGCGGCTGCCAGGGCCGCGGAAACCCCGGCGATTCCTCCCCCTGCCACCAGCACGTCGCAGGTATCCGTTACCGGAAGCTCCCGGGCGGGCTCCTTAATGCTCTCTCTCATAAAGGTCAGCTCCTTTCCCGGCGGTTGGCCCCTCACCCAGGCTTTCCGCCCTTGTAAATTTTCACAAATCCCTCGTCCCCGTTTACCTCCACGTAATCCCCTGTCTCGATCACCTCCAGGGGATTACGGTCAAAATCCGTAAGCACCGGCCGTTTCAGATTCATGGCCATGAGAATGGTGATGGACATAACCTGGTTTACCAGCACGGCCGCCGGATTTGTCCCGTACCGGGTGGTGCCGCCGTACATGACAAACCCGCCCGAACCCCGGGCAAAGGGCAGCACAAGAATCTTGTCTTTTAAGGGAACCTCCTTTAGGGGATGCTCCCGCTCCACCGTGTAGCCAAGCTCCGGCTTTACATTTCCCCACCCCATCATGGGCATAGGGGAAACCAGGGCTTCCCCTTTGGCAACGCCGCCGTAGACGGCCCTTCCTCTGATTACTATTTCTTTCATCCCGTTTACCTCCACTCCCCGCGCCACCGGCCTGTGACTGCCGCGTCCACGCATTCTTCCGTTGTACCGTACCAGATCTCAATCTCCCTGGGATGGAGATGGCCTGTAGTATAATAATTCTGCTTGGAGGCGTCTGTGGCCATAACCCGGTAGGGAGGCAGCTCTCCCCGCAGTTCCCCCACACAGGTGCCGGACATCAGCTTTGCCCCGGCCTCCTCAAAGACGGCTTTATAACCCATTTTCTCTGCCAAAGCGTAAACGCCCGGGCTTGTCATCACCCACAGCTGGGCCCTGCATGTGCGTCCCTGAAGCATTCGGGCCACCTTCTGGACTTCCACAATGTTGTAGTGGGGGCATCCCAGGTAGACAAACTCCACCTGCGTGTCCGCAGCGCAGTTTACCAGCTCATAAATCCGGCGAAGATCCTCCTTTGTCACCACAACCTCCTCCTGGGGCTTCTTTCCGCGAAAAGCCGCCTCCAGGGTGGACGCCTCCGGGGTGATGCCGGGAATATGATACATCCGCACCTGTCCCCCGGTATTTAAGGAAGAATTCATCTTCACAAGCTGGCTTACAGTAGGCCTTCCGATGTTCAAAAAGGCCGGCACCTTCATGCCCAGCTTCTCGCTGGCCGCCCAGCCGAAGAGATCATAGTCCATATCTGTGGACAGCTTCCCCTCATAGGTACACAGAACCGTGGCCGCCCGGTTTTCATCCAGATGCAGGTCGTATTTGGGCACTTTTCCCAGATAGGCTGTCTGAAAGCAGCCGTCAAAGTTGGCCCGGGCTCCCAATACCGCGTTTACCCAGGGAATGGCCGAGCTCTCTCCCCAGGAGCAGTGCTGTCCCGCCGTGGGCCAGTAGGAGCCTGTCAGATAGTAGTCGCAGGACAGGGTGGGAATCATGCCCATCTGCACCAGAGGCTTCATCTGCTCCAGGCGGCTCTCCACGTAGGCGGGCTCACAGCTTGGATGGGTGCGGCATCCCTGGCAGCCGTCCACAATAAATCCCGGGGTGGGCTTATTTCCAAAGGTGGGCGCCTTAAACTGCTCTCCCCACTTGGCGGCCTGGGCAATCTCCTCGTTGGAAATCCGGTATCCGTCCACCCAGCAGGGGTTGCTGCCCGGATGGATATCCACGGTTCCGTCAATATCCACCAGGCACTCCGCGCCGGCGGCCTCCCCGTAGGCCACCAGGAATTCCATACATCTGGCGGCCAGATACCCCTGCCTGCCGTCCAGAATCCTTTTTTCATCATCTGTCAAACGCATTTTGCTCTATTCCTCCATTAACAGTTCCGCATCTGCCCTACAGGCTGATGCTGTTTTACAGTTCCATCAAGCGCCAATCAAAGCCGGAAGCCACTCGCTAAGCCCCGGGAAGAATGTTACCAGAAGTATCATGGGCACGCCCGTAAAGAAAAAGTAGATAAAAATGGGCTTAAAACACTGCACCACGGGAACGTCCGCTATTTTTGCCGAGATAAACAGGTTAGGGCAGCAGGGCGGCGTAATATTGCCGCAGCCGATAGCCACAAACAGCATACATCCCATCTGGATGGGGCTGATTCCCAGAGCAAAGGCCGTGGGCATCAGAAGAGGGGTGATAATGTAGATAATCACCGTGACGCCCAGGAAAAATCCGGCGATCAGCAGCACCAGATCAATGAGCAGCATTAGGATTATCCGGTTATCGGACAGTCCCATAAACCAGTTTGCAATCATATTAGGCACATTCTTTTCCAGAAGAATCCTGGTAAAGATGGCTGAAAACGGGGTCATAAACAGGATCACACCCATCTGAGTGCCCACGCCCTCAAACACCTTCCAGAGTTTCTTCCGGGTAAGCTTCTGGTACAGGAAAATACCGATAAACACGGCGTACACGCTGGCTACAGCTCCCGCCTCGGTGGCGGTAAAGATGCCCCCGTAGATGCCGCCGAAAATAATAACCGGCATAAACAGCGCGGGAAGCGCCTTTAAGAAGGCACGCCATACATCCTTTGCGTAGATCCTGAGGGGCTGTTTCACGCCGTCGGCCAGAGCCACTTCCCGCATCTCTGCCACGGCATTGTCCGGGTTATAATAGCCCTTGTAAATCAGGCGGTTCACCGCCATCATAAGGGCCATCCAGAGAACTCCCGGGATAATGGTACATAAAAATAAATCGCTGGTGGAGCAGTTGGCAATGACCGAGTACATAATGGCATTGTTGTTGGGCGGAATCATGTAGCCTAAGGGGCCTGCGGCCGCCAGCAAGGCGGCGATATAGCGCTTGTCCCAGCCCATGCGGATCATGGAGGCCATAAGGCAGCCTGCCACAGCCGTGATGGTGGCGATGTTGGAGCCTGTCAGCATGCCAAACATGGCCGACGCAAAGATAATGGCCAAACCCATGCCGCCCTTAAACCGTTTCAAGAGGGTGGCGCAAAAGGTCACGATGCCGTCTGCAATACCGCTGGCGCTCATTAGGTCTCCCGCCATAATAAACAGCGGAATCGCCAGATACGCGTAGCTGGCCGTAGACTCAAAGGCCGTCAAGGAGACGGAGCCCAGGCTCTGGCCTGCGCTTACCAGAAAGATCAGGGAACCAAATCCGAAGGCATAGGCAACCGGACATCCCAGCAGCATGATAACAAAAATCATTATGATAAAAACGCCTAGAGAACCCATCCGTTCACCTCACTTCTTTTTCTTTGTCTGTGGATTTTGCTTCATCCTTCTTAGGTTTCTTTGTCTCCTCTGTCTTTTTGGGAATAAATCCAAAGGGATAATAGGGCATCCAGCCCAGGAATTTCCCGAAAAACAGGTTGAGGAGAAACAGCGTCTCATAAATTGCAAGAAGAATCACGCACACCAGCATAACGGCGATAAACACCCATATGGGGAAGTCCAGTCCGTTCATGGTAGAGCCCCGCTTCATCAGATACCGCATATACGAATAGGTGCTGGAGCCGAAAATCACCATAGTCGCAATGGCAATCAGCTGCCACATACATTTAATGAGTGCCTTTGCCTTCCCGCTTCGGATGTAGGGGCTGATAAAATCAATATTGATATGGCCGTTCTCAAATTTTCTTGAGGTAGTCACCGCGCCGGTCCAGATCATAAGAGACAGGAAGTAATTGTTGAACTCGTCCAGTCCTCCCGTAGATCTGTGCAGGAGATAGCGGCATATTACGCACCACAGGACAATGAGCCAGACCATGGCCACCAGAATACCGCCCAGGTTTTCGATAATGCCCCCTGCGATTCTGTCAAATACGCGAAAGGCCCTAAGTGTCCTGCTATCCTCCTTCATTTTCATCATGTGTCCTCCATTTAATTTCCGCATCTTCCCTTCGCGCCCCCTTTGTACTGGAAGAATTTCCGGCTGCCCCGGCATCCTGAAATCCTTCCGGGGGGCTCTGCGGGCCGATGCTGTTTTTAGTTAAGGGTGTAAGCCGTGCCCTCTGTAACCCGGGCCTTGGCATCCTCCACGGCCGCCATGTACTCGTCAAAGGCCTCCTGCCCGATCTTCTCTATAAAGGTGGCGTCCAGGCTTCTGGCATAATCAATCCAGAGCTGGCGCTCCGCGTCCGTCAGAGTGATAAACTCCATGCCCAGATCATCCGTGAGATATCCGGGAAGCTCCTCCAGGTCTTTGAGCTCCTGCTCCGCCTGGAACAAAAAGGCATCCAGAGCCGCCTTGTTGATGGCTTCCTGGGCGGAAGGGTCTAAGGAATCCCATACCTCCTGGTTGATGGTGAGACACCCGCCGTTTGTCCACTGCCAGTTCAGCTCCGTCACATAGGTGGCCACCTCGTTTAAGTTGTAGGAGTCAATGCCGGACAGGTGGAATTCCATGGCGTCCACGGTCTTTGTCTGCAGGGCGGAGTAGATCTCGGAGCCTGCAATTATGCTGGCCGTGCCAAGACCGGACCAGAAGGTATTTACAATATCATCCTCGTAGGTACGGATTTTTAAATCCTTGCAGTCCTCCGGCACACGCACCTCATGTCTGGAATTGATAAAGCTTCTCATCATGGACATGGAGATCAGCACCAGATGCACGCCGTTCTCCTCACACCATCTGGATGAAACCTCAAATACCGGCCCGTCAACAGGATTTACCGCCGCGATAATCTCGTCGTAGCTGTCGTACACAAAGGGCAGGTTCCAGGCTCCGTAGCGGGGATCGTTGCTGGACATGGGCTGTCCGAAATGCATGTCCAGCTCTCCCATCATCACCTGCTCCTGCATGGAGGGATTTCCTCCCAGGGTGCCGCTCCAGTAGCCCTTGATGGTCACGCCGCCTTCCGAATATTCCTCCACCTTGTCCATCAGAATCGCAAGCTCATCCCCCATACTGCGGTATTTTGCCGTGGTGGTGGCCGGATCCTGGGAAATGGCGCCCATTCCCAGTTCTATGGGATTATCCTTCGTCCCCTTTCCTCCCCCTGCGCTCTGGGAAGCTTCCTGAGTCTCCTGCTGCGCAGGGCTTTCCTGTGACCCGGCGGGGGTATTTTCTTTCCCACTGCATCCCGCCAGCGCTGTCATCAACATGGCTGCCGTCAAAATTACAGATATCAATCTTTTTTTCATGTTTTTCTTCCTTTCTGCTGCAAAATTAAATTCTGCCGCCCTTCTGCGGCGTTCCTGTGACCGGGCTGTCCCTGTATGTTTTCCGTCATTCCCCTGTATAGCCGTAGAATTCCCTGGAAAACTTTTCCATTTCATCCATTACCACCTGCCGGATTTCCTCCGTTCCTCCGGGAATACCGTAAGCGCTGCTGGCAAAGCCGCCTCCCACCCCGCAGTCCAGCAGGGTCTGCCTCACGGACCTGGCCGCCTCCTCCGCCGTGATTCCCGGCGCTCCCAGCACCTGGCTGTTAAAGCATCCCTTGAGAATCATTTTGTTGCCGTGCTTCTTTTTAAAGGAAACAAAATCGTTGCAGCTTTGAAGCTCCGCAATATCCACGCCAATCTCCACCAGATCGTCCAGAACCGGCGTCACATGGCCGCAGGTGTGCTGCTCGTAGAGCATTCCGCAGGCATGGCACTCCTCCACCAGGCGTTTTACATGGGGTTTGAGGAAAGTGCGCCAGATTTCCGGGGAAAAGAACATGTTCCGGTTGGTTCCCCAGTCGTCGTGGGGACTGAAAATATCCGGGTTGTAATATTCCTTTACCTTATGGATTACCTGGATTTTCAGTTTTGTAATCTCCTCAAAGAGCTCCTCCACGTCCTCCGGGTAGTCATAAAAGGAAGTCAGCGCGTCCTCGAACCCCACCAGGGAGTACAGACGTTCAAAATGGCCGCTCTGGCACATGACTATGGAAATATGATTCTCCCGGTCCCACTTTGCCGTGTCCTTCCGGGCGCTTCCCTTCCAGTCTACATCGTCGATATGGGGAACGATACCCCTCTCCTTCCACTGGGGAAGCTCCTCCAGAAGGCGGAATCCCCCTTTGATGACCTGGGTGCCGTCCTCTCCCACCTGCCATTCCACTCCGAACCAGTCCGGGCCGCTATCCGGATAGCGGCTGCTGTGCTCCCCGGGGGTATTTCCGAAATCGCAGGCGCCGAAGCGGGGCAGCCGGGGCGGCTGCTCATGGGCGAAAATCGCCTTGTATACGTCTCTCTCCTTCATTTCGCTCCTCCTTTTTATTTAAATTATTTAAATTTCCTTTAAATTATTTAAAATAATAGGTTATTATCACTGTAAACACAATTCCATTTTGCTTTCCAAAAAGGAATAATGACGAATCAGAAAGGACGTCCCCGTCTCCTTTGCCGGCATTGAAAAATCCACAATGCATTTGACAGACTTAAAGGAATATGTTATTCTGAATATACAATTTTGTTCGGTGAAAAAACTATAAAATCAAGCGAAATGCACAAGCCGGATTTCCGGCATCAGTCTGGAATAGTTCTATATTTACACCAGGAGGCGACTTATGAAATACGACAGGAATCGCAATGAGGACTTTCTGACGCTGGTTCATACCGGGGATGAATATGACAAATATTTACACGCCGTCGTACCCCCGGTCTTTCTGAATTCCCTTCACGTCTATGACAGCATCGAAGCCTATCACGGGGCCGATATGTTTTCCGACGACGACTTTATCTATGGCCGGGTCAGCAATCCCACCGTACATATTTTAGAGAGGAAAATCGCGGAGCTGGAACACGGTTCCAGGGCTCTTGCCTTTGCGTCCGGCATGGCCGCCTTTTCCTCCGCCATCATGGCCACCTGTCAGACAGGAAGCCACGTTATCTGCATGAAGGATGTGTATATGCCCGTCAAGCGGATGTTTGACGCGGTTTTTGGCCCTAAGCTTCACATGACCCTCTCCTTTGTCACCGGCAATGACCTTAAGGAGATCGAGGACGCCGTACAGGAAAATACGGATCTTATGATCCTGGAAAGCCCGGCTTCCTTCACCTTCCGGGTGGTGGACCTAAAAGCTATCGCCAGGCTTGCCCACGAAAAGGGCTTTAAAACCTATATGGACAATACCTGCCTCACCCCCATTTTCCAGAAGCCTCTGGATCTGGGCATTGATATCTCCATGCACACCATGTCCAAGTACATCGGCGGCCACAGCGATATCATCGGCGGCGTCCTGGTCAGCAAGGACGAGGAGCTTATGCGCACCATCATGACCCAGTCCCGGGAATTCTTTGGAGGGATTTTAGGGCCCATGGAAGCATGGCTTGCCATCCGGGGCCTTCGTACCCTGGACGTCCGTATGCAGCGCTTCTGTGAGACCGGCACAGCCGTGGCCGGGTATCTGGAAAAGCACGAAAAGGTAAAGCAGGTCCACTATACGGGCCTTGCCTCCCATCCCCAGGCGGATATTATCGCCCGCCAGCAAAAAGGCCATTCCAGCCTCTTAAGCTTTGAGCTGGACACAAAAGACCCAGAAGCGGCTGTTGCATTTGTAAACCGCCTGCGTCTCTTTGGAAAGGGCTGTTCCTGGGGCGGTCACGAAAGCCTGGCAAGCCTTCCTTTCTATAAGGAAACGGAAAGCGCGCTTTCCCTAATTCAGGGGAACCGGGGACTGATCCGCATCTACTGCGGACTGGAGGGCTGCGACAACCTTATGGCAGATCTGGATCAATCGTTTAAACATCTGTAAGCGGTATGGCCATACCTTACTACCTGAAGGGTATACGGGAAATACCACGGTACTGCATGCAGATTTTTAAAAAAACATATATAAAAAGGAGGGCAATTAATGAAAAGGAAAGTACTATCCTTGCTTTTAGTTGCAGCAATGACAGCCACCATGTTAACCGGATGTGGAGGAAAAGACTCCGCTTCCGATTCCGGTTCAGCCGGCGACAGCGGAAACGCTGGTACGGAAGCTCCCGCCGAGGGCGGAGACCTTACCTTGACGTTCCTGGACGTTGCTCCCAGCGACACCAGAACCACCTACTATGAGTCCATGTTCCAGAAGTTCTATGAGGAGACCGGCATCCAGGTAGAGTACCAGAGCGTACCCTGGGATGACGCCGCCGACAAGCTTACGGTTCTGGGCGCAGCCAACAACCTTCCGGACGTTATGACTACCTGGAACGGATGGCTGGGGCAGTTCACCCAGTCCGGCTGGGTAATTCCCCTGGACGACTACATTGGCGACACCACTTCCGACTACACGGACGCCGTTGTAAACATCCTGTTTAAGAGCGAGCAGACACGTTACGGCCACATCTACACCATTCCCGACGGTCTCATGGTAAAGGGTATCTATGTGCGTAAAGACTGGTGTGAGGAAGCAGGCATCAAGCTGGATCCCACCAAGCCCTGGACCTACGACGACTATTTTGAGCTGATTGAAAAGCTGACAGATCCCGAGAAGGGACGTTACGGCGCTTCCTACCGTGGAGCCCGCGGCGCTCTGGATCCCCTGTGGGTATATCTGCAGGGCTACACCGGCGGCGCAACCTTCAACCAGGAAGGCCAGATCCTTATGAACAATGAGGAGTGCCTTGAAGCTTTTGTAAAATGGACTGATATCTATAAGAATGGCGGAGCTCCCCAGGACGCTATCAACTGGGGCTTCACAGAGATGGTTGACAACTTCGCCGGCGGTCTTACCGGAACCCTTATCAATGACTCCGAGGTTGCCGCTACCCTTATCAACTCCATGGAGGACAGCCAGTGGATGGTAATGCCTATGCCTACTTCCGAGAAGGACGGCATTATCTACAACACCATCAATGCTCCCTATGCATACTCCATTTCCGGCAACTCCCAGAATCCGGACGCTTCCTGGAAACTGATCGAGTTCCTGACATCCGCAGAAAACCAGGCGGAATACTGCCAGCTTACCGGTGAGATCCCCATCAAGAATGAGGCTTCCGGTCTGGATTACTACGGTGAGGACGGCTACTACGGCGTATTCCTTCAGCAGATGAACGATCCGACCCTGGCAGTTCCCACCTCCTTCGGTACTTTTGACTTCACAGACCTGCATCAGGGCCTCTTCCATGAGGAGATCCAGAGCTATCTGTTAGGCGATGAGTCCGCAGCCGACGCGCTGGGCAATATCTGTACCGCTCTGCAGGAGAGAATGGACGAGTATATGGCAGAAAACCCCGATGCCGGTATTGAAACCGCATTGACCATGAATTAATTGCTCTGACATACCGTTTCTCATGCCCCCAAAAGGGGCATGAGACCCCCTTTGGGGGCTGCAGATGCCTGCAGGCAACAATAGAAGGAGAGAACGCGTATGAGCTCAAAAAAATCCGGCAGTAAACTGTCGTTGCAGACAAGACGTAAACTGCAGCCTTATTTTTATATTGCACCGGTCATGATCCTGCTGCTTCTCATGTTCGGTTATCCGCTGATTAAAAGTATTATCATGTCCTTCCAGGACTACAAGCTGTCCAGGCTGGATAAAGTAAGCTGGAACAACTTTAAAAACTATGCAGCAATGTTTTCAGACAAGAACTTTGGTCTGCTTCTGAAAAACTCTTTACTCTATGTAATTTCGGCCGTTCTCGCACAGTTCCTCTTAGGCCTTGGCCTGGCGTTGACGTTAAACGGCAAATTTAAGGGCCGTGGCATTTACCAGTCCATCGTATTTCTGCCCTGGGCCTTCTCCGCATTCGTTGTGGGTCTTTTGTTCCGCTGGTCCTTCAACGGAGAATACGGTGTCGTAAACGACGTTTTAAAGAAACTGGGACTGATTGACACGGGAATTTCCTGGCTGGGCACACCCGGTCTATCCCTGCTGGTAGTTATTTTTGCCATGATCTGGATCGGCATTCCCTTCTTTGGCATCAATATCCTGGCCGCTCTGCAGTCCGTTCCCTCCGATATTTATGAGGCGGCGGATATGGATGGCTGCGGCACCATCCGCAAATTTTTTACCTTGACACTGCCCTATATTAAACCGACGATTATTATGACAATCCTGCTGCGTACCATCTGGATTTTCAACTCCTTTGACCTTGTGGTGATTATCACAGAGGGCGGGCCTGCCAACTATTCCCAGACCCTTCCCTCCTACATGTACACCCAGGCGTTCGCCTCCTATGACTTCGGTCTGGCGGGAGCCTTCGGCGTGCTGCTGATGGTGATTCTCACCTTGTATGCATTGATCTTCCTTAGGATTACCAAATACGATAAGGCAGGTGATTTCTAAATGAACAGAAAAACAAAACGTAGAGTAACCGGCGTAATTCGCTTTATTGTGCTGGCATTTTATTTTCTGCTGGTAGTCCTGCCTATTTACTGGATGATCGTCACATCCTTCAAGACCAATGCAGAGATTATCAACGCGCAGCTCATTACATACTGGCCCCATACCTTTACACTGGATAATTACAAGGGCCTGTTCTCCACGATACACTATGGTACATATCTGAAAAACTCTCTTATCGTAACCCTGTCCACGTCTGTTGTGGTGACCATACTCTCCATCTACGGCGGCTACGGCCTGGCCCGGTTCTCCTTTAAGGGAAAAGGCGCTGCCATGGTATTCTTCCTGATTACCCAGATGATCCCCAGTATCCTGGTTATCATCCCGCTGTACGTGGTTTTCGCAAAGATGAAGCTTATCGATACCTACGCGTCCCTGTTTATCTTCTACACGGTGACTAACCTGCCCTTCTGCGCCATCACCATGCGGAGTTTCTTTGAACGGATTCCCTACGCGCTGGAGGAAGCGGCTGCCATCGACGGATGCTCCCGGGCGCAGACCCTCTGGAAGGTTGTTCTCCCGGTTATGTTCTCTGGTATTGTGGCCGTGTTCGTATTCGCTTTTATCGGCGCCTGGAACGAGCTGATTGCAGGAACCATCTTCCTGAACAGCCAGAAGATGTGGACCATCCCCATCGGCCTCAAATCCCTGGTAGGAAAGTACAATGTAGACTGGGGTTCCATGATGGCCGGAGGCTGCCTGGCGCTTTTGCCTACCGCAATCATGTTTATCTTTGTGCAGAAGTATATTGTGGAAGGTATGACAGCCGGAGCAGTAAAAGGTTAAAAAAACAGATTTTTGCCATTCTTCAGACACAGGCTATGATACAGGGCCGGGTGGAAGCAATTCCACCCGGCCCTGTTGTTGTGTCACAGAAAAACAAACCAGCAAGGGGCAGGCCTGTAAAAGCCTGCCCTCTTCTGAAAATCCCCGCACCTTTTAAGTTTTATTTTATCCGCGGGTTTTCTGTTTCTATTTTCACACTGCCCCAGATTCCCGACGGCAGCGGCTCCTTCACCTTTGCCCGCTCCCGGTGATTGTAAATCCACTCCTCGCGGTTAAGGTTTAATCTTCCGGTGCTGTAGGGCCAATGCTCCGTTACCGGTTCCGGGTAGTCCTCCTCCGGGTAATCCGGGTCTATGGCGCAGTTAATCAGGAGGTTCCGGACGCGGATTTCCAGCTCATTAAGCCCCTCCTGCAGGAGCTTACCCATCTCCACCCGGTAGGGACGCTTAAAGAGGATACCTGCGGATTTCCCGTTTACGAAAATCTCCCCGGCCGCGCCCAGATGCTCCAGGGTTAGCCAGATACGCCGGCCGTTATGGCGCATTTCCTCCAGGGATTCCCAGTTTTTCCCATCCATCACAAAGGATTTCCGGTAAATGCCCTCGCCGGAGAAATACCGAAGCTCTGGCTCCTTCTCCCAGCTTTCCAGGCCGTCGTATGTTTTCGTGAAGCCTGTCTCCGGCACTTCCAGGCTCCAGCCGCCTGTGGAGAGGTCCATCCAGGGGGCCATGCCTGCCAGGGCGCTTCCGCTTTCCGCCCCCTTCGGGCTTACCGGCATTTTTTTCTCCGGCGTCTCCAGAGGCTCTTTCTCCTCTGACTGGCTGCACCCTTTTGCAAATACGAAGAGCAGCGACTGAAAGGGCTCAAAGACTGTCCGGACATGGGTGTCCTTCGTCTCTTTCTCTTCCGTCACAAAGGCCTCTGCCTCCTTCTCCTGTGCCGTCAGGGGATCAAACACAACAAATCCCCCCTCCTGCCCAGAGAACACGATTTCCTCCTCTATCCACTGACCGCTGATGTTGGACACAAAGTAGATATCCTGCCCTGCTTCCCTGCGGTGTACATAGCCTGCCACATCCCTGTGGCGAAGCATTTCCACATCCGGCCTCACGCCGGCTTGTCCCAGCGCGCCGATAACGCCCTGGGCCGTATCCTCCGTGAGCATACAGAGGCCCTCCCCTGTAAGCTCTTCAAAGATCTCCCGTATTTCCCGGGTTTTTTCCTTGTATGCCGTAAGTCCGCAGCTTCTGTCGGGCGTATGCCCTTTACAGATCAGACAGCCGCCCCTTTTGGCGTAATCCCCCATGGCCCGCGCCGTCTCCACGGGAATGCGGTCACACTCCAGCACCAGCAGCGCCTGGTAGCCATATTGGGAAAAGCGCTCCAGCACATCATCGTTTACATAGTCGAACCAGTATCCGGCCTTCTGGACGGCGTCTACAACCGCCGTGGTGAGACGTTCCTCAAGCTTCATGCACATATGGATATCCGACAGGGGATTTTCCGCCCAGATATCCGCCTGTGGCAGGTAAACGGCGATTTTTGCCACCGGCTCCCCTCTCCTAAGCCAGTCGCTGACCCGGTTGATATAGCGGCCAAGCTCCTTATAGTAAGGCCACCAGGGATTCTTGTCGTTGATCTGGGTGGAGGCGTAGAAGGGCCATCCCAGCTTACCGCTGTCTTTCGGGCTGTAGGCAAATCCATGGTTGACGATCTGGTTCATGCCGTCCAGAAAAATACTGTCCACGGCGGCCTTCATATTCTCCAGGGTCACCACAAAACGGGGAAACCTAAGCCAGGTAAAGGATTCATTGGAGATAATGGGCTTATGGTATACATGCCCCGCCGAAGCCGCCAGCCTCCGGTGTACCGTATTGACTTCCAGACGGTCATATTCGGAGAAGGTCTCCCCCTCCGGAATATCCGCCGCCCCGTAAGTCCTTAAGATGTCTCCCCAGGTTCCGTGGGCCTGGATGCGGGAGGTGGTTCCCTTCTCGTGACACCATTTTGTCAGCTCACAGAAGAAATTCTCCTCTGTCAGCTCCCCCAGGGTCTTGTGAAAATCATACCGCACCTGCTCCGTGCAGCCCTTCACCTCTCCCCAGAGGGCATAGATATAGGGACGCAGCTCATAGCCTCTCCGTTTCCGGAACTCCTCATATATGCCCTCCGTCCAGTTCTGCCCGAAAACCTCGATGGAATCGCAGAAGAAGGACTGGATCATGCCCGGCCCCGTTTTCTCTGCAATGGGGTCTCCGGCCGCTCTAAGAAAATGGCGCAGGGCCTCCTTACTGTCATGGTCAATAATGGGCCCCTCCCCCCCGGGCAGGGGCTTTAGCACCATCTGACGCTTCTCATTGGAGATAAACACCACAATCTTATAATCCCCCTCCGGCACGGAAACGGGTTTTAGCTCCTTTCCCCACTCCCAGCCAAAGAGGTATTTATCCGTCACCTTGTGGGTGATATCCACTATGGACTCCGGGATCATCTGACAGTTTTCCATGCGTCCCATGACGCAGCCCACACATTCCCCGTAAAGCCGGGTGGTAAAATCATAGGAAAACTCCACAGGCCCCTTTACGTCCAGGATATAGGGAATCACATTGGGCGCGCTGTATTTCTGCGGCACAAAAGGCCCGCCAAAGGGCCAGGAGGAGCCCAGGGTCATGTCAAAAGTCATGCCCCGCTTCTTTGCCTCCTCACAGGCATAGCGGATGGACGCGAAAAACTCCGGAGACAGGTAAAACTGGTTTTTGATCTTCTTTCCGTCATCGTCCGCGTACACAGGATACAGAATCTGAAGCTCCACGCCGCCGATGCCTGCTTCCAGCATCAGATCCAGCTCCCGGGAAATCTCCTCCTGTGTGACCGCCCCGCCAAACCACCACCAGCGGGTATAGCCTCTGGCGTCTAACGGCGGATTTTGCAGGTCGCGTATTATGCCGTCTCTTGTATAGCTCTCCATTGTGCTTCCCTTCCTTTCTGAAAGTGCGTTCCTTCAAGGGCCTTTTTGTTCAGCGCCCTTTTTCTACACGCTTATCCTGCAGGCTTATCCGTGAATGGGCAGGAAAATGGGCTCCTTCTCCGTAAGCTCCAGGCACACCGCATATTCCTTCTGCTGCCTTAACTCTTCTGTAAGCTCCACCTCCACAATGGGGTCTCCCTCACAGATATTCCTGCAGCAGAATTCCAGCTCCTGTCCGTTTCTCACAAGGTATGCCCGTTTCACCTTGTTAGCCATATTTAAAAGCTCCACCCGCACAATGGGTTTCAGCACATGTACAAACAGCTTGTAATCCTTTCTGGTAAGCTGAGCCCAGTCCAGATCGTAGGGATACACCTCCATCTTTCGCGTGCCGTAGATAGCGTCCCCGTTCTCTGTCACATATTTTCCCACCTTATCCAATATGGCTACACTTTCCTCTGGCACATGGCCCTGGCTGTCGGGGCCGATATTCAGAAGATAGTTGCCGCCCCTGCTGATGATCTTCAGAAGAAGCTTTAAGATATCGTCGGCGTTTTTCCAGTTGTGGTCGTGTCTGTTAAAGCCCCAGGTGTCGTTCAGCGTAGCCGGAACCTCCCAGTCCCCGTCAAAGGGCAGGGCCGGTATAAAATTGTCCCCGGTGGTGAGATATTCCCCCAGCTCGTTTCCGATACGCCCGCTGATAACGCACTCCGGCTGGATGGATTTCACCAGATCCACCAGCTCCTTAGACTCCCCGGCGGTCATATCCATGGGAGTGTCAAACCACAGAAGCGCAATTTTCCCGTATCCGGTCAGAAGCTCCTTCACCTGGGGAATACATTTCTCGTCCAGATATCTGCGGAAATTTTTCCCGCTGTTGTCCTTCCAGTACATATATCCGTCGGGGTCGTCCCAGTCCTGGGCCTGGGAATAGTAAAGCCCCAGCTTCATATCGTATTTCTCACAGGCCAGCTGAAACTCCTTAAGGACATCCTTTCCGTAGGGAGTGGCCTTCACCACATTGTAATCGCTGCACTTGCTGTCCCACATGGCGAATCCTTCATGGTGCTTGGTTGTAAACACCAGATATTTCATGCCCCAGTCCTCTTTAGCCTTGCGCACAATCTCGTCGGCGCAGAATTTCTCCGCCTTGAAGGAGCCGGCAAGCTGCCGGTACTCTTCCACGGGAATATTCATGTAATTCATAATCCACTCCGCAATGCGGTCTGTCTTCTCCCCCTTGTACTCTCCTTCCAGAAGGGAAAACAGTCCCCAGTGGATAAACAAGCCATATTTCGCGTCCTTAAACCATTCCTGTTTTGTGTCTTTTCTCATATTCCTTATCCCTTTCTTTTTCCCGGTATGTCCGTCTGTAACCAACGTTCTCTCCCAATAGATACGCCGGACACGGACATCCTCTTTCTGAATAATAAACACTGGAATGGGTTTTGTCAACATAGATTCTGAAGAAAAAAAAGAGAATTTTCCGGGTGTAAAATTATGGGGAAAGCCTGGCCGTCCGGCTGATATTTTATTTCCTTTTTTTCCCCGTATATGCTATACTTTTTATAAGAATTTCCGATGAAAAAAATCCAGGAGGTGAAGAATATGAAAAATACCATACGCGGCTTTTTTCCACTCCGTAAGGCCCCCTGCAAGGCCCTTTCGTTTCTCAGGCAGGTAAAGCGCACCCGTCTTATCGCCGCCCTTCTCTCTGCCCTGGCTGCCCTGTGGTGCATGTGGTGGCTCTACGATCAGGAATTTCATTATTCCAATACCGACGCCGGGCGGCTGGCCGCCCTGGAAAACTATATTCCATCCCCGCCGGACTCCGGTTCCACTGTCCTTTCTCCGGCCGTAAAGGCCGGCACACCTCTTCGCACAGTGGCCCATGCCGCACACGGGAAGCATCTCTACATTTATTATGCCGCGCAAAACCAGGATCACGTCCATGGCATCCTCCACCTTGTCCGGGGAATCAACGGAAAATACCGGCCTCTCAGCGCTTCCATGGATCCCTTTCCCTACACTGCCGGGGTCAAAGGCCAGGAGATCAGAAACGGGAATACGTCTGGAAACCGGGATACCTGGTTTTATGCCCTGGCCGGGGACAGCTGTGACGGAATCCATGCCGCAGCCGTTACCTTCCGGGGAAGTCTTAAGAATTCCAGCCAGGAATACACCTGGGAAAAAACCTATCCCATCGAAGAACCGGATTTTCTCTGGCTTATAGAGTGGAACACGCTGGAAGCGGAGCTTGGGATCCAGGAAGGGCGGCTTCTCTCTGTTATGGCCGATGATATCCGCCTGTTAAACCAGGAGGGTGAGGATATCACCTCACAGTTCCGGGATGAGGGGGGCAATACAAATTATAGCAGCGGTAAAAGCACAGCCGAGCTCTTCCTGGTCTATGTCTTTATGGGAATCACGGGGGCTCTTGGCCTTGTGTTTATCCGGTATTTTCTGCGCCGGGACTAATCCCCTGGGGGAATACTCTTGCCGCCTCCCGCATAATCCGTATTTTGCCGCCGGCCTCCTACTGGCTTCCTCCGGCGTCCCCCAGCACGTTGTGAAGCACATCTGCCAGAGGCTCCATGGCGTTCATCATCTCCTCCAGGGTGTTGTTCTGGGCTCCCGCCTCCACCAGGACGCTCCTGGGCCGCACATGGAGGTTGTAGCGAAGACTCTTTAAAAATATTTTCCGTGACAATCCAGGATAAAATTTCTCACAGGCTAATTTAAGCTGGAGAGAAAACGCCAGATTGTCTTCTATGTAAGGATTTTCCAGATAGGCGATGGGGCCGTTCCGGGCGCTGTAGCTCAGACCGTTAAAAAACATAAACTGGGCTGTGGGTTTCCCGTCGATATTGGTCACCAGATGAACGCTTTCGTCCACCCCGTCCCGGTGGAGGTCAATAACCACCTCAATGGAAGGGTATTGGGCCAGAATCGCCTCAATCTCCGTCAATGCCAGGGAGTACGCTCTGTTTCGGTCAAGCTTCCCGTCAATAAAATCATAGACATTCGTATTGTGAATCACATTATAGCCGTATTCCTCCCTAAGGATCGCAGCCAGCTGTTCTCCCACCCCCACAATGGTCGTGGAGGGATCCCCCTCCACGGAATCTGCAAACCCTTCCTGGGAATGGGTGTGGTAGATAAGGATCTGGGGTTCCGAGGCGTCATTTTGCAGGCGCAGGTCCATTCCCGTCAGCTTCTCCCCGTTTAAAAGCTCCGGGCTGATATCCGTGTTGGAGGAGATGGTGTAAAAGGAGTCCCTTAGGAATTCATAGTCTGCCACCTGCTCCGCCGAATACTCCACTCCCGGAAAGGAATTTTCCAGGAGGGCCTGCTGCTCCTCCTGTTCCCTCTGAAGAGCCTGCTGGTTTTCCGCCTCCATCTGGGACAGCAGTTCTTCCCTGGCCCTGTCTCTGGCCGTCTCCTCCTCTTCCTCCTGCTCATCCTCCAGGTATTCCCGCCTGGCCAGGAGAAGGTCGTAGATGGAGCTGCTCTCGATCTCTGTCTCATAGATCTCCTTGTGGCAAACAAACTCATACACCGGAAACAGATCCCAGGCCCGGTCTACCAGATAATCTCCCGGCCCCGTCTCCTCTCCCGGCTCCCGGGCTGTATACAAAAGACCTGGAAAAATTAGGCGGACCGCCGATTTCTGCAGGGTAAACTCCACATCGGACAACACCCCTCCAAGCACCAGGGCTACCCGTTTCACAGGCTGTCCCTGTACCCCGTACCCCAAAATATAGACGCCCAGCATTACAATCAGAAGCCAGACGCCGCCGTTCATGATTTTCTGCTTCCGGTTCATCCCATCACTCCACTTTCTCAGTAGTATATTCGTAAAAACCGGCGTCTATGCCTCCCACCCTGCGTCCAGGGCAATATTAATGGCTTCGGAAATGGTAAAGCTTAAGCGTTTAATCATCTCGTCCACATTTTTGGGAGTCACAAACATTCCGTTCAGATTTGGGGCGATGCGGCTTCTGTCCCCGGTAGCATCGTAGATGATGGTAGCTGCGTCCACCACCGTAGGCACACCGATAGCCAGAATCGGCACCCCGAGGTTTTCCTTTGTGAGGCCATTTCTGTGATTCCCCACGCCGGAACCGGGATTGATGCCCGCGTCGCACAGCTGGATTGTCCTGTTCAAGCGCTTGCTGCTGCGGGCCGCCAGGGCGTCTATGGCAATGACCCAGTCGGGACGCGTCTCCGCCACAATCCCTTTTATGATCTCCGAGGTCTCCATGCCGGTCTGGGCCATCACCCCCGGTACTATGGCGCTGACCCGGTTCATCTGTTCCCTTCCAAAAGCCCGGACGCCGTATTCCCTGATAATATGGCGGGTAATCATGAGATTGTTTACCACCTGGGGACCCAGGGCGTCCGGCGTCACCTCACGGTTCCCAAGACCCACCACCAGAATGGACTGTTCCTGCTCCCCGATCAGCTCCTGGATATATTTTGCCAGTTCCTCCGACACCTCTCTGTGGTAATCCTCATCCTCCTCCGAAAGCCCCGGCGCCTCCAGGGTCAGATATTCTCCCACCGGCTTTCCCATGGCCTTCGCCCCGTTCTCCGTCTCAATCCGCACCCTGGTCACCCGGATATCCCTGTCCTCGTCATACTTTTCCTCAATGGAAACCCCCCGGATTTCCACATCGTCCTCCTCAAAGCTCTCCCGGGCTTCCAGGGCCAGATCCGTACGCACCTGAAATTTATCCATAGTTTTATTCTCTCCTCCATTTTAAATTCCGCAGAGTTTCGTTATTATTTTTTCTACATTTTTTAGAAATATGTATTGACAGAATCCCTTTCCTGCCATAAAATGAATGAGTATGTTTTGTTAAAACGTCCGTGTCCGGGTTAATAGAACATGATCCATCATAAGAATAGAATTCCGAATAATTTGGAGGTGTACAAGTTGGCTAACATCAAATCTGCGAAGAAGAGAATCCTGGTTGCCGAGAAGAGGACTGCCAGAAATAAGGCAATCAAATCCGAAGTGAAAACAGCAATCAAAAAGGTAGATGCCGCTGTCGCTGCAAAAGACGCCGAGACCGCAAAGACCCAGTTAAGGGCTGCAATCTCCACGGTGAACAAGGCAGCTTCCAAGGGCGTATATCACAAGAAAACAGCTTCCAGAAAAGTTGCTCGTATGACAAAAGCTGTTAACAGCATCGCTTAATCTGTGACATAAACGAAAAGGCATCCAATTCCGTCAGTTGGATGCCTTTCTTTCTGTAATCCGGTGTTTCCGGCCCCCCCATTTCCCGGAAAATCCGTCCGTTTTCCCTATATAAGGAGGACTCAACTTTGAAAATGCTCCAGGAGGATATCCGAAACGGTTCCTTTAAAAAAGTTTATCTGCTCTTTGGCGACGAGGCGTATCTGCGCACCCAGTATAAGAACCGGCTAAAGGAGGCGCTGGTCTCTTCCGGCGATACCATGAACCAGGCGCTATTCCAGGGAAAAAACATAAATCCCAGGGAAATCATCGACCTGGCTGAAACCCTGCCCTTTTTTGCCGACCGGCGCTATATCGGCGTGGAGGACAGCGGATTTTTCGAAAACAAATGTGAGGAGCTGGCCGCATATCTGCCCGAAATGCCGGAGAGCACCTGCCTGGTGTTTACGGAGACGAAGGTGGACCGGCGCGGCCGCCTGTTTAAGCTTGTAAAAGACCTGGGAAGGGCCGTGGAATTTAAAACCCTGGACGAAAAATCCCTGAAACGCTGGATTCTGACACGTCTGGGCAAAGAGGGGAAGCGTCTCACCGAGCAGACCTTGAATCTTTTCCTGGAAAAAACAGGAAGCGATATGGAAAACATTTCCCGGGAGCTGGAAAAGCTGCTCTCCTACTGCCTGAACAGGGATATTATCTCCTCCCAGGATGTGGAAGATATCTGCACCACCCAGACCACCAGTAAAATTTTTGACATGATAAACGCCATAGCAGAACGCCGCCAGAAACAGGCCCTGGAGCTTTACTATGATCTGCTGGCTCTAAAGGAGTCCCCCTTGCGGATTCTGGCCCTGCTGGCCCGGCAATTTAACCAGCTTCTGGCCGTGCGGAACATGATGGGCCTGGGCCACTCCCAGAACGCCATTGCAGAGCGTCTCTCCCTGTCCCCCTTCATTGCAGGCAAGTGTATGAAGCAGGCCCGCCGCTTTACCAGCGAAATCCTCTCCCAGGCCGTAAGGGAATGCGTGCAGGCGGAGGAGGACGTAAAAACCGGGCGCATAAACGATCTTTTAAGCGTAGAGCTGCTTCTGGTAAAATATTCCTCCTGATATTGCGTTTTCACCCCCTACGGCTGCCGGCGTGAAACGCTTTCTGCCACACCTTCCCTCCGTTCATTCCCGCCATGCTCTCACACGGTATTTCTCTCCGTCGCTCTCTACGCAAACCGCCCCGTCCCTGGGCGTCAGGTAAATCCGGCTTCCCGTCTTCCCAATCCTCTCCAGAAGCTCCTCATGGGGATGGCCGTAGGCATTTTCCTTTCCGCAGGAAATAAGGCTGACCCGGGGGCGCACCCTGGAAAGCCATTCTTCCCCGGTGGTATATCTGGAGCCATGGTGGGCCACCTTCAGGATATCGTAGGCCTTCTCAGGAAATCCTCTCTCCAGCACCCGCCGTTCCCCGCTTCCCTCCAGATCTCCGGTGAAAAGGACATGAAACTCCTTATACTTAAGACTGAGGACCAGGGATCCCGCATTGCGGTTTTCATAAGATACCCCGCCCTCCGGCCCCAGGCAGCAAAGGGTAAGCGCTCCCTCCTGGAGGGTATCTCCCGCCTTCATGAAGCGTACCGGCACCTTGCACTCCTCTGCCAATGCCGCCAGGCCGGACGCCGCGTTATCCCCTTCCTCCTGCCCTATGGCCTGCCTGATCTCAGCCGTGCCTGGCAGAATGAGGCATCCCACCTCCAGAAGCCCCTCCTCCAGAATTTCCCGGACTCCGGAAATATGATCCGCGTCCAGATGGCTTGCAAGCAGATAATCCACTTCCGGTTCCCCGTTGTATTTAAAAAAAGGCTCCAGCACATATCTGCCAATGTTTTTCTCGCTGCTGCTTCCCCCGTCCACAAGATACGTATTTCCCCCTTCCGCCTGAAAGAAGATGGCATCGCCCTGACCCACGTCCAGCATGGTAATCCGAAGCCCCGGGTGGTCCCTCCAGAGGATTGTTAAAATACAGCCCATGTAAATCCCCCCGTATATAAGGCAGTTTTTCCCGCCTCTCTTTATATTCCCTGTCCTCTTTTTGTTCTCCCTCATTTTCCATACCAGCAGAATCACCCCAAGCCCCCCATAGTACACCGCTATCTGCCAGCCCTCCGGACATCCCCCGCAGTATACGGCCCCCGGCATCCCACCGCTGATACCTGCGGCCAGCTCCACAAAGCGCAGAATAAACCGGCACGCCCAGACAAACGGAAGCGCCGCCGCAGGCAGAAACAGACCCAGAATTCCGCTAAAAAGCCCGGCCCCCAGAAGCAGACCCATAAGGGGAAGCACCAGCAGGTTTAAAAAGGGTGCGTAGACGGGAATCTCATAAAAGGAGCGCAGAAGAACTGGAAGCGTCACGATCTGGATGGCCAGGCAGGCTGTCAGGCCATCCCGCAGCCATTTTCCCGCCTTCCATATTTTTCCTCCCTCCTTCCTCCCCCCGTCCCGCACTCTCCCACCGGCTTTCTCCCCTTCTCCCCACGCCAGGGCTTTCAACACCGGTGCCGCCTCCGCAAGCCCAAGCACTGCCCCAAAAGACAGCAAAAAGGCGCTGTCCCGGGCGTAAAGGGGCTGCGAGACAAGAAGCCAGAGGGCAGAAATACCCAGAGCCGTGGGCATATCATAGGTCCTGCCCAGAAGGTCCGCCCCCACAGCCAGGCAAAACATGGTCAGCGCCCGCAGGGTGGACACCCCGGCTCCCACCAGGATTCCGTAACATCCCATAAACGCCAGGGCCGGAAGGCCTGCTGCCACATAGGGAAGACCGGTCCTTCGAAGGCCCCGGTAAAGCCCCGCCCCCAGAACGGAGATGTGAAGCCCGGAGATGGCCAGCAGGTGGGCAATGCCGCTTCTCTGATACAGCGTCTTGATATCCTGCGGCAGTTCCCACCGCTCTCCCAGAAGCATGGCTGTTAACACGCCTGCGTCCCGCTCCCCCAGGGTGCGTTTAAGGCTCTCCGAAAAGCATTCCCGCAGGCTGTACAGGCCTTCCAGAAAAGCATTTTTCCTTCCATCCACAATCCGCACCCGGTTTGCAAAACATATGGCGTCTATCTTCTTCGTCTGATAATAAGCCAGGCTGTTAAACTGCCCCGGATTTCCCGGCGTCTCATAAGTTTTTATGTTTCCCTTGATTTCTAAGGTATTTCCAATGAAATATTGGCTGTTCGAATCTTTCAGATAGACCAGAATCCATCTGGCCCCCGGAATGCTGGTATTCTTCAGATAAAATACCTGCATGTTTTCCCTCTGTTCCCGCCTGCCTACCGTGCCTGTAAACGTCGCCGTCCCCGCCTGGATGTCCCTACGCATCCAGAGAGAGGGCGGCAGCGCCAGGCAGGCCAGCAGCAGAACCAGGGCGGCTCCATAAAGCGGCCGTCTTATCATCTATTCATTTTCCTCCGTCTCAATCAAATCGAAATTCCGTTCAAAAATAGTTTCCAGGCTGATACTCTCCCGGTAAACCTTTGGCGTCTCCCCGTTAATCAGGATCTGCACCTTATTAACATTGGAAAGCTCCAGCAGGGAGTTTACAATGGAATACACCGGTACGGCCTCCGATACGTCATAGCCCTGTCCCATAAAGCCTTCGTCCAGATTTACATAACAAATCCCGTCCTTCGTGGTAATGCTCAGTATCTTTGTCTCCGCCGGAATACAAGGGTACGCGTGATCCGACACCGGCCCCTTGATAAGCTGCTCCACCACCACCTTTTCCATGGACATATTGCTGCTGTAGTTAAAGTTATCCCGCTCCTTCACCAGCTTATCTCCGGTGGCATTGGCAAAATACAGATCCAGCGTCACACTGTTGTAGGTATTTATCTGATCTCCTGCGTTCTCAATAAAAAGCTCCGCGTTCATCAGCCCCACGGGAACCTGGTTGGAGTCCAGCAGGGACTGTTCATTTACAAAAAAGGACACGTAATCCACCTGGGGATGCTGACAGACGGTCCGCACAATGGCAGCCCGGCACAAGACCTCCGTCACCCGGTCAAGCTTCTGGTAATTGCCGTCAAAATACAAAAACAACTGATTGTTTTCCAACGCATAATTTAAGATTGTCACCGTGTCCGGCAATGCCCGCCGGTACTCGGGATTTTCCGGGTTTCTGGTCAGCGCGTCCACAAGCTCCGCCACCAGAGCGTCCCCCTGGTCATTTTCAGGGGTAAATCCCTCCGATACAATGGCGGTCCCGTCCTTGCTGATACAGTAAATCTGATACGCGGCTTCCTCATTTTCTGTCTCCTCCCTTCTATTGCAGCCGGAAATCTGGCACAAAAGAAGCAAAAGGCAGAGGAAGCATATCCATTTCTTTCTCAAAACCGTCCCCTCCTTCTCTGTGGGGGAAGAATAGCTACGAGGTGTAGTTCAAAGGAATCCGCACGGAAAAGGTCGTTCCCTCCCCCAGGACGCTGGAAACCTTAATGGCGCCCCTGTGAAGCAGAATGGCGCTCTTTGTGATGGCAAGTCCAAGACCGGTTCCGTCGATCTCGTTAGAGTGGGATTTATCCACCCGGTAAAACCGCTCAAAAATCTGCTGTCTGGATTCCTCGGGAATACCGATACCCGAATCCATCACCTTCACATAGAAAAACTTGTGATCCGCGTCCAAAGACACGTGAACCCAGCCGTTCTCCCGGTTATATTTGATGGCATTCTCCACCAGATTCGTTATGGCCAGCGTCAGCTTCACGGAGTCCACCGCCGCCGTCACGGAACGAAAGCTCTCCAGTACCACCTCAATGTTTTTCCTGGCCGCAATGGGACGCAGCCTCTTTAAAATCAGCTCCAGAAGGTCGTTGATATTTGCCTGCTCAATATTCAGCTCCGCCACCTTCTTGTCCAGCTTTACCAGGGACAGAAGGTCTGTGATAATCTTGTTCTCCCGCTCGATCTCCTCCGCGATATCCCCCATAAATTCCTTGTAAAGCTCCGTAGGCACATCCTCCTGCACAAGCAGGGAATCCGCCAGCACCTTCATGGAAGTCAGAGGCGTCTTAAGCTCGTGGGACACGTTAGACACAAATTCCTGCCTGGACGCATCCAGCACGCGCATCTGGGTAATGGTGCGGTTAAAGGCCTGGGAGATCTTCTTTGTCTCCGTGTAGCTGGCAATATCCATATCCTCATCGTCGTGACCCATGGAAAACCGTTCCAGATACTCTCCCATATTGCGGACAGGCCGTACCAGAATATAGGAACAGAAGATGGACGCCGTCACCAGAAGCACCGCCAGGCCTGTGAGAACCATATTGGCATTGTGCTCCAGGTACTCCCGGTTGTCCCGGATACTGTCTGTGGAAACACTGATTAAAATCACCCCGGTAATCACCTTGGAATCCGTATCCTGAATAGGCACGGTGATCTCAATAAACCGGTTCTCCGCCAGGTGGCTGGTGGTCTCGCCCTTAAAGCACTTTACCACTTCCTCCGCCACCATGATCTTATTTTCCTCCAGCTCGTATGTATCCTTGATAATGCGGAAATCCTGGTCAATAATCAGAATCCTTCCGTCATAGAGGTTGGCCAGCTGCTCCAGCTCCCCGGCCACAAGCTGGGAATTGCGGTTTCTCATATAATTGCTGCTGATAAGCTGATTGGACAGGATCTTACACTGGTTCTGCACCTCCGTGCTGCGTACCGCAACGGCCCGGGTAGTATAGGTTCTCATAATCCCCTGCTTTATGGCCAGCATGGGGAGAAACCCTGCCACCAGAAGGCACAAAAGAACCCTAAAGCCCATGCTCTTCAGATAGCCTGTAATTACCTTATGCTTGAAAATAATAACCCACTCCCCACTTGGTGTGAACATATTTTGGCTCGCTGGGATTGGACTCGATCTTTTCCCTGAGCCTTCGGATATGCACGTCCACAGTCCGCACGTCTCCGGGATACTCATAGCCCCAGACCATATTTAAGAGGTTCTCCCTGCTGTATACCTTCCCCGGGTTCAGCGCCATCAGCTCTAACAGGTCAAATTCTTTGGCCGTCAGATTGATCTCCCTGCCCGCAATATACAGGCGGCGGCTCTCCAGATCCAGACGCAGGTCCGAAATCTCCATCTGCCTCTCCCTGGTTTTCATATCCTTGGGCGTCGTCCGCCGCATAATGGCCTTCATGCGGGCTTTGATCTCCAGGATGTTAAAGGGTTTGGTGATATAATCGTCTGCCCCGTATTCCAGGCCCAGAATCTTATCCATATCCTCCCCCTTTGCCGTAAGCATCAGAATGGGCATGGCGGAAAACTCCCGGATCTGCTGACAGACCTGAAATCCGTCCAGCTTTGGAAGCATCACGTCCAGAAGTACCATATCATACTCCTTTTCCCTGGCAAACTTAAGGGCTTCCTCCCCATCGTACGCGCAGTCCACCTCCATGCCTTCCTGCTCCAGGCTGAAACGTAAGCCTTTCACGATAAGCTTCTCATCATCCACTACCAGAACTTTCTTCGCCATGTCCTCACCCTTGTCAAATCGTTATTTTGTCTTTTATTTTCAGATATACGCCTTCCTTGATACCGGAAATGCGCATAATCTCTTCCACATTTTCAAAGCCGCCCTGCTCTTGACGGTAGCTTAGGATAGCCTCCGCCTTGGATTCCCCGATGCCGGGAAGAGTCATCAGCTGCTCTTTTGTGGCCTGGTTCAAGGAAATCAAGCCTCCCGCGTCTGAGCCGGATATGCCAGGCTTCCCTTTTCCCGCCGCTTCCTCCCCGGCTGTGCCTGTCTCCTCTTTGACTTTCCCGCCGGATACAATGACCGGCTTTTCCCCGGCCTCCTCCATCTCTTCTATAGAAGGAACCCGTATCATCTGCCCGTCCTCCAGAAGCCTGGCCAGATTCAAAGCGTCCGCCGCAGCCTCCTCCTTCATGCCTCCGGCCAGAGTAACGGCGTCTCCGATACGGGCTCCCCTCTCCAGCTCGTAGACCCCAGGCACGTTTACCTGGCCGCAGACGTAAACTGCCAGGAGGGCTTTTTCTTCTTCGGCATTTCCTGTACCCTGGACACCCGTGGAGCTGTCACTGTTTCCAGAATCCTCTATGTTCCGGGAATTTCCCGCTGTTCCAGAGCTGTCCGGTTCCCCGGAAGCGTTTCCATCCTGGTATTTTGTCTCTGCCCCTTCTTTTAAAGAGCCGGCGGCAAATTCCTCCCTTGGGGATTCCTCTCCATATTCCGCCGTCTCCCCGGCTGTAAACACCGTTTCCTTACCGCTACATGCAGAAAACAGGCATACTGCACCAAGGAGTATACCCGGAAATATCTTCCGCCCGGCGCCTGGCCGTCCGGCGTTCTCTTTTCTTCTCATCTGTACCTGCCTTTCCTGACAGAAAGGCCCCTCTGCGCCAGATAATTCTATTGTAACGAAATTTCTGCCAGATTACAACTGTTTTTTACCCCAAATATAATTACGCCAGGTCCAATGCCTTTGTACATTTCCCCGGAGGCCTTTAATCCGGGCCCTCTTACTCCCACTTAAATAAAATTACGCCCACAATAGCTACCGCCATCCCAATGACCTTGCGCCACTCAAAGGGCGCCTTCTCCACGCCAAACAGTCCCAGAAGTTCGATCACATAGGCCACAATCAGCTGGGCAATGACAATGAGCATCACGGCCCTGGCCGGCCCCAGGCTGCCCATGCTCTGAATCACGGTAAATGTAATAAAAGCGCCTATAACGCCTCCAAGAAGCATATACCGGGGCTGTACCTGCACTACCGAAAACAGGTTCTGCCTGTCTGCCAGGGCCCATATAACCAGGCAGGTGACAAGGGCGGAAAACTGCACCCAGCTTGCCGACACCCAGACGCTGGTGTGTTCCGTCACCTCCGTATTAAAAACTCCCTGGATGCTCATAAGCGCCCCGGAAAGCAGGGCAATTAAAATTCCAATCATCAAGCAGACCTCCTGAATTTAAGTAATTGCCCTTAGTCTGCCCAATGATTGGAATCCTATTCTACAAGTATATTTTCTGTTTATTGCGCCACCTGGGCCTGCACCCGCTCCACAATGGACTGCATCTCCGTGTACACGTCGTTTCCCTTCCAGATATCCGCAAAGGTAATTTCCATCCAGATCCAGTAATTGCTCAGCTCTGTAATCTTAGGCACCTCCACGGAATCCTCGTACTGGTCGATAAGCACCTGCATCTGGTCATTCTCGTACTGGACGCCGATCTTTACCGGCATCTTATTTGCCTGGACATACAGATCTCCCACCTTCTCGTAGGTGATGTATCTGGCAAATTCCTTCGCCCTGTCCCTGTGGCCGGAGTAGGCGTTGACCACCACGGAATTCGTCACGGACAGACCTTTTGTCTGAAGCTGGTCCGTAAGGTCCGGCACCTTGGCGATGCCGTAAAAAGCTTCCGTCTGTCCGGTTTCCCCGGTATCCTGGGCCTCTTCCCCGGCTTCCTCCTCTTCCTGACCTTCCTCCGTCTCTTCCTGGGGAATCTCCGCTACCTCCCCGTTTGCGATGGCCGCATCCAGCCGGGCGATGCCGTCGGTCTTGGCTATAGTGTAGATGGTCTTTCCGTCGATAAATTCCTTTAGCACGTCGTCCGTAGTCACTTCCTCGGCGTCAATGGCAAAGAAAGCGTTCAGGCTCTGGTAATATTCCAGACAGCTTACCACCTCTTCCGCCGTCAGCTCCACCTGGGCCGGGTCGTCTCCCGTGGGCCCTCCAAGGTTTACATAATTGGCGATGAAGAAAAAATTATAAAAAATATCCGCCACATTCCACTTGAAAATATTTTCCACCTTCTCCATGCGCTCCGTGGCCTCGAAGGTGTCGGAATACTCCCGGATCTCGTCGATACTGGCCGGGGCGTTGTCCACATAGTTCCGGTTATACAGCAGAAAACAGGTCTCAAAATAGAAGGGATAGGCCATAAGCTTCCCGCCGCAGGTAGCCGCATCCAGGGCTTTCTGGGGAAAAAACTCCTTAAGCTCCCGGTCCTTAAAGCTGTCGTTTTCCACCGTAAGGCCCGCAAGCCGCGCCTTGTCCAGAAGCTCGCTGGAGGTGATAAAGAGATCCGGCCCGCCGGAGTCCGAAATACTTGCCCGGTTAATAAGCTCTATGTAGTCCACGGCCGTGACAAGCTGAAGGGTCACCTCCACGCCGGTTTCCGCCTGGAAAGCCGCTGCCGCTTCCACCAGATAGGCATTCAGCCTTTCATCTGTGTACCAGAGGGTCAAAGCTTCCTCCTCCGTCTCTTCTGTTTCAGCCTTTTCCTCCTTTTCATGCCCCTGGGGCATTCCCCGGAATATCCACACAAGGGCAAGCACCACGCATAAACTAATGACCACCCTGCGGTAAATCCTATGTCTCATATTTTACCCTTTCTTAGTTGCGATACCCCATCCGCCCATCCGGGCAGATGCTGTTTTCTACAGTACCGCATCCAGAGCCCTCTTAAGTTTCTCCAGCATTTCATCCACATGCTCCCGCTCTATCACCAGAGGCGGTACAAGCCTGAGCACATCAGACCCCGCCGTAATGACGATCAGACCTTCCTCCAACGATTTTAGCACAATTTCGGCCACAGGTCTACCCTGAATTACCAGCCCCTGGATAAGTCCCTTCCCCCTGCGGCCGGCAATGCAGTCGTATTCCTCTACAAGAGCGTCAAGCTTTTCCGTAAGATAAGCGGAGATTTCCCCGACATGGGCCACGATGTTATCTTTTTCAAAAATATCCAGCACTTTGCTTACAGCCCCGCACACAAAAGGATTCCCGCCATAGGTGGTTCCGTGATCCCCAGGCGCCAGGGAAGCGCCGGCCAGCCTTTCGTTTAACACAAAAGCCCCCACAGGCACGCCGCAGCCAAGAGCTTTGGCACAGGTCATGATATCCGGCTCCACACCGTATTCCTGCCAGGCAAACATGTACCCGGTCCGTCCCATGCCGCACTGAATCTCGTCCAGGATCAGCACCAGATCCTGCTCCTGGCAGAGGGTGCGGATACCCTCTAAGAATTCCCTGGTGGCCGGGTAAATGCCGCCCTCCCCCTGTACCGTCTCCAGGATAATGGCGCAGGTCTTACGGGAGAGCTGCTCCTTTACGCTTTCCAGATCATTGTACGCGGCAAAGCGCACGCCTCCCACAAGGGGCCGGAAGGGAACCTGGTATTTCTCCGTGCCGGTGACGGACAAAGCCCCCATACTCCTCCCGTGAAAGGAGTGCTCCATGGCAATGATCTCATGGCGTCCCTCCCCATATTTATTGTAGGAATACCTGCGGGCTGCTTTCAGAGCCCCCTCTATGGCCTCTGTGCCGCTGTTGGTGAAAAAGACCTTGCTCATGCCGCTGGCCTTAATCAACTTGGCTGCAGCCTCCTCCATGGGCACGCTGTAATACAGGTTGGAAATGTGCGTCAGTTTGTCAATCTGTTCCTTTAATGCCTCATCATACCCCGCATAATGGTAGCCCAGGGCCTGCACCGCAATGCCCGCCGCAAAATCCAGGTATTTTTTTCCCTCTATATCATACAGGTAAACGCCCTCTCCCTTATCCAGCACCACCGGATACCGGTTGTAGGTATGAAGGATTACCTGCTCCGCCTCCTGACGGATTTCATTCTTCTTCATAATATCTGTTCTCCTTATCTCCAAGTATAGCTGTTCCCGTTCCTTTATTGGTAAATATCTCCAAAAGCAGGCTGTGCGCCATGCGTCCGTCCATAATATGCACCCGGGACACCCCATTCTCAATGGCGTCAATACAGTTATGAAGCTTGGGCAGCATACCGCCGCCAATGGTGCCTCCTGCCAGCAATTCCCTGGCTTCCGACACCGTAATCTCGGAAATCAGTGTGGAGGCATCCCTGGGATCCCGGTAAACGCCCTCAATATCCGTCAGAAATGCCAGCTTTTCCGCGCTGACCGCCCTGGCAATGGCACAGGCCGCGTCGTCCGCGTTGATATTGTAGGTCTCAAATCCCTCATCCAGGCCCACCGGACACACAATGGGCAGAAAATCCTTTTCCAGCAGGTCGTAAAGCACCTTTGGCTGCACCTCTTTGATCTCACCCACAAAGCCGATATCCTGGCCGTCGGAAAGCTTTTTCTCCACCTTTAGAAGGCCCCCGTCCTTGCCGCTGATGCCCACGGCCCGGACTCCCAGGCTCTGCACCAGCTGCACCAGCTCCTTGTTGACCTTGTTTAACACCATCTCGGCAATCTCCATGGTTTCCTTATCCGTCACCCGAAGCCCGTTTACAAACCGGGGCTCCATGCCAACCTTCCCCACCCAGCGGCTGATCTCCTTGCCGCCTCCGTGTACGATAATGGGTTTGAAGCCCACCAGCTTTAAGAGGGTCACATCCTTAATAACGTTCTTTTTCAGCTCCCCGTCCACCATGGCGCTGCCACCGTATTTTACCACGATGATCTTCCGGTTAAACCTCTGGATATAGGGAAGGGCCTCAATAAGGACCTCCGCCTTCTCCATGTATTTTTCCATATCCCTGTTCTGGCTCATTTTTGCATCTCCTATTTATAATACCGCATCCCCCCTTCCAAGACCCTTGTACTGGAAGAATTTCAAGCCGTTCCCACGCCTTGAAATCCTTCCGCGCCTTGTCCGGGCAGATGCTGTTTTATAGTACCGCATCTCCCCTAAGAGCGGTAGTCTCCGTTGATTTTCACATAGTCGTAGGTGAGATCGCACCCCCAGGCCGTGGCTTTTGCTTCACCCATTTTTACGTCCGCAAGGATCGTCACCTCCGGCTCCGACAAAATCTTTGTGGCAAGTTCCTCGCTGTAACCGGTGGATACGCCGTTTTCCACAATTTTCAAAGTTCCCGCCCCGCTCCTAAGGGTCAGATCCACCCTCTCCGGGTCAAACTGTACGCCCGAGTACCCCATAGCGCAGAGGATTCTGCCCCAGTTAGCATCGTGGCCATAAACCGCCGTCTTTACCAGGCTGGAGGTCACCACGGACTTTGCCAGGAGCACTGCCTGCTCCCTGCTTTCGCAGCCCTCCACGGCCACCTCCAGAAGTGCCGTGGCCCCCTCCCCATCCCCGGCCATCTTTTTAGCCAGGTAAGTATTTACAAAGCGAAGGGCCTGGGCAAAGGCTTCATAATCCGGGCCTTCCCCGGCAATTTCCGGGTTCCCCGCCATGCCGTTTGCCAGCACCAGAAGGGTGTCGTTTGTGGAGGTGTCCCCGTCCACGGAAATCATATTAAAGGTGTCTTTCACATCCGCCTTCACCGCCTTTTGAAGCATTTCCCTGGATATGCACGCGTCTGTGGTGACAAAGCCCAGCATGGTACACATATTGGGGTGAATCATGCCGGAGCCTTTACACATGCCCCCCATGCGTACGATTTTACCACCCAGCTCAAATTCCACCGCAATCTCCTTATTTACCGTATCCGTGGTCATAATGGCTTTGGAGGCCTCTGTCCCATGGGCCGTGTCCGCTCCCTTATTCTCCTTTAAGAGATGGATGCCCTTCTTAATCCGCTCCATGGGCAGCTGCATGCCGATAACTCCTGTGGACGCCACCAGAACCGCAGACTCTGGTATGGAAAATACCCGGGCCGCTTCCCGGGCCGTCTCCCGGCAATATTCCATGCCCTCTTTGCCTGTGCAGGCGTTGGCAATCCCTGCGTTAATAATCACTGCCTGCGCATAGGAGGATTCCTCCACGATCTTCTGATCCCACTTCACCGGGGCCGCCTTCACCACATTGCTGGTAAAGGTTCCCGCCGCCTGGCAGGGTACCTGGCTGTAGACCAGCGCCATATCTGTGCGGTTTTCATATTTGATCTTTGCGGCCGCCGCGGCCGCCTCAAAGCCCTGGGGCGCCGTTACGCCTCCCTGTATCTCTCTCATCTTTGCTCTCCTTATTTTAGTTCCGCATGCTGTTTTTCTGTCCCCCCAATGCTGATTATTCATTGAAGGCTGTGATGTTTTTCTCATTCAAGGTGAAATCATAGTAGTTCAGATCCAGCCGCCTGGTCCAGCCGATACGGTTCCAGAAGGCGTTTCCAATGTCGTTTCTGGTAAACGCAATAAGGGAAACCTTGCTGATTTCCTCCTCCTTCAGCGCATTCATACAGAACACTACCATACGCTTTCCGATGCCCTGCATACGGTAATCCGCGTGGACGCACACGTGATAGAGGCAGCCTCTGCGTCCGTCGTGGCCGCACAGTATGCTTCCCACGATCTTTCCGTCTTCCACAGCCACCACGCTGGTGGTGGGATTCCTCTTAAGAAACCGCTCCACCCCCACCCGGGAATCGTCGATACTGCGGATGGCAAAACCCTTGATGGTCATCCACAGTTCATAGACTCCCTGGTAATCTTCTATGGTCATTGTCCTCACTGTCATGATTTCATTTCCTTTTCTCTCTGCCAGTTTATTTCTTCCGTTTTTCCAGGTCCAAAATCCGGAAACATGATTTCCCCGTATCCTCTAGGGGAACATGGGTACCAGATTCAGCCCCATATTTTCCGGAAGTCCAGACATAAGATTCATGTTCTGCACCGCCTGGCCCGCTGCCCCCTTTACCAGATTGTCCATAGCGCCCATCATAATCACCCGCCTGGTCCGGGCATCGATCTGAAAGCCCACATCCACGTAGTTACTGCCCTCCACCCATTTAGTCTGGGGGCATACGCCTTTATCCAGCACCCGGACAAACTGCTCTTCTTTATAATACCTGTCATAAATGGCCTTTACGTCCTCCCAGGTAACCTCCCTTTTCAGTGAAGCGTAGGCGGTCACCAGGATTCCCCGGTTCATGGGAACCAGATGCGGGGTAAAGTTAAGGAGCACCGGCTCCCCCGCCGCGTAGGAAAGCTGTTCCTCAATTTCCGGCGTATGGCGGTGACTGGCCACCCCATAGGCCTTGATATTTTCATTGACCTCACAGTAGAGATTGTCCACCTTTGCCCCTCTGCCTGCCCCGGAAGTGCCGGATTTGGCGTCTATAATAAGGGTGGAGGTGTCGATCATGCCCTCTTTCGCCAGCGGATAGATAGAGAGAATACTACAGGTGGGATAACAGCCCGGATTTGCCAGAAGTCTGGCCCCCTTTACGGCGTCCCTGTTGATCTCGCAGAGACCGTATACCGCCTCCTCTATATACCCGGGGCAGGGATGGGTAATCCCGTACCACTTCTCATACACGTTCACGTCTTTAATGCGGAAATCCGCGCTGAGGTCAATGACCTTCACCCGGGACAGCACCTCCTCATTTACCAGGGAAGCGCACAGTCCCTGGGGAGTGGCTGTGAACACCACATCCACCTCCTTCGACAATGCCTCGATATTATCTTCCCTGCACACATCCTCCACAATCCGGAACATGTTCCTATATACATCCGCATATCTCTGGTCTATGTAACTCTTCGACCCATACCACTTGATCTCCGCCTCCGGATGTCCCAGAAGCAGACGCACCAGTTCTCCGCCGGCATATCCGGTGGCTCCGATAATTCCTGCCTTTATCATTCCTCTATCCTCCTATTATATTCCGCATCTGCTGTTTACAGCTCCGCATTCGCATTTTTATTCATTTTTTATGTATAAGTTGAATACTATTTGGTGTTATAAAACGTGTATGCCTCAGTCTTATATTCCGGGCATCGTCCTTTCGTTTTCCTATTGTACCTCTATTCTTTTCGTTTTTCAAGGCTTTTCTTACGCATTGGCAATTTGCATAAAGAGCCTGTCGTTTTTTGGAAATCTATGTATAAATTTTCGCTTGCATATTTATTACATTTGCTGTATATTAAGTACAATCACAAGGAAACAGCATCTGGCTGAAAATTCTTCCAGTATATCGGGGCTGGGAGGGGCAGATGCGGTACTTCAAACAGCAGATGCCCTGGAAGCCTCCGGAAGGATTTTCAGACGTATTCCGGCTGAAAATTCTTCCAGTACACTAAGGCTGGGAGGGGCAGATGCGGTACTTCAAATAGGAGGATTTATTAAGATGAAGGAAAAAGTTATACTGGCCTATTCCGGCGGCCTGGATACCACCGCCATTATTCCCTGGCTGAAAGAGCATTTTGACTATGAAGTTATCTGCTGCTGCATTGACTGCGGGCAGGGAAACGAGCTGGACGGCCTGGAGGAGCGGGCAAAGCTCTCCGGCGCCTCCAGATTATACATTGAGAATATCATCGACGAATTCTGCGACGACTACATTATGCCCTGTGTGCAGGCCGGAGCCGTCTACGAAAACAAATACCTGCTGGGCACCTCCATGGCCCGCCCTGTTATCGCCAAAAAGCTGGTGGAGATCGCCCGCAAGGAGGGCGCTTCCGCTATCTGCCACGGCGCAACGGGCAAGGGAAACGACCAGATCCGTTTTGAACTGGGCATCAAGGCTCTGGCTCCCGATCTTAAGATTATCGCTCCCTGGAGAATGACGGATATCTGGACCATGCAGTCCCGGGAGGACGAGATCGAATACTGCCGCCAGCACGGCATCCATCTGCCCTTTGACCACAGCCAGAGCTACAGCCGGGACCGTAACCTGTGGCACATCAGCCATGAAGGCCTGGAGCTGGAGGATCCCGCCAACGAGCCCAGCTACGACCATATGCTGGTGCTGGGCGTGACCCCGGAGAAAGCCCCGGATGAAGGAGAATACATTACCCTCACCTTTGAAAAAGGCGTTCCCGTTTCCTTAAACGGAAAGTCCATGAAGGTTTCCGGGATTATCAGCGAGCTTAATACCCTGGGGGGAAAGCACGGCATCGGCATCGTGGATATCGTGGAAAACCGCGTGGTCGGCATGAAATCCCGTGGCGTCTATGAAACCCCTGGCGGCACCATTCTCATGGAGGCCCACCAGCAGCTTGAAGAGCTGGTCCTTGACCGGGCCACCATGGAAGTAAAAAAAGACCTGGGCAATAAAATGGCCCAGATCGTGTACGAAGGCAAATGGTTTACCCCCTTACGGGAAGCCGTCCAGGCTTTTGTGACCAGCACCCAGGAGTATGTAACCGGTGAAGTAAAGTGCAGGCTTTACAAGGGCAATATCATCAAGGCCGGAACCACCTCCCCTTACAGCCTGTACAGCGAGTCCCTGGCCTCCTTTACCACCGGAGACTTGTACGATCACCACGATGCCAGCGGGTTTATCACCCTGTTTGGACTGCCCCTTAAGGTGCGGGCCATGAAAATGGCAGAAGCGGCTCAGAAAGAGAACGCAGACTAGTGTAAAAAGAGCCTTTTACAAATGTTTCAATCCTTTATTTTTACTGTGACACAATAAACAGAGCCGGGAATCTGTTTTTAGATTTCCGGCTCTATAATTCTGCTTATACACTTCTATCCGTTTTACGTCCTTTTACTTCTTCAAGAAGATAGTCCTGGAATATTAACGATTTCCTCTAAATCATATTTGCCAGCCGGGTGTCTTTCCCCTAAAGCATGACTACACTTTCCCAATATGATATATTCTTTTCAGAAATTTTTTGATTTCATGTAGTATTCGCCGCTAAAACCGTAATATACAGGTGAAGCCGGAAGGGAGGTGGTATGATGATAAATGATGAAAAGAACTGTTTTTTGCGTGTTCAGAACAGGCTATACGGGAGCTAAACAATAAATACGGGAAAACCTGTCACAGCCTCTCCTACAACATTGTGAACAACAGATGTAGGACGGATTTTGCGGACATTCAAAATAACATGAATCTTCTCACAAGCGGCAGACTGAATACATACCTTGCCGACATTGACAGGCAGGCGCAGGAACACTTTGAAAGGCTCATAGAGGGAATAAAGCAGGCACAAGTCATAAAAACAGCATCTAAAGGAAGAAAACGCCTTATAATGGACAGGGCGGCCAATTAACATAAGGGCGTGTGCAAGGGAGATTTTGGAGAAAAAAATCATTTTCGCATAGGCAGACAAAGCGGCATATCGGTATTTATGAGGTGCTTAGGATATGGAAGATAATATTTATTGTACATTAAAAACAGTATTAAAAATAAGCCAAAGGAACTGTCAAATTCAACATGAGTTTGACATTATACAAGGTAAATTCAGACGAGAGCAAAACAAAATTCCAAAATATCACGCCCACCCGGTGAGCTTCCAGAGGAAATACGAAATACTTCCTTTCTCCATCCGGCTCCATTTTCCGATTAATTCGGGAAGCTTTTTCCTGAACGCTTCCATATCTTCATTGTCCGGCTGATAATCCCAGGCTTCCAGCTCCAGGCAGCAATCCTTCAAAATCTCCGCCGTCCGGCTTCCCCCGTTGGCATTGATAAAATCCCGGTAATAGTCCGCCATCTGCCTGTCCACCTGGGGCAGGTCAGCCTTCGAAGCGTTTCCCGTCCCGTCCTCTTCCTGGCTGTAGCCTCCCGTAAGTGCCTCCGTCAGCATGCGCTCGTAGAGGGCAAGATACGCCTCCCGCTCCTCCGGCTCCTGACAGACCTCCATCTGGCGCTCAAGGGACAGCGCCTCATTTAGCTGGGCCATAAGAGGGCGCCTCACCTTCATGCGTTTTCCCTCTTTCAGATAGATATCACTGTTCCGGTAAGAAGTGTCCTCCCCGGGAACAAGTATGCTTTCGCTCATCTCCACCGCCGCCTCTTTATCAGCTTCAAAACCGCCCCAGGCCGCCTGGCCCTGGGTATGGGAGCCAATAAGGAGCGCCGCAGACAAAACCCCCGCAAAAATTTCTGTATGTAAACGTTTATTTTTCATCCCATCACCTGCTTTTAAAAAGTACTTACATATATATAGACGAAAAAAGGAGGTAAAAAGATTCATATTCTTATGATTTTTTTATTTTTTTCTTAAAAGGGTTCTCCCGTCCAACCGACAAGAGAACCCTTCCGCCTGCGTATCCTGCTTCCTATTCCGCGCCAAGCTCATTCAGATACTCGTCCAGCGCCGCAGCGTCCACCTGGACAGGCGTGGTATCCGGCTTGTTACACATATCGTATACCGAATAGCCAAGCCAGCACACCAGTGCAAGGGCCACAAGCCCCCCTACAGCCTTTGATATCGTCCTGCTGCGCCTCTCCTTTGCCTGAATGGCCTTCCGGTTTGCCTTTTCCTCTTTATAACGGTTTACTTTTTCCTGGCTCATATTCCCTAACCTCTCTCATCTATTTCCTGGCTTTTCCAAAACGGGCTGTCTCCCGCTCTCTGCTCTGGGTAATATTATATCCAAAAAAAGGCTCTGTGGCAAGTCCCAACTTCAGACAGTTTGCTATGGGAGCTCCCTTTAATCCTTCAGGTAGCTCTTAAGCTTGGCAATATTCTTTTCCTCAAAATCCATCAGCTCCTCCGCCAGCTCACAGTACTCCTTTTTCGCGCCCTTGTTTTTCTTCACCGTGCGCATAAGCTCTGTGATGGCTTTGGCGTTTCCCTGAATCATCATATCCGCCATATGCTCCGTGCTGGTGTTTAAGATGGTGTTTGCCTGCAGGGACGTCCACATCCTGGCTTTCTCCATAGGGCCGTTTTCCTGGGGACGCTGGCTTTCCTCCCGGAGTTTCTCCACAATTTTATCCTCAAAGGCCATAAAGCGAACTGCCTGGCGGTTTAAATCCAGAGCCAGATCCTCGTCGTAGATCTTGCCAAGCACCGTATTAATGCTCTCCTGTCCGGCCCGGCTTCCCCGGTATGCCTCGTTAAGCACCGCAAAGTCTTCACCTGTTAACATAAAAAACCTCCATACCCTGATACTTATTGACATTCCCAGCCAATTAAAGATAGGGTATGGAGATTTCTCAATTTTATGCATCACACAGGGCTTGTCCTACTCCAGATACTCTGTCTTGCAGTAGCCCTCCTTGCCGTTGTATTTCACCTTGCTCCAGCCATCAGAGTAATCCTCCACCCGGGTTACGGCCTCGCCCTCATATCCAAGAGCCACCCGGTCGCTGCTGGTATTTCTCTCGGAACGCACATTGGTTGTGGCTGTAAAACGGCTCTCTTTGTTTACAGCCGTCCCGTTGCCGGAGGAAGAAGAGGATGAAGAATCCCCTCCCGCCGTCTCCAGATACTCCGTCTTGCAGTAGCCTTCCTTGCCGTTGTAATTTACCTTGCTCCAGCCGTCGGGATACTCGGTGATCTGGGTTACGGCCTCTCCCTGGTATCCCAGAGCCACACGGTCTGTGTCAGTACTTCTGCCGGAACGGATGTTGGTGGTATCCGCAAAATGCGTCTCTCTGTTTACATCTGTGCCATCCTCAGAGGAGCCCCCTTCATTCTGGTCGGGATCCTGTTGGGGCTGCTCTTCGCCTTCCTCGGGCGGCGCCTCCGTACCCTCTTCCGGATTTTCCTCTGTGGGCGCTTCCGCACCCTCCTCAGACTTCTCCTTAAGCTGCTCTAATTTAGCTCCGTACTCCGCAAGCTTTGCGTCCTGCTCCAGGGCGGAGGCAAATTTCTGAGTCACTTCGTCGCAGAGAGCCTGCACATCTTCACCCTCCACGATCTCGTTCACGTAAGCCAGCAGGTCCTCACCCGGGGTATCCAGGAAAATATAATAGGCCCCGTCCTCATTTGTCTTTACATACCAGGTTTCCATACCGGGAGCCACCGTATCCGCCGCCACAAACTTAAGATCATAGCAGGCGATTACCACGAAGGAGCCCTCTTCCATGCCCCGCTTGGTGTAGCAGTGGATATTCTGGTACTCTTCCACCAGAGTTTCCAGGGACTCAATATAGCTGGCCTGGGAATCGGATAATACGTCCACCAGGGCCCTTACGCCCTCCACGTTTCCCGAAGCCATATTCTCATAGTAGCTCTGAATAAGGGCATTCACACCCGCATTCACATCCTGCTCCAGATTGTTGGGCAGCTCCACGTCCTCCAAAAGCTCCCCGCCGGTATCTGCCACCGCCGCAGGCACAACCTCCGGGTCCGTGGTATCCGCCGCAGGCGCCGGGCCGTTCTTCTTTAAAAGTACCACCAGCAGAATAATAATCAAGGCAATCAGAACGCCCACAACCGCAAGCCACATGGCATTGGCGGCAACCCAGGACTGCCCGCTGCTCTGTTCCCGTCTTTCGCTTCCGTCATTTCTTCCATCATTTATTGAAAACATCTCAAACCTCCCATATTCACAAGTGCTTAATAATTGTAACATTTTCGTAATAAAAAGGCAAGTATTTTTTCAAAATGGAAGAAATTTGAAGATTCCTGTCGTTTAGGAGCTGTTTTTGCTCCCCTCCGCCTGCTTATACTCCCTGGGCGTACAGCCCACTTTATTCTTAAATACCTTGCTGAAATAAAACTGGTCCGCAAATCCCACGGTTACGGCGATTTCCCCGATCAGGGGGGATTTCTTTTCCCGCAGCATAGACTTCGCCCGCTCAATGCGCAGCTCTGTAAGGTATTCGTTGTAGGTACAGCCCATAAATGTCTTGAAAATCTTACTTAAGTATGGCTGACTGATACCGAATTTGTTGCAGATTACCAGGATACTGTTGTCCTCGGCCAGATGGTCCTTAAGGAAAATGCAGATCTTATCCACCAGCTCCCGGCCTGTGAGATAGCCGTCCTCCAGGACTCTGACCGCTCCCAGCTCCACCCGGTTGTCAAGCACCTGGCGGATGCGCTCGAACAGCTCCGTCATCTTCGCCGGTTCCACGGGCTTTAAAAGATAGTCCATGGCTCCATAGGTAAAGGAATCGTGTACATAGTTAAAATCCGTGTAACCGCTGACGGAAATACAGACCGTGCTGTTATTTTCCCGTTCCATAATATTCTGTATTAGGACAAGGCCGCTCTGCACCGGCATTTTAATATCCGTCAGAACCACATCAGGCTTCTGCCTGTCGTAAATCTCCAGGGCGCGCTTTACGGAAAATGCCTCCCCAATCACTTCAAACCCCGGGATTTTTCTCTCAATGATACGACGCTCCGTATTTAAGACAACCGGTTCGTCATCCACTAATAAAACTGTATACATAGTTCTCCTGTTATATTATTCACATTCTCTGATATCCATCTGCAATACAATGGTCGCCCCGCCGGCTTCATTGTGGCCGGTAATGCGGTAAGAAAAGGTGTCTCCAAAAAAGATGCCCAGACGCATCAGCGTGCCGCTAAGGCCCATACCGCCAAACTGGATCTGATCGCAGAATTCCCGAAAAGCCTCTATGCTGGCATATTTTTCCAGACGCTCCGCCACATGGGCGATATCCTCCTCGTCCATACCGCATCCGTTGTCGCTGATACAGATCTCCATACAGGAATTGCGGACACCGATGGTAATATCCACCACCACCTCCTCCTTCTCCATCAGACTGTACTTGATGGCGTTTTCCACTATGGGCTGCAGGGTCAGCTTGGGCAGGGACGCGTACCGGATCGCCCTCTCCCACTCCAGATGGTAATTCAGCCTCTGCTGGTAGCGGTTTTTCATAATGGACAGATACGCCTCCAGGTTGTGGATCTCATTCTCCACCGTCACCTCGGAGGTTGCGTAGCTGGATGCGTACCGCAGGATATCCGACAGGTCAAAGCAGGCCTTCACCGCCTCCTGGTTTTCGTTCTCCTCACAGAGATAGGCGATGGCTCCCAGGGTATTATATAGGAAATGGGGGCTCACCTCATTTTGCAGAATGCTGAACACGGCGTTTGTCTGGATATCTTTTAGCTTGTTCATCTGCTCTAAGTTGTCCCGCAGCCGCACCAGCATATTCTGGTAGGATTCCACCAGCACCTCTGTCTCATAATCATATGTCTCGATCTGGATATCCCTGTCAAAGTCTCCCAGCTTCCAGTTCTTCATATAATCCGCCAGCTGTTCCAGGGATTTCAGCTCCATTTTGGAGTAGGTATACACCAGAAAGATTCCCACCAGCAGAAAGCCCAGCACAATCAGCAGGGTGCTCCTAAGGAATTTCATAACCTCCTGGGCAATGTAGCCCTTCTCCATCATCAGCAGCAGCCTGCACTGGTAATAGTTGGAGCGCCCCACAGAAACCAGGTACTCCTCTATTTCCTGCATGTCATAGTAAGGCCTGGTGGCCTGGACAAAGGTGTCCACATGCTTCCACTCTTCCTCCGGGAGATTCATATACAGAATATCCTGCTGATCTCCCCAGATAATCATGCTACAGACAGGATACTGGTCAATATTGATTTTGTTCAGCTCATCCAGGAGATACTTGGACTTCATCTCCACCTCGATAAATCCTATGATCTCCCGGTTGATATCCGTAAGGGGACGTATGACGGAAATCACCTCAATGCCGCTCTCGCTGTACCAGAAATCCTGCTGGGGAGCCAGGAAAGCCCGGGTTTCCGATTCGCCAAAATGATACTGTTCCTTAAGGGCCTTTATGCGGGCCGCCACCTTTTCCGAATCCACATCCGTGGTTCCCGTAGTGCAGAACACCCCCTCCTCATTGCAGATGGAAATCCTTCGGATAGCCACGTTCTTCCGGATCTCCTCGTTCAGAATCCGCTTTAAGGAATACACGTTTTCCATGGAATAGTCTCTGTTCAGCAAAGACCATCCCCTTAAAAATTCCATGTTATTTGCCATCTGAATGGCCGTGCCGTCGATCTCCCGAAGCCAGTTGTCCATCTGGGTGGTGGTAGCGCTGTTCAGACGCAGAAGGCTGCTCTGAATCTCACTGTGAATCCGGTTTTTGTTGTATCTGTAAAAGGCCATTTCCAGGAAAACAAGCATCCCCAGAACAATGATCGCATAGCCGAAGATCAGCCTGCTACTCATGGTCATCTTTCTCTTTTTCATTCCATACCCGCTTTTGTTTTCTTTTTATCTTACTACAAAATCCCTGCTGATACCACACTTCCCAGCTTTATCCACCAATGCTTTTCTTTCTCTGACGAAAGAAAGGCATGCGGACGCATGCCTTCCCTTCCATCTCCGGAATTCCTTCCGGTTTCTGTCAATTAGTAATCAAACTCACTTACGTTGGAGGCATCAAATACAAGTGCGTCTCCCAGTACTACCATGCCGTCAACGATCTCTTTTTCACCCATGCGTCCTGCTGTGATGGAGCTGGAGTCTGCAGTGATCTCACCGGAAACAAGCTGTGCGGCTGTCTGTACGGAAAGATATCCCAGATCCATGCAGTTCCAGAGCACGCCGGTATTCAGCGGGTTGGTATCGTCCTCAATGTAGGATACCAGAGCGTTGGGGGTTGCAAGACCTGTCAGAGCGATGGCGTTGGCATCGGGCTTGGAAGCAGCCGCCTCATACTGTGCGCCAAGAGCCGGTGTGGTCATGGAAGACAGTGCAATAGCGCCCTGGATCTGGTCTTCGCCAGGTCCCATACGGGAGATCAGAGTCGCACAGGCATCGTTTGCCTTTGTCTCGTCTGTTCCGGGATAGAGCACGTCGGTATCCTTATTCTGGATTACCATGAAGCTGTAGTCGTCGGTTGCCAGCAGAATGTCAATAGCCTGCTCCCATGCTGTCTGGTTGGCGTCTGTACCGGAACCGGATACGAGAGCGATGTTAGCCTTTTTATCCGCGCCGTAGCCCTTTGCTTCCAGATCCTGCTTTGCGGCGTCCAGAAGGCCCTTTGCAGCAGCTTCCGCGGTAACCTGGTTGATAAACATATCTCTTCCGTCATTTGCGTCGGCGTCGAAGGTGAGTACCTTGATTCCTGCGCTGCGGGCTTCCTCAAGAGTAGGCACGATAGCTGCCGCATCATTGGGGGAAACCAGAATGGCGTCTACTTCCTGGGCAATCCATCCCTGCAGGATATCTACCTGTTTCTGGTTGGTAGCCTGGTCCTGGGAGGGGCCGTCGTACAGCAGGGTGATTCCCAGCTCTTTGGCCGCTTCCTCTGCGCCTACTTTCACAGCGTCAAAGTAATTCTCACCTTTGAACTTGGGCAGCATGGCGATGGTATATCCGCTGTAGTCTTTCGTTTCTCCGCCTGCCGCGGGTTCTTCTGCCTCTTCGGGAGCGTCTGCCTCGGTATTGGCCGGCTCAGAGGGCTGCTGATCGGTGGTGCCGCTCTCCTTGGAGCCGCAGGCCGCCATAGAAAGAGCCACCACGCTTGCCAGACATAATGCCAGGATTCTCTTCAAACTCTTGTTTTTCATGTTTCTTCCTTCCTTTCTTGTTTGTGTATAAAGGGTTAATAAACACCTCGTTAAACTGACGCTTTTGCACCGTCCGCAGGATCCTCTACCTTGAGGATTCTCTTCTGCCGGTTCTTTTTATTTACTACGGCATACGCGATAAGCGCAAGCATCAGAACAACGCCTTGTACAATCGTCTGTACGTCAATGGGGATATTCAGCACGGTAAGACCGCTGTTTAAGGTGGCGATAATCAGGGTGGCCAGCACGGTCCCCCGCATGTCTCCGATTCCGCCGTTGATACTTGTCCCACCAAGTACGACGATGGTAATTACGTTTAAGTTAAAATTGGTTCCTGCGTCATACTTGACGCTTGTAAATCTTCCCAGAAAGATCAGTCCGGCTACGGCGCACACCAGGCCCGCCAGAATATAGATCTGCATGGTCAGCTTGTTTGTGTCAATGCCCGCGTACTCTGCGGCGTTGGGATTCAGTCCCATTGCGTAGATCTTTCTTCCCCAGGCTGTGCTGTGCAACAGATAGATAAAGATCACAGCCAGGATAATGAGCAGGTAAATCTGCAGAGGGATTCCCAGAATATTCTGGGTTCCCATAAACCCGGAAGCCGGATAGCTGTACAGGCTGTTTCCCTCGGAAATGCCTCTGGCAAGTCCCAGGTACAGATACATGGTGGCCAGGGTGGTAACCATGGGGGTGATCTTCACCCGGGAGATTACCAGGCCGTTTAAGACTCCGCAGACCACGCCCACCACAAGGGTGACAACGACTCCCACAGCTCCTCCCATGCTGCCGGCGGCCATGGCCCCCAGCATACAGGACAGCACCATAATGTTTCCCACCGACAGGTCAATGCCCGCCGTTATGATAATCAGCGTCATAGGCAGGGCCACCATGCCCTTCTCCACAATATTCTTCAGCATGACGTTGATAAGGTACTTGGATTTTAAGAATCCCGGCGCCTTGATACCGATAAAGGCAAAAATCACAATCCATAAGAGAAACAGCGCGGTATTGTAGGTAAATTTGAATTTTTTCATTTTCATGCTTCCCCTCCCGCAGCTCCTGCTATGACACGTTTGCGCTTCAGATACCTGGCTCCGCTGACTACCACCGAGATAAGGATGATGGCTCCCTTTACGGCGTCAGACCAGTTGCTGCTGATGCCAAGATACGTGATAGCCGGGGCCACCATGGCCAGAATCAGCGCGCCGATAATGGTTCCGGAAAGATTTCCGGAGCCTCCCGCCGGACTTGTGCCTCCCAATACTACCGCAGCGATAAAGGTCATCTCCATGCCAGAGCCCATGGTGGTGGTACACCGCTGGCTTGCCGTGGCCACGATTACCGCCGTGATTCCAAACAGGAGGCCGGCTATGGCGTAACAGATTACCACCGTCTTGTCCACCTGGATTCCACAGAGCCTTGCGCCCTCCCGGTTATTGCCGATGGCGTAGAGCTTCTTTACGAATCTGGAATACCTGGCGAACACCAGGAAAAACGCCGTTACGATTACGCAGATAATAAGGCTTCCCGGGATAAATCCGAAAAGTTTTGCCTCAAAGGACAGCCAGGTAAAGCTGGCCGGAAGGTCGTAGATAGAACCCTCGCAGGTAAGAGGCAGGATTCCCTGGAAAATCTGTGTGGTGGCCAGGGTGGCCACAATAGCCGGAATCCGCATTCCTGTGATAAAGAGTCCGTTCAGGGTACTGAGAACCGCGCCCATAAGCATACCTGCCAGAATGAGTCCCGCAAAGGGCACGCCCAGCTTTCCGATAGCCGCCAGGGCCAGGGCTACCACAGAGATCAGCGCCCCCGTGGACACGTCGATATTTCCCGTAAGCATAATCAGATTCATGCCGATGGCCGATATCAGTATGTAGCTGAAGGAGTTCAAGATACTCATCAGGTTATTGACCGTATAAAATCCCTTTGCAAATACAGCCAGAAACACGCTCACTACAAGCAGAAACAGGAACAGGTAAAATTCCGTGGATAAATTTTTCTTCTTCATTTTACTGCACCTCCCCTGCTTTTTTTCCGGACTCCAGAGCCACGCTTAAGATCTTCTCCTGGGATACCTCGTCTCTGTCAAAGCAGCCTCCAATGTAACCGTCCTTCATGACATAAATGCGGTCACACATACCCAGAAGCTCCGGGAGCTCTGAGGAAATCATGATAATGGTCAGCCCTTTTAAGGTGAGCTCGCTGATAATCTTGTGAATCTCAGCCTTGGCGTTTACGTCCACGCCCCTGGTAGGCTCGTCCAGAATCAGAAGCACCGGGTCAAGCGCCAGGGCTCTGGATACGGACACCTTCTGCTGGTTGCCGCCGGAAAGGTTGGTCACCAGGAATTCCCCGTGGGGCGCCTTGATTCCCACATCCTTGATATACTGCTCTCCCAGCTCCTTCTCCCGCTTTACATCCAGCTTGCCAAGAGCTTTTTTAAGCCTGTCCAGCTGGGGAAGGGAGATGTTGCGCTCCACGCTTAGGTCTACAATCAGCCCGTATTTTCCACGGTCCTCGGAGACATACACGATCCCCTTATTCATGGCCTCCACATAATTCTTACAGTGAATCTCCTCCCCATTCAGGTAAACCTTTCCCGCGGCCTTTCCCGTAATGCCGCAGATAGACTGCATGAGCTCCGTGCGCCCCGCTCCCGCCAGTCCTGCAAATCCCAGGATCTCTCCCTTCCTCACATGGAAGGAAATATTTTCCAGAAATCCCTCGTCATAATAGTTCTCCACCCGAAGGAGCTCCTCTCCGATGGGCGTTTCCGCCTTGGGATAATAGTTATCCATCTTTCGTCCTACCATATCGGCTACCAGCTCGTCCTTGTCAGTCTTATCCACATCCTTTGTGGATATGTAATGGCCGTCCCGGATGACCGTAACCCGGTCGCAGATCTCAAAAATCTCTTCCAGGCGATGGCTGATATATACAATGCCCATGCCCTCGGACTTTAATTTGCGGATGATCTCAAAGAGGGCATCCACCTCCCTGTTGGTAAGGGACGCCGTGGGTTCGTCAAAAATAATGATGTTGGCGTTAAAGGTCAGCGCCTTGGCAATCTCGCACATCTGCTTCTGGGCCATGCCAAGGGTGTTTACCAGGGCGTGAAGATCAATATCCGTGTTGAGTCTCTGAAAAATCTCCTCCGCCTTTTTGTTCATGGCCGCATAGTCGATTATGCTGATGGGGCCTTTTCTTTTTGTGATCTCATGACCCAGGAACAGGTTGTCCAGCACAGTCATTTTCTCAAAAAGGCTTGTTTCCTGAAAAATAATGGAAACCCCTTTTCCATACGCCTCCAGGGGGTTGGAAAAAGTCTCCTTCTTTCCGTTTACCACCATCTCCCCACTGTCCGGCTGATGCACACCGCATACCACCTTCATCAAGGTGGATTTTCCCGCGCCGTTCTCACCGCAGATGGCGTGAACCTCGCCCCCTCGCAGATTGAAATTGATTCCGCTAAGGGCCTTGACGCCGGGAAAGGTTTTCACGATGTGGTTTAATTCCAATACATTTTCACTCATCTTATCCTCCCATTCCAGTACCGCATCCGCCCCAAAGAGCCGATGCGGTTCAGACTATACTTACAGATCTGCCCCGGACTGGCACATTACCTCTTTCAATCTCTTAATGTAATAGCGGTAATTCTCCAGGGATGCCGAGGGCGGCACCTGATGGTCTGCTCCCGGGATAAATCCGCCGCCGCGGATTACCGGAAGGATTCTCTCAAACTCCTTGTCAATGGCCTCTCTTCCCTCCGCAATCATCAGCTTGTTGTAGCCGCCGATAAATTTAAGCCGGGGGAACATCTGACGGATCTTTACGATATCCATGCCCGCGTTTACGTCCATGGGAAGGAATCCGTCCACGCCGCAGGCGATGAAATTGGGGATAAGCCTGGAAAACTCCCCGTCCGTATCCACAATCACATTTCCTACGCCCCGCTCCTTCATCATGGGAATCAGTTCCCTGTAGTAGACCCCCACAAACTCCTCAAAGCACTCCGGGGAGATCAGCGGTCCGTTGACGCCGCTTAAGTCCTCGTTAAAGTACACCACATCCGGCTGAAGGATCTCGATCACCTTCATGGCCTTTTCCTTGTAAACCGCACAGATAAAGTCGTTCATATCCTTGAGGAGCTCCGGCTCGTCGTAAAAAGCGTACAGCACCGGCTCAAATCCCATCAGCTCCCGGGGCGTCCAGAAGAACCCCTCCAGATGCAGACGAATAGAGTAGTCACCTCTGTCGTGGCCTTCCTTCAAGGGGGAATAAGCCGCGTAAATAGCCTCGTCCGTGTAGGTTTCCAGTTCTTTTACGGCGTGCTCCTTCAGACGCTTCCAGTCGTCCACGCTCTCCACAATCTGCCTGTACTCCAGGTCAAGCTCCGAGCCCTTCTTGCGGATCAGCTGTCTGCCAAACACATCCTGTTTGAGGGTATAATCCGGGGTTACCTCAATGATCTTCTCCTCAAATCTCCTGAAAGGCAGAACAAAATGAATACGGCGCACCGGGTCGAAGCCGAAATATTTCTCATATTCCATCACGCCCTCGCCCCACAGAACCGGGAAATACTTCTCCGTCTGGTTTTCCTTTTTCCCTACGATATCGTTGGTGATATCCTTGGCCCCGTCCGCAATCTCCGCGGGAATGCCCTCCCCCTTATATCTCTCTGTTGTGAGCACCCATGGATAGAAAGTCTCCTCCACCGCCCCACGGCCATCGGTTTTCTCAAAATCAAGCGTCCTGCGTTCGCGTTCTCTGTTTGTCACGTCACCCTCCATTCCAGTTCCGCGCCTGGCCTCCCTGTCCCCCTGTTCTGGAAGAATTTCCGGCTGCTTCACATCCCGAAATCCTTCCGGGGACAGTCCGGGCAGGCGCTGTTTTCCAGTTCCACATCTTATGCCTCAATTATATCTGTCCCCGGATGAGAAAAACATGAAAAATCAAAATGAAAATATGGACAATACAAAACTATTGGCCAAAAAGCGTTGAAATGTCAGATAATTTCCTATATAATGCATGTAAACGCATAAACAGTGAAGATATTTTTACAGAGAACATTGAGAAAGCAAAACAAGTCAGTTCCCCCGCGGCATTCGCTAAATGTCCGTGCAGGCGGGGATAAAGGAGGGATATCCCAATGAAAACAACCTTTCAGACACCGGAGCCATATGCCAAAGAAATCTTAAGGCTTGCCCGGGAGACGCCAGCCACCGGCTCTGTGCGCCCGCTTCATTTCCAGAAAGTTATGTGGGAAAACCGGGGAACCATCGGCAGCATCAACCCCTTTGGCGCCGGGGAGGATGGGCTTGAGAGAAAAAACCCGGTTATCGCCGCCCTGGGAGACAGCGTGACCGCAGGCCACTTCGAAAACGCCATTCCTATGGAGGAGCTGCTGGCAAAGATTGCCGCCGCTTCTTTTGGTGAGGACGAGGTGGGGGAGGTGACGGACGTGCGGGTCTGTTACCTGGAGCAGTTCCGCAATATGCTGGTGGAAAAATACGGGCAGACTTCCGTAAGCGCCGTCAATTCCGGCATTGCCGGGGACACCCTGTACGGTATGCAAAGGCGTCTCTACCGGGATGTCATCCGCTATCAGCCGGATCTTGTGATCTTAAACGGCGCGTTAAACTGGGGGGAGCCCTGTGGAAGCACAGAGGACTACGAAAAGCTCCTGACCCAGGTGGTGAAATCCATCAAAAATGAGACGAAAGCCGATCTGGTTCTTCTGACGCCCAATATGGACTGGCCCTCTCCTCTGGCGCCGGGAAATCCTCTTTCCACACTGAAGGAACGGGTGGAGGTTATCCGCTCCCTGGCAGATGCGGAGCAGGTCTGTCTGGCTGATGCGTACAAGATCTGGGAGGCTTATGCGGCCGCCGGGTATCCCGTCCCGGAAATGCTGGCAAACGGCCTCAACCACCCCTCTGTCACCGGCCATACGGTTTACGCCCTGGCGCTGATGCAGCTGATGAACTAAAAAACACCTCATCCGGGGAAAGAGGACTGTCCAGAGAGGCAGTCCTCTTTCCCCGGATGAGGTGTTTCTGGGTTTGTCTTTTTTCTGTCTTAGATTACTTGCTGAGGGATTCCTCCTGCAGCCTGTCGATTTCCTCCATGCATTCATCCACGGTTGCGCCGTCTAACAGCTTCCGCACAATCAGACAGGTATTTCCCCACTGCTCCATTTTCATTCCCGCATTAGAACCCAGGACATAAACGCCCTCTTCAATCCTGTCCTTCAGCGGTTTTAACGCAGGCACGCAGTCCACCTCGACGTTTTGGGAGGGGGAAATCACCCGGTTGGTTTCCGCGTAAATCTGAAGCGCCTCATCGGAAGTCATTATCTCCAGCGCCCGCAACGCATCCTCCCCATGCTCCGCATTAACGCCAATGCCAAATCCCGTCATGGATATCACAGGCATCTGCCCACGGCTGCTGGGAAACCCGATAACCTGCATTTCAAATTCCGTGGCTCCGTAGGCGGTCTCCGTATTAGCCGCCCCCCAGTAGGCCATGACAATGGGGGTTTTCCCGTCCAGAAAATCCGCTCCCTCTCCTTCGATAGCCTCGCTGACACGGGCTTTCCCGGCATCCACATAGCCCTTGTCGATGATTTCCTTAAGAAACGCAAAACCGGGACGCATATAATCGCTGTATTTTGCCTCCCCACTGTTGAGAGCCTCTATCTCCGCTTCCGTATTTCCTCCGTTGTACAACTCTGCATAGGCCTGGGCAAAAACAAAGGTCTCCAGCCACCAGCGGTTTGCGCCAATGGGCGTCTCAATGCCGTTTTCCTTAAATACACGACAACACTCCAGAAATTCCTCCGGTGTCTCTGGCAGCTCAAGGTCATACTGGTCAAACAGTTCTTTGTTGGTAAAGAGCCCGTAGGCCACGACTTCCTGGGGGACAGCCACCAGCTTTCCGTCTACCGTGTTGGCTGTCTTTACCACTTCCCGCAGATTCTCCACGTTTGCAAGGCCAGACAGGTCCATAAGCTTCCCTTCCTCCCCCAGTGTGCGGATCACATCCGGATTCAGCAGGTAAAGATCATCCATATCATTACGCGCCCGGTCCAGCGCCACGTCGTCATAAGTCTTATCTTTATAATCCTCCGCTGTGTAAGTGATATATGCCACCTTGATGCCCAGCTGTTCCTCCGCCAGAATCACGGTCTTATCCGTTGCGCTTCTGGCCACGTTTTCCGCGTCGGGATCCGTTTTTTCCATAGGGCTGTAGAGGTTCACACATCTTTCCTCCACTTCCTCTGATATAATCAGATCCTTTCCCGGATCACCATTTGCTCCACAAGCAGTCAGCGAAAACACAGACAGCCCCGCCAGACAGACAGCAACTGTTTTTATACAATACTTCTTTATTTCTATTTTCATATTTCTATTGCTTTCCCCCTGTGCATTGTTTTATAACCTGTTTCAGATATTCTATATCGATGGGTTTTGCCACATGGGCGTCCATGCCGGCGTCCAGAGCCGCCTTCTCGTCCTCCGCAAAAGCGTTTGCCGTCATGGCTATAATGGGTATCTCCCTGGCATCCTGGCGTTTTAACGCCCGGATTGCCCTGGTCGCGTCGTGTCCGTTCATAACCGGCATCTGCACATCCATCAAAATAGCGTCAAATTCCCCTTTTTCCGAGGTCTCGAAACGTTCCACTGCAAGCCGGCCATTCTCCACGATCTCACAGTCGGCGCCCTCCATTTTCAAGATCTCTGCCAGAATTTCCGCGTTGATATCGTTGTCCTCAGCTGCCAGGAAACGCAGGCCCTCCAGATCTTCGCTTCCGATTGCTTTTATGATGTGCTCTCCCCGCTGTTCCATCTGCATTTCCAGAATCTTTTCCTTAAATGCAGATACAAAAAACGGTTTTGTAAGTATGCCGGTCCTGCCTGTCTCCGCCATCTCCTCCGGCCCCTGGGCATCGCAGTCTGCCAGCAGGAAAAGGGGCATACTGTCTGGCATAGCCATACGCAGTTCGCTGGCTGCCTGGCGGCCGTCCATATCCGGTATATCCCAGTCCAGAAGCGCCAGATGGTAATCTCCGCCATGCCGCAGCAGATCCACCGCTTCCTCCACCCGGGAAGCCGTATCCACAAATACCCCGGTTTCCTTCATAAGCGCCTGGATGGTTTTACTGCCCTCCTCGTCGGCATCCACTGCCAGAATCCGCCGGATTCCGTTTTTCTCCCAGAACTGCTTATCTGCCTGACCTTCCGGTATGCGCAGCTCCAGCTCCACCCGGAAGAGGCTTCCCTTATCCACTTCGCTGGAAACCTCAATGGTGCCGCCCATAAGCTCCACGATATTTTTCGTGATAGCCATGCCAAGTCCAGTACCCTGTACTTTGTTAGTGGTACTGTTTTCCGCCCTGGTAAAGGCGTCAAATATGGTCTCCAGGTATTCCGGCATCATGCCGTAGCCGTCGTCCTCCACCTCAATCCCGATATGCTCAAACTGGAGCGAATGCTGCTTAAGCCCCAGAATGCGGAACCAGATATTTCCTCCCTCCTGGGTATATTTGATGGCATTGGAGAGAAGATTAATAAGAATCTGGTTAATCCTCGTCTCATCTCCCAGCAGATATTCGTGTTGGATGCCTGTCACCTCCACATGAAATGTCTGGTTTTTGGATTTTGCCATGGGCCGTATAATGGCGTCCACAGAGGACACCAGGCTGTTTAAGGTAAACTTCTCAATGTTCAGTACAACTTTCCCGCTCTCAATCTTCGACACATCCAGAATGTCATTGATAAGGCTTAAAAGGTGCTGGCCGGAGGACATAATCTTCTTTGTGTATTCCCGCACCTTCACGGGATTCTCCGCGTCCATGGCAAGCAGTGTCGTAAATCCCAGAACCGCGTTCATAGGTGTGCGGATATCGTGGGACATATTGGAGAGGAACATGGTCTTGGAATTGCTGGCAATCTGGGCAGCCTGCAGGGCTTCCGCCAGCTGTTTATTGTGAATTTCCCGTTCTGCCTCCCGTTCCTTCCGGAGTCTGTTCTGCTGTCTCTGGTTCAGATAGTAAAACAGACAGCACAGGAGAAACGCAATCAGCATAGCGCTCACCACAATAAAAATACTCTGGTTTACGGCTTTTCCTTCCTGCTGGATGGCTTCAATGGGCACATAACCGACGAGATAGATGGTTCCGTCATTGACGGCCCACATATAATTCAACGATTTCTTTTCTCTTATGTCATGGTAAAACAGGATGTTTTTTCCAGTCTTAAGACAGTCGTTCACATTCTCTCTTATATTTTCATCCTCAATGCTGTTTGCCCGGTAAAAATCCTCCAGATTCAAGTGCCCTGCGCTGCGCTCCCCCATTCCCTTAGGCTTCAGTACAAACCGCTCGCTTCTGGCGTCCATAATGTAAAGCATGGCCTTCTTATTATAAAATCCCGTAGGAAGCGACCTGTCCAGGAAATCGTAGGTGTATTCCACATACAGCATTCCGATTTCCTGACCGTCTTTTTCCACCGGACATTTCATCGTATAGGCCCAGGTTCCCATATAATTCATATAGGCTCTGGAGACTTCAAGGCCCTTTACGGTATCTCCCAGGGAAAAATCCAGCTCCTCCGCAAGAAAAGTCTCCCCCGTATTGGAGACTCCTTTTGTTTCCCCGGACAGCACCAGGGACATCTTTACCATAGACTGGTTTTTCTCATAAGAACGTATATATTCCTCCGGATCTTCTACAAGCGCGATCTCATGGGCAATCAGCTTCTGAAACTCTGCCTCATTGTTCAGAATCGCCTCTATCGTGCATTTAATAAGATCCAGGCTTTCACTTAAATTCTGGATTGCGGACGACGACATCTCACGCGATATTTTATGTGAGACCGAGAGTACAATAGTGCCTAACACAAAAAAAACGATAATAATAGACAGAAGCAGGGAACTCCCTTTACTCTTTCTGTTTCCATTCAGCTTCTTTTTCATTTCTGATCTCCATTTTGCTGCATCGGATCACTGACAGGATTATTATACCATTCCCTATATTTTTATGTCAATATCCAGAGGCTGTGATAATAAGCAACTATGAAAAAACTGGCAGACCCTTTGTAAGGATCTGCCAGCTTCCGCCGCTGTATCTGACTGGATTCGAACCAGCGGCACCTGGCGTCGGAGGCCAGTGCTCTATCCACTGAGCTACAGATACAAATGCCCTTCCTTCTGCTGTGGAGGCAAAAGAAACAAGCAAATTGTATTATACATGATAACTGCGGAAATAGCAATAGTTTTTTTACAAGACCAGCAATTTTTTCCTGTCCTGGCTGTAAAAATATACGGAATCCGACAATATCTCATGGGGAGCCACCTGGGTCTGATTTCCTTCCCGGACAATGTCTTTAAGCTGTCCCACCTCTACGCCGCTCTGGTATGGCATAAGAATCACCTCATGGATACTGCTGGGCATAAGAAAAAAGTTTCCGCCGCAGGCCTTAGCGCACCTTTCCAGCACCCCCTCATACAGAATGCTGGCCGCCCCGTTCTGGTGCTCCCTGTTGGTAAGCACATAGAGGCCGGGGCCTTTTAAGAAACTGACATCTCCCTCTTCATTAAGGAAATCTCCCATGGCCTTAAGGCGCTCCTTAAGAAGCCTTGGCGTATTTTCCCTGGCAGCCTCGTACAGCATACGGCAGGTGGCGTTCCACATGGCCAGATGGCTGTTGCGGATAAGGGTCGTCAGCATCCCGGCCTCTGTCTTGCAAACCAGGCTGTAAAACACCATGGCCAGGTCCAGATAGGGCAGATGAGGCACCTCCGCCAGGAGTTCCTGGTTCATGCGGTAGTTTACCAGCTTATAGGCCACGGTTTCCCGCACCTTGTCAAAGCTCAGAAAAAAACCGGTCTGGAACTCCGCTTTCCAGGCACAGCTCTGGTAATTCCCGGCTATCTCACATGCCAGTCCGGCAAAATCCTTTCCCTCCCGGTAGGCCTGGTAATAGGGTTCCAGGTAAATCACCGGCGAGCTATTGCTGCCCTCCTTCCCGAACAGCAGGCCCTTAAGGACTATGCCGTTATTTTTGCGCACCTCCTTAAGACGCACCTTCGCCTCCCCGGAAAGCTCCCCCTGCACCGCCTCCGCCATAGAGCTGGCAAATTCTTTTAAATCCATATACAACTTCTTTTCTCCTTTTCGTAATTCTCCTGTGTTTCTGCTTCTTTGTTCTCCCGTCACCGGGGCTTTTTGTCCACTCTGGGTAATCCGCAGGGAATCCTGCCTATATTGAAATTAAGATTATGAAATCAGTATATCTGCCCTGGGGCAGGATTGCAACCGGTTTACGCCTGTTTAAGAAAGATTTAAGAATTTGTGCCATTTTCGTGACATAATCCACCATATCTCCCCGAAAATTCTCCAGTTTTGCCAGGGAATTCTGCTTTGTTTTTTCCCTGTTTCCTGCTATAATAAAAGCATATTTACTTACAGAGGATGCGACGGTTAAAATGATGCTGTTTTCCGGACTGAAATTTTTGTTTTGTTTTTTCCCGGCTTTTCTGGCCGCTTACTACTGCACTCCAAAAAAATACAGAAATTTAACGCTTCTTCTGGGAAGCCTCTTGTTTTATCTCTTAACGGAGCCGGTCTTTGCAGCCCTGCTGCTTTTTATGGTCTTTTTGAACTATGGAATTGCCAGACAAATCTCCCGGCTTCCCCGGGAGCGCCGGGCCCGGCGTTTCTGGCTTTTCCTGGGAGTTTTGGTAAATGCCGGGCTTCTGGCGGCCTTCAAGGCCCTCGTCTCTCTCTCCGACAGCCTGTGGCTTCCTCTGGGACTTAGCTTTTACCTCTTTAAAATGCTTTCCTTTCTGGCGGATATCTACCGGGGAGAGATTTCCCAAATGCCCTCCTTTCTCAATTCCGCCACATATTTTACCATGTTCCCGCAGATTACCTCCGGGCCTGTTATGCGCTACCGGGAGGGGGCCTTTTCCCCGTCGGGGCGCGCCTGTTCCCCGGAGATGGCGGAGGAGGGAACGCGCCTGTTTGTCCTGGGGCTGGCTCTTAAAATCCTTCTTGCAGACAGACTTCTTCTCCTGTGGCAGGATATTCATACCATCGGCTATGAGAGCATTTCCACGCCCCTGTCCTGGCTTGGGGCCGGGGCTTATTCCATGCGGCTTTACTTTGATTTCTGGGGATATTCCCTTATGTCTTCCGGTATCTGCGTCATGCTGGGCCTGCCCTTTATCCGCAATTTCCAGCACCCCTATGCCTCCAGAAGCATCCGGGAATTCTGGCGCAGATGGCATATGACCCTGGGCAGCTTTTTCCGGGATTACGTCTATATTCCCCTGGGAGGCAGCCGTAAGGGCACCTGGCGGACTATGGGGAATCTGTTTTTTGTGTGGATTCTCACTGGTTTCTGGCACGGGGAAGGCATACATTTTATCCTGTGGGGGCTTGGCATCTTCTGTTTCCTTCTGCTGGAAAAATTTCTTATCCGGAACAGGCTGGAAAGCCACCCCTTCCTGGCAAGGTTTTATGTGCTCCTGGTGATTTCCGTCACCTGGGTGATCTTTGCCATTCCGGACAGGGAGGAGCTTTTTCTCTACCTGGGAAGGATGTTCCCCTTTATGGGAGGAAACGGCGGTATTTCCGTAAATCCCCGGGATTTCGTGAAATTTCTGCGGCTGTACGGCCATTACCTGGCCCTGGGCGTCCTGGCCTGCATCCCGGCCGTGTCTGCATTTTATGAAAGGCACAAAAAGCATCCCCTGACGACCGCCGCCCTGGCTGTGATTTTCTGGCTCTGTGTATACTGCGTTATCCACATGGGCAGCAATCCTTTTGCCTACTTGAAATTCTGATTTGGGGAGAATACCCGCAAAAGAACACGAAACAAAACAACTCTTAAATAAAACGACAGATAAGCAGGTGTATGCAGCATGACCGGTAAAATAAAAAAATGCCCCTTATTTTTTCTCCTTGCCCTAAGCAGCCTCCTCTTTATGGGGAGCGGCATTTTAAAAAATAAGCCTCCCTGGGCCCTGGAACAGGCAGAGCTTCCCCCCGTCTCCTTAAAGCCGGCGGAAAGGCCCGGGGGACTAAGCCTGGGAAACAGCCTTTGGGGAAAGCTGCAAGGCATATCCCCTTCTCCTGAAGAAACGGAGGGAAACGCCAAAGCAGATATCCCCCCGGCCGTAGAGCCGCCCCCGGCCCGGGATTTCGTGACTGTGGGGGAGGATTATTTTGACAACGCTGTATTTATCGGGGATTCCCGCACCCAGGGGCTTCTGGAGTACGGTCATCTGGAAAATCGGGCGGATTTCCTGTGCAAGGTCTCCCTTACCATCTACGATTTTGCCACGGACCCCTTTATCCGGGACGAAGCCTCGGGCCAGAATATTACTGTAGAGGAAGCCCTCGGCCGGAAACAGTATGGGAAGGTCTACATCATGGTGGGCATCAACGAGCTGGGCACCGGAACCACGGAGACCTTTCTGGAGGCTTACCGCGCGGTAGTAAACCGCATACGGGAGCTGCAGCCAGATGCCTTGATCTTTGTGGAGGGCATTATGCGGGTGACCGGCGCCAAAAGCGAAAGCGATCCCATTTACAACAATGCCAATATCAATGACAAAAACAACGCTATCTCAACCCTGGCGGACGGGGAGGGGATTTTCTATATCGATGTAAATGAGGCAGTCTGCGACGAGGCAGGAAATCTCCACGGGGAATATACTACCGACGACGTGCATCTGAAGGCACGGTACTATGAAATCTGGAAAACGTTTCTGATGGAACACGGAATTTAAGAAAGAATCAAAGTATAAAAAGCCCTGGAGGTTTTGTTTCCTCCCGGGCTTTTTGCTCTTTGGCTAAAAGGACTTGCGCCTTAAACTCTGGACAGATACTCTCCGGTACGGGTGTCGATCTTGATTTTGTTGCCGATCTCCACAAACAGAGGCACATACACGGTGGCTCCTGTCTCCACTACCGCCGGCTTGGTTGCGCCGGTTGCGGTATCGCCCTTAAAGCCAGGCTCTGTATCGGTTACATCCAGCTCCACAAACAGGGGCGGCTCCACGGCAAACACGTTTCCGTTGTGGGAACAGATCTTTACCATCTCATTCTCTTTTACAAACTTCAGCGCATCGCCCACATCATCGGAATTCAACGCGATCTGGTCAAAGCTCTCTGTGTTCATGAAATGGAACAGGTCTCCGTCGGAATACAGATATTGCATATCCTGACGGTCAATTCTGGCTGCCGGGAATTTCTCTGTGGGACGGAACGTTTTCTCCACCACGCCGCCGTTGATGATATTCTTTAACTTTGTGCGCACAAAGGCTGCTCCCTTTCCGGGCTTTACATGCTGGAATTCAACGATCTGGTAAATATTTCCCTCAATCTCAAGCGTAACGCCGTTTCTAAAATCTCCTGCTGAAATCATTCTGACTCTTCCTCCTACTGTTCTTCATCCATGGAATATCCCACGGAAGATTAAAATCCTAATTATGAATCTCATTCATGGCCGATTCTATCTTATAATAAATCTCCTCAGATTTCAACTATATTTGTGAATTTTCTTTCCAGAAATATCAAAGCGCCACAGGCAGAACCCACCAGGCCACAGCCACCATCAGCAGCAGATGCAAGGGATAAAATATATAGAAAAAATATTTGGGCTGCTTACCCCGGGTTCCGTTGTAGAAGCTGATGGGGATAAACGCAATAGCCCCCAGCCTCTCCACGCCCCCATAGAGAAGAAGCATTAAGACCCCCACGGCGGTGCGCAGGGCCTTTTTGTTGTGGAGCAGATACATAAGCTCTATAAAGGCGACACCGAAAGCACCATAGTCTGTGTGGAGAAATTCTGCCCCCACGGCCGCCAGAATAAGGCTTAAAATCCCCAAAATCCACTGTCTGCGCTCCTTAAGCCAGGAAAAAGCCCAGATTCCCAAAAGCCCCAGAAGAAGCGTAAAGAAAACGTTCTGATACTCCGGCGCAAACAGTTTTCCCTTGAAGGCCAGGTTAAAGGGCAGCTCCGAAAGCACGCAGAACAGCCCCAGCCGCAGGGCATATTTTTTCACGTTTCTGGTGTGTACAAATCCCTCCACCAGGAGAAAACAGAAAATCGGAAAGGCAATCCGGCCAATGCACCGCAGTATGGCATCAATATCATAGCAGGCCATGATCTGTTCCCGGGAAAACCGCCGGAAACCGTGATAGGGGGAATTCCCATAGTAATCTATGATGTAAACCTCCAGGAGCGACGCCCCTATGTGGTCTATAAACATGGTAATAATGGCGATCCATTTCAGCGCGCTGCCGCTTAACCCCCACCGGGCTCCTCCTGTGACAACTGACGCGGTACTGCGTTCCATTTCATATACTCCTTTCCTGTGACGAGATCTGCCTCTGTATTATGTGCTATTGTCTCTCTACAACCTCTCCCTGGCGTTTGTAGATGGAGCCTGCCGGAATACAGCCCCGCACGGAGGACAACGGATAGATACTGCTCTCCCGTCCCACCACGGAACCGGGATTTAAGACTGTACCGCAGCCCACCTCCACCAGGTCTCCCAGCATGGCGCCGAATTTTTTGATGCCGGTCTCTATATCGCCCTCCGGGGTATGTACCTTAACCAGCTGTTTATCGGATTTTACATTGGATGTAATGGAGCCTGCCCCCATATGGGCCCGGTAACCCAGAATGGAATCCCCCACGTAATTGTAGTGGGGCACCTGGACCTTGTTAAAGAGAATGACGTTTTTAAGCTCCGTGGAATTGCCCACCACGGCTCCCTCCCCCACCAGGGCGTTTCCCCGGATAAAAGCGCAGTGGCGGATTTCCGCATCTTTGCCGATGATGGCCGGACCTGTAATGGACGCCGTAGGAGCCACTTTGGCGGATCTGGCGATCCAGATATTTTCCCCCCGCTTTTCGTATTCTTCCTCCGGAAGAGAAGCTCCAAGCTCCAGGATAAAGGCGCCGATTTCCGGCAGCGCCTCCCAGGGATAGGTGACCTTTGAGAGCAGAGGCTCTGCCAGAGTTTCACTTAAAGTATACATATTTTTTACTTCATATTCTTTCATAAAAATTCTCCTTCTTTTCTCTGATCTTTTATTTTCCCGTCCCTGGCTCCTGGCCCTTCCTGTAAAATTTTGCCGAGGCGTCGAAACAGGGCCTGAGGGCCTGCTGGTAATTATGGGTGAGTACATACCCGGTCTTGCTCTTTATAAAGTGTTCCAGCTTTTCCATATAGTAGTCCTCTGTGATAGCCCCTTCCGCCATCTGGGTCAGCCCTTTCTCCCAGCTAGCGGTAAGCTCCGGATTCAGGAGGCTGGCTATGGAGGCCCGCACCACGTCATAGATCATTTCCCCTAAAAGGGTCGGCGTGATAATCTGGGTTTTTTTGTTTAAGGACAGGTATTTGATATGGACTAGTTTTTTTAATATCTCCGCCCGGGTAGCGCTGGTGCCGATGCCGCTTCCCTTAATCTGGGAGCGCAGCTCCTCATCCTCTATAAGCTGGCCTGCGTTCTCCATGGCGAGAATCATGGAGCCGGAATTGTAGCGTTTGGGAGGCGATGTCTCTCCTTCCTTGATAAAGAATTCCTTTACCGGAAGCTTCATTCCTTTTTTAAGCTTCTCCAGAGCCTCCAGAAAGGCAGCGTCACATTTTACATCCTCTGTCTCCTCCTCCTTCTTTTTTCCTTTGTCAGAAGCCGGGGGCTGTACCTTCAGATATCCCTCCTCCTCCAGCACCTTAAAGCTGGCGAAAAACCGCTCGGTTTTCACCCCTGCCGTTACCTGGATTTTCCGGTATACAGCCGGAGGATAGAAAATGCCTAAAAATCTCCGGGCAATGAGCTCGTAAACCCGTTCCGCCAGGGGGGATACGCTTCCCAGAGCTCCAAGACCCTGGCCTGTGGGAATAATAGCGTAGTGGTCCGTGATCTGCTTGTCGTTGACATAGCGGGTTTTTGCAATCCCCTTCCAGGCAGTCCCGCCAAGCGTCTCCCCGGCAAAGGCAGACAGCTTCTGGTAACCCCTAAGGCCCGCCAGGTTCTTTCCGATCTCCCGGGCCACAGCAGCAGACAGTACCCGGGCGTCGGTTCTTGGGTATGTAACCAGCTTCTTCTCATATAATTCCTGCGCGATGCGAAGAGTCTCGTCCGGGCTGATCTTAAACAGCCTTGAGCATTCGTTTTGCAGCTCGGCCAGGTTAAAGAGAAGGGGGGGATTCTTCCGCTCTTTTTTCCGCTCGATGGAGAGCAGCGTGACCTGTCCTGGGACGTCCTCCGTCTTAAGGTCTGCCTCTTCCCCCTGGATCATCCCCAGCCCCGCCTCCATACTCACATACGTGCAGAGCTCCCGGGCATCCTTCTGCTCCTTAAAGCCGTTTTCTTTGTATAGCTTTGGAGACTGGAAATAGCGGGAGCCCTCAACGGCCCTCCATTCTCCCTCAAAAACCTGGCCCTCCAAGAAAAATTTCCCCAGCACCCGGTAGAAGGGTGTCTTGACAAATTCCCGGATTTCCCGCTCCCGTCGCACCACCATGCCCAGCACACAGGTCATCACCCGGCCCACGGACACCACGGTGTAACGCTCCCGCAGGTAGCCGGATATGGTATTTCCATATTTCAGCGTCAGAAGCCGGGAGAAATTAATGCCCATAAGGTAATCCTCTTTGGCTCTTAAGTAAGCGGCGTGGGAGAGATTGTCGTATTCCGACAGGTCCTTTGCCTCCCGGATTCCCCTGAGAATCTCCTCTTCCGTCTGGGAATCAATCCAGACCCGGAGGCGCTGTTTTCCCTTGACGCCCGCCATCATTTCCACCAGGCGGTAAATGTATTCCCCCTCCCGCCCGGAGTCCGTACACACATAGATGGTGTCCACGTCCTTGCGCTTTAAAAGCCCCGCCACAATATCATATTGTTTTTTCACGGCGGGAATCACTTCGTATTTAAATTCCTTTGGCAAAAAGGGCAGGGTATCCAGGCTCCATCTCTTTAATTTTTCGTCGTAGACTTCCGGGTAGCTCATGGTCACCAGATGTCCCACACACCAGGTCACCACCGCGTCAGGGCCCTCCAGATAACCCTCCCGGCGGGCCGTGTTAAGCTTAAGGGCCTTGGCGAATTCCTGGGCCACGCTGGGTTTTTCCGCTATGTACAGTGATTTTCCCATAGATTCTCTTTCTCTTACTGACAATCAGTTTTTTTGTTCTGGGAAAGTATACCACACTATGAAAAAAAACTCTACCTGTTTTCTGAGTGGAAAATCGTGTTTATATCCCATTCCTTCCTCCCGGACTTGCAGGCTCCATAAAAAAAATGAATATCTACCCGTAAACGGGTAAATTTTCTACCCGTAAAAGGATATATCTGTTGACAGCAGGCCAAAACAGGTGTACAGTAAAGAAAAAGAGAAGAAAGGGGGGCCCTCATGTACCGCGATTATCTGGTAGAACAAAAGGAAAAAATGAAATGGACCACAGAACAGCTCTCCGCCCGCTCCGGCGTCCCGGTGGGCACCATCAATAAGATATTAAGCGGGGAGACCGTCTCCCCCCGGTATGACACCATAAGCGCGCTGAACCAGGCCTTTGAAGAGTCCCGGACCATAACCAGCATTCTGCGGGAAATGTCCGGCTATTATGTGTCAGACCCGGAAGATCACCACACGCTGGAGGATTATTACCGCCTGCCCGGGGATGTGCGGGCGGAGCTCATCGACGGAAGATTCTATTACATGGCCAGCCCCACCCCGGCCCACCAGGAGGCGCTGACCGGGCTGCTCATCCAGTTTTCCGTCTATATCCGCTCCCACAAGGGGGACTGCCAGCTCTACCCCGCACCTCTGGACGTACAGCTTGACAGCGATATCCACACCATGATACAGCCGGATTTCCTGGTGGTCTGCGACAAAAATAAAATAAAAAAAGACCGCATATGCGGCGCGCCGGACTTTATCGCGGAGATTCTCTCCCCCTCGTCCCGGAAGCTTGACTCCAATATCAAGCTGCTGAAATATCTCCAGGCGGGAGTAAAAGAATACTGGCTTGTAGATCCGGAGGCCCAGAGGGTCATCTGCTATTTCTTTGCCGAAACCGGGCTTATGCCCTGTATCTATCCCTTTGACCAGGAAATCCCCGTACAACTCTATTTAGGGGAGCTGACTATACGCCTGGGCCCGGCGGCGTATTGAGCCGCCGGGGCTGAACATGCATTGTCTGGAAGCACAGCAGCAAAGTCTCTTTCCGGAAAAAGCAGCGGCTGCGGCACATAAAACCAGAATAAGGAGATCCGCTATGAAAATCACTGGCATTATCGCAGAATACAATCCTTTCCACAAGGGGCATGCCTACCACCTCCGGCAGGCGGCGCTTCAGACCCAGGCGGACTATCTGGTGGTAGTCTTAAGCGGGGATTTCGTACAGCGGGGAGCTCCCGCCCTAACAGACCAGCATACCCGGGCCCATATGGCTTTAGCCTGCGGGGCAGACCTTGTCCTTTCCCTGCCCTCTGCCTATGCCTGCGCCAGCGCGGAGACATTTGCCGGGGGCGCCGTCTCCCTCCTGGACGGACTAGGCTGCGTGGACGCCCTCTGCTTTGGCAGCGAGTGCGGGGATCTCTCCCGCCTCCTCCCCTATGCCCTGGCCCTGGCCCAGGAGCCCCCCGCCTATCGGGAGCTTTTGCGGGCCTTTTTAAAACAGGGCTGCTCCTTTCCCCTGGCCAGAAGCAAGGCTCTCCACGAATATTTTTCCTACACGGAGGATATTCTGCCCTGCTCCCTGGATGACAACACATGCCGGTACGAATCCGCCCTCTTAAGCCAGCCCAACAACACTCTGGGCATCGAATATTTAAAGGCCCTTATGCTTCGTAAAAGTCCCATAAAGCCCTGTACCATAGCCCGCAGAAGCGCCGCCTACCACGACGCCTCCCTGTCCGGGGAGCTGGCCTCCGCTACCGCTATCCGCACCGCTATCCTGAATGACGGCGCGCTTACTTCGGTGCTTCACCAGATGCCCCCGGACGCAGGAGTTATTCTGGAGGAGTTTTTTTCCAGGAAAAGTCCGGTGACCCTTGACGACTTCTCCTCCGTTCTCCACTATAAGCTGCTTTCCCTTTCCAGAGATGCCCTTGGGGCCTATACGGACGTGTCCCCGGACCTGGCCGCCCGCATCGGGAACCTGTTGCCCCAGTACCGAAGCGCCTCCTCCTTCGCAGATCTCCTAAAAACCCGCCAGATAACCCACACCCACGTTACGCGGGCCCTGTGCCATATTCTCCTGGAAGATAAGCAGGAGGACGCCCGCAGGAGGAAAGCTCTTCAGTATCCCGTCTACGCCCGTGTGCTGGGATTCCGCCGGGAGAGTCAGCCCCTTCTGACCCGCCTTAAGCAAATGTCCAGGATTCCCGTTCTGGGTCGTCTCTCCGGGGCGGAGGAATTGCTTGCTGGTCTCACCCCCGCCGCGGATACGGCCGTTGATCCCGGCTGCCCTTTCCGGGCTCCAAGAAACACTTCACCGCCAAAAACCACTTCCCATATCCCAGAAGCGGCTTCCCAGCCTCCGGACGCAAAGACAGCCCTGCCAGATGCCGCCCTGGCAGAGCTGCCCGCTCTGCTTCGCCAGGATTTATCCGCCTCCCACATCTACGAAGCCATGGTCACGGATAAATCCGGCACTGCCTTTTGTCATGAATACATGCGGCCTGTTCTGATTGTCTGACACAGGGATTTGTTTCGCGTTTCGCTTTCCGCCGCCAGCGGCTCCTAAAGGCCGCCTGTCCTTACAGAGCTCTCCTGTCAGATGCCCTCTGTCCTTATACGCTCTCCCGCCGGATGCTGTCGATAAGCTTCTCCTTCTCCAGCTTTTTTCTGGCATAGAGCATGGTGGAAAATACTACTGCAAACACGCTGCACACCGCCAGCGCAATGCTTAGGGCCGGCACATAAAAGCCAGTGTCCATCCCGCTTTTCACCACCCGGAAGATCTGCCAGGTCACCAGCAGGGAAACAGGAATCCCGTACAGAAGAGCCTTGCCACCGTAGAGTAAACACTCATATTGCAGCATCCGCCGCATTTCCCCCGGAGCCATACCCACGGAAGCCAGGACTGCAAACTCTTTCCTGCGAAGGAGAAATCCCGTAGAGATGGTGTTGAACACGTTGGCCGCCGCAATCAGTGAAATCAGCACAATAAAGCCGTAGGTGAATACATCCAGGGTAAACAGCATGCTTTTCTCCAGCTGCACACTCTCCGTCTCATCATTCACAAAGTAGTCCATATCAGCCCAGTCCTCCTCAAAGGACAGGTTTTCAATCTGTTCCGCCACTGCCTGGTGCTCCGGCGCCTTCACCCGGATGCTGTAGGCTGGCAAATAATCCGCAGGCGAGTCCACCAGGGCCTCAAACATGCTCTCCGAAAGAAAAATCCGCAGGGCGTTGCCCCCCGTCACCATATTCATGGGCGCCCGTTCTGTGAGCGCTCCCACCTTAAGCCGCACAGTTCTCTGGAAGGGTTCTTCCAGGTATTCTTCCGTATCGTCCAGTTCCTTCCAGGCTTCGTCCCTGGCCGCATAATCTGTCAGAATCAGATCCACGTCGCAGCCTGCCTCTTTCAATATCCGGCAGATCCGGTATCTCTCCTCTTTTTCCATATATCCTTCTATCTGATCCAGCGCCACCACCTGGATATTCTGAGGGTTTGTAAACTCCTCCACAGAAAGCCCCTCCTCCTCCAGATACCGGACATACGCCTCATCCTCCATAACAAAAAGAATCGAGAATATCTTCTCCATGTCTTCTCTGGAATACACCCCATTATTTTCCAGAAGCTCCAGGTAATCCTTATTCAGAAACTGTTCGTCCACATGAACGTCGGAGTAGGCGTTTCCAAAAGCCATAGCCTCCTCTATCCCCTCCATCCGGGACAGGCTTTTCCAGAGCCTCTCATACCCCTCCTTCTCTTCAATATGAACAGAAATATCGTAATCCGCCACCGCGTTCACTCTGGAAATGCTGTTTCGCACATAATCGGAAAATGAGCTGGCCGAGATAAACAGGACAATGCTGATAAACAGGGAAAATATGGTTGCCCGGTACTGCCTTCTGCTGCGGGTAAAGTGCTTCCCCGCCACCATACCGGACAGGCCAAAAAACCGGTAAGACCATTTCCCGCTTTTACGGATTTTCTTTGGAATACGGATGTCCTTTGTCTGGCGGATAGCGTCCATAGGAGAAATCTTTGCCGCCCGCCGGGCCGGAATCCAGGCTGACAGAAGCACCGTAGAAAGAGCTGTCGTCACTGCGATTACCAGGGCCGGAACAGATACCGCCAGCTGCATGGGCACCTTCCCGCTGTAGAGATACTGGAAGGCATTTCCCGTCAACCGCAGGGTAACGGCGATTCCCACAAGACCGCTTAAAACACCAAGGGGAATCCCCAGGGCGCTCACCAGAAACGCTTCCTTTAGCACCATGCCCCGCATCTGCCGGGGGGTGGCTCCTACAGACGTCAAAAGCCCGAATTGCTTTGTCCGGTCGCTGACAGATATGGCAAAGGAATTATACACCAGGGAAATCCCTCCCACCATAATCAGCACAATGAGAATCGTTGCAAGCCCGTACAGCATCCGCATAACCGTCCGGTTGTTGGAAGAGCCCTGGTAGCGGAGAAGTTCGGAATTATACTCTGCCAGATGACCCTTCTGATGAGCCTCTGTAAATGCATACGCCTGGGAGGGCTTATGCATTTTATAATAACAGGTAAAGGTTGCATCCGGCCCGGGCGCTTCCTCCATAGAGGTCAGGGCAAAAAGAGCCGCTCTCCGGTATCCGTCCATGGGAATCCTCTCCGCGATTCCCACCACTGTGTAGGAGCGGGTTCTGTCCGTAACCAGCTCCTCCGCCAGAGTCTCTTTATCGCTTCCGTAGACGGGCGCTTCACAGACTCCCCTCTCCACCTGATCAAAATACCGCCTGCCAAGATCCAGGGACACGGTATCCCCGATTTTCAAGGACATACCGCTCCAGGACAGGAAATTCTTTGAGATCAGAAGCTCCCCACCGTTTTGGGGAAGCCTCCCGTCCACCAGCTTTACAGGCACAATATTATACAGCTCCTCTGTCATGCCAGCCACAAAGACATAGGGCCTCTCGTTCAGCCTGCCATCCGGCAATAGCCCAAAGCCCAGCTCCTGGTAAACCCCGGCATTTTCCACCTCCGAAGCCCCGGCAATCTCCCCCGCTTCTTCCTGGGAAAGCTGGAAAATGGCCCCGTGCCAGTCTCCTCTCTCCGCAATCACGGAGCGTATCATAAAGCTCTGGAGACTGGAAATAATCGTGGTCACTGCCGTCAGCATGGCGGTAGCCAGCAGGATCCCCACAACCGTCACCAGCGTACGGCTTTTGTTTTTCTTCAAGGTTTTCCACGTCACAAGGGTAAATACATTCATCTGCGGATCACCTCATCTCTGGAAATACGTCCGTCCTCTATGGCAATTATGCGATCCGCCTGCAGGGCAATATTCTCGTCGTGGGTAATGATAATCAGGGTCTGCCCATATTTCTCATTGGACAATTTCAGAAGCTCCATAATCTCCTGGCTGTTCCGGGAGTCCAGATTTCCCGTGGGCTCATCCGCCAGCACCATGGCCGGGGCGTTCATAAGAGCCCTTCCGATGGAAACTCTCTGCTGCTGTCCGCCGGAGAGCTGGTTTGGCAGATGGCGCCTGCGTTTCCCAAGATTCAGAATGGTAAGCAGCTCCGCAAGCCGCTCCTGGTTCACCTCCCTGCCATCCATCAGTACGGGAAGGGTGATATTTTCCTCCACATCCAGCACAGGGATCAGATTGTAGAACTGATAGACAAGCCCCACCTCCCGCCGGCGGAAAATGGCCAGCTGTTCCTCGTTCTGGCTGTACACGTCCTTTCCGTCCAGATACACATGCCCGGAGGTGGGCCGGTCCACGCCCCCTAAAATATGGAGAAGGGTGGATTTCCCGGAGCCGGAAGGCCCCACAATCGCCACAAACTCCCCGGGCTGGATCATAAAGGAAACATCGTCCAGGGCTTTCACCTGGTTCTCCCCTTTTCCGTATACTTTTGAAAGATGTTCTGCTTTGAGTAATTCCATAAAGCTCCTCTCTGACTGCCCTGTATGCTGCCATTTTCAAAATCCGCACAGCATAACCAGGCATTCTTCTTTGTTTTTTTCTTTAGTATACGGTATCTTCATGACAGGGCCGTGACTTTTGTATGACAGATTTGTCACTTTGACAGTTCATGTTACGAAAAGGAATGTAAAGGCAGAGCAGGCCAGAGTTTATATAATCCCCTTATAAAACCGCACCACAAACCGGGCTCCACCCTCCAGACGGTTCTCCGCCTTCACGGTTCCGTTCTGCTCCCGGATAATCATGCGGGCCAGGGCAAGGCCAATTCCCACACTGGAATCCGGAGAGTCCGCGCCCTTATAAAACCGCTCAAAAAGATGGGGCAGATCTTCCCTTGAAATACCTGCCCCGTTATCTTCTATGACAAACTCTGTATAAAGACGGTTTTCCAGCGCGCGTATCCAGATTTTCCCGCCCTGGGGCGTATGCTCCATACAGTTTTTCAGAATGTTCCCCAGAGCCTCCGCGCTCCAGGCCGGATCCCCCAGGAATCCCGGCTTCCAGCTCCCCTCTTTCCCGGTAACCTCCGCGTCCGCCCTGTCTTCCCGGATTACCGTCTGCTCCCGCAGCTCCATGGGAATCCGAAGCGGCTCCAGGGCCTGGTCAAGCAAAGCCCCGGCATCCACCCGCTCCCGGGTAAAAACCGCAGTTCCCGCGTCGATCCTGGAAATCTTAAGGAGCGCGTTCACCAGCCAGTCAATGCGGTTTAGAAGCTGTACGCCCTCATAGGACAGCCTGCGGCGCGCCACTGCGTCCTCCTCCCCGGACAGGCGGGAAAACAAAAGATGCAGGGAAGTGAGAGGCGTCCGAAGCTGGTGGGAGATATCCGCCAGGGAATCGCTTAAGTTTCCCTTTTCCCGCATAAGCCTGTCCGACTGCTCCACCAGCCGCAGCACCATTTTCTGGAGCTCATTTGCCAGAATGGACAATTCCCCCTCCTGGTACTGCCCAAGATCCAGATTCCGCTCCCCGTGGAGTATGCGGTCCGCCTCCCTGGCCAGCCCTTCCAGCCTTAGGTAACGCTGCCGGGTAAACCACACCCAGACGCCTGTCAAAAGCAGCGCGCCCGTTAAAAGACATAAGCCCCAGGCAGGAGATACCAGACAGCCCCCTGCCGCAAGAAGAACCGAAAGCAACAGGGATAAGAGAATCTGATACCGCACCTCACTGTTTCTCAAAAACCTCATAACCATTCTCCATTCCAGTACGTCAAGGCCTTGTCCGGGATAATGCTGTTTTCCAGTACCGCATCCTCCACACCCCCTCATTAATCACCGAGCTTGTAGCCCATGCCGCGGATGGTGCGGATTACCCTGGGATTCTGGGAGTCTGTCTCAATCTTTTCCCGCAGCCGCTTGATGTAGACGGTCAGCGTGTTGTCATTGACAAATTCCCCGGCTGCATCCCAGATTTCCTCCAGAAGCTGGTTCCGGGTGAGAACCATGCCCTTGTGGTTGAGGAAAAACAGCAGCAGGCGGTATTCCAGGGCGGAGAGCAGCACTTCCTGACCGGCCTTTGTCACCAGAGCCCGCACCGTGTCCACTTTTAAATCCTCCACCTCCAGCACCGCCTGGCTTCTGCCGCAGCGGCGAAGGACGCTCCTGATCCGGGAAACCAGCTCCCGGGGCCGGAAAGGCTTGCTGATATAGTCCTCCGCCCCCAGCTCCAGCCCTGTAACCACGCTGAACTCATCCCCAGAGGCTGTGAGAAAGATCACCGGCACATCCACCAGGGCCTTCACCGCCGAGCAAACCGCAAATCCATTTCCGTCCTTTAGGGAAACGTCCAGCAAAAGCAGGTCAAAGCTCTCCCCCTCAACGGCCTCCAGGGCTTCTCTCTGCCCGGAAACCGCACGGACGGAAAACCCCTCTGCCTTCAGCACAGCCGTTAAGTTCTCAACAATCGTCCAGTCGTCCTCCACCAGCAGAATCTTCATCATTTCCATCCCCTTAAGAGTGGTCAGTTTTTAAAGGAGTGAATAGGCGCCGGAATCCGTCCTCCCCGGTTTACAAAAGCCTCACAGGAGAACTTATTTACCGGCATAATGGGGGCGTACCCCAGAAGGCCTCCAAATTCCACCATCTCCCCCACGCCCTTTCCGATGACCGGGATTACCCGGACAGCCGTGGTTTTCTGGTTTACCATGCCGATAGCCATCTCATCCGCGATAATGCCCGCAATGGTGGAGGGCTTTGTGTCCCCTGGAATGGCAATCATATCCAGGCCCACGGAGCACACGCAGGTCATAGCCTCCAGCTTTTCCAGGGTCAGCGCCCCCTCCTGCACCGCGTCGATCATACCCTGATCCTCGCTGACCGGGATAAACGCCCCGCTTAAGCCGCCCACATAGGAGGATGCCATAACGCCGCCTTTTTTCACCTGGTCGTTGAGAAGGGCAAGAGCCGCCGTGGTGCCTGGGGCTCCCGTGCGCTCCAGACCGATCTCCTCCAGAATTTCCGCCACGCTGTCTCCCACCGCAGGCGTTGGCGCCAGGGACAAATCCAGGATGCCAAAAGGAATCCCCATGCGGCGGGAAGCTTCCTGGGCCACAAGCTGCCCAACCCGGGTCACCTTAAAAGCCGTCTTTTTAATGGTCTCACAGAGCACCTCAAAATTTTCGCCCCGCACCTTGGACAGGGCATGCTTCACCACCCCGGGACCGCTGACGCCCACATTGATAATGGCGTCCGCCTCCGTAACCCCGTGAAAGGCCCCGGCCATAAAGGGATTGTCGTCCGGCGCATTGCAGAAGATGACAAGCTTGGCGCAGCCCAGGGAATCCTGCTCCTTCGTAAACTCCGCCGCCAGCTTTACCATCTCCCCCATAAGGCAGACCGCGTCCATATTGATGCCGCTCTTGGTGGAGCCCACATTCACGGAGCTGCACACCCGCTCCGTCTCCGCAAGGGCCTGGGGAATGGAGCGGATAAGGTTTTCCTCTCCCTTAGTCATTCCCTTGGCAACCAGGGCCGAATACCCGCCGATAAAATTCACCCCAACGGTCTTGGCCGCCCGGTCCAGCGTCCGGGCAATGGTCACATAGTCCTCCGGGCATTTGCAGGCCGCCTCCCCGATAATGGCAATAGGCGTCACGGAAATCCGCTTATTTACAATGGGTATCCCGTACTCCCGCTCAATCTCCTGGCCTGTGGAAACCAGATCTTTGGCTACCCGTGTGATTTTCTCATAGATTTTGTCGTTGACCTTGTGAAGATCTCCGTCAATGCAGTCCATAAGGCTGATACCCAGGGTAATGGTGCGCACATCCAGGTTGTCCTGCTGAATCATCTGGTTTGTCTCATTTACTTCATAGATATTAATCATAGTCGTTTCCCCTTATTTATCTCTTCCCTTTTACAACGCAAACCACTCTCTGCACTCCTCAGATCCGGTGCATAGACTCAAAAATTTCCTCCTGCTGACACTTAATCACCACGCCGATGCCTTTTCCCAGCTCCTCCAGTTCGCCTGCCAGGGTATCAAAGGATTTCACCGCCCCCGTATCCACAATCATCATCATATTAAAATATCCCTGGACAATGGTCTGGGAAATATCCAGGATGTTTACTCCATTGTCCGCCAGGTATGTACACACCTTTGCGATAATGCCTACTGTGTCCTTGCCAACCACTGTAATAATTGATTTTTTCATGTCATATCCTCCTATTTTAGTACCGCATCTCCCCCTCCCAGCCTCAGTGTACTGGAAGAATTTTCAGCCGAAATACGTCTGAAAATCCTTCCGCAGGCTTCCGGGGCAGATGCTGTTTTTTAGTACCGCATCTCCCCCTCCCAGGTCGATGCTGTTTTTATTTACTGCTTACACGGACACGCACCTTGAGATGCGGTCCCGCCCAGCCACTGTTATGGGAAAATCATCCGGCCCGTAGGGCGTGTCCTCCAGAAGCACTTCCAGGCGCACAGTCTCATAGGCCAGCTCTTCATAGTTGTTTTCTTTGCTTAAATGACCCAGGAAAATATGCTTCAGCCCATCGTGGAGCACCTTACATAAAAGCTGCCCTGCGGACTCATTGGACAGATGGCCCCGCTCCCCCAGAATCCGCTGCTTCAGATAATAGGGATATCCCCCCACCTCCAGCATATGGATATCATGGTTGGCCTCCAGCAGCAGAATATCCAGGTTTTTAAGCTTCTCCACCGTGTAATCCGTATAAACTCCCAGATCTGTAGCCACCGCCGCCGTCTTTTCCCCGCAGGTCACCCGGTAAGCCACCGGCTCCGCCGCGTCGTGAGACACCCGGAAAGGAGATACCGTAAGCTCCCCCACCTGGAAATCCACGTCCGGCACAATCTCCCGGAATAATTCCTCCGGTATGGGCCCCAGGTTGTCCATGCGCTTTATGGCCTTTAAGGTCCCCCTGGTTCCGTAAATGGGAAGCTCAAATTTCCGGGCCAACACCCCCAGCCCCTTGATATGGTCCGAGTGCTCATGGGTAATGAGAATCCCGTCCATATCCTTCCCGCAAAGGGCCAGCTCCTTAAGTCCGGCCTCCACCCGCCTGCCGCTGATACCCGCATCGATCAGGAGGCTGTTTTCCTCCGAGCCTATGTATATACAGTTTCCGCTGCTGCCGCTGGCAATGCTGCACAGTCTCATATCCTTTTGTCTCCTCATAAAATCTTCTTATTCCCCCAGGCGTCCGTCTTACAGGCGGAAAACCTCAGCCCTCTTCGTCCGGCGCCTGCCCCACATGGGCCGCCCATTTACAGTCCGTGAGTTCCATATTGGTAAACGACGCCTTAAAGGAGGAATCCTCCGGGCTACATGCGTAAATGCCAAAGGAAATCCCCTCCCCGGCCTGAAACATATGGCAGATACGCATCTGGGAGAAACGTATGCCATCCACAGAATTTTCCACACAGAAATCATTTTCCCTGCGACTGAACCGGAACCACATGGTTTTCATGGCGGCGTCCACATCCGTGGAGGCCCAGTCCGAATATCCATAATTGGTCGCCACGCTTCCCAGACGCTGGATTTCCTCATTTTCATACTCCACAGAGGCCTTCAGCCAGTTCTCACTGTCCAGATACATGACAATCCCGCACTGGTCATAACGGCGCTTGCTTTCAAATTCTGTCTTTACCACAAAGGAAAAGTATTTCTCATCCGTATACATCTGCAGCACAGGCGCATTGTCATTGCGAAAATGATAGTAGGTCCTCTGCCATAAATCTGTGTAGGGCCGGGTAATAATCTCCACCCGTTCATCCGTTATTGTGTAATGTTCCGGCTCTCTGGTCCATTGCCAGAGCATTGTATTTCCATCCATAACAGCCCTCCTGTCTTTTTGCCGTGTCCGCCCTCCCAGGCCTTCTCTCCCCTGGAGGCGCCCGTCCAGCGCCGCCGCAATCTGCCTGCGGGCCTCCTCAAACTCCCCGCTGTTTTCAATCACAACCTGGCAGTGCCTGCGAAATTCCTCATCAGATAACTGATTCCGGAAAATGGAGGTGATTTTCTCCTGGGAATAGCCCCGGGAATCCCGAAGCCGCCGCCGCCGCACTGTCTCCTCCGCGTAAATATACCACAGTTCCCCACAAAACTCCTCATAGTGATCTTCTATGAGAAGCGCCGCCTCCACCACGCAGATGGCCCGCCCCTGCCGCCTCTGGATCTCCAGCTCCCGGCGTATCCACGCCTTCACCGCGGGGTGGATGATGGCGTTCAGAGCCATAAGCCTGTCCCTGTCCGTAAATACCAGGGTTCCCAGAACACTCCGGTCGATGGTTCCATCCGGGCGCAGGATATTTTTTTCCCCACGGCTGCCCGCCTCCGCCATATCCCCGCCAAACGTTTCCAGCACCGCCTCGTAGGCGGCTTCTCCCGGCTCCATCACCTTGTGCCCCACCTGGTCCGCCTGGATCACATAAGCCCCACAGGCCTCCTCCAGATACTTAAGCACCCTGCTCTTTCCGGCTCCTACGCCGCCGGTGACTCCGATAACCTTCATTTGCCATGCCTCATTTGCCACAGGATAAAGCCACCCATTACTACAATAGGCAACGAAACCGAAAAGGAAACCGGTTCAAGAAACGCCCCCACTGCTCCGGCGGCAAGCGTACATATTACAGCAAGAACAATCATAAAATCCCCCCCTTTTATAACCTTCCCAGAATCTTTTGTATGCATCCCCAGGATTATCTATATTTTCGATTGATATTATCCTGACAGCATCATCAACCGTATATAAAATCCGTATCTTTCCAACCCGCATCCGAAACATATTGTAACCTTGAAGCTTTTTAATGTCTGTTCCCTCTGGAAGCTGATTTATTGCAAGCAGCAATCTCTCCTGGGTTTTTCTGTCCTGCTTTTTCAAAAACTTTTCCGCTGCTTTTTGAAATATTAACTGATATTTCATAATTTTATCGCCAGTTCAGACGCAAGTGCTTCTATTAATACACCCTCCTCACCGTTTATCTCCTCTGCCTCTCTTATCATCTTCAAGTCCCACTCATCCGGCTCTATCGTTTTCGATCCGCCTTCCTCTCCTTATAAAGGTCCACTCCGGAAACCACCCTCAATGGGCCTCATACCAGTTCTCCCCCGCGTGCATATCGATCTCCAGGGGCACCGAAAGCTCCGCCGCCTGACGCATCTCCTCCTCCAGGATTTTCTTTACCTGCGCAAGCTCCTCCCTGTGGGCCTCCACCAGGAGTTCGTCGTGTACCTGCAAAATCAGTCTGGAGCGAAGCCGCTCCTCCCGCAGACGTTGACTCACCCGGTTCATGGCAATCTTGATAATGTCCGCGGCCGTGCCCTGGATGGGGGCGTTCATGGCCACCCGCTCCCCAAAGGAGCGCTGCATGAAATTGGAGGATTTCAGCTCTGGCATGGGACGCCGCCTGCCAAACATAGTCTCCACATAGCCCTTTTCCCGGCCGTCCCTTACCAGACGGTCCAGAAATTCCTTGATCTTAGGATAAGACTCAAAATACCGCTCAATATATTCCTGGGCCTCCTTGCGGCTGATGCTGAGATCCTGGGACAGCCCAAAGGAGCTGATGCCGTACACAATGCCGAAATTCACCGCCTTGGCGTTTCGCCGTTGCAGGCTGGTGACCTGGTCAAAGGGCACATGGAACACCTGGGAAGCCGTCATGCGGTGAATATCCGCCGCTTCCCGGTAGGCCGCGATCAAGGCCTCGTCCCCGGACATATGGGCCAGCACCCGCAGCTCAATCTGGGAGTAATCCGCGTCCAGCAGCACATACCCTTCCGCTGGCACAAAGACCTTGCGGATCAATCGTCCAAGCTCCATGCGGATGGGAATATTCTGCAGGTTAGGCTCCGTGCTGCTAAGGCGTCCCGTAGCCGTCACCGTCTGCTGAAATCTGCTGTGAATGCGCCCGTCAGCCCCGATGCATACCGCCAGCCCGTCGGCATACGTGGATTTCAGCTTGGTAAGCTGCCGGTATTCCAGAATATCCGCCACAACAGGGTGTTCCGGCGCAAGCTTCTCCAGCACATCCGCCGAGGTGGAATAGCCGGTCTTTGTCTTTTTCCCCCCCTTCATCCCCATCTTATCAAACAGAATCACGCCAAGCTGCTTGGGCGAATTGATGTTAAAGCTCTCCCCCGCCTGCTCATAAATTTTTCCTTCCAGCTCCCCAATCCGCACGGAAAGCTGCTGCCCGTATACCTTGAGGGCCTCCGCCTCCGCCCGGATACCTGCCTGCTCCATAAAATACAGGGTCGTCGCAAGAGGCATTTCCACCTCCTCAAAGAGCTGCCACATGCCGTCCCTTTCAAGCCGCTCCTTTAAGACCGGCATCACCTTTCCCGGCACATAGGCCCCATAACAGGCAAAGCGTTTCATCTCCCCAGGCTTTTCCACGGCTGCCTGGGACAGCTTTTCCTTCCCGAAAAGCTCCTGCCGGGAAGGCGCGTCAAGTCCCAGATAATCCTTTCCCAGCTCCTCCATGGCATATCCGCCCTTCAAGGGATTCAGAAGATAGGCAGCGATTCCCACATCCCGCCACACATGTTTTCCCTCAAGCAACGCCTCCACAGCATCTTGGGATACCCAGTTTCCCAAAGCTTCCATCTGTTCCTTCAAATCCAGTGTCACAATCTCCGGCACATGCTGAAGGCTCTCCACCAGCTTCCCGGTGAGATATCCTTCCGTCAAAAGCCCCTGGGCCGGAATGTACGCTCCGTCCTGCCCTTCAAAGGAAAGGGCGATTCCAAGCAGCTCCCGCTCCTCATAGACCAGGGAAAACGCCGCCCGCTTTTTCCCGGCGCACAAGGAAAATACCTCCTCTGCCCTGGCGAAATCCGCGATCTCCAAAAAAGCGTCCTCCACGCTGTTTGCCGCTGCTTTCACGTCAAAGCGGCCGAGCATATTTTTGAAGTCCAGGCCCTTTAAGAGCTGATAGGCTTCCTCCGTGTAAATATTTTTAAGGCGGGCTTCCTCCCACTGATAATCATAGTCACAGTCAATATTGATGGTGGCCAGGGCCTTGCTCAGCTGCGCCATGTCATAATGGTTCCGCATGGCCTCCTTCGCCCGGTTCGGTTTAATTTCCTCCACATGGGCGTAAGCATTTTCAATGCTTCCAAACTGCACCACCAGGCTGGTGGCCGTCTTTTCCCCGATCCCGGGCACCCCGGGAATATTGTCGGAGGAATCCCCCATCAGCGCTTTCAGCTCAATGATCTGCGCCGGCGTCACCTGGTAGCGGTCAATCACGTCCTGAGTATGGTAATTCTCAATCTCCGTAACTCCCCCTTTTGTCTTGGGAATGCGAACAAGAATGCGCTCTGTGGCAAGCTGCAGAAGATCCCTGTCCCCGGACAGCACCACCACCTCCATGCCCCTGGCCTCGCTGCGCTTCGCCACGGTTCCCAGAAGGTCGTCCGCCTCCAGGCCAGCCTTCTCCATGGTAATGATTCCCATGGCGTGAAGCACGTCCTTGAGCACCGGCACCTGCTCATGAAGCTCCCCGGGCATGGGCTTTCTTGTGCCCTTGTACTCCGCGTACATGTCGTGGCGGAAGGTGGGGGCCTTCACATCAAAGGCCACCGTCACATAATCCGGCTTCTCCTCGTCCAGCACCTTAAACAGGGTATTCAGAAAGCCAAAAATGGCGTTGGTGTGAAGCCCCTGGGAATTGGTCAGATCCGCCACCCCGTAAAAAGCCCGGTTGATAATGCTGTGCCCGTCTATCAGTAATATTTTCTCACTCATTTTCCTGCCACCTCGCTATAATCAACAGATTCTTTCTTACCACCTTGTAAATATCAGCAGAATAAGGGAAAGCACCGCCGCCACCTGGGACAGCACATAAAACACGTTAAAATTCCGGTGGGCCCGCACACGCCCCCGGGAGTCCCGCAGCGCCGCTTCCAGAAGGTTGTGCATATCAAAATTGTCGCTGTCGCTGTCCAGCTGGGCCAGGCCTGCATAGATGGTATAATAGACCTCCAGCTCCTCATAGCATTCCTGGCATCCCCGGATATGGGTAAGAAATGCCTCCACCTCGTGGACATTCATTTCATCGTTAATATAAGGCATAATATATTGGACGGCTTCCTTGCAGGTCATGGGGTTTCCCTTCCTTCTTTTCGTGTGCAATCATAAGTATACGCTGTTTTGGACATTTTAAAACGGGAGACTGTTATCCCTGCCTATTTACAGAACACGTATTCCCGAAGTCTCTCAAAGGCATCCTCCACCATGGAAAATGGCAGCGCCAGATTCATGCGGATATGGCAGTCCCCAAAGAAGGGCCTTCCGTCCTGCCAGACGACCCCCACGCCCGTTCCGGCCTCCAGCAGATCATCCAGGGTCTTTTGGTGATTTTTACACCACCGGGTACAATCCAGAAAAAGCATGTAGGTCCCCTGGGGCTTTGCCAGAGACACGCCCTCAAAGTGCTTCTCTATATACGCACAGGCATAATTTACATTCCGGGTCAGCACCTGGCACAATTCCTCCACCCATTCCTGCCCTTCGGGCGCATAAGCGCCTATGAGGGAGTGCATGGACAGCACGTTTACCTCATTGTAATGGCAGAGGGAAGACTCCTTCCTGATCCGGTCCCTAAGATAGGGGTTGTATATGATATGGTAGCTTCCGATAAGCCCGGCCAGACTGAAGGTCTTGGTGGGGGCGTACATGGCCACCGTGCGCATTTTCGCGTCCTCCGACACAGACTGGGTGGGAATATGCCGGTGTCCCTCCAGAATGAGATCCGACCAGATCTCATCGGAAATCACATACACGTCATTCTCTTTAAAAATCTCCATGGCCCGTTCAATCTCCCAGCGCTCCCACACCCGTCCGCTGGGATTGTGGGGACTGCAGAATATGGCCGCGTGAATGTGGTGTCTTTTGATCTTTTCCTCCATGTCCCCATAGTCCATACGCCAGACCCCGTTCCCATCCAGCTTCAGAGGGCTGTGAACACTCTTATATCCGTTATTGGTCAGAATATTCGTAAATCCAATATAGGCGGGGGTGTGAATCAGCACAGCGTCCCCCTGGGAACACAGGGTGTGCAGGGCGCTGACAATGCCTCCCAGCACGCCGTTTTCGTAGCCTATGGCCTCCCTGGGCAGCTCCGCCACTTTGTTTCTCTCCCTCTGCCACCGGATAATGGCCTCATAATAGGCGTCCCTGGGCGTAAAATATCCGTAGGATGGGTGGGAAATCCTCTCCGTCAGGGCTTTAGTCACCGACGGCGCAACCGGGAAATTCATATCCGCCACCCACATGGGAATCCTTGTGAATCCCTCCTTTATCTTCCAGCCCTTCTCATTTCCGGGCGGCGGAAGCTGGTCTGCCGCCATGGAATCCTTTCCGTGTCTGTCTAAAATGCTTGTAAAATCGTATTTCATCCTGATATCCTCTTCATTTAAATTCTGCATCCCCCCGCCAAAACCGGCTGCCAGAGAAATGCTGTTTAAGCCAGTATTTTCAGTGTCGTAATCGAAATATCCCCCACCACGGCCAGGTCTTCGGCCTGGTAGGCGTAAGGGAAGTTGTCCGCAAATAGAATCTGGGAAGAAGGGGGAAATTCCTCGTCCCCTGCCCACAGGATAAACCGCACCAAAAGGCCGTTGATAAACTCAAATTCGTAGGCCACGTCTCCCATGGAAATCTTCTTTGCCCCCAGCTTTTCCATTCCCCGGGCAAACTTATCCAGCTGAAAGCCAAAGCCAAATTTCAGCCGCGAAAGACATCTGCCCTCAAACTGCCGGAAATATACCTCTCCCCAGGGAACCTCCCGGTAGGTGAGAAAACGCCCTGCGCTCTTTACAAGCTGCCCCTGGATAAGAAACCTTAAGACGCTTATCCTGGCCGGAATGCTGGTTAGCAGAAGAAACGCCCCCTCTTCCTCCTCATGCTCCTTTTTCACCTCAAAATCCGGGAAGCTGACCAGGTAAGCGTATCCCATAAGGCGGATGTGAAACTGCCCCGTCTCCTCATCATACGGAACCTGGCATCGCTGGGCCGCCTCCTTTGGGTCGATCTTTTTATATTCCTCCAGATAATGCGCATAAGGAATCCTTTCTTTATTATCTTTCTCATAATTCAGCTCCATTGCCATTTCCCTCTCTGTCCTTTTCTTAGTGGGTATTGCACCACCTATTATAAGCGATTTATCCCCTGTCAGCAAGCAATAAATCAAAGTGCGCCCGCAAAGCCGCATACAGCAAGGCTCTTTCCCTCAAAAGTAGTAAATTCAGCTTGAAATACTGCTTGTATGCCCGTAAATCAAGGCTTTTTTTGAAGTAATCAACCATCTTTATATAAAAACAGAAAAGCATGGAATAAACAGATTGACAATCTAACTGTTGTTAGGCAAAATGTTGTCTAACGACTGTTAGGGAGAGCAGAAAAATGAATGAAACAAAACAAAAAATATTAGATGTTGCATTAGATTTATTTTCTCAAAATGGGTTTTCTGCGGTTTCAATCAGAGACATTTGTAAGGTAGTAGATATCAAGGAAAGCTCTGTTTACTACCATTTCAAAAATAAACAGGCGATACTGGATGAAATGTTGCAGCATTTTGAATCAATAGCAACTGGTTTAATGAGCCAATTAGAGCAGACATTAACGATTACACAAAAAACTATTGGGGGAAATTTATTTGAACAAACTTGTGATTGCTTTTTTGAAATGTATCTTATGGACGAATATTGCAACAAAATTATGAGATTGCTTTCGATTGAACGTTTAAGCAGTGATGAAATACAAAAAATATATAATTACTGGATATTTGATAAACCATTAAATTTTCAAACAAAGGTATTTTCTCTGTTAATATCAATAGGAATTATCAAAACAGCAGACAACAGATATCTGGCGGTAAAATTTTATGCACCGATTTATCTTTTTGCGCAGCCGTGGCTTTTTTGCGGAACATTGACAGATGAACATAAACAGCTTTTTCGGGGAAATGTATATGAGCATATCAATAATTTTTTCAAGGAAATAGAGGGCATATCATATGGCGAATGTATTAGTCGTTGGTGCTAATTAGGGGATTGCTTATTATCTTGTAGAAAGATTACTGGAATTGGAAAATACAGTAACGGTATTGGATATTCAGATTCATGCGATTGCGATATTAAAAGAAAAATATCAAAAGACACTCCTTCCAATCATAGCAGACGCACAAAGCCTTTCTGGTATTGAAAATGGTGTGTTACAGGCAATCCAAAAATTTGGAGATATTGACATTGCAATACACAACGCCTGTCTATGCACTTTTGAAAGTGAGCGTGACACAGACTATGAAATCTATCAAAATGTAATGGACATAAATTATTTTGGGGCGTTGAGATTAACAAAATCAGCATCGGGAATTTCAGTTCCAAAAGAATTTATGGCAAAGGCGAAAGAAGTTGGATATGGGCTGGCTAACCGCATATGGTTAAAAAGATTTGTGATTTGTCACTCTACAGTCCAGACAGTGCAAACGAAGTTTTGCTACAGACATCCCCTTTTCATTGGAAAAATGATGACCAGGGCAGCCAAAAGAGCAATCGAATCAGAAAAAGGTGAGGGGTAGTGTAAAATAGTTTGGCTCTTTGTCAAGTTGGTTGAATAACCTGTTTAATTATGTTATACAAAAATGGGTGAATGATATGAAATTAAATGAACTATTAAAAGAACTGGATACAAATTTAGTTATACGAAAAATAGAAAAATCTGACAAAACACTATATTTATATTGTGATATTGATTGTATGATAGTCAAATGTAAATATTGCGGCACGAAAAGTCATTCGGTTCATAGTAAATATACCAGAAATATTTCCGATCTTCCAATACAGAATTACCAGGTAAAATTAATTATTACCATACCCAAGTTTTTTTGTACAAATGAAAAATGCTCCCATAAGACATTCGCTTATCCAATCCCCTTTACGGACAAGAATTCATTAAGAACAAATCGGCTGGATGATTATATCTATCAAACAGGTATGAAAAGCAGCTCTTTAGATGCAGAAAAACAGATTTCCGGCAGCCACGTATCTGTCTCTAATAATACGATTCTGAGAATTATTAAAAAAAGCAGTCCCTGTCATCAATTATGAGGTGAAAAATATATCCATAGATGATTTTTCGCATTGCAAACGAAAACTATGTTTTTCTATCCTGGTTGACAATGATACCAGAAAAAGGCTGGAAGTGGTTTCTTCCAGACAACAGCCAGAAGTGGTGGAAATCCTTAGAAAGTTTAAGAATGCAGAAACTGTTACAAGAGATTTTTCAAGGACTTATAAAGCTGCCATAAGTGAAGCCCTGCCAAACGCGAAACAGATTGTGGACAGATTCCATATATTAAAAAATTTAACGGAAGATATACTGGAATATCTGAAACGCAGGATAAAAGACAAGGTTAGGATTGCAGATCTGTCACCTGCTCCGATATCGGAAAAAGAAGTATTAAATATACGTGAACGCAGGAAAATAGAAACGGGTTTGAGAACCAAAGATTAAAAAGAGCTGGTAAAAATAATACGGAAATAGCAAAAACACTTCAGATAGCCCGTCCTACAGTTATAAGATATCTGAGTATGACAAAACCTCCCATTGATTCCAGACCATGCAAACCAGATCCATACATACCAAGAATCAAAGAAATGCTTTTAAGCGGATATGGGTATACGGAAATATTCAACCAGATCAAAGAAGAAGGCTATACAGGCCAGATTTCCTTGTATAACAGTAAAATGAAAGGAATCCGCCGGGAAACGAAACATCGGGTTCATTATTTAAAAAGAAGTGACATAAAAGGCTGTTATATGTACCACTTGAAGAAATCCCAGACGAACAAAAGCGGAGAGAGATAGAATATTACCTGAAAGGACAAACAGAATTGGAACAGGTACTAAAACTTGTGTCTGATTTTAAAATTCTCCTGTCAGGGAAAGATGAAACCGAACCGGACAGCTGGATAAAAAGAGCAGAAATCCTCCAAATCACAGAATTTAACAGCTTCCTGAAACTGATTCGGTCGGAACTGGAATCTGTTAAAAACGCAATAAAATACGATTACAGTAATGGCCCTGCCGAAGGGCATAATAATAAGATAAAAGTAATAAAAAGACAGATGTATGGCAGATGTAAATTTGATCTTCTTCGTTTAAAAGTATTGTGTTAATTCAACTAATTTGACAAAGAGCCAGAGAGACCGTTTCAAGTTTTGTGTAAATCCAAAAAACTGACATAAGATTTATGAATAGTTACAAGCGGGCAGAGCCGGTCTTTTGGTTCTGCCCTTGTCTGTATTATACAGGGAATTTTATCCCTGTCAATGCAGCTCCTTAAAATCTCCTTTACAGATTCCTGCCAGATAAGCGCTCCTCAAAATA
>CAJTHL010000002.1 GCA_910576205.1 Clostridia bacterium | reverse complement strand
TATTTTGAGGAGCGCTTATCTGGCAGGAATCTGTAAAGGAGATTTTAAGGAGCTGCATTGACAGGGATAAAATTCCCTGTATAATACAGACAAGGGCAGAACCAAAAGACCGGCTCTGCCCGCTTGTAACTATTCATAAATCTTATGTCAGTTTTTTGGATTTACACAAAACTTGAAACGGTCTCTGCTTGTCTTTTAGTCTTTGTTTTCTTTGGTTCGGAATAGTGTGGTGCTGGCGGTCTATCTCTTGTTTTTGTTTTCTTGCTTCTTTATCGTGCATGAGCATTTTTCAAGATAGATAATTTTGCAAAAAATGGCGACAGCCCTTGGTACAAAAGGAAGCTGTCGCTTAACATTTTTTATTCGTGTATTACATGATGATACTATTTTAATTGTAAATTTTTTATAAGTAAATTCCAAAATTAAGCATAAATTGCAATTGGGATAACAATCATAGCTGGTCCCTTGATTTTTGTTACAAGTTCTGGGAGATTGAATTGTTTCATATCATCATTTTTAAATACAGCAAAAAAATCTGCTAATATTTCATCTGTTAAAACTGATAATGTTGTTTTTCGCAACAAATCAATACTTTCTGAACTATCTTTACATATTGCAATTACTTTTCCTAATATTTTGAATTTTCCGCCAATAATTTCAGAAATATTGTCATTCGCTAAATATTGTTCTTGTGCCGAAAGCACAATTGTTCCATTTGAACCAGATAATATAAAGTCAATTGTACCACTATGTTTTAATTCTGCGGAAAATTCTTTGATTTGTTTAATTATTTGACTTTCTTTTTTCTTCTGTAAAGAAGCATTTTTCTTATTTCCCAAATCTGGCTCGTCAGAAAAAATATCAACCATCCGAAACATATCAATAATTTTATCCATATAATCAATTAAAGGATTTTTTTGCAATTCACCCTCTAATTCTATAAAACTGCCGATTTTAGTATTTGAAATATCAGATGTGGTATCCAAAAGTTTTTCGCTTTCCAAAGTTGTTCTAAATTTTGATAACAAAGAAACATTAGTATGTACTTTTTCTTTTGAAATATTTTCGCTTTCTTCAACATTTCCTGTATGTGATATATCTCCTTTCAAATCAATCTTTAATAGTTTATTCAACAATGATGTAGTAGCATTAACACTTCCTATTTGCCCAGAAGTACTTTCTTTCTGTTCCGAAGAATTAACTTGGCTGACCATTGAAAATCCGTCTTCAATAATAGCCAGCATATCAAGAACTATTTTTTCATTTATGTATACTGGAACCATCAATTGTGTATGAGATAATTTTGTTTTCATCTTCAATTCTCCTTTCTAAATCAAACCATTAATTTACTTCGTTAATTATTATAACAAATTTCTGCTGAATTTAAATACTATATCTTTTTAAAACTCATTTTATATAGGGTATGTCATTTCAAGGCTCTTTCAGAAATGGTGTAGCAGTGGTGTAGTAAATGCCTGCTTGAGCCGTGGAATCATTGATTTTACAGGCTTTTTCGGGACTTTTCAAGATACTCCCATGACAGATTAATCTTCTGGGTAAAACCGGAAGATTTTTGTTGCCTTAGATGATATAAAAATACGATTCTTATATAATTTACAGACAATGTTGATAGAAGTCCGGCTTTCAATAGAATATCATGATAGTCAACAGAAAAGATATCATAACAAGGAGGCTGCCATGACTTCAAGAGAGAGAGTGATCGAAACCATCAATCATCGTACCCCGGACCGGGTGCCCATCGACCTGGGAGGAACCCAGGTGACCACCATCAGCGCCCGGGCTTACCAGAATCTGCGGGAGGCCCTTCAGCTGCCCGCCCATCCATGCGAGCTGACAGAATTGTTTATGTTTGTGGCAAAGGTGGAAAACGACGTGCGGGAAAAGCTGGGGATCGATACCGTGTGTCTCACCTATCCCGTGGACACCAATGGCTGCAGGACCAATAAGCTACAGACCTTTACATCCCTGGACGGAGCCCAGGTGTACATAGGCGCGGACAACCGGTGGGACACCCTGGCGGACGGCTCCATTGTCATGTACCCCCAGGGAGACAAAAGCGTGCCCGCCAGCACCCGGATGCTTCCGGGAGGCTCCTTTTTCGACAATATTCTGGATCGGCTTCCCTCCTACGACGAGGACAATCTCAATGCCAGGGAGGACTGGAAGGAGGACTTCCGCCCTATTACGGACGAGGTGGCCAGGGAGATCGAAGCGGACTCCATCCATCTTTACCGGGATACGGATTACGCCGTTATCGGCCAGTTTCCCCACGCCCTCTTAGGGGACGGCGGCGTGCTGCCCGCGCCCTTTGTAAAGCGTCCCACGGGAATCCGCAGGATGGATGAATTTCTGGCGGCCACGCTTCTCTTCCCGGAATATGTGGCGGAATCCTTTGCCATGCAGACGGAGAATACCATGAAGAACCTGGGGATCTACCGGGAGGCCGTAGGAGACAGGATACAGGTGATCCTGGTGAGCACCGCCGACTACGGAAGCCAGATGGGCGGCCTTATTTCTCCCCAGGTGTTCCGGGAACTCTATAAGCCCCACTACCAGCGCATCAATGACTGGATCCACAAAAACACCAACTGGAAGACTATGTACCACTGCTGCGGAAGCGTGGTGGATTTCCTGGATGATTTTGTGGATATGGGCGTGGACATCCTAAACCCCATCCAGCTTTCAGCCAGAGGGATGGATGGAAAGACGCTGAAGGAAAAATACGGGGATCAGATCGTGTTCTGGGGCGGCGGCGTGGATTCCCAGAAGACCCTGGCCTTTGAGGGGCCAGAGGAGGTGGCCGCAGAGGTAAAGGAGCGGCTGGATATTTTTTCCAAAGGGGGCGGCTATGTCTTTAACCCGGTGCACAATATTGTTTCCGATACAAGGATCGAAAATATCCTGGCCATGTTTGAGGCGGTGCATCAGTACAATGACGCTTTGAGGTAAAAAAGTTTTTGGAAGGCAACTTTCCACTTGCGGGATAAGAGAAAAAGAGGGGCGGCCGCTTTCACGTCTGAAAATCGTGAAGCGGCCGCCCCTCTTTACCGCAACGGCTTATTCTTTGCGGAGGAAACGCTATTCCTGCAATCTGTCCAGTTCCATAAGGTTGATGCCGGAATTTGTTGAAAAAGATAGTGAAAACCGCTAGGAATCTGCTATTATGAATACGGGCATAGTAAGGCTCTTTCCGACATGGTAAGTTATGGTAAGAAACATGGAAATCAGAGAATAAATGGGAATCCAGGAGCATGGCAGTATGATGTATCCATACATGACATTTAATGACGACACAGAGATCACACCTTATTTTATTTAGAGGAAGGTGAAAAAAGATTGAAATAAATATTGGATAACAAAATAAAGAATTAATTTTACAATTTTGTATAAGAGATCATGAAGATGTAGAGAAAGGATGCTGTAATTTTGTACATGAGATTATGTAGAAAAAATAAAATAGATGTGGAAATATAAGTAAAAGTATAAAGCCCTGCTAAAAATATTTTTATGTTTGTGGGGGAATATTTCACTCAGTGTATTGACAGACTGCTTCTGCCATAGTATTATGAACATAATTAAATATATTAATAAAGTATAAAATAAAGAGAATCGCAATTCCAGGGAGGCAGAGCATGAAAAAAGGACTTCTTTTTGACAGGGAAGATAATGTAGGCGTTGTAAAAGAGCATGTGGAACCAGGGGATGAGGTGGAGATCGGCGGATATAGGATCATTGCCAGGGATGTCATAGACCTGCCTCACAAAATAGCGCTTTGCGACCTGGAGCCTGGGGAACAGGTGATCAAATACGGAAGCTCCATAGGCTACGCCACCCAGAAGATCCGAAGCGGTGAGCATGTGCATGTCCACAACCTGGATTCGGAAAAAATGATGAAGTAAGCGGAAAAAGGAGGGTGACAGATGGAAACATTTCAGGGCTTTCCGCGGCCGGATGGTCAGGCGGGGGTAAGAAACCATGTGGCGGTGATCGCAAATTGCAGCTGCGCAAACGGGATTGTGAACAGGATTGCAGGAGAGGTGCCGGAGGTCGTTCCTCTCATACATACTTATGGATGTTCTATTCCCGGAGAGTATGACCGGTGGCGCAGGATACTGACTGGCGTTTGCAGCAATCCCAATATCTATGCGGTGATACTCATCGGCGTGGGATGTGAAACGGATGACGCCAGAGAGATTGCCGCGCAGATCAGGGAACGCAGCGGGAAACAGGTTTTTGCGCGGATCGTCCAGGAGGACAACGGCGGGGAAGCGGTAATTGAGGCCTGCGTGCTTCAGGCGCGGATCTATGTCCGTGAGGCCGCAAGGCAGCGCCGGGAGGCAGTGCCCGTGAGCAAGCTGGTGCTGGGAACCCAGTGCGGCGGTTCCGACGCCCTTTCCGGCGTCACGGCAAATCCGGTGATCGGCTATGCGTCGGACTGGGTAATTGGCCACGGGGGAACGGCAATCCTCACGGAGGTGGCAGAAATGACAGGGACGGAAGAGATGCTTGCGGCCCGGTGCGTCACCCCGGAGCTTGGGGAGCGACTGAAGCAGATGGTCTATACGGAGGAGATGGCGGTGCGGAAATATCTGGGGCCGGAGGCTTCCCGTATTATAGCCAGAGGAAATATGGCCGGAGGCCTTACCACTATCCAGGAAAAGGCGCTGGGATGTATCAAAAAGGGAGGCACCACGCCTATAACAGGACTTCTGGACTATGCGGAGCCTGTGGGGGATAAGAAAGGGCTGGTGATCATGTATGGGCCGGGATACGATCCGGTTTCCCTAAGCGGTCTGTTTGCCTGCGGCGCACAGGTGTTTCTCTATTCGACAGGACGGGGAAACCCTCTGGGATTTCCGGCGGCGCCCTGTGTCAAAATATGCTCCAACAGTGAGACTTATTATAAGGTAGGGGGAGAGGACGGGGATATGGACATCAATGCGGGAGCGATTATCACCGAGGATCTGAGCGTGGAGAAGGTAGGGGAAAAAACAGTGAAATATCTGCTGGATGTGTGCAGCGGAAAGCAGACAAAACCGGAGATCCGGGGGTATGGCGGAGCGCTCTGCGTCTATTCCGCTTCCCAGCCCCTTTAGAGCCGTCGCGCAGCGACTTCAAACAGAGGTACATAGAATGTATGGAAAAAAGGAACAACGGGATACAGGCGGTTTGCCCAATCTGCGGACAGCTCACAGGGATTCGCTGTTCTGTATCCATAGCAGGAAAAACACACCGCAGTTTACCGTGAGAGACGGGGAAATATTTCTGGCGGAGACAGAGCTTTGTAGCGGCCCCTGGCTGGAAAAGCCGGAGGACTTGTGGACGCCGGCCTGTCTGACCATGTTGAATCCCGCGGTCTGCGTGGCGGTGGAAGGAGCAAAGCCAGGGGATCTGCTGGCGGTGGATATACTGGATATAGAGCCGGCAGACGTGGGATTTACAGGATTTACCTATGAGACAAACACCTTAAGCGGTCTGATCGGAGAAAAGGACTGGGGGATCAATACCCGGACCGTTTGCATCAGCCGGGAGGGGGTACTTTGGGAGAATGGCAGATTACTGCCTTTTCGTCCCATGATCGGCACCATAGGCACGGCGCCGGCCGAAGAAGAACCCACCAATGCGTATGGAGGAAAACACGGCGGGAATATGGATGTGCAGGAGGCTGCCCCGGGGAGCACCGTGTATCTGCCTGTGGAGGTGGAGGGAGCGTTGCTGCATGTGGGAGATGTGCACTCCGTTCAGGGAGATGGGGAGATCAATAGCACCGGAGGCATTGAGTGCCGCTCCCTGGTGAAGCTGCGGGCCAGAGTAATGAAGAGACCGCCGGAATACGGATGTGTGCGCATAGAAAATGAGGAATATATCATGACGGTTGCCTGTGAGGAGGATACGGACGCCAGCTTTTACCTGGCGGCGCGAAATCTCCTTCACTGGATAAGCGCGGCATACAAAATGAACGAAAAAGAGGCCTATCTTCTTATGGGCCAGGTGATGGAAGCCAGATGTACCCAGTTTGTAAACCCTACCAGGACTTACATCTGCAAGATGCCAAAAAAATACTTGAAATAAGGGAACGCGGAACAAAAACAGAGGAGAGGGAAAATGAAGAAACTATACGGAACCGTGGTACCAATTATTACACCGCTTACCGAGGCAGACGCCATCGACATAGAATCCCTGGAAAACCTGGTGGATCATGTGATTGATGGCGGCCTGCAGTGTCTGTATCCATGCGGAACCACGGGAGAGATGATGTATCTGACGATGGAGGAGCGCAAACAGGTAGCGGAGGTGACAGTAAAACATACGGCAAAGAGAGTACCAGTCTTTGTCCATGTGGGAGCCTGGAATCTGAAAGACACCATAGAACTGGCCCGGCATGCGGAGAAAACGGGCGCGGATGGGATCGGCGTAGTCACGCCGGTGTTTTTCAAGATGAGTGACCAGGGGCTGGCGGATTACTTTGTGTCAGTGGCGAAAAGCGTATCGGAAGATTTCCCGGTGTATCTCTACGGCATTCCCCAGAATGCGGGAAACGATATCTCCCCATCAGTCTGCGAGGAAGTGGTAAAGCAGTGTCCCAATGTGTGTGGCATTAAATACAGCTACCCGGATTTCACAAAGCTCCAGCAGTTTATGCTGGTAAACGATCAGAAATTCAGTGTGCTGGCCGGGCCGGATCATTTCTTTGAGCCCTTGTGCGCGGCAGGCGGGGACGGCGTGGTCTCCGGCAACGCCATGATAATAAGGGAGCATTACAAGGCCCTCTGGGAGGCGATCTGTGAGAAAAACTATGATCTGGCAGTAAAATACCAGCGCCGCACCAATGTGCTGAACGGCGTTCTGTGTGCGGTCAACAACATTGCCGCCTACAAGGTGCTGCTAAAAGAAGAGGGCGTGATCAGGACGGCCCAAATGCGTCGTCCCATGGAAAACCTCACCAGGGAGCAGGAAAAAACGCTTCTGGAGGAGATGAGGCGGCTGGACTATAAGAAGGTTCTCATTTAAAACAATATAAAAGCGGTACAGAGAGAGTCTGGGGACAGACTCTCTTTTGTTTTGTGCAAAATGCATAAAAACGAGAGAAAAAAATTGGACACTCTGACAAAATGGAAGAAAAACACCTAAAAATCATTGACAAAGAATCTTTCCGGTCATAAAATAAAATACATAATTAAAGTATAAAATAAAGAATAAACAGTAAAGCAAAGGATAAGGGCAGACAGTCAGAGCTGTGCTCCGGTTGATAAAAATTTAAGAAGGAGAGGTTACAGACGTATGGCAGAAAAGAAAATTCATGTGGTGCACAAAGACGAACGGAAATGGGAGAACGAGGTCAGCAAGCTTGGAAAGCCGATGAAATGCGCGCCTCTGATCAACGATGAGGATACCGGCATGCTGGTGAAGTATGCGGTATACTTTGCCGGAACGGTGACGCCGGAGCACACCCATCACTGCGCTCACGGTATGTATGTGGTTTCCGGCACACTGCATACAAGCTTTGGGGATTACGGCCCGGGCTCCTTTGTATGGTTCCCGGAGGGGATCGTGGCATACCACGGAGCCGGTGACGCTGAGGATGCGGAATGCGTATTCATTACAAACAAACCCTTTGACATTATTTATGAGAACCCGGAATTTAACGAGGAATAAAAGCGATCTGAAAAATAGAAACAGCCGGAGCCTGGCTCTGGCTGTCTGCCTGTAAAAAACCTGTTGAAGAAACGTCAAGATTTGTTATAATGAATCCTAAAGGGGAAAAATTATGAACAGACAACAGGTAACAAATATAGAAGTAAAAAAAGCAAACAGAAACCGGGTGTTCCGTTATATCTACAAAAACGGCACGGTATCCAACCCGGACATCTCCTATGAGATGAAGATGAGCCTGCCCACCGTGACCCAGATCACCAGAGAACTCATAGAAAAGGGCCTTATTGAAGAGCTGGGGGAGTTTCAATCCACAGGCGGCAGAAGAGCCAAGGCCCTGTCTGTGGCCACCAATGTCAAGGAGGCGGCGGGGCTGGACATCACCAGGGATCACGTCAGCATGGTGCTCATCAATCTGAAGGGGGAGGTGCTTAAGTCTGCGTGTATTGAGAAGGACTACAGTCCCGGCGAGGCCTATTATCATTCAGTCAGCCAGTGGCTGGAAAACTTTCTGGATGAGGGCGGCGCGGACAGAGAGCGGCTCCTGGGCCTTGGGATTTCTTATCCTGGTATTATAGACCAGGAAAAGGGAATGGCCACCTTTTCCCATGTCCTGGGAGAGAAATCCGTGCCGTTGGAAAATATCAGCCGGTATTTTCCATATCCCTGCTATTTCTTAAATGACGCGAATGCAGCGGCCTATGTGGAGGGAAGCCGGGCGGAGAGCGCGGAACGCTTTGTCTATATGTTTGTGGCAAATATGGTGGGCGGCGCTATATTTGAGAATTATGAGATGGTACAGGGGAAGAACTTCCGATGCGGGGAGATCGGCCATATGACAATCGTTCCAGACGGGGAGCTCTGCTACTGTGGAAAAAAAGGACATCTGGATACCTACTGTTCTGCAAAGCGTCTGAAAGAAGCGGCGGATGGGAGTATAGAGGAATTTTTCCGAAGGCTGGATCAGGGAGATGGGAAGCTTGCCGGAATCTGGGACCGGTATACGACCTATATGGCCATGGCTGTCAATAACATCCATATGCTTCTGGACTGTGATGTGGTTCTGGGGGGATATCTGGGAAGGTACATGGGGGACCACATCCGGGATATCCGGAATAAGGTGGCCCAGAGAAATACCTTCGAGGAGGACGGCTCCTTTGTGAGGGCCTGCAAATGCAGGATTGATGAGGCCGCCCTGGGAGTAGCGCTGAAAGTGGTGGCGAACTTTATTGAACAGATATAAGAAAATGTTTTAAAGGAAAGAGAGGGCTTGAGAAGGGGCTCTCTTTTTTGGTGTAAAAATTCACAAAACGCACGGATAGATTTAATTAGGTATTACAAAAGTCAAAAGTCTTTATGGAAAAAATATTGACAGAAGGTCCTTTCTGCTATAAAATAAAATACATAATAAAACTATAAAATAAAGTAAAAGTGAAAGAAGTGAAACTCCATATAAGGGTGTAGGAAAATAATTTGTTAAAAATACACAAAAATAGAACCCCGAAATTGTGCAAAAAAGGGGAAACGACAAAACCTATTGACAAACGCCCACAAAAAGGGTTTAATATACTTAGTTAACGAAACTAAGTTACTTCTTTTAACAAACAGTTGACGGAGGAAACAATGGAACCAGGCAGAAAAAGAGAATTGATGAAACAGGCCATGGATATCCGCATTACCGGATTAAAGATGGTGCAAAAAGCACATTCCGGCCATATCGGCGGCGCATTTTCCATGTCCGAGATTATGGCAGTGCTGTATTTTGACAAGATGAACATCCGCCCGGAGGAGCCGGACTGGGAAGATAGGGACCGTTTTGTGTTGTCCAAGGGACATTGTACGGTAGCCCTGTATCCGACATTAGCTCTTCGCGGATACTTTGATACTTCTCTACTTGACACCTTCCGCAGGATTGACGGCCATTTATCCGGTCACGCAGAGATGCGCTATGTGCCTGGAGTGGATATGTCCACAGGCTCCTTAGGCCAGGGATTTTCCACGGCAGTGGGCATGGCGGCAGGGGCGAAACTTGGGGGAAAGGACCTCACTGTGTACGCCGTAATGGGAGACGGGGAGATCCAGGAGGGACAGATCTGGGAGGCATCCATGTATGCGGGAGCCCATGGTCTGGACAATCTGATAGCGTTTGTGGACTCCAACAAGGTGCAGCTTGACGGCACCGTAAAGGAAGTGCTGGACACAGGGGACTTGAAGGCGAAATTTGAGAGTTTCGGATTTTTTGTCCAGTCCATAGACGGACATGATGTGGAAGCTATAGCCGACGCCATAGACAGGGCAAAAGCCGAAAAAGGAAAGCCTGCCATGATTATTGCGAATACTGTAAAGGGCAAGGGCGTATCCTTTATGGAAGGGAAGTCCGCATGGCACGGAAAGACACCGGATGAGGCGCAGTTTGAAGAGGCATTTGCGCAGCTTTACAAAAGGGCTGCAGAACTGGAGGGGTAGAAGATGGCAGAGAAAGTCGCAACCAGACATGCATACGGCGAGAGCCTGGCGGAAATCGGAGCCGATCCCCGTATCGTCGCCCTGGATACGGATGTGTCCACCTGTACCATGTCCGTGCTATTTGGAGAAAAATACCCGGAGCGGTTTTTCAACTGCGGAATTGCCGAGGGAAATATGATCGGCATGGCGGCCGGGCTGTCTACTTTTGGATACATACCGTTTGTACACGCTTTCGCCATGTTTATGGCAGGCCGGGGATATGACCAGATCCGCAACAGCATCTGCTATCCGGGTCTGAATGTAAAATGTGTGGGCACCCACGCGGGACTGTCTGTGGGAGAGGACGGAGCCACCCACCAGTGTGTGGAAGATATTGCGCTTATGCGGGCTATTCCCGGCATGACCGTGATCTGCCCGGCGGACGCAAAGGAGACGGCGGCGGCCACAAAGGCCATTGCGGAATACAAAGGCCCCGTTTACCTGCGCCTTGGCAGGCTGGCCGTGGACACCGTTACTGATGTAGAAGGATATGAGTTTAAAATAGGAAAGGCCGTGGAGCTCCATGCGGGTACGGACGTAACCATTATCGCTACAGGCCTTATGGTGATAGAGGCCGTAAAAGCGGTGGAGGAGCTGGCAAAGGAAGGTATCAGCGCCCGGCTTCTGGATATGCACACCATTAAGCCTCTGGATGAGGAGGCGGTGCTTAGGGCGGCAGCCGAGACAGGTGCCATCGTCACCGTGGAAGAGCACAATGTGCTGGGAGGCCTTGGCGGAGCCGTCTGTGAGACTGTTGCCGCAAACACCCTCGTTCCCGTAGAGCGGATAGGCGTTAAGGACAGCTTCGGACGCTCGGGAAATGCCCTGGAGCTCTTAAAGCAGTATCACCTCACCGCCCCGGATATTGCTGCGGCTGCAAAGAAGGCAATCGCCCGGAAGAGAGGTTAACGCGGGACATAAATCAGCATCTGCCCGAACAGGCTGATGCGGGACTCAAATCAGCATCTGCCCAAACAGGCTGATGCGGGACTTAAAATAGGAGGCATAAAGAAAGATGGTATCTATAGATCTGACAGGCAGACAGGCCGTTGTCACAGGCGCGGCCAGAGGCCTTGGAAAGGCCGTAGCTCTTAAATATGCCCAGGCCGGCGCCCATGTGTGGCTGGGGGATCTCCGGGAGGAGGAGCTGAAGGAGACGGCGGAGGAAATCCGCTCTCTGGGGGTGAAATGCGGCTACAGCATCTGCGACGTATCGGATTACGATCAGTTTGAGGCCATGCTGGAGGCGGCGGGAGACGTGGATATCCTGGCTCATGTGGCAGGCATCATGATCTCAAGCCCTATGCTGGAAATCAAGCAGGAGGAGATCGACCGCATTATCAGAATCAATGTAAACGGCACAGACAATGCATGCCGCGCCGGGCTTCGCAAGATGATTCCCCGGAAAAAGGGAACCATTCTCATCACCTCCTCTGTGGCGGGAAGACATGGCCATCCCGGCCATGCCCACTACCATCTGACCAAGGCGGCGGATATCAGCATCATGCAGTCGGCGGCCCTTACGGGAGCGCCCCACGGGGTTACCGTAAACGCCATCTGTCCCGGGATTATCCGCACGGCCATCTGGGAGCATATTCTTGACCATACCCGGAAAGAGGGGGAGACCAGGGAAGAGTGCTGGGAGCGTTCCATAAGAGAAATGATTCCCCTGGGCAGGCCTCAGAGCGCAGAGGATATTGCGGACGCGGTGCTGTTCCTCACAAGCCCTCTGGCGGCAAATATTACAGGGCAGGCGTTAAATGTCTGCGGCGGAATGGAAATGAATTAAAAAAGGAGGCTGAATAAAATGCCAACAATGAAAAGCGCAGTATTCCACGGAAAACACGATATCCGTGTAGAGGAGCGGGAGATCCCCGCCCTGGAGCCGGACGAGGCCCTTATCAAGGTCATGGCCTGCGGCGTATGCGGCTCCGACTTACATATCTACGAAGGCGAGCAGGGCTCCACAGCCACTGTGCCGCCCCTTATCCAGGGACATGAGTTCTCCGGCGTGGTCACCGAGATCGGAAGCGCCGTAAAGGGCGTGAAGGTGGGCGACCGCGTGTGCGTAGACCCGGCCTACATCTGCGGGGAGTGCTATTACTGCGCCTCCGGCAGGATGAGCCACTGCGAGAACATGAAAGCCTACGGCACCAACGTGGACGGAGCGTTCTCCCAGTACTGCAAAGTAAAGAGCCATCTCATCTACCATATCGCGGATGATGTGAGTTTTATCGAGGGCGCCATGGCGGAGCCCCTGGCCTGCTGCATCAACGGCGCGGACCGCAGCAATATCAAGACCGGCAGCAACGTAGTCATCTACGGCGGCGGAATGATCGGACTTCTGATGCTGCAGTTAGCAAAGCTTCAGGGAGCCAGCAGAGTGGCCCTGGTGGAGCCCGTGGAGGAGAAGCGGGAGCTGGCCATGAAGGTAGGCGCAAGCTTTGTCATTAATCCCATGGAAGAGAAGGTAAAGGAAGCCCTTGACAGAAACGGTATGGAGCATGTGGACGTGGTGGTGGAATGCTGCGGCATCCGCAGTACCTCCGAGGAAGCCATTGATATCGTAGACCGCCAGGGAACCGTAGTCCTCTTTGCGGTAACGGCTGTGGACGCTGCCATGAATTTAAAAACCTACACCCTGTTCCAGAAAGAGCTGACCGTGCGGGGCTCCTACTGCAGTCCTTACACCATGGGCAGGGCCGTGGAGCTTATCAACAGCCACCGCATCGATGTGACCACTATGCTGGGCGGCACAGAGCCCTTAGAGGGGCTGGCAGAAGTGCTCAGTAATCCGAAGAAGCGCGCAAAAGGCAAATTCGTGATTCTGCCCAACGGCTGATTTAAGCAAAGCATGACCCGCCTCTGGCGGTCAGACAAAGGTATACTGCAGCCAACGGCTGTTTGTATAAAAAATAAAAAAATATAGGAGGAAAAGAAAAGTATGAAAAAGAGAAAAGTACTCAGCTTGATTCTGGCTATGGCTATGGTTGTATCCGTAGCAGCCGGCTGTGGCTCCAAACAGGAAGAACCCGCAGCAACTGAGCCTGCACCCACAGAGGAGGCTGGCGACGCCGGCGAGGATGCTCCCGAGGCTGACGCAGCAGGCGGCGAGGAGACCGGAGACAAGAAGCTTAAGCTCGGCATCTCCATCCAGACCCTTGGCAACCAGGTATGGGCACAGCAGATGGCAGGCATCCAGGAGAACGCGGACGCAGACGGATTTGAGTGTACTATCGTGGACTGCAACGAGAACGCCAACACCCAGCTGGATCAGATTGAGAACTTTATCACCGCTAAGTGTGACGTTATCATGGTAAACCCGGTAGACCCGGACGCTATCGAGGACGTTTGCAAGAAGGCTCGCGAAGCCGGCATCAAAGTAGTATGCTGGGACAACGAGATGGAGAACACCGATGTAAACTGGGTAATCCGCAACCGTGAGCTGGGCGAGGTTATCGGAACCGAAGCTGCAAACTGGATCAACGAGACTTTTGCAGACGGAAAATGCGAAGTAGCCGTTCTGGGATATCCCCAGACCCCCATTCTGCTGGAGCGCGAGGAAGGTATCCTTGCAAAGCTTGAGGAGCTGGCTCCTAACGCAGAGGTAGTTGCCAACCAGCCGGCCATCAACCCCACAGAGGGACTGAATGCCATGGAGACCATCCTGCAGGCACATCCCGACGTTAAAGTGGTATGCTGCATCGGCGGTGGCGGAGCTGCCGGTTCCAACGAGGCATTCAAGGGCTTCTACGGAAGCGAGGTTCCCGAGGATGTAGGAGTATTCGCTGCTGACTGTACCGACGAGGAGCAGGCATCCATGAAGAACGGCGAGTTCAACCGCATGAGTGTTGCCATCACAGGAAGCCCCCGCACCAACGCTGACGTAATCTACGACATTATGAAGAGAGTCGGTCTGGGCGAGACTATGGATCACAACGTATACAGAGATCTGATTCCGGTAACGGCAGACAACATCGATGAGGTATTCGGAAATTAATTCGCACATGCAGCATTGAGAAATGGAATTTAAGGAAACGTGCGCATTGAAAACAAGATGCGCACGTTTTTCTTACCTAAGAGAGGTAAGAAACAGGCAAAGGCAACAAATGCAAAAAGTCGAGGAACAATGAGTGATCGTGAAGGAGCAGAATATGAGTTCGATTGATAATATCTTAGAGTTAAAACATATATCAAAATTGTATCCCGGCGTTGTAGCGTTAGACGATGTATCGCTGTCCATACGAAGAGGAGAGATCCATGCACTGGTAGGGGAGAACGGAGCCGGCAAATCCACGTTGATTAAGACGTGCAGCGGCGCTATAGAGCCTACAAAGGGAGAGATCATAATCAATGGCGAGACGTTTTCCAGCATGACGCCGAAGCTGTCAGAGTCAAAAGGGATCGGCGTTATTTACCAGGAGTTTAACCTGGTGGGGGACCTGTCCGTGGCCGAAAACATTTTCCTGGGAAGAGCTATCCGCAAGGGAGTCATCGTAGATCAGAGAGCCATGGAGGCAGAGGCAAAGAAGATTCTGGATTCCCTGAATATCAATATAGATCCCCGTACCCTGGTAAAGAGACTGAGCGTGGGCTATCAGCAGATGGTGGAGATTGCAAAGGCAATGTCCCAGAACGCCCAGGTGCTGATTATGGATGAGCCCTCTGCGCCGCTTACCAGTGCCGAGGTGGAGAGCATGTTTGCCATTGTGGATCAGTTAAAGGAAAACGGCGTAACCATCATTTATATTTCCCATCGTCTGGAAGAGATTTTCCGTCTCTGCGACCGGATTACTGTCCTTAGAGACGGACAGTATGTCACCACTCTGAACACTGCGGAAACCAACCAGGACGAGCTGGTGAAGTACATGGTAGGCCGGGAACTGACCGAGATCTATCCTGCCAGAGATCCGGGCTGCATCAAAGAGGAGGTAGTCTTTGAGGCCAGGGATGTGTGCGGAAACGGGGATAAAAATATTTCCCTTCAGATTCACAAAGGGGAAGTGCTTGGTCTTGGAGGCCTGGTAGGCGCAGGCCGGACAGAGTTTGCAGAGCTTGTATTCGGTATGGAGCCCAAAACCAGCGGAAGCTTTTTCATGAACGGAAAAGAAATCGCCCCTAAGAGCCCCAAGGAAGCCATCAACCTGGGCATCGGCCTGGTGCCCGAGGACAGAAAGGCAAAGGGAGCACTTCTGGGCTTAAGCATCCGCAACAACATAAACATGCCTATTTATCCCAAGATTTCCAAGGGTTCCGTTATCGACACAAAGAAAGAGAACGAGATCGCGGAAAAATATAAAGAGGAGATATCCATCAAGACGCCCAACCTGGAGCAGCTTGTGAAAAACTTAAGCGGCGGAAACCAGCAGAAGGTAATCCTTGCCAAATGGCTGGCTGCGGATTCGGAGATGCTGATCTTCGACGAGCCTACCCGGGGTATCGACGTAGGCGCAAAGCAGGAAATCTACACGTTAATCAATACCCTGGTAGAGCAGGGCAAGACCGTATTAATGATCTCATCAGAGATGGAAGAGCTTATGGGAATGTCCGACCGGATTATCGTCCTTTCCGAAGGCCGGGTAACCGGAGAGCTGACCAGAGAAGAGTTTGACCAGGAAACTATTATGCGGTACGCATCCACGAGGGAGGTAGAATAATAATGAAAAGAGCATTGGATATAGCGAAAGACAGAGCCATTTACGTGGTACTCTTAGTCATGGTAATCTTTTTCGCCATCGCAAACAAAAACTTTCTGACCATGAACAACATGCTGAATGTGGCAAAACAGGTATCCATTTACGGAATTGCATCCGTAGGTATGACCTATGTAATCCTGCTGGGAGGCATCGACCTGTCCATCGGTTCCATCATATCCTTTATCAATATTGTAACCGCTTATTTTATGGTGAATATGGGCATGAACCCCTGGCTGGCAGTCATTCTTTCCCTGGTGATCTGTACCATCCTTGGATTTGCCAACGGCTGGATTATCGCGGAAATCAAAATGCCTCCGCTGATCGTAACCTTCGCGTCCCAGACCATTCTGGCAGGTTTTGCTTACATTATCTGTAACGGACGTCCTATCTCCAGATTTGACGAGGCGTTCCTGTGGATCGGCCAGGGCTATGTAGGCCCCATCCCGGCGCCCATCATCTTTATGATAATCGCTTTTGCCATCGGCGCGTTTATTCTGGTAAAGACCTACTTTGGCCGTTACTTTTACGCTCTGGGCGGAAACGAGGAAGCTGCAGAGCTCTCCGGTATCCGTGTTAAGAGAGTGAAATACCTGGTATACGCCCTGTCCGGCCTGTTTGCAGGTATCGCAGGTATCGTAATGCTGTCCAGGGCAAATACAGCCCAGCCCAATGCAGGACTTGGCTACGAGTTCGACGTAATTACCTGCGTGGTGTTAGGCGGCGTCAGCGTAAACGGCGGTTCCGGTAAGATTTCCAACGTAATCGCAGGCGTGCTGATTATCGGCGTGCTGGCAAACGGCATGATTCTGATGAATGTAAGCTCTTACATGCAGATGGTAGTTAAGGGACTGATCCTTCTTCTGGCAGTAGGCTTCGACTGCGTACAGCAGGCAAATCTGCTGAAGGCAAAGAAAGCGGCATAAAGAAAAAGACAGCATTCCAGAAGCAAGGAGGAAGACATGAAAAAACTTGTAATAGGGATTGACTTTGGCAGCGATTCCTCAAGAGCTGTGGTAGTGGATGCAAATACGGGAGAGCGCCTTGGCACAGGGGAATGCGAGTATCCCCGCTGGTCAAAGGGCATGTACTGCGATCCTTTGAAAAATGTGTTCCGCCAGCATCCTCAGGATTACCTGGAGGCGTTGCGAAGCTGTGTGAAGGCAGCGCTGGAGGAGGCAGGAAGCGAAGCCGGGAAATCGGTGGTAGCGCTGGCGGTGGATACCACAGGCTCCACCCCGGCTCCGGTGAATGAAAAGGGCATTCCTCTGGCCATGCTGCCAGAGTTTTCGGAAAACCCCGACGCCATGTTCTACATGTGGAAGGATCACTCCGCCATCCAGGAGGCGGCGGAGGTGAACCGGGCCCTGTCGGAATATGGGGATGAGGATTACACCCGCTATCAGGGAACCTACTCCGCGGAGTGGTACTGGGCCAAGATTCTCCACGCCAGGAGACACGCCCCCGCAGTCTGTGAGGCGGCCGTCTCCTGGGTGGAGCACAGCGACTGGATTCCCGCCGTGCTGACGGGAAAGACAGAGCCGGCGAATCTCGTGCGAAACGCCACGGGAGCCGGGCACAAGGCCTTCTGGCACAGCGATTTTGGGGGACTTCCCGCAAGGGAGGTGCTGGAGAGGCTGGATCCCTATCTGGCCCAGGTGGCGGATGGCTACACGGCCCCCAGTACCAGCGGTACCGTTATTGGCAGCATCACGCCCCACTGGGCAGAAGAGCTGGGAGTCAGCCCGGAAGCCATTGTGGGAGTCGGCGTTTTTGACGCCCATGCGGCGGCCATCGGCGCAGGGGTGAAGCCGCGTTATCTGGTCAAGGTCATCGGAACCTCCACCGTGGACATGATGGTGGAGTGCAGGGATGTGCTGAGGGGAAAGGATATCACCGATATCTGCGGCCAGGCGGAGAATTCCATCGTGCCCGGGTATATTGGCATCGAGTCCGGCCAGGCGGCTTTCGGAGACATGTTCTCGTGGTTTCGCAGGGTGCTTATGTGGTCCGTACGGGATTTCCTGTCCCAGACGGATATCCTCACTGAGGAGCAGAAGGAAGCCCAGGAGCAGAGCTATTATAGGAAGCTTATTGCCCGCATTGAGGCCCAGGCAGAAAAGATCGATCCGGATCTTGACCTGGTGGCTCTGGATTGGCTCAACGGACGGCGCTATCCCAAGATCAATGAGTACGTGAAGGGTATGATAAGCGGATTGTCCCTGGGAACCACGGCGCCTCAGATGTACGCGGCCCTGGCCATGGCGGCTGTGTTCGGCTCCAAGCGCATCTTTGACACCTTTGTCACCAGGGGAATCCAGATTGACGGCGTTATTGTGGTGGGGGGCATCGCCAAGAAATCTCCCTACATTATGCAGATGATGGCGGACGCCATCAAGCGCCCCATTCTGGTGTCCAACGACAACCAGTGCAGCGCCACGGGAGCGGCCATCTGTGCGGCTACGGCGGCGGGGATTTACCCCAATATACTGAAAGCCAACGAAAATATGACCATGGGCTTCTGTAAGGAGTACATGCCCAACCCGGAGAATGCAAAGAAATACGAGACTTTATATAAAAAGTACTTAAACCTTGCAAGACACGAGGAGACCTTGCTGATGGAGTATCAGCAGTTATAGGCGGTCTGAACACCTGGCTAACGCCCATTTGCAGACACGAGGAAAATACCTGGGGTGGGTAATTTGGGAAATGGAATTGTTTTTGGCTTCTTTTGATGGTATTATAGAAGTATTGCGGGTCTGGAAAATTCTGGCCCCTGCATCGTGTAATTCGGAAAAAGAGGATGGTTATGTGAAAGTAGATCAGAGAGTAATCAATGGAATCAACAAAAACAATGTATTGGAGCTGATTCGTCAAAGCGACGCCATATCCAGGGCAGAGCTTGCCAGACAGACCCAGCTCTCCCTGCCCACGGTCATGAAAATTACGGAGGAGCTTATTGCCCAGGGAATCGTGTGCGACTACGCCAAGGGTAAATCCACGGGGGGGAAGCCCCCCAAGCTCCTGCGGTTTAACTACCAGGCCGGATATATTATCGGCGTGGATATTGACAACTACCGCATGGACGCCATACTCATGGATCTGAAGGCTGGCCTTGTCTGCGAGCGCAGCCATGACATCCATGCGCATATGAGAGGCGAAACCTTTGCGGATATGCTTGTCCGTATGCTGCGGACACTCATAGAGGAATCCGGCATGCGTAAAAGCCAGATCCTGGGAATCGGAATCAGCACCACCGGAGGCAGTGAGGCAGCGTCCCATCCCTCCCTGCGGGAATACCTGTGCGGATGGGGGGAGAAGGGGCTGGAAGAGCTTCTGGCCCGCACCTTTGAGCTTCCTGTGGTATTTGAGAACAGTGTTTATGCCAAGGCCCTGGGAGAGAAAATGGTGGGAAACGCCGCCAATATCAAGAATTTTGTGTTTGTGGATTTCGGACATGAGGTCAGCGCGGCCATTGTAGTAGATCATCAGCTATATAACGGCAGCCACGGCAGAGCCGGGGACCTGGGACATATGATTGTGGAGCCCCAGGGGTATCCCTGCAAATGCGGAAAAAAGGGCTGCCTTAACACCATCGCCAGCCAGCGGGCCATAGGGGAACGGGCCAAGGAGATGGTGGCTGCCTTGAAACCGGGGGAATACTCCATGATGTTCGACATGGTGTACGGCCATGTGGAGCACATCAATTTTTATACGGTTATTGAGGCGGCGGAAAACGGCGACCGGAAAGCCCAGGAAATTCTGGGGGATGTGGTGCGCCGGGCAGGGGGAGCCCTCTGCGGTGTAACCGGCATCCTGGATCCGGAGGTTATTTTCGTCAGCGGCAAGATCGTGGACGGAAGCCGGATGTTTATCCGGGAGCTGAAGCAGTTTATAGAGAGCGGCCAGGCGTACGGCGCGTCCCGGGTGGAAGTGCGCACCTCAAGCTTAGGCCCTCATATCGGTGCAATAGGAGCCGCCTCCAATGTATTAAACCTGTTTTTAAGAGACGGCGCGGTATATGACAGAAGACAGGCAGAGAGTCTGTGAGACAGTTTCCCAGGCGTAGAACCATAGGAGCAGCATAATATGGCGCGTGAATCTTGGACACGGCGGAAACTGTCCAAAGAGACAGACGCTCTGCGACATAATGGAGGAACAAAAAAGAAATGCCGAAATCGATGTTTGTGGATCCCGCCCAGGTGCGGGGAAAGGGGAAGATCACATTTCAGGATATTCCCCTAAACGTATATAACAAGACAGCAGAACAGGAGCTTAGGGAGGGAAACCTTACAAGGGAGGATCTGCTGGCAGTCTATCATGACATGTATGTGATACGGACCTTTGAGGAAATGCTTCACTCCATCAAGATCTATGGCAAATACAAGGAGCATACCTTCTCCTACACAGGGCCGGCCCATCTGGCTATCGGAGAGGAGGCTTACGCCGTGGGGGAGGCGTTCCTTCTTAATCGGGATGACTTTGTCTTTGGAGGCCACAGAGGCCATCATGAAATCATTGCAAAGGCCTATTCGGCTATTCGCAAGCTATCCGACGAGACCCTGCTTCACATTATGGAAACCTATCATGGAGGAGCCCAGTACAAAGTGATCCGGCAGCATTTTGCCGGGGAGGATATCCATCACCAGGCCCGGGCGTTTTTCCTCTACGGAATCATGGCGGAGATTTTCGCCAAAAATATCGGATTCGGCCACGGGCTGGGAGGCTCCATGCACGCCTTTTTCGTGCCCTTTGGCATTTATCCCAACAACGCCATTGTAGGCGCGTCCGCCTGCACGGCTGCCGGGGCGGCCCTCTTTAAAAAGTGTAACCGGAAAGAGGGAATCGTGGTGGCAAATATTGGAGACGGCGCCATGGGCAGGGGCCCGGTGTGGGAATCCATCAATTTTGCCGCCATGGACCAGTATGCGAAGCTGTGGGAGGAGGGCTACAACAAGGGAGGCCTTCCTATTCTCTTTAACGTTGCAAACAATTCCTACGGCATGGGAGGCCAGACCAGAGGGGAGACCATGGCCTACCGGGAGGCTGCCCGGTTTGGCGCCGGCGTGTCCCCCACACAGCTTCACGCGGAGCGGGTGGACGGCTACAATCCCCTGGCGGTTATCGACGCCTACCGGAGAAAGAAGAAGATTCTGGAGGAGGAAGGGGGCCCTGTGCTCCTGGAGGTCATGACCTACCGTCTCACCGGCCATTCCACCTCGGATCAGAATCCCTCCTACCGGACAAAAGAGGAGTTTGCCGCCTGGGAGGAGCAGGACGCTATCCCGGCCTTTGCCAGGAGTCTTGTGGAGGCAGGGGCAGCTACAGAGGAGGAGCTTTCGGCCATCCGCAGCCAGATTGAGGAGGAGAATGAAAAGATCTTCCTGCTGGCCAGCGACCCGGTTATTTCTCCTCTGAATGATTTTACTGCAAATCCGGGGTATGTGGAGAATGTGCTGTTCTCCAACCAGCGGGTGGAAAATCTCTCTGACGAGAAGCCGGAGGTAAAGGAGCTTGCGGGAAATCCCAGACTAGAACAGATTGCAAAGCGCAGCCGCTCTGGGTACGACGCCCAGGGCAATGAGCTGTCAAAGACAAAGGTGGTGCAGATCCGGGACGCCCTCTTTGAGGCTGTTCTGGCGGGCTTTCAGAAGGACGCCACCATGGTGTCCTATGCGGAGGATATCCGGGATTGGGGCGGCTCCTACTCGGTGTACAGAGGGCTTACGGAGGCCCTTCCCTACCACAGGATGTTTAACGCCCCCATTTCCGAGAGCGCTATCGTGGGCTCCGCCGTGGGTTATGCCATGGCGGGCGGACGGGCGGTAGTTGAACTGATGTTCGCGGATTTCCTGGGCTGTGCCGGGGATGAAATCTTTAATCAGATGGCAAAATGGCAGGCCATGAGCGGCGGGGCCTTAAAGGTTCCCGTGGTGCTTCGGGCCACCATCGGTTCCAAGTACGGGGCCCAGCACTCCCAGGATCCCTCCTCCCTGGTATCCCATATTCCGGGGCTGAAGGTAGTGATCCCGGCTACGCCCTACGACGCCAAGGGCCTTATGAACAGCGCTCTGTCCGGCACGGACCCGGTGGTATTCTTTGAGTGCCAGCGGATTTACGACATGGGCGAGATGTTCCACGAGGGGGGCGTGCCGGAGGAATACTATGAGATTCCCATTGGGGAGCCGGATATCAAGCGTGAAGGAAAAGATGTCACTATCCTAAGCGCGGGAGCCACCCTGTACCGGGCCCTTGAGGCCGCAGACCGCCTGGAGAAGGAGTTTGGCGTATCGGCGGAGATTATCGACGCCAGAAGCCTGGTGCCCTTCCACTATGAGAAGGTGGTGGAATCGGTGAAAAAGACCGGTTTCATTCTGCTGACCAGCGACGCCGTCACAAGGGGAAGCATCTTAAACGACATGGCGGAAAACATTACCCGTCTGGCCTTCGACTATCTGGACGGCCCCCCTGTGGTAGTGGGCGCCCGCAACTGGATCACCCCGGCCTTTGAGTACGACCACGAGTACGCGCCCCAGGCCCAGTGGTACATAGACGCCATCCACGAGAATTTCTTCCCTCTGCCAGGGTACGAGAGGAAAGTGGATATGTCCAACGAGGAGCTTTTGCGCCGCTTAGGCCTTGGCGTATAAAATATGGAAACTAAAAAACAGCATATGGCCGTACAAAGCCCCGGAAGGATTTCAGGATGCAGAGCAGCCGGAAATTCTTCCAGACCCCAGGGGTTTGGGAGGCCAGATGCGGAACCAGAATAGGAGGAAACAAAGATATGGAAGGTAAAATGAGAGTTGCTGTTATGACGGATGTTGCCAAAATTGAGCTTACGGAACGGGACATTCCCAAACCCCAGGCGGACGAGGTGCTGGTGAAGATAGAGTACGTGGGCGTATGCGGTTCCGATCTGCATTATTATGAGCATGGCGGAATCGGCGCAAACATTGTAAAGCCCCCCTTTGTGCTGGGCCATGAGGCCGGGGGCACCGTGGTGGAGACAGGTTCTGCGGTAACCCACTTAAAGGTAGGCGACAGGGTAGCCCTGGAGCCGGGAAAGACCTGCGGCAAGTGCGAATTCTGCAAGACCGGCCGCTACAATCTGTGCCCGGACGTGATTTTCTTTGCCACACCGCCAGTAGACGGCGTATTCCAGGACTATGTAGCCCATGAGGCAGCCCTGTGCTTTAAGATTCCCGATAACATGGACACCATGGAGGCGGCCCTTATCGAGCCCCTGGCCGTAGGCTTCCACGCAGCCAGACAGGGCGGCGCACAGGCCGGCCAGACTGCCGTAGTGACAGGCGCAGGGTGCATCGGCCTGGTATCCATGATGGCTTTAAAGGCCATGGGCGTATCACGCGTTATTGTGGTGGACGTGATGCAGAAGCGTCTGGAGAAGGCCCTGGAGCTTGGAGCCACAGACGTTATCAACGGCAAAGAGAAGGACACTGTAGAAGAGATTCTTAAGCTGACAGACGGAAAAGGCGCAGACCTGGTTATCGAGGCCGCAGGCTCCGAGATTACCACCCGCCAGGCTATTCATTTCACCAAGAAAGGTGCTACCATTGTGCTGGTGGGCTATTCCGCCACAGGCGAGCTGACCCTGCCTGTCGGCCTGGCCCTTGACAAGGAGCTCACCTTTAAGACCGTGTTCCGTTACCGTCATATTTACCCCATGGCCATTGAGGCTGTGGCCCAGGGCAAGGTAAATCTGAAGGGGATTGTAACCGACGTATTCCCCCTGGATGACGTGCAAAACGCCATGGATAAGAGCGTGAAGAATAAGGCGGATATTGTGAAGTCTGTCATAAAGGTAATTAAATAGCAGCGAAACAGGGATATCCGGGAGAGGAGCCATAAAATGCGCGGGATGGCGTGTTTTGTGGCTCCTTTTCCATCCCTTACCTCATTTCCTTTTTTCCAAAACATTTCACCGCCGCTGTAAGCGCCAACACAAAAACCAGAAGTGCACATGGTAAAAATGGGAACAGGTTAAAACCGGCGCTCCCCCCCTTTGCCGTAAAATCATGCAGGGAGTAGGAAACCAGATAACCGCTGTAACAATAAGGGTAGACAACCCAAAGGGGTGTATTTGCCATTAATACGCCGGGGATAACAAGAAGCAGATTTAAACCCACGGACAGCAACGGTTTTTCAAATAGTACCGTAATTGCCCACATTGCCGCCGCACCGGGGAGCATAGTAAAAAATAGTCCGGCACACCACTTCAATAAATACATAAGCGGCAATGCTTCCGTAATTCCTGTATTGCTGGCTGCAAGGAAGCCTGTTATCACAAAAACAATAAGAAAAACAGCCATTTCCATTAACAAATAAAAGAGAAGCACGCAGAATTTTGCGGCTGACAGGGCATAACGGCTGACGGGCAGGGCTAACATTTTCAAAATTCCGTTGTTTGCCGTTTCGCGTCCCGCAATCATCACGCACACAACGATCATGCTGAAGGGAAGCAGATAATAGGCATAAACCAACGCGCTCTGAATGAACATAGCCGCCCATGCATCTGTATATTCCGGCGAAAAATAATTTTGCAGGCTGGCTACGCCGGAAGCCACCACCAGCAGCGGAGCGATAAAAATCAGAGGGATTATTTTACCTCGTTTTACTTTCCCGAACTCGATTTTAAGTAATTCCCAAAAGCGCATATTCTACACCTCCTTATTCATAGCGCAGGTATTCAGCAGCCCATAATCCGAAAAAAAGGAAACCGGCTGTTTCAACCAGCGAAAAAACCACAACTATAGTATTCGGCTGTATATTCATGGCGGCAGCGGGTTTCAGCATAATCACAAAGGGATGTATTAAGAGCAGAACATTATCCGGCGAAGCCAATGCCATACCACTTAAAAATCCTGCAACACCGATACCAAGAGGCACCCACATATTGGGTGAGCGGGAAGATAGGAAAACCATAAGAGATAATACGGGCATTGACGTAATAAACGTATATGCGGCAAAAGCCAGCTGCGTCTCAAATTCAAATGAGCCCTGGGGTAAATCCGTCAGACCAATTCTGGTAAGCGCCAGATTCTGAAAAACCATTGCAAGAAAGAGCATAGTAGTTAATATCAGAAATTTGCAAAAGTACATCACCGGAACACGCACAGGGAGCATATACATTTTTTTAACGGCATTTCCCTTAAATTCCATATTGTAAATCATACAGGCGGCGACGATGATACCGAACATATTCAGAACCATAATCACGCCGTACATCTGCGTAAGCAGCACGTCCATAGGCGCTAAGGGCAGATTTAAAAGCGTGTCTTTTTGAACAAGGAAAAAGGCAAAGGCGTATGCCGCCCCCAAAATGCCGACTGCAAGCATGAACGGAATAATGCCCGTGCGTTTTTCTTTTCTAAGCTCCATGGTAAATGTCTTCATAGCTTCGCCCTCCGCTTTCTGCCCGCATTGTCTTTATCAACCATAGACAGGAACATATCTTCCAGATGATCCGCAGCAAATCCGGACTGTAATGCGTTCTTTCGTAATTCGTCCAGGCTGCCCTCAAACAGCAAACGACCGTGATTGAGGATTCCTATATCGTCTGCCATTAACTCGATTTCAGACAGCATATGGGAAGAAATAAGAACCGTACAGTCGTAAAGACCGGGCAGCGATTTAATCAGATTCCGGATTTCATGTATGCCGGACGGGTCAAGTCCGTTTGTAGGTTCATCTAAAATCAAAACAGGCGGTCTGCCAAGCAAAGCTCCGGCAAGTCCCAGCCGCTGCTTCATCCCCAGGGAGTATTTTTTTGCAAGCCGCCCGCCAAATTCAGAAAGCCCCACAAGCTCCAATGCGTCCGTAACGGAATCTCTGGGAAGTCCCAAAATGCGGCGGATAATGTCAAGGTTTTCTCTGCCTGTCAGATTTGCATAAAAAGAGGGCGATTCGATAAAGGAACCTACTTCTTTCAAAATGGAAAGGCGGTCATTGGGAAACTGCTTTCCGTCGATGGTAAAACTGCCTTTTGTGGGCGCAGTCAATCCCAAGAGCATTTTCATCGTAGTGGATTTTCCCGCACCGTTGGGACCCAGAAAGCCGTAAATACTGCCTTTCCGAATGTTCAGCGAAACGTTATTTACAGCGACAAAAGATTTGTATTTTTTAGTCAGCTGTTTTGTTGTAATCATGTAATTCATAGAAACATCTCCTTTCATTGCTTACATGATACAGGAGCAGCCTTACAGCAACATTCTCTTTGCCTTACATTTACCTTACATTTTCAGAAATCCAGAAAAAATTCACAATGATATGATAAAATAACAAAGAAAGTATGATGCAGATGTGAAAGGGGATTGTACGATGAATGAAGATTATCTGCTGAATAAACGTATACTGGTCGTTGATGATGAACAGGAGCTTCTGGATATGGTTTTGTCTATTTTAATTGAATACGGATTTCAAAATGTCAAAACTGCAAAAAATGTGAGAGAAGCTATGGAACAGGCTGAAAAATCCCGCCCGGAATTAGCGGTATTTGACGTAATGCTTCCTGACGGTAACGGGTTTGAGTTAATGGAACAGTTAAGGAAAGGCAGCGATTACCCTATTCTTTTTCTTACTGCCCGGGGCGAAGAGGATGATAAATGCAAAGGCTTTGGTTTAGGGGCTGATGATTATATCGTAAAACCCTTTTTGCCAAAAGAGCTTTTGTTTCGCGTCATGGCAATTTTACGCAGAAGCTACAAAGATGAAAATCCTCTTGTATGCTTACACGGCAGCCAGATTGACTTTTCCCGCGCTGAAATCATAAAAAACGGTGAACACATTCCATTGACGGCAAAAGAACATGATTTACTGTCTGCCTTATACCGTAATGCCGGGCGTATTGTGACGATTGACGCATTGTGCGAAGCGGCATGGGGCGACAATCCCTTTGGATATGAAAATTCTTTAATGGCCCATATACGCCGTATCCGGGAAAAAATAGAACAAAATCCCTCGCACCCCGTTTCGCTGGTTACGGTCAGGGGGTTAGGTTATAAATTAATGATAAAGGGGAAATAGCATGAAAAGTATTCCAAAACTAATACGCCGCTTTGTGGGGATCATGAGTTTAAGCACAATACTTCTTATTACTTTGAATATTGCCTTTTTTGCGGTAGTCTTTGTAAGAAATACGTCAACATTTTCTCCGTGGGATATGGCGGAGCATACGGGGGCCGCATTGCAGTTAACAGACAGCGGCTATTTTGTATCTGATGATGTAACGGCCAGACTAAAAGAAGAGAATGCCTGGGCTTTCCTTATTGACAATGATACCCGGCAGGTTGTATGGCAGACAGATAATCTGCCAGGAAATCTTCCTATGCAGTATTCATTACCGGATATAGCCGAGCTGACGCGGGGCTATATAGACGGATATCCCACTTTTACGGGAGAAGCCCAGAACGGATTATTGGTATTAGGATTTCCCAAAGACAGATTCTGGAAGCATACGAGGGCAAGCTGGGACTATAGCTTTATTGCAGATTTACCCCAAAATACAATACTTATTCTGGCTGTCAATATGGTCTTGATTTTCCTCATATATGTTGCCGTTGATTCAAAGCTGTTACGTTCCATCAGGCCGATAATAAATGGAATACAGAGTTTGTCAGACGGCAGTCCTGTCCATATGAAAGAAAAAGGCGTGTTTTCTGAATTGGCGGAAAAAATCAATAAAACATCGGAAATATTACAAATGCAGGCTGAACTGCTGCGAAAAAAAGAAACCGCAAGGGCAAACTGGATCGCGGGTGTTTCCCATGATATCAGAACGCCGCTGTCAATGATTATGGGTTACGCCGGACAGTTGGAAAATTCAAAAAATCTGTCGGAGATGGAGCGCAAAAAAGCCGCTGTCATGGTAAAGCAAAGCAGCCGGATGAAAGATCTGATTAACGACCTCAATCTCGCTTCCAGGCTTGAATATGATATGCAGCCCCTGATAATGAAGCAGGAAAATGCAATATCCATTATCCGGCAGGTTATTGTGGATTTTATGAACACAAATATTGACGATAAATTTCCGATTGCATGGAAAACCGCCGATACTCTGTCTGCCTGTTACATTAATGCGGATAAGGATTTGCTGAAACGCGCAGTATCAAACCTTATTCAGAACAGCATAAACCACAATGAAAAGGGGTGTGTGATTTATGTGTCCGTTGTTGAGGATAACAATACCTGTAGGATTTTTGTTGAAGATAACGGTATAGGAGCTTCCGACGAACAGATTGACAGGCTGAACAATACGCCCCATTATATGATCTGTGATACAAATACCACCCAACAGCGGCACGGTCTGGGACTGCTTATTGTGAAACAGATTATAAAAGGGCATAAGGGAGAAATTTTAATAGACCATAGTGAATATGGTGGATTCAAAGTGGTGTTAATCATACCAAAATAAAATTATCCCGATTAACCGATGTGGAGAAGAAGGCTGGAGCTGTTGCGGTCAATAGAGTAGCTGCGGTTATTTTGCAAACCTTCGAAAACACGACAAAAAAATATGGAAAATGTCTGCTTTTTCTATTCCTATCGGAATGCAAAACCGCTATAATGAAAATACCAGACAGGCGGCATAAACGCGCAGGCTTTGCCCGTATATACTGCCTGCGGACAGAGAAACGGAGGAAAAAGACATGGAAAAAATGATGGGTGCAATTCTGCCAGGCAACAGCACGGTGGAGCTGAAGGAATTTGACATTCCAAAGCCGGGCCACGGCCAGGTACTGATTCAGACCAAGGCTACGACCATCTGCGGAAGCGATATCCGCTGCATTTACCGGGAGCACACGGGAAAAGGCGCGGAAGGGTACATTCCCGGCATGGTGGCAGGCCATGAGCCCTGCGGTATTATTGTGGAGGAGGGAGAGGGCCTCAAAAGGTTTCAGAAGGGCGACCGGGTGATCGTCTATCATATTTCCGGCTGCGGCGTCTGCAACGACTGCCGGAGAGGCTATTTTATTTCCTGTCGCAGCAAGCACAGGGCGGCATACGGCTGGCAGAGGAACGGCGGCATGGCTCCCTATATTCTGGCGGATGAAAAGGATCTGATTGCGCTGCCCGACGAGCTGACCTACAAGGACGGAGCCCAGGTGGCCTGCGGATTCGGCACGGTGTATGAGGCCATTGAGAAGATCGGCGTGTGCGGAAACGACGCCGTGCTTGTGACAGGCCTTGGGCCTGTGGGCCTGGCCGCGCTGATGGTGGCAAAGGCCATGGGCGCCAATAAACTTATCGGTGTAGAGATGAACGATTACCGCATCGACCTGGCAAAGAAGCTGGGTCTGGTGGACGAGGTATTTAAACCCGGCGCGGATACCCTGGAAAATATCCGCAAAGCCACCGGCGGCCAGGGCGTGGAGCGGGCCATTGACGCCAGCGCCAGCGACGCGGGCCGCCAGCTGGCCATCCGCGCCACCAGGGACTGGGGAAAAATCGTGTTTGTGGGCGAGGGAAATACCTGCACCTTTGAGCCCAGCCCCGACATTATGCACGGCCAGAAAACCATCTACGGCTCCTGGGTAACCTCTCTGTGGAGAATGGAGGAGCTGGTGGAGCGTCTTGTCCGCTGGGGAATCCATCCCGAGGATCTGATTACTCACGAATTTCCCCTGGAGAAGGCCGACGAGGCGTACTCCCTTATGGCAGGCGGCCAGTGCGGCAAGGTAGCGGTTGTCTTTGAGTAAATCCGGCGGAAGCGGAACTGGAATGGAGGAATAAGTATGAGTGAGAGAATAAATCCGGCCATTGTGCCAAAGAGGAAGCTCTACACCGGCGCGGAAATGCCGGCTCTGGGACTTGGCACCTTCGGCTCGGACAAATACGGCCCGGACGCAGTGGCTGAGGCGGTATACGGCGCTGTCCAGGGCGGTTACCGTCTGCTGGACTGCGCGGAGGTCTATCAGAATGAGGACCGGGTAGGCGAAGTCCTGGAAAAGCTGCTGGCAGAGGGCGTTGTGACCAGGGAGGAGCTGTTTATCACCTCCAAGGTCTGGAATGACAACCACCGCCAGGTGGAGGCCTCCTGTAGGAGAAGCCTGGAAAATCTGAAGCTTGACTACATAGATCTGTACTTTGTACACTGGCCCTTCCCCAATTATCACGCGCCCGGGTGCGACGGGGATTCCAGGAACCCGGATTCCAGACCCTTCTCCGTGGAGGAGTTTATGGATACCTGGCGTCAGTGTGAGAAGCTTGTGGACGACGGGCTGGTGCGGCATATCGGCATGTCCAATATGACCATTCCCAAGCTGGAGGCGGTGCTGCCCCTTTGCCGGATTAAGCCTGCGGCCCTGGAGCTGGAGTGCCATCCCGCTTTCCAGCAGCAGGAACTCTTTGACTACGCCTGCGCCCATCAGATCCAGCCGGTGGGATTCTGTCCTATAGGCTCCCCCTCCCGGCCGGAGCGTGACAAGACGGCGGAGGATGTGGTGGACATGGAAATGCCCGAGATTGAGGAGATCGCCAGGGCCCACCAGGTACATCCAGCCTTGATCTGCCTGAAATGGGCTGTGCAGAGAGGGCAGATTCCCATTCCCTTCTCGGTAAAGAAGCCACAGTACATGGGCAACTTAAGGTGTATTACCGAGGATCCGCTGACAGAGGCGGAGATGGAGCGCATAGCCGGGGCAGACAAAAACTGCCGTCTGGTGAAGGGGCAGGTATTCCTGTGGCCGGGAGCTTCCGGGTGGGAAGATCTTTGGGATCTGGACGGGACGATCCATTAGGGAGCGGATGAAAAGATTCCATAAAATTGAGAATATTGCAGATGCCGCAAAGTCCGGGAGGAGAAACAGGCCGGGTTTTGCGGCATAATTTATTTACAGAAAAAGTTGTGTATAAATACATTGACTGTTGTGTAATTAGTGTGTATAATATAAAGGCGGGAGAGAAATACTAATGAAACAAAGAGATTTGATTAAGATACTGGAAGATGCAGGATTTTCTTTTGAAAGACATGGTGGAAATAATGATATATACAGAAGGGACAGTGATATAGAAAAGGTTCCAGGACATAAAGAGATCAATGAAAATCTGGCGAGAATGATACTTGGAAAATGGAAGTTATTATAAGGAGTGAACGATATGAAACAGGTTTATCCAGCTTTTATATTAAATACAAATGATGGGTCTGAACATTCTTTTCTGGTCTGTGTTCCCGATATGGAGATTTTTACGGAAGGCGATACATTTGCAGATGCTATCGAGATGGCCAGAGACGCTATTGGATTGGCTGGAATTTCAATGGAAGATAATAAAGAAGGGCTTCCTGTGCCATCAGATCAAAATGCTGCTATTGAAAAAGTAAAGCAGGATACAGAGGGGATTGATTTCACTAAAGGTGTTTTAACATATGTAGATGTTGATTTCTGTGAGTATAGAAAAAAAGTTGATACAAAAACTGTGAGGAGAAATGTAGCGCTTCCCAGTTGGCTGAATTATGAAGCTGAACATGCCGGAATTAACGTTTCAAGAGTGTTACAGGAAGCATTGATGAATCTGCTTAATGTAAAGAGAAATATATAGTGCATGATTGGTGAATTGGCTTTACCAGCAAAGCATAATAAAATCAAGCTGGTAAATCATACTTTAAAAGAAAGGTTGCTATGAAATATCTGATAGATTTTCTGGTTCTGGCTCTGGTCTATATTTTTGTGTTATACGGAAAGTGGAAGGCCAAAGGCAGGGACAGGCTGCTTGTCAATACGCTTATGTATATTTATCTTGTTTTTGTGCTTTATTTTACTTTAATGCCGGTAATAACATCCATCCCCTTTGTCTGGAATCATCCCTATACGCCTATGAATCTGGTGCCGTTTATTGATGTTTCAGAGGGGAGAGGGGATTTTTTCAGGCAGGTAGGGCTAAACGTCATTATGACCGTACCGTTTGGTTTCCTGTTTCCCCTAACCTGGAATAAAAGGGATTCATTTTGCAGAACAGTATTTTACTGCTTTCTGATGAGCTTATGCATCGAACTATTGCAGCCGCTCCTCAACGGCTTCAGATCTTCGGATATCACAGATCTGATTACAAATGTAATGGGGGGAATGACCGGATATTGCCTTTACAGGATTTTTAAGCCGGCTGTGTTCTGGATTCTGGATTATTTTAAGAGAAGAGATTAGAAAACAGATATTCCCACCTTCAGTTTGCTATGATAATATTGAAACAGCCGGCGGACAGTGGTAAAGGGATGTCCCTCTGGGATGATGAACAGAAATCATTTCAGAGGGACACTTTTTATGATTTATTAAGCTTTTCTTAATGGTGTTGACAAAATTATATTATATAATATATAATATAACCATCTTAATAATATTATATTTCAATATCACATGGAAACAGAGGAGAGGATTGCATGGTATTTAATACAGGCGCAGCCCTCCTGGATGCCATTGTGCTGGCGGTTGTGTCCAAGGAATTGGGCGGCACCTACGGATACAAGATCACCCAGGATGTGAGGCAGGCGATTGAAATCTCTGAATCCACTTTGTACCCGGTCCTTAGGAGGCTACAAAAAGACGGTTGTCTGGAAGTCTACGATATGGAGTTTGGGGGAAGAAACCGGCGGTATTACAAGATCACGGAAGCCGGGGTCGCCCAGCTTGAGCTGTACCGGAGAGAGTGGAAAAGCTATGTAACCAAAATATCACTTATTTTTGCGGGGGATTGAGACATGAGAAAGGAAGAATTTTTGCGGGAATTGGAGGCTTTGCTGCAGAATATTTCCGAGAGCGAGCGGAGGGAGGCCCTGCAGTATTACAGGGATTATTTTGACGACGCAGGGCCCGAAAACGAGGAGGAGATTATCCGGGAGCTGGGAAGTCCCCAGAAGGTGGCCGCAACCATCCAGGCAGGACTGGGGGAAAACGACGGGGAATTCTCCGAGAGGGGATACCGGGATAACCGTTTTACATCCAGCCAGGAGCTTGGCCCAAGGACAGCGGACCCAGGCGCCGGAAGAGGCCAGGGACGGGGGAATTCCAGAGCGCAGCAAAAAAATGACAGCGGATGGAAGATTGTCAGTATCATCCTTTTATGCCTTCTGCTGTCGCCGGTGATTCTGCCGCTGGGATTGGCCCTTGTGGGAGTGATTATAGGCATTCTGGGCGCTGTTCTTGGAATACTCATAGCTGTGGGTGTGGTGGCGTTTGTGATTCCTGTTGTGGGGATTGTGATGATTGTGGCAGGGTTTTCCAGGATTTTTCTGCTTCCGGCCGTGGGAATGGCTATGGCCGGCGTTGGATTTCTGATGCTGGCCGCAGGGATGCTGGTTCTGATAGCAGGCGGCTGGCTTTGTGTAAAGGTTTTTCCCTGGCTTATCCGGGGAATCGTGGGATTGTTTAGTTATCCCTTTCGGAAAAGAAAGGAGGCGGCGCAGAGATGAAGAAGTTTGTAAAGGTCTGCCTGGCTATATGCGGGGGCTCTCTTATGCTTGGAATCGTTATGCTTGGAATCGGAACCGCCATGGGCGCCAGGCCGGGGCAGTATCTGAACATTGTGCATCTGGACCGGTGGCATAATCTGCGAAATACCAGGCTAACCTCTCTGGAGGAGCTGGATGATTTCCTGGATGATGTGGACGATCTGGATGAGGTACTGGATCCGGATGAATGGCTGGACGATTATGGCCATCACGGAGGGGAATACGATCATGACTGGAAATACGGAGAAATAGGGGAAGTCCCCGGCGGAAGTTATGAGTATGACCAGACTATTACAGAGAAAATAGAAGAGCTGGATATAGCCATCAGCCACGGAAAGATCTGGATAATTCCCCACCAGGAGAACACCATCCGTGTTCTGGCCCAGGACACCTTGAATTATTTCCAGTGCTGGGTGGAAGAGAAGGAATTGCACCTGGAGGATAAGAGAAGGAATAAAATGAGGGATATTACCCTGGTAGTGTACCTTCCAGAAAAGGAATTTGAAGAGATAACTGTGCAGATGGGAGCCGGGTATATGGAGGCGTCCACCTTAAAGGCAGCGGAAGTAACGCTGCAGATGGGAGCAGGAGAATGCCATGTGCAGCAGATAGAGGCCAGGGAGAAGGCAGAGCTTGAAGCCGGCGCGGGAAGAATCTGGCTGGGAGAATTTTCCGGTACAAAGCTTCAGGGTGAATGTGGAGCTGGAGAACTGGATATCAGCCTGGCAGGCGCCTATGAGGACTACAGCTATGAGATCGGAAGCGCTATCGGAGAGGTTCTTCTGGGAGACCATTCTTACGCCGGTATCGGCCGCACGGAGGAGGTCAACCACCACACAGACAGGAAAGTAGAGCTGGACTGCGCCGTGGGCACCATCCGGGTCAGCTTCCTGGGGGGAACACCATAAACCTATAAATGCGGAAATGGAAAACAGCATCAGCCTGTAGGGAGGATGCGGAACTGGAATAGGAGGCAGTGTTATGGAGAAACATTTAAGAAAATCAGCGGTTAATAAGATGATCTGCGGCGTCTGTGGAGGCATCGGCGAGTATTTTAATATTGATCCGACGGTGATTCGTCTGATCTGGGTAATTCTGACCATCTGCGGCGTAGGGTCGGGTCTGCTGGTTTATATTATCGCGGCCATTATAATGCCGGAAAACTGACAAAAATAATTGTATAAATCTGGAAAGGAATGGCGATACTCTTTGGGAGAAACGGCTGCGGCTCCGGTTTTTTGGAAGCCGCAGCGTAAAATCCAGGAAAGGGGTATCGTCGTTCATGTCTAAGAAAAAGGAAAAGAAAATTGACTGGGACAATCTGGAACCGGAAGAGCAGTTAAAGTATGAGATTGCGGAGGAGCTGGGACTTCTGGAACAGGTAAAGGAGGCGGGATGGAAATCCCTCTCCGCAAAAGAGACAGGCCGTATCGGGGGCCTCATGACCAGACGGAAAAAGGAAATGAAGGCCCAGGCCTTGAAAGAGAAAAAGGAAGCTGAAATTCTGCTGGAGGAATTACAGTAAGGGGAATTCACACGCCAAAGTATTCGTCCAGCCCGTCGCAGATGCCCTGTACCAGAAGCTTCTGGTATTCCTCTGTGGCCATTTTCGCGTCCTCGTCGGGATTTGTCATAAAGCCCATCTCCACAATAGTCACCGGCACGGTACACCAGTTGATGCCGCTCATGGTATCCGTCTCCCAGACGCCTTTGCTGGCTGCCTCGGTGCAGGAGAGCATATGGTTAAGGACAGCGTCGGAGAGGGCGCGGCTGTCTGTGTAAATGCCGGGAGTATAGGGATTGGACGCCGTGGGGCAGATGGTCATAATACCGTTTGCCGAGCTGCTCTCGGAGCCGTTGGCGTGAATCCGGACAAAGGCGTCCGCCTGGGCATCATTTGCCATGGCGGCCCTCTCGGCATTGCTGATATTTACATCGTTGGACTCCCGGATCATGAGCACCTCATAGCCTCTGGCAATAAGCTCGTCCCGGAGTTTTTTTGTTACCTGCAAAGTCAGCTCATACTCCTTAAGTCCGCTGGCCACGCCGGAGGTGCCTCCGGCCACCTTGGCCTTCATCTCTGAGGCACCCGGTCCCACGGGCTCTTTTTCGCTGTTTCCCCTGGCCTGGTGTCCGGCGTCCAGCGCCACCAGGAAGCCTGTGGAGGCTGGCTCTTCCGTAGTCAGATACTGGGAAGCGATATAGTATTCCCCCGCCTCACCATCCAGGGTTACCCGGCTCCAGGTTCTGTCGGCATTGTAGCCCACGCGGGTGGCCGCGGTTTTTCTGGAAACGGTCTTTAGAATATCCCCTTCGGTGGACGCGTCCGTGCGGACATTGACCCGGTCCGTGGTGTAGACGGTTTCGGGGGCTGCAAGGGTTTCCTCTGGGGCTGTGTTTTCCGGCTGTGTGGAATCACCGGGAGCGGAAGGGGATGCTTCTTCCGGCGTCCGTGGATTGGCGGCGTCATTTTCCCCATTATCCGGCAGGGGCGTGCTTTCCTGGGCCTGTGAGGCGTTTTCTCCGGAAATGGAATCCTTTTCCCCGGAGCAGCCTGTCAGGGCGAAAAGGAGAGCGGTTGTCAGTAAAAAGGCCCATAACATGTGGGACTGCTTTGTTCTGGTCATGGCGTGTGGTTCCTCCTGTTGGTTTTTAACGGAAAAAATAAAACATTTAAATAAATATAGACAGAACCTTCTATACTTATCTAAATGTTTCCGGAAAAGCTGAAAAAGGGACTTGAACCCTCGACCTACGCATTACGAGTGCGTCGCTCTACCAACTGAGCTATTTCAGCCTGCTTGTTTACCAGCAGTAAATATTATAATATATTTATCCGGGTTTGTAAAGAAAAAAAGCAAAAAAATTGTATTTTTTGTGAGAGGGGTTATTATGTTACAGGAAATTGTAGAAATACATCTGCTTTTGTAGTATCATTGTATTAATCATTTTAAAGGAGGGCTTTAACATGGCATTGATTAAATGTTCCGAATGTGGAACGGATATTTCGGATAAAGCGGTAAGCTGTCCAAAATGCGGATGTCCACTACATAAAACAGAGGAGAACCAGGAGCCTGGAAAAGGAAAAAAGAGAGGAAAAACGTTTCTGATTTCCGGCGGTATTTTGTTTTTTGTTTCCATGGTTATTGGATTAGCCGGAGTAAGTACCCAGGTTGGCCTTAATGCAAAAAGACTTTCAAGAGGACTTAGCGGCGCAGAGACGCTGGAATGGATGTTTTTGCGCTATGTGCCGGAATTCTTTTTGTGGGTTTCGATAATTCTGGTTATAATTGGAATTGTTTTACTGGTAACTGCCAGAAAAAAATAAACATTAAAAAACCAGGACTTTGGCGGATACCCGATTAGATGGATATGAGGCATAAGGACATAAGCATGCTGCGGTTTAGGGATTACACCTTTTACAGGCGGCATACCCCTGCGCGATTACCTCCTCCCGGCTTCCGGTAAAATATTCCCGGTTATCCGCTTGAAGCTCCTGGACACTGGAGCAGTCTGGAAGGTGGAATTTTTTTGTGTTTGTGTTGAGGATATAGCTGGTTTCCCCGGAAGCGGACGTGTCTTTCGCTGTTTCCGCCAGGGCGCTTTCGCCTGTGGCGTAGTCGATGGAAATGCCGGGCTGTACATTATAGGCATAGACGCAGAACAGAATGTCCCCGCCCTTGTCCTCCACGGATTGTGCTTCCATAAGAACCCCGGAGGCCACAAGATCGTCCCCCTGGAAAATGGGGGTGACGCGGTAGAGGACATGGTTTCCTGTCTCTTTCACATAGTCGGCAATCATATTTTCAAAGGGCAGCATACCCTCCACGTTCAGATAACGGGTTCCGGTAATGAGGTTTTGCTCGTTGGCATTTTCCCCGGACAGCTGATAGCCGATGAGATGGCAGCGGTTATAGAGATATTTTCCGTCCACCAGGTCGTACTTTACGGTCTGCCAGCCGGTGGGCTTTACATGGCCGATATTTCCCCGCTCTTCTTCTGGCATTAAGTCCAGGCCAACGCTGGCATGGGCGGCGCCGCATCTTCCCAGCTCGTCCAGCGGACTGTAAAATTCATAGGACTGGTCCGTGAAATCCTCCTCCGAAAAATAGGGGATATTGTCATTTACCACAATGTAGGGCTCTCCGGAGTAGGGAGCCATATCCGCAATGGAAAACGGGGCTTCTGTAATCCCCGAACGGGTATTTTCCCGGGGGGCGGAAGCGTACTCCGATGCCGGGTAGGCACAGGCGGTAAGGGTTAAGAACAGGAGGAGAAGGAGGACGGAAATCCGTACGCCTGGCTTTTTCATTTCACATAGATCTCCTTTGTGATTTTTTCATGGGAATATCCAGGGAAATCTTCGGACTTTGTCAGCTTCCACAGGCTTAAATCCAGCGTCAGAAACGTATCCGCAGGATATACTTTGTTCCACTTAAACAGGATAATTTTTTCTATCCGGTCCGTAAAGCCCGAGACGTCCCGGTCCTCCACAAAGCAGTAGTCCCCCGGCCGGGCCTTTAGGAGATAATCCTCATCTACGAGAAGCCGGGTATCCCCGGTTTCCGGAAACAGGCTCTGGCTGAAAGGGTTTACCCAGAGGGTTCCCGCTCCGGTCAGATGCAGGATGTGCCCGATCAGCGCCCGGTCCCGGCTCTGGCGGCGGTTGTGAAAGAGCATTCCGTTTTTGTCGTCTACACAGATCATCAGAATCATAATCTACAAAATCTCCACCTGGCACATTTTCATGGCCAATAGGGCATTTTCATGGCTTTTTGGGGTAACGCCGGCGCAGCAGGAGCTGTCCACGGAAATTTTTGTTTCCGGGAAGCAGGCCTTTAGGAGCAGCGCATTGGAAATGACACAGATATCCGTGCATAGCCCGATCAATTCAATGGAATCCAGGCCTTCCGGGTAACGCTTCGCAAGAATGTGGGGCAGGTCTTTGGAACCAAAGGTCAGCTTGTCAACGCCTACGGCCTCCTTTGCGTCGCAGGCAGCCTGTATGGAGTCCCTTAGCTTCCAGCCGTGGGTCCCCTGGATACAGTGGGGGACGGGGAGGTTTCTGCCCTCCTGGGTCTCCCTGTAATTTTCAAAATGGGTGTCCCGGGTGTAAAAGATATCCCCGGAAAACCCGCTGATTTTGTCCACCACATGGGGGACGATGGAAACCGCCTCCGGGGTGCCCAGGGCGCCGTCAATAAAGTCATTCTGCATGTCTACTACAATCAGTATTTTTTTCATGTTTTCCTCCTCCTTATGTTTTTCAGAGATACCGGGGCACCCAGAGAACCAGCAGGTTTTCCGTTTCCCGGATAAGTTCGTCCCAGTCCGCTACGTTTACGGAGGTGAATATCAGCAGGGCAAACCCGATGATTATCATCAGCGCCGTCAGGAGGGCGCACAGGATAGCGGGCAGGGTCAGGCTTTTTTTCGGTTCCCCGGGACGCCGCAGCAGGCAGTGTACCCACAGAAACAGGAAGGGGACGACTGCCGAGAGGATAAGGTAAAGGCCTATGCTCATAAGCATCATGGGGCCGGTGTAATAAGATGCGGGAAGATCCCCGCCTCCGGAGCCCTGGCTGGAAGCCAGCACGGAGAGGCTGTTGTTGATAAAGTGAAAGAGGGCCGGATACAAAAGATTCCGGGTACGCAGCATCACATAGGCCAGGCCCATACCCAGAAGCGTCATGGGGAGAAAACGGTAGGGATCCAGGTGGAAGATACCGAAAATTATGCCAATGCCGGAAACCGCCACAAAGGGGTTTCTGATATTGCGGAAGGTATACTGGATAAAGCCTCTGTGAACAGCCTCTTCGCAGACGGCGGGCATAATGGCCACGATCAGGAAGGTGACGGGCATGGGCGTGGTGGAAAAGATACTGTCCATGCTCTTGCTTACATCGAGAAACCCTTCTGGAAACAGATAGATAAGGATCATGGTGGAAAAGAGAACCACCATGTAACAGCCCACCCAGGTAAGCAGGGTGGCAAAGAAGGGCTTCAGACGGGGGCGGTGGATGGGAAAGACTTCCCGCAGGTCCTGGCGGAACAGGAGCGCGCTGACCACAGCCACAGCCAGAAGCATAAGCTCTGTCAAGGCCAGCCCCAGCATGCCAAAAAAGTACTGAATGGGCGCAGCCACAAAGATACTGAGCAAAATGACAATGACAAATACCAGGATACCGTGCCGCGGCTTTAAGGGCTTACGGTAATGATCCATAAATTCCTGGGGGTAGGTGGAATGGGACTGGTGCTGCTGGTCCCAGTATGGGGGGTCCGGAAACTGATTCATGATTTATATTCTCCTAATCTGGCTGATAAGCAGGTTTTCTTTCATGATACATTTTTTCCGGGAAAAAAACAATACTTTTTCCCCAGAACTTGCTCCCGGGAGGAAAAAATGGTATGATAAAACAAGTAACATCTGTCCGGATAGCATGTTTAGCAGAGCCGGTCAGTGGAGGAATGTAAATGATAGCAATTATTGATTATGACGCAGGCAACCTGAAAAGTGTGGAGAAAGCACTTAAATATCTAGGTCAGGAAGTGAAGGTCAGCCGGGACAGGGAGGTGATCCTTGGGGCGGACAAGGTGATTCTCCCCGGGGTTGGCGCGTTTGGGGATGCCATGGGAAAGCTAAACAGCTATGGCCTGGTGCAGGTGATCCGGGATGCCATAGGGATGGGGAAACCTTTTCTTGGCATCTGCCTGGGATTGCAGCTTTTGTTTGAGAGAAGCGACGAGAGCCCGGGGGTGCCGGGACTTGGGGTTTTAAAGGGGGAAATCGTAAGGATTCCGGATGGTGGAGGCCTTAAAATCCCCCATATCGGATGGAATTCCCTAAAGCTTCGGAATAACGGGAAGCTTTTTGCCGGCATTACCGGCGAGCCCTATGTATATTTTGTTCACTCCTATTACCTGCGGGCGAAGGAGCCGGAGATTGTGACGGCTGTTACAGAGTACGGCGTTTCCATTCACGCCGCTGTGGAGCGCGGGAATGTGTCCGCCTGTCAGTTCCATCCGGAAAAGAGCGGGGATACGGGGCTTGCCATTTTAAAGAATTTCGCGAAGCTGGAGGGATAAGGTATGTTTACCAAGAGGATTATTCCCTGTCTGGATGTACATAACGCCCGGGTGGTAAAGGGTGTGAATTTTGTAAACTTAAGGGACGCCGGGGATCCGGTGGAGATCGCGGCGGCCTATGACAAGGCGGGAGCCGACGAGGTGGTATTTCTGGATATCACGGCCTCCTCGGACGCCAGAAATACCGTGGTGGATATGGTGCGCAAGGTGGCAGAGCGGGTGTTTATCCCCTTTACCGTTGGCGGCGGCATCCGCACGGTGGAGGATTTCAAGCTGCTCCTCAGGGAGGGGGCGGATAAGATTTCCGTAAACTCCGCGGCTATTATGCGGCCGGAGCTGATTTCGGAGGCGGCGGACAAGTTTGGAAGCCAGTGCGTGGTGGTGGCCATAGACGCCAGGCGGCGTACGGATGGCAGCGGCTGGAATATTTACAGGAACGGCGGCCGGGTAGATATGGGAATCGACGCCGTAGAGTGGGCCATGAAGGCGGATGCTCTGGGGGCAGGGGAGATTCTTCTCACCAGCATGGATGCCGACGGCACCAGGGCGGGCTATGACATTAAACTTACCCGTACCATTGCGGAAAATGTATCCATTCCGGTGATTGCCTCCGGCGGGGCCGGAACCATGGAGCATTTTTATAACGCCCTCACCCAGGGGAAGGCAGATGCAGTGCTGGCAGCGTCCCTGTTTCACTATAAGGAGATGGAAATTACGGACTTGAAGCGTTACCTTAGGGGACGTGGCGTGTCTGTGCGGCTTTAGGATTAAGGAATACAATAAAAATCACATAAGAAAAAAGAACAGGAGAGATGCACTATGGCAATGATTCAAAACGACTGGCTGAAACCCCTGGATGAGGAATTTCACAAGCCCTATTATGCGAAGCTTTATCAGTTTGTAAAGGAAGAATATGCCAGCCACCAGGTATTTCCTCCCTCAGAGGATATTTTTAACGCTTTTCATCTGACACCCCTCCATGAGGTGAAGGTGGTGATTCTGGGGCAGGATCCTTACCACAACGACGGCCAGGCCCACGGCCTGTGCTTTTCTGTAAAGCCCGATGTGCAGGTGCCGCCATCGCTTGTAAATATTTACCAGGAGCTTCACGACGATCTGGGCTGTTACATTCCCAACAACGGCTATCTGACAAAATGGGCTGCACAGGGGGTTCTGATGCTGAACACGGTGCTGACGGTCCGGGCCCATCAGGCAAATTCCCACAGGGGAATGGGATGGGAGGAGTTTACGGACGCGGCAATCCGGGTTTTAAATGAGCAGGACCGCCCCATAGTGTTTATTCTGTGGGGAAGCCCCGCCCAGAAGAAAGCGGCCATGCTGCACAATCCAAAGCATCTGATTTTAAAGGCGCCCCATCCAAGTCCTCTGTCCGCCTACCGGGGATTTTTTGGAAGCAAACCCTTCAGCCAGACAAACCGGTTTTTGGAGGAACACGGTATTTCTCCCATTGACTGGCAGATTGAGAATGTGTGACGTCTGCTAAAGCCGGAATCCGGGGACTAAGCGAAAGGGAACCCCTGTCTGAGAGGCAGATTGTCAGATGAAGCTTAAGGTTCGCAGCAGATACAGCCATCCTGTTAGCGTGAAAGCGCTTAACAGGGTGGTCAGCATAATGGCCATGGAGGAGAAGGTGCCTTCATGGCCCATATTTTTTGCCATAATGTAGCAGGTTACCGTGGTGGGGGAGCCCAGCATAACCAGAATGGCAATGAGGCTGCTGTCCCGAAAGCCTAAGGAAACAGCCGCAGGCAGAAAGAGAGCGGCCAGGACAACCAGTTTAAGGGCGCAGGAGAGAAGCACCGGACGGATGCCTGTGAGCGCCTTTTTTAAGTTAAAGGAGGCCCCCATGGACATAAGCCCCAGGGGTGTGGCCAGCACGGCCAGATTGCTTAGGGGCTTCATCAGTATTCCCGGCATGGGAAGCCGCAGTACGGACCAGAGAAGGCCGGTGAGGATGCCAAGAATAATGGGGTTGGTGAGGATGCCAAGGAAGGTTTTGCGAAGCAGCAGCCAATTCATGCCAAAATGACGGGAGGCGGGGGGATATGCGCCTCCATGGGCCTGCTGGATGGCAGGATCAGCCTTTGGGCTTGTGACGGAGAGCACGATTACCGCCATCACGTTATACAAGGGCACGGAGCTGATAATCATAAGGGGCGCCATGCCAGCGTTTCCGTAAATATTCTGGATAAAAGCGATTCCCAGGATTGCGGCGCTGCTGCGGTAGGAGGCCTGGATAAACTCGCCCCGCCGGCTGCGGTCCTTCATGGAGAGGGACAGGGCCCCGGCCAGGCAGATGGAGAGAAAGGTGACGGCGAAGCAGAATACCACGAAGCGGGTATCCCAGACCTGGTAAAAATCAGCGGTAGCAATATCCTGGAAAAGCAGGGCCGGAAGGGCGGCTTTAAAGACAAATTTATTTAAGTTCTGGGCAAAAGTTTCGCCAAACAGGCCCGTTTTGCGAAACAGCATGCCAAGAAGCATGGTGAGAAATACGGGGATGGTGGCGTTCAAGCTGAAGATCAGGTTTTCCATGGGTAGATGCGTCCTTTTTCACAGGTTATTTAGGGATTCCCTTATCCGGGAACCGTGCAGGTATTGTAGCCATAACAATACCTTTTTGTATCTGATAAATTTACTACAAAACCGCATACCGTGTCAACACTAATAGTTACATGGGCTTTAGGTTTTTGTTTAACCGGTCCACCATCCAGGCGATCCAGCCGGAAAAATCATTTTCTAACAACGGCCGAAAACAGTTGACCACAATATAGGAAAAGTGTATACTAATAGATGGAAAGTAACAATTAATTCCGTTAAATTTTACGGGGAATGGAGGAGCACATGAGACGCGTTGCAGAAATTATCCACATTGTGCCGGAGGAGAGAGAGGCATTTCTTGAGAAGCATTTACATCCTACAGAGGAGGTTTCCAGATTTCTCTGGATTCACGGGATCCGCAATCAGTTTTACTTTATGCTGAACGATCTGATTCTGATGACCTTTGAGTATGTGGGACATGAATTTTATAAGGATATGGAGGCCCTGGCGGCTTATCCGGAGGTGGGAAGCCATCTGATCCGGAAGCGCCGTAAGGATGTGCCCCTTGAGGAGCGTGCGACAACCAACTGGTGGGCGCCCCTTAAGAAGCTTGGCAGCATTGTGACGGAGAATCCCATGCCCCAGGATGAGGACGAGGAGATGTCTCTGGAAGAGCAGTACCGCTCTATGCTCAGCGGTTACATGTCGGAGGGGACGGTGGACAATGATATTGCCTTTGATGAGGATGACTGGAGCGAGTCGATACATATCTGAGGTAATGTGGAGAGCTTTTATATAGGATAATCAGATAGAGAGGGAGTATTGCCCCATAACCGGGTGGTTGTGGGGCAATACTCCCTTTTTAAATAGTGGTTCTTACAGATTTTTATGGGCCGTAGACAACATCAGTTTCAGCCGGTTCAGCTGATTCACCTCGCTGGCGCCGGGGTCATAGTCGATAGCCACCACGTTGGACATGGGATAGAGGCGGCGCAGCTTTTTGATAACGCCCTTGCCGACCATGTGGTTGGGCAGGCAGCCAAAGGGCTGGGTACACACGATATTGTTGACGCCGGAATGGATGAGCTCCAGCATTTCCCCGGTGAGAAACCAGCCTTCCCCGGTCTGGTTTCCCAGGGAGACGACGGTTTCCGCCATGCGGGCCGTCTCGTCAATGGAGCCCGGGGGCGTGAAATGACGGCTCTTTTTAAGCTCCTGTACGGCAGGCCTGCGAAGGGCTTCCAGGAACCGGATGCCCAGGCGGCCGTTTCTGGCGCTGCTTTTTTTCTTGCCCAGGACGTCTGCCCTAAACTCCGTGTTTTTAAAGCAGTACAACAGAAAGTCTAAGAGATCTGGCACCACGGCCTCCGCGCCCTCCGACTCCAGGAGTTCCACCAGATGGTTGTTGGCGGAGGGAGAGAATTTCACCAGGATTTCTCCCACCACCCCCACCCGGGGCTTCTTCAGATCTTCCCGGATGGGAAGAGCGTCGAAATCCTGGATTATTCCCTTACAGATTTTTACATATCCTCTGTAAGAGGGATGCTTTCCGGCCAGAAAATCCTGGCATATAGTTTTCCATTTTTCATGAAGGGCATTGGCGGAGCCAGGCTCCTTCTCGTAGGGGCGCATCCGGTACAGCACCCGCATAAAGATATCGCCGAACACCAGACCGTACATGCTGCGCACAGCCAGGGTGGGGGTAATGCGAAATCCCGGATTCTGCTCCAATTTACTTAAATTCAGAGAGATCACAGGAATATCCGGGTAGCCGGCCTTAATAAGGGCTCTGCGGATAAAACCAATGTAGTTGGTGGCCCGGCAGCCGCCGCCTGTCTGGGTGATGATGACGGCCAGCTTCTCCGTATCGTATTTTCCGGAGAGGATGGCAGCCATAATCTGTCCCACCACCACCAGGGAGGGATAGCAGGCGTCGTTATTTACATATTTGAGGCCCATGTCGATGGCGGCCCGGTCGGAATCCGGCAGCACATCCAGATGATAGCCGCAGGTTAAGAAGGCCGGCTCCAGCAGGTCGAAATGGATGGGCGACATCTGGGGGCAGAGAATCGTATAGCTTTTCCGCATTTCTTCCGTAAATACCACCCGCTCATAGGCGGAGGATACGGCCTGGTGTCCGATGTGCTTTTGCTCCCGCACCCTTAAGGCAGAGATAAGGGAGCGGATGCGGATACGGGCCGCCCCAAGATTGTTGACCTCGTCGATTTTCAGGCAAGTGTAGATCTTGCCTGAATTGCTTAAGATATCACTTACCTGGTCTGTAGTGACGGCGTCCAGACCGCAGCCGAAGGAATTCAGCTGGATAAGATCGCAGTCGTCCCGGGTTTTTACAAAGTTAGCGGCCGCGTACAGACGGGAGTGGTACATCCACTGGTCTGTGACCATTAATGGCCGTTCCACCTTGTACAAGTGGGAAACAGAATCCTCGGTGAGCACGGCAATGCCGTAGGAGTTGATGAGCTCCGGGATGCCGTGGTTGATTTCCGGGTCTATATGGTAGGGGCGTCCGGCCAGCACAATGCCCCGGCGGTGGTTTTCCTCCATCCAGGCCAGGGTTTCCTCGCCTTTTCGCATCATATCTTCCCGGGCCCGCTCCAGCTCCCGCCAGGCCAGGGACGCGGCTTTTCGCACCTCGTCTCTGGGAATGCCGGATTCCTCCCCGAATATTTCTACCAGGCGTTTGCTTAAGATCTCCAGGCTCTCAAAGGAGAGGAAGGGATTGGAGAAACGGATGGAGTCGTCAGAGAGCTCATCCACATTGTTTTTGATATTTTCCGCATAGGAAGTAACGATGGGGCAGTTGTAGTGGTTGCCCGCATCTGAAAATTCCTTTCGCTCATAGGGTACGCAGGGGTAAAAAATGTATTTCAGCCCCTGGGAAATCAGCCACGCCACATGTCCGTGGGCCAGCTTGGCCGGGTAGCACTCAGACTCGCTGGGAATGGACTCGATGCCCAGTTCATACAGCTTGTGGGTGGACGCCGGGGAGAGAACCACCTGGTATCCAAGCTCCGTAAAGAAGGTGAACCAGAAGGGATAGTTCTCGTACAGGTTCAGTACCCGGGGGATGCCCACCTGGCCGCGGGGAGCCTGGTCGGCCGGAAGGGGCTCGTAGTCAAAGAGCCTGTGCAGCTTATATTCGTATAAATTGGGAATTTTTTCCTTGTTTTTTTCCCTGCCCAGACCCCGCTCGCAGCGGTTTCCGGTGATAAACTGGCGTCCTCCGGTAAAGCGGTTGATGGTAAGACGGCAGTTGTTGGTACAGCCTCTGCACTTGGACATGGTGGTGGTAAATTCCAGGCTGTTGATTTTGTCGATGGACAGCATGGTGGTTTCCATACCCTCCTCATGGCGCTCCCGGGCAATGAGAGCGGCTCCGAAGGCTCCCATAATGCCGGCAATATCCGGCCGCACGGCCTGGCAGCCCGCAATTTTTTCAAAGCTTCGAAGGACGGCGTCGTTGTAGAAGGTGCCCCCCTGCACCACAATATGGGAACCCAGGGAGGTGGCGTCCGACACCTTGATAACTTTAAAGAGGGCGTTTTTAATGACGGAGTAGGCCAGGCCGGCGGAGATATCGGCCACGCTGGCCCCTTCCTTCTGGGCCTGTTTTACCTTGGAGTTCATAAACACCGTGCAGCGGGTTCCCAGATCAATGGGATGTTTTGCGAAAAGGGCCGCCCGGGCAAAATCCTCCACGGAATAGTTTAAGGATTTGGCAAAAGTCTCAATAAAAGAACCGCACCCGGAGGAGCAGGCCTCGTTGAGCTGCACACTGTCCACGGTATGGTTTTTAATGCGGATACATTTCATATCCTGGCCGCCGATATCCAGGATGCAGTCTACGTTGGGATTGAAAAATTCCGCCGCATAGTAGTGGGAAACCGTCTCCACCTCCCCCTCGTCCAGCAGGAGGGCTGCCTTTATAAGCGCCTCTCCGTAGCCTGTAGAGCAGGAGCGGACGATTCTGGCCGTGTCGGGCAGGAATTTGTAGATTTCCTGGATAGCCCGGATGGTGGTTTTTAAGGGGCTTCCATTGTTGCTGCTGTAAAAGGAGTACAAAAGTGAGCCGTCCTCCCCTACCAGGGCGGCTTTTGTAGTGGTGCTTCCGGCGTCAATGCCTAAGAAGCAGTTTCCGGCGTAGGCCTGCAAATCCCCCCGGACTACCTGGTGGTGGTCGTGGCGGGCCTTGAATTTATCGTATTCGTATTCCGACGCAAACAGGGGCTCCATGCGCTCCACCTCAAAATCCATCTGGATATGGGAGGAGAGGCGGCCCTGCAGGTCGGAGAGGGACGCGGTGGTTTCTTTTGTGCAGTTAAGGGCGGCGCCCATGGCAGCAAAGAGATGGGAATGCCCAGGCGCAATGGTGTGCTCCTCGTCCAGCTTCAGACTGCGGATAAAGGCAGCTTTCAGCTCCGACAGGAAATGTAAAGGGCCTCCCAGGAACGCCACATGTCCCCGGATGGGCTTGCCGCAGGCCAGGCCGCTGATGGTCTGGTTCACCACAGCCTGGAATATGGAGGCCGACAGGTCCTCTTTTGTAGCGCCCTCGTTGATGAGGGGCTGGATATCGGACTTGGCAAACACGCCGCAGCGGGCGGCAATGGTGTAGAGGGACCGGTAATTTTTTGCGTATTCGTTGAGGCCGGAAGCGTCTGTCTGGAGCAGGGAGGCCATCTGGTCAATAAAGGAGCCGGTGCCTCCGGCACAGATGCCGTTCATACGCTGCTCGATATTTCCGTCTTGAAAATAGATGATTTTGGCGTCCTCCCCGCCAAGCTCGATAGCCACGTCAGTCTGGGGCGCCTCTGCCTGGAGGGCTGTAGCCACTGCCACTACCTCCTGGACAAAGGGAATGCCAAGATGCCGGGCCAGGGTAAGGCCTCCGGAGCCTGTGATGGCCGGATAAACGGTATGCTCCCCCACCTGTGCATAGGCTTTTCCCAGAAGCCCTGCCAGGGTGTCCTGTATATTGGCAAAATGCCGCTCATAGTCGGAAAATATGAGCTGATGCATTTCGTCTAAAAGTGTAATTTTTACGGTTGTGGAACCGATATCGATTCCTAAGTATAGATTGGTCATATTCATAAGATTTACGGAGATCCGTTTCCTCCTACAAAAATTAACAGATAGTTACAACAGCTTACATTATACGACAGCATTTTTTTAAAATCAAATAAAAAGTTTATAAAGATTTTGTTAAGATGTGGGAGGTGGCAAAGGGGACGCCGGATGGGCTCCAAAATCTTTTTGCTGCATACTAATATAAGGAAGATATTGGTTGGCGGATGCGGATTTTTTGTTAAGGAGGATTATGAGTATGATGCAATGCCCTGGGTTTTTACATGTAGTGGAGGCGGGGGATACGCTGTACCTGCTTAGCAGGCGGTACCGGGTACCTCTTTCTCTTATTTTATTAGCGAATCCCTATGTAAATGTATATAATTTGCAGCCGGGGGATGAGATCTGTATTCCGGTTCCCAAAAGACCGGGGAAATGTGCCGGGGAGGACTTAGGGGGCTGAAAACGGCCTCCGTTTTTTCCGGCAGAAAGAGGCGCGGGCTGTAAAGGCGGAGCTCATTAAGGAAATCTTGGGAAAAAATAATGTCAGATGGAGAGTTTTCGTTTCAAAGAAGAGGATTTTGGTGTAGAATAGATGTGAGATTTTTAAGAGGCGAGGGGAGATACATCATGGCAGTTATCGGGATTGATCTGGGAACCACCAACAGCCTGGCGGCATACTGGAAGGATAAAGAAGTTAAGCTTATCTGCGACGGAAACGGACAGGCGCTGGTTCCAAGCGTGGTGGGATTTGTGCCGGGAGAGGGATTCCTGGTGGGGGAGGAGGCCAGGGAACGGCTGCTGACCTTTCCTTCGGATACGGCGGCTTCCTTTAAGTGTTTTATGGGCACGGCCAGGGAGTATGTGCTGGGAGATAAGGCCTATACGCCCATGGAACTGTCGGCCATGGTGCTTAAGCAGCTTAAGCAAAATGCGGAATTTATTTTGAAAGAGGAAATTGAGGAGGCTGTCATTACGGTTCCGGCCTATTTTAACGACAGACAGCGAAGTGATACCAGAAAGGCGGCGCAGATTGCGGGCCTTAAGGTGGAGCGTTTTATCAATGAGCCCTCCGCGGCGGCCCTGGCTTACCGTATGGCCTTTGGGGAGGAGGATAAGACCCTGCTGGTGTTTGATTTTGGCGGCGGCACCCTGGATTTGTCCTATGTGGAGTGCTTTGACAATGTGATTGAGATTATTGCCGTGGCCGGGGACAACCATCTGGGCGGGGATGATATTGATCGGGAGATCTGCGGGTATTTCTGTAAAGAAAACGGATTGAAGGGGGAGGAACTGGGTCTTAAAGACCTGGCCCGGGTACGGAAGCTGGCGGAACGCTCCAAGATCGCCCTAAAGGAGGGAGAGCAGATTTCCATGGAGCTGGAAATAGAGGGGAGGCTTTGCAGGGCAATGCTGAATGAGGAAGTGCTCTTTGAAATCTGTATGCCCCTCTTTGAGAAGATTAAGAAGCTTTTTCTCCGCATTCTGGAGGATGCGGATTCCAGGGTATCCAGGATTGACGATCTGATTATGGTAGGCGGATCCTCCAGACTTTGCGTGGTAAAGCGGTTTCTTACGGAACTTCTGGGAAAGGAGCCTGTGGTGCTGGGGGACACGGACAAGGTGGTAGCCTTTGGAGCCGGGGCTTACGCAGGTATCCGGCAGCGGGGCGAGGATATCCGGGACATGCTTCTCACAGACGTATGCCCCTTTACCCTGGGCATCGGGGTGGCCAACCGGACTAACCGGGAAAAGAATATCCTGTGTCCCATGATTGAGCGCAATTCCACCCTTCCCGCCTCTGTGCGGGAGCGGTTTGTGACGGTCGGCGATTACCAGAAGCAGATTGCGGTGAAGATTTACCAGGGGGAGGAATACTATGTGGACGACAATGTGTTCCTGGGAGAAATCTCCATTGAGGTGGCCCGGAAAATGGCGGGGGAGGCATGGATTGAGGTGCAGTTTACCTATGACATTAACGGGATTCTCCATGTGGCTGTGGTAAATGAGATGGGAGAGCGAAAGCAGGTGCTGCTGGCAAACCAGACTCTTTCGGAGGAGGAGCTTGCCCGGTATGAAAAGGAGATGGAGCATCTTATGCTTCCGCCCATCAGACAGCCGGAAAACCAGGCTATGCTGGAAAAGCTTCTGGCATTTTATAAAGACAGCACAGGGCAGCGGCGGCAGCAGATCGGCATGACAATGGACAGGGTTATAGAAGGGCTTCAAAGCGGCAGGAAGAAGGCGGTCCGGGATGCCAGGAAATGGGGACGGCTGTTGCTTGAGGAGCTGGAGAGTGAGAAAGATATGTGGGAGGATGTGCTCTTTGACGGGGAGCTGAAGTGGGAGGAGGAAGATCAAGATGAATAAAATATGGGAATATCTGGGAATAGAACCGACAAAAGATAAAAAGGAAATCCGCAAAGCCTTTGCGGCCCAGTCCAGGCTTCATCACCCGGAGGAGGAGCCGGAATATTTCGCGCAGCTTAACCAGGCTTATAAGGAGGCGCTTAAGGGGACAGAGGAAAAAAGCGGGGACGCTCCTGCAAAGGGAAGGCCTAAGACAGGCAGAATCTCCGGGGAAACCATGGACGGCGGCTTAGAGGAGCCCTCCTCCCTCCTTTTAAAGCTTGAAAAAGCCCGGGAGGAGGCCATACAGGAGAGCATGGAAAAGGGGGCTCTTTCCGGGCTTATCCTCCTCTTTGGGAATCCCAGGCAGGCAAAAAAAGCCGATACCTGGATGCGCTACTTTTTGTCGGAGGCCTTTCTTGCGGAACAGTTTAAGGAGGAATTTGGAATAGGCCTGACCGCCTGTATTCTTAAGCAGACGGTGTTTCCCTGGGACAATCTTCCCCTGGGATTTCTCCAGGAGCTGGCCATTGCCTACGCCGTGACGCCTCATTTTGCCGGGGAGGAGTATTTTGAGGGGTTCACCTATCCCAAGGAGTGGTATAAGGTTTCTGTGGATAACACGTTTCCGGTGCGAAAGCATATTGCGGATATTTTCAATATGCAGGGGCGGGAGTGCGATCTGAAGAATATGACAAGCCATATACTGCACCGGCCGGCCAACAAGGTGCGGTACAATGCCTTTTCCGATTATCTGGCCTTGAAGGAGATGAACCAGAAGGGAGAGCTTACAGAGCGGGAGCAGGAAACCTGGCAGCATATCCTGGGGCAGGCCCAGATTAATTATATCTATGAGAGGAACGGGAAAATGCCGGGAATCGGGGCTTATGAATCCCGCAGCGAATGTGTGGTAAAACTGTATGTCCAGTGGCTGAAGGACGAGCGCCTTCCTGTGGATACGCTGAAGTTTATCTATAAGAAATTTGCCTTTAAGGACCTGGCCCGCAGCAGTACCAGGGGGCTTTACGGGGCTCTGAAAGAGCAGGTGGTAAAGCAGCTTCCGGATGTGGAGGAGATTTTATATGGTATGGACGGAAAGGAGCAGGCCATCACCAGGCTTTACCGGATCTGTTCCAGGCTTATCAGCGATAACCATAATAATTATGACAAATGGATTTATGAGGAGACCCTGGAAATCCGGCAGCAGGTGGAGGCCTTTTTCGCCATGCCGGAGTGGCAGGCCCTGAAGGGGGACAAGGCCCTGTTTGAGAGAATCTACGGGGCGGCCAGGCGGTTTGTGATACCCCGTACCCTGGCCCTGGGACTTCTGGCAAATCTGGAGGAAGGGGATTTCCCGGAGCCCAGACGGACAGAGCTTATGGAAAGCCTGCTTCGCTCCCTGGCCACGCCGGACATGATGAAAGAGCTTGACTACCGGTATGAGAGGACTTTTTCTGTTGAAGAGCTGCAGATAGGAAGCAGGGATTTCTGGGAATACTTTCTGATGCGGGGCTTTGGCTACCGGCATATGAGGATACGGGGAGACTGGGAATCTGGTATGATCTATGAGAAGGATGGGGAATGCTATCTTCCCGCCTACATCAATTATATTTATGCGCCTTCCAGGGCCTGGCAGCGGGTATTTACGGGATTTGATGAGGAATGGGAGCGCATAGAGACGCCGGTGAGAAGGGCGTGCGGGCTCCCGGACGGGAGGCGGTTGTGGGTGGAATTTCACTATCACTACTGTCAGTATTTTGTGGATGAGACGCCGGTGTGGGAGCCTGTGCTGGATTTCCCGGAATTTTGCCGTTATGTGCAGGGGATTGAAGATCCCCTGGAATTTTTCTTCCTGCTGGCAGTTACCGCCATCGGGGAGGAGGACAGGGCCCAGGCCCGGAAGCTTATAGAGAAATGGATGGAACAAATCCCCGTTTACCCCTTTATCCGCCCCACTGTTGCCAGGATGCTGGCTGCGGACAATGACCGCGTTCCCACGGGGCCTGGGATTATGTCCGGGGAAGCATGCGGCCGGCCTGGGAATGGCTGCCCCCAGAGGACGGCGCAGCCAGAGATATTCTACACGGAGCAGGAACGCTTCTGCTTCCGGGTGGTGGCCTGGGAGAACGAAATCCAGGTTTTCCGCCAGGCGGATTTTGGCTGGGAGGACCGGATATTCCGGTGCATGGAGTGCGGGTGGCAGAAATTTTTGCTTCCGGGGGAGATAAAGAGAGAGCTTGCAGAGCAGCTTCCCGCTTCCCGGGAAGAACGGCGGGAGCTGGCCTTTAAGGTACTTGGGGCTTTGCGCCAGCCCCGGCCTGTTCTTCGGGAAGCCATAGACGTGGCAGGCATGGACTATTTGCAGAAGGCAGAGGCCATTCTGGCGGCCATGAATTACCGGGAAAGCCCGGAAGGATACTGTGTGTTTCGCTACGGGGAGCTAAAAAAACGCCGTCACGACCGGGTGTTCTACGGCGCTAAGGTTCCCTTTGGGTTTGACGTAAACATCCATTCCACGGAGTATGGAAGGAACATGGAGTTTCACATGTCCGTCTTAAACACCAGGATCAAGGAGTGGAAAACCTATGCAGGCCGTTTTGGATGGGGATTTAAGTATTCTCCCCAGTCGGATTTCTGGCCGGCCTGTATCTGCCTGGGGGAGAGCGGCGACTACTATGCTTATGAGGCCATGAAAATGCGCCGGTCGGCCACTCTTGCAGAGCTTCTGGCAGAATATTTCCGCAAGGATTTTGAGGGCGTAACGGAGCTGGAAATCTACGAAGGGCTGCTTACGGTGTCCCGTCTGGACCACAGGCTGGAATACTGCTATGGGGAAAATGAACTCCGGAAATCGGTTCACAGCGGGGAGGACACCTGGGCGGATACGTTTACGGTGTTTGGAGGCCGGCCTATGTGGATGGAATTTGCCGGGTGGATGGACGCTGTCCTGAAGCCCGGGCTTCCACCCTGGGTGAATCTTGTGGGAATCGGCCTGGACTGGGAGAAGGGCGGCGCCCTGACCTTTGTGGGAACCTACGAGAAGGAAGAGGAATTCCAAGAGGAATTTCTGGAAGAGGGGGACGGCGAAGAAAACCAGGAAGAGGGATATGCCAGGAGGGAGGACGAGAAAGAGCTTAGTGGCGAAGAGTCCCATCTGGGAGAACTGTATCAGCCCCAGACGCCGTTTCTGGTCTGGAATAAGGGACTGGATGAAAGTGAACGCCAGGTATCTCTTAACAGGGCCATAGGCTGGTATCTGGATACGGGAAAATACGCCTGGGTGCTGCGGGAGGCCAATGCCCGGGTGATTGTGGGGAGCGGACAGGTATATACGGAGGTGTAGAAAAGGGCTGGGCCCGAAGGGACTTAAGGAATTAACCGCTTGAAAATGTCCGGCAATCTGCTATAATGGCATATATAAAAATTAAAGGAAATGCAGAGACAGAAGCCAAAAATATCTGGAAAAGGAGTGTAATGTGGCAGTGATAGAGAAATTAGAGCGTAAATTTGGAAAATATGCCATTTCCAATCTGATGTATTATATTATTATCCTCTATGCGGTAGGATGGGTGTTACAGGTTTTTGCCGCAGGGTTTTACGAGACATACCTGTGCCTGGACCCCACCAGAATCCTGCGGGGACAGGTCTGGCGGCTGGTGACTTTTGTCATCTATCCCCCCAGCACCAATGTGTTTTATTTCCTTATCGGCCTCTACCTTTATTATTCCATTGGAAAAACCCTGGAATACCAGTGGGGCACCTTCCGGTTTAACCTGTATTTCTTTACTGGCGTGCTGCTCCATATCCTTGCGGCTTTTATCTGCTGCTATGTGTTCAAGGCCAATCTGGGGGTGATGTTTGGGACATATTACCTTAATTTCTCCCTGTTTTTTGCCTACGCGGCCACCTACCCGGACGCCACGTTCCTGTTGTTTTTCATTATTCCCATCAAGGCAAAATGGCTGGGTATTGTGAACGGCGTATATTTTGGCATCACGATTCTGGCGGGATTTTTCACGAATCTCTTTCCGTTTTCCGTGCTGGTGGGGCTGGCCCAGGCGGGAATAATCGCCCATCCGGCCTACAGCGTAATGGCGCTTGTTTCTCTTGGGAACTTCCTGCTGTTCTTCTTTGGCATGAAGAATATGCGTCGCTACAGCCCGAAGGAGATACACCGCAGAAAACGCTACGCCAGCAGTGTGCGCCAGGGACAGCGGACGGTAAACACCCACAAATGCGCCATCTGCGGCCGCACGGAGAAGGACGGGGATTATCTGGAATTCCGTTTCTGCTCCAAGTGCAAGGGAAATAAGGAATACTGCCAGGACCATCTGTTCAGCCATGAGCATGTGAAATAGAAGCGGGGGTTTCAAGGCACCGGCGAATCTTCCTACACAACGTACAGTGGCCATTTTCCGGCAAGTATGTTATTGTTTTAACAAATAAGAGCCATCTGCCTGGGAAAGGCGATTGCGGAACTTGAAATAGGAGGAAGAAGGAATATGAATTCACCGGCTGAAATTGCACAAAACTATGTGGGTATCGGAAAAAAGAAAACGGAGCTTCCCGTTTCCAAAATGCTGCTGCTTGGAATTCTGGCAGGGCTTTTCATCGCGGTGGGCGGCACGGCCTTTGAGATGGCTACAGCTATGCTTGGGGGCTCGGCTGTGGGCAAATTTATCGGCGCCTGTCTGTTCCCGGCGGGACTGACCCTGGTGCTGGTGGCGGGCAGCGAACTGTTTACGGGCAACTGCCTTCTGATTATTCCGCTGATGGAAAAGGAAGTGAAATTTTCTGCGGTGGCAAAGAGCTGGGTGGTGGTGTACATAGGGAATTTTATCGGTTCCGCGCTGATGGCCGCGCTGGTGGTATTTGGCCACAGCCCCAGCCAGATGGACGGCGGCCTTTTGAACACCATTATGACCGTGGCCTCCGGCAAGGTGGGACTTAGCTTTGCGGACGCCTTTATCCGGGGTATCGTGTGTAATATCCTGGTTTGCCTGGCCGTGTGGATGTCTTTTTCCGCCAAGAGCTTTTCCGGGAAGATGATGGCGGCCTTCTATCCCATTATGATTTTTGTCTTCTGCGGGTTTGAGCACAGCATTGCCAATATGTATTATCTCATGGCAGGCATATTTGCCAATTCTTTCTACGGAATGGGAAATCCGGACGTAACCGTAGGGGCCATGCTGGTAAACAATCTGCTTCCCGTCACCATCGGAAATATGATCGGCGGCATGGCGGTGGGGCTTTCCTACTGGTTTATCTATCTGAAAGGCAGCAAAAAATAATCTGCAATACAAACGGAACAGGAGAAGAGATATGGCGATTACGGTAACGGATTTTGGCGTGACAAAAACGGGGGAAACGGTAAAGCAGTACACCCTGGAGAATGCATTCGGCATGAAGGCCGTTGTGCTGAACCTGGGAGCTGTCTTAAAGGAGCTTTATGTGCCGGACAGGGACAAAAACCTGCTGGATGTGGTCTGGGGGTACGAGGACGCGGCCCACTATGAGGTTAACAAGCCCAATTTCGGCGCCACCATCGGAAGGACGGCCAACCGCATTGGCAGAGGCCAGGTGGAGATCGGCGGCGTGACTTATGAGATGGAGAAAAATAACGGGGAGAACAATTTACACGGCGGGTATCCCGGATATCATATCCGCATGTGGAAGGGGATTATCGCAGACGACAACAAGGTGGAGTTTTCCCTTGTAAGCCCGGACGGCGACCAGGGGCTTCCCGGAAACGCAAAGGTGACGGTTTCCTACAAACTGACCAATGAAAATGAACTGCAGATCTCCTACAAGGGGACTGCGGACAAGGATACGGTTATGAGTATGACCAACCACAGCTATTTTAACCTGGAAGGACAGGCTTCCGACAGTGTGCTGGAACACCAGGTCTGGCTGTCCGCAGATGCCTTTACGCCTACAGATGCGGGGCTGATTCCTACCGGGGAGATTGTATCCGTGGAGGGAACTCCCATGGATTTCCGCCAGTGGAGAACCCTGGGGACGGATATTGAAGCGGATTATGAGCCCTTGAAGCTGGCAAACGGTTATGACCACAATTTCGTGTTGAAAAAAGACAGGGATTATGATCTGGTGGCAAAGATGCGTTCCTTAAAGACAGGCATTGTCATGGAGGTCTACACAGACCAGCCGGGTATGCAGCTCTACACCTCCAATTTCCTTAACCAGGAGGCGGGAGGAAAAAATGGCAAGGTACATGCTTTCCGCAGCGCAGCCTGTTTTGAGACCCAGCATTTCCCGGACGCGGTTCACCACGATAATTTCCCCAGCATTCTTCTGGAGGCAGGGAAGGAGTACCAGACCAGGACAAGCTACCGGTTTGTGACGGAGAAGTAAAAGGCAGGTTCTTTTATCTGCTGTCAAAATGAGAGGTTTATGCTCTGAATGGCTTTGCCATTATGTTTCAACATGATGGTTAAAACCCATTCAGAGCATATTTTTTGTATGGTATGGGGCGGTCCAAATGCCAGGGGAAGAAAATCATCATCATGCTATGATTTTCTTCCCCTGGCATTTGGACGCGGGCTTTCTGGAAGTGTTTTTGTTAGAACTAAGGTATAGGCAACCGTCAGAACAATCAGGACAAGGCTTTGGATAATCTGCTTTTCCACCGTATAGGCCCCTTCATTTGCAAAAGTATTGAGGGTATTTATGGCAGCGTGGGTAAAAATACAGGGGAGCAGACTTCCGCTATAATAAAATATTGTTACAAACAGAAAACCTACTGCAGTCGCGAAAATGATCTGGATGAAATTGTCTCCCAGCTTCATACCGCTTCCGTTGAACAGATTCAGCACATGCCCCATGCCAAAGGTTATGCTTGAAACGAAAATGGCGGATTTTACATGGTCCTGGGCCATGGCCTTAAAAAGAAAGCCTCTGAAAATCACTTCCTCTAAAAATCCGACACAAAGCATACAGACTATGCGGCAGGCAGTATCTGCCAGGGAATAATTAAGGGCAGCGCCATTCCGGAGATTTACCGTAGCTAATAGGATAAGCGGCACAAAGTAAAGAAACTGGCGGGCAGATGCAGAAGATTTGCAAAGCCCATACCGTTTCCATAAGCTGTTTTTCCGGATAAAGGCAAAAAGGACAGCTGTCTGTAAGACACAGAAGATGGCGCTTGCAGAATATCCGGTTCCCATTTTTTTGTTTAGCGGATTTGCCAGGGATTGCAGAACACAGTAAATCACGATCCAGACTATGGCAAAGGTTAGCTGGTTTTTCTCATATAACTTTTTCATTTCGTATCCTTCCGGGCAGCCAATACCGCCCCATGAAAAGCCCGTTCCAGATGAGCTTTTATAAGCTCCTCATCATATTCCAGTGAATTGTTGGCAATAATGCTGGCATACCCGTGGGCAAATAAGAAGATTGTCAAAAAGATTTCTTTTGCCTGTTCGATACTTCCGCCTCCCATTTCTGCCTGGATTGCCGAAAGAACAGGCGTAAGCTCTCTGGCGTCTGTCATTTCAGGCAGGGTGCTTCCGTGAAAAACATCTGACTGAAAAAGAAAACGGAATAAATGGGGCTCCTCCATGGCGAATCGGATATAATTCAATCCAATCCCAAGCATAAGGCTTTTCTGTGGATGCTTAAGATCCATCAGATATTCCGAATGATAACGGTCTGCCTTTGCATGAACCGTCTTTTTCAACGCCTCAATGGTGGCAAAATGATACATAACAGGCTGTGTGGAACAATGCAGCTTTTCCGAAACTGTCCTTGCACTGATAGCATCCCCACCTTTGCTGCGGGCTATCTCAAAAGCAGTGTCTATAAGCATATCCCTGGTAATTTTAGCTTTTGGCGGCATTCTGCACACCTCCTAAATTATAATTGCTGTTATATAACATAAATTATAATTAATTTCCGGGATTTTGTCAATAGAGCGCAAAGAAAAGCTGCACTCCCATGTTCTTAAAATGGGCGTTCTTTTCCGTAAATCTGCCTGTCCCGGGCCTATGTCCTGGGGGAGAACTGTTAAATGGGCAAAGTGTGGATAACCAGTTGAAATCAGACGCCAAACGATGTATTATATATCTGTCTGCTGTATCAGACAATCTTAAGGAAAAGCCGGAATGGTGGAAAGAAGAGGAAAGCTTTCCGACGGAAGGAAACAGGATGCCTGGAAATTTTGGATTTTCTTATATGGGGTTACTCTTTTTGCTGATGCTGTTTATTCCCAATATAATATGGGCAAAGGGAAAGCCACAGGGATTTACGTCTGAAAATGAAAATAAAATTCTGCTGTTTCTTGAAAGAGCAGGGGAAGTGCTGACCTGCTGCTGTTTACTGGTCTTTTCTGATTTTAATATCCATGGCTGGTCACTTTGGTCTTTATGGCTGATGGCGGCTTTTGTTTTCATCATATTGTATGAAGCATGGTGGGTGCGTTATTTTCGAAGCGAAAGAAAACGGACAGATTTTTACAGTGGCTTTTTAGGTATCCCTCTTGCGGGGGCGACTCTGCCTGTTATGGCCTTTTTTATGTTGGGAATTTACGGAAAAGTTGTATGGATGTTAATAGCAGCGCTTATTTTCGGTATCGGCCACATAGGCATACATATGCGGCACAAAAAAAGTATTGATATGGGGAATTAGAAAGAGGTTCGATATGGGAGGGCGAAACCGGCAGACTGGCTTCACCCTCTATATCTCTGCCCTTTGTTTGCCAGCGAAAAGATAAGCCGCTTTTAATAAGGAAATTCTTCCGGAATAGTCCCTCCCGCCATAGTCTTTCCAGGCAGAGGGATTTCCGGGGAGGGGCCGCTTTTGGGCGAATCGCCCACGTGCCGTGGCTGTCTGGGAGGATGGGCTTCCTGGGAACACTTAAGGGAATTATTTTCCGTTTCCGCGCGTTCCTCCTCCAGAAATATCTGTCTGGCCTGTTCCTCCATGGCTCCCCGGCAGCCGGAAGGCAATTCCAGGGGAGAGTTGTTCTGTACATGTAAATGCATATAAATTCCTCCAGTTTTATTCGGAAACAGATTTTGTGGGACAAAATCAGTATATCCGGCAAAAGAGGGAAATACAGAGGTATATTTCTGTAAAAAGATACATATACTTCAAATAATACCAGATATTAGCAGTAAATGCGGAACTGGAAAACAGCATCTGCCCGGACAAGGCTCCGGAAGGATGGCTGCGAAATAAAATCAGGAGGACATGCACAATGGCAGGTAGAAGAGGAAGGACGAAATCTTTTGACGACCAGATTCTTTCCCTGGAGGAAAAAATCACGAATTTAAAGCGGAAGCTTTCTGAACTGGAGGCGTCCCGGACAGAGCTTCTGAAGCAGAGGGAGGAGCAGGAGATCAAGGCCCTGTATCAATACATGACGGAAAAGGGATTGCGTGTAGAGGATATGTACGGGCTGCTTGCGCAGGCGGAAGGCTCCGCCAGGCAGGATGGAGAAGATATACAGATCGCCTGAGTGGGGAGGTAGATAAGGCGGCAGAGGCAGGAGTGCCGTGTGAAATGGTAAACTCCAGGAAACGAGGCATAAAACAGGGCAGAAAAAGATTCCGAGAAAAAAATGCAAAAACCATTGACGAAGGGCGAGTTTTTTTATATAATCCATAGTGCGAGAGGATTATAAAAAGAAACTCGCCTAATATGGTGGTTTCATCCGGCAACGGGTGAGGTTCATTGGTTAGAAGCACATAGGACGGGAAAGAAAGTCAGTAAAGCTTTCTCCAGTCCTATTTTTTTGTGCCAGGACATAATGAGAAAAACTGCGGATACTAAAATGGAGGAATGTATGATGAAAAAAAGATATTTTGCGCTGCTGCTTACAGTGGTACTTGGCATTACAGCCCTGTCCGGCTGTGGGAAGGCTAACAGCAAGGAAAAGCTATACCTTTATAACTGGACGGAATATATTCCCCAGGAAGTATATGATGCGTTTGAGGAGGAGACAGGCATCCAGGTAGTGGAATCCACCTTTTCCTCCAACGAGGAGATGCTGGCCAAGCTGACGGCCGGGGGGACAGAACAGTACGATATGGTGATTGCCAGCAATTATGTGGTGGAAGCCATGCGGGAGCAGGGAATGCTTCAGAAGATTGACAAGGAAAATCTGACAAACCTGGGAAATATGTCGGATACGGTTATGGGACTGCCCTTTGACCCGGAAAATGAGTACAGCATCCCCTATATGTCCACCATTACGGTTATTGCCATAAACACAAAGAAGTGTCAGGAGCTGGGAGTTGAGATTAAGAAATTTGACGACCTCTTAAATCCCGCCCTGGAAAATAACATTGTAATTGTAGATGACGTGCGGGAGATTGTGGGCATTGCTCTTAAGGCCCAGGGACAGGACTCCAACACCCGGGACCAGGCGGTTATCGAGGCCACGCTTCCCTGGCTGGAGCAGCTAAAGCCCAATGTGAAGGCTTACGACAGCGACAGCCCCAAGACCCTTCTGGCAGCCAACGACGTGGCTGTGGGTGTGGTTTACAACATTGACGCAGGCCAGGCCATCAAGGAAAATGAGGACATTGACGTGGTGTTCACGGAGGAACCCTGTGAAATCAGCATTGACAGCTTTGTGATTACCGCGGATGCAAAAAACAAGGAAAATGCAGAGAAATTTATGGACTTTGTTATGCGGCCGGATATTTACAAGATGATTCTGGAGGAGTTTCCGGGAGTCTGCCTCAACGACGCCACTCTGGAAATTCTGGATGAGGCATATCTGAACAATCCGGGAAGCAATGTGGATGCGGCGGAGGTTGCCCGGGCCAATCTGGTAGGCGAGGTAGGGGACGCCGTCACCTGGTATGACGAGGTGTTTACCAAAATGAAAACCAATTAAGGGAGGGATTCTGGCATGAAGAAGATTGAGATTATCACAAGGCCGGATAAGCTGGAGGATATCAAGAAAATCCTGGCGCAGAACGAATATTCCGGTATGACCGTTACGGCAGCCATGGGATGCGGAAGGCAGAAGGCGGACGCAAAGGATTTTGAGGAGCTGAACCTGGAAATGAATCTGCTTCCGAAAATCCATGTGATGACAGTGGTGTGGGATGAAGATCTGGAGGAGATTCTCTGCGAGCTCCAGCAGAAGCTGACTACGGGAAGCGTGGGGGACGGCAAGATTTTTATTTCTACCATAGAGGATGTGGTGCGCATCAGGACCGGGGAGCGGGGGCATAAGACCCTCTGATACAGGAGGATAAGTAAATGGCAAATGGGGAAGAGCGGGTAATTGTCCGCCTTACCAATGTGGATAAGAGCTTTGACAATGAGAAGGTGGTAAAAAAGCTGAACCTGGACGTGAAGGAAGGGGAATTTCTCACCATGCTGGGGCCTTCTGGCTGCGGCAAAACCACGACTTTGCGCATGATTGCGGGATTTGAACAGCCGGATGAGGGAGAAATCCTGCTGGGAGGCGTAAATGTGGAGGGAAAGAAGCCAAACGAACGGGATGTGAATACGGTGTTTCAGAATTACGCTTTGTTTCCCCATATGAATGTTTTTGACAATGTGGCCTTTGGCCTGGTGGAAAAAAAGGTGAAGAAAGAAGAAATCCATACCCGGGTGCTGGAAATGCTGAAGCTGGTAAAGCTGGACGGTATGGAAAAGCGCATGCCGTCCCAGATGTCCGGCGGCCAGAAGCAGAGGGTGGGCATTGCCAGAGCCCTGGTAAACCGTCCCAAAGTGCTGCTCCTGGACGAGCCTCTGGGGGCATTGGACCTAAAGCTTCGCAAACAGATGCAGGGGGAGCTGAAGCATCTTCAGCGCCGCCTTGGCATCACCTTCCTCTATGTGACCCACGACCAGGAGGAGGCCCTTACCATGAGCGACCGGATTGCCATTATGAATAGCGGAATCCTGGAGCAGGTGGGAACCCCAGAGGAGGTCTACAATCAGCCCCAGACAAAATTTGTGGCGGATTTTATCGGGGAGTCTAATATTCTGGAGGGCTATGTGGAGCATGTTTACGAGGATGCCATCGGCGTTACCATGGAGTCCGGCAAAGCCCGGATTCCGGAGACCGGCTATGAGTCGGAGGAGATGGTTTACCTCTGTGTGCGGCCGGAAAATCTGAAGCTTGACACGAAGCCCCATGAAGGATTTTCCCTGCGGGGAAGGGTGCGGGAGCATATTTTTGTGGGCTCCATTAACAAGACCATGGTCGAACTGCCAAACGGCCAGATGCTAAAGGCGGAGACCCCGGCGGAGGACGAGCTGATGCCGGTGGGAACCCCAGTAAATATTTACTGGAATCCGGGCAAGGTGGTGGTTATGCGCACAAAGGAAGAGATGATTTACAACATTATCGAACGCTCTGTACAGATAGAGGGAATGCCAAATGATCCGATCTTTTAAAAAACATATGGGCGCGTGGGGAACCGTGGGGCCTACGGTAATCTGGCTGGGGATTTTCCTGTTTCTTCCGCTGGTGTATGTGATTCTTATCACCTTCCTTACAAAGAACGCCTACGGCGGGGTGGATTTCTCCTTTACCCTGGAAAATTACAGAAACCTCTTTAAAAGCGAGTACATAAAGGTGTTCTGGGACTCCATTGTACTGTCCCTGGAGACTACGGTCATCTGCCTGCTGGTGGGTTATCCCTTTGCCTATATCCTGGCAAACGCCCCCAGGAGGTGGAAGAATTTCCTGGTGCTGCTTCTGATGCTGCCCTTCTGGACAAATTCCCTGATCCGCACCTACGGATGGAACACCCTGCTTCGTACGGAGGGAATCATCAACCATTTCCTTCTGGGAGTGGGTGTCATTAAGTCGCCCCTGGAAATGCTATACACAGACCAGGCGGTGCTGCTGGGCATGGTGTACGCACTTTTGCCCTTTACGGTGCTGCCCCTATACACTTCCATAGAAAAGCTTGATAAATCCCTGCTGGAAGCAGGCAGCGACCTGGGAGCCAGCAGAGCTCACGTATTTACCAGAATCGTCCTGCCCTTAACCATGCCCGGCATCTTCGCCGGCTCCATCCAGACCTTTATCCCGTCACTGGGCTTCTTCTTCATCTCTGACATGATGGGCGGGGCCAAGACCATGTATATAGGAAACCTAATCAAAAACCAGTTCCTGTCTGCCAGAAACTGGCCCTTTGGGGCGGCGTTATCCATTGTACTGATTATAATTACCTTAATATTAATGCGTCTGTATACAAAGGTGGGAAGCCTTGAAGACATGGCGTAAGCCATAAGCCGTGCAGGACAGTAAGCGAAGCGGAATCGAACTGTCGCATGGCGGAAGTGAAGGGAGGCCAGAGCGTCTGCCCGCCTGGGAGAAAGGCAGCCGGTTAGTTTTTTACCATGAGAAATGAAAGGAGCCCATGCATTATGATAAAAAAAAGAAGAAAAGCGCGGGAATTTGGCCCTGGGGCAGTAGCCTACGCATGCCTCATCTACCTCTTTTTATATCTGCCCATTTTTGTGGTCATTGCATTCTCCTTTAACAGCTCCAAGATGAACATAGTCTTTGAGCATTTTACTGTTGAATGGTACTTTAAGATGTTTGACAACCGCCAGCTTATGCAGTCCTTTGTAAATACCATTATTGTGGCGGGCATCAGCACAGTGCTGTCGGTGATTATCGGAACCCTGTGTGCGCTGGGGCTTTATAAGTTTGAATTCAGATTAAAAAATGTAATCAGCAGCTCCCTCTATATCCCTATTGTAATACCGGAGCTGGTGTTTGCTATTGCGCTGCTGGCCTTTTTCAGCTCTCTTAATATCCCCATGAGCATGGTCACCCTGGTAATTGCCCATGTGACCTTTTCCATGCCTTTTGTGGTGATTACCGTCCGGGCCAGGCTGGCAGGCTTTGACCATTCCATTGAGGAGGCGGCCCGGGATCTGGGGGCCAATGGATTCCGCACCTTCTGGCGGGTGACTCTGCCCATGATCTCCCCGGGCGTTATTTCCGGCGGAATGCTGGCGCTGACCATGTCCCTGGACGATGTGGTGGTAAGCTTCTTTACAGCGGGGCCGGAGAGCACCACCCTTCCTTTAAAAATCCTTGGCATGGTGCGAAAGGGCGTGTCGCCGGATGTGAACGCGCTCTCTACCTTGATGATTGTGGGAACCATTGCCATTTTGCTGACCTCGAATTTTATCCAGGAAAGGCTGGAAAAGAAATTGTAGAGGCTGTTTGCAGGTTCGAAATGATTTCCCCCCTTGCCTTTTTGTCAAAACCGCGTTATAATATTTCCGACATATAACGGAAACCAGCAAGGCCGCCGCAGCCTGGAACAGGAGGAACCTATGGCGCGTCCCAGCAGATGCAGAAGAGTCTGTATGGAACCGGATTACGACAGCTTTATTCCCCAGGGGATTCCCTGCGGGGAAAGGGTGACGCTGACAGTAGATGAGTATGAGGTAATCCGTTTGATCGATCTGTCCGGTCTGACTCATGAGCAGTGCGCGGGGCAGATGGATATTTCCCGCACCACCGCAACGGAAATTTATGAGGTCGCCAGGAGAAAGATTGCGGACTGCATTGTAAATGGGAAGCCTCTGGAGATCGCAGGCGGAAATTACCGGCTTTGCGACGGACTGGGAGGACGTTATTGTCAGAAAAAGTGTAGGAAAGCAGATCCTGCGGCAGACGGACAAGCCGTAAAGGAGAAAGGAGCAGGGAAAATGAGAATAGCAGTTACTTTTGAGGATGGAAATGTGTTCCAGCATTTCGGACATACGGAACAGTTCAAGCTCTATGATATTGAAAACGGGGAGATTACCGGAGAAACGGTGGTGGATACCAACGGGCAGGGCCACGGCGCGCTGTCGGGGTTCCTTACGGCCAACAAGGTGGACGTCCTGATCTGCGGCGGTATCGGCGGAGGAGCCCAGGCCGCGCTTTTGGAGGCGGGAATCCGCTTTTTCGGCGGCGTCACCGGGAGCGCGGATCATGCCGTGAAGGCGTATCTGGCGGAAAGCCTGGAGTATAATCCGGATGTGCGCTGTAGCCATCACAACCACGAAGAAGGACATTCCTGCGGGGAGCATCACTGCCACAGCGACAGGCAGGGGTGTGCCGGAAATAAGTAGAAGCCTCTGGCCCTCCGCTGACGGGGAGTATTTTACAGTCAGCGGGGGAAATTAGAACGGGAGTCCCGTATCTGAACAAGGCGGAACACATCCTGGTATAATTCATTCTGGTATTCCAGATCAATCATAAGCCATCTCTGCCCGTTTCCTTTCCTGGTCCGGGCATAGATATCCCGAAGCCTGGCGGCGCATTCTGGAAGAATGGCCTCCACAGGCTCTTTTATAAACGCCCATGCCTTGCAGAGGCTGGTTGAGGAGAAAGCCCATATCTTATAAAAAGATAAAGAATGCGGCCGGATACCGTGCCGCAGCCCTGTCTGTATGAAAGAAGGATCCGCCTTTTCCCAAAAGGGGGAGAAGAATTTGGGTTTTATAGAAAAGAGCGTTGACAGACAGTTAAAAAGGAGGGGTTGCCACCCTCCTTTTACTATGGATATTATACCACAAAAATTCCCCAAAAACAAGACTGGTAACCAGGTTTCCCCAATGCTATACTGAGAATCTGCCCTGTTCTAAGGGCATACTTATGGACTGGGAATGTACAATAAGGTATGGGAAAGGGGGAATTTTTGTGGACAAAAACTGGATGGTATTGCTACAGGAGAAAAACCAGGTGACAGGCATGCTTGCCACAAACCAGACCACAGCAAGGTACGGACTGACGCTAAGCGAGGAAGAGGCAGGGCTGATTCTGGCGGAGAAAAACCGGACGCTTAAGGAGCAGAAAAGGGTGGAGTTTGGGGAGGGAATCACGCCGAAGATTATCTATGCATTCTGTGATTCTGATTTTATTGACCAGAATAACTATGTGGAGACCCTGATCCGCCTACAGGAAATTTTTTACCTTTATAAAAATGAAATGCTGGACGAGATCTCTGACGAGGAGCTTCTGCATTTTATGCGGGAGCAGTTTGACGGGGTCTGTTTCGGGGATCTGGACTATCTGGAGTGCACCTGCCTTTCCAATTTCTCCCAGGCAATCCGGGCCGGGTACGAAGGGCACCGACGTTCACAGGGCTGTAAGGAATACGGGCAGTTTGACGATGTGCAGCGGTGGGATTATGAACTTTATAGGGAAGCTTTGCGGGATCTTGGCTGGGGCTGAGGGGAGGCAGAAGGCGGATAGCAGCTGGAAACCATGGAAAACCTTTGGAGGAGGACATGATACATGGGAGATATAGGGCAGGAAGAAAACAGAACCGGCGTTTCCGGGCAGGAGGCGGAGGATGGGGGGATTCCCGGCGGCTATGAGATGGAGGAGCTGCTCCCCATCGTAGCAAAGCTGGCTAATAGCTATACGGCCTGGGAGAGCACTTCCGTCACTTATGAGAAGGCGGAACAGCTGATGGAGGCAGTATTGTACAGCATACGCCAGGCAGAGGCGGAAAAATGGGAGGAATTTTCCAATATGGATGCCGGGGAAGAGGCAGGTGAAATGTCCGCGGTTTCCCATGGAAATGGGGATATTATGGCATCCGGCAGTCCATGCCCGGTTCCGGCAGGGAAAGTTTCCGCAAAACAGGCCTACGAGACAGGAAAAGAAGCGGTGGAAAAAAAGGTGAAGAGGGCATTGGAGCTGTATCACAAAATACTTCCGGATTTTTCCGATTACGGAAACAGATGCCTAAGGGATACCTTTATGGAGGGGATTCCGGAATTTTTTAAATGGTATGATGTAAAATACGCGCCCCAGGATACTATACTGACCCTGGACTACCCGGTTTTACAGGATATTTCCCACTATACAGGGATAGACCGGATCTATGCGTTTCTCAACTGTATCCGCCTGGAACAGAGATTTCTGCATTTCTTTCCAGCGGATGTGGCGACCCGCATTCTGGGATCGTTTAACGGCATGTATGAGGAAATGATAGAAAACGTCTGTGAAACCGTGTTTACCGCCGTGACCGGGCGGGGGTTTCTGCAGAAAATATTGCCGGAATACGGATTTTCTGGGGAAAATGAAATGAAGGAATACCTTTTAGGTTCCCGTACGGAGGAAATCAGAGCCGGACTGGAACAGGCAGGCGCATTTTTCCTTAAGGGGGCTTTTGGGGAGGACTTAAAGCTTAGGGAATATCTGTTTCACGCCCTTTCCGGCATGGCGGCACGGCTTAAAAATGCTGCGGAAAACGGCGGGCTGTGGCGGTATATGTTCCAGGAAAATAATGGGATGCCAGGCGACTTGTGATTGTATTCTGGCGGCGTTTTATGTATAATAGCAGAAAAGAAAGCAAGTGGCCGGACAGGGTGCAAAAGGATTTACAGACGCTGCTTTTTGCGGCTGGAAATCCTTTTATAGTCGGGCACACTGTTAGGCCACTTGCGGAACTTTAAATAGGAGGATATTACAATGAAAATTGTGCTGCTGGAAGGCCTTGGAATTCCCGTGGAAATATTGGAAAAGCATGGGGACAGGCTTAGGGAACTGGGTCATGATTTTGTGGCCTACGAGAAGGAGACTGCCCCGGAAATACAGGTGGAGAGAAGCAGGGATGCGGATGTCCTTATGCTGGCCAATATGCCCCTTGACGTGTCGGTTCTGGAAAAATCCCCCAATTTAAAATTCATAGATGTGGCTTTTACCGGGATGGATCACATTCCCATGGAGGAGGCCAGGAAACGGGGAATCGCGGTAAGCAATGCCTCCGGCTACGCCACCCAGGCCGTGGCGGAGCTGTGCGTAAGCTTTATGATCCAGCTTCTCAGAAACGTGGATAAGACAGGAGCCCGGTGCAGGGAAGGGGGTACAAAGGACGGCCTGGTAGGAAACCTTCTTGGCGGAAAGACCGTGGGCATCGTGGGGGCGGGTGCCATAGGGAAGAGGACAGCGGCCCTCTGTAAAGCCTTTGGCTGTCAGGTGATCGCCCACAGCAGAAGTGCTGTAAAGGACCCCGCCATCGACCGGCAGGTTTCCCTGGAGGAGCTCTTAAAGTGCGCGGATATTGTATCCCTTCATTGTCCGCTTACTGCGGACACAAAGGGGATGATAGGGGAGCGGGAGCTGGCCCTTATGAAAAAGGAAGCCATTCTCATCAATACGGCCCGGGGAGCCGTGGTGGATTCGGCGGCTCTGGCCAGGGCCCTTGAGGAGGGGAGAATCCGGGGAGCTGCCTGCGACGTTTTCGAGACAGAGCCACCCCTGGCAAAGGAGCATCCGCTGCTTCATAGCCCCAACACCATTGTGACGCCCCATATTGCCTTTGCCTCCAGGGAATCCATGGAGCAGCGGGCGGAGATTGTATTTGAAAATCTGTATTCCTGGCTTGACGGAAAGCAGATTCACGCAGTTTAAACGAAAAAACCCTGCAGCTTTACAGAGACGGCTGCGGGGTTTTGCTCTGTATGTTTTGAAAATCCGGGTTTCATGGAAAGGGTTACATAATTTGTCGAAAAATGGTTGCATATTTTCCCATTTCATAATAAAATAGGAATACCTGTCAGGATTTGCGTAATGAGACAGCCGGAGGATATACAGAGGAGAGAAAGGAAGAGACATATGAGAGGGAAGGGTGCGAGATTTCTTGCGGGCATACTGGCCGCGGTTCTGGTGATTTCTTCTGGGAGCAGTACGGCATATGCCGGAAACTTCCAGGTGCGGACAGCGGATACAAAAGCTGTCACAGCAGCGCCTCAGAATGAAGATACAGAGGGAGAGATACGTGTTCCTGGGGAAGGGGATACGCAGACGTCCCAGGATTCCCAGGGAACGGGAAATACAGGCGGAAGCCAGGATTCCCAGGGAACGGGAAATACAGACGGAAGCCAGGATTCCCAGGGGACGGGAAATACAGACGGAAGCCAGGATTCCCAGGAAACAGGAGGCACAGACGGAAGTCAGGGCTCCCAGGGGACAGAAAATACAGACGGGAACCAGAGCGGTCAAGGCACATCCGGAAACAAAACGACAGCCACGGACAGCGAGATTCCGGAGAATGGGGGGCAGCCTCAGGAGCCGGTTCAGAAAAAGGAGTCTGTCCAGGGCTCTGTGGAAGTGCGCCTTCTGTCCGGGATCGAGGTAAAAAAAGAGCAGAACTTCCGGGTGGTTCTGGAAGGCAGCGACGGGAGCCGGGAGGCCTCTTTAAAGCTGACTGCCCGCAGCGGCAACGCCGCGCCGGAGGATTCCATTATATTTGAGGGACTGAATGGAAAGTCCTATACCTTGAAAATATCCGGGGACAGATATGTGACCTATACCCAGACCATCGATGTGGAAAACACGGGATGCCGGGTACAGGTAAATACGGGGAGAACGCCGGCAGGGGGTGGAAGCGCTAAGCCGGGTCTGATCTGTTATGGAGATGTGACAGGGGACGGCGTGGTGGACGACCAGGACGAGAACCTTGTTGTGAGTGCTGTAGATGAGAAGAAGAGGGGCGGCGTCTGCGACCTGAACGGGGACGGCGTGGTGGACCTTCTGGATCTGAACTATGTGACGGCTATGAAGGAGACCGTGTCCCAGACGTCCGCTGTGGAGAAGCTGATTCCAAACACGGCCGTGGAGCCGGTGGCCGTGGGCGGCACGGACGCCCAGGGGAGCCTTAAAGACCTCTTGACCGGGGAAAACGGCGGGGCGAAGCTGTCTCCCAGCGGCGGACAGATTGTGTCCACAGAGCATCCTGTGGAGGTGGGTTTTGATTTTACAGGGTCCGAAGGCGTGATGCTGGACGGTATTGTCGTCAATTCCCCCAGGGGCAGCCAGGATGTGGCGGAGGTTGGACAGGCCTGGATTCTCTATGAGGATAAGAACGGCCAGGAAAGGTTTGAGTATGTGGATTTCTCCACATCGGCCAGCTTACGCCTTATGAGCGCCCCTACCCAGACAAACAGCGCGTTTAAAGCAGATTGGGATAAAAACGGGGCCCTCTGCATTGACCTGGGCGGGAAGATCGCCATCAAACATGTAACGCTGCGCATTACAAAGACAGCAAATTCCGGAAAGCTTGTGGATATTTCCAGAGTGGAATTTTTAAATGATATGGATACCAGGATTCCGGAACCGGCGGCGGATATTCCCACCAACCTTCAGGCTGAGGGGAAAAACAAGTCCTTTGTGCTGGAGTGGAATCCGGCCCAGAATGTTACGGGCTATGAGGTGTATATTACGGGAGACGGAAAGACGGATTCCAGAAAGACCACGTCCACATCCCTTACCATTTCCCAGATAGCCGGGGACAAGCTTAAAAACGGCACAGAATACAAGGTGAGCGTGCGCTCTACAAACGGAGAGTGGAAGAGCGCCTACTGTAAGGAGGTTTCCGTGACGCCCAAGGCTACCAGCAAGCCTCCTGCGCCGGACAACGTATCGGTAACAGGCAGCTACCGCAGCATTGAGGTGCGCTGGAAAAAGACTGAGGACGCAGATTCCTACAATGTGTACTGGAAGGAGGACGGGGCGTCCCAGTTTCAGAAGATTGCGGAGATAGAAGGACTTTACTCCCGCATTGACGGGCTTAAGGACAACACAAAATATATTGTCTATGTGACGGCTACCAATGAGCTGGGAGAAGGGCCAAAGTCCCTGGATGCCGCCGGCAAGACCCTTAGCGGCCTTATTGACGCCAAGCTTCCGGCTTATAAGCTTATCAATACCTCCAACGGCAAGGGCGTACTGAGCAGCCATATCAAAGCGGCATCCATTAAGGGCGCTTATATGGTGGACAGCGCTCTGGACACGGAGGAGGGCAGCGCCCTTGGCCTTTTTGACAACAGGTATGAGTCCTATGTACAGCGGGATGACTGGGACTATGGCGGGGCATATCCGGCGGACAGCAAGAGCATGGTTATGGAGCTGGATGATGTCTATGACCTTGGAATGATTGCCTTTGCAGAACCCATGGATATAGGAAATTATACGTTCGCGTCCGTATATTACTGGGATGAGAGCGGAACACGCCATGGGGTGCAGGATTTTACCCTGGTGAGACGTACAAGCGGAAGCAGGAAATATTATCTGCTGAAATTTAAAGAACCCGTGCATACCTCCAAAATCCAGATGGGTATCGGACGGGATAACGGAAGGCTGGGGAAAGTAACGGTTTCCGAGATCCGTCTTTACGAGTACGACAGCCTGGAGCAGGATATCTGGGGACTCTACAGTGACGACCTGCATATTTTCCTGCGGCCGGAGGTGAATGCAGATACCATTCAGGCCCTTCAGGACCGGCTGGACACTGCAGACCCGGTAAGCGGGGAGTATCACCCGGAGAAAACCGCCCTCCAGAAAGAACTGGACAATGCAAAGGAACTTCTGGAGACAGGGGGCTTAGGCGGCGTCCTGCAGGTGAATACGGAGATAACGGCGGCAAAGGATAACGGCATTTCCGTGGGTGGATTAAACGCCTGGCAGCCTCTGGGCGTTTCGGCGGCAGCCGGGGAGGAGCTTGTGGTTTATGTGGGAAATCCCGCGAAGAGTGAGGGGAGCGTTTCAGAGCTGCAGCTTATCTACACCCAGCAGCACGGGGAAGCAGCCAGATTTTTCACCAGCTCCCAGAGGCTGAAGATCGGAAGAAATGAGATCACGGTTCCGGACATTGCTTCCACGGATAAGGAGCGGGGCGGAGCCCTTTATATCCAGTATAACGGAAGCAACAGCAAAGAGCAGTACGCTGTCCGGGTAAGCGGGGGAACCGTGTATCCAGTGCTCAGGCTTTACGGCGTTACCGGCCAGGAGAGAACCCAGCGGATTGAGAAATATGTGGAGGAGCTCTCAGCCTATGTGCCGGAACTGGCTGCCATGCACGAGGAGGCCCACAAGGGCAGCGGAAATGAAAATGTGGCCTATGATTACAATGCGCAGGAGTGTATTGCTAATTTTACAGATATCCAGATGGATCAGATGATGCTGTCCATTCCGGCCAGCCAGGTACTGGATGGACTTGGGAATAGCGGAAGGGAAGAGCGGCTTTCCGGCACCGTGGAAGCCATGGAGAATATGATGCTGCTGTTTTACCAGCACAAGGGGCTGACAAACTCCTTTGCGGAGGGAACAGACGCTTCTATTGTCAGCAAAAACCACCTGCCTTACCGGTATCTGAACATCCGTTATATGAAAATGTTTGCGGGCGCGTTCATGTACGCGGCAGGCAACCACATCGGCATTGAGTGGCCGGAGACAAAGGGCCTTATGGGCGGCGTACCCGTGGTAGCGGATGCGAAGGGAAAATACCAGAGCGGTCAGTATTACGGATGGGGAATTGCCCATGAGATCGGACATGAGATCAACCAGGGGGCCTATGCCTACGCGGAGGTGACCAACAACTTTTTCTCTATACTTGCCCAGGCAAAAGACACCAATGATTCCGTGCGCTTCAAGTACCCGGAGGTATTTAAAAAGGTAACCTCGGGGGCGGAAGGACATGCAGAAAATGTATTTACCCAGCTTGGCATGTACTGGCAGCTCCACCTGGCCTACGACCGGGACTACAATTATAAGACCTATGACACCTACCAGGAGATTTTTGACAACCTGTTCTTTGCCAGAGTGGACAGCTACGTCAGGGATACCGGGCGGGCGCCTGCGCCGGGCGGCGTAAAGCTTACCCTTGCGGGCAATGCGGATCAGAATCTCATGCGTCTGGCAAGCGCGGCGGCCGAGAAAGATTTAAGCGAATTTTTCATTCGCTGGGGTATGACGCCGGATGCCGGGACGGCTGCCTATATGAAGCAGTTTGAGCCGGAGAAGCGGGCAATTTATTATGTGGATGATGCGGCCCGGGTTTATGAGATGGAGCATGGCTACGGCGCGGGATTTACGGGAAAGGATGCAGTGACAGCGTCGGTGTCTGTAAACGAAAGCCAGGTGACCCTGACGATAACGCCTACAGCCGGAAGAGATATTTTACAGGGCTATGAGATTGTCCGGGTATTTACCGAGGAGGGACAGGAGCGCAGGGAGACGGCTGGCTTCACCCAGGAGAATACCTTTACGGACAATGTGGCTTTTGCGGCCAATCATGTGATCCGGTATGAGGTGACGGCCATTGACAAATATATGAACCGTTCCAATGTGTGCCAGGCAGGCCAGGTGAAGATCAAGGGAGACGGCCTTAAAGACAATTCCAACTGGACTGCGTCTACAAACATGACGTCACCGGAGGATATGAAGGTTGACAGCACAGAGGATAAGCCCTGCGGTATAGCAAAGGTATCGGCAGTATCCAGAGTAATGGACAATGATAAGTCCACCACCTTTACCGGCACAGCCTCCGGAGAGGACCCGGTAATCGTTCTGGAGCTGAACCAGCTTACCGGGGTGACGGCTCTTAACTACACCTTGTCCGGAGGCGGCAAGGCGATTACAGATTATAAGATCGAGGTCAGCAGCGACGGAAAGGTATACCGTGAGGTAAGCGCCGGGAAATTCGCTCTGAAAGACGGAAGCCAGATGGTTTACTTTACCAATGGCACAGACAAGTGGGTCTGCACTTTTGACGCGGCCTATGTAAGGCTGACGGCTGTGGGACAGGCGGGAAAAGAAATCTCCGTGTCGGAGCTTTCGCTTTACGGCCCCTCCGGAGACAACGTGGAGTTTCTGTCCGGGGAGAATGCCATCGGAACCCTCTCCGGCGATTACCAGTATGGAAAGACGGCTTCGGAGAAGATTCCCAAAGGCTCCATTGTGTTTACCGGCTCCTACAAAGGAAATCCGGCTTACAATGTGGTGGTGCTCTATGACGAAAACGGAAGGATTGTGGGCGGACAAAATGCCCAGGGAGACTTGATTGCCCATCAGATCATTCTGGCGGACGATCCGGGGGATGCCATGCTAGGGGAAACCTCGGACGGCACATGGATTTACTGGATTGAGCCTTCCGCAGGCGTGACGGAGGCTTCCCTGCCCGGAAAAGTGCGGGCGGAGCTGTATCGTGTGGACAATGCCATGACAAATGAGGGACAGCGTATGGTCAGCGACACAAAATTCGTAAGTGTGCCCAAAGACCTTCCGTCGATTACCATTAAGAAATAACAGCGGAGCTGGAAAACGGCATCAGTCCATACGGGTTCCCGGAAGGATTTCCGGACGAAAAGCGGCCGGAAATGCTTCCAGACCCCAGGGGTTGGGAGGGCAGATGCGGTACTGGAATAGGGGGGAGATAATTGGGAAAAAAGCGAATTCTTCAGCTTGGGATTCTGCTGGTCTGTATTTTGGCTCTGATTGTGTCGGTCCAGGCTGCTGAGAAGGAGACGGTGTCTCTGACCTTGAAGGATAACCAGGTGGAGGCAAAGCTGGAGCTGCCAAGGGAACCCGAGGAGGATGTGGTATCCCTCCAGCTAAGCTTCCGCATCCAGGGAGATGGAGGAAACATCAAGGCGGATGAGATCGACTTTGCCTTTGACGCGGGACTACCAGCCAGCGCCATACAGCAGTGCCGCTACCAGGAGGATACCGGGATTTTAAGTATATATATTTCCGGAAAAGAAAACCTGTATAAGTCCCAGGATATTCCGCTGGGACGGGTAGTGCTAAACTCTGACAGAAGCGCTTCAGTCAGCGTGGTAAAAGACAGCTTTAAGACGGTTAACAGCGCTTTTGGCATGTACCAGGGGGAAGTGAACACCGGAGACGGGGGGATTCCCATAAACAATAACCTGACAGACAATGAGCCGGAAAACGACGGGACATCTGACGGCTCCTCCCAGGGCGGAAACGGCTCTGGCGATAGCTCTTCCACAAATCCTGCTGAAAATGATCCTAATGGAGATTCTACGGGAAATACTTCCCTGGGAGGAAACAGGAAACCTGTGGGAGCGGATAAGAAGAACCCGGTTACAGGGACTGTTTCGGGGATGATAAACAGTATTCTGAATCCGGACGGACAGGGAAGCGGCAATACGACCTCACCAGAGGGCGACGCCACAGGAGAGCAGACGGATTCTTCCGGCGGAGCATTGCCAGGAGATGTAAAGCAGACGGGAGCAAAAAAGGAAGGCTTAAGCGTGGGAGAGATTGCGTCAAAGGTTCTCCTGGGCCTGGGGATTGTGACAGCGGCCGGAGCCGCTGCCATCGGAGGACGTGTAGCGTATGTGACGCTTAGAAGGCAGAGACGCCGTCGCCGCCGGATGCAGAACCAGAGAAACCGGCAGAGAATGCAGGCAGGAAGGGAAGCCGCAAAGAGTGCGCCGGTAACCCAGGCTGGAAAGGAAGCGGTAAAGAGACGGCCGGTAGCCCAGGCTGGAAGGGAAACGGCAAAAGGCGCCCAGAGGACACCCACGGGAAGGCCGGCAGCGGAAAGACGTCCTGGAGCACGGACAGGAAGAACCGTGGCGGAAGGCGTCATGGGAACACAGACCGGCAGGAAAGCGGCAGAAAGCCGCCCGGGGACACGCAGAGAAAGGCCGGTGGCTGAAGCTTCCCCAGGGAGACGTCCTGGAACGCGCACGGAAAAAACCATGGCAGAGAGATCCGGGAGGATGCGTACCACTGGGACAGGCAGCCGGAGTACAACGGCCAGAAGGGCACAGAGCGGAGGGCAGTCTGCACAGACTGCATGGCGACAGGAGAAGCCCTATGTGAGAAAGAAAAGAAAGATTGGATAAAAGGCAGGATATCCCACAGCTTTGCCAGGCGGACAGCCGTGTGGCAGGGCTGTGGGATATCTGCTTTTTTATTTCCACGGGTAAATTCTTCCAGATATACAAGGCATCTGCCTGCTTTTAAGCGATGGCATAGAAGCAAGGGGAAAAGGCCAGAATAAGAAATAAGAAGCGGACGGCATGTCCGAGGAGGTGTGAAAAATGGGACAGGTGATTTTTACAGGAATTCTGCTTCCTTTTCTGGGAACCGGACTGGGAGCGGCCTGTGTATTTTTTCTGAGGGGAGGCATGAATCAGATCCTGCAAAGGGCCCTTGCCGGATTTGCGGCAGGGGTTATGGTGGCGGCTTCCATATGGAGCCTTCTGATACCGGCTATGGAGCAGGTGGAAGAGCTGGGCAGATGGGCTTTTGGGCCGGCGGCGCTGGGGTTCTGGGCCGGCGTGCTGTTCCTGCTCTTACTGGATAAGACCATTCCCCATCTGCACCCTCTGCCAGAGGAGGCCCAGGCGTCTGCGGAAGGGCCGGGAAGCAGCCTGGGACGTACTTCCATGCTGATGCTGGCGGTTACCCTGCACAACCTGCCAGAGGGAATGGCGGTGGGGGCCGTGTACGCAGGTCTTTTACTGGGAGATACAACGATTTCCCTGGCAGGCGCGCTGGCTTTGTCCCTTGGCATCGCAATCCAGAATATCCCGGAAGGGGCCATTATCTCGATGCCCCTGCAGGTGGGGGGGAAGGGAAGAATTAGGGCTTTTGCTTACGGAACCTTATCCGGGGCCGTGGAGCCGCTGGGGGCCGTGGTTACCATAGTAGCTGCGGAACTGGCGATTCCGGTTCTCCCCTATCTTCTCAGTTTTGCCGCAGGGGCTATGCTGTATGTGGTAGTGGAGGAGCTGGTGCCGGAAATGTCGGAGGGAAAGCATTCCAATATAGGGGCTCTTATGTTTGCGGCGGGATTTACAGTGATGATGGCCCTGGATGTGGCGCTGGGATAATGAAAAAAGGGAATAAAAAATGAACCTTTCCTCTTCCGGAATTGTATCTGTATACAAGGGAGGTGTGAAGCGTGATCGATCAGTATATACAGCAGTATGGACGACGACTGTACGGCCTTTGCCGTCACCTTTGCGCCGATCCCCACGATGCCGATGACCTTTACCAGGATACCTGGCTGAAGGTGATGAAAAACATATCCCGGTTCGACGAAAGCCGGGATTTTGAGCCCTGGCTGACCCAGATCTGCGTGAATACCTACCGGAATACCCTGCGGCGGCTGGCCAGGAGCCCTTTCTTTGACGCTTTTGCCGACAATGGGGAGAAGGACCGGGTTTTTGAAAATGCCAGGGCTCCCGGAAAACCGGAATACGGGGAGCTTCATGAGGCGGTGGATAAGCTTCCGGAGAAATTGCGCATGGCGGTGATCCTGTTTTATTTCCGGGACATGAATCTGGAACAGGCGGCTGGTGCTCTTGGGATTCCTGTTGGAACCATGAAATCCCGGTTAAACAAAGCGCGGAAACTGCTGAGGCAGCATTTGCCCGAATGCGGTACTGGAAACAGCATCAGCCCGGAGAAGGCCCGGAAGGATTTATGAATGCGAAGCAGGCAGAAATTCTTCCAGACAGGTGGGTCTTAGAAGGGCAGATGCGGTACTGGAAACAGCATCAGCCCGGAGAAGGCCCGGAAGGATTTATGAATGCGAAGCAGGCAGAAATTCTTCCAGACAGGTGGGTCTTAGAAGGGCAGATGCGGTACTGGAATAGAGGTGATAAAGATGAAGCAGATTTATGATTTTGAATCCATGGCTCCTCCTGCATTAACCGGGCGGCTGCTGGAGGAGAAGCTGGAACAAAGAAAAGTACAGCGGGAGACTATCCTTGTAACGCTGGCAGGCATGCTGTTGCAGATCGCTGTTTTCTGTCTGGCTATCCTGTTTCACGGAACATATCCCCTTTTTACCTGGCTGGCAGTAGGATACTGCATTTTCTCCCTGTCCGGGGGCGGGATGCTGGCAGTAGTGTATCTGAATACGCCTCCCCAGGGCCCGGGAAGGTCAGATGGGGAACTGGAAAACAGCATCTGAGCGAAGGGGCCCTTAGGAGGACAGATGCGGTACTGGAATAGAGGTGAATAGAATGCGTGGTAGTTTGTTTGTTACTTTCTTTCTTGTGATTTTACTGGCGGTTTCCCTGTGCATCGTCGTCTATGTATACAGGGACGCAAAAGACCGTGGCATGAATCCGGTTCTTTGGACGCTGATTGTGTTTCTGGCGCCTTCCTGGATTGGGTTTGTGATTTACATGCTTGTGCGGGGAAGCTATTCCAACCTTAAATGTCCCAGATGTGGCGCGGCGGTGCAGGAGCAGTTTGCAGTCTGTCCAGGCTGCGGCAGCAGACTGAAGGCCGCCTGTGGAAACTGCGGCGCTTCCGTGGAGGGGGGCTGGAATGTATGCCCCTACTGTGGGGCGTCTTTGCCGGGGGACAGAATAGATTTCGTGGCGCCCGTGAGAAAGAAAGACAAGGTGCTGGGAAAAATTCTGCTTCTGGTGCTGCTTGCGCCGGCTCTTCTGATCCTGCTTGCGGTTTTTTCCTTTAGCGTTTCGGGAGGAGGAAGCTACACTACCGGGTTTACTTCCTATGAGGTGGACGAATACCGGAAGCTGACAGGAGAAGAGCAGGTGGATGCGTGGCTTGCGGAGGCGGGCGGCAGATACGACGTAGCCTATGTGCTCCGGTATGCAACTCAGAGGGAGGACGGCTCCTACGAAAACTGTTTTGCCATCTATGTACCCTGTGCCGGGGACGATTCTTCCGTGGGGATTGGAGGGACGGCCTCCCTGTTTGGGAAGAGGGCGGTCCGCCTGGATCTGGAAAGCGGAAGGCAGGCGGGAAATGTGGTTTTCTGCGTTACCTCCAATGCAGATGAAAAGATGGGGCTTAAGATTTACTGTGACGGAAAAAAGCTGGATACGGAAATCCGGGATGTGGAGTTTAACCCGGTGCCTGGAAACCAGGCTGCAAAAATCAGCGCCCCGGCTCCTGTTTAGGCCACATCCGCCTTGAAGATAGAAAGAACCCGTAAAATCAGTTGAACAGCCGCCCCTTTAATGATATAATCAGTAGCATGTAAGGAGACATGCGGCCATGAAACTTTCAGATTTAAGCAGATATAACCCCATAACCATCCAGTGCCATGACAACCCGGACCCGGACACCGTTGCGTCCGGGTATGCCTTGTACACCTATTTTAAGAGCCTGGGAAAGGAGGTAAGCCTCCTGTATTCCGGGCGGAATAAAATCCAGAAGCCAAACCTCAGGCTGATGCTGGAAAATCTGGAGATCCCTCTTGTCTATGAGAAGAATCCCGGGAATCTGGTAAAAGATGCGCCGGAACAGAAGCTTCCGGGGCTTCTTCTGACGGTGGACTGCCAGTACGGGGCGGGAAACGTGACAAAGATCCCGGCGGAGACGGCGGCGGTCATTGACCACCACCAGGTGGAAATCCGGGATCTGGAGCTCTGTGAGATCAATCCAGGGCTTGGAAGCTGTTCCACCCTGGTATGGAGCATGCTGAAGGAGGAGGGATTCTGGATATCCGACAGCAGGCTTGGGACGGCCCTCTATTATGGGCTCTATACGGACACAAACCAGTTTTCTGAGATCTTTAATCCCCTGGATATGGATATGCGGGAGGAGCTGCCTGTGGAAAAATCCCTGATTCAGCTTTTCCGCAATTCCAATCTGTCCCTGCGGGACCTGGAGACAGCCGGCATTGCCCTTATCCGCTACATATATAATGAAGATTACCAGTATGCCATTATCCGCTCCCAGCCCTGCGACCCCAATATCCTGGGGCTTATCAGCGATCTTTTGCTGCAGGTGGCGGAGGTTCACACCTGCGTGGTGTACAACGAGTGCGGGGAAGGGATTAAATTTTCCGTGCGAAGCTGCATTAAGGAGGTGCAGGCCAGCGAGCTGGCGGCTTATCTGGCGGAGGGCATTGGGTCTGGCGGCGGCCATCATGAGAAGGCGGGCGGATTTATCAGCCAGGTGCTGTACGAGGAAGAATACCCCACCCTCCATACGGAGGCTTTTTTCAGCGAACGCCTCAACAATTATTTTGACAACTGCCGGATTTTTGTGGGGGGAAAGGAGGACATGGACGTATGGGATATGCATGTTTACAGAAGAAAATGCCTGTCTTACGGCTATGTCCAGGCAACGGATATTCTTCCCGCAGGGACGCCCATTACCTTGCGTACCCTGGAAGGGGATAAGGATATGCGGGTGGAGCCCGACCTGGTGTTTTGCATTGGCCTGAAGGGGGAGGTACGCCTGGAGAAAAGCGAGAAGTTTGACGAGATCTATGAGCGGACAGAAGAAACTTACCGCCGCACAGGGCTTATCCGCAGGCTGGTGTACCGGCCGACGGTGCGCAGCCAGCTAAACGGCCGGGTTTACTATCTGACGGATTACGCCAGGGTGTGCAGGATTATTGGGGACGGGATGGTTTACGCCAGGGAGCTGACGGGAAGAATCAAGCTCTTTCCCACGGAAAATGCCGACACCTACCATTCAGGGAAACAGGGGGATTTCCTGGTGGCAGAGTACAACGATCTGAAAAATGTCAGCATTGTGGAGCGGAACATATTTGCGGAAAGCTTTACGCCCCAGGGAAAAGGCATCCTTTCCAGGATGCAAAACGGAGGATAAAATGACCCGGGATGTGCTTGTCTTTTTTGACAGGATGCCTGCGGCGCTGCCCTTGTACGAGGCTTTTGTCCAGAAGGTGACAGCCGGAATAGGCGATGTGAAGATCCGGGTGCAGAAAACCCAGATCTCTTTTTCCAACAAATACAACTTTGCTTTTGTGTCCTTTCTGCCTGTGCGAAAGGCAAAGGAAAGGCCTGAAGTTTATATTGTGGTGACCTTTGGTTTATCCTACAGGAAGCAGTCTCCCCGTATTGACGTGGCTACGGAGGCTTATCCCAACCGCTTTACCCATCATGTCCTTATTTCAGAGGCGGAGGAGATCGACGACGAGCTTATGGAATGGGTGAAGGAGGCCGCCGCCTTTTCCGCTGCAAAGCGTTAGTAAAAAGGAGAAAGCCGCTTATGATTCGGAAAATGGAACATGACGACCTGGGCCAGGTCATGGAGATCTGGCTGGATACGAATAAAAAAGCCCATGATTTTATTGGGGAGGCCTACTGGACGGACAGCCGGGAGGCGGTAGCGTCCATGCTGCCCCAGGCGGAGGTTTATGTATCCCTGGGGGAGGATGGGGAAATACAAGGCTTTCTGGGGCTTTCCGGGGCGTATATAGCGGGGATATTTGTCCGGGAGGGCAGTCGTTCCCGGGGGATTGGGAAAACCCTTCTGGATTACGCAAAAGAAATCCGGGAAAAACTGACCCTGCACGTGTACCAGAAAAATGCCAGGGCGGTGAAATTTTACAGGCGGGAGGGTTTCCGGGTGGAAGCGGAGAATACGGATGCATCCACCGGGGAGAAGGAGTGGGTTATGATGTGGGAATAAATCTTTAAAAATTATTGTTTTTCGATAATTTATATGATATGCTATGTATAGAATTATCGAAAAACAATAATTTTAAGGAGGCTGCCCATGAACATTCTGTATTTTCTGTATTTTCCTTTTGAAGGCATAGGACGATTTCTGCGCGCGCTGTCCCTGCACAGCGGCATAGGGAATCTCCTGGCCTTCTTTTTGTATGTGTGCCTGGCCCTGCTGCCCCTGGGGGCGGAGGCAGTCTGGTTTCGAAAGGCGGGCAGGCGGCTGAGAGCGGTGGAGCTTCTTCCCCTGCTTCTGGGTGTTTACAGCTTCTATCTGCTGTACGCCTTTGTAAATCCCCATATTTTTTACAAGAGCGCGCCAGCCTTAGGGGGAGACGCTGAATTTCTTCCGGTTATAAAGAGTTTTTGGGCAGGGCTCTGGTATCTGTTGTTTTTTTCCTATCCCCTGCTGTGTCTGGTGGAAAAGCTGGGGCAGGAGGCTGTTCTGGACAGGAAGGAGTATCTGTGCCGGGGGCTTGGAAAGCTGCTTTTGTGTACCATGCTTCTTTACGGCGGGGCTGCCCTCTGGGGAGCCGGGGCCCAGGCGGCTGCCTTTTTCGGGGAGGCCTCCCGGAATGCGGCGGTTACATCCCTGGACTGGCTGTTTGCGGGGCTTCGTATCCTGGTGGCCCTTATTCCCCAGACCTGGTTCCTTTACGTACTCCACAGGGGAAGGCAGCTTCTGGGGGCTCTTGAGAAGGGGCCTTACGCGCCGGAAGCCGTGGAGGCGGCCAGGGCGCTCTCCAGAGCAGCCGTGGAGTCCGTGCGGATATCGGTGCTGGTAAGCCTTATCTGGAACGGGGCGCTGTTTTTGTGCCGGGGGATGCTGGCAGACGTAAGCTATCGGATGGATTTCCCCCTGTTGCCTCTGGGGATAGCATTTGCGGCCCTTATCCTGGCCCGCTACTTTAAAGAAGCCGGGGAATTATACCAGGACAACGAGATGATTATATGACAGGACGGGTGAAGCGCAGGAAAACTACAGGTGTCCAGACTGTGGAAATGCCGGGACATTTGCAGAGCTGAAACGAGGGGGACAGGGAATGGCCATACAGATATACCTGGATGAAATTCTAAAGGAGCGTCATATGACGTCCAGGGAGTTGTGTAAACGGGTCGGCATTACCGAGGCGAATCTTTCCGTTCTGCGAAGCGGAAAGGCCCGGGGTGTGCGGTTTGGGACGCTGAATAAGATCTGCTATTATCTGCAGTGCGAGGTGGGGGATATTCTCCGCTTTGACGGGCAGCTGGAGGAGGAAGAGGATGCGTAGAGAATGGAATGACAAAAGCAAAGATCAGACTGCTGGAGGACAACAGGATAAATGTGGAACCGCCAAAGGAGAATGGCGCAAAAGCGGGACTTCCGGGGAAGGGAAGCAGAGGATACGAAAGGCTGCCGCACTGTGGGGCCTGGCTGTGGCCCTCCTTTCCCTTTCCGGCTGCCAGCTTGCAAAGGAGGTGGAGATCAGAGAGCAGGATGTGCTCTGCGGCATTCTGGTCACTACCCGGGAGCAGGAGGACGCCTGCCGGGAAGCGTGGGGGCAGGCGGGGACAAAGCCCGAAAGCCTTGTCCTTACAGAGAAGGAGCTCTTGCAGATGAAAGACGGGGCGAATATCCGGTTCCCCCAGGATAAGCCCGGGATACAGGTGGAGGGCCTCTGGCAGGAGAGCGGGGACATTGTGTTTAAGGGTCTGGAAGGAGCGTCCCTTCTGGCAGGATGCCGGAGACAGGATGAAGCTGGGGAATACCTGCATTTTACTTCCACCGGAGTAATGACGGATATGAAGGCGGACAGCAGTACCACGGATACCGGGGAATTTAACCGTGTGGAGGGTACGGTGTCTGTCTGCCAGAACGCGGATGTGACCGTCCATATGAATCCGGTCTACCAGAGGCCGGACGGAAGCATTTACGCCATTCTGGGCGGCGCGGGAGGCTTCTGGAACAGCGGGAAGACAAGTCCGGGAGGCGTATATTCCCAAAGCTACAAGGAGGAACAAAAGAAAAGGGTGGACGGAAAGGAGATTTCCACAGGGCAGGAGTTCACGGTGCGTCTGGCGGTGGATGTGGAGACAACGTCGGTCACGGTAAAGGAGTGGGATGCCGGGGACGGTTTTCTGGGGGAGACCACGGTGAAGAGAGGGCAGGAGCATTTCACCCTCCAGGAGACCGCGGAATACTTTATGGTGGAGGAGAGGAGGGGGGACGGCCTTGTGGAGCGCAGCGTCTATACCTGGGACGAGGAGAAATCCCGGGAAGGGATGCTGAATCACACCGTATTTTATGGGAATGACTACGGCCTTCTGGAACCTGCCTTGCTTTCCTTTGAGAAGCGCTGAATCGGAGGCGGAAAATTCAGGCAATTACCCTGGGGGAATAAATTAATGGGATATTGACAGGGCCTCCCTGGCTTGTTAAAATAGAAATAGTAACATGGGATTTACCTGTTTCCATGGTGGTTCCGGAATATTGGACCGGATAAAATCAAGAAGACATTTATCAGACTAGGGGGAAAATGGGAATGTATCATTGTCATGTCCATTTCTATTTAACAGGCCTGGCAGAGAAGGCATTTGAGATCATAAAGGAAATGACGCCGCTGGGAAATTTTACACATGAATTTCTGGAAAGCGGGCAGCCGGACGCTGCTCTGGCAGCCAGGGCAGACGTGATTTTCGCGTACCTTACGGGGAAGGACGCGGAAAAAGACCTGGAGATGCTTCTTTCGGCAAAATCCAGGGAGGCCCAGCTGGTTCTGCTTGCGGACAGGGAGGCGGTTCCGGCGCTGGCAGAGGACCTGTGGGAAGTGAAGGATCTGTGGAGTATGCCCATGGAATCCCAGGAGATCCGGTTCCGTTTTCTCAAGTGGCAGCAGGCCTATAAGACGGAGAAGGATTTGTGGCAGACCAGCCATTATCTGGAGGCCACCATCAACAATATTCCAAGTCTTATCTGGTATAAGGATAAAGACGGTGTTCACGAAAAGGTAAACGACAGCTTCTGCAGGACGGTCAACAAGACAAAGACCCAGGTGGAAGGACAGAGACACGCTTATATCTGGGATGTGGAGGAGGATGACCCCGCCTGCATCGAATCAGAGCGCATTGTTATGACCAGGAAAAAGACCTGCGTTTCTGAGGAGATCATTAAAACCGGGGAGGGGATGCGCACGCTTACCACCTACAAATCGCCCCTGTACAATGTGGACGGAAGCGTGATGGGTACGGTGGGCGTGGCCATTGACGTGACCCAGGAGCGGGCCTACGAGGAAGAAATCATTCAGAAGAACCGTTCCCTGGAGACAATTTTTGCCGCGCTGGACTGCGGGGTGATGCGCCATACCCTGGATGGAAGTAAGATTTTAAGCGCAAATATGGCGGCCCTTAAGATTCTTGGATACGATTCCGTGGAGGAGCTGGCAGAGGACGGATTTGATACCATTGCCTCCTCTGTGGTAGAGGAGGACAAGGAGCAGCTCAGAGCCCGCATTCAGGAGCTGAAAAAAGAGGGCGACAGCGTCAGCGTAGAATACCGGGTGCGCCATCGAAATGGGAAAATTTTACATATCATGGGAAATGTCAAGCTCTTGAAGGAAAACGGGAAGCTGTTTTACCAGCGCTTCCTTCTGGACTGCACAGCCCAGAAGCAGGAGGAGCAGAATAAGCAGCGGCGCAATATGGAGCTGATTCAGGCTCTGAGCATTGATTACAGCATTGTCTGCTTTTTTGATCTGGATACGGGAATGGGGACGGCCCTTCGCAATGTAGAACAGGATAACAGCGTGCTGAAGGATATCTTTAGCGGGGAAATCTCTTTCCAGGACAGCATGGAGAAATACATACATACCTTTGTAACCCAGGATGACCGGGAAATGATGCGGGAGTTTTGCTGCCTTGAGAAGCTGGGGGCAGAGCTGGAGAAAGAGGAGACCCAGTACACCAATTACCAGGTGATTTCCAGCGGAAAGGCCACCTATTACCAGATGAAGGTGGTGCGCACGGGAGCCCTGGACGGAGGGTATGGCGTTGTTGTGGGTTTCCGCAGTGTGGACGAGGAGATCCGCAGCGAGATGGAAAAGAAGGATCTTTTGGAAAACGCCCTTTCCCAGGCAAACAAGGCCAGCCGGGCCAAGAGCGTGTTCCTTTCCAATATGTCCCACGATATCCGCACGCCTATGAATGCCATTGTAGGCTTTACCTCCCTTGCTATCAGCCATATCGACAAAAAGGAGCAGGTGGAGGAATACTTAAAGAAAATTATGAGCTCTGGCAGCCATCTCTTAAGCCTTATCAACGACGTGCTGGATATGAGCCGTATTGAGAGCGGAAAAATCCATCTGGAGGAGCAGGTCTGCAGCCTGCCGGATATCCTTCACGGTCTGAGGAACATCCTGCAGGCAGATATCCACGCAAAACAGATGGAGCTCTATATGGATGCCATGGACGTGCGGGACGAGGAGATCTACTGTGATAAGCTGCGGCTGAACCAGGTGCTGTTAAACCTTATGAGCAACTCTGTGAAATACACAGGAGCAGGGGGGACGGTCAGCATGCGGGTGACCCAGAAGGCCGGGGCGCCTGCGGGCTATGCCAATTATGAGTTCCATATCCGGGATACGGGCATCGGCATGAGCGAGGAGTTTGTGGCCCATATTTTCGAGCCCTTTGAGCGGGAAAAAACCAGTACCATCAGCGGGATTCCGGGAACCGGCCTGGGCATGGCCATCACCAAGAATATTGTGGACCTTATGAACGGCTCCATTGAGGTAAAGAGCCAGCAGGGCGTAGGCACGGAATTTACCGTTTTCTTTACCTTCCGTCTCAGCTCCGAGAAGAGGGAGCCCCTGGATATCAAGGAGCTTCACAATTTAAGAGCCCTTGTGGTGGACGACGATTTCAATACCTGCGACAGCGTTTCCTATATGCTGGGCCAGATCGGCATGCGGGCGGAATGGACCCTGTCCGGGAAGGAGGCGGTGCTTCGCACACGCCAGGCTGTTATGCGGGGAGACAAATACAGTGTGTACATTATTGACTGGCTGCTGCCGGATATGAACGGCGTGGAGGTTGCCAGGAGAGTGCGCAAAGAGATGGGGGACGATGTGCCCATCATTGTACTGACTGCCTACGACTGGGCGGATATTGAGGACGAGGCCAGGGAGGCCGGCGTCTCGGCATTCTGTAGCAAGCCCCTCTTCCTGTCAGAGTTAAGGGGATGCCTCTACTCGGTGATTAATGCGGGAGAACAGGATGCGGAGGTGCAGAACAAGCCGGAAAAGCTGCGTGTGGGACGGATCCTGCTGGCGGAGGACAATGAGCTGAATCAGGAGATCGCCGTGGAAATCTTAAGCGGGGCAGGATTTGGCATGGAGGTTGCGGGAAACGGACAGATCGCCGTGGAGATGCTGGAGAAATCCCAGCCGGGCTATTACCAGCTTGTACTCATGGATGTACAGATGCCTGTCATGAACGGCTATGAGGCCACGAAAAAGATACGGAGCCTTAAGGATCCCGTGCTTTCTTCCATTCCCATTATAGCCATGACGGCCAATGCTTTTGAGGAGGACAGACAGGAGGCTCTGGCCTGCGGCATGAACGGCCATATCGCCAAGCCCATCGATGTGGAAAACCTTTTTGCTACCCTGGACGAGATTCTGGAGTAACAATTCCGCCGGCCCCGGATACGCATGGGGATGGAGGGAAGAACTGCCTCTTTGAGAGGTATTTGTGGAAAGGGCTTGAATTTCTCCGCCAGAGCATTTACAATAGGGGAAATCTCTGGTTCAGAAAGGAGGAAGTATAAAAATGGATCGGGAATTGAGACTGGCTATACTGATAGACGCGGATAATATCGCGGAAAAATATATTAAGGTGATACTGGATGAGGCGGCGAAAACAGGGGTGGCTACCTATAAGCGGATTTACGGGGACTGGACGAATCCCCAGCTGAACTCCTGGAAAAATGTGCTCCTGGACAATTCCATTATCCCTATCCAGCAGTACGGCTATACCACAGGGAAGAGCTCTACGGACTCGGCCATGATTATAGACGCCATGGATATTCTGTATTCGGGGGCGGTGGACGGGTTCTGCCTGGTCTCCTCAGACAGTGATTTCACGCGTCTGGCGGCCCGGCTTCGGGAGTCCGGCATGGATGTCACCGGCATGGGGGAGAGCAAGACCCCCAAGCCTTTTATTGCCGCATGCAACCGGTTCCGCTACCTGGACATCCTGTTTTCCAGCCAGCAGAAGGAGGAAAACAAGGAGGAGACCAAGGAGGTCAGAGAGGAGAAGGAGAGGAGCCGCAATACCAAAAAGCAGCAGACAAAGGAACAGCCGGAGCCCCAGACCAGCATGAAGGTCTTAAAGCGGGCTATCCGCTCCATCGCCAAGGAGTGCTCCGACGACGAGGGCTGGATTTTCTCTGCGGAGCTGAGAAACCAGCTGGACAAACGGTTCCCGGATTTCGATGTGCGCAATTTCGGATATTCCAAGTTCACGCCTTTTATCGAGTCCCTGGATATATTTGAGGTAAAACGTACCAGGTCGGGACTGCGTCATGTGCAGCTGGTGTATTTTAAATTAAAAAAATAAATCCTGCCGGACCGGAATGTGGCCGGCAAGTGCAGAAAAAGGATTTGGGAGAAAAAGTGATATGGGAAAGATTATTCTGACAGGCGACCGGCCTACGGGGAGACTTCATGTAGGCCATTATGTGGGCTCCTTACGGGAGCGGGTAAGATTGCAGAACTCCGGGGAATTTGAGAAGATCTTTATTATGATTGCGGATGCCCAGGCGTTGACGGACAATGCGGAGCACCCGGAGAAGGTGCGGGAAAATATTGTGGAGGTGGCTCTGGACTATATGTCCTGTGGCCTTGATCCGGAGAAATCCGTCATCTTTATCCAGTCCATGGTGCCGGAGCTGACGGAGCTGAGCTTTTATTTTATGAATCTGGTGACGGTTTCCCGTCTGCAGAGGAACCCTACGGTGAAGTCTGAGATTCAGATGCGGAATTTTGAGGCCAGCATCCCGGTAGGATTTTTCACCTATCCCATCAGCCAGACCTCGGATATCACGGCCTTTAAGGCTACCACAGTGCCTGTGGGGGAGGATCAGGCGCCTATGCTGGAGCAGGCCCGGGAGATCGTTCACAAATTTAATACGGTTTACGGGGAAACTCTGGTGATGCCGGATATTCTGCTGCCCCAGAATAAGGCGTGCCTGCGTCTGCCGGGTATTGACGGCAAGGCCAAGATGAGCAAATCCCTGGGCAACTGCATTTACCTGGCGGATTCCCAGGCGGAGGTAAAGAAGAAGGTGATGTCCATGTTCACAGACCCGGGCCATCTGCGGGTGGAGGATCCCGGCAAGGTGGAGGGCAATCCGGTATTTATCTACCTGGAGGCATTCAGCACGCCGGAGCATTTTGCCCGGTATCTGCCGGAGTACGCCGGCCTGGAGGAGCTGAAAGCCCACTATACCAGAGGCGGTTTGGGAGACGTGAAGGTAAAGAAATTCTTAAACAAGGTCCTGGAGGAACAGCTATCCCCCATCCGGGAGCGGAGAAAAGAGCTGGAAAAGGATATTCCCTATGTGTACGAGGTCTTGAAAAAGGGCTGCGATATAGCAAGAGATACGGCGGCCCAGACCTTAAGCGAGGTGCGCCGGGCCATGAAGATCAACTATTTTGAGGATCAGAGCCTGATAGCGGAGCAGGTGAAAAAATATCAGTAGAGCCAGAAAGAGGGAGCAGACGAGCCGGAGTAAACGGACGCCGCTCCCTTTTCTGCTGCCTGGACTAAAGACGCCGGGCCGGCAAAGCAGGGACTTTAAGAAGTGGAGATAATTGGATTTCCTTGTATATTTTTCCAGAATATGACGCATACTGTATTGGAATAGGAGGCTGAGATGTCATGCGTATAAAGGAATCCACAAATCTTCTTACAGGGATTTTATTTACCCTGTTTCTGGGAAGCCTGTCCCACTTTTTTTATCAGTGGACAAATGAGAATCTTGTAGTGGGATTGTTTTCCCCGGTAAATGAATCCGTCTGGGAGCACACAAAAATGTTGTTTTTCCCGGTGTTTTTCTACACCTTTTTTGAGATGACGGCCCATGCCAAGATGGACGGGCATTTTCTTACCGCCCGCCTGGTGGCCCTTGTAACCGGGGTTCTCCTGATTCCCAGTCTGTTTTTCATCTATACGGGGTTTCTTGGGATTATTTGTCTGCCCCTGGATATCGCGATCTTTGTGGTGTGTACAATAGTTACCTTCCTTCTCACCCGCTATCTGGAAATCCATGCGGACGCCCTCTATCTGCCGCCTTTTGTGCTGTTTATTCTGGTGCTGTTTTGTCTGATCCTGTTCTTTTCCTTTACCTACAGTCCCCCGGAGCTGCCGATTTTCCGGCCGGTGAAGCAGATAAACTGATTTGAATGCCGGTCAGGGCGCGCCTTGAAAAAGCCGGGGAGGTGTGGTAGTATGGGAACAGACGCGAAATTGGAAATACCGCCTGTCCCAGGGGCCTGGGAGGGCGGATGCGGAATTTTAAACAGGAGGTTTATCATATGTGGAGAGAAATCAGACCGGAGGAAATCACGGACAATGTATTCCGGGCAATCGGCAAAGACTGGATGCTGATCGGGGCCGGGGATGAAAAGAGGGCTAACGCCATGACGGCAAGCTGGGGCGGCATGGGCATTCTGTGGGGAAAGCCTGTGGCTACCGTTTACCTTCGTCCCCAGAGGTATACAAAGGGGCTGGTGGATGCCGGAGAATACTTTACCTTAAGCTTTTATGAGGAGCAATACCGGAAAACGCTGAACTATATGGGGACGGTTTCCGGGGCGGATGAGGACAAGATTGGGGGAAGCGGTCTGACTCTGGAATTTTTTGACGAGGCTCCGGCATTTTCGGAGAGCCGCCTGGTGCTGGTGTGCAGGAAGCTCTATGCCCAGACCCTGGATGAGAAGGGCTTTTTCTTCCAGGAGCTGGTGGAAAAGAATTATCCCCAGAAGGATTATCACACTATGTACATAGGGGAGATTGTCCGCGCGTATGTAAAAGACGCCCAGGGCTGAGAGGCAAAAAAACATTCGTTACAGGGAAAGACAGACAGAAAGAAGCGGGTTTTCCGGCTCTTTCTGTCTGTCTTTTCTGCTTTGTTTTGTGGAAAATCCGGAAAAATTTCCGGAAAAAGGAATTCCCAGGAGGCTTATTCGTCCAGGTCATCCTCATCCACAAGCTCGTCGAACTCCGCGTTGTCCAGAAATTCGTCGAAGGCGTCTGCCACGGCCTCGTATTCCTCGTCGTCCTCGATGTTCTCCAGTGTAGGTCCGCCATTCTCCTTGATATAGCGGTAAATGTAGACCTCGCCGTCCTCATTTTCGCCGTTTTCATCCAGGGGAAGGAGGGCGATATAGTCACGTCCGTTTACCGGGAAGATGGTTAAGATGGCGCATTCGATCTGCTCATCGTTGTCCAGCGTCAGTGTGACGGTCAGATTGCCGTCGCAGGAGTCGCAGTTGCCGGTGCAGGCGGTTTCATTGCAGTTAGTTCCCATGATTTCATCCCTCACATTCTGTGTTGATACTGATCTCTATTACAGTGTTACTCTATCAAATACGGCGGGGAAAAGCAAGTCCTTTGTCGAAAAAGAGACAAGAAATTTATGGACATGCATTGACAAGAGGAAAAATCGAAATAATAATGGTAGAGGAAACACCATGGAGGAAAAGGGGAAGCTGTAAAATCATGAAAAAATTTATCCAGGATATAACAGAGTTTATTTTTGTGGAACATAAGCCCCAGAGGGCGGATATTATTTTTATACCGGGCAGCTCCTGGGGGGAGCTGGCAGAGACGGCGGCGGGGCTCTGGAAGGAGGGCTATGCCCCTCTGGTTCTTCCCTCGGGAAAATACGGCAAGCTTTCGGGAAAATGTTCCATCCCGGGCTTTGAGACGGAGTGGGATTTCCTGCGGGATATTCTTCTTCGGGAAGGCGTAGACGAGGCGGCCATTCTGGAGGAGAAGCAGGCCACCTATACCTACGAAAACGCAATTTTTTCCCGCCAGGTAACGGACGCCAGAGGCCTTGAGATCCGGCGGGCCATTCTCTGCTGCCAGAGCTATCACGCCCGCAGAAGCCTTCTGTACTATGAGATTTTATACCCGGATACAGAGTTTTTTGTCTGCCCCACAAAGACACGGGGGATTGACCGGGACAACTGGTACCAGTCGGAGAAGGGGATTGAACTGGTGCTGGGGGAATTAAAGCGGTGCGGAGGCCAGTTTCACGAAATTTTAAGGGAGCAGGGGGCTCAGGAGGATACCTGAATTTCCCGGAAGCATACGGCTTATAACTTTGCGGGGGAGCTGTAGCTGTAGTTTTTCCTTGACGAAAAAGGGCAAATGGTGGTATGATTTTTTTATGCGGATGCAAAAATTTAAAAGCAGGGATTTTTGTGTCAAATTTATGCGTAAAAAGGAAGTGAGGAGTCCATGGACGGGCGAAGTCGAAGTTGTGGCTTACATAGACAAATTTGCATACCAGGCGTGGACTCTGCTTTTTTGTTTCGATAGGTCTTCGGACAGAAGAGGGTCTCTTTTCTGTTGGTTTCCCTGAAAATTTATCCATGCCTGGGAATACCAGCCGGTTTTGGCCGGCTGTGGGGAACAGGAGAGGATAAACATGGAAATATTGAATCTGGAACAGCTTATGAAGCTGGTGGAAAGCCGCCAGTTCCGGAAGCTGCGCGACGTTCTGGCCGAAATGAACGAGGCGGATGTGGCGGAATTTATTGAGGAGTTGGATCCCGACCGGATGGTGCTGATCTACCGGATGCTGCCAAAAGAGGTGGCTGCGGATGTGTTTTCGTTTCTGGATGTGGAGGAGCAGACCCATATTATCAACAGCATCACGGACTATGAGCTGGGGAAGATCATTGAGGATCTCTACGTGGACGATGCGGTGGATCTTCTGGAAGAGCTGCCTGCCACGGTGGTGCGCCGTGTGCTTCAGAACGCCACCCCGGATACCCGCAAGCTGATTAACCAGTTTTTACAGTACCCGGACAACAGCGCCGGAAGCATTATGACGGCGGAGTACATCGGCCTTAAAAAAAATATGACGGTGGAGCAGGCTTTTGCCTATATCCGCAAGCACGGGGTGGATAAGGAGACCATTTACACCTGCTACGTGACGGACGACAAGCGGCGCCTGGAGGGCGTGGTGACGGTGAAAGACCTGCTGATGAACCCCTATGAGACCTACATCAAGGATATCATGGACGAGTATGTCATCAAGGCGGTTACCACACAGGACCAGGAGGAGGTTGTGGAGGCCTTTAACAAGTATGACCTTTTAACCCTTCCGGTGGTAGACCACGAGGACCGTCTGGTGGGAATTGTCACCGTAGACGATGTGGTGGACGTTATGGAGCAGGAGGCCACGGAGGACTTTGAGAAGATGGCGGCCATGCTTCCTTCGGAAAAGCCATATCTGCGCACCAGTGTGCTGGAGCTGGCCAGGAACCGTATTCCCTGGCTGCTGATCCTTATGTTTACCTCCATGGTAACGGGGGGGATTCTGCTGCGGTATGAGAATGCCTTTGCGGTAATGCCCCTTCTGGTGACTTTTGTGCCCATGCTGATGGATACGGGGGGGAATTGCGGTAACCAGAGCAGCACCATGATTATCCGGGGAATGGCGGTGGGGGAAATTGAGCCCTCAGACGCCCTTAAGGTGCTGTGGAAGGAATGCAGAGTGGGGATTCTGTGCGGTCTGGTGCTGGCCCTGGCCAATTTTATCCGGCTGATGATTCAGTATCCGGGGCGGGAGCTGGTGTGCCTCACGGTGGTTTTAAGCCTCCTTGGAACGGTGATTCTGGCAAAATCCATTGGCTGCACCATGCCGATTCTGGCCAAAGTGCTCCATCTTGATCCGGCCATTATGGCCGCGCCGCTGATTACCACGGTGGTGGATGCCTGCAGCCTGGTGATTTATTTTAAGATTGCGTGTACATTGCTTGGGATCCTGTAAACCGGCATCTGCACGGACAGATGCGAAGTTGAAAATGGGAGAAAACTATGAAAAAACAGGATAAAAACGGGCTGCTTCTGGTGACGGTAATCCTTACCTCCTGCTGTCTGAGGGCTCCCATAACGGGCATTGGCTCTCTTATCGGCGTGATTCAGAGCGATCTGGGGCTGAATTCCACGGTGGCGGGGCTTCTCTCCACCATCCCCCTTCTGATGTTTGCCTTTTGTTCTCCCCTGGCAGGAAAGGGGGAGCGGCGTCTTGGGGCCGGCCGGGTGATGGCTGTTTCCATGGGGATTGTATTTGGCGGTGTTTTGCTGCGCTCCTACGGCGGAATCTGGGGGCTTTTCTGTGGCACTCTTGTCTGCGGCGGAGGCATTGCCTTTGGAAATGTGCTGCTGCCCAGCATAATCAAGGATCAGTTTGTGGGGAAGGAGGGGAAGATGACAAGTGTTTTCTCCGCGTCTATGTCCCTGTTTGCGGGGATTTCCTCGGGAGTCAGCGTTCCTCTTATGGAGCGATGGGGCCTTAGCTGGCAGCAGTCCCTGGCGGTGTGGGCTATTCCCTGTGTGGCGGCGGTTGTGCTGTGGCGCGCCTTTTTCTCCCTGGGTCTGAAAGGGGCCGGGGATGTGAAGAAGCCCGGGGAACGGCGTTCCCTGCTGGGCTTTGGCATTGCCTGGTGGGTGACCCTGTTTATGGGAGTGCAGTCTCTTCTCTTTTATTGTCTGGTGGCATGGCTTCCCAGCATTCTGGTTTTTGGGGGGATGGAGGCGGAGACGGCAGGTTACTATGCCTTTCTCTTTCAGCTTGTGGCCCTTCCGGCTTCCTTTGCCCTTCCCATTCTGGCGGAGCGGAGAAAGGATCAGAGGGCCCTGGGGGCGGCAATCGGCCTTGTATTCCTTTTGGGCGCAGTGCTTCTGATGGGAAAGGGAAACATAGTGTTGCTTCTGGGGACGGCTCTTTGCGGCGCTGCCAGCGGGGCAAGCTTTGGATTTTCCATGTCCCTTCTGGTGCTGCGCACGGAAAACTCCGCGGACGCGGCGGCTCTGTCCGGCATGTCCCAGTCCTTTGGGTTTGCGCTGGCGGCTGTGGGGCCTTTCCTTATGGGACGCTTCTACGATGTGACGGGTTCCTGGACGTGGCCTCTTGCGGCCCTGTCTGTTGTGTGTCTGCTGCTGACAGCCTCCGGGGTGTTTGCCGGGGCGGACAGGAAGGTCTAGGGGAGGCAGGCCGGGAAGGCGGATTTTCCGGGTTCCCTTTGTGACAGCGGGAAATCCTCTGGCATGTGAGAGGAGGTTAGAGAATGGACACAGTGAATATGAAAGTTACCTATCTGGCCCACAGCGGCTTCCTGCTGGAGTGGGCGCACTGCTACTGGCTCTTTGATTATTACCGGGGGGCGATACCAAAGCTGGATCCGGGAAAGAAGCTCTTTGTGTTTGTCAGCCACAGTCACGGGGACCATTTTAATCCCGCTGTCTTAAGGATGTTTTCCGGGCACGGACAGGTGGAGTATGTATTTTCCAATGAGGTAAAGCGCGCCTGCCTAAGGGAGCAGAAAAAACAGCCGGGAGAGCCTTTTCCCAGGATCAGCTTCTTAAATGCCTGGGCGGACGCGGCTTTTGAGGACGGAGCTGGAAATGCCCTCCAGGTACACGCCATGCATTCTACGGACTGCGGGGCGGCGTTTTTTATCCGTTATCTGGGAAGGCAGGCTTATCATGCGGGGGATCTCCACTGGTGGACGTGGCCTGGGGAGCCGGAGGAGGAGAACCGGCAGATGGCAGGCAATTTTAAGAAGGAAATGGAATATCTGGAGGGGAAACAGATTGACCTGGCTTTTACCCCGCTGGATCCCCGCCAGGAGGAGGATTTTGACCTGGGGATGGATTATTTACTGGCCCACGCAAAGGCGCGCTATGTGTTTCCCATGCATTTCTGGGATGATTTTTCAGTGATTTCCCGCTATCTGGGCAGAAAAAAGCCCTGTCCGGACGCGGACGCAGCTATAATGAAGATTGAGAGGGACGGACAGTCCTGGGAGGTAGACCTATGAAGTTTAAAATGTATCATGAAAACTATAATGTGCTGGATCTTGAGCGTTCCCTTAAGTTTTATGAGAAGGCCCTGGGACTTACGGAGAAATCCCGGAAAACGGCGGCGGACGGCTCCTTTGTTATTGTCTTTGTGGGAAATGACGCCACGGATTTCCAGCTGGAGCTGACCTGGCTCAGGGATCATACAGAACCCTATGATCTGGGGGAGGATGAGTTTCATCTGGCCTTCCAGACGGATGATTTTGAGGGGGCCCACAAGCTTCATGAGGAGATGGGATGCATCTGCTTTGAGAATAAGGAGATGGGGATTTATTTTATCGAGGATCCGGATGGATACTGGCTGGAGATTGTGCCGGTGAGGTAGGGATGCGTGGCTTTTTGGGAAAGAGGATAAAAGTGGCGGCCAGAAGATAGAGTGTTCCGTCCAAAGCTTATGCTGGAAGTGGCGTCATGGGATATTTGAATCTGTATATTGCGGGGCAGGCTTTTATAGTCTGCCCTGTTTCTCATATCGGGGTATAGAATCGGGAAAACAGAGGCAGACTGAACAGAGAAAAAACAATGACAGGAGCGCGGATAAAATGGACGATGACTGGAGGACAAAGGAACAGACAGAACAAGGGAAAAGGGGCGTTCCAAACCGCCTGATACATGAGAAATCCCCTTATCTTCTGCAACACGCCTACAACCCGGTGGACTGGCTTCCATGGGGGGAGGAGGCCTTTTCCAGGGCCCGGCGGGAGAAAAAGCCGGTGTTTTTAAGCATTGGGTATTCCACCTGCCACTGGTGCCATGTGATGGCCCGCGAATCCTTTGAGGATCCCACGGTGGCAGAATTTTTAAACAGATATTTTGTCAGTGTGAAGGTGGACCGGGAGGAGAGGCCGGATGTGGACGCCGTGTATATGGCGGCCTGCCAGGCGGTTACGGGTTCCGGTGGGTGGCCGTTGACCCTGGTGCTGGACGAGGAGCAGAGGCCCTTTTTTGTGGGAACCTACCTTCCAAAGGTTTCCAGGTACGGACAGATGGGGCTTCTGGAAATGCTGGACGCGGTTCACAGGCAGTGGGAAAAGGAGCCCGGAAGCCTTAAAGAGGTGGGGGACAGGGTTACAAGGTATCTGAAATCCCTGGCAAAAGGAGAATACCGGAGAGCGGACAGCCAGGAAGAGAATATCCAGAAGTCAGGACAATGGCAGAGCCCCTATATTCCGGGTACTGGAGAGAACCGGGAAAACAATGGGCTTTCCACGGATGCTGTAGAAAGGCTTCTTGGGCAGGCGGCCCGTTGGTTTACCCGGCAGTTTGACAAAAAATACGGCGGCTTTGGAAACGCGCCCAAATTCCCCCAGGCTCATCAGCTCCTTTTTCTCATGGATTATGGGGAGAAAGCGGGGGAGCCTCATCTTATGGAAATGGCAGAACACACCCTTAAGTCCATGTACCGGGGCGGGATTTTTGACCAGATCGGCGGGGGATTTTCCCGGTATTCCACAGATGAGCGGTGGCTGGCTCCCCATTTTGAAAAAATGCTTTACGACAATGGGCTTCTGGCGGAAGCGTACCTGGAAGCTTTTTCCAGGACCGGGAAAGTGGAGTATGGGGAGGCGGCCCGGCGGATTTTTACTTATGTAAACCGAGAGCTTCTACAGAAGGAGGGCGGCTTTTCCTGTGGGCAGGATGCGGACAGCGAAGGGGAGGAGGGAAAATATTACCTCTTTGACAGGACGGAGATTCTGGATGTGCTGGGGGAAGACCGGGGGCGTGAATTCTGCCAGATCTATCACATTACAAAACAGGGAAATTTTGAGGGGAAAAATATTCCAAACCGCATTGGAGACGGGGAGGAAGTAAGGCCCTTCTGGTGGCAGGAGGCTGTAGACCTTTTGCTATGTTACCGCAGGGAACGCGGGAAACTCCACCTGGACGACAAGGTATTAACCTCCTGGAACTGTCTGATGATTGGGGCTTTTGCCAGGGCGGCGGTGATTTTAGGGGAGGAGGCATACGGGCATCGGGCCCGGGCCTCCATGGAATTTCTGCGCAGGAATTTAAAGGACGAAAAGGGCAGCCTTCAGGTGTGCTGGCGGGACGGGGAGGCAGCGTTTCCCGGGCAGTTAGAGGACTATGCCTTTTACGCGCTGGCCTCCCTGAAGCTCTATGAAGCCTTTGGGGAGGAGACGGACTTCAAGGAGGCCGTATGGGCGGCCTGGGAGATTCCAAGGCTTTTTGGGGACCCGGAAAACGGAGGGTTTTTCCGGTATTCCGTGGAGAATGAGGTCTTGATTATCCGGCCAAAGGAATTTTATGACGGGGCGGTTCCCTCCGGAAACGGAGCGGCGGCCCTGGTATTTTCCAGAATTTACCATATGACCGGCATGCCGGAGTTTGGAGAACTGCGGGATAAGCAGCTTCTGGCCTGTGAGAGGGCGTCCCGGGATTTTCCGGCGGGATATACCATGGGGCTTCTGGCTTTTCTGGAGGCAGAACAGGAACCGGCCATGTGTACCCTGAAAGAAAACGCGCTTGAACCAGAGGGGGCGCTGGAGGCCAAAAGCGGGGCCCGTAAGGAGGAACCCTTACGGGCGGGGGCTTTTGCTCCGAAGCCATGGGGGGATACGTGTAAAATGCAGGGGAAGCAATACAAATGGGCGCGGGAGAAACTGGAGGAGATGGAAGCGGCGGGGCGCTGCGGGAAGCAATAATCGGAAAATATCCAATTCTGTCTTTCCGGGAATTTTTATGAGAACGCATACTTCCTTCCACCGCCAGACCGGGCCAGCATATCCAGGCTTGCCAGCTGCTCCATCTGATCCCACAGGGGCGAAAGCGCTATATCCTGTCCGTACCTGCGCTTAAGGGCCTGCTTTAGAAGGTGGTCGCAGATATGGGGATTCCTGGGGAGAAGGGGGCCATGGAGGTAGGTGCCCAGGACGTTTTTGTAGAGAACGCCCTCATAGCCGGATTTTCCGGTATTTCCCGCCCCAAAGAGAACCTTTCCAAAGGGCCTGTGGTTTCCGATATAGGTACGGCCCCCATGGTTTTCAAAACCCACCACCGGGCAGGGGGACAGGGGGCTTTCCAGGATAATGTTCTTAACCAGACGTCTGGGCGCCCATTCCGTATAAATGTCCAGAAGGCCCAGGCCGCGGATGTAGCCGTCCTTTGTGCGGTAGTGGGTTCCCAGGAGCTGATACCCTCCACAGACGGCCAGAAGGACGCCGTTGTCCCCGGCGTAGGTCCGGAAATCCTCCTTGTATTCCAAAAGATACCGGCAGGCGATTTTCTGTTCCCGGTCGGAGCCGCCTCCCAAAAGCAGGATATCCATTTTTTTAAAGTCTATGGGTTCCCCGGCCAGAATGGGAATCACCTCCGCCTCAAGGCCCCGCCACTTAAGGCGCATTTCCAGACAGCGGATATTTCCCTGGTCGCCGTAGAGATTCAGAAGATCCGGGTAGATGTGTCCGATGGTAAGTTTCATAGGGTTCTCCTTTCCTGCAATTTCCGCAGAACGCGGTTTGCATCTGACAGGCCGGAATAATTTACAATGACATATAGGTTTCCGGTTCCCTGTCGAATATGGCTTCGTAGGGTTTCTTCTATATTGTCCCCAAAGCAACAGGGGATATTTTCGTATTTTAGCCGCAGTCCCAGATCGTGGCAACGGCTTCCCACAAGGGTTATGGACACCGGGCTGGCAGCGGCCAGACACTGGAAATCAATATCCCACAGATAGGAGACGTCTTTCCCGTCCTGGGCCTTGTCGTTAATCTGGAAAATAATGTCCTTGGGGGAGGGATCCTTTAAGAGAAGGGAGAGCTTTTGCTGGAATCCCACAGGGTTCTTGGCCAGATGAAGGCGTATCCGGGAATTTCCGACATAAAATGTGTTTTCCCGGCCGTTTCCGTAGTCGAAGCTTCGAATGGATTCCTCCAGATGTTCCCTTGGGGCGTCCAGGATACAGAGGGCGGCGCAGGCGGAGAGGGTATTGTATACATTGTAGGGTGCGTCCGTGGACGTATCCGCGCAGATTTTACCCAGGCCTTTTCCTTCTATTATAAAAGAGTAGGAAATGCCTTCCGGCGAAGCCTTTCGCGTAATCTGTGAGACGGTAAATTTCGGCCGGGGCCGGGAAAATCCGCAGGCAGGACAGCGGTAAATCCCAAGATGCCCATAATGCATAAGGCTGTAATCCAGCTTATTTCCGCAAAGGCGGCAGAAAATGCTTTCCCGGCTGCCTGGCTTCAGGGGCGTAGCGTCAAAAATCTCCTGGTCAATCCCGTAGGTAAAGGCAGGATTGGGACATTCAAAGAGAAGGGAGTAGGAGAGATGGTCGTCGCAGTTGACTGCCAGCACGGCTTTTGAGGCCAGGAGAAGGGCGGCTTTTATTTTCTCGCGGATAGTATCTACCTCCCCGTAACGGTCAAGCTGATCCCGGGAAATATTGGTGAGCACCACACAGTCCGGCTTTAGCTGGGGAAATATGTGTACGGCCTCCATCTCATCCACCTCAATGCAGGCGTAATCCGCGTCCAGGCGTCCGTCCGGTCCGGCTGCCTGGATAAACGCGGACAGGATGCCGCCGCGCATATTTGCGCCGGTACGGTTGCAGAGTACCTTTTTGCCCTGGGCCTCCAGCGCATGGCACAGGAGGCGGTTGGTGGTGGTTTTTCCGTTGGTGCCCATGGTCACAATAACCTTTTCCCGGACCATACCGGACAGGGAGGAGAGGAGTTCCGGACAGAGAAACCCGGCGATGTAACCGGGAAGGGAAGCCCCATTTCCCCTGTGGAGCTTCCGGATAAGCCATCCTGTCAGCTTTGCGCAGCGGACGGCCAGTATTCTTCGAAAACCGGACATGGTTTGTTCTCCTTTCTTTTGTGGATACCTAAAAGATACCATTTTTTTCTTTAAGAATCCTTTAAAGGAAGTTTATAAAAATTTTCGTTGTATCTCCCGGGGGCTTATTGTACAATAAAAAGAAACGGCAGATAGCTGTGGATGAAATGCGGTAAGGAGTGGAAAATTGAATAAGATCTGGTTAAAAGCCGGCATTTTTGTGTTGCTGGGCTGTCTTTTTCTGAAATATTTCGAGAGTGTAGCGTTCTTTGCAAAGAGCATGGTAAGTGTGATAAGCCCGCTGCTTCTGGGCTGTGTGATTGCCTACATTTTAAATATTGTGCTGCGCTTTCTGGAGGGGCATTACGGGAAGCTGGAACAGAACAGGTGGCTGGGAAAGCTGAAACGGCCCCTGTGTATTCTGACATCCTTTGGCATTATTGCGCTGATACTGGCAGCCGTCCTCTGTCTGGTGGTGCCGGAGGTGGTAAGCAGCGGACAAGTCCTGGCAAAGGCCATTCCGGAGGCAGTGAACCAGAGCGTGGACTGGATAAACGCTAATTTCGGCGATATTCCGGCTATTGAAGAGCTTCTGGGGGATTTTGAGGTGGACTGGCCCAAGGTATTTGAGAATATCATGTCCGTGGCCACAAGCGGCATCGGAAGCATTTTCAATTCCGCCGTCTCCATTGTGGGAATCGTTGCAGGGGGCGTGATGAATCTTGTGATCGGGCTGATTTTTGCCATTTACCTGTTGGCAAATAAGGAAAAGCTATATGAACAGCTGGGGAAGGTTGCCAGGGCGTACCTTCCGGGGCGTGTGCGCAGTGTCAGCGGGGAATTCCTGCTTCTGGCGGACGACACCTTCTCCCGCTTTATCGTGGGACAGTGTATGGAGGCCGTGATTCTTGGCTCTCTCTGCGCTCTTGGCATGCTGCTTTTACGGCTGCCCTACGCGGCTATGACCGGGGTGATCGTGGGCCTTACCGCGCTGATCCCTGTGGTGGGCGCTTATCTGGGCGCGGCACTGGGGGCATTTATGATCCTTATGGTAAATCCCATGCAGGCCCTTATTTTCCTTGTATTCCTGGTGATTCTGCAGCAGGTGGAGGGAAACCTTATCTATCCTAAGGTGGTGGGCTCCTCCGTGGGGCTTCCCGGCATCTGGGTGCTGGCGGCTGTCACCGCTGGCGGCGGCCTGTGGGGCGTCCTGGGAATGCTGCTTGGAGTGCCGCTGGCGGCCACCCTCTATAAATGGATGGGAAGGTGTACCAATTTAAGACTCCGGAAGATGGAGGAGGAGAGCCGGGAAGAGACAGGAGCCCAGGCGCTGGCAGGAAGCGGCGCAAAGGAGAGGGGAAATGCGGGTATATAGCTGGAAAACGTTTTTGGTAACCCTGCTGGTGGGAGGAGGAGGCCTGCTCTGCTCCGCCGCCAGACTATGGAACCGGGATTTCCGGGGGGCTGCCTGGATTCTTATTTTTGGAATCGGGATTGTAAAAGGGCTGCGGGCTTCCCTGACGGAAAAGGGGTATCGGAAAGATCTGGAAAACGCGGAGAAGGGAAAAGCTGTATACCGGCAGCTTTTTGGGAGATTTGCTGCGGTGGCCCCTTATGGCATGCTGCTGTGTATGCTGGTGGCGCTGTTTTTCTTCTGGCTGTTCCCGGGAAACTTATGGCCGGGCCTGTGTTTTTTGCTGGCCGCCCCCGTTTATCAGATCTGGATGATATACCGGGTTCGCGGGGAAATGGATAAACCGGGAGAAGAGGAGACGGGGCAACAGGCCGCAGGAAGAAAACCGGCTGACCTGGGAAAGGGACGAGAGGGATGAAGGTTGAAGAATATTTGAAAATCCTGCACACGGCGGAGAAGCTTAAGAATCAGACCCGCCATTGTTACACCTCCGCAGGCCGCCATGAGAGCGTGGCGGAGCATAGCTGGCGGCTGACTCTTATGGCCTGCTTTTTAAAGGACGAGTTTCCGGAAGCGGATCTGGACAGGGTAATCCGCATGTGTATTTTTCACGATATAGGGGAGATTTTTACCGGGGATATTCCTGCCTTTGAGAAGAAGGAGGAGCACGAACGGGTGGAGGAGGAGAGGATCCAGGCGTGGATTTCCAGCCTTCCGGCCCCTTACGAGGAGGAGATCAGGGCGCTTTTTCTGGAGATGGAGGAGCAGAAGACCCTGGAAGCGAAGATCTACAAGGCCCTTGACCGGATGGAGGCCGTTATCCAGCACAATGAGTCGGACATTTCCACCTGGCTGCCCCTGGAGTATGACCTCAATATGCATTACGGGGAGCGGGAAGTGCAGTTTTCGGATTTTATGGGGCGGCTGAAGGAGGCGGTTAACCGGGAAACGGCGGAGAAAATAGAAAGAGGGGAAAAGGAGAAGTTGTCGGGATGAGTGTTATATCGAAAAGCTGGAAGGGGAGACCTTGAAAAACTGATAATATTTTGTTAAAAGTGCTTGTTAATTGATTAACAATATGTTATGATAGGAAAAGATGAAATGTTCTTTTCCACAGGAAACGACAAGACCAGACAATGGTTTTGTGGAATCCTGTGTTGACACGTGTGGGAAAGGATTTTTTTTCCACATATTTGTTAAAAAATAAACAATTCATCGGGCAGACAGGCTTACATATTCAGCACAGAAAGGCAATAGGTTAGAATGTACAAAAATTCCCAGGTAAATGGGCAGAGAAAGGAGAAAGAGCAGTATGAGCAGTAAGATCACCATCATCGGAGCCGGAAGCGTGGGCTCCACCATCGCTTACACGCTGACTAAGGAGGAGATCGCCTCCGAGATCGTCATGATCGACATCAACAAGGAGAAGGTGGAAGGAGAGGTTATGGACATCCTTCAGGGAACCTGCTTCCGGGATCCCATCAGCATCATCAACGGTGAGTACGAGGACGCGGCTGATTCCGACATTGTTATCATCACCTCTGGTATTGCCCGGAAACCCGGCCAGACCCGTATTGACCTGGCCCAGACCAATGTGAATATCTTAAAGGAAATCACGCCCCAGATCGTAAAGGCCGCTCCCAATGCCCTTTACATTATCGTCAGCAATCCCGTTGACATTATGACCTATGTGTTTACAAAGGTTTCCGGCCTTCCGGAGAGACAGATTATCGGTTCCGGCACCATTCTGGATACGGCGCGTCTTCGCTGCGGCCTTTCCGAGCACTTTAAGGTGGCCCAGAAAAATATCCACGCCTACGTATTCGGCGAGCACGGGGATACCTCCTTTATTCCCTGGACAGGGGCGTATATCTCCGGCGTCAGCACAGACGAGTACTACGATCTTATGAAGTCCATGGGACGCAAGATCGAGAAGGTAGACAAGGACGCCATGCTGGAATACGTACAGAAATCCGGCGGCGCCATCATCGCCAACAAGGGAGCTACCTTCTACGCAGTGGCCACGGCTGTCTGCAAGCTCTGTAATGTAGTTATGGCATCCTCCGACTCCATCGCCACCGTGTCTTCCATGATGCACGGCGAGTACGGCATCGAGGACGTGTGTTTAAGTACGCTGACCCTGGTTGGCCCCAAGGGAATCCGGGGCAAGGTGCCCATGCGGATGAACAAGGCGGAGATCGATAAGCTCAAAGCCAGCGCGGACGCGCTGAAGGCTGTTATCGCCAAGATCGATATCTAAGATCACCCAGCATCGGACCGGACAACGCCCGAAAGGATTTGCGGACGCAGTATTAAGCGGCCGGAAATGCTTTCAGACCCCAGGCGTTGGAAGGGGGGATGCGGAACTATCTATAGAAAGGATGAAAAAAGTCATGAAGTACAGCTATTATCCAGGGTGTACCCTGACTACCAAGGCAAAAGACCTGGATGCCTATGGCCGGGCTTCTGCCCAGGCGCTGGGCTTTGAACTGGAGGAGATCGCGGACTGGCAATGCTGCGGCGGCGTCTATCCCCTTGGCTCCGACGAGATTGCCACAAAGCTGTCCTCCGTGCGGGCCCTCCATGAGGCCAGGGAAAAGGGACAGGATCTGGTAACCCTGTGTTCGGCCTGCCATCATGTCATAAAGAGAGTTAACGACGACATGAAGAACGTGGAGGATATCCGCACCCGGGCCAACAACTATATGCAGCTGGAGAAACCCTACGCCGGGGAGACAAACGTCCTCCATTTCCTGGAGGTGCTCCGGGACCGTGTGGGATTCGATGTGCTGAAGGAAAAGGTGGTAAACCCTCTGACCGGGAAAAAAATCGGCGCCTACTACGGCTGTCTGCTGCTTCGTCCCGGGAAAATCCTGGCCTTTGACAACCCGGAGAATCCGGCCATTATGGAGGACTTTATCCGGGCCATCGGCGGGGAGCCTGTGGTGTACCCTTACCGGAACGAGTGCTGCGGCGGATACATTTCCCTAAAGGAAAAGGAACTCTCAAAGAGCATGTGCGACACCATTATGGAGAGCGCCTCGGGCTTTGGAGCCGAAATGCTTATTACAGCCTGCCCTCTTTGTCTCTACAATCTGAACAAGAGCGTGGAAGAGAAGCTTCCCGTGTATTATTTCACAGAGCTTCTGGCTGAGGCTCTGGGCGTAAAAGAGGAGGTGGATAGGGCATGATAACAGGGAAGAAACAGGCGGAGCTCATCAAAGAAATCAGCGGCGTCAATCCGCTAAAGTGTATGAAATGCGGCAAATGTTCGGCTACCTGTCCTTCTTATAATGAAATGGATATCAAACCCCATCAGTTTGTGTCCTATGTGCTAAATGAGGACATTGAGGCTCTAATGCAGTCAGAGTCCCTGTGGAAATGTCTCTCCTGCTTTGCCTGTGTGGAGCGCTGTCCCAGGGATGTAAAGCCCGGAAAGCTTATCGACGCTGCCAGACAGCTCTTAATCCGGCAGAGAGGCCAGGAGTACCTGTCGCCGGATGAGGTGCCGGAGCTTCTGGATCCGGAGATTCCCCAGCAGCTTTTGGTCAGCGCATTTCGAAGATACAGGAGGTAGGTCGCATGCAGAGAATAGGCGTATTTGTCTGTCATTGCGGCAGTAATATTGCGGCAACGGTAGATGTGGAAAAAGTCGTGGAGATCATACGGCAGGAGCCGGGGGTCGTCCACGCGGAAGATTATCAGTATATGTGCTCCGAGGTGGGCCAGGCGAAAATCGCGGATGCCATTCATGAGAAGGGCTTAACCGGCATCGTGGTGTGCTCCTGCTCCCCCCGGATGCATGAGACGACATTCCGCAAGGCAGCGGAGCGGGCGGGCTTAAATCCCTATATGGTGGAGATCGCCAATATCCGGGAGCACTGTTCCTGGATCCACAAGGACGTGGAGGAGGCCACGAAGAAGGCCGTGATCCTGGCCCGGGCGGCCATCGCCAAAGTAAATTTAAACGCGCCTCTTAAGCCGGGAGAGAGCCGGGTCACCAAGCGGGCCCTAATCATCGGCGGCGGCATTGCGGGTATCCAGACAGCCCTGGATATTGCGGACGCAGGCTACGAGGTGGATATTGTGGAGAAGACCCCCAGCATCGGCGGGCGCATGTCCCAGCTTGACAAGACCTTCCCCACCCTGGATTGTTCGGCCTGTATTCTTACCCCCAAGATGGTGGAGGCGTCCGCCCATGAGAAGATTACCATCTATACATACAGCGAGGTGGAAAAGGTGACGGGCTTTGTGGGAGACTTCACCGTGGATATCCGTAAAAAGGCCAGAAGCGTGGATATGGATAAATGTACGGGCTGCGGCGTCTGCCAGGAGAAATGTCCCTCAAAGAAGGCTCCCAGCGAGTTTAACAGAGGCCTTTCCAACCGGAGCGCCATCTACACCCCCTTTGCCCAGGCCATTCCCAATGTGCCGGTTATTGACCGGGAGCACTGCCTTAAGTTCCAGAAGGGAAAATGCGGCGTCTGCGCCAAGGTCTGCCAGGCAGGGGCCATTGACTATGAGCAGAAAGACGAGATCGTCACAGAGAAATACGGCGCCATTGTGGTGGCAACCGGTTTTGACGTGATTAAATTAGATAATTATGACGAGTACGCCTACAGCCAGAGCAAGGATGTGATTACCTCCTTAGAGCTGGAGCGTATTATGAACGCCGCAGGCCCCACCAAGGGACACTTAGAGCGTCTCTCCGACGGCAAAGCGCCCAGGGAAATGGTATTTATCCAGTGTGTGGGCAGCCGCTGTGCAGACGACCGGGGCAAGAGCTACTGCTCCAAAATCTGCTGCATGTACACGGCCAAGCATGCCATGCTGATCCGGGACAAATACCCGGACGTAAACGTGACTGTATTCTACATTGACGTGCGTACTCCCGGCAAGAATTTCGACGAATTTTACAGAAGGGCCGTGGAGGATTTCGGCGTCAACTATATCAAGGGTCAGGTGGGAAAAGTGGCGCCCCAGCCAAACGGAAGGCTTCTCGTACAGGCCTCGGATCTTCTGGATAACAGGCAGATCAAAATGGAGGCGGACATGGTAGTCCTGGCAGCGGCCATCGAGCCCAACCCGGATGTGCGGAAAATCGCCACCATGCTCACCGCCAGCATTGACACTAACAATTTCCTCACGGAAGCACATGCAAAGCTCCGCCCGGTGGAATCCCCCACAGCAGGCGTATTCCTGTCCGGCGTGTGCCAGGGCCCCAAGGATATTCCCGAGACCGTAGCCCAGGCGGGAGCGGCGGCTGTGAAGGCCATAGGACTTCTGGCAAAGGATAAGCTTCTGACAAATCCCTGTACGGCTCATTCCGACGAGCTTCTCTGTAACGGCTGTTCTACCTGTGCCAATGTGTGCCCCTACGGCGCCATCACCTACGAGGTAAGACAGGTCAACGACCACGGAATCCGGGAGGACCGCCGTCTGGCAGTGGTAAACGAAGCTCTCTGCCAGGGCTGCGGAGCATGTACCGTTGCCTGCCCGTCCGGAGCCATGGACCTTAAGGGCTTCTCAAACAGACAGATACTAGCGGAGGTGGATGCCATATGTCAATAGAAACAAACGAAACCTTCAGACCGAAAATCGTGGCTTTCTGCTGCAACTGGTGCAGCTACGCGGGAGCCGATCTGGCGGGAAGCAGCCGCCTCTCCTATCCTGCGGACGTAAAGATCATCCGCGTGCCCTGTTCCTGCCGGGTCAACCCCATGTTTATCCTGCGGGCCTTTGAGAAAGGCGCCGACGGGGTGATCCTGTGCGGCTGCCATCCGGGAGACTGCCATTACAGCACCGGCAACTACTACGCCAGACGGCGTATGACCCTTTTATTCTCCATGCTGGACTACATCGGCGTGGAAAACGGACGCACCCGGGTAGAATGGGTGTCGGCCGCGGAGGGCGTGAAATTCTCCGCCACCATGAACGAGTTTGTGGAGAAAATCCGCTCCCTGGGCAAAAACGTAAGATTGGGGGATCTAAGATGCAGGAGTTGATTAAGAGAGCAAAAGAGCTGCTGGCGGACGGGACCGTAGTCCGGGTTCTTGGCTGGAAGGCCGGCGACCTGCCCTACAATCCGGAACCGGCGTATTTTGCAAAGGATACGGACTTCGCGGATTTCGTGTACAACGGCTTCTGCGGGGCAAATTTAAGCAAATATATGATAGAAGCCTCTAAGATGGAGGGAAAGACCCTGGTATTTTTAAAGCCCTGTGACACCTACAGCTTTAACCAGCTTTTAAAGGAGCACCGGGTGGAGAGAGAAAAGGCGTATATTATCGGCGTAGGCTGTAAGGGAAAGCTTGATATTGAGAAGATCAAGGCCTTAGGTATCAAGGGTATCCAGAGCATTTCCGGGGCGGAGCTTACCGACGAGGCGGAGACGCTTACGGTGCAGACCCTTTACGGTGAAAAGACCTGCGCCTACAAGGACGCCATGCTGGAGCGCTGCCATGTGTGCAAAGGCAAGGAGCATAAGATCTACGACGAGCTGCTGCTTACGTCCAGGGACACTACCGACGCCGACCGCTTTGCGGAGGTGGCCCGGATTGAGGGACTGTCCCCGGAGGAGAAATTTGCCTTTTTCCAGAAGGAGCTTGGCAAATGCATCCGCTGCAATGCCTGCCGGAATGTGTGTCCCGCCTGCAGCTGCCGTAAATGCGTTTTTGACAGCAACAAGTTCGACAGCTCCCAGAAGGCAAACGCGGACTCCTTTGAGGAGAAGATGTTCCATATTATCCGGGCATTCCACGTAGCCGGGCGTTGCACGGACTGTGGAGAATGCAGCCGGGTATGTCCCCAGGGAATCCCCCTTCACCTCTTTAACCGGAAATTCATCAAGGATATCGACGAATTCTACGGGGAATACCAGGCCGGAGAGGATGTAGACGCCGACGCACCGCTGACCAGCTTCACCTTCGAGGATGTGGAGCCCAGTGTGGTATCCACAAGATCATAGGGAGGGGACGGATATGTTAAAGATTGAAAAAGAAAAACTGCCTGAGCTGTTTGCAAAAATTGCCGCAGGGCAGGAACTGTATCTGCCCGTAAACATCAGCGGCCAGGTAAATTTTGCGGCCTGGGATGAGGAGGTCCAGGTGGATCTTACCACTCTGAAATCCGTGAAATCCCCCAAGGACGCCTTCTTCCCCCAGAGTGAGAACCTCTATACCTGCAAAAGGGAAGGGAAAAAAATTACCATAGAGCCGGAAGAGCTGAAAAACCAGAGCTTCGTCGTGTTTGGCATGAAGGCCTGCGACGTCCAGGGACTAAAAGTCTTAGATCAGGTATTCTTAAGCGACCCGGTGGACACCTTCTACGCGGCGAGACGGGAGCACGGCGTCATTGTGGCCCTGGCCTGCCATGAGCCGGAGGAAACCTGCTTCTGTAAGGTGTTCGGCATTGACTGCGCCGAGCCTGCGGCGGATGTGGCCGCCTGGATGGCAGGGGAGGAGCTCTTCTTTAAACCCCTCACCGAAAAGGGAGAGGCCCTCACAAAATCCCTGGAAGGGCTGCTTACCCCGGCCGGGGAGGCTGGGGAACAGGCCGTGGAAGAAGAGAAGGCGGCTATCCGCGCCATCGTGGAGAAGCTCCCCTATTCCAACCTGTCCCTGGAGGGCTGGAACGGGGACGCCCTCACGGAAAAATTTGATTCTCCCCTGTGGGAGGAGCTTTACAAGCCCTGCCTGGCCTGCGGCACCTGTACCTTTGTGTGCCCCACCTGCCAGTGCTACGATATCAAGGATTACAATACGGGACACGGCGTACAGCGCTATCGCTGCTGGGATTCCTGTATGTACTCCGATTTTACCATGATGGCTCACGGAAACAACCGCACCAGCCAGATGCAGAGATTCCGCCAGCGGTTTATGCACAAGCTTGTGTATTTCCCCGCCAACAACGACGGAATGTACTCCTGCGTGGGATGCGGCCGGTGTGTGGAAAAGTGCCCTGCAGCGTTAAATATCGTCAAAGTCATCAAGTCCTTTCAGAAACAGGGAGGTGAGAAGTAATGGATACCTGTACTTGCAATAAAAACTATACCCTGGATACCCTTATCCCCCAGGTGGGCGTGATTACGGATATCCGGGAGGAGACGCCGGATGTAAAGACCTTCCGGGTCAATGCGCCGGAGGGCGGCAAGCTCTTTGAGCACATGCCCGGCCAGTGCGCCATGGTGTGCGCCCCGGGAATCAGCGAGGGAATGTTCTCCATTACCTCATCCCCCACCAACAGGGAATTCCAGGAGTTCAGTATCAAGCGCTGCGGCGTTCTGACGGAATACCTTCACAGCCTCCAGGTGGGAGACGAGATCACCGTCCGGGGGCCCTACGGCAATCATTTTCCGGTGGAGACAGAGTTAAAGGGAAAGAACCTTTTGTTTATCGCAGGAGGCATCGGCCTTGCGCCTCTTCGCTCTGTGATTAACTATGTGCTGGATAACCGGGAAAATTACGGCACCGTGGATATCCTCTACGGCTCCCGCTCCGCCGACGATCTGGTGCAGTTAAAGGAGATCCAGGAGGTCTGGATGAAGACGGAAGGGGTCAATGTCTACCTGACCATAGACCGGGAGCAGGAGGTCTGGGACGGCCACGTGGGATTTGTGCCCAACTATTTAAAGGAAGTGGGATTTTCCACCGACAAGACCGCCCTGGTATGCGGCCCGCCCATTATGATTAAGTTTGTCCTTGCGGCCCTGATGGAGATGGGATTCTCAAAGGAACAGGTTTATACTACCCTGGAGCTTCGCATGAAGTGCGGCATCGGCAAATGCGGACGCTGCAACATCGGATCTAAGTACGTGTGCAAAGACGGGCCGGTGTTCCGCTGCGATGAAATTGATGAACTGCCTAACGAGTATTGATAGCAATAAGCAGCGCACAGGCAGAAGGTGAATTGGCTGAAGGTCAGGAGAAGGCCCCCCTTAAGGGGAACGCCTCAACCAAAATGGAGCGAAGCAAAATTGCGGTGTCCGCTGCGGACTCGAAGCTGTGCGCTATGGGCTGGAAATAAACTATGAAAGGACGAATAAAATGCAAGAAATGGTAAATGTATACTTTTTTGGAAAACAGTATTCCGTGCCTGCCGAGCTGACTATTATGACGGCCATGGAATACGCGGGCTATAAGCTTGTGCGTGGCTGCGGCTGCCGTCACGGCTTCTGCGGCGCCTGCGCCACCATTTACAGAATCAAGGGGAACAACGAGCTGAAAACCTGTCTGGCCTGTCAGACCCAGGTGCAGGAGGGCATGTATGTGGCAACCCTGCCATTCTTCCCCACAGATAAGCGGAATTATGACATTTCAGAGGTAAGGGCCGACCAGAGAATCATGATGGAGCTCTACCCGGAGATCTACAGCTGTATTGGCTGCAATGCCTGCACCAAGGGATGTCCCCAGAGCCTCAACGTGATGCAGTATATCGCCTACGCCCAGAGAGGCGATTTTGAGAAATGTGCGGAGGAATCCTTTGACTGCATCGGCTGCGGGATCTGCACTTCCAGGTGCCCGGCGGGTATTTCCCACCCCATGGTGGGCGTGCTGGCAAGACGCCTTACGGGAAAATACATTGCGCCTAAGTCCCAGCATCTCAAGGAGCGTGTGGAGGCCATTAACAGCGGTGAGTTTGACAGCCTCATTGAGCAGGTAATGCAGAAACCTGTGGAGGAGATGAAAGAACTCTATAACAACAGGGATATTGAGAAATAGGAGGGGAGCGCATATGTTTACAGCAGAAATGTTGGAATCTATCAAAAAAGTAGAGGCCACCAGAGCCGGACGTATCGGCATGGAGCCCAGAAGAATGACGGCTGAGGAAAAAGACGAGCTTCTCCGCAAATTTCATCCCGATTACCGTGAGGACGGCTTCCAGGAGTTAAAGATAGGCCCCAACAAGGGGGAAAAAGTACCCTTTGAGCTGGGAACCCTCCTTCACTCCGACAGCCGTATCAAGGATGTACCCATTGACTTAAACCATGTGGACTACGATGTGGATGTGCTGGTAATCGGCGGTGGCGGCGCAGGCTCCTCCGCGGCTATTGAGGCCCATGAAGCGGGGGCCAATGTGATGATGGTGACCAAGCTTCGCATCGGCGACGCCAACACTATGATGGCAGAGGGGGGAATCCAGGCTGCGGACAAGGAGAACGATTCTCCTGAGCGGCATTACCTGGACGCCTTCGGAGGCGGACATTTTGCGGCCAGGCCAGAGCTTCTGCGCCGTCTGGTTATGGAAGCCCCGGACGCTATCAAGTGGCTGAACGAGCTGGGCGTCATGTTTGACAAGGACAAGGACGGAAGAATGGTGACCACCCACGGGGGCGGCACCTCCAGAAAGAGAATGCACGCCTGCAAGGACTATTCGGGTGCGGAGATTATGCGTGTGCTTAGGGATGAGGTGTGGAACCGCCAGATTCCCATTGCGGACTTTACCGCAGCCGTGGAGCTTATTAAGGACGACAAAGGCCAGGTGGCCGGAGCCGTTCTCCAGAATATGGAAACCGGAGAGTACAAGGTGGCAAGGGCAAAGACCGTCATCATCGCCACCGGCGGAGCGGGACGCCTCCACTACCAGAATTTCCCAACCTCCAACCATTACGGCGCTACCGCCGACGGTCTGGTTATGGGATACCGTGCAGGAGCGCCCTTATTGTACCAGGATACCATCCAGTACCATCCCACAGGCGTGGCTTACCCGGCCCAGATCTTTGGCGCTCTGGTGACGGAGAAGGTGCGTTCCCTGGGAGCCATGCTTATTAACGCCGAGGGCGAGGCGTTTATGCATCCCCTGGAGACCCGGGATGTGTCCGCCGCCTCCATAATCCGGGAGTGCAAAGAGCGGGGCAAGGGCGTTCCCACCCCCACAGGCTACGGTATCTGGCTGGATACGCCTATGATTGAGATCATTCACGGGGAGGGAACCATAGAGAAGCGGATTCCCGCCATGCTGCGGATGTACTTAAACTATGGCATTGACATGAGAAAACAGCCCATCCTGATCTACCCCACCCTCCACTACCAGAACGGCGGTCTGGAGATCGGCGGAGAGGGCTTTACCAAGGCCATTCCCAACCTGCTGGTGGCAGGAGAGGCCGTGGGAGGTATCCACGGAAGAAACCGCCTTATGGGCAATTCCCTGCTGGATATCATCGTATTTGGCCGCAACGCCGGAAAAGCCGCGGCGGGCAAATGCAAAGAGGTGGAGCTTGGGGCCATGAACCTCGACCATGTGAAGGACTACGCCTCCGAGCTTGAAAAGGCAGGACTGCACACAGGAGAGGTATCCCCGCTGCTGCTGCCCAAATACACCTTCGGAATGCCGAAATAAGGGCGGTTGCGAAACAAAACGGCATCTGCCCGGACAAGGCCCCGGAAGGATTTCCGGCCGGGAAACGGCCGGAAAATCTTCCAGTACCCAGGGACTTGGGAGGGTGGATGCGGAAATTAAATAAGGAGAGTATGATGGGACTTGTTACATGGTTTCAGGAAAATATATTTTCCAATACGCTGATGATGGTGTTTCTCATTGCCGTTATCGGCTACCTGGTAGGAAGCATTAAGATATGCGGATTGGAGCTGGGTACCGCGGGCATTCTGCTGGTGGCCCTGGTATTTGGCCACTTCGGTGTGGAAATTCCGTCTCTGGTGCGGGAACTGGGCCTTATCTGCTTTGTGACATCCGTGGGATTTATCGCGGGCCCGAAGTTTTTCCGCAACTTTAAATTAAATGCCACGTCCTATATTCTGCTGGGCATTATCGTCATAGCGGCCGGGGCCCTGACCTGTGTCCTTGTTATCAAGGCTTTTGGCGTTCCCGTGGATATCAGCCTGGGCATGATGACAGGGGCTCTCACCAGTACCCCGGGTCTTGCGGCGGCCCTGGACGCCACAGGCTCCGACGCTGCCTCCGTGGGCTACGGCATTGCCTACCCCTTTGGCGTGGTGGGCGTGGTGCTCTTCGTACAGCTTGTGCCAAAGCTCTTAAAAACCGACATGGCGGCGGAGCGGGCCAGATATGAGGCGGCGGCCAATGTGACGGAAGAAGAGTATCACAAGACCAAAAAGGAAGAACTGTTCTACGCGGATAGTATGGGATTCTTCCCCTTCTCCCTGGCCATTGCCTTTGGCATCATTCTGGCTAAAATCGAAATCCCCCTTCCGGGCGGGGCGGTATTTGCCCTGGGTACTTCCGGCGGGCCCTTGATTGCGGGGCTGATTCTGGGCCATTTCGGCCGTATCGGCCGCTTAAGCGTAAAGGTGGAGAAGCACGTGCTGGAGTGCTTAAGGGAGTTTGGACTGGCGCTTTTCCTTCTGGGCGCAGGTTCCCAGGCGGGCGCGGGCTTTGTGGAGATTCTCAAGGAGCAGGGAGCTTTACTGTTCCTCTACGGAGCGCTTATGACGCTGGTTCCCATGCTGCTGGGATATGTGTTTGCGGCGAAGGTGCTCCGGCTTAGTATCTTTAATACCCTGGGCTCCATCTGCGGCGGTATGACAAGTACGCCGGCCCTTGGAACCCTGATTCGTGTGACGGAGACGGACGACGTGGCGTCGGCATATGCGGCGACCTATCCGATTGCACTGGTGATGGTGGTGCTGGCCAGCCAGTTTATTGGGATATTCCTATAGCAATGAGCCATGCACGAACAGAAGGCTGGGGGAGCCGACATGCTTGCATGGCGGATGCCATGGCCTTCTGGCAGTATATGGCGAATGCCGGGAGCGAAATGGAGCGAAGCGGAATTGAGCTGTGCATGGCGGGGTGGATTTTGGGAGGATGTGTGGCTGCACAGACGCCCTCTATGGGACTATCCTCCCATTCGGCCGCGCTTGCGCTCCGCTCCAAACGCAGCGGTACTAAGCTCATACGGCGCCTTTGGCTTGTATTCCCTAAGGACCGGCGTTTTCCCAAAAGAAGCACAAAAATTTAGCGGAGGCGGGAGCTATGGATATCAGTAGTTATAAAGGGTATATTTCGGAAGAAACCATGATGGGGCCAAATAGTGTCCGGATTCTGGCAGAATTGCTTGAACGGCATCCTTTGCAGGCCTCTGCCCATGACCGGATCCTGGATCTGGGATGCGGAACGGGACTGACCAGCCTTGTGCTTGCCAAAGAGACGGGGGCGCAAATTTATGCAAACGACCTGTGGGTAAGCGGGGAAGACAATGGGAGACGGTTTGCCCAATGGGGGGTTAACGGACAGGTTATACCGTTTCGCCAGGATGCAAAGGAGCTTCACTTTGAAAAAGAGCAGTTTCATGCCCTGGTCAGCATTGACGCCTACCATTATTTTGCAGGATATCGGGGATTCTTCCAGGAGAAGCTTCTGCCCTTTCTGAGAGACGGCGCAGAGGTTCTGATCGGCGTTCCCGGTCTTAAGGATGCATACAGGGGCCGCGCCGGAGAGCTCCTTTCCGGCTGGCTTGGCGGGGATGCCTGTATGCTAAAAAGCCCGGCTCAGTGGAGAGAGCTTACTGGCAGCCACGACAGAATGAAATCGGTAGAAATATGGGAGATGGACTGCTTTAACGAGGCATGGAGCGACTGGCTTGCAACAGAAAATAAATTTGCTGCCGGCGACAGGCAGCACTTTGAAACGGTTATAAAACCTTACACCTGCTTTGTGGGTATGTATATTAAGCTGTAACAGGCTGCGGTTCATGCGCAGAATGTAACTCATTAACCATTTTTTTGTAGGAGGTAAAACCCATGCGTGAGATTCAGGCACAACAGATTACAGATGTTGTGGAGAAGCTATGTATTGAAGCCAACCAGTATCTCCCGGAGGACATCCAGGGCGCCATCCGGCGCTGCAGGGCCTGCGAGGACTGGGAGATCGCCCAGGGAGTTCTGGATAAGATCATTACGAATTTTGAGATCGCAAAGGAGGAGAGCGTGCCCATCTGCCAGGATACGGGTATGGCCTGCGTGTTCCTGGAGATCGGACAGGACGTGCATATTGCGGGCGGAGATCTTAGGGAAGCCGTGGACGAGGGCGTTCGCCGGGGCTATGACAAGGGGTATCTGCGGAAATCCGTGGTGAAAGACCCTGTCCGCCGGGGAAATACCGGGGACAATACGCCTGCCATGCTCTACACGGAGATCGTTCCCGGGGAAAAGATTAAGGTTACCGTAGGCCCCAAGGGCTTTGGAAGCGAGAATATGAGCGCTATCCGCATGTTTAAGCCCTCTGCGGGTATTGAGGGCATCAAAGATTTTATTCTGGAGGTTGTGGAGACTGCCGGGCCCAATCCCTGCCCCCCTATGGTGGTTGGCGTGGGTATTGGCGGAACCTTTGACAAGTGCGCCCTTCTGGCCAAGAAGGCGCTTATGCGAAGCACCGATGAGAGAAACCCGGATCCCTTCTACGCGGATCTGGAGACGGAGATGCTGGAGAAGATCAATAAGCTGGGCATCGGGCCCCAGGGCTTTGGGGGAAAGACCACGGCGCTGGCGTTAAATATTGAGACGCTGCCTACCCATATTGCAGGCATGCCCTGTGCGGTAAATATCAACTGCCATGTGACGCGCCATAAGACGGAGGTGATCTAGGATGGAAAAACATATCAGTCTTCCCTTGACGGAGGAGGTTGCCAAAACCCTTCATGCCGGTGACAGCGTGTACCTCACCGGAACCATTTACACATCCAGGGACGCGGGCCACAAGCGCATGTGCGAGGCCCTGGCAAAGGGGGAGAAGCTTCCCTTTGACCCTACGGACGCCACCATTTACTATGTAGGGCCCACGCCTGCCAAACCGGGCCAGGTGATCGGCTCCGCAGGTCCTACCACCAGCGGGCGCATGGACGCCTACGCCCCCACCATGATGTCGGTAGGGGCCAGGGGGATGATCGGAAAAGGCGCCCGTCTCCCGGAGGTGGTAGAGGCCATGAAGAAATACCATGGGGTATATTTCGGCGCTATCGGCGGAGCAGGCGCTCTTCTGGCAAAATGCATTAAGAAATGTGAGCTGATCGCCTATGAAGATCTGGGGGCGGAGGCCCTTCGGAAGCTCTATGTGGAGGATATGCCCCTGGTTGTCATTATTGACAGCGAGGGCAAAAACCTTTATGATGAAGGAAAGGCCGCGTATCTGGCGTCACAGAAGTAACGGGGAAATAAAAGCGTGAGGACCATGCTACGTGGGGGCATGGAGACCGGCGTTTTACAGTGACTGTTTTCAATCAAGGACTATGGCGACATAGTCCTTGACATTTTAGGAAATCCTGGATATGAAGTTTCGTTTGGAAAAAGCATCCGAATCTTATCTGGTAGGCGTTCTGCTGGCCATAGCGGGCGGTTATCTGGATGTCTATACATACATCTGCCGGGGAGGCGTATTTGCAAATGCCCAGACAGGTAACATTGTGTTGCTTGGAATCAGTATGGCGGATCAGAACTGGTCTAAGATTCTGTTTTATATGTACCCCATTCTGGCCTTTATGGCGGGAATTCTCATTACCGAGTATGTGCGGCGGAGGTTCCGCTACAATCCGGGGCTTCACTGGAGGCAGATTGTCATTGTCATGGAGTTTATCGTGCTGTGGGTGATTGCTTTTACGCCCTCCGGCGTCTGCGACGATCTGATTAACTCCGCCGTGTCCTTTGTGTGCTCCATGCAGGTGGAGAGCTTCCGCCGCTTTAACGGGAGCGCATACGCCACCACCATGTGTACCGGAAACCTTAGGAGCGCCACGGAGCAGCTCTTTTACTACAATATCAACAAGGACAGGGAGGCAAGAAAAAAGAGCCTTCAATATTATGGGATTATCCTCTTTTTTGTGCTGGGAGCAGTTCTTGGAACAGCCATTACCCGGGCATTTCTGGAGCGGTCTGTGCTGATCGTGTGTCTGATTCTTCTGATGGTGTTTGTGATTATGTTTATTCCGCCGGCGGAGACGGAGGGCGGGCAGGAGTGAGGGGCCTGCATTTTCTTTTTTTAAAAGTATTTTCCTAATGGGACAGCTACATGTCCCATTGGATATGCTACAGTATCTTTGTAACAGAAGGAGCGGCAAGGATGCAGATAGAGCGTTTGATTCAGATGGTTTTTTACATCGTCAGTCACGGACATGTGACGGCCAGGGAGCTGGCCGGGGTTTTTGGGGTGTCCACAAAAACCGTTTACCGGGATATGAATACCCTGGCCCTTGCCGGGATTCCCATATTTTCCACAAAGGGCGCCGGCGGGGGCATATCCCTGCTGGAGGGCTACACGGTGGATAAATCCCTGCTTTCCAGAAAGGAACAGCAAAGAGTCCTGGAGGGTTTGCAGATATTGCAGGCAACAAAGTACCCGGATGCGGAAATGGCGCTTAACAAAATGAGCGCTGTTTTCAGAAATGTCCTGGAGCCTGAATGGCTGGAGGTTGACTTTTCCTTCTGGGGAAGCGACGAGAAGGAAAAAATAAAGATTTCTGATCTGCAACATGCCATTCTCAACAGATACCGGATTAAATTTCTTTATCTGAATTCTGAATTTCAGAAAACGGAGAGGGTGATAGAGCCCCTGCGGCTGGTTTTTAAGTCGCACGCCTGGTATATGGTTGGATATTGCATGTCAAGGAAGGAAATCCGGATTTTCCGTCTGTCCAGAATAAAGAGCCTGCATGTGCTGCCGGAAAAATTTGAGCGGGAGCTGCCGCCGGATTTTTCCCTTACAGGGGACTATGGGGAGCAGGGGGGGCTTCCAGTGTTTAAGCTTAAGTTTTCCCCGGAAATTGCCCACAGGCTGTACGATGAATTTCAGGAAGAGCAGGTCTGCCTGTGCGGGGACGGGAATTATTATGTGACGGTTCCCTATGAATTGAATAACTGGACGTTTCATTATCTTCTGTCTTTCGGAAAATATGTGGAGATTCTGGAACCGGAAGCCGCCCGCAGGATGCTGGGGGAAAGGGCCGCCGCCATTGCCAGGCTCTACGTCTGATCCGGATGGAAGCCGCTGGAAAAACCGTATGGAACTGGAGGAAAAGTATGGAGAAATGGTTGTATGTAATGATAATGAAAAAGGAGAAAACCTACAACAGGGTTACAAAGGCCGTGATTACCAGGCATGTGGAGAATTTAAGGGCACTGGATGAGGAGGGGAAACTGGAGCTTAGCGGCCCCTTCAAGGGATATCCTGGGGTTGCGGGCATGGTTATTCTTAAGGCAGAAAGCCTTGAGGAGGCCGATGCCCTGTGCAGGCGGGAACCCCTGGTGGCGGAAGGGTATGTGACATATACGCTTGCCGCTCTGCAGGTGGCTGACAAAGAGAACAATTATCTGCTTTAAGGGGACAATGAAGCGGGGGATTGCAGGATAGCGCACCCCCGCTTCTCCTTTTACAGCCCGCATGGCAATCCCCAGGCAAATGCTGTTGATTTTTCGGGGAAGATATGCTATAGTTACTTTCGTAGTTTGTTATATCAAATCTGCAGGTGTCCCAGGGTGGCCGTCCGCCCCGGGATGAAAAGGGAAACAGGTGAAAATCCTGTGCGAACTTGTCACTGTAAACAGGGAGTGGGGAGCCATGATGCCACTGAGAAATCGGGAAGGCGGCTTCACGCGATGATCTTAAGCCAGGAGACCTGCCTGCGGAGTAGCAGGGGATTTTATGCCCTGCGGCCACAAGTAATTGGTCGTAAATGAAAAAGAATATCATTACGTCCTCTTACCCAGCGCCTTCTTGTAACAAAGAAGGTTTTTTATTATTGCAGGCGGCGAATGCCGCCGGAATGGAGGAAAAAATGAGAAACAAAACGAAAAACAAGCTGACAGCCCTTCTGGCCATCCTTCTGATCTGTGTGATGGGACTGGCCGGATGCGGGAAGAAGGAAACACAGCAGACAGCGGAACAGCCGGAGACAGCGGACGAGGCGCAGCCGGAGGAGACGCCCGCCCCAGAGGAGGCGACAGAGACGGAGCCGGAGACAGAGACAGACAGGGATACGGCGATCCTGGTGGTAAGCTTTGGAACCAGCTACAATGACAGCCGGGACATTACCATCGGAGCAGTGGAAGCGGCCATTGCGGACGCCAATCCCGGGTATGAGGTGAGAAGGGCTTTTACCGCCCAGATTATTATTGACAAGCTTAAAGAGCGGGACGGCCTGGAGATCGACAATGTGACGCAGGCTCTGGACCGGGCGGCTGCGGACGGCGTTAAGAATCTGGTAATACAGCCTACCCATCTCATGGACGGCTTTGAGTACAATGATCTGGTAAAGGAAGTGGAGGAATATGAGGATCTGTTTGAGAGTATTTCCGTGGGAAGCCCCCTTCTGACCAGCGATGAGGATTTCAAGGGCGTTATCAATGCCATAACAGCCGCCACAAAATCCTACGACGACGGGGAGACTGCCATTGTGTTTATGGGACATGGAACAGAGGCGGATTCCAACGAAGTCTACGGAAAAATGCAGGACAAGCTTCTGGAAGCCGGTTTTGAGAATTACTATATCGGAACCGTGGAGGCAAAGCCTTCCCTGGAGGATGTAATTGGGGCTTTGAAGGAAAAGGGAAATTATAAAAAGGTAGTGCTGGAACCGCTTATGGTGGTGTCCGGCGACCATGCCAATAACGATATGGCCGGGGAGGAGGACTCCTGGAAAACAGCCCTGGAAGAGGAAGGCTTTGAGGTGGAATGCCTGCTCCAGGGCCTGGGTGAACTGGAGGATATCCAGAAGATCTATGTGGAACACGTGGCTAAAGCCATAGAGGAACTTTAAAACAGTGTCTGCCCGGCCTGGCCTGGAAAGATTTTTTGGACGTGAAAGAGCCGGAAATCCTTCCGGTACACAGGGAATGGGCGTGTGGATGGGGAATTTTAAATAGGGATTCAGTATGAAAAGGATTTTAACAGGTTTTCTGACAGCAGCAATAGGACTTGGTATTTTCTCCGGCGTTGCCCTGCCCGCCCTTGGGGCGGAGCCCTCCTATACGGAGGTGGCCACGGATGAGGAGCAGATGCAGGCCCAGGAGGTGGGCGTGGAGGGAATGGAACCGGTGTACGGCTCTGACATTGTGGACGGCGTCTACGAGGTGGAGGTGGAGGTAAGCTCCTCCATGTTTCCCGTAGAGAAGGCGGAGCTGACCGTAAAGGACGGTGAAATGACAGCGGTTCTCACCATGGGAGGGACCGGATACCTGAAGCTGTTTATGGGAACCGGCCGGGAGGCGGCGGGGAGCGATGTGTCCGCCTACATTGATTTTGAGGTGGATGAGAATGGAAAGCACACCTACACCATCCCGGTGGAGGCCCTGGACATGCCGATATCCTGCGCGGCCTTCAGCAAAAACAGAGAGAAATGGTATGACCGCTCCGTCCTGTTTCTTGCGGGCAGCCTGCCAAAGGAGGCGGTCCTGGTGGAACTGCCGGACTATGAGGCGCTAAAGAAGGCGGCCCGTGAGAAACGGATCGCGGCCATGCGGGAGGAAAAGGAAGGGGCAGACGGAGAAGCGGGAGAAAACGGAGCCGGGGCTTCCGGCGAACATTCCGGTGCCCCGGGGGATCCCCAGGACACTGCCCCCTTACAGCCCGCTTTCATTGAGCTGGAGGATGGAGAGTACGCCATTACAGTGGAGCTGACCGGGGGGACGGGGCGGACGGCCGTCACCTCCCCGGCGCCGCTGTTTGTGACGGACGGGCTGGCTTATGCCCAGATTGAGTGGAGCAGCACCAGCTACGACTATATGATTGTGGGCGGGGAAAAATTCTTTCCCATCCATGAGGAGGGATATTCTACCTTTCTCATCCCCATTCCCGTTTTTGACGAGCCTGTGCCTGTGGTCGCGGATACTACGGCCATGAGCGTGCCCCATGAGATTGACTATGAGCTGACCTTTGTCATGAGCGGGGTGGTTTCCAAAAATGCCACCCCCCGGGCGGCGGCCCAGCGGATGGTTTACATGGTGTTTGTAATTATTGCCATCTGCGGGGTGGTATCCTATATCAATAAGAGAAGAAGGAATTCTGTAAAATGAGACAAAAGCGGATAACAGCGTTTTTTTGCGCCCTGCTTCTCCTTATGCTGACTGCCTGCGGGGCAGGCGCAGGGAAGGGGGAGACGGAAAAAAGTACAAATATCAGCGATTCCCTTACCTGGAAATCCGCCATGGAGCTTCAGTACGCGGACAAGTTTGCGGTAGATTACTATGAGGGGGGCTATGGGCTGATTTCCCTCCAGGACGGAGGGCGTTTCCTGGTGGTTCCCGAAGGAAAGGAAGCGCCGGAAGATCTCCCGGAGGATGTTGTGCCCGTTTTCCAGCCAGTGGAGAACATTTATCTGGTGGCCTCTGCGGTGATGGATATGTTTGTGTCCCTGGATGCTCTGGACACCGTGCGTTTTTCCGGCCTAAAGCAGGATTCCTGGTACATAGAGGAGGCGAAAGCCGCTATGGAGGCCGGGGATATCCTCTATGCGGGCCAGTACGCAGCTCCGGACTATGAGCAGATTCTGGCAGAAGGCTGTGATCTGGCTGTGGAAAATACCATGATCTATCATACGCCGGAGGTAAAGGAACAGCTGGAAAAATTTAACATCCCGGTACTGGTGGATTATTCAAGCTACGAGGTAAATCCCCTGGGGCGCACAGAGTGGGTGAAGCTCTACGGCCTGCTGCTGGGAAAGGAGGAGGAGGCAAAGGAGGCCTTTGACTCAGAGGCGGCGGCATTTTCCTCCATCCAGGAGGCGGCCGGAGAAGGGCAGACCGTGGCTTTTTTCTATATTACGGCCAACGGGGAGGCCAATGTGCGCAGAACCTCCGATTACCTGCCTAAGATGATCGAGATGGCAGGGGGAACTTATGTGTTTGAGGAGCTGGGGGAGGACGACACGGTTTCCTCCACCATTACTATGCAGATGGAAGAATTTTACGCCGCTGCAAAGGATGCGGATTACATCATTTACAACAGCACCATAGACGGGGAATTGTCCTCTGTGGAGGAGCTCTTCGGGAAGAGCCCGCTGCTGGAGAATTTTAAGGCGGTACAGGAGGGCCGGGTATATTGCACCACAAAGAACCTCTACCAGTCGTCTATGGAGCTGGGGACTATGATCTCCGATATCCATAAGATGCTTACGGGAGAGGAGGAGGGCCTCACCTATCTGTACCGGTTGGAGTAGACCATGGAAAAGACACTTGGGAAAGACAAACGGAAAAAAAGCTGGTATTTTCTGGCGTTTATTCTGCTTCTGGCGCTGGTAAGCGTGTTTCTGGCGCTGAATATCTGTATCGGAAGCGTGAACATTCCTTTGGGGGAGGTGCTAAGGCTTCTTGGAGGAGGAGGCGGGGACGCGGTTTTTGGGGATATTGTCTGGCAGATCCGGTTTCCCCGGGCCCTGGCGGCCATGATCCTGGGGGGAGGCCTGGCCCTGTCCGGGTATCTTCTCCAGACTTTTTTCCACAACCCCATAGCGAGCCCTTTTACCCTGGGAATCTCCTCCGGGGCCAAGCTGGTGGTGGCCATGGTCATGGTGTTTTCCCTTGGAAAGGCTGTGCAGATCAGCTCTATGACCATGATTCTGGCGGCCTTTTTGGGGGCCATGATCTCCATGGGGTTTGTGCTTCTTATGTCAAAGGTCATTGACCAGATGTCCATGCTGATTGTGGCGGGGGTGATGATCGGCTATATCTGTACGGCGATTACAGATTTTGTGGTGACCTTTGCGGACGATGCCAATATTGTAAATCTTCACAACTGGTCCAGGGGAAGCTTCTCCGGCATTACCTGGGACAATGTGGGCGTCATAGCGGTGGTGATTTTCGCTGCGTCCTTTGGCGTATTTCTCATGTCAAAGCCCATCAGCGCCTATCAGATGGGGGAATCCTACGCCAGAAACATGGGGGTGAATATCCAGGCCTTCCGCATGCTGCTGGTGCTTCTGTCCAGCATTCTCTCCGCCTGTGTGACGGCTTTTGCCGGGCCCGTGTCCTTTGTGGGCATTGCGGTGCCTCATCTGGTGAAAAATCTTTTTGGAACCTCAAGGCCCATTCTCATGATTCCCGCAAATTTCCTGGGAGGAGCGGCGTTCTGCCTCTTCTGTGATCTGCTGGCAAGGGTGGTATTTGCCCCTACGGAGCTCAGCATCAGTACGGTTACGGCGGTATTTGGCGCGCCGGTGGTGATCTATATGATGATACGGCGCAGGAGAGAGCGGGCGGCATGAAAGCCCGGATGGGATGACAAAAGGACAGGGTGCCTGGAAATGTGCGGACTTCAAAACAGAGGCTTGAAAATCTGAGACAGAGGACTGGATCGGAAAATAATGGAAAATTTTTACTTTGAGACAAAAGGGCTTGTGGTAGGGTACCAGGGAGTCCCTCTTATTAAAAATATAGAGCTGAGTCTGAAAAGGGGGGAGATTCTCACCCTGATCGGCCCCAACGGCGCGGGAAAGACTACGATATTAAAGAGCATTATCCGGCAGCTTCCCAAGGTGGGGGGAGCCGTAGTTCTCTTTGGCCGGAATATGGAGGAGCTGACGGGAAAGGAGCTCTCTACCCGCATGTCCGTGGTGCTGACAGAGCGTGTGCGCCCGGAAATGATGACCTGTGGGGACGTGGTGGCCACAGGCCGCTATCCCTACACGGGGAAATTCGGTGTTTTGTCGGAAAAAGACCGTCAGGTTGTGAAGGAATCCATGGAGCTGGTGCATATTTCCGGGCTGGAAGACCAGGATTTTGCAAAGACCAGCGACGGCCAGAAGCAACGGGTCATGCTGGCCCGGGCCATCTGCCAGGAGCCGGAGATTATCGTGCTGGATGAGCCCACCTCCTTTCTGGATATCCGCTACAAGCTGGAATTTCTTTCCATTATCCAGAACATGGCCAGAACACGCCGTCTCTCCGTCGTTATGTCCCTCCATGAGCTGGATCTGGCAGGCCGGATTTCCCACAAGATTGCCTGTGTAAAGGGAGACAGGATCGACCGCTTCGGCTCCCCGGAGGAAATTTTTACGCCGGGCTATATTCCGGAGCTTTATGAGATGAGCACCGGCTCCTATGAAGAGCTGTCGGGCAATCTGGAATTAAAGCCCCCGGAAGGAAAAGCGAAGGCTTTCGTCCTGTCCGGAGGCGGCACAGGCACCGCCGTATACCGCCGCCTCCAGCGGGAGGGAACCCCTTTTGCCGCGGGAATTCTCTGGGAAAACGACCTGGATTATCCCTCCGCAAAGGCCCTGGCTGTGGAAGTGGTGGGGGAAAGGCCCTTTTGCCGCATCCAGGAAGCGCGCATGGAGCGGGCCAGGGAGCTTATCGACGCCTGTGAGCAGGTGGTCTGCACCATGGATGTGGAACATCTGGGGGATTTTAATCGGGAACTGGGAGAGCTTTACAGGTATGCAAAGGAGAGAGGGAAGCTATAGGGGCGATGGGAAGCCGGAGAATCCCTCTAGGGCATTGGTGGAAATTATGACCGGCAGCCTTTTAAAAGGGACAGGCCCAACATCCGGGACTTGACTTTCTCCCTCTTTTTTCGTACAATATGTAGGAAAGAAAGGGACGTCTATGAATCTCAGCAATGCTATACTGGCCCACAAATTAAAATCTAATTTTAGTTTTCAATACAAAAAGAATCTGTCCAATGTGCTGAATCTTAATCAGGTCCTCTTTTACAGCGAGGGGGATGAGCTGCAGGAGCACAAGATCTATATCTGCTCCGGGGAGCAGGTGTGCGAAAAGAGAAAGGAGCTGCCCGAGAATTCCCTGCTGCTCTGCATTGGGGAAGCCTGTGAGGGCAGGGCCGGAAAATACGCTAATGTATTTGTGTTTTCCCAGGACACCAGCGCGTTTCTCCTCTTTAACGCTATCCAGAAGATCTTTGACTTCTACAATCAGTGGGAGCAGAAGCTCTACGAGCTCTCCGTGGACGGAAACGTGCAGGAAATGCTGGACGTAAGTTTCCGTATTTTCCGGAATCCCTTGATTCTCACCTCGGCGGATTACTTTATTATCGCCTATTCCAGCATTATAGATACCCGGGCGGAGCTTTCAAGTCTGGTGGATCCGGACGCCATTTTCGAGTACAACAAGGAGTACCGGGAGGACGAGGAGAACCAGGACTACAAGAAAAAACAGGGGGCTTTTTATTTCCCTGGTTATATCACTGGCACCAAGAGTCTGTGCGTCAACCTCTTTGACCACGACAAATACGCCTACCGCCTTACCATGGTGGAGGAGATGGTGCGCTTCGCGGCCTTTGAGGGAGCCCTTCTGGAACGGCTGGCGGAATACATCCAGATGGCTTTGTCCAAGCAGCTTTATGTACAGTCGGACATGGGATACCGTCTTGACCGGATCCTGTCGGAGATCCTGGTAAACGGCAATCCGGACCCAGAGGTGACAAACCAGTGGTTCCTGGAATTTGGCTGGCGGCCGGAGCATCAGTTTTTCTGCATTGCGCTTAAGCTTGTGGCCCTGGACATGGAGAACATGACGGCCCGCTTTATCAGCAGCCATATAGAGAAGCTCCTTCCCCATGCCTGCGCCTTTACCTACGAGAATTATATTATTATTTTCGTAAATCTCACCCGTTTTGGGGGGGATGTGGAGGAGGCTGTGGGCAAAATCATCTATTTTCTGCGGGACAGCTTCTTAAAGGCCGGCATCAGCAATGATTTTACGGGATTTGGAAATTTATCCCATTATTACAGGCAGGCGGTCATTGCCCTGGAGGTGGGAAACCAGAAATCCCCTTTCAAATGGACGCATCGTTTCGACGATATCGCCCTGGAATATCTGCTGGAGCAGTGCAGGGGGGAGCTTCCAGAGCAGCTTGTGTGCTCCCGGAAAATCCTGGAGCTAAGGGAATACGACCGCCAGCACAACACCGATTACTATCATACCCTCCACGTCTATGTGCGCAACCATCTGAATGCCGTCCAGGCGGCCAGACTTCTCTTTATCCACCGCAGCACCTTTCTGTACCGGATGGAAAAGATCAGGGAAATCCTGCACATGGATTTCAATGATTACGACACATTGTTGTATGTGATGATTACGTTTAAGATTATGGAGAAAGAGCAGTAAAAACAGTGGCAGAACCAAAAAAGCTTCTGGAATCACTGCCACAGACCCGTACATTGCATAGCATAATTTGCCCAACCCCTTGCATATACTGCAATAGCATATATGGAAGGGGTATTTTTATATGGAAGGATTTCATGTATACAAGGACATACAGGCCAGGACAAAGGGCGAGATCTACATTGGCGTGGTAGGGCCTGTGCGCACGGGAAAATCCACCTTTATCAAACGGTTTATGGATTTGTGCGTGCTTCCGGAGATGGAGGATGAACACGAGAAAACACGCACCAGGGATGAACTGCCCCAGTCGGCGGCGGGGAGGACAATCATGACCACGGAGCCTAAATTTATTCCCAAGGAGGCGGCCCAGGTACAGCTTTCAGAAGGGATTTCCGCCAAGGTGCGGCTTATCGACTGCGTGGGCTATATGGTGGAGGGCAGCGAGGGTCATATGGAGGGGGCGGCGGAGCGCATGGTAAAGACCCCCTGGTTTGACGAGGAGATTCCCTTTACCCAGGCGGCAGAGCTGGGGACGAAGAAGGTCATTTCCGAGCACTCTACCATTGGCATTGTGGTCACTTGCGACGGCTCCTTTTCCGACATTCCCAGGGAGAATTACATCGACGCGGAGGAGCGCACGGTGGCGGAACTAAAGGGCATCGGAAAGCCCTTTGTGATTCTTCTCAACACCGAAAAGCCTTACGGGGACACCGCCGTACAGCTGGCGGAACGTCTCCAGGAGAAGTACGGGGTGGTGGTGCTGCCCATGAACTGCGCCCAGCTTCGAAAAGACGACATTACAAAGATTCTGGAGCAGGTGCTGTATGAATTTCCGGTTACAAGCCTGGAATTTTATATGCCCAAGTGGGTGGAAATGCTGCCTGCGGACCACAGGATCAAGGAGGACATTATCCGCCAGGTGCGGGAGATGGGAAGAGGACTTCTCACCATCCGGGATGTGAAGGACGCCCCGATAACGGCGGAAGGCCCCTATGTGGAGCGGATTAAAACCGAGCAGATTCATATGGACAGCGGGCGGATCTGCATTTACATAGACGTGGCGGAGCACTTTTATTATGAAATGCTGGGGGAATTGTCCGGCAGCGAGATTTCCGGGGAATACGAGCTGGTCTCCATGATAAAGGAACTGTCCCGGATGAAACAGGAGTACGCCCGGGTCCAGAGCGCCATGGAGAGCGTGCGCACCAAGGGCTATGGGGTGGTATCCCCGGAGCGAGCGGAAATCCAGCTGGAGGAGCCCCAGCTTATGAAGCAGGGCAACAAATACGGGGTGAAAATCCGCTCCCTGTCCCCCAGCATCCATATGATCCGGGCCAATATCGAGACGGAGATTGCGCCCATTGTGGGAAGTGAGGAGCAGGCGAAGGATCTGATTTCCTATATTCAGGAGACAGAGCAGAGCGAGGACGGCATCTGGGGGACGAACATTTTCGGGAAATCCCTGGAGGAAATGGTGGACGACGGCATCCGCAGCAAACTGTACCAGATTGGGGAAGAAAGCCAGGCCAAGCTGCAGGATACTATGCAGAAGATTGTAAATGAGAGTAATGGGGGGCTGGTGTGCATCATTATCTAAACCGCAAAGGAGGGATAGGGGCATAAGGGGCAAGATGCATAGGGGCCCCATGTCACCTGTGATTTTCAGAAAATTTTGTCGTTTTTTTAATTTTTGTTGAAATCTTAAGGAATATGGCGTAAAATAATAGTATACATCTGAGGGGGCACATCTGTGGATGTGCCCCCTTAATTAGGAAAAAGCCCTTGTGACAAAGCCTTTTGGACAGGCGGGAGATCCCAGGCGGCGGAACGGAATTTTTATGAATCACTTTTTTGCTTTGTTATCCCGGCTTAAATTTATTGACCGGTGGGCGCTGATGCACAATACCAGAAAGGAAAATTTAAGCGAGCACAGCCTGGAAGTAGCCATGACGGCCCATGGGCTGGCGGTGATCGGGAATGTTTATTTCGGGAAATCGCTGGATGCCCAGCGGGCGGCCCTTCTGGCGCTGTATCATGACGCTACGGAAATTATTACCGGGGATATGCCTACGCCGGTGAAATACCGGAATACCCGCATCAAAGACACCTACAAGGAGATCGAGCACGAGGCGGCGGATATGCTGCTGTCCATGCTTCCGGAAAAGATGCGCCCTTCCTACGAGCCGGTTTTCCGGAAACAGGAGGAGGACGCGTATCTCTGGAAGCTTGTGAAGGCGGCGGACAAGCTTTCCGCGTATTTTAAGTGCGTGGAGGAGGAGCAGGCGGGAAACCGGGAATTTCTGCAGGCCAGGGAGACAACCCTTAGGAGTCTTAAGAAGATGGAGATTCCGGAGGCGGAATTCTTCCTTGCACACTTCGCGGACGCCTACGGAAAAAATCTGGACGAGCTTACGGGAAGCTGAGACGTAAATGGAGTACAGGAAATCAGCATTTATCTGGTCAGCCCCCCGGAAGGATTTACAGACGGGAAGCGTCTGGAAATGCTTCCAGTACACAGGGGCTGAAAGGATAAATGCGGTACTGGAATGGAGAGAAAGATATGATTTATGCAGGAAACCATATTTCATCGGCAAAGGGTTTTCGGGCCATGGGAGAGCAGGCGCTCAAGCTTGGGGCAAACAGCTTCGCCTTTTTTACCCGCAATCCCAGGGGCGGCTCGGCCAGGGAGATTGTGCAGGAGGATGTGGATGCCTTTCTTGGCATTGCCCGGGAGCATGGATTTGGGAAGATTGTGGCCCACGGCTCCTACACCATGAACGGCTGTTCGGACAAGGCCCAGACACGGGAATTTGCCTGGCGGGTGTTTGGGGAGGATCTTTTGCGGATGGAATATATTCCGGGAAACTACTACAATTTCCACCCGGGAAGCCATGTGGGACAGGGGACAGAGAAGGGCATTGCCTGGATTACAAAGATGCTCAACACCCACGTAAAGCCAGAGCTTCACACCACGGTTCTTCTGGAGACCATGGCAGGGAAGGGAAGCGAGGTGGGAGGCCGCTTTGAGGAGCTTGCGGCGATTCTGGAAGGAGTCAGGGAACAGGGACATATGGGCGTCTGCCTGGATACCTGTCATGTCTGGGATGCAGGGTATGATATTGTGGGGCATCTGGACGAAGTGCTGGAAGAATTTGACAGGGTTATCGGCATTGGACGACTGAAGGCCCTCCATGTGAACGACAGCTTAAATCCCCTTGGAGCCAGGAAGGACAGGCATGCCAGGATCGGGGAGGGGCATATCGGAGTGGAGGCCTTTGGGCGGATTGTACGGCATCCGCTGCTGCGGGGGCTGCCTATGATTCTGGAGACGCCCAACGACGATGGGGGGTGGACGAAGGAGATTGCGTTGCTGCGCCGGATGGCGGAAGCTTAAAGTCCGGAAAGCTTTCAGGTATTATGGAAGGGCAGGGAAACAGGAGCGGGATTTAAGGGACATATTCCCGGAAGCGCCAGGGGAATACGCCCCAGGGAATCCGGGGGAATGGACAGATGTAAATATGAGGTAGAAAATATGTTTCGAAAAGGAGATCTTGTAGTAAGCGGGAAAAACGGTGTGTGTAAAATAGTAGACGTGGGGGAAGTGGATTTTCTGTGGGCGGAGAAGGGACGGTATTACTTTATCCTTCAGCCGGTGTATTCGCCGGCCAGTAAGACCTATATCCCGGTGGATAAGGCGGAAAGCCTGCTGCGGCGGGCCATGAACCAGGAGGAGGCAGCCGCGCTGATTGCGGACATTCCGCAGATCGATCTGATTCCCATTACAAACGAGAAGGTCTGTGAGGACATTTATAAAGAATGCCTTCGGAAAAACGAGTGTCGGGAGTGGGTGCGGATTCTCAAGACCACTTATTCCCGGAAACAGAAGCGCAGCCGGGCGGGAAGAAAGATTACCGCCGTGGACAATAAATATTTTAAGCTGGCGGAGGAAAGCCTTTACGGGGAGATCGCCCAGGCCCTGGGCATTCCCAGGGAAGAGGTGGAGGATTATATCCGCAGACAGGTGGAGGAGAAAAAATAGGGGAAATAAAAAGCCCGCACCCGGTCCCGGGAAGAGACGGTGCGGGTTTTTCCGTCTTTTTCTTGTAATCCACGGCAAAAAAAGGTATACTGATAAAAAGATGTTTTCAACAGGAAGTGCCATGCGAACAAAAGGAGATGATTTGGGGATGAAGCTTACATTTTTAGGGGCGGCTCATGAGGTGACGGGAAGCTGCCACATGATCGAGTCCTGCGGAAAATACATGCTGGTGGACTGCGGCATGGAACAGGGGCCGGACATTTATGAAAATCAGGAGATTCCTGTGGAAGCTTCCAGGATTGACTATGTTTTTCTGACACATGCGCATATCGACCATTCGGGCCTGCTGCCACTCCTCTACAAAAGGGGATTCCGGGGGCCCATTTACACCACCTGCGCTACCAGGGATCTCTGCGAGATTATGCTGCGTGACAGCGCTCATATCCAGATGTTTGAGGCGGAGTGGCGGAACCGCAAGGCCAAGAGGAACGGCGGGGAAGAATATGTGCCCCTCTACGACATGGAGGCTGCGGACGGCGCCATAAAGCTTCTGGTGGGCTGTAATTACGAGGATACGGTTAACGTAACGGAGGGCGTGAAAATCCGTTTTACCGATGTGGGACATCTTCTGGGCTCCGCCTGCATTGAGGTGTGGCTGGAAGAGGGGGAGGAAAAAAAGAAGCTCGTATTCTCCGGGGATATTGGAAACACGGACCAGCCCATTATTAAAGACCCCTGCAGAATTGCCCAGGCGGACTATGTGGTGATGGAGTCCACCTACGGAGACCGTACTCACGGGGAGAAGCCGGATTATGTGGAGGAGCTGACCCGCATTATCCAGAGTACCTTTGACCGGGGCGGAAACGTGGTGATTCCTTCCTTTGCGGTGGGCCGTACCCAGGAAATGCTGTATTTCCTCCGGCAGATCAAGATGGAGAAGCGCATCCGGGGCCATGAGGACTTCAAGGTATATGTAGACAGCCCCCTGGCGGTGCAGGCTACAACGGTGTTTAACAAGAATCAGTACTCCTGCTTTGACGAGGAGACCATGGAACTGGTAAACAAGGGCATTAACCCCATTGCGTTTCCGGGCTTAAGCCTTTCCATCACCAGCGACGAGTCCAAAGCCATCAACTTTGACAGTGAGCCCAAGGTAATTCTGTCGGCTTCCGGCATGTGTGAGGCCGGGCGTATCCGCCATCACTTAAAGCACAACCTGTGGCGGGAGGACAGCACCGTTCTTTTCGTGGGCTACCAGGCGGTGGGAACTCTGGGCCGGGCCATTGTGGAGGGTGCAAAAGAGGTGAAGCTCTTTGGAGAGACCATTGAGGTGCGGGCCCGCATCCAGGTTATGGCAGGCATAAGCGGCCATGCGGATAAACAGGGTCTTACGGACTGGATTAATGGGTTTGAGACAAAGCCCCGGCGGGTATTTATCGTTCACGGGGACGACAAGGTCTGCGACTCTTATGCGGAATATCTGCGGGACGCCTTTGGGTTTGTGACGGAGGCTCCCTACAGCGGGGGAAGCTACGATCTCCTCACAGACACCTGTCTTGAGGTGGGCAATACGGTACGCCTGGAGAAAACAAAGGCGCTTGCAAAGAAACGCTCAACCGTTTATGATAGACTGGTGGAGGCCGGACAGCGTCTGCTGGCGGTAATCCGCAGGATGGAGGGCCGCACCAACAAGGAGCTGGCCAGATTTGCGGACCAGATCAATGCGCTCTGCGAAAAATGGGATGATTAGGATAAGGCACATGAGGGAGGAAACCAGAAGCAATGGACACAAAAGAGAAAGAAAAGAAGCCGCTTACACCGGCTGAGAGACGAAGGAGAGAGGAGATCCGCCAGAAGCGCATAAAGAAGAGAAGGCAGAAGAAGATTCTGCGGGCGGCGGTTCTGATCGGACTGGCTCTTGTGGCCATAGCGGTTCTGGGCGGCATTATCTACGGTATATCAAGGCTGGCAAAGTCTATGGGAAAAGGAGAGGCCATGGTGGAGGCCCAGGGGGATAACTTTGTGATCGCCCTGGACGCCGGACACGGTGGGGCTGACACAGGCCTTACCAATGATGTTCTGGAGGAGAAGGAGGTCACCTTTGAGATCGTCTCCAAGCTGAAGGTCATGCTGGAAGGCCAGGGCTACCAGGTAGTGCTGATACGGGAGGACGACAGCCGCATTTCCAAGGAAGAGCGTGCCCAGGCGGTTAACGCAAGCGGCGCAGACCTGGTGGTCAGCGTCCATCTGAATTATTCGGAGGATCCGGAGGCTTCCGGTGTGGAGACCTATTACAAAAAGGGCTCGGCCCAGGGAGCCATGCTGGCGCAAAAGGTGCTGGACGCGGTTGCGGAGGAGGCGGGAGCCGCAAAAGGAACCGCTTCGGAGGGCAGCTTTACCATTCTGGAAAATACGGAAATTCCCGCGGTGCTGGTGGAGGCCGGCTATGCCAGCAATGCAGCGGAAGCGGGAAGCCTGGCAGAGGATATTTACCGCAATAACGTGGCCAAGGGTATCGCCAAGGGCGTTATCCGCTGCCTGGCCAGGGATAAGGAATAATATCCGGGGGATTTTTCGTCCTAAGAGTAAAATTTATTAAAAAAATCTAAAAAATTTGTAAATTTTTTGTGTCGAAAGTGCTTGCTTTTTGGCGGTCAGAAGTATATAATACTCCTTATGTTCATGAATTTAACGCGTTATTATGGTAAAATCAAGGACATATACTTTTACAGAGATGGGTTTGTATGATGAAATATACCAGAGAGACCGCCATAAGCAGGCTTCTTAAAAGCTATCAGACATATTATAATGTGCATGTGTTCGGCGAGGAGCAAAAGCCCGTCACAGCCCGCTGTGATTTTTTCGAACACTCCCAGAAATATGTGCTGTCCAGGAAGGCGGAGCTGTGGACGGCGGACAGTGAAGAATTTCTCTATATTCTTGATATTCCCCATCTCACAAAAGAAATCTATGAAAAATGGCGGGATTACGTCTATGAGGACGGTATGAGCCGGGTCAGTCATGGGCCGGGGCATATGTATTCCTTTATCACCCCAGTGTTTGTCTGTGATTCCTGTGACGAGGACGCCAGAAAGGCGTTGAAGAAATGCCGCATTTACAAAAGTTTTCATTTTTCGCTGCACGGCTGGATGGATTACCATGTGGCGGTGGTGGACCTTGAAAAGGGTCGTATTGACGCCAACCGCAGCGGCCACACGACGGCGAAAATTTTGAAAAAAGTACTATGTTTCAAGTAAATTTAGAAAAGGAGTGAGTGGTATGAATTCATTAGTACTTCTTATCATCTGCATGGCTGTTCTGATTGTCGGCTATATTTTCTACGGCGGCTGGCTCTGTAAGCAGTGGGGTGTGGGTGAGAGTAAGGAGGAGACCCCGGCCCATCTGATGGAGGACGGCGTGGACTATGTTCCCGCAAAGGCGCCTGTTCTGATGGGACATCATTTTTCCTCTATCGCAGGTGCGGGCCCTATTACCGGTCCCATTAACGCAGCTTTGTTTGGATGGCTGCCTGTAACGCTCTGGATCTTGATTGGAGGCATTTTCTTCGGCGGTGTCCATGATTTTGGCGCCCTGTTTGCCTCCCTTCGCCATAAGGGACAGTCTATCGGCGAGGTTATTTCCGCCAATATGAGCCGCCGGGCAAAGAGGCTGTTTATTATCTTTGCCTATCTGACCCTGATTCTGGTGGTGGCTGCCTTTGCATCTATTGTTGCGGGCACCTTCGGAGCGGCGACGGCGGCGGAGACTTCCGACGCGCAGGCTTCTGTGGCTATGGTATCTGTTTTGTTTATTTTGATCGCCATTGTGTTTGGTTTCCTGGTATACCGCAGAAACGCCCCCATGGGAATCGCCTCTGTGGTGGGCGTGCTGGCCATCGTTTTGGTTATGGCTGTCGGCATGAATTTTCATCCCATTTACCTGTCTGCAAAGACCTGGATGTGGATTGTCGGTATTTATATTGCCATTGCTTCCGTTACGCCGGTGTGGATTCTTTTGCAGCCTCGTGACTACTTAAGCTCTTTCCTGCTTTACGCCATGCTGATTATTGCCTTTGTGGGCGTGGTAGGCGCGCATCCCAATCTGGATGAGTTCCCGGTATTCGCGGGATTTGCCGTGGATAACGGAAACGGTATGCAGTACATGTTCCCGGTGCTCTTTACTACGGTTGCCTGCGGCGCCATTTCCGGTTTCCATTCCCTGGTATCCTCCGGAACCACCTCCAAGCAGCTGGATAAAGAGTCGGATGCAAAGCCTATCGCCTACGGCGGCATGCTTCTGGAGTGTGTGCTGGCTGTTCTGACCGTATGCGCCATCGGCTATGCCAGAAAGATCGGCACCACAGCCGGAGCTACGGACATATTCGCAGGCGGTATCGCCGGTATGGTTGCCGCGATTCCCGGACTGGCCGGGGCACAGAATACGCTGTATACCTTACTGGTTCTGACCTATTCCGCATTCTGTCTGACCTCCCTGGACACAGCTACACGTCTGGCACGTTTTATGTTCCAGGAGTTCTGGCTTGAGCCGGGACAGACCGTTAACGATGTGAAGGAAGGCTACAAGAAGCTTATGGTAAATCCTTACTTTGCGACGATTGTTACGGTTGTTCTGGGCGTTGCTCTTGGCATGAGCGGTTACGCCAAGATCTGGCCTCTGTTTGGAGCCGCAAACCAGCTTCTTGCAGGTATCGGCCTTCTGGCTGTGGCTGCATGGCTTGGACGTATTGGCAGAAACAACAAGATGTTCCTGTTCCCCATGGCCTTTATGATCGTTGTAACCATCTGTTCTCTGGCTCTGACCGTAAAGAATCAGATTGGCGCTATCACCGCCGGCTCTGCTGACTGGGGTCCCTACGCACAGGTTGTTATCGCGGCATTGCTGATCGTGCTGGCTGTGATCCTGGTAATCGAGGGTATCCAGACCCTGGCCGGAAAAACCAAGAAAGCCGCCGCGTAAGCTTATGCGGTACAGCTGGCTGTGTGCTTCCGGGTACACTGGCATGGGAGAGTAAAATTAAACGGTTTACATAACAAACAGAAAACCGCCTGTCCGGGCATGAAATGAATGCCCGGTGGCGGTTTTTTCATGCCTCCTTGAAAGATCCGGCGGATTATGGTAGGATAGAAACATAAAAACAGGGGAGCGCTGGAAATAATATGGAAAGGCTGGTGAACAACCATGAATATTTTTGATATCCTTGGGCCGGTGATGGTAGGTCCCTCAAGTTCCCACACGGCGGGGGCTGTGCGGATTGGATTTATTACAAGGAGGCTTCTGGGAGAGTCGCCGGTGAAGGCGCTGATTACCCTTTCCGGTTCCTTTGCGGCCACGGGGGCAGGACATGGCACGGATGTGGCTCTTGTGGCGGGCCTTCTGGGTATGAAGCCGGATGATATGCGGGTACCAGAGAGCCTGTCTCTGGCGAAAGAGGAGGGGCTGGAGATTTCCTTTGATTTCGCCAATCTGAAGGAGGCCCATCCCAATACGGCGGTGCTCAGAGTGACCGGCGAGAGCGGCCGGGAGCTGGAGGTACAGGCTTCCTCTCTGGGAGGCGGCCGGATTATGGTGAATAAACTGGATGGGATTGAGGTAAACTTTACGGGAGAGTCCCCTACGCTTATCGTTCACAATATGGACCAGCCGGGACATGTGGCAGAGGTTACTTCCATGCTGTCCCACAAATCCGTAAACATTGCTACCATGCAGCTTTACCGGGATCACCGGGGCGGCTATGCGGTAATGGTGATAGAGATGGACCAGAATGTGCCCAGAGAGGCTCTGGACTGGCTTTCCCGCCTGGAGGGCATTATCAAGGTAACTTATCTGGACAAGGAAAAATAAAGTTTCCGCATTTTGAAGGGACGGATGCGGAACCGGGATGGAGAGATCATTATGGCGTTTGAGGCGATTGCTGAGATATTAGAGAAATGTAACCGGGAGCAGATAAGCTTTCCGGAGGTGGTTATCCAGGAGGATATGCGGGACCGGGCTGTTTCCAGGGAAGAGACCTGGATCCAGATGGCGTCCATGTGGGAGGCCATGCATGCGGCCAGCCAGTCCTATGAGGCGGAACGGAAATCCAACAGCGGCCTGGTAGGCGGTGCAGGCGGCCGTATGGAGGAGTATGTGAAAAAAGGACGTGTCCTTTGCGGGGAGCGCATGGGGCGCGTCATTGCAAGGGCTTTACAGATGGGAGAATCCAACGCCTGCATGAAACGGATTGTGGCGGCTCCCACAGCCGGGGCCTGCGGAGTGCTGCCGGCGGTTCTGGTGCCCCTCTATGAGGATGGAGAGATCACGGAGGAGCAGGTGATTGAGGCGCTCTTTGTAACAGCCGGAATCGGTCAGGTGATTGCCACAAGGGCTTCCATCGCGGGAGCCTCAGGCGGATGTCAGGCGGAGATCGGCTCGGCCTCTGCCATGGCGGCCGGAGCGCTGGTGTATGTAAGCGGCGGCTCAAAGGAGCAGGTGGCGGACGCGGTGGCCATGAGCCTTAAAAATCTTCTGGGACTGGTATGCGACCCTGTGGCCGGGCTGGTGGAGGTGCCCTGTGTGAAGCGCAACGTTATCGGGGCGGTCAACGCCATGGCGGCGGCGGACATGGCCCTGGCAGGCATTACAAGCGCAATCCCCGCAGATCAGGTAATAGACGCCATGAAGGAAGTGGGCGACGCCATGCATGTTTCCCTGCGGGAAACCGGGGAAGGCGGCCTGGCCGGCTCAAAGGCTGCGCTGGAAATTACCAGAAAACTTCGAATGAAAGCATAAAAATATGTACATTTCCGTTTATTTATGCTATACTATACACGAAAGCAATGAGCAGTGCGCAGCCATAAAATGAAAAAATGGCAGCTTGCTGACGATTTTTTCAGATTATGGCTGCATAGGGCGAAGCCCGTGAACGAAGAAAACCGAAGGTTTTCTGAGTATGCACTGCGGGCGTAAAGTAGCTGGCCGCAGGATGAAAAAATGGCAGCTTGCTGACAGTTTTTTCAGATTAAGGCTGCATAGGGCGAAGCCCGTGAACGAAGAAAACCGAAGGTTTTCTGAGTATGCACTGCGGGCGTAAAACAGCTGGTCGTAAGATGAAAAAATGGCAGCTTGCTGACAGTTTTTTCAGATTAAGGCTGTATAGGGCGAAGCCCGTGAACGAAGAAAACCGAAGGTTTTCTGAGTATGCACTGGGGATAACTTATAAAATAAGCGGGAAAAGGAGTGGGACCTATGGCAGAAGATAAAGTAGTGATTACCATTGGAAGGCAGTATGGAAGCGGTGGAAGAGACGTGGGAAAACTTCTGGCAGAAGCAATGGAAGTTCCTTGCTATGACGATGAACTTCTGGCAGAAGCCTCTAAGCGGAGCGGTCTCTGCGAGGAATTATTTAAAAACCATGATGAGAAGCCCACCAGCAGCTTTCTCTATTCACTTGTGATGGACACTTATTCCACAGGCTATTCTTCGGCGGCCTTCAGCGATATGCCCATCAACCATAAAGTGTTTCTGGCGCAGTTTAACACCATCAAGAAGCTGGCGGAGGAGGGCTCCTGTGTTATCGTAGGACGCTGTGCGGACTATGCCCTGGCAGATAATCCCAATGCCATCCATGTATTTCTGCACGCAGATCTGCAAAAGAGGATTGTGCGGATTGCCAAGCGCCGTAGTCTGACAGACGCTAAGGCCAAGGACGTGATTCTCAAGGAGGATAAGAAGCGGGCCAGCTATTACAATTATTATACCAGCAAAAAATGGGGGGATGCTGCAGGGTATCATCTCTGCCTGGACACCGGCGTTCTGGGAATTGCAGGCACGGTACATATGATCCGGGAGTTTGCCATGTACAAGGGAAAGGGCAGCGACTGGACTACCCGCTGCTGTGAGAAGTGCGGTACGGTATGTCCGCCGGATGCCACCTTCTGCAAGAAGTGCGGGGCGGAGTTGTAAGGGAGAGCTGCGGGATTAACATATGAAATTTCTGATACAGAGAGTGTCCCATGCATCGGTGACGGTGGATGGGACCGTAGTGGGCAAAATTAACAAAGGATTTCTGGTGTTTGCAGGCATATGCCAGGAGGATACCAGGGAGCAGGCGGATAAACTTGTAAAGAAAATGACAGGCCTGCGTATTTTTGAGGACGAGAACGGAAAGACCAATCTGGCCCTTAAGGATGTGGGCGGGGAGCTGCTTGTGATCTCCCAGTTTACCTTGTATGCGGATTGTAAAAAAGGAAACCGTCCCAGCTTTGTAAAGGCTGGAGCCCCGGATCACGCCCGGGAACTGTATGAGTATGTGCTGGCAGAGTGCAGAAAACAGATCTCCGTGGTGGAGCAGGGGGTGTTTGGAGCCCATATGGATGTGGAGCTGAAGAATGACGGGCCTTTTACGGTAATGCTGGACACGGTGGAGTTGTGAAAATACGGAATTTTGGGGAGACAAAACATTGAACATTCTGGATGACACCAGGACCAGGATTATTTCTGCGACAATGAAAGCTGTGCGCCAGTATGGCCTGGAGGGTGTGCGCATTCAGAATATCAGCCATCTGGCAGGGATTTCTCCCGGAGCGCTGTACCGCCATTTTAACGGGAAAAAAGAGCTGATGGTGGAATGCTTTATCTATGTGGATAAGCAGGCGGCGGAGATTTTCGATCATCTGGAGTTTGACCCTGCGGCGATGTTCAGGGATCCCATGGGAACCGTGAAAAGTCTGTGGCTTCCTTATTACCGGTTCTGGCTGGAGCATCCGGATGAGGCGATATTTTATTACCGGTTCCGGGACAGCGCCTTTTTCCTGGAATTCGAGAAGAGACGTGAAGTAGATTATTTTGACTCCTTTGTGGAAATGGTCCGTGCTTTTCTGGAGGCGTTTCCGCGCCTGAAGCAGATGAACCAGGATCTGTTGTGGCTTCATGTGCTTACTTCCACGGTGATGTATGCCAGGTATGTGGTGGAGGGAGCGCTTCCCAATAACCGGGAGACGGAAGAGACTGTTTTCCAGCTGCTGACAACTGGATTAAGCGGCTTTCTGAAGATGTAAAAAATAAAAGGGAAGTCAAAAATGCGCCGCTTAGGGAGCGGTTTGTTTTTGACTTATTGTAAATAAATGTTTACTTACTGAGATTAGGAGGATAGTCATGGAGAAAATATTGATAGTGGATGACAGCATCCTGCAGGCGGCCCAGTTAAAAGCCATCTTAAATGATACCTATGATATTACCATTGCCCAGACTGCGGAGGAGGGGCTCCGCTGCGCAAGCGAGGGAAAATATTCCCTGATCCTGCTGGATGTGGTGATGCCGGGGATGGATGGGTTTATGCTGCTGAAGAAATTACAGGAGGAGATTATTACCCAGAGTGTGCCGGTGATTCTGATTACCAGCCTTACCGATGCGATGAATGAACAGCGGGGGCTTGTACTGGGGGCCGTGGATTACATAGCAAAGCCCTTTAATCCCATGATTGTAGAGGCAAGGGTAAACACCCACGTAAAGCTTTATAATTACCGGAGGCAGGCCGAAAGCCAGTCCAGAACGGACCAGCTGACCGGAATTGCCAATCGGCGGGAGCATGACCAGTGCAGTCTTTTGAAATGGGGGGAGGCCACCCGTATGCAGGTTCCCTTCTCCATCTGTATGTTTGATATCGACCATTTTAAATCCTATAATGATACCTTTGGGCATCCGGCAGGAGACAAGGTGATTGCCGCTGTGGCAAAGACGCTGTCTTCCCATTTGCGGCGCAGTACGGATTTCTGCGCCCGCTATGGCGGAGAGGAATTTGTGGCGTTTCTTATGGGGGATAGCTCGGAAAAGGCATTTGAACATCTGAAAAAAATCCGGCAGGAGATCGAAAATCTGCATATTCCCCATGAGCCCTCTGTGTCGGAGTGGGTTACAGTCAGTATCGGGGGCGTCACGGTCATTCCCCAGAAGGAGAGCACTTATGACTCCTATCTGAAAATTGCGGATACCATGCTGTATGACGCAAAAAAATTTGGCCGCAACCAGGTTGTATGGGCAAATGAGACAATGAGACAGTTAAAAGAAAAATAATAGAGGGAATACGAAACCTAAGTGGAGGTATAGCGTGAGTCTGTTTAATTTATTTGGCCGGAAGGAGAAGGAAGAAACTGCCGGGAAAACCAGAGAGACGAATGAGGCGGCGGATGTGGATGCTTATTCCGGCATGCGGGTGGAGGTAACTACCATTGAGGAGCGCCTGCTTTTTGTGGCTAAGATTATGAACCTGCGGGGAAGTATGGCGGAGCTGCACCAGTATTCGGAGATGGCCATTCCCCGGGAAGAGGAGTGGAAGCCCCTGGCTGTAAAAATCCGTGGGTATAACGATCACGACAGGAAAGCCGTTTATATGGAGGGGGTTATTTCCCCAAAGGAGGAGCATAAATGGCAGGTTGTAGGACTTTCCATTGTCCGGGTTGCCAATGACCGGGCTTTTTACCGGTTAAGCACAAACCTGGAGGCAACCGCCACCACTTTTGGAGGCCTGGCAGCCGGGGAAAAGCCCTGCACGCTTCTGAATATCAGCGTGGGAGGGGCCTGTATTGGCTCGGAGCACGTATACCACAAAGGAGATAAATTCCTGCTGAAAGTCAGACTGATTGATGACAGGCCGGAGTCAGCCATGTTCTGTCAGGTGCTGCGTATCACAGAAAAGGAGGACTCTGGCTTTGAATATGGATGCCAGTTTCTGGAGATGACGGAGGATGACCAGAAGGCCATCACACAGAATATCTTCGCCGCCCAGCGCAAAAGAAGAAACAATTCTTAGGTTTTCAGTCTGTCTCTGTAGACGCCGTTTAAGACTGCCCGGAACATCCGCTCCCGTACGCCGGGGGCTTCCTGGTTAATCTCTTTTAGCAGGTTTTTGGCATACTCCCGCCGGGTATGCCCGTCGGCGGGACAGGGGCTCTTGCACACCGGAAGCTGGTATTTGTGCTGGAAGCCTATGATATCAGCCTCGTTTACATAGAGCAGGGGCCGGATTACGGTGAGATCCATGCGGTCTAAGTAGGTCACCGGGGCAAAGCTGTGGAAGCGCCCCTCAAAGATAAGGGATAAAAGCATGGTTTCCACCACGTCGTCCTTGTGGTGGGCATAGGCCACCTTGTTGCAGCCGGTTTCTTTGATGGCCGTGTTGAGAGCGCCTTTTCGCATTTTGGCGCACAGGGCGCAGGGGTTTGTCTCCTGGCGGACATGAAATACGATTTCGTAGATATCCGTTTTTATAATCTCATAGGGAATCCCCATTTCCCGGCAAAGCTCCTTTATAGGGGTTAAATGAAAGTCCGGGAAGCCTAAGTCTACGGTGATGGCCGTGACGGAAAAGGGAATGGGATAAAAGCGCATCAGTCCATGAAGCGCGTAGAGCAGGGCCAGACTGTCTTTGCCGCCGGAAATTCCGACGGCTATTTTATCGCCCTCCTGTATCATTTTAAAATCGTCCACCGCCCGGCGGGTGTAGCTGAGTAGCTGCTGTAATTTCATAAGAAACTCCTTTTTCTGTTTCTATACCTGGTTCTGGGACGCGCCGCCAAGCTTCATGATCTGATAGTAAAATCCTTCCAGCTCCCTGGCGTCCATAAGCACAGGCACGGGATAGAGGGGATTGGCCTCCTTGTCTGCGTAGTGGGCCAGCTTGGGAATATCCACATCCTGGATTTCCGGGATGATATCCGTGATGCCGAAGCGCTTTTTCATGTCTTTTACAGCCTCAATAAAGTTCCAGGCCGCCAGGTCAGCGGGCGTATTCTCGTCCGCCAGCCCGGCCTCTATAGCAAGCTGGTGAAGCCTGGGATAAATGACAGGGCCGTAGGCTTCCAGAAAGAAGGGGAGCAGCACGGCGTTTGCCAGGCCGTGGGGCACGTTGTACTCTCCGCCGAGGGAATGGGCCACGGCGTGGATATAGCCCACGTAGGACTTGGAAAAGGCGCAGCCTGCGTAGAAGGAGGCCCGCAGCATATTTTTCCGGGCTTCTATATTTGTGCCCTCGGTGTAGGCGGTATCCAGATTTTCAAAGATAAGCTTTACAGCCCTGCGGGCATTCTTGCGGGTGCCGTAGGTGGTGGAATTTCCGATGTAGGCCTCTACCGCATGGGTAAGGGCATCCAGACCTGTGGTGGCGGTCACAAAGGGGGGAAGCCCAAGGGTAACTTTTGGGTCCAGCACGGCGTATCTGGGAATCAGCGGAAAATCGTTGATGGCGTATTTGTGACGGGTTCCGGCGTCTGTAATCACAGCCGCCAGGGTGGTCTCGCTTCCGGTTCCCGCGGTGGTGGGAATGGCGATGAGAAGGGGCAGCTTTTTATGTACCTTTAAGATGCCTTTCATCTGGGCCAGGGACTGACGGGGCTTTGCGGCCCGGGCTCCTACGGCCTTGGCGCAGTCCATGCTGGAGCCTCCCCCAAAGCCGATCAGGGCGTCGCAGCCGTTTTCCTGGTAGAGGGCAAGAGCCTCGTCCACGTTGTCGGTGGTGGGATTTGCCACGGTGCCGCTGTAGAGGCAGTAGAAAATGTCTGCATTTTTCAAGGCCTTCTCCAGGCGGGCGGTAAGGCCCAGGGAGTATACGGTGGGGTCTGTAATAATGAGAACACGACTGCATTTGTTTTTCGTTATGACCTCCGGCAGCCCCTTTACACTGCCTACGATCTTCGGGCTCCGGTAGGGGAGGAAAGGGAGGGCCAGCTTCAGAGCGGTCTGGAAGGTGCGGCAATAGAGTTTTCTTAATTTATGCATAATTTACCGGGATCCTTTCTAACTGTTTTGTCCGGGTATCATTTTGCCATAAAATGGGGGAATCGTCAACTGTTTTGCATTGACAGCTGCGGTGAACAAAAATGCAATGTCTATAGAACGGATTGCAAAATAAAAGGGCATATGATAATATCATGGAATGACACAAAAAACGGAAAGGTTTAACTGGATTTATGAAAAAATACAGATTCTATGCCCTCCTATTCGCCCTGGTTCTCACCGGATGCTCCGGCGGCCCTGAAGGGGAGGCGCCTGCCCGGAGAGAAGAAGTCCGGGAGAACAGTGGAGAAGCCGTCTCCCCGCAGGAGGAGATGCCAGATAAAGCCCTGGAGGCTGGGGAGGAGACAGAGGATACAAAAATCCCTGCACCCGGCGGGGAGGAATTGCAGCCGGAGATAATAGAGACTGACTGGTCAGAGTATTTTGACGGTTTAAATGGGGCAGCCGTTTTATACGATGAAGCCAGAGGGCAGTATCGGATTTACAACGGGGAACTGGCCCGGACACAGAGGTCTCCCTGTTCCACATTTAAGATTATTTCTTCCCTTATCGCCCTGGAAGAGGGAGTCCTTAAACCGGAGGATTCCACCCGGACCTGGAGCGGCGAAACCTTCTGGAACGACGACTGGAACCAGGATCTTGATTTTGAGCAGGCGTTTCGCGCATCCTGTGTCTGGTATTTCAGGGAAGTGGTCGATGAAACGGGGCAGGAGACTATGCAGGCGGAGATAGAAAGGCTAAAGTATGGTAACTGTGACATTTCCGACTGGGAGGGACGGCTGAATACAAATAATAACAACCGGGCGCTGACGGGCTTCTGGATAGAATCCTCCCTGAAGATTTCTCCCATGGAGCAGGCGGAGGTTATGGGGCGGATTTTTGGGAACACATCCCCTTATGAAAGGGAAAACCTGGAAGAGCTGAAACGCGTGATGCTGACGGAACAGGACAACCCGGAAATTTCCGTCTATGGGAAAACCGGAATGGGCAAGGTCCAGGGCGTTACCATAGACGCGTGGTTTACCGGTTTTGCCCAAAATACAGAGGGAAAGGTGTATTTCTGCGTGTACCTTGGGGAAACAAAAAACAAAGAGGTGACAAGCGCTGTGGCAAGGGAAATTGCAGTGAGGATTTTAGGGGATTATTTTTAAAATGACAGGAGACTGGAAGAAATGGGGGACGGCTATATACGGCCGCCCCCGGAAATTCTCTAAGAATCTGCCCTTTTTCTTTTGGAAGAGAGACAGGCCAGCATTCGCAACACCAGAAATCCCACCAGGGTAATCCCCGCAAAAAACAGCAGGGCAACCCGTGCTGTCAGTGAGGCGGAGGCGCCCAGACGCAGGTAAACGAGAGCCAAAACGGCGGCAGACAGTCCGGCGCACACTACGCTTATCAAAATATCGTGAAGCGGCGTGCTGGTAAACCGGGAACCGGTTTCCCATATGCCTTTGTGCATCATAATGCCAATATAAGCAATACCCCCAGCCAGTAATACAAGGGTTTCTCCCGCAACCAGCAGCAGATTTCCCAGGAGGGTTAACTGGATAACGATCATTGCCGCGCAGAGGACAAAAGATAGTCCAAACGCGGTATTTCCGGCTTTTGCCGCCTGCTCTTTTTCCAGTCTGTTATAATCTGCTACTTTTGTTAAGGTTTCCTTTAATTCTTTGTCCATCTTCTCTTTTTTCCTTTCACCGTCTAAAATTTCTTTGATCTCCACATGGCAAAATTCCGCAATCTGAATCAGAACGCTTAAATCCGGGCAGTTTGTGCCGGTTTCCCATCTGGAAACCGTTCTTCCCGATACGAGAAGGATTTCCGCAAGCTGTTCCTGGGTCAGATGCTTTTCCTTTCGGAGCTCTTTCAAGAAGCATCCGATTTTTTTCATATCCATAGGCAGGTTCCTCATAAATGAAAGTTCTGCATCCGTCCTGTATGTCCAGATGCTGTTTCCGGTTTCATAACAAAATTACCATATCGTTCTGGGAAAAAACACGACGCAGAGCGGGAATTGCCCTGTTTTGCTGGCAGGACATTTTTGTCGCCTTCATTTTATCACAAAAAAAGAGGATTTCACAGGCTCCGTTTACCTTGACATAAAACGAAATCACCGGTATATTCAATACAAAAATGAGCTGTAGAAATTTATGGTAAATGGGAAGACGGGAGGATTAAAACGTCCCCCAAGGGAGGAATTTATCCCTGTCATACGGCCCTTGCGGCGAATCTGCTGTGCAAAATGGGGTACGCCCGGGACGAAAGGGTCGGTTGCCCTGGAAGCCCTGGACTTGATGCGGCATTCTTCCTGTTATGATAAGGATCTGCGCCTTGATAAAGCCGTGGAATTCCTTCTGGAGCACTGGGTGTTCCGCAAATTCATCAGCTCCTGCCATTATGGAACAGGAACCTCGACCAGGCGTTATAGGGAAATACTGGAAAATATGAGCCGTTCATAATGGAGCTTTATCCTGTCTGTCCGCTAAGGAGAAACCAACCATGCATGAAAGCCGTTTATTTAAGATTGTGTATCACTTGTTAGACCAGGGGAGGGCCACGGCCCCGGAGCTGGCAAAAAAACTGGAAGTGTCTGTGCGGACCATTTACCGGGATCTGGATGCTTTAAGCGAGGCCGGGATTCCCATTTATACAGAGCCGGGGCGAAACGGCGGCATCCGTCTGATGGAGCATTTTACCCTGGACAGGGCGGTGCTGTCAAAGAAGGAAAAGCAGGAGATTCTAACCGGGCTGCAAAGCCTTGGAATTACCCGAAGCGTTATGGGGAATGCTACCCTTGAGAAGCTCTCCGGGCTTTTTCATCTCCCGGCGGAGGACTGGCTGGAGACAGATTTTTCCCGCTGGGGGGAGGAAAACCAGGACAACGGGAAATTTGAGCGCCTAAAGGAGGCAATTCTCAAGAGAAGGGCCGTGCGGATCCAGTACGCAGGCTCTGACGGGAAGATGGGTGAGCGGACCGTCCATCCCCTAAAGCTGGCATATAAATCCAGGGCCTGGTATCTGAGGGCATACTGCATGGATAAGCAGGATTTCCGTATATTCAGACTGACCCGGATTGTGGAGCTGGAGGTTTTGGACGAGACGTTTTCCGGCCATGCCTGCCCCCGGGAGGAAGCGTATCCCGCAAGAGAATATAACCAGATTGTCCTTCGCTTTTCCGGGGAGACGGCATACCGGGTTTACGATGAATTCGACCGGTCCCAGGTGGAGCGGCAGGAAAACGGGGATCTTCTCGTCAGTGCAAGGATGCCGGAGGACGACTGGCTGACAGGCTTCCTCCTGTCCTTTGGAACGGGGGTGGAGGTGGTGGAGCCCGCGCATCTGCGGGAGGTCCTGGCGGCGCAGGCAGAACAGATTTACCAGAAAAATAAAGCGCCGGAACAGAAGATAAAACCTTTCTAAAAAAACAAAAAAACCCTTGCAAAATACCCCACCAGGGTATATAATAATCCCATAAGAAAGTAAATGGCGGATGCGGTACTGGAAACAGCAAGAGCCCGAACAGGCCCCCGGAAGGATTTCAGGGAGCATAAGCGACCGGAAATCCTTCCAGAACCCAGGGGGCTGGGAGGGCGGATGCGGTACTGGAATAGGAGGTAAATCAGGATGGAACAATACCATGTGACAGGCATGAGCTGCGCTGCCTGCAGCGCCCGGGTGGAAAAGGCGGTATGCAAGGTGCCAGGCGTTACGTCCTGCTCGGTGAGCCTTTTGACTAATTCCATGGGCGTGGAGGGGGAGGTAAATCCTCAGGAGATCATAGCGGCCGTGGAAGAGGCGGGCTACGGGGCGGCCCGGAAGGGGGAGAGAGCTTTAGCGGGAAGCCAGGCCCAGGCAGGCGGGGCGGCTGCGGAGGACCTTTTAAAGGACAGGGAGACGCCGGTATTAAAGCAGAGGCTCTGGAGCTCTCTGGGGTTTCTATTGGTGCTGATGTATGTGTCCATGGGGCATATGATGTGGGGCTGGCCCCTTCCGGCGTTTCTGGCGAAAAACCATGTGGCCGTGGGGCTTTTGCAGCTTCTTCTGACAATGGTCATTATGGTGATAAACCAGAAATTTTTTGTCAGCGGTTTCCGGAGCCTGTGGCACCGGGCGCCAAACATGGATACTTTGGTGGCTCTGGGGGCGGGGGCGTCCTTTGTCTACAGTGTCTACGCCCTGTTTGCCATGACGGACGCCCAGATGCAGGGGGATATGGCGGGAGTCATAGCCTATATGCACGAGTTTTACTTTGAGTCTGCGGCGATGATTCTGACGCTGATTACCGTGGGTAAAATGCTGGAAGCCCGGTCTAAGGGAAAGACTACAGACGCGCTGAAAAGCCTGATGAAGCTGGCTCCAAAGACAGCTACGGTCCTGAAGGACGGCGTGGAAACGCAGGTTTCTATTGACCAGGTTCAGAAAGGGGATATCTTTGTGGTGCGCCCCGGGGAAAATATTCCCGTGGACGGCACGGTGCTGGAGGGAACCAGCGCAGTCAACGAGGCGGCGCTGACAGGGGAGAGCATTCCTGTGGACAAAGCCGGGGGAGATCCTGTATCGGCGGCCACGGTAAACCAGTCGGGATTCCTTAAATGCCAGGCTACCCGGGTGGGAGAGGACACCACCTTGTCCCAGATTATCCGCATGGTCAGCGACGCGGCGGCTACCAAGGCGCCTATAGCCAAGGTGGCGGATAAGGTGTCCGGGGTGTTTGTGCCCGCCGTTATCGCCATTGCCCTGGCCACCATCCTGGTGTGGCTGCTGACCGGACAGACCTTTGGCTTTGCCCTGGCCCGTGGAATTTCTGTTCTGGTAATAAGCTGTCCCTGCGCCCTGGGGCTGGCTACGCCTGTGGCCATTATGGTGGGAAACGGCATGGGAGCGAAGCACGGCATCATGTTTAAGACGGCTGTCTCCCTGGAGGAGGCCGGCAAAATGCAGATTGTGGCCCTGGATAAGACAGGCACCATCACAAGAGGCGAGCCACAGGTGACGGATATTCTGCCAGGAAAAGGGGTTTCCGGGGAAGAGCTTCTCTCCCTGGCCTATGCCCTGGAACAGAAAAGCGAGCACCCCCTTGCCAGGGCCATTCTTGTAAAGGCACGGGAACAAGGGCTTCAAGCAGAGGAAGTCCAGGATTTCCAGGCCCTTCCCGGAAACGGGCTTACAGCCACCTTGAAAAACCAGGCCCTTCATGGGGGAAACCAGAAATTCATCGGCAGCCGGGCTAAGATTCCCCGGGAGATGGAGGAGAGGGCACAGCGTCTGGCGGAGGAGGGGAAAACACCCCTGTTTTTCAGCCGGGACGGGGAGCTTGCGGGGATTATTGCCGTGGCGGACGTTATCAAGGAGGACAGTCCTCAGGCAGTGCGTGAGCTTCGGGATATGGGCATCCATGTGGTGATGCTTACCGGGGACAATGTGCGCACGGCCCAGGCCATCGGCCGTCAGGCAGGTGTGGATGAGGTGATCGCAGGCGTGCTTCCGGACGGCAAGGAGAGCGTTATCCGGGCTCTTGCCCAAAAGGGCAAGGTGGCCATGGTGGGGGACGGCATCAACGACGCCCCGGCGCTGACCCGGGCGGATATCGGCATTGCCATCGGCGCGGGAACCGATATCGCCATAGACGCGGCGGATGTGGTGCTTATGAAGAGCCGCTTAAGCGATGTGCCCGCGGCTATCCGCTTAAGCCGAGCTACCCTGCGCAATATCCATGAAAACCTGTTCTGGGCATTCTTTTACAATGTGGTGGGGATTCCCCTGGCGGCCGGATTGTGGTATCCTGTATTTGGATGGAAGCTGAATCCTATGTTCGGCGCAGCTGCCATGAGCCTTTCAAGCTTCTGCGTGGTGACAAACGCCCTGCGGCTGAATCTGTTTCGTCTGCGGGATGCATCCAGAGACAAAAGGATCAGAAATACCTTGGGACAGGCGGCCCTGTTATCCAAAGAGGAAGGGACAGAGAAAGAAGAGACAGAAAAAGAAACACCATTTATTATGACAAAGCAAAACAAGGAGGAAAAAACAATGACAAAGACCATGAAAATCGAGGGAATGATGTGCGGACACTGCGAGGCAAATGTGAAAAAGTGCCTGGAGGCTCTTCCGGAGGTATCTGAAGCTGTGGTAAGCCATGAGAGCGGCACCGCGGTGGTGACGCTGACGGCGGAGCTTGCCGACGACGTTCTTAGGAAAGCCGTGGAGGACCAGGACTATAAGGTGGCTGGAATCCAGTAAAGGCCAGCCCCATGAAAGCATTGGCAGCCGCACATGTGCAATCCGGAAAAAAACTGAAGTAAAAGTATGGAAAATGCGAAAAAGTACTGGACAATTTATGGTAACCGGGGTATAATTGGAAACGTTGAGAATCGATTTCAATTAAATCAAAGGAGTAGATATAGTTGAGAAAGAAATCACATATTTCCCTGGCGAGATATATTGTACAGGATATGCAGATGCCGGTCATGCTGGAGCACAGAAAAGCGTTTTATATCGGAAGCATTCTTCCGGATTGTACCCCTTCTTTTCTCACTACCAGACATGAGTTTGACGGAACCTTCTCCAAGGTGATGGAGCGGATTTCCAGACTGGTGGAAGAGGGGAAGATGGAGATGGAGGAGCACGCAGGCGCGTTTATGCGGAACCTGGGAGAGATCCTGCATTATCTGGCAGACTACTTTACGTTTCCCCATAATAAGACTTATCAGGGGAGTATTAAGGACCACTGTTATTATGAAAAGACGCTGAAGTTTAAGCTGCGGGAGTATGTGAAGAGCGGGGAGGCATATCGGGACAGAATTGAGGTGCGGAAATTCCAGACCAAGGAAGCTGTCTTTCAGTTTATCAGAAAATCCCACGAGGAGTATCTGAAAATGAAACATTCCGTGGAGGATGACTGTGCCTACATAGTGCGTATCTGCCACCAGGTGGTGCAGGCCATTCTTTATCTGATTAATCCCCAGATTTTGGGGCAGACACAGGGAATGCTCTGCGCGGGATAAAGAGCCCGGCTGCGGATAAAAAATAAGGAAAAATAAAGAAGAGGCTGTGGGTGGATGCCCGGTACAGCCTCTTTTTCTATGGGTATTTCTCTGGGGCCAAAAGCCCCTTTTATTTCAGAATGGAACTTCTCACATAACCTTCTACCCGTTTTCCGTCCTGGGTAAAGGAAATCTTTGTCCATTTCTCCCCGTCCTCGCCGTTTACCTCCTTGATAATGGAAACCTTGGTGCCGTTTGCCAGGGTGGTGCGCACATCGGCGTAGGGGGAGGCATAACTCATTACCTGGGCCACGCCGCCGGAGCTGCTGGAACCGGAGTTTCCGGAACTGCCAGAGTTGGAATTTGTATTTCCGGAGGAAGATCCGCCCATTTTCAAGAGGTCGCTCCGGATATATCCCTCCATGCCCGCGCCGTTGAAGGTGTAGGAGATTTTATACCATTTGCGCCCGTCGTCCCCGGTTTTTTCGGAGATAATGGTTACCTCTGTTCCCTGTGACAGCTTGCTGCGGATATCGCCGTTGGTGGAGGCATAGGTACGGATATTGGCCACAGCGGGAATTACCGTAGCTTTGCTGCCGCCTGCGGAGCTGGAAGAGGAGCCTCCGGAGGTGGAGGCGTTGCCGGAAGATCCGTCTGCCAGCAGATCGCCCCGGATATAACCTTCCCCGCTGACCCCGTTGCTGTTGTAGGAAACTTTGTGCCAGGTGCGGTTGTCGTCCTGGCCGGTGACGGTCTTAATGACGGTCACATTTGTCCCCCTGGGAAGCCGGGTGCGGATATCGCCGTTGGTGGAGGCGTAGGTGCGCACCAGAGCCACATTGGTGTTAATATATTTCGCCGTGCCGGCCGGTGTGGAAGAACCGGAGGAGGAGGTCATGGTGGCACCCGCCGGAGCCGTTCCCAGAAGATCGCTTCGGATATAGCCTTCCTTTGTGGAGCCACTCTCTATGTAAGAGACCTTGGACCATTTGCGCCCGTCATCGGCCTTGTTCTCGCTGGTAACCGTCACGATGGTGCCCTTGTACAGCCGGGTGCGGATATCCGCGCTGGTGGAGGGGTAGGAGCGCACAATGGCGGCGTTTGGTTTGACGCTGCGAAGGGAGCTGTTGGCAGAGGCAGAGGAGCCGGCGGAAGAGCCTCCGGAGGCTTGTCCCGCCACAGTGATTAAATCTGCCCGCACAAAGCCTTCCTTTGCGTCTCCGCCGTAGGCAAAGTATACATTATACCATTTCATGCCGTCGCTGCCTGTGGTGTCCGAGAGAATCGTAACCTTGGCTCCCTGGCTCAGCTTGCACACGATGGAAGAGCTGGTGGAAGCCGAGCTGCGCACGTTTAACACCCGGTTTTTTACGGTGCCGGTGGAGCGTGCCGCATGGCCTGTGAGACAATAAGCAGAAAACAGCATCCAGACAAAACACAAGCCCAGAAGCAGGCAGAGGCTTCGCCGGATAAGCTTTGATTGTGAGAATGACATCTTTAATCCCCCTATCTGAGTTCCAAAACATATTTTCGACAATAAAACAATGTTAACACAAGTATAGCCCCTCTATTCCTGAAAAGCAAGGTATAGGGGAAAATACTAAGAAAATATTCAGAATTACCTGAAATTTCCGCGTTTTCCATGGGAAATTCCCATATGCACAGGGAAAAAACCGTCAGAGCTGGGTAAGTCCGCTGATATCCGGGTCTATCATTAGGGAATAGTTGGTGTAGTATACCACAAAGCCCGGTTTGCTTCCGTTTGGCTTTTTTACATTTTTCCGCTGCAGATAGTCGATCTCCACCTTTTCGCTGTCCCGGCTTCTGGAGTAGTAGGCGGCCAGGCGGCCGGCCTCCTCAAAGGCCCGGTCTGGCAGTTCTTTTCCTTCCGCTTTTACAATGACGTGGGAGCCTGGCACGCCCTTGGCGTGAAACCACCAGTCGTTTCCGGTGGCCAGATGGAAGGTGAGCTCCTCATTCTGGAAATTGTTCTTCCCCACATACATATGGAAGCCGTCGCTGGACAGGTAATGGAAGGGCCTGGAGGTGACCTTTGGTTTTTTGCCCTGTCCCCGGCGTTTTTTGATGTAGCCGTACTCCACAAGCTCCTCCCGGACCTGCACCAGATCTTCCTCCATAAGGGCAATGTCCAGGGCCGTGCTAATGGATTCCAGATGGGCGATCTCCTCCTGGGTTTCCAGGAGAAGCCTGGAGACAGCCTCAAAGGTGCGCTTGAGCTTGTTGTATTTCTCAAAATATTTTTTCGCGTTCTCCTGGGGCGTAAGCTGGGGGTCCAGAGGGATGACGAGATCCTCCCCGGTGTAGTAATTGGGCGCGGTAAGACTCTTGCTTCCCGGTTCGGCCTGGTAGCCGTAGGTGTTTAAGAGCTCGCCGTAAACCCGGTATTTATCCCTTTTTTCCGTGTCCCGCAGCTGCTTTTGCTGCAAATCGCATTTCTTGCGGTTCCGCTCCAGGGCCGTCTGCACAATACGGCGCAGATCAGAGGATTTCTGGCGGATGCGGGTAATGGTATTTCTGGTGGAATAGTAAGTGTCCAGAAGCTGTGAAATACTGGAAAATTCCCGGTGCTCCAGATCTTCGTACATGGTGAGGGGAAGGCTTCCAAACTCCAGAGGCTCTTTTCCCTGGTAAATGATCTGGGGCGAAAAACGGCCCGCCCGGATATCCAATAGCATCCCCTCCAGGGCATGTTCCAGGGCGGCCTGCTGTGAAGCCTCCAGGGTGTTGGCGGGCCGGTCGGATTCCAGGCCAGCCCGGAAGCAGAGCTCCTCGGCCATAACCGGGGAAAAGCCTGTAAGGGTGGTGTAGATGGCCTTTCCTGTTTTCATGGGCCTGGAACAGACGGCGCGAAGCATCTCTTCCAGAGAGGAGGCAAGCGGATCCAGCTTTTCCTGGGTTTCCGGGATAAAATAGGAGCGGCCCGGAAGCACTTCCCGCACAGAGCTTACGGCGGAGGATACATGCTTGATGCTGTCCAGAATCATGCCGTCCTCGTTACAGAAAATAATATTGCTGTGTTTTCCCATAAGCTCTATAATAAGGAGCTTCCGGCACGGATCCCCCAGCTCGTTTAGGTGGTCGATCTCAAACCGGAGAATGCGCTCCAGGGAGGGTTGGGTGATGGAGGAAATGCGGCCGTTGCTTAAGTGCTTGCGCAGAAGCATACAGAAATTGGGAGCAGTCATGGGACTGGGCTTGTTTTTGTCTGTCAGATAGGCCAGGGGAAGGCTGGCGCTGGCAGAGAGGAGAAGCCGGTACTGGCCGCCGGCCCTCCTTCCGGGTCCGCCGGATCCGCCGTCAGCCTCCGTCTTGTCCGGTTTTTTTGTTATGGTCAATAAGAGCTCGTCCGCCTCGGGCTGGGCGATCTTTGTGATGCGCCCGCCGGTCAGCGCGTCAGAGAGCTCCTTCTTTAAATTTGCTATGGTAATGCCGTCAAAAGCCATGGGAAAACCTCCTGTTTTATTTCCATATCCGCCTTTCCGGGCCTCTGGTGTCCGGAAGGGCAGATTGCTGCTTTTACTTCTTAAATGCCAGACGCTGGCAAAATATATTTACAGTATACTTGACGCACCCGGGAAATTCAACTATAATATAGATAATTATGGAAAGCAGCAACAGGACTGCTACACTGGACGTTTCAGAGCAGCGCCTTTTGTCCGCGGGATATATAATGGAGGAAACGAGAGAGAAAACCATGGTAAAAAGTATGACTGGCTTTGGTAGATGCGAGGCTTCCGAGGGAGAACGCCGGATCGTTGTGGAGATGAAATCTGTCAATCACAGATATCTGGATATGGCTGTGAAAATGCCAAAGAAGCTGAATTTTTTTGAGTCGGCCATCCGGAACTACCTGAAAAACCATATCCAGAGGGGAAAGGTGGATATCTTCCTTATCTATGAGGACCTGACGGAGAGCAATCTGGCCCTGCATTACAACCGGTCTGTGGCGGAGGAATACTGGAAGCACCTGCAACAGATGGCGGAGGATTTCGGGATTTCCAACGACGTGCAGGTGTCGGCCCTGTCCCGCTATCCCGAGGTGCTGGTGATGGAGGAGGAACAGATAGATGAAAAGGAGTTGTGGCAGCTTCTTGAGAAAGCCTTAAAGGGGGCCTGCGAACAGTTTGTGGCTACACGTGTTGCCGAGGGAGAGAGCCTTAAGAAGGATCTGCTGGCAAAGCTTGATGAAATGCTTGTCCATGTGGATTTTATCGAGGAGCGTTCCCCACAGATTGTGGCGGAGTACCGCCAGAAGCTGGAGGGCAAGGTGCAGGAGCTTTTAAAGGACACCCAGATGGAGGAGAGCCGCATTGCCACGGAGGTGGTTATTTTTGCGGATAAGATCTGTGTGGACGAGGAGACAGTGCGCCTGCGGAGTCATATAGAACATACACGTTCCACCCTTCTGGAGAAGGAGAGCGTGGGCCGGAAGCTTGATTTTATTGCCCAGGAGATGAACCGGGAAGCCAACACCATTTTATCCAAGGCAAATGATCTGGAGATCTCCAATCACGCCATCGAATTAAAGACGGGCATTGAAAAGGTCCGGGAACAGATTCAGAATATTGAATAAGGGGAACACTTTATGGCAGAACAGGGAATTTTGCTGGTGATATCCGGGTTTTCCGGGGCGGGAAAGGGAACACTGATTCAGACACTGATGGGAAAATATGGAAATTATGCCTTGTCTATATCAGCGACTACCAGAAGTCCCAGAGCCGGGGAGGTGGACGGAAGGGAATATTTCTTTAAGACAAAGGAAGCTTTTGAGGGCATGATCGCGGCGGATGAGCTGATTGAGTATGCCTGCTATGTGGGGAATTATTACGGTACGCCAAAGACTTATGTGGAAGAGACGCTGGCCGGGGGAAAGGATGTAATTCTGGAAATCGAGATCCAGGGAGCCATGAAGATTAAGGAGCGCTACCCCGAAGCCGTGCTGGTGTTTTTGTCGCCGCCCAGTGGGGAGGAGCTGAAACGCCGCCTTACAAAGCGTGGGACGGAGAGCCAGGAGGTTATCGACAGCCGTCTGTCCAGGGCTGCCCAGGAGGCGGTGGGCATTGAGGAATATGGGTATTTTGTTGTTAACGACGTTATCGATACCTGTGCGGAGCAGGTACACGGGATTATGCGAAGCGAGCACGCCAGGGCATCCCGCAACCGGGAGCTTATTGAGCGGATTAAGACGGAAGTAAAGGCATTTCAGAAATAGAGAAAGGAAGAGGTAAAGGAATATGTTGCATCCCTCATACACGGATTTGATGAAGGCAGTAAACGGCGATATGGAGGAGGGCGATACCCCCGTGGTAAACAGCCGTTATTCTATAGTGCTGGCCGCGGCCAAGAGAGCAAGGCAGATCATCGCCGGTGAGATGCCGCTGGTGGAAGGAGAGGGCAGAAAGCCATTGTCCATGGCGGTGGAAGAACTTCACAAGGGACAGATCAAGATTGTATCGGAGGAGGAAACTCCGGAAGAAGCAGTTTCTGAGAGTGAAGCGGAAGCAGAGCTTACAGTAGAAGAGCAGGAAGGCTGAGAGGCCTTACCTGCTCTCTTTGCGCGAAGCAGCTTGAAGTGCATGGCGGAACAGAGGCGCGCCACCATAGGAACAGGAGGGTGATATTTTGGTAAAAGAGGCGTACCGCAGGTTTTTTCTCAATAAAGTGTGGCTGTATCTTGTCATGGTGGCTCTGGTCAGCATATTTTTGTATACGTATGTGTCCTCCCTGGGGGTCAGCGGGGAGACCATGAACCTTCTGGTTTTCGTCCTGCTGTTTCTGGGCGGCTTTCCGGCCCTGCTGGCTCTCATGAACATGTTTGGGGCCTTTTTTAAGATTCTGGCTTTTACAAGAGAAATAAAAGGTTTCCCGGAATTTATACGAGAACGGCTGGAATATGATTTCCAGTCGGGAGACCAGATTGGGGATCTGTATTTTACAAACTCCCATCTGCTGGTATTCCAGGTGCGCGGCGGAAGGGGGCAGGGGATGGCCTGCATTCCTTACAGGGAAATCCGGGAGGTGCGCGTAGCGCCCAGATACGCCAACGGGGTTTTTCTGGAAATCCTTCTGGAAAACCGGTATTCCCACTATGTGTATTTCCCATCCGGGGTGAAACCGGGGACGGTTCCCGCCATCGGGGAAAAGATTTCCGGGCTCCTAAGCCGTATGGAATCCCTGGAACGGGTTCCGCAGGAGGTGAGAAAGGCAGAAAAGAGGGAGGCGCAGAGGGAGGAGAGAAAGAAGCTGTCCAGTATGGGGGGCGTCTTTATGATTCTTGATTTTGGAGCTATTATGGGATTTTGCGGAGCCGTCATGTACGCGGAGCAATGCCGGGAAAGGCTGTATCTTGCAGAGAGTGCAGGTTATTTTCTGGAAATGTCCCAGAGGGGAAGGCTCTTGTTCTTTCCCAATCTCCTCTTTTACATAGCCATGATAGGGGGGCCCCTCCTGCTTCTTGCATCTCTGCTGGTATTTCTGCGCAGATGGGGAGGAGAAACGGATGCCTGGTCGCTGGAGTGGAAAACCAGGTGGAAGCTTGTGGCCTTTACGGTGCTTGTGGTTCTCTTTTTGCTGTTTCTGGGCAGTATGTACGCCTCCGACGTGGAAGCATGGAGGAGCCTTAAGGAGGGTTTTTTCCTGTTGTTTGGAGGGGTGGCTCCTTAAACATGCCTGAGAAGGTGATTTCAGGCATCCCGGCCGGTAAAATGGTCGATGCGGTAGGACATTTCCAGGAGAAAGCGGGTGCGGCTGTCGTTTAAGGCTGCCTGGGTCAGTTCCTGGATGCGCTCCAGCCGGTAGTTTAGGGAGTTACGGTGGATATACAGTTTCTGGGCAGTGTCCTTAACGCTGCAGCCGCAGTCAAGATAAGCTTCCAGGGTGTGGTAGAAATCGGTTCCGTTCGCGTGGTCGTACCGGCTTAGGAGAGCCAGGGCCGGATGACAATAGAGGCCGGGCTGCTCCGGGTCTTTTACGGCGTCCAGAAGATCAAAGAAGGCATAGTCAACATACTGGCTGACCGTTTCCTCCGGGCGCAGCCGGAAGGACAGTTCCAGGGCCCGGCAGGCCTGGAGATAACGTTTAGAAAAATTTTCCACTTGAAAGAAGAGATTGGATACCCCAATGCGCACGTATTCCTTAGCAGCCAGTTTTTCCAGCTTTTCCACCATTTCCTGGGAGAGCCGGGGAGCGTCTCCAAGGGAAACCAGGGCGGCGATGCCGTTTTCGTGGAAGGTGAAACGAGTGTCGGGAAGGCTTTTCACCAGATGGCTGGCCACCTCCTCCTTCAGATGCTTCTGTCCAAGGTAGCGGCGCTGTCGGATGCAGAGGGTGCACAGATGTGGGGAGAAGGAAAGGCCTGCAAGCTGGGGGGAGATCTCCTCCGGAGGCGCTCCGATCAGCAGATCGTAGAGGAGCTTCTGGTAAACGCTGTTGCCGGAGAGAAGAAAGGGAGCGTAGCGGGAGATGGCTTCTCCGGCAGCCGCGCTGATAATGGGCAGAAGCTTTAGGTGCAGGGGAGAGATGGGGGTCTCTTTTTCCAGCATCAGCACAATGCCTGCGTAATTTCCCCGGATGTAGATTTTGCTGGAGAGCTTCCGGAGGGGAGAGGCCCAGCAGGTGACGACTACGGGATCGGAATTTCTGGCGGCATTTTTTACGGCGTCAATATTCTGCACGGCGCTGACAAACTCGTAGGTGCAGTAGCCCAGCCGTATGTTTTCCGCCCACAGAGGGTCGTCGATGGGGAAAATGGTGGAGGCGGCCAGGATTTTAAAGCTGGGATCCAGAAGAACCAGAGAGTTGCCAAGCCTGGCGGCGGCCAGGTTGATAATGGGCTCTATGCTGCGGGAGCGGGCGGCGCAGTCCATCATTTCCCCAAAGAAGCCCTGGTCTCTGGAGGCGTCTGTCACGGCTTTAGCCCTGTTGAAGAGCCGGAAGAGCTCCCCGGGGTCAGAAAGGGCCAGGCTTGTGCCGGTGGCGGCAAAGGAAAAATCCGCTCCGGCCCTGTCTCCGGCCAGCACACATTGGGGAGGCAGGGAACAGCTCTTTATCTGGCTGGCAAAGCCAAAGTAGAGGGTTTCTTTGTCGTACTCTGTCTGAGTGCCGTCGATCAGGGCCACATTGGAGATGTTAAACAGGTCGTCACTGTGGAGAATCCTAAGAGAGGTTCCGGGACAGATCTCGTTAATCAGGGGGGTGAACAGCATGGGAATCCCTTCCTTTTTATTTTATCGGTATTTCTTTGGCAGCCATTTGCTTTTCTGTGACGCAGGTATGGGGTTTTTCTTTGTCATTCCGGTTATAATTTATCCCAACCAGCAGAATTTCCCCTCCATGGCCTTCAAGAGCCGTGGATTTGCCAAAGCGTTTGGGCCTGCTGACACAGAGATGTTTTTCTTTTGTATTCAGTTATCTGTTTGTGTAAGCGATCAATCCGGTTTTATCCACGTAAATCTCTAAGCGAAGCGCTTCCCAAAATCCGCCATTTCTGGGATTTAAGTAGATTCCCATAGTATACTTCCTGTTTTTCTGGCGGCTTTGCGTGGTTTTCCATTACAACAATACAAGTATAGTGCATGATGCACAAATTGTCAATTTTGTTTCGGTTAGGACAACCGTTTTCAAGGGGGGATATCCCGGCTATAATGGGGGCATAGCAAATGGTTTACCGCACGAAAGAAAAAAGGAGAGATGAAGGATGAGATTTCGGGATAAGGTTGCAATCGTGACAGGTTCCACCAAGGGTATCGGCAGGGCTACGGCGGAGCTTTTGGCGGCGGAGGGCGCCAGGGTAGTGGTCGTGGGCACTACGGAGGAGGCTGGAAAGGAAGTTGTCTCGGGAATTAAGGCCGCAGGCGGAGAAGCGTTTTTCCAGAAAACGGACGTGACTTCCGGGGAAGCCCTGGACGCCCTGATAAAGGCTGCGGTGGATGCATACAAAAAGGTGGATATTCTTGTAAATAACGCGGGAGTGGGCGGAAGCCTGGCCAATATGGATCAGATCACGGACGAAGAGTGGGACAAGGTGCTCTCTACCAATCTGACGGCCCCCTTCCAGATGATGAGGCGGGTCATTCCCCTTATGGAGAAAAATGGCGGCGGCGTGATTGTGAATGTGGCGTCTATGGCCTCCACCGGCGCCGGCAGGGGCGGCATCGCCTACACCACAGCCAAGCACGGATTTTTAGGGCTTACCCGGCAGGTAGCTTTGGATCATGGCCATTCCGGTATCCGCGTAAACGCCGTGATGCCAGGGCCCATTGACACCCAGATGATTGCCAGAATTCTGAGTATGCCCCAGCATCCCGTAAACATGAAGATCAAGATGAGTCCCTCGGGTCGTCCGGGACAGCCCGAAGAAGTGGCAAAAGCCATTGCGTTTCTGGCAAGCGACGAATCCAGCTATATCCACGGCGCCGCGCTGGCGGTTGACGGCGGATACACTATCTTTTAGGCGAAATGGAGGTTCCTGTTATGTATGATAGATTATTTTCCCAGGGTAAAATCGGCAGCGTAACCCTTAAGAACCGTCTGGTCATGTCCCCCATGGGTATTGGCCTGGCAAACCTGGACGGCACGCCCGGCGAGGATATGATTGCCTATTATGAGGCCAGAGCCATAGGCGGAGCCGGCCTTATTATTCCGGAGATTGCCCGGGTGAACGACGTACACGGCCCTGGTCTTATGCGCCAGCTCTCCGTGACCCAGGACAGGCATATTGGGCCCTTGAGCCGTCTGGCAGGGGCGGTACATAAGCATGGAAGCAAAATCTTTATCCAGCTTCACCATCCGGGACGGGAGACGGTGACGGCCCTTCTGGGAGGAGCGCCCACGGTGTCCGCCTCGGATATTCCCTGTAAATATTTACAGCAGCCCACCAGGGCCCTGTCTACAGAGGAGGTAAAGGAGCTGATCAGACAGTTTGTGGAGAGCGCTGTCCGGGTACAGAAGGCAGGCTGCGACGGCGTGGAGCTTCACTGTGCCCACGGGTATCTGCTCCAGCAGTTTTTGTCCCCCTACACCAACAAGAGGACGGACGAGTACGGCGGAAGCTTTGAGAACCGCCTGCGGATGGTCTGCGAGATTATTTCAGGTATCCGCTCTGCCTGCGGGACGGATTTCCCCGTCGGCGTGCGTCTCTCCGTGGAGGAATTCCTGGAAAAGACCGGGGTTACGGAAGAATATATCCATATAAAGGACGGCGTAAAGATTGCCGTGGCCTTAGAGGCCCAGGGCCTGGATTTCATCGATGTGTCTGTGGGACTTTACGAGACAGGCATGACCTGCGTGGAGCCGGTTTCCTTCCCGCAGGGGTGGAGAAGGGATCTCATTAAGGCAGTTAAGGATCAGGTAAAGATTCCGGTCATTGGCGTTTCCGCCATACGGGAGCCTGCTGTAGCGGAGAAATTCCTGGAGGACGGCGTGGAAGATTTTATCTCCATGGGCCGAAGCTGGCTGGCGGATGAAGCCTGGGGAAAGAAGGTCCAGGAGGGACGGGAGAAGGAGCTGTGCAAGTGCATTAACTGCCTGCGCTGTTTTGAGAGCCTCAACGAGTACAATGGGGCTGGCCTGCCTGCGGAGTGCGCCTTAAATCCCCGGCTTGCCAGAGAGAAGAAATACGGGGAGCTTCCCTACGATCTTGCCCACCACTACGCGGTGGTTGTGGGCGGCGGCCCTGGCGGTATGATGGCGGCCAAAACCCTGGCGGAGCGGGGATGTAAGGTAACGCTTCTGGATGAGGGGGATACCCTTGGCGGAACCGTGAACCAGGCAAAAAAACCGCCCCATAAGGAGCGTATGGAATGGGTAATGGATTATTACCGGGCAGCCTTTGAAAAGCTGGGCGTGGAAGTACGCACCGGCACAAAGGCCACGGCGGACATGATCGCGGGAATGAAGCCGGACGGCGTGGTGGTGGCCACAGGCTCCAGGGCGGTGATTCCCGGAAAGATTCCGGGTATTCATGAGTCCCATGTATACACGATCCGGCAGATTCTGGGGGAGGAAGTTTTAGGGGAAACGGACCTGGCCGGGAAACAGGTGATGATTATCGGCGCAGGCATGACGGGAATTGAGACGGCGGAATACCTGGCGGCCAGAAAATGCAGCGTGACCGTTGCGGATATGCTGGATAAGGTAGCGCCTGGCGCCAACCACACGAATGTGGGGGATGTGTGCGGCAGACTGAAAGCATACGGGACAAAATTCCTCCTGGGCCATGCGTTAAAGGAAATCCGCAAGGGCTGCGTGATTCTTGAGAATCTGGCCGGTCACCAGGAGCTTACGGTTCCCTGTGAGGCGGTTGTCCTGTCCATGGGATACCGCCCGGATACCTCCCTGGCGGAGGAATTAAAGGAGCGGGGAATCCAGACTGTGGCTGTGGGCAGCGCCGTAAAGGACGGCATCATCGCTCCCGCCGTGAGAGGCGGCTATGAGGCGGCCAGATCCCTGTTTACGGAAAAGAAAAGGGTGACGGCTTTTCACGCCACCAGAGAAGACCTTGAGAATTTTGGAAAGATTTCTCTGATGGATGAGCAGGAGGGAATTTACCTGGCTTATCTGACAGATCCGGCGGCCATTGCCAGGATCCTTCCTCCGCCTCTGAAGCCATTCTCCATGCCGGTGGTGACCTTATCCGTGTGCCATATCCATAAGCCCACCTTTGCGGACGATTATTATGAAGCGATTCTGGGTGTTTACGCCACCTACGGGAAAGCCCTGGGGCTCTACCCCATAAGCCTGGTGCTCGGAGGGCCGGGAGCCGAGATGGCAGTGCAGTGCGGCCGGGACAACGGTTCCATTCCCAAGAAGCTGGGAGCGGAGTTTGTGATGCGCCGCAACGGGAAAACCGTCACTGCAGGCGTCACCAGACGGGGCGTCCAGCTTGTGGACATATCCATGGAGCTGGGACAGTACAACAGCCCCCTGACCCATGCGCTCTACCAGGCGCCCGGAGCCGGAAAGCAGGTGTTTGGCGGCGGATTTTACTTCCATTTTGACCGCATGCCGGATAGGGAGGGTGTTTCCCATTTTGTAAACGGAGCCCTTTTGCAAAATCTCTGCGAGTACAATTATCAGTCCTGGGAGCCGGGCACGGCGTCTCTGACGCTTAGGTCCTCCATAGACGATCCCTGGGCGGAGCTTCCCATCAACACCATCGTGGGCGGCGCGTACTCAAAGAACAGCCTTCTGGTACACAAGCTGAACCTGGTGGAAGAGCTTGAGGCGGAGGAGATTGTGCCCTATCTGCTTACCGGGCGGTACGACCGGACGGCGTTTATGGAAACGGGGCGGGTATAAAATGCCGGCGGTAAGTTAAGATACAGGCCGTGGGACAGAAACGAAAACAGCAGTACTTCCCGGTAAGGGGATAAGCAGGACAGGTGGAAAACGGTTTGTTTTCTGCCTGTTTTTTATGGAAAAAACATTTGCGTGCGCACGCAAATTATAATAGAATGTCTCTGACTGGAGGAGGAGACGATGAAAATACTGAAATGGCTTTTGGTGGCAGACCGGTACTACAAAATTTATCTGGACAAACAGCTGGCGCCCTTTGAAATCAACAGCAGCCAGCATATGTTTCTCATCAAAATCTGTAATTCTCCTTTCGCGATTCCAGGTATTACGGCATCTCTGGTTGGGTCGGTATACAATATTGTGGACAAGATTTTTATCGGTCAGGGCGGCGGGAAACGGCATAACCCTGATGGCGATTTCCGGACTTGCCTATCTGGTAATAGGCGAAAGCCTGCTGCCACAGCCCATTACGGATTTTATGGCCTTTCTGCTGTCGGTACTGCTGGTGTACAGGGAATTAAAAAGACAGTCGGAAGACTGTCTATAAGCCAAGATCTTCATTGATAAGGAGCACCTCCCCATCCACGCCTGACATGCTGCCCCAGAGGGTGACCATGCCTTTGCAGATGCGGTCCCGGCACTGGCAGTCATAGCATTTGTCGGCGTTTACGGCGCAAGGGGTTTTTCGCCCAAGCTGCCGGGCGCGTCTGGGAGCGGCCACATTCCGCGCGCGCCATATGGCTTCCTCGTAGGTGTCCGTGACTTTATTGCGCCCGATGATAAAATAAACCTTCTTATGGCCGTACAGCATGGAAGCGATCCGGTTTCCCACCCCGTCTATGCTGACCAGCTCCCCGGTAGCCGCCGCTGCGTTGACGGAGGTAAGATAGATGTCCGTTTTCATGGCGGCTTCTCTGGCTGTGTCCGCCTCCTGCTTCCAGTGCCAGAATACCTGGTTGTGGGCGCGGAGCATTTCGAAAACGTCCAGGGTTTCAACGGTCAGGGAACCGCCTATGCCCACGGTCCGTCCGTCGATTTCCCGGTTGAGGTAACTGGCGGCTTCGGCTTTATTCTGAAAGAAGGTTACGGTGTATCCGCGTTTGCTTAGATTGATGGCGATGGATTCCAGTTTTGTACTCATTAGTCAGGGGCCTCCCGGTTTAGTATAGAGCCAGAGGGACGACGCCGCTGCTGGCAGGGTTTTATTTTATCAGTCGTGGGAGCTGGTGTCAATGGCGTAGTTTACGGATATATTTTAAAATGAGAGGAATGCAACTTTTACACCCCTCCCATTGTCTATCTTATAGAAAGGTACTTAAGGGGAAAGGAGGAAGCCATGAAGCAGGATTATTTTGAGGAGATTGCGGAGTATATCCTGGAAAATCAGAAACGGTTTTACCGGATTGCCTATTCCAATGTGGGAAATCCCCAGGATGCCATGGATGTGGTGCAGGGAGCCATTTTAAAGGCTTTAGAGCACTCCCGGGATTTGCGGGATACCGGCGCTTTGAAAACCTGGTTTTACAGGATTCTCATGAATGAGAGCGTGAATTTCCTTAAGAAAAACAGACGTGAACTTCTGGTGGAGGAGCCTTTGGAGGAGTCGGCGGCGGTCTTTGAACCGGAGGATGGGGAATCGGAGGATATAGGTGAAAAGCTGAAATGCCTGCCAACGGAAACGCAGAATATTATCCGGCTTCGTTTTTATGAGGAACTGTCTTTGCAGGAGATTGCGGAGGTCACAGGCCGGAAGCTGAGTACGGTAAAGGCGAAGCTCTACAGGGGACTGAGGGCATTGCGTGTGGAAATGGAGGGAATCGCACTATGAAGAGGATGGAAGAGAGCAGAAAAATGTATGAAAACATGGTGATCCCGGAAGAGCTGGAGGGAATGGTAGAGGAATGTATCCGCCAGGCGCGGACAAAAAGGGCAGAATCGTTAAAAGAAGAAACGGGGGGAGAAAAAGCAGAAGGTATAGAAACAGGGGAAAAAAGGATAGGAAAATCCCAGGCAGCCGGGAGAAATACAACCGGGAAAATATTCCGGTGGGCAGCCGGGATAGCCGCAGCCTTTCTGGTGGTGACTACCGTGGGACTTAACACCAGCGAAGCCTTTGCCATGGAGGTACAGAAGCTTCCTGTGATTGGGGACCTGGCGAAAATACTCACCATCCGCTCCTATGAGAGGACGGAAGGAGACACACATATTACGGCGGAGATTCCCGGCGTAGAGCTTGGGGAGTCCGATAACGGATTGTCAAAGGAGGTTAACGCCCAGATTGAGAAAATGACCTCTCTGTATGAGGAGGAAGCCATCCAGAGGGCGGAGGAGTACAAAGAGGCATTCCTGGCCACCGGTGGAACAGAGGAGGAATGGGCGGAGCACGATATCCAGATCAAAGTCTGGTATGAGATCAAGTGCCAGACAGAGAACACTCTGTCCTTTGTGGTGAAGGGTACAGAGAGCTGGACTTCCGCCTATGCCGAGACAAGATACTACAATCTGGATCTGAAGAGCAATTCCTTCCTGTCCCTTGAGGATGTGCTGGGAACAGATTATAAGTCAGTGGCAGACGGACAGATCCAGGCTCAGATAGAGGAGTACACAAAAGCGGGAGAAACCTTCTTTACCCCGGAGGAAGGCGGGTTTACCGGCATTACCGGGGACACCAGCTTCTATTTAAACGAGAAGGGAAATCCGGTGATCGTGTTTGAGAAATACGCTATCGCGCCAGGGGCCATGGGAGAAGTTGAGTTTGAGATCACGCGATAAGGTTTTTCTGCAGACAGGACCGGGGAAGGGAAAAACACAAAGATAATATGGGTAGAATGTATGATGGTAAAGTGAGAACGGTTGAAAAGAAAGACGGGAAATATTTAAGAGATCTTCCAAAAGAAAGGACATAAGAATATGAAAAAGACACTGATTTTACTTGCAATGATTTTGACGGTGGCAGGCCTTTCCTCCTGCGGGAAAGCCGGGGAGGAAAAGGGAGAGACACCTGGGGAAAACGTGGAGGCGGAGAAAAACACGCAAGACGGACAGGAGAGCGGGGAAGAACCCCAGCTTCCGGAAGCTGACGGGAAGGCGGAAGGGACATCCGAAGCAGAGGGCGGAGAGGAAACGAAAGAAAGCGGAGAAGCGGACGGCGGCCTGGACAATTTTGACGCTGACATGGAAAAGGTGGCGGCCTACGCCGGAGCCATTCGGGAGGCAGTGGCTGATAGAGATCTGGAAAAGCTGGCGGATCTGACCGGGTTCCCCGTGTATGTGGGCCTGGAGGGGGTGGATATTGTGGAGACCCGGGAGGATTTCCTGGCCCTTGACCCGGAAGCGGTTTTTTCGGAGGAGATGGTTTCTTCCATAGTGAAGGCGGATATTTCCGGGCTTGAGCCAAGCATGGCTGGCTTTACCATGACGGGGGATATAGGAGAGCCAGCCATTACATTCGGGCTGGTGAACGGAGAGTTTCAGATTACGGGGATAAACTATTAAGCGACAGTCTGTGGGGAGGTGAAAAGCGTCTTTACAAAATGGGACTTCTGTAGGATAATCAATATAAAAGAAAGCGGCTTCCCAGCCTGCGATGAAGGAGGTTCCATATGAACAAAGAAATGAAGGATTTTGTAATGGAAGAGGTTAAGAAGATGATGACCGCCCATTCCTGCTGTAAGGAATTAAAGGCAGTCTGCCAGGAATGGCTGGACGCTGTGGGGACAGACCAGGAAGCGGAGAAAACAAAGGCGCTTATTGCGGAGCTGGAGGAGGACATTATGCCCATAGACGGGCTGATTGGATTTGCAGGCTCTGCGGCCGGGGCCCAGGTGTTTGGGGCCGGGAAGGCAAAGGAAGTGCTGGCCCACGCCCAGGAGATCAAGGCGGCCGGGGCAAAATACTGCGACTGTCCCGCATGTGCGGCAGCGGAGGCAATACTGGAGAAGAAGGACGCCCTTGTATAGGGAAGCTGTATAACCAGGGAGATGAGAGGTAAGGTGGAGGAAGGGCTTTATTTAGGACGGAAGCTTACAAAAGCCGGTCCCAGCATGGGAAAAATCGCCTTCCATACAGGTATCCGCGTCCTTCTGGCAGGCGTTGTGATTGTTGCAGGGGTCAGAGGAAATCCTGTCCAGGGAAAGCCGGTGAGCGTTCTGGCGGGATTTCTGGCGGCCCTCTTTGTTCTGGGGGCGGCTTTGTGGGTGTTTTTCCCGCTGTTTCACTGCAGGGATTATCTGGTTTTTTATGAGAGAGGCATCGATATCAAAGGGAGGAAGTGGACACTGGAGAAGCTGGGAGAGATTTCCTTTATGGAGGCAAAATACAGCTATTCCCTGTTTGGACGGACCTATCTTTGTACGGCAGTGCAAAATTTTGATGTCACCTACATAAAAGACGGAAAGAAGAATTTTAACCAGGCTTATTATGACGTGATTTAAGAGACAAAAAAGAAGCAGAAAAGAATATGGAGGAATTTGCAGTGACGAAATATGTGATTATGGGAGGAATCGCGCTGGTGGTTCTTTTTATAATAATTTACATAAAAATGACCATAGATGAGAAGAAGGGTATGGACAGCGAGGAAAAGAGGAAAATAAAAGAAATTGTGAAGCGTGTGGTGCCAGAGGGCGAAAGCTACACGGTGGCCTACGGTACCAGGGAGGAGCTCAATATCGGCGGCGGAGGAAGAAACGTCATCACAACCACAAAATACTGGTACTATGCGGTGGCCTTCAGGCCGGGAGACCTGTATCTGGTGCCGCTGTCCTTTGAGGGCGGGGACATGAGCTACAGCGATCCCATCCATTTCGGCATGGAGGATCTTGGCATGGCGGAGGCCAAAACAGGCCATGTGACCTTGTTTGACAGGGACAGGAAAGAGCTTATGACCCTCTTTGTGGTGGCCAGCAACACAAAGGACGACAAATACCACCCCGTAAATATCCAGCAGAAGGAGGAGGCGGAGGCCTTTGGTCAGTTTGCCTGGAATCTGATGCAGGAGGTGAACGCATCAAACGGCGTGACGGATATTAAGGCGGCGAAAAAAGAGGCCAGAAAGAAAAAATAGGGGCTCTCTTTTTTGTGCATGGATAGAGAGGACAATCCTGGCCGCAGGCTTTATAATGGAATTCTGAAGGAGGGTCCATAATGGAATGGGTAGAAAGGCTGAATCAGAGTATAGCATATATTGAGGAGCATCTGACCGGGGAGATAGACTACGGGCAGCTTGGATGCATTGCCTGCTGCTCCGCCTATCATTTTCAGAGAATGTTCACCTATATGGCGGGCGTTACGCTGGCGGAATATATCCGGAGGCGGAAGATGTCTTTGGCAGCCGTTGACCTGCAAAGCGGCACGGAGCGGGTTATCGATATTGCGGAAAAATACGGCTATCATTCCCCCACGGCTTTTAACCGGGCATTCCAGGGGATTCACGGGGTAGATCCCTCGTCGGTAAAAAATGAGGGCGTGCCGGTGAAATCCTATCCTCCCATCACCTTTAAAATTTCAGTAAAAGGAGCTGGAGCAGCGCATTGTCCTGGAGTGGCTTCCCACATCCGGCTACGAGTATGGAAAAGGGCCGGATATAGAAGTGTACTTAAACGCCGACCCGCAAAATGCCAGGTATGAGGTGTGGGTGCCGGTGGTGAAGAAGGAGGGGGCTTAAAAGCCCCTTTTTTTGTGTTTTTTATATCCTTGTGGGCCTCTGACAGGCCGGAAAACAGATCGTTTGTTTTGTGTGATAAGTTTTGTGTTCCTTAAATGCTTTTATTTTCCAGCCAAAAGTGATATACTAATCCTCAAAGAAAATAATAACGCAAATAATATAATAAACTACAAGGAGCACAACAGACTATGACAGTAGAACAGGTAAAGACATATGAGCTGATTGAGAAGCACAGAATCCAGGAGCTTGATTCCACAAGCTATCTCCTGCGGCACAAAAAGACAGGGGCCAGGGTTTTCCTTATGGAAAATGAGGACCCCAACAAGGTGTTTTACATTGGTTTCCGCACCCCGGCGCCGGACGACACGGGGGTGCCCCACATTATGGAGCACTCGGTGCTTTGCGGGTCGAAGCTGTTTCCGGCCAAGGATCCCTTTGTGGAGCTGGCCAAGGGCTCTTTAAATACATTCTTGAATGCCATGACTTACCCGGATAAGACGGTTTACCCGGTGGCAAGCTGTAATGACAAGGATTTCCAGAACCTTATACATGTGTATATGGACGCGGTTTTCTATCCCAATATTTACGACCGGAAAGAAATTTTCCAGCAGGAGGGCTGGCACTACGAGCTGGAGTCTCCGGAAGGGGAGCTTACCTTAAACGGCGTGGTGTACAATGAGATGAAGGGGGCGTTCTCCTCCCCGGAGGGCGTGCTGGATAGGGAAATCCTGGCGTCCCTTTACCCGGACACCAGCTACGCCAATGAGTCCGGCGGCGACCCGGACGCCATTCCTTCCCTGAAATACAGTGAATTTCTGGATTTCCACAGCCGGTATTACCATCCTTCCAACAGTTACCTGTACCTTTACGGAAACTGCAATATGGCGGAAAAACTGGTGTGGCTGGATGAAAATTACCTGGGAAAATACGATTCCCTGCCCATAGATTCCACCGTGAAGCTTCAGAAACCCTTTGAGAAGATGACAGAGGTATTGAAAAGGTATTCCATTTCCGGGGAGGAGAGCCTTACGGACAACACCTACCTGTCCTACAACAAATCCGTGGGCACCAGCCTGGACGACAAGCTGTATCTGGCTATGCAGGTGGTGGAATATGCCCTTTTGTCTGCTCCGGGGGCTCCTCTGAAACAGGCTCTTCTGGACGCCGGAATCGGAAAGGATATCCTAAGTACCTACGACAACGGTATCCAGCAGCCCATGTTCTCTGTCATTGCCAAAAATGCCAACGTCTCCCAGAAGGAAGCTTTTGTAAAGACCATAGAAACCACCCTGCGCCGCCTTGTGGAGGAGGGCATGGACAAAAAAGCCCTGGAGGCGGGCATTAATTTCTATGAATTCCGGTATCGGGAGGCAGACTTTGGCAATTATCCGGCGGGACTTATGTACGGGCTTCAGGCCCTGGACAGCTGGCTCTACGACGAAAGGGCCGTATACCTCCATCTGGAAGCCTTAGATAATTTCAAATATATGCGGGAGCAGGTGGATAAGGGGTATTTTGAGGGGTTAGTCAGGGAATATCTCCTGGAAAATCCCCATGGCTCCCTGGTGGTTATTGAGCCGGAGCAGGGCAGGACAGCCAGAATGGAAAAGGAGCTTAAGGAGCGGCTTGAGAATTATAAAAATTCCCTGAGCGGGGAGGAGCGGGCGGCCATTATCAAGGCCACAGAGCATCTTCACGCCTACCAGGAGGAGCCCTCTACCCAGGAAGAACTGGAAAAAATCCCCATGCTGTCCAGGGAGGACATTGATAAGAAAGCAAGGCCTTTCCAGAATGAGGAGTGTAAGGTGGGGGATACCACCCTGGTATTTCATGAGGTAAATACCCACGGCATCGGATATGTGTCTCTGGATTTCCGGGCGGATCAGGTGCCGGAGCGCCTCTTCCCCTACCTGGGGCTCTTGAAGGGGATTCTGGGGTTTGTGGACACAGAGAATTACAGATACACGGAATTTTTCAATGAGGTAAACCGGAAGACAGGCGGCATCACCAGCAATGTGGGCGGTTACGGGGATGTGCGGGATCTGGAGCAGTATACCCCCATTTTCTCGGTAAATGTGAAGACGCTCTATGAGAATCTTGATTTTGCCTTCTCCATGATGGAGGAAATGATGTGCCGGTCCCTGTTTACGGACGACAAGCGGCTGTATGAGATCGTGGCTCAGGCGAAATCCAGGCTTCAGATGGTGCTGAACACCGCGGGCCACTCCATGGCGTCCTTACGGGCCATGTCCTATTTCTCCAGGAGCGCCTACCTCTCTGACCTTACGGGAGGCGTGGCATTCTACGGCCTTCTGGAGGAGCTGGAAAAGGATTTCACAGGGAAAAAGGAGGCCTTTAAGAAGGTTCTCGGGGAGCTTGTGGCTATAGTATTCCGGAAGGAAAACTTAACAGTCAGCTACACCGGACAGAGAGAAAGCCTGCCCGGCGTGGAGGAGCATATCAAGACTCTCACAGAGCGTCTGTTCACAGGCTCTGTGGAGACGGGGAGCGTGGGATTTGCCCCCGTACAGAAGAATGAGGGCCTTAAGACTTCTTCCAAGATCCAGTATGTGGCCCTGGCCGGGAATTTCCGGAAGGCGGGCTATTCCTACACAGGGGCCCTGAAGGTGCTGCGCACCATTATGAGCTACGACTACCTCTGGAACAATATCCGGGTCCGGGGCGGAGCCTACGGCTGTATGAACAATTATGTGCGAAACGGCGATTCCTATCTGGTGTCCTATAGGGATCCCAACCTGGAGAAGACCCTTAAGGTCTATGAGGACAGCGTAAATTATGTAAAGAATTTCCAGGCAACAGAACGTGACATGGTGCGCTATATCATCGGAACCATCAGCGAGATGGATACGCCCCTGACGCCCCATATGCAGGGTGCCCGTTCCATGAGCGCCTATTTAAGCCATCTGACTTTAGAGCAGGTGCAGAGAGAGCGGGATGAGGTGCTGGAGGCGGACTGCGGGGCCATAAGGGCGCTGGCGCCTTACCTGGAGGCAGTGCTCGGGCAGAGGTATCTGTGCGTTATCGGAAATGAGGAGAAGGTGAACGGGCAGAAGGACTTGTTTGAGGTGGTGGAGAATCTGTTCCACTAAAGGGCTGGGCTGGTCATGAAGGACTTTGTGAAAGGCAGAATCAAGGAATTGCTTTCCGGGGAGTTTTATTGCGGCCCGGAAGCGTTAAACAGGAAGGAAACCGTTTTTTCCGTGAATACCCAAGCCGGGCTTGGGTATGAATGCCTTTTCCAGGAGGAGATCTCCTCCTTTGCCGGCCTGACAGGGTTTGACAATTCCCCGGCGTTTGACGAGAACGGGGTTACGGCTGCCAGAGCTGCCTTTGTGGCAAGGGACCAGGACCGGATCGTCGGCGTGGCAGGCGCGGCTTTATACCCTGCTGGGTGGATACGTTTGGGACGGTCCTGGACGGGAGCTCCGAGTACGGGGAGTATGAACTGTAGATACCTTTTCCTGGGGAGCTGGTCTGCACCATGGGGAGACCGGGCAGGATGGGATCAAGCTGAAGCCTGAATGAAAGAGAAGGCAGACTTATGAAGAAGAAAAAATGATAGGGCTTGCGGCCGGGATCCTTCTTTTTATCCTGCTTCTGATACCTCAGACCAGGTATTACAAGGACGGCGGCACGGTGGAGTATCACGCGGTTCTCTACCAGGTTTTTCAATGGCACGCCATGCTGGGTGATTCTTCGGACGAAATGACGTATTATGATGGGCTGGAAGTGAGGATCCTGGGCATCCCGGTTTTTAACAATGCAGAGGAGAAGAGGATATAGTGCTGGAAACAAGAGACCTGATCCTTGACAAGGCAGGATTTTCAGATTGGAAGAAAATGTATCACAATGTCTGGTCCAGCCCGGAGTGCGCCCGGTATATGGCCTGGCAGCTTACCACGAGCGAAGATGAGGCAAGGGCAAGGATGCGGAGGACCCTGGAATATCAGAAGAGCCATGACGCCTATTTTGTTTACCTAAGATCCACGGGCAGCCCCATCGGGTTCGCGGGAGTGGAGAGGATCTCTCCTTCTCAATACGGGGAAACAGGGATCTGTCTGGGAGACGGTTACAGAGGGAAGGATTATGGGAAGCAGGTACTTCAGTGCCTGCTGGCGTATTGCAGGGAAGAGCCTGGGGCGAAGGAGTTTATCTACACTGCCAGGGAGGAAAACGAGGCCTCGAAAAGGCTGGCGTTGGCCATGGGCCTTAGCTATGTCAGTTCGGAAGTGAAAACGGATATCCGGGACGGGCGTGCTTTTACGTTGGTGAAATATAGGCTGGATCTGCAAAAAGAGAGCACCGGTTAAATCCAGGCTTTATGAGATCGTATAAAAAAAGGCATCTGCCATGTGGCTGCATACAATATAACATTTCACATTAAAAATAGACAACACGGCACTTGATTACATTCGTTTTGGCAGTGGAAAAAGAACGCTTATCCTGCTCCCCGGGGTCAGCCTTCAAGGAGTAAGACAGGCCGTGTTCCTGCTGGCTTATATGTACCGGGCCTTCGTAAAAGAATTTACCGAGTATGTATTTGACAAAAAGGCAGTGATCCCCGGCTTGTGGGCAGGGCAGTGCCTGGCGTCACCGCGTCCAGACGCAACGAGGTTATGGAGCAGGTGATCGACAACTGGGTCAGATTAGTCAGACAGGGGGAATACAGAATGTTTATTCAGGATCTATATGTATGAGGACCTTGGCCATGCCGCATATGACGAGGCGCCGGATTTCAATGACCTGGTCTATCAGTTTTTGACGCGGAAAAAGGATAAGGAAGGAACACAATGTCAGAATTAACAGCCATGAAAAACATAGGCGGCGAAATGGCCAGGAAGCTGGCAGCCGTGGGTATTGATTCCCAGGAGGACCTTACACGCCTTGGGTCAAAACAGGCGTTTCACAGGCTGAAGCAGGTCTATCCTTCTGTCTGCCTGGTGCATCTGTACGCCCTGGAGGGCGCGGTTTCGGATGTGGAATTTAACAGCCTTTCGGAGGAGAAGAAAAAGGAGTTGAAGAAATTTAGCGACTTTTTAAAGAGAAGATATAAAGAAATGGAGATTTCATTATGAGGGAAGACTACAGATCCGGCTTTGCGGCCTTGGTGGGCAGGCCAAACGTGGGGAAATCCACACTGATGAACCGGCTGATCGGCCAGAAGATCGCCATCACATCCCACAAACCCCAGACTACCCGGAACCGTATCCAGACGGTCTATAGCTGTGAACAGGGCCAGATCGTGTTTCTGGACACGCCGGGAATCCACAAAGCGAAAAACAAGCTGGGAGAATACATGGTAAATGCCGCGGAGCGCGCCTTCCGGGAGGTGGACGTGGTACTGTGGCTGGTGGAGCCCACAGATTTTATCGGTGCCGGGGAGCGGCATATCGCGGAAAAGCTGGAACGGGGAAATGTGCCGGTGATTCTTGTTATCAACAAGACCGACACCGTGAAAAGGGAGGATCTTCTCCGCTTTATTGACGCCTACCGGAAACTCCTGGATTTTGCGGAGATCGTGCCGGTGTCCGCCCTTAAAGGGGATAACACGGATACCTTACTTGCGCAGATTTTCAAGTATCTGCCCTACGGCCCCCGGTTCTATGACGAGGACACGGTGACAGACCAGCCCATGCGGCAGATCGTCGCGGAGCTCATACGGGAGAAGGCGCTGAAATGCCTGGACGAGGAGATTCCCCACGGCATAGCCGTGTCCATTGAGAAAATGACAGAGCGAAAAGGCGGAAAGCTTGTGGATATTGAGGCCACCATTATCTGTGAGAAGGATTCCCACAAGGGTATTATTATCGGAAAACAGGGGGCCATGCTGAAGAAGATCGGAAGCGCCGCCCGCTATGAGATTGAGCGCCTTCTGGAGGCAAAAGCCAATCTGCAGCTCTGGGTGCGGGTAAAGAAGGACTGGCGGGACAGCGATTATCTCATCAAAAATTTCGGCTATGACAGGAAAGAACTGGAGAAATGATTCAGAAAAGAGAGGATATTCCGGGAGAACTTTTGGCGGCAGGATAGTTTCCGGGAAAGATTTTCACTTGTCAAGGCCTTTTGGAGAATTTGTGCTGGCAGATTTTTCGAGGATAGAACCCCTGTAAAGCGGAGAATCTATGAATACAGACTTACCGTTCAGATACAAAAAGGGGCGATGAAGCATGAATTCCAACTGGGAACAGTTTGAGACCACAGGAAGCGTGGAAGATTACTTAAGCTACCGGAGACATTCAAAGGGCGCGTCCGCAGTCCGGGAGCAGGCGGAAAAGGGCGGATGTATGGACAGAGGAGCTGGATATGGGACAGACAGTGGTGCTGACCGGCCTGGTATTGGCGGCATATCCCTACGGGGACTATGACAAACGGCTGGTAGTGCTTACAAAGGAACGGGGAAAGATTACGGCGTTTGCAAAGGGAGCAAGAAGACAGAACAGCTCCCTTCTTGCCGTGTCCAACCCCTTTGTGTTTGGCGAGTTTGTCCTCTATGAGGGGCGAAGCTCCTTTAATATGATGCAGGCCCATATTTCCAATTATTTTGAGGGGCTGACCCGGGACATGGAGGGAGCCTGCTACGGCTGCTATTTCTGCGAGATGGCCGGCTACTATACCCGGGAAGCCAGCGATGAGACGGAGATGCTAAAGCTTTTGTACCAGTCCCTCAGGGCCCTGTTAAATCCAAGGATTTCCAGGGAGCTTGCCCGGTATATCTATGAGCTGAAGGCCATGGTCATAAACGGCGACTGCCCGGTGGATTTTGAACAGATGGAACTGTCGCCCTCCGCAATATATACCCTGCAGTTTATCGCGGGGGCTCCCGTGGAAAAGCTCTATACCTTTACAGTGACGCCAGAGGTGCTGGGGGAGGTGCGCAACGTGCTGAATCAGTACCGGAAATTGTACATAGACAGAGACTTCAGGTCGCTGGAGGTGCTGGAGGCGCTCAGATAGATTCTGATTGGGAATTTTTTGAATTCCTGCCACAGAGAAAATAGCTATTGAAAAAAAAGGCAAAAGACGGTATACTATCGCATAGATGAAATTTCTTTTAAAGTTTAAGAATTTCTCAGCAACAGGCAACATGAAGGGAGCTTTTTTATGAAAAAGATTCTACATATGGGATTGTGCATTCTTACTATGCTGCTGCTGACCGGGTGTGCGAAGTTTGAGCCCCAGGAAGACGCAGTATCGGTAGGAAAAGACGGAAAAATTGTACGCGCGTTTGTAGATGAATTTGTGGACGGGTCCAATCAGCCCTACAATACAGAAGAGATCGCAGCCATGATGCAGCAGGAGCTGGACACTTATAATAAGAAGTTTGGTGTTGAGCATATTGTCATGAAGAAGTGCGAGCTGGAAAACGGGAAACTGAATCTTCAGATCGAATGCGACGACGCAAAATACTACAAGGATTACTGCAGCTACTATAACGACGACTTTTCCACGGAGGAAGCGGATGTGGAGTTCTTCGTGGGAGCGGTGGCGGATGCGGTGGAGTACGGCCTTGAGGAGGCGGCGTTTACAAATCCCCAGGGGGAAGCCGTGGACATGTCGGTTATCAAGGACCAGGGCTACTGCCAGACCGTTGTTTTAAATGAGCCCATCGAGGTTTATGTGCCGGGAAAAATCCTGTATGCCAGCGGCAATGTGGAGATTCTCGGTGACAAGCATGCCCGTGTGACGGCGGGGGAGGAGCAGGAGCTTCAGAAAGCATTTATTATTTACAAATAAGGGAAGAGGAGAATGAAAAATGGAAAAGACGATGGAGAAAATCGTGGCTCTTGCCAAGGCAAGAGGCTTTGTGTATCCAGGCTCTGAGATTTACGGCGGCCTGGCAAACACCTGGGACTACGGAAATCTGGGCGTGGAGCTGAAGAACAATGTGAAGAAGGCCTGGTGGAAGAAATTCGTCCAGGAGAATCCCTACAATGTGGGCGTGGACTGCGCCATTTTGATGAATCCCCAGACCTGGGTGGCTTCCGGTCATCTGGGCGGTTTTTCCGACCCGCTTATGGATTGCAGAAGCTGTAAGGAGCGGTTCCGGGCGGATAAGCTTATCGAGGATTACCTGGAGGAGAAGGGCATGACCATCGAGGGCTCCGTGGATGCCTGGACCCAGGAGGAAATGAAGAATTTTGTGGAGGAATACCAGATTCCCTGTCCCTCCTGCGGCAAGCATGACTTTACGGATATCCGTCAGTTTAATCTGATGTTCAAGACCTTCCAGGGGGTTACGGAGGACGCCAAAAATACCGTTTACCTGCGGCCGGAGACAGCCCAGGGTATTTTCGTGAATTTCAAGAATGTACAGCGTACCTCCCGGAAAAAGGTGCCTTTTGGCATCGGCCAGATCGGAAAAGCCTTCCGGAACGAGATTACCCCGGGCAACTTTACCTTCCGCACCAGGGAGTTTGAGCAGATGGAGCTGGAATTCTTCTGTAAGCCCGGCACGGACCTTGAGTGGTTTGCCTACTGGAAGCAGTACTGCATTGACTGGCTGAAGTCCCTGGGGATGAAGGATGAAGAGCTGCGGGCCAGAGACCACTCCCCGGAGGAGCTCTGCTTCTACAGCAAGGCCACCACAGACCTGGAATTTTTGTTCCCATTCGGCTGGGGAGAACTGTGGGGGATTGCGGACCGCACCGACTACGATCTGACCCAGCACCAGAATGTTTCCGGCGAGGATATGTCATACTTTGACGATGAGATGAAGGAGAAATATGTGCCCTACGTTATCGAACCCTCCCTGGGCGCAGACAGAGTAGTGCTTGCCTTCCTGTGTGCGGCCTACGACGAGGAAGAGCTGGAGGGCGGCGACATGCGTACCGTGCTTCATTTCCATCCGGCTCTGGCACCTGTGAAGATCGGCGTGCTGCCTCTGTCCAAGAAGCTTAACGAGGGCGCGGAAAAGGTGTACGCAAAGCTGGTGAAAACCTATAGCTGTGAGTTTGACGACAGGGGAAATATCGGCAAGAGATACCGCCGCCAGGATGAGATCGGCACGCCCTTCTGCGTGACCTACGATTTTGATTCCGAGACGGACGGCGCCGTAACCGTCCGCGACCGTGACACCATGGAGCAGGAGCGGGTGGCAATCGCAGATCTGGAGAAATATTTCGCAGAAAAGCTGGCATTTTAGAGAAGAGAGAAACGGCCTTCGCAGAGAGGATTCATCTGCTGCGGGGGCCGTTTTTATGCTTTCTCTGAAACTCTGCAAGCGCAGCCTGTCCCGCCTGGGACACTGGCTTAATCCATTTCACGGAATATATATGCCGCTGCATAATCACATAGCGGATTCGATTTGATTTCCCAGCACAATGTTAATCATCATATTACCCATGCCGATCAGGCATTCATTGCAGAGGACGGATTTTTTGAATCACATTTTTTTGTTCTTCCCATATGATATAGCATTAGAAAAGGAGGAAGAATCTTATGAAAAAGAAAGTGTTTTCGCTTTTTCTCTGTGTGCTGCTGGCCGCTACCGGCCTTGTGGCCTGCAAAGGCGGCAGTGACGGGGAGGGAAACGCCCCGGCAAAGGAGCTTACCAGGGTGACCTTAAATGAGGTGGCCCACTCCATATTCTACGCGCCCCAGTATGTGGCCATTGAGGAGGGATATTTTGCCGAGGAAGGGATTGACCTGGAGCTTGTAACGGGATTTGGAGCGGATAAAACCATGACCGCCGTCCTTTCCGGAGAGGCAGACATCGGATTTATGGGTTCGGAGGCGTCCATCTATGTGTACAGCCAGAACCCGGACGATTACATCGTAAATTTCGCCCAGCTCACCCAGCGGGCCGGAAACTTCCTGGTGGCAAGGGAGCCTATGCCGGACTTTACCTGGGAGGATCTTAAGGGCAGCAATGTGCTTGGGGGAAGAAAGGGCGGTATGCCCGAAATGGTTTTCGAGTACGTTCTAAAGAAAAATAATCTGGATCCGGCAGCCGATTTAAATATAGACCAGAGCATCGATTTCGGTTCTACAGCTGCAGCGTTCTCTGGCGGCCAGGGAGATTTTACCGTAGAATTCGAGCCCGGTGCGTCCACCTTGGAGAAAGAAGGCGTTGGGCATGTAGTAGCTTCCGTTGGTGTGGATTCCGGCTACGTGCCCTATACAGCCTACAGCGCGAAGCAGAGCTACATGGCAGAAAACCCGGAGCTGATACAGGGCTTCACAAACGCCCTCCAGAAGGGGATGGATTATGTGCAGAACCATACACCGGAGGAAATTGCCCAGGTTATCGCTCCCCAGTTTGAGGAGACGGACCTGGAAACCATTACCACCATCGTTACCCGCTACTATGAGCAGGACACCTGGAAAGAGGATCTGGTATTTGAGGAAGCCAGCTTCACCCTGCTGCAGGATATTCTGGACGAGGCGGGAGAGCTGGAGGAGCGCGTACCCTACGAAGACCTTGTGACCACGGAATACGCAAAAAAGGCGCTTCCGTAGAGGCAGGGCAGGGCCTGCGTTCTCCGGAAGTATTTAAGGAGAAATCCCCGGCTACTCCTTTAATCCGGGGAATCCTCTTCTTGAATTTTCCAGTCAGATAGCGTATAATAAGCAAGGGGCAGCCCCGATTTCCGGGGCGGCCCCAAAATTGCTTACAGAGGAGATCCCCAAATGAATGTATTATTCATATCCCTGGGATGTGATAAAAACCTGGTAGATTCGGAAAATATGCTGGGCCTTCTGACAGAGAAGGGCTACACGCTGACGGATGATGAGGAGCAGGCGGAGGTGATTGTGGTCAACACCTGCTGTTTTATCGGAGACGCCAAGGAGGAGAGCGTCAACACCATCTTGGCCATGGCGGAGTACCGCAGGGCGGGAAGCTGCAAGGCCCTGCTTGTGACCGGCTGCCTGGCCCAGCGGTATCAGCAGGAAATCCTGGATGAGATTGGGGAGGTGGATGCAGTTCTGGGAACCGCCTCCTATGACAGGCTGACAGAGACCCTTGACCGGGTGCTGGCGGGAAGCAGAGCCGGGGTATGCACAGACAGCCTTAACCGGACCTTAAAGGGGACAAAAAAACGGGTGCTGACCACAGGAGGCCACTACGCCCACTTAAAGATTGCGGAGGGCTGTGACAAACACTGCACCTACTGTATTATCCCGAAAATCCGGGGAAAATACCGCAGCATTCCCATGGAGGACCTGGTAGAGGAAGCCGGGAGGCTGGCGGAGGGCGGCGTGAAGGAGCTTATCCTGGTGGCCCAGGAGACTACCCTCTACGGTGTGGATTTATACGGAAAAAAGGAGCTGCCCCGGCTTTTAAGGAAGCTGGCAAAAATCAAAGGCATCCGCTGGATCCGCCTTCAGTATTGTTACCCGGAGGAGATTACGGAGGACCTTATCACTGTCCTTAAGGAGGAGCCGAAGATCTGCCATTACCTGGACATCCCCATCCAGCACGCCAGCGACAGGATTTTAAAGCGCATGGGGAGGAAAACCACCCGGGTACACCTGGAAGAGCAGATCGCCCTTCTTCGCCGGGAAATCCCGGATATCTGTCTGCGCACCACCTTGATTTCCGGATTTCCGGGAGAAACCCAGGAGGACCATCAGGAACTTCTGGAATTTGTGGACGCCCAGGAATTTGACCGTCTGGGGGTATTTGCCTACTCCCCGGAGGAGGATACCCCGGCGGCGGAGATGCCGGAGCAGGTGCCGGAGGAGGTTAAGGCGCAGCGCCGGGACGAGCTTATGGAGCTTCAGCAGGAGATTTCCCTGGAAAAATCCCAGGACCTGACAGGACAGGAGCTTCTGGTAATGGTGGAAGGCCAGGTGGCCGGGGAAAACGCCTACGTGTGCCGGACATACCGGGACGCACCGGATGTGGACGGATATCTCTTTCTCAACACGGCGGAGACACTGGTTTCCGGGGACTTTGCCAGGGTGCGGGTGACAGGCGCCCTGGAATATGATCTGATAGGAGAATTGATATGAAAATGAATCTGCCAAATAAGCTGACCATTCTGCGGGTGCTGATGATCCCGTTTTTCGTGGTGTTTCTGCTGACGGACCTTGGAGGGGAGGCGGGCAAATACATTGCCCTGGCTCTTTTCATCCTTGCCAGCCTTACGGATCTGCTGGACGGAAAAATTGCCCGGAAATATAATCTGGTTACAAATTTTGGAAAATTTATGGATCCGCTGGCGGATAAGCTGCTGGTGTGCGCCGCCATGATCTGCCTGGTGGAAATGCAGAAGCTTGCTTCCTGGATTGTGATTATCATTATCAGCCGGGAATTTATTATCAGCGGATTCCGGCTGATTGCGTCGGATAACGGGGTGGTAATCGCGGCAAGCTATTGGGGAAAGTTTAAAACCACCTTCCAGATGATAATGATCTGCCTTCTGATCGGGGATTTCGGAGGCGTATTCGTGATTCTGGAGCAGGCGGCCACCTGGATTGCCCTGGCGCTGACGGTGATTTCCCTGGTGGATTATCTGATAAAAAACAGGAAGGTTTTAGAGGAAGGAGAACGATAAAATGATCGCCGAACTGATATCTGTGGGAACGGAAATTTTACTGGGAAATATTGTAAACACAAACGCTGCCTTTTTGTCGGAGCAGTGCGCCGGCCTGGGGCTTTCTCTGTATTACCAGACGGTGGTGGGGGACAATCCCGACCGGCTGGAAAGTACCCTAAAGCTGGCTCTGGAGCGCTCCGATGTGGTGATTCTCGGGGGAGGCTTAGGGCCCACCCAGGATGACCTCACAAAGGAGATCACGGCAAAAGTCCTTGGAAAGGAGCTTCGGGAGGACGCCCACACCCGGGAGCGCATCGCGGGATTTTTCAAGCTCCGGGGCGTGGAGCCTGATAAGATCACGGAGAATAACTGGAAGCAGGCCCTGGCGCCAGAGGGAGCCATTGTGGTGGAAAACGAGAACGGCACGGCGCCCGGATTAATTATGGAAGAAAACGGGAAGATCGTCATTCTCCTTCCCGGGCCGCCAAACGAACTGATTCCGATGTTCCGGGAAAAGATTTTCCCCTATCTGAGGGAGAAGCAGCCGGAGGTTATTGTGTCGGAGATGATTAAGATCTGCGGCATCGGGGAGAGCCAGGTGGAGACCATGGTTTCCGATCTCATCAAAGCGCAGACCAACCCCACCATCGCCACCTACGCCAAGACCGGGGAGGTGCATCTCAGGGTAACGGCCCGGGCAAAGGACGAGGCGGCGGCCAGAAAGCTTATCAAACCCATGGTGCGGGAGCTTAAAGTGCGTTTCGGAGGAGCCATCTATACCACAGAGGAGCATGTCACCCTGGAGGATTCCGTGGTGGCCCTCTTAAAGGAGTGTGGGATGAGCCTTACCACGGTGGAATCCTGTACCGGCGGACTTTTTACCGGCCGTCTGGTAAATGTCCAGGGGGCCTCGGAGGTGCTGAAACAGGGTTTTATCACCTACTCCAACAAATCCAAGCGGAAGCTGGTGGGGGTGAAGAAGCTGACCTTAAAGGAATTCGGCCCGGTCAGCGAAAAGACCGCCAAGGAAATGGCACGGGGCTCCCTTATGATAACGGGAAGCGATATCGCCGTGTCCATCACAGGGCTTGCAGGCCCGGACGGGGGCACAGAGGAGAAACCTATCGGCCTGGTTTATATCTGTGTGGCCACAAAGAAAATTGCCAGGGTGCAGGAGTACCGCTTCACAGGCAACCGGGCAAAAATCCGGGAGAGCGCCGTAGTGGCGGCCATGACCCAGCTTCGCATGGTGATTCTGGAGAATATCAGACTGTAATTTTACGGTATCTGCAACACAAAAGCGGAATATACTTTTAAAACACGCAACAACACGTTTGACGGAGGCATATAAGAAGTGCAGATTACAACATTTGCGGCCATAGATATCGGTTCCTACGAGGTGGGAATGAAAATATTCGAGCTTTCCTCCGGGAAAGGTATCCGGGAGATCGACCATATACGCTACGGAATCGAGCTGGGCCGGGACACTTACGTGGCCGGAAAGATCAGCAACGAAATGCTGGAGGAGCTTTGCCTGGTGCTCCTGGATTTTAAGCGGATTATGAAGGAATACCAGGTGGACGGCTATCGGGCCTGCGCCACCAGCGCCATCCGGGAAACCCGGGATCTTCTGCTGATTCTTGACAAAATCCGGGTGCGCACAGATATTGAGGTGGAGGTTTTAAGCAATTCGGAGCAGCGCTTTCTGGGGTATAAATCCATAGCGGCCATCGGGGATTCTTTTGACAAGATTATCCGCAGGAGCACGGCCATTGTGGATGTGGGCGGGGGAAGCGTCCAGATCTCCCTCTTTGACAAGGACGCCCTGGTGACTACCCAGAACCTGAAGATCGGTATGCTGCGGATCCGGGAGCGGCTGTCCCGGGTGGAACAGCAGACCACCAATTTTGCGTCCGTGCTCAATGAAATGATTAGCGATGAGCTGCGCAGCTATAAAAAGCTCTATCTTAAAGACCGCGTCATTGAAAATATGATTCTCACCGGGGATTATGTGCGTCATTTCCTGGACCGGGAGGATTATCCGGGGGCAGAGGATCTGGCCCACAAGGCGGACGGAATCACCTGCATGAACCGGGAGGCATTCTCCAGGCTCTATGAGCAGGCCATGTCCGTGACGGCTTCCCAGATGGCTGAGCGGTTTCAGATGCCGGCGGAGCACGCCCGGCTGATTCTGCCCTCCATTGTCATTTACCAGAGGCTTATAGAGGAGACGGGAGCCCAGACCATCTGGCTTCCGGGCCTCAATATGAGCGATGGTATGGCCTACGACTACGCGGAGAAAAAAAAGATTTTCAAGTCCCGCCATAATTTTGAGAATGATATTGTGGAGGCGGCAAAAAATATAGCCAAACGCTATCAGAGCAGCAGAAGCCATGTGGCAGGCACGGAAAACCTGGCGCTGACCATTTTTGACAAAATGAAAGAGATTCACGGTATGGGACGGCGGGAACGGCTTCTGTTACAGATTTCCGTGATTCTCCACGACTGCGGAAAATATATCAACATGAACCGGACATCGGAATGCTCCTACAGCATTATTATGGCAACGGAGATTATCGGGCTCTCCCACCGGGAGCGGGAGATTATTGCCAACGCTGTGCGGTTTAATACCCGGGAATTTGCAAGCTTTGAGGAGGTATCCTTTGGCTCCGGCCTTGAGCGGGCGGATTATCTGCTTATTGCCAAGATCAGTGCCATTCTGCGGGTGGCCAACGCCATGGACCGCAGCCACAAGCAGAAGTTTAAGAACGTGAAGGTGACCCGCAAGGAGAAGGAGCTTGTGGTGCAGGTGGACACGGTGGAGGATATTTCCCTGGAGCAGGGGCTGTTTTCCGACAAGGCAGAGTTTTTTGAGACGGTATTCAGCGTGCGGCCGGTGATCCGGCAGAAAAAGCATATTTAGAGGCAATCAGAAAGGTGAGACAACAGCATGGAAGCGATTGACGTTACGGATTATCAGTATTATAAAAACAGAGAGCTGAGCTGGCTCCAGTTTAATGAGCGGGTGCTGGAGGAGGCCAGGGATAAGAATAATCCCCTGTTTGAGCGGTTAAAGTTTCTGGGGATTACCGCCTCCAATCTGGATGAGTTTTTTATGATCCGGGTGGCGTCCCTAAAAGATATGGTTAACGCCAGATATACCCGCAAAGATATTGCGGGGATGACGCCGGGAGAGCAGCTTCGGGAAATTCTGGCGGTGACGGGGAATCTTGTAAACCTGCAGTATTCCACTTATTCCCGGTCTCTTTTGCCTCTTTTGCGGCAGCACGGGCTCTATGTAGTGCAGGAGCACGAGGATCTCACCAGGGAGCAGGGAGCTTATGTGGACGCCTATTTCCGTGAGAATGTGTATCCGGTGCTGACCCCTATGGCGGTGGATTCCTCCAGGCCGTTTCCGCTGATTCGCAACAAGAGCCTCAATATCGGGGCGCTTCTTATTAAAAAAGACCTCCGGACAGACAAAAAGGCGGATGGGGAGTCCGGGAAGGATAAGAAGAAGGAGAAAAATAAGGAGCCGGAGCTGGAATTTGCCACGGTTCAGGTGCCTTCCGGCCTGCCCAGGCTTGTGCGGCTTCCGGATTTGCCGGATGGAACCCGGGTGGTGATTCTCCTGGAGGAGATCATCGAGCGGAATATGGAACAGCTTTTCCTAAGCTATGACATTGTGTGCGCTCATCCCTACCGGATTATGCGAAACGCCGATCTGACCATCGAGGAGGATGAGGCGGAGGATCTTCTGAAAGAGATTCAGAAGCAGCTTAAGAAGCGCCAGTGGGGGGAGGCCATCCGCCTGGAGGTGGAGGAGAAGATGGATAAGCGTCTCCTGAAGCTGCTCCGCAAGGAATTGTCCATTAAGGAGGACTCCATCTTTGGCATTAACGGGCCGCTGGATCTGACCTTTCTCATGAAAATGTACGGCATGGAGGGCTTTGACGCGCTGAAGGCCCCTGCCCATAAGCCCGCCCAGGTGCGGGAGCTGCCTTCGGACTGCGATATTTTTGAGCAGATCCGCAAAGGGGATATTCTTCTGCATCATCCCTTTCAGACCTTTGAGCCGGTGGTGCGCTTTGTAAAACAGGCGGCCAGGGATCCCCAGGTGCTGGCCATCAAGCAGACTCTTTACCGGGTAAGCGGAAATTCCCCCATTATTGCGGCCCTGGCTCAGGCGGCGGAGAACGGCAAGCAGGTGTCGGTGCTGGTGGAGCTGAAAGCCCGCTTTGATGAGGAGAACAATATTATCTGGGCCAAGATGCTGGAGAAAGCAGGCTGCCATGTGATTTACGGCCTGGTGGGCCTCAAGACCCACAGCAAGATTACCCTGGTGGTGCGGCGGGAGGAGGACGGCATCCGCCGCTATGTGCATCTGGGAACGGGAAACTATAACGACTCCACGGCCAAGCTTTACACCGACCTGGGGCTTCTCACCTGCTCGGCCCTAATCGGGGAGGATGCCACGGCAGTTTTCAACATGCTCTCCGGCTATTCGGAGCCAAGAAGCTGGCACACCTTATCCCTGGCTCCCCTTTGGCTGCGGGACCGGTTTTTGCAGCTGATCCGCCGGGAAAAGGAGCACGCCCAGAAGGGGGAGGAGGCCCATATCCGGGCAAAGATGAATTCCCTGTGTGACCAGGAGATTATTGCCTCCCTCTACGAGGCCTCCATGGCCGGGGTGAAGGTGGAACTGATTGTCCGGGGAATCTGCTGTCTCAAGACAGGCATTCCCGGGGTCAGCGACAATATTGAGGTGCGCTCCATTGTGGGAAATTTCCTGGAACACAGCCGTATTTTCTACTTCTACAACAACGGCGCGGAGGAGGTCTACTGTGCCAGCGCGGACTGGATGCCAAGGAATCTGGACAGACGGGTGGAGATTCTCTTCCCTATCTGGCAGGAGGAATTAAAGAGGGAAGTGATGCATATTCTGGATATCCTTCTGGAGGATACGGTGAAGGCCCATGTGCTGACGGCAGAGGGAACCTATGAGAAGATCGACCGCCGGGGCAAGGCGTTTCTTAATTCCCAGGAATATTTTACCATGGAGGCAAAGGAGCGGGCTTCCCAGGAAGAGCCCCAGGAGAAGCGGCGGGTATTTATCCCGGAGGAACCCGTGGAATAAAAACAGATGCGGAACAAAAACAGTAACAGCCCGGGGCGCCTTTCCCGCGCCATGGGCCTGGAAAGGCGGCCGGGGAAATTATAACAGGAGGATACGGTATGGTTATTTCATCGAAACAGGCGGAGGAAGAGGCGGTTCTGGAAACGGCCAGGGCCATGTGTGCGGCTGCCAGGACGGCGCCCAGGACCAGGGGGCTTGATTATCTAAAGACCTGCATTGTCACAGGGGACCAGAAGGAGAGGCTGGCAGAAAAGATGGAGGCGCTGGCGGAGGAGACCGGCATGGATTTCCTGCGCCGGGACGCGGGAAACGTGCGCAATAGCGCTGCGGTGGTGCTGATGGGACACCCGGATATAGTCCGGGGGCTTAATGAAGGATGTCAGTACTGCGGATTTAAGAACTGTAAGGAGTGTGTGGAGAAGGGCGGAAGATGCGCCTATATTTCCATAGATATAGGTATTGCCCTGGGGTCCGCCATCAGCGTGGCGGCAGACAGGCGCATAGATAACCGGGTGATGTTCTCCATTGGCAGGGCGGCCATGGAGCTGGATTTCTTTGAGCAGGAGGTTTGCCAGGCCTTTGGGATTCCCTTAAGCGCTACCGGGAAATCCCCCTATTTTGACAGGAAATAAGACAAAGACAGGATCAGACAGAGGTACATAATAAGAGGAGGTGCATACAGCGTGTACCTCCTCTTTTATAAGCATACAGATTTTCAGTCTCTATTCCAGAGGCATCCGGATGCCCTGGAGCATTACCATTGGCCGCGCCTCCTCCATAAGGGAATCGATATCCGGGATTTCCCCGTCCACGTTGTCCAAAAGCCAGTCCATGGTGATAATCTCCTCCGGGGAGAGAATCTGTCCTTCCTCGCTTCGAAGAGCTCCCGCCTGGTCGTAGAGATTTCCGGAAAACGGCTCGTAATGGAACACGGCGATCTCCTTTTTCAGAAGCTCCACAAGCCACTGGGTCTGGGAGGGAATATTCTTGGTACAGATCACGTCGATCATGCCGGAGGAGAGGCCCCACCAGTAGTTGATGGCCTTGTGATGCCGGCCGGGGGTATCCTTTTTCCAGGCCCCGTTTAAAATGCTGTGGATAATGCGCTCGTAAAATTTGCCCCAATGCCAGATGGAGGAGGCCACATTGACCATCTCTTCCCCCCGGATATCATAGAGGCCGAACTTCCGGGAAGCGTTCTGGGGGGTGATAAGATCCTGGCCGGAGATATAGGAAATGTTTTTCTCACGGAAAATTTCTTCCGGATTCCGGTCTTTCACCGTGGACCACTCCAGATGCACGGTGGCTTTGGGATTTGTCATTTTTACCCCCAGGGCAAAGGCGTTGATGTTGGCGGTCATGCCAAAAATGGGGTAGTCCGCCAGATATCCCACCTGGCCGTTTTCAGTTAAAATGCCCGCCAGGGCTCCCGTGAGGAATTTCGCCTCGTACAAACGCCCGTAATAGGTCCTGAGGTGCCCGCTGTAGGTGTGCAGGGAGCAGTTGAGGATTTTGATTTCCGGATGCCTGATGGCGGCCTTTACGCTGGCGCCCAGAAGCTTGGGGGTGGTGGTAAAGATAATCCGGTTTCCGTCGGCTACCGCCTCGTCGATGGTCTTAAGCCCCAGCTCCTCCGTGTTGATGTTCTCGTAGCAGGTGGTGACGATGCGCCCCTTAAAGACTGCGTTTACATGCTCCCGACCCAGCTCGTGGCCGTAGGTCCAGCTGGAGGTTTCCCGGGTCTTATCGTGGAGGAAGGCAATCTTAACCAGAGGCGGCGCAATGGGAAGCAGCCGGTTGATAATCGGCTTCTGGGGCGTCTCCTCCGGGTTCATCACCAGCTCCAGGGAAGGCTTTTTGGGGTAGATCTCAAAATCCCCCCAGATCTTGGCCACTTCTTTTTGCACCAGGCTGTAGGGCTTTTCCCAGAATCCCTCATAGCCGTACACGCCCAGGTACACCAGGAAGGCGTCGCCAGGTGTTAAAAGCAGCTCTTTCCCCCCCTTTTCCTCAAACACATCCGTAAAATGGATGAAGGAGGAGTGGAAATCCACCCGCTCTTCCCGGCTCCACACATAATCCGGGGCTTTATTTAATAGCTTAAGAAGCTTCTGGTAGCTTCCCTCCTGGCTGAGCCAGATATCGTTTATGGCCGTAAGCTTGTAGAAATCCATAAACTCATAGTAGAGCCGGACTTCCTTTGTGTCGGTTTTAGGGGGGATAACCCGGGTGACATAGCCGGAAATGCTCACTGCGCCGGCGTATTTTAAGACGCTGACCCGCTTGTTTCCCTCTACCACATAGTAGTGGTTCATAAATTCATAGGCGATAATGGGATCCCGGATGCCCTCTTCCGTATGGGCCTCGTAGAGGCTGATCCATTTAGCGGCAAACTCGGAATCATCGGGAAGGAGGGGCATAAAATTGCTGGCAAACGCGGCGGTCCTTCCCGCTGTTTTTGTTCCCACAACAAGTTCCAGGGGAATTTCCACAAGCCCCAGATCCTGTTCCGTGGTTGTTTTTGTATAGGAAAGAATTTCGTCCAGTACCTGCAGGTAAGGATAGCTGCCCTTTAACAGGGAAGAACGGTATGCTTTCTGTGCAAGCCTTCTGGCTCTTTCGTATTCGGGTCTTGACATGGTCGGCTCCTTTCCCGGGAGAAATCTGATTTTTCTTAATGGCTCCCAGCCGGTTACTATAGTTTTATTTTCGCATCATTCGGTCTATTCGTCAATCCCTTATCTGATTGCAGGAAAAAATTCCAGAAAATAGAAGTTCGCAACTTTTTTTAAATGATAAATGCCGCCAGATCCGCTATGATAGGAGCATACCCGGACAAAACACAGGACAGCCGGGAAAAATAAGACACGACAAAGACGACAGATGGGGAAAGGATGTGAGAAGATGTTCGTGTTGCAAAAAGAAATGGGAAAATATCCCTTGAAGGTATGGTTAAAAGAGGAGAAGGATCTGGAGGCGGGATGTCTGGAACAGGCGTATCATCTGATGCAGCTTCCTTTCTTACATAAATGGGTCTGTCTGATGCCAGACACCCATGCGGGTATGGGAATGCCCATCGGCGGCGTTATCGCCGCAAAGGATGTGGTGATCCCCAACGCGGTGGGGGTGGATATCGGCTGCGGCATGGCCTATGTGGGAACCAATATTCCGGTGGAGGTACTGAAAACCACCATGACCGGAAACGGAAACCTGCTCCAGGGCATGGTGGGAGATATCCTTAGAAATATTCCCGTAGGGTTTGCCCATCACAAGACGGAGATGCCCTGCTACACCATGGATACAGCCTTTGCAGAATTTTCCCGCTATGAGGAGAACGGGGAGCTTCTGGGTCAGCTTGAGGCAGGCTACTACCAGATCGGAACCCTGGGAGGCGGCAATCATTTTATTGAGCTCCAGGAGGATGAGAAGGGGCTTCTCTCGGTGATGCTTCACTCGGGAAGCCGTCATTTCGGAAAATCCGTCTGCGACTATTTCCATCACAAAGCCAGGGAGTTAAACGCCCGGTGGTACAGCCAGGTGCCGGATACCTTCCGGCTGGCTTTTCTTCCGGTGGAGACAAAGGAGGGACGCCAGTATCTGGACTGGATGGAGCTGGCCATGGGATTTGCCAGGGAGAACCGGGAGAAGATGATGCTGGCAGTAAAGGCCATTCTGGAGAAATGGATTGGCAGGTATACAGAGCTTTCCCTGGAATACCGGGAGGAGATCAACTGCCACCACAATTACGCGGCCCTGGAGAAGCATTACGGGGAAAACGTGTGGGTACACCGGAAGGGCGCTGTGCGGGCCAGAAACGGGGAGCTGACGGTGATTCCCGGGGCCATGGGTTCTTTCAGCTATGTGGTTATGGGAAAGGGAAACCCGGAGAGCTTCTGTTCCTCCTCCCACGGCGCAGGCCGGGCCTATTCCAGGAAAGGGGCCATGAACGCCTTTACCTGTGAGGAGGTTCTGGTGGATCTGAAGGACCGGGGCGTGATTCTGGGAAAGAAAAACAAACGGGATGTGGCGGAGGAGAGCCGCTTTGCCTACAAGGATATTGACCTTGTGATGGAGAACCAGCAGGATCTGGTTACGCCTGTACGCCGTCTGCGCACAATCGGAGTGGTAAAAGGCTAGGGCTGTTTTGCGTAATTTTTCCAGGGCGGCGCCTGGATGCCCACAGGGCAAAAATAAGGAATCCGCCGGTTTTTAACCGGTTGCGATAAAAATTCCCCGTTCCCCGGGACTAAAGGTTCAAAAGGCCTTGGTGGCGCTCCCGTCCTCTGGGCGGAGGGCGTACCGGAACGGATGGAAGAGAGGAATGATGTTTCGGAGGTTCGAATCCTCCCCTGTCAAAGACAGGTGGCTGAGGTGGTAAAAGCAATCATATCTACGACTGTAATTGTCCATTACAGACCAGAAACGGAAAAAAAGCATGCTTTTCCCGGCTATTGTCTTTCCCTGCAAAGGTGGGACATAGCGGCCGGGGAGAAGGCAGTACGGATCCGGATACCGGAGGCAAAGACCAGGGAACAGCGCCCACCTGAAAGGTCCGGCGTCCTTCCCAGGAGGAGAGCCTTCTGAAAGGCCCGTCCCCGTTTTTCCCGGTGGGAAAGGCAGGCTTATTTCCCTGAAACAAAACATTGCGGATGTGGAACTGGAATAGGAGGTAACATATGAAATATATATTGAAGGAGCAGGAATGCGGCTATCTTATGAAGAACGGGATCTTAAAAGAAATCCTGTTTGCAGGGAAACAAAACGTTGCATCCTGGAGAGGCTATGAGCTGAAAACCGTGTCCATGATGGGAAAGGTGGACACCGGGGGGCTTCCGGTGGAGGTACTGATGCAGCGCCCGGAGTTTGAGAAGCGGGTGCTCCGCGTGCAGATTCCGGATTCCTGCATTGGCTTTCACATGGTAAACGGCATCTACAGGGAGGTGCTTATGGACGGGGAGGCCCTCTACTGGAATGTGTTTGAGAAGCATGAGATCCGTCTGGTGAATGTGACCGGCTTTAAGATAGAGGAGGAGCAGGTGCCCTCCATGTACCGCCATCTGATTCCCCCAAGGCTTTACAGGAGAATTGTTGTGGAGGAGGGGGAGACGGCCCTTTTGTACATAGACGGCCAGTACCAGGAGCAGCTTAACTGCGGCGTCTACTACTACTGGGCGTATGCCCATGAGATTTCCCACAAAATATACGATCTGAAGGTCCGCCAGCTGGATGTTTCCGGCCAGGAAATCCTGACGGCCGACAAGGTGGGCGTCCGCCTGAATATGCTCTGTGCATATCAGATCACGGATCCCCTGGCACTGGCGCGGAAGATGGAGGGCGTGGGGAACTTCCTGTATACCCGTCTCCAGCTTCTTGCCAGGGAGTATGTGGGGCAGTACCGCCTGGATGAGCTTCTGGCCCAGAAGGAGGAGATCGGCCATTTCCTTAAGGAGCGCATGGAGGAGAACCAGGAGGAATACTGTGTCCGCATTCACAATGTGGGCATCAAGGACATTATCCTGCCTGGGGAAATCCGAGACATTATGAATACGGTCCTTGTGGCGGAGAAGAAGGCCCAGTCCAATGTCATTATGAGGCGTGAGGAGGTGGCCTCCACCAGAAGCCTTCTCAATACGGCCAGACTTATGGAGGAAAATGAGATACTCTACCGTCTGAAGGAGCTGGAATACCTGGAGCGCATCTGCGACAAGGTGGGTTCCATCTCCCTAAGCGGAGGCGGGAATATTCTGGAGCAGCTGGCGGGACTGGCGCTTCCCGGAAAACAGGGGGCGTAAAAACAGCCAGAAGGGAAAACAGGCTTACTGCTTTTCACAGGTTTTTACAGCCTTGATTTTCAGGAAGTCCAGGATTTCCCGCCGGTTTTCCGGGGAGAGGAGGGAAAAGTAGAAGAGAAGCTCCTTTTCGGAGGAGGATAAGGTCTTAAGTTTTTTCTGATTTGCCGGATTATTTGTATAGGAAAGAAACGCATCCAGGGCGTGGCTTGACCGGGTGGCCGCGGGAGCGTCAAAATAATCCGCTTCGTCCAGCTCTATGGCCAGATGCATGAGATCTTCCACTGATATGTTGTAAAACCCGGCCAGCTTATAAAGGGTTTCCGGGTCCGGAACCCTTTTTCCCGTTTCATAGTGGGAATAGGTCTGCCTCACCACTCCAAGCATGGTTGCCACATCGTACTGTGTATAGGAGTGGGCTTTTCGCAATTCACGCAGTTTCTGCGCCAATCGGCTGTTTTTCACACCATCATCTCCATCCACGTTTAAGTATAGGAAGTTTTTGAGATTAAAAAGCAACATAATGTAGCATTTTTAAGAAGAAAATGTTAAAATAAAGTAACAGAACGTTGCAAAGCAACAAAAAAGCGCCTGGGAACTATCCAGACGCTATGAAAGAAGGTTTTGATTTCTTAACAAAACCATTATACCGGAAAGTGGGGAGACTGTCAACGCATTTGGGAAAAACAGGAAAAGGAGGGTGAAGATGGGAAAGCGGGGAAGGAAGCAGAGGAAACGAAAGGATGAACGCCGGGGAAGCGAAAGGAGGAGGTACAGGAGCAGCCGGGGCAAAAGGAGACGCCGTGGCCTTCGTCCGGTGAAACGCCGGGCCCAGAATCCGTCGGGGAGGGCCGGAGTCTGTATTTTTTTATAATTTTACAAAGATTTTACAATACAAGGATTACAGATTTGAACATACTATTGTATGATAGATACAAATACAGAATACAAAAGGGGAAAAAACATGATTTTCTGTGTGGAAGACGATGCCGCAGTGCGGGATCTGATGATTTATACGCTGAATACCGCCGGATTTGAGGCGAGAGGTTTTTCGGACGGCGAAGAATTTTTCCGGGGACTTGAGAAAGAACTGCCAGAGCTTGTTATGCTGGATATTATGCTTCCCGGGGAGGACGGAATCGTCCTTTTGAAACGGCTTCGGGCCGGGGCGTCCACGGCGGATATTCCGGTGATTATGGCCACCGCCAAAGGAACGGAATACGACAAGATTACCGGCCTTGACCTGGGAGCCGACGATTACCTGGCAAAGCCCTTTGGGATGATGGAAATGATTTCCCGGGTGAGGGCTGTCCTGCGCCGGAGCCGGCCAAAGGAGGAGAAAAAAATTCTGAGGACAGGCTGTCTGGAAATGAATCCGGGGGAACACCGGGTTTTTGTAAAAGGGGAGCGCATTTCCCTTACCTTGAAGGAATATGAACTGCTCCGTCTGTTTATGGAAAATATGGGACGCGTATTTACCAGGGAGCAGCTTTTACAGCAGGTCTGGGGAGCTTCCTATATGGGGGAAACACGCACGGTGGATGTGCATATCGGCACGCTTCGCTCCAGGCTTGGGGATTGTGGGGAATATATTGAGACGGTCCGGGGCGTGGGATACCGGATGGAGGCCAGGATATGACAAAACGGATTTTTAAATCAGTCTGCGTGGCGGCTATGGGGGTGTTCCTGGCTTCGCTAGTTCTGTTTCTGGGGGTTTTGTACCGTTATTTTTCGGAAATCCAGCAGGGACAGCTTCGGATGCAGACAAATCTGGCCGCCCAGGGAGCGGCCCATGAAGGAATGAATTATTTTGAGGGGCTTGACGTGGAGGACTACCGCATTACCTGGATTGACAGGGACGGAACCGTCCTCTATGACAGCCGGGCAGGATACGGGGAGATGGAAAATCATCTGGAGAGAGAGGAAATCCGCCAGGCGCTCCAGGAAGGCCAAGGGGAGAGTGCCCGGTATTCCCAGACTCTGCTGGAACGCTCCCTGTATTGTGCCAGGCGGCTTCCGGACGGCACGGTGCTTCGTCTTTCCATCGCCCAGAGCACGCCCCTTACCCTGGTTTTTGGCATGCTTCAGCCCATCTGCATGATTTTCGCCGCGGCTGTGATTCTCTCCCTGGTATTGGCGGGCCGTCTGTCCAGGGCCATTGTAAAGCCTCTGAATGAGATGGATCTGGAAAATCCCCAGGACAGCGAAGCTTACGAGGAGCTTCTTCCCCTTCTTTGCCGGATTGCGGCGCAGCAGCGGCAGATCGCGATCCAGCAGGAGAAGCTTCTCCAGGATATGGAGGAAAAGGAGAATGCGCAGCAGCTCCGCCGGGAGTTTACGGCAAATGTCTCCCATGAGTTGAAAACACCCCTTCACACCATCTCGGGAAGCGCGGAGCTTCTGGCCAACGGCATGGTAAAGGAGGAAGATATCCCGGATTTTTCCAGGCGGATTTACACGGAGGCGCAGCGCATGATCCGTCTGGTGGAGGATATTCTTAAGCTCTCCCGCCTGGACGAGGGGGTGGAGAATGGAAAATGGGAGGAGACGGACCTCTGTTCCCTGGCCAGGGAGGCGCTTGATTCCCTCTTGCCGGAGGCCGGAATTATGGGAATCTCCCTGGAGCTTGCGGGGGAATCCGTCATGGTTTACGGCGTACCACAGGCCCTCCAGGGCATTGTATTCAATCTCTGCGACAATGCCGTCAAGTATAACCGCAGGGGCGGCTCTGTCCTTGTGACGGTGAAAACACAGGGAGAGGAGGCGGTATTCTCCGTAAAAGACACAGGCATCGGAATTTTACCCCAGCACCAGGAGCGTATTTTCGAGCGGTTTTACCGGGTGGATAAAAGCCACTCAAAGGAGATCGGAGGGACAGGCCTGGGACTGTCCATTGTGAAGCATGGGGTGAAACTTCACCACGGGGAAATAGATATCCGCAGCACGGTAAACGGCGGCACTACCATAACGGTGCGTTTCCCTTTAAATAAGGGAAAATCTTAGTGAAAGGGTGGGAATTTTATGGATATTTTTCATTTGCTTACAATGCTTGGGGGCTTAAGCCTCTTTCTGTTTGGCATGAGCGTTATGGGACAGGCGCTGGAGCGCAGGGCCGGGGAAAAGCTTAGGCTTCTTCTTGGCAGGCTTACCACAAACCGGGCGGCGGGACTTCTCACCGGCCTTGGGGTCACGGCGGTGATCCAGAGCTCCTCCGCGGCCACGGTTATGGTGGTGGGGTTTGTAAATTCCGGCCTTATGACCTTGAAGCAGGCCATCAACGTGATTATGGGGGCCAATATCGGTACTACGGTTACGGCGTGGGTTTTAAGCCTTGCGGGGATTGACAGCGGAAACCTGTTTGTGCGCCTCCTAAAACCATCCTCCTTTACGCCGGTTCTGGCTTTTGTGGGCATTGTCTTTTACCTCTTTTTCAAGAATGACCGCAAAAAGGATACGGGCATGATTTTACTGGGATTTGCCACGCTGATGACAGGCATGGAGACCATGTCCGGGGCTGTTTCCGGCCTGGGGGATATGCCGGGATTCCGGGAGCTCTTTCTCCTGTTCCAGAACCCTGTCCTGGGAGTGCTGGCGGGAACGGTTCTCACGGCGATTATCCAGTCCAGCTCAGCATCGGTGGGTATTCTCCAGGCCCTGGCTGTGACGGGGCAGGTTTCCTACGGCGCGGCCATCCCCATTATCATGGGACAGAATATCGGAACCTGTGTGACGGCCATGCTATCCTCAGTGGGCGCCAACAAAAACGCCAGGCGTGCGGCAATGGTGCATCTTTCTTTTAATGTAATCGGCACAACAGTCTGGCTTGGGGCCTTCTGTATGGTGAAGGCGTTTCTGGCCCCTGCATTTTTAGGGGAGCCGGCCTCCCTTCTGGGCATTGCCGTGGCCCATTCCGTGTTTAATATTCTCTGTACGGCGCTTATGATGCCTCTGTCGGGATTCCTGGAAAAGCTGGTGATCCGCCTGGTTCCCGACGCCAGGAAGCCGGAGCCGCCTGTAGAGCTTGACGAGCGTCTCCTGGCCACCCCGCCCATTGCCCTGAAGCGCTGCCAGGAGGTGGCGGGAGAGATGGCGGATATGGCTGTGGACGCCCTGCGACAGGGGATTTCCATGCTGGGAAGCTATTCCCCGGAAATTGCGGCATCCATCCGGGAAAAGGAGGAAAAGACGGATCACTATGAGGATATTCTGGGCACTTACCTGGTACGCTTAAGCGGGAAGCCAAGCAGCGGGGAGGACAGCGCCCAGGGGGCCAAACTCTTAAAAATTATCGGCGATATGGAGCGGATTTCCGACCACGCCGTAAACCTTCTGGAATCCGTGGAGGAAATGCGTGACAAGGGGCTTGGCTTCACGGACCAGGCGTCCGCCGAGATCACGGTGATTTCCGGTGCGGTAAATGAGATTCTGGAATTGTCCCGCCGGGCGTTCCTCATGGATGATCTGGAGGCTGCTTACAGGGTGGAGCCCCTGGAGCAGGTTATTGACCATTTGAAGGAGGAGATGCGCATGCGCCATATTCTCCGGCTACAACAGGGGAAATGCTCCATTGAGGCGGGATTTATCTGGTCTGATCTTCTGACGGACCTTGAGCGCACCGCCGATCACTGTTCAAATATTGCCGGGTGTGTGATAGATATGGCACATCAGCGCATGAACCTCCACGAATCCCTGCGAAGCTTCCGAAATGACAGCGAAGATTTTAAAAAAGGGTTCCGGACATACGCAGAAAAATACCGGCTGCCAGAGGAAGTCCGGCTCTCCGCCAGGATTATGGGCGGGGGAGCTTCCGGGGAATAAAGCCTTCCTTCTCTTGCGGGAGAGACATATTTCTGGTATAATTGCAGTGATATATTTTGCAGATTACCTGCAAAAACCTGACAAACATAATCCCTTGTATTTAGTTTTATACCGTCAACGGTGGCGCTCTTATGCCCGCAAGGAACTGCGTGGCGGTGAGCGCCTTTTTGTCTGGCATGAAAAGGAGAACAGGACAGAGTATGAAAGCAAGGATTCTGCGCCATGCCGTTTTTCTATGCTGTGTGGCAATAACTGCTCTATTGCTGACCGGCTGTAATCCAACAGCAGGTGCAACAATATATGAAGTGATAGCTCCATCAGGCTATACCATGAATTGCTATTCTTATGAGGAAAAATTTCCCATTGAAGGAAGCTCCTGCTATCTGAAGTGGGAAAAAGCAGAGGATTACGGGAAAACTTACGACTACGATATGCAGGTCCTGGATGAAAATGGTTCTGTATTATATGAATATCCCCGTAGGGGGAGCAGAACAATGCGCGGAATTCTGCAGGAAGCTGACAGGATCTGGGTTTGCACAGAACACTGGACAGCTCCCCACCACAATGGCTATGTGGAAGGCTGGCTGAAAGGAAGCGATCTGCTTTTGCTGGACCTTAGTGACGGTGAGATTCTGTTCCAGGACAAGGGGGGAGAAAATGAATTTTACATCACCTCAAATGATACGCGATGCTACTTCTATGTCCCTGGAAAAAAAGAAAGCAGGAAGCTGTTTGGCCTGATAAGGATACCAGAGGAAAATGCGGCGGTCTATTATCGGGATACTTCGGACTGGACCCAGAAACACATGGTTTACACGTTTGATTATGTAGCAGAACCTGCTATTGATACAAGTAACGGTGTTGAGACCTGTATTAAATTTTATCTATCTGAAAACCAGCTTAAAGTAGCATGGACATCTTATGAACCTGTTGGGAATGAAAACTGGGAGTATCTGGAGAAAAAGGCTTATGAAATCCCCCTTACCGGAAATGCCTGTTAATGGGGAAAAGCGCAGCTTCCGGAGAATAAAACCTTCTGAATCTGACACTGGACAGAGCTCTGTTTTTTTATTATACTAGAAGAAAAATCATTGATAAAAGGCGGAGGCTTTTCAAATGAAGAATCGTGTATTAGAAAAATTTGCGGAACTGTTCGGAGGGGACGGGGATATCCGTACCTATTTTGCGCCGGGACGCGTGAATCTTATCGGCGAGCATACAGATTACAACGGAGGCCATGTATTTCCCTGTGCGCTGACTATGGGTACTTACGCGGCGGCCAGGAAGCGGGAGGACGGGACGATTCGTTTTTACTCCATGAATTTTGAGAGGGCGGGGGTTATCGCCACCAGCCTGGAGGATCTGGTTTACAGGGAGGAAGCGGGCTGGACCAATTATCCCAAGGGCGTGCTCTGGGCCTTTGGGGAGAAGGGGTATCGTATTCCCGCCGGCATGGATCTGGTGATTTACGGGGATATCCCCAACGGGTCTGGACTTTCCTCGTCCGCGTCCCTGGAAGTGCTCACAGGCGTTGTGCTAAGGGACCTCTTTGGCTTTGAGGTAAGCCAGGTGGAAATCGCGCTTATCGGCCAGTTTTCAGAGAACAATTTCAACGGCATGAACTGCGGCATTATGGATCAGTTTGCCAGCGCCATGGGAAAAAAAGATCACGCCATTTTCCTTAATACGGCGGATTTATCCTATGAGTACGCCTCTGTGAAGCTTGCGGCTGCCAGAATCGTCATTGCTAACAGCAATGTAAAACACAGCCTGGTGGGATCGGAGTACAATGTGCGCCGACGGCAATGCGAGTCCGCGCTGGAACAGTTACAGAAGGTGGTTGACATAAAAACACTGGGAGATCTGGATACAGAGACCTTTGAGGCCCACAAGGAGGCAGTCGCTGACCCGGTGGAGAGAAGAAGGGCGAAGCACGCGGTCTACGAGAACCAGAGAACCCTTGCGGCTGTCCAGGCGCTGAAGGAAAATGACATTAAGGCTTTTGGAAAGCTTATGAACGCCTCCCACGTATCCCTGCGGGACGACTACGAGGTGTCCTGCCCTGAAATGGATATTCTGGCGGAGGAGGCCTGGAAGCTTCCAGGCGTCCTCGGCTCCCGTATGACAGGGGGCGGCTTTGGGGGCTGCACGGTAAGCATTGTGGAAACGGACTGTGTAGACGACTTTATCCAAAAGGTCGGAGGGGCCTACGAGAAGCGCACGGGAAATAAGGCGGAATTCTACGTGGTGGATATCGGACAGGGAGCCGGGAAATTGTAGGCTGCGGAACCGGAAAACGTAAGGTTCCCCTACAGCACACGGAGGAATCTGAGGAGCTGGAACAGAGGTGTATATGAATTGTGGGACAAATGTGGAATTTTCTGAGTGGATAGAGCAGGACCTGGTGCTGGCTGCAAGATTTTACTGGGAAGGCGCCCGGCAGGGGGATCCTCTGGCCATGTGCAATCTGGCCTGGTGCTATGAGAAGGGCGCAGGTGTGCCCGGCTATCCGGCCCAGGCGTTTTACTGGTATAAGACGGCAGCAGAGCTTCGTTTCCCCAGGGCCCTTAGAGAGCTGGGACTGTGCTACGAGTGCGGTTACGGTGTGGAGAAGAACATGGAGACGGCGGCCCGCTACTATCGGGAGGCGGCAGATCTGGGGGACGTCGCGGCCCAGTGCAATCTGGGCTGGTGCTATGAGTATGGGGAGGGTGTGGAGAAAAACTGGGAAAAATCTCTCCACTGGTACCGGGTATCGGCAGACCGGGGAAGCGCCCGGGCGCAGAACAACCTGGGCTGGTGCTATGTCCACGGGGAAGGCGTGGAGCAGGATTACATTCAGGGCCTTTTCTGGATGCAAAAATCTGCGGAGCAGGGCTATGCCCGGGCCATGTGTACCATCGGATGGCTCTATGAAAATGGTTACGGAACCGAAAAGGACTGGAAGAAAGCCGTGGAGTGGTATCGGAAAGGGGCAGACGCCGGAAATATCACCTCCATAAGCAATCTGGCCTGGTGCTATGAAAACGGAAAAGGCATTGCCCAGGACAGGGAAAAGGCGGCGGAACTTTACCGGAAGGCGGCGGAGCACGGACAGAGCCGTGGCCAGAACAGCCTGGGGAACTGCTATTTAAACGGCAGCGGTGTGAAGAAAGACTATGCCGCAGCCATGGAGTGGTTTCAGAAAGCGGCGGACCAGGGGGACGCGGATTCCATGTGTTCCATCGGATGGATGTACGAAAATGGTTTTGGCGTGGAGCAGGACTGGGCCGAGGCTTTGAAATGGTATCGGAAGGGAGCGGAAGCAGGGTGCGTTACGGCCATGTTCAATCTGGCCTGGTGCTATGACAACGGAAAAGGCGTCTCCCAACGGGATTATAAGGAAGCGGTCCGCTGGTACAGGCAGGCAGCGGACAAAGGGGATCGGGAAGCCATGAATAATTTAGGAGAGCTTTACCGGAAGGGCCAGGGAGTGGAACAGGATTTTGTCGAGGCTGTGAGACTCTACAAAATGGCGGCGGAAAAGAAAAGCGCTTACGCCCTGTACAATCTGGGAGAATGCTATGAGCGGGGCCAGGGGCTTCACGTAGACCTGAAGGAAGCTCTGGCCTGTTACCAGAAAGGGGCTGAACTTGGAAGCGGCAGCGCCCTGTGCGCCCTGGGACGGTTTTATGAAACCGGTATCGTTGTGGAGGCAGACATTGATAAGGCTCTGGAATATTACCGGAAATCCGCAAAGGAGAACGATGCGGAGGGGCTCTATCACCTGGCCCTGTGCTATGCAAAAGGTAAAGGGGTAAAACAGGATGAAAAGGAAGCCCTGCGCCTGTGCAGGGAGGCCTTAAGCGGCAAGGATCACGACCTTGCGGAGGATGTGAAGCTACAGGAGAAAATAAAGGAACTGGAAGGCAGACTGAAAGGGAGGTGTTGAGGCTTAATGGCAAAGAAATCATTCTTTAACAGGATATTTGGAACGCGTCCGGAGAAAAAGGAGAAGGAAAACGAGGAACTTCCCCTGGAGCAGGAGGAAAAGCAGAAACCGGAACCAGAACCTCAGATGCTGGATCCAACGCTTCTGAATCTGCCTTCCGACCATGCGCTGTATAAGCTGTGGCGGCTGCGCAAGGAGCATGCGGACTGGCTTCCCGTGCCTATACTTCGTCTGGCGAACCCATTCTCCGAGGAGGAGGATATTGTGCCGGAAGATCAGCTGGAGCAGGAGCTTGACCGTCTGGGTATGCTTGTGACCCTGACGTCGGAGAGCCGTCTGGCGGAGATTGGCTTCCAGGAGGAAGAGGAGGGAATTCCCGGGGAAACAGCCGGGGAACCCATTTTCCCGGAGGAGCCGGAAACGCTTCTTTCTCTGGAGGAGGCAGACTCCGGGGAGGAGGAAGCCGGGGATATCCTGAAAATAGAACCGGAAAAGAAGCCGGAACCGGATCTGGACGCCCAGGTTCTTGTGTTTCTCACCAAGGATGAGCTGTCCGCATGGGTTCTGGTATATCCGCCTTCCGGCAATGGCCGGGAAGTGGACGGCGCCATGCTGGTGTGGGCCCTCCGGGAAGAGGGGGTAACCTACGGCATCCATAATGAACTGATGGACACTCTGCCAAAGAGTGACGAGCGGTATTTCCACCTTTTTCTTGCGGCCAGAGGCAAGGGTGTGGTACACGGAAAAGACGGCGAAGTGGAGGATATGTTTCCCAGGGAAAGGAAGCAGGAGCTGAAGGTGGGCGAATTTGAAAAGGTGAATTACGCCGAGCTGAACCTCTTCCACAATGTAAAGGTGGGGGATGTGATCTGTAAAATTTCCGCGCCTGTTCCCGGGAAGCCGGGCCGTTCGGTTCTGGATACGGAGATTCCGGCCAGGGAAGGGAAACGGATGGTGGCTCCCCAGGGAAGGAATACGGCGTTGTCTGAGGACGGCGTAAGGCTTGTGGCCACCAAGGAAGGCCATGTGGAGTTTCTGGGCCAGGCCTTTCATGTAAAGCCCGTGCTGGAGATTGCGGGGAATGTAGATTATTCTACGGGAAACATTAATTTCCTGGGGGATGTACATATTCACGGGGACGCCTGCAGCGGATTTACCATCCGGGCCATGGGCAACGTCACTATTGACGGCGTGGTGGAGGCCTGCACCATAGAGGCCGGAGGGGATCTGGTGGTGGTCAAGGGCGTAAAAGGCGACAATCAGGCGGTAATCCAGGTCCATCACAATATTTTTGCCAAATATCTGGAGAATGCTTTTGTCTGCGTGAAGGAAAACCTGCAGACAGACTCCATTATAAACAGCACCATATTCTGCGACGGCATTATCGAGGTGTGCTCCGGCCGGGGCATTATTATCGGCGGAAAAGTCTGGGCCTCCTCGGAGGTGCGGGCCAATATTGTGGGCAACCGTTCCAGGCATCCCACAGGAATCCGTCTGGGTGGAAGGCCCAGCCAGGATTTTGAATACGCCAAGCTGGAGCAGAAGGTAAGCTGGGAGGAGGAAGAGATCGAGAGGCTGGACCGTCAGCCGGACAGCGCGGCAAAAATGAAAAATCTCCCGGCCCTGCGGATGCAGCTTGCGGTAGACCAGAATAAGCTGAAGCAGCTGGAGAAACAGCTAAAGGAGAAGAGAGAGGCGGAGGAAGCCAGGGACGAGGACAAAAAGGTGCTGGATGAACAGCAGGATAACCGCCGCCTTGTATGCGGTATCGCTTTCCCGGAGACAGAGATCACCATAGGCGACGCCAGCCTGCGCCTGGAAAGAGACGTGTGGCAGTGTACGGCTATGCTGGTGAAGGGTGAGGTTTCCCTGTTGCAGATTCAGTAAGCCGGATACAGATATTCCTTATGTGTAATTGAAATGAAAGGCGCTTTTACCTTGCGGGGAAGGCGTCTTTTTTTATCCGGAAATCGGCGATTCCCCCGTAACAATAAATACTTGACACAAAAAAACGGCCGGTGTATAGTGAAAACAGTAACTGGAAGTTCTTCTGTATTGTCTGGCGGTTCATTCGCCGTTAAATTCCCAGAAACAGGATATCTGCAATGAATTAAGGAAGAACAGCGTCTGCCTGGCCAGAGGCTGAGCTGAAATGGAGGTGTATATGAGAGAAAGTGAGAGCATGTCTGCATACGCGGGCATCTTAGAGATTTTAAAGGGATACCGGGATACGGTATGGGGAATGGAGGTGTCCCTCAGGCAGACACAGGAAAGTCTGGGGAAGGCATCCCCCTGCCATATGGGATATGTAGAACAGAACCGGCAGATTATAAAAAGGCTTGAGGACGCGGTAGAGCTGCTCAGAGCCCGGCACAGGAAAGGGGAGCTCTATTACTGGCTTTTGTATTACACCTATCTTTCGCCCCACCAGCTTCGCAATACAGAGGAGATTCTGGAAAGCCTTCGTCTGCATACGAAGGATATCAGCTTTCGCACCTATTACCGCAGAAGGCGGGAGGCTGTTGCGGCTCTTGACGCCGTGCTTGGAAGGAATGGCTCGGAATTGGCATAAAATTGGCACAGTGTGGCACAAAATTGGCACAGTTTTGCCCTTTTCTATTTCTGTTTTATAGGCTAAAATAAAGATTGCAGTTTATAGTCAGAGCAAGATCAAAGACGGAGGATATCCTTTCCGGATATGCCTTACCATCAAGGAGCCCTTCAGAATAAGGCTCGTCCGCTTTTTCAAGCGATATTTTCTTGTGTAATTGTAAGCAGAATCAGAAAAGGAGGTACTATGCGGAACAAATGGAGAACAGTCTGCGCCTTGATAACCGGGCTTTCCCTGTTGCTTGGGAGCACCAGCCTGGCATCCGGGACAGTGGGAGCAGGAATGCCGGGAGCAGGAGCGCAAATGCCAGGTACGGGAGCTGTGGAGCAGGCGGAGGCGTCCGGAGAACAAAAGGAAAGGGCAGGAGGACAGGAGGAGTCAGACAAGGAGCAGGAGGAACCATCCAGGGAACAGAAAAAAACGGATGAAGAGCAGGAAGCCCAGGAGAAAACCTTGGAAAATGCGGTTTCAGGGGTGGCGGCGCCATCCCTGAAAGAGCTTTTGGAAAACGGGGAAGATACCGGGACTGCTTTAACAGATGAGACAAAGAAAAAGAAGGCGGAGGGAGCAGAACGGGATTTTCCGCTGTCTGGTGTTTTCTATGGGCGGCAGACCATGGAGGAGATTCTGAATCTCTGTGACAGAGGCCTTGATCTGGAAGAATTTTTCCGGTATACTATCTGGGGTTTTGTAACCAGGGAGCAGCTGCAGGCTTTGTCGGAAAACGGACATGACCTGGACGATGTCTATGAGGCCGTGGAGAAGGGGGATTCTGACGGGCCAAAGGATATTGCGGACATAGTGGAGGCGTACGCCCTGGTTCCCCGGGCTTTAAGCTTTGGAGATACACGTGTGGTGGGCTTTCATGGGCGTCTGTCTGCGGATCTTGGGAGTATTCCGGCCTTTGGAAGCGACCGGCACGGTACTATGTCCAAAATACACTTAAGTGGGGAGACTGCCTTTTGCGCCAGGTTTGGCGCGCCCTTGAGAGCGGGCATGGTCTATTCGTCTGTGCCTCTTTCTGCGATTGGCGTGGACGCGGGGAAGGAACGGCTGATCCGGGGGCTTCTGGCCCAGTACGCAGAAGCCCAGGCCACTTACAACGGCCCGGTCAATTATATTCTTATCCAGGCGTCCATCTGGCTGGTGTTAAACAATGCCTGGACGGGGAATGGAGACGAGATGGCTGCGGATATCGCCCCTCTGTTTTCCAAAACCCCCGACTGTCCCAGCGCGGCTTTTGCGGCCTCCTATTTCCGGTCCATTGTGGAATGGCTGAATGCCCCGGGACATGAGGCCCAGATTGAGGCCATCGGGCTGGAGGGATGGTCCTTTGGGCCAAACCAGTATCTGCTTACTGCCACGGGAGAGGGGGGAAGCCTGGAGGAGTCTGGCCCCTATGCCCATATCGAGATTCAGAAAACCGACAGGGATACGGGCTGTAAGATTGCTGACGATACGGAGTTTACCATCTATGAGTGGAACGGAAGCGGGTATGAACCGTCGGCGGTTTCCGTCAGCCGGGAGGGGGATATGTATATCTCCGATGACCTGTTTTTCACGGATAAAAACCAGGGGAAGTTCTATGTGGAGGAATCTCTGGCCCCTCACAGAGGCGGTGTTACGGGATATTACGGGGATTTTGAAGGAGGAACCAAACGCCGCCATGAATTCCAGGTAAAGGAGAGCATGAAGGGTGAGGTGATTTCCATTACAAACGGGGGCTCCTCTTTCCAGAACACCAGGACAACAGGAAGCATCCGCATGTTTAAGACGGATATTGAGGCGGCTTCTTATATTTCCGGGGAAATGTCCCATGGAACAGCCAGCCTTGACGGGGCCCTTTACGATCTGTTTGCCGGGGAGGACGTCGTCCATCCGGACGGCGTAACAGGCGTTGTCCATAAAAAAGACAGTCTGGTGGCATCTGGAACCATAGCGGACGGAACGTGTGTTTTTGAGAACCTTTATCTGGGAAGCTATTATATCCGGGAGCGTCAGAAGGGCCAGACACTTCCGGATGGGAAGAAACTGTCCTACGCCAGGGGATATCTTCTGGATGAGGAAGTCTATAACGTACATCTCCCCTATGAGGGAGAGACAACGGCGGATGTCCACCGGGAAGTACACAGCAGTAAGGAGCAGGTTATCAAGGCAAAGGCAGTCTTTGAAAAGGTGGAGAGCGCCGCCGGACAGGGCAATATCCGCTATCTGGAGGGGGCGGGTTTTACCGTCTACCGCATTGACAGGCTGGGCAGGCGGGAGGCTTTTTTGCAAAACCCAGACGGCACCTACGACGAAAAGAGTATCCAGGCGGCCTATCTGGTGGAGGATTACGGACAGGATACGCCCAAATATGATTTCCGGGGGGAGGAGGGAGCCATTGCCACCCTCTATTTGGGGGATTCTTCCGCCCGGGAGGATACAAAAGGGTACTGGCAGAGCGGAAAAGCCGATCTGGACGCGGGAAGGCTTCTGCCCCTGGGAAACCACCGGTATCGCGTGGCGGAGCTCTTTTCGGACGCAGACGGCCGGGTAACGACGCCCTATCTGCCCTACGGACAGTATCTGGTGGTGGAGACTACGGTGCCGGAGGATCATTTTATGGCCCCGCCCTTTGTGCTGACTTTCCGCCAGGGAAAATCGGACCACATTCTCACCACAGGCATCACAGAGGAGACCTCCTACGGAAAAAACATACTCAGATCCTCCGGGGATTCCACCGCGTTCTGGGAGGCCGTGTATTTTTCCGGCGTTATTGACAATGAAGCCGTGGAACAGCTCCTGAAGCTCTATAAAAGGGATGCGGACACCGGAAAAACCGTACTGCTGGCAGACACGCAGTTCAGACTGGCGAAGATTTCAAAGGAGACAGGGGAAAAGACCTATATTACCCACACCACCTATTACCCGGAGACAGTGAACCAGGATATTTTTTGCACAAATGAAAAGGGATATCTGCAGCTTCCGGAGCTTTTAGCCGCCGGGCTTTACCAGATTGAGGAGGTGGAAGGACCGCCCGGTTTTTTCAATGATGTGCCGGGAGGATATGTGAGATTTAAGGTGACTACAGACCGGGAGTATGTTTCATTCTCAGGGAACGGCCCGGACGGAAGCATCCTGGAAGGGGATGAGGGGAAGCGGGACGTGCTTCTGATTATGGAACGGTATGACAACCGGGAAACCAGGGGGCTTCTCACCATCAGAAAAAAAGGGGAGGTGCTGACCGGCTATAAAAATGTCAGCCTGCTCCAGGATATCCGCCAGCTTTTCGGCATGCACACAAAAAAACAGTTTGTTTATGAGGAGCTTCCTCTGGCAGGTGCGGAGTACACCATCCGGGCGGCGGAAGACATTGTTACCCAGGACCGGCAGACGGACAGGGACGGGAAGAGGACATTGTGGCTTCAAAAAGGAGAGACGGCCGCCGTGGTGACCACAGGGGAGGACGGGCAGGTTGACAGGATAAAGACGTCCACAAAGCTCTATCCAGACGGGCATCCGGTTGTGTGTGTGGTTCACGATGGAGAACTGGGAAGCGTGAAGGCGTATCTGCCCCTGGGAAGCTATGAGGTGGCGGAGACAAAGGCTCCTTATGGTTACACCAGGTCAAAGGAAATCCAGAAGGTGACATTTACCTGGGAGCATCAGTTTCAGGAGTTTGTATTTAACCATGCGCCTATAGAAAAAGGGGATGGATGGGACTACAATCCCAAAGACGGTGCCCTTACCGTGACAAACCGGCGTGTAAAGGCCATTTTCAGGAATACCTCCAGAAAGCCCGGGGTGGGGGTCTTTAAGCGGGCCAGGGAGAAAAACGCGCCCATAGGGGAGGTATCATTTGGCCTGTACACCATAGATCCCATCTATACACCGGAGGGCGTAAAGATAGCGGAGGCCGGGGAGCTTCTGTCTGCCTGTGTCACAGGGGGTGACGGCAGAGGTGTTTTTGATGTGGATGTTCCCATCCGGGACGAGCATTACGGGGAGGAGGAAGGGACCAACTCGGGAGAATATGAGATCCGGGAGCTTGAGGCGCCAAGAGGCGTCATTCTGGATGCTACGCCCATTCCCCTGCACTTTACTTATGTGGACGACGAGACGGAATATGTGGTTTTGGCAAAGGAGCAGCAAAATAAGACAAGCGAAGCCTATGTATCCAAACAGGACGCGGCAAACGAAGAGGAGCTAAAGGGCGCCTCACTGATGATAATGGAGAGGTGGAGCGGCCAGACTGTGGAAACCTGGGTTTCGGAGGGCATAAAGCGGGAAATCCGGGGCCTGGCGGTAAATAATGGCGTGGAGGATAATTCCTATATGTACATTCTCCGGGAAACGGCGGCTCCCCAGGGCTATTATATTGCCAGTGAAATTCTCTTTAAACTGGTGGAAGAGGAGACGGAAGACGGGGAAACGAAAAACCAGGTCTATGTCTATGAGCCCCAGGAGAATTCCTGGAAACGTGTGTCCCAGAATACAGTGGTGATGAAGGACGCGGCGGAACCGGCCGTCCCGGATATCCCCAAGACACCTAAGACCCCCGAATCCCCCCATCAGCCGGAAACGCCCCGGGAGGAACCCTCAGCCCCAGAACCGGCCGCCACGCCCCAGACAGGAGACAGGGCGGATATAAGGTTCTGGATGATATTGCTTCTTGCATCTGCTGCCATGGGCAGTATTTTATATGGCGCATATAGGAGAGAGGAGTAGGATGCAGAAAATCCCATTTGTCATATAGGGAAACCGGATTCTGGCCAGGCAGTTTTGGAAATAAGTTTGCTTTGCCAGTCGTTGCGATTCTGAATCGGAGACATAAGAAATAGCCGTCCTAAGCCCGACAAAGTTTAGGAACGGCTGTTTTTATTAGCTGTAATCAGATTACGTCGGATGGGGTAGATCATACCTGCCTTCCGGCTATCCTGTTAGTATATCATTTGACTTACAACGGTATTATATGCTGGACAATGAAATTTGACAAATATAACCTTCAGATTTTGTTTTTTTCACAATGATTTTTGTATAAAGTGTAACCACAGGCTATTAAAAACCGCTATATAGGAAAAAGGGTTAACAGGATTCGGCCTGGCGGGATACAGGAACAGAAAGGAGGGGGTCTTATGGATGATGAACGGATTGTGGAGTTGTTTCTGAACCGGAAGGAGGAGGCGATTGCCCGCGTGACAGAAAAATATGGTATCCGCCTGCGGAACCTGGCCAATGGCATACTAAACGACTGGACAGCGGCACAAGAGTGCGAAAATGACACCTATCTGGAGGCATGGAACGCTATCCCGCCCCACAGGCCAGGAGACTATCTTTTCGCTTTTCTTGCCCGGATTACCAGGCATCTCTCCCTGGACAGATGCCGAAGTCGCAGCCGTCTGAAGCGAAATGCCAGGCTTTCGGAGCTGACCAGGGAGATGGAGCAGTGCATTCCCTCCCCTAATGATACCGAGTGCCAGGTGGAGGGGATCCTCCTGGGGGAGGTTGTCAGCGCATTCCTAAGGGGAATCCCCGGGGAGCAGAGAAATGTATTTCTTCGCAGATACTGGTATCTGGAGTCCGTTTCGGAGATTTCCAGGCGTTTTGGGATAAGTGAAAGTAAGGTAAAGACCATGCTGTTTCGCTGTCGGAACAGGCTTAGGGAATATCTGGAGAAGGAGGGATATGATTTATGAGAGGCGGTGAATTTCTGGATAAATTAACGTGGATCGACGAGGAACTCATAGAGGAGGCGGACAGGGCCGGAAACGCCCAGGTCCAGAGGAAATGTAAGAAGGGAGCCTGGCCGGGAAGCCGCCGGAGGCTGGCCGTATGGGCAGGGACAATAGCGGCCTGCCTGTGTATCGCTCTTGCGGGAGGACTGGCTATAAGGCATTTTCCAGAAGGGGAGCATCCGGTACAGAAGTGGTCGGCGTCCATGCCTGCGGAGGATTATTTTAAATACAATGAGACGCCGGGGGAGGAACAGGAGACAAGCAGTTCCATTGCGGACTCTACAGCTCCTTACGCGTATACGAGATATTTTTCCGGCGAGAGGGGAGAGCTGGAAACGGAACAGGTGATCCCTCCCATGGAAACGCGCCCGGTTTTTTTCTGTCAGGCCAATTACAACGAGGATGGAAATCTCTACAGCATCAGCTTTTCCTGGCATAGGCAGGGCTCTATGGAGGAGTACAGCAATCTGGAGATCACGGCGGGCTACGGTGAGGTTGAAAAACCTGAGGACTGTGTCAGTGTTGCGGTGGATGAGAAGGGGAATATTGTGGAGCCTTCTGTGACGGTTACGGAGCGGGACGGAATCCTAATCACAGCCAGGGGAAACAGGAAGGGGGAAACGAAAACGCTGACCTTTGAAAACGAGGCCGGATGGTATCAGATTGAAGGCTCCTGGAATGACGCCTATGAGGATATGGCAGAGCTTCTGGACTGGCTCTGGGAGCACCCCATAGATTTTGCGCGATTTCCCATGGAGGCCGGGGATGCTTACACTTATGTGGAGCGGGAGGATTTTCCGGAGGCTTTTGCTGGCTACATCCCGGATTTTACCATATGGGGATACGAGGCTACGTCGGAATCCCTAACCTTGAAAAATGGGGAACCCGTAAGCTTTGAGGGCTGCTATGAGGATGAGGGGCGTCCCTCTGTCTGGTGGGTGCTGGAAAGCGAGCCTGGATTTTATGATCTGGAGGATAATCTGGGAGACTTAGGGGAACTGACGCAGGAAGCAGTGACAGAGGCCCTTCATGGGGAACAGCATATTACATTCACCTGGGACGGTTTCTGCGTCCGCATTTACATGGGCTCCACCGGGACGCCGGAGCTTATATGGGGGATCGTGGAGAGCGTGCGCTGAGAGACGGAATATTCCCGTTACAGCCGCAAAACAGATACGTTTGATCAGCTCCCGCATGTATTTCCAGACAAACCGGTCCAACATTTCCGGGCTTAAGAGGTCCGGCGTACCCCGCCATCCGCCGATCCAGAGGGCACGGGGGCGCGTCTGGGGATTCTTAAGCTGGACCTCAAAGTTCTGGAGATTGAAGTCCTGGGTTTTGCGGAAAACTGCTTCGACGGTTTCGGGAATCTCCAGTAAATCCTCACTGAAGAAATTGTAGAGGGTCGGCCGCCGCAGAACGTCTGTTTTTTTCGGGGAGTATCTCTATGTGGGATGTATGACAGATTTTTTAAAGAAACAGGGAAGAATCCGTCGTCCTGGTACACCAGGCGGATATGATGTGCCTGGAGGCCACGGGCATTGAAAACGTGATGAATGAGATTCTGGCGGCATTCCTTTCCGGGTGTTAAAAGACACCGGAAAAGATTCAGAACATGTAAGAAGTGGAGCTGGACAACGGGGAGGAACGTCTTTATTTACTGCTTTCGTTCCTGATAAAAAAGGCAGAAGAAACTCCAGGGTAAAAGACAGGCTGGACTTTACCCCCGGGGAGTGCTATAATTGGAAATGAAAAAACCAGAGGGCGTGGGGGGATATGGCAACAAAAAATATTGCGGAAGTAGTGATCGCAGGCAGAATACTGAAAATCACAGGCTATGAGAGCGCGGAGTATCTGCATCAGATAGCCTCTTATATCAATGATAAAATTGCGGCGTTCCAGGATATGGAGGGGTATCGCCGTCAGCCGTCAGACCAGAAGCAGATTATGATTTACATGAATCTGGCAGACGATTATTTTAAAAGCAGGCGGCAGGCGGAGAAGCAGAAGGCAGAGCTGGAAAAGAAGGACAAGGAAATGTACAGCTTGAAGCATGACCTGATCGAAAGCCAGCTTGCCAGGGAAAATCTGGAGAAGAGCACCCGGGAGAAGGTGGAGCAGCTTGAGGTATCCTCTAAGGAGGAGATTAAGCGGCTGAAGGAGGCTTCGAAGGAACTGGAGAAGCAGAGAAATGCCGCCCGGGAAGAGCTGGAGCATCAGAAGATTGCCGCCATGGAGGAACTGGAGCGTCAGAAAGAGGCTTTCCAGGAAGAACTGGAGCAGGCAAAGGCAGCTTCCGGGAAAGAGAATGCAGAGCTTGCGGCTTCCAGGGAGGAGACGGAGCAGCTTCAGAAACAGATCCGGGAGCTGCGGCAGCATATTTATCGTCTGGAATCAGAGGGAAAAGGGAAATACAACAGGAACACTGGCAACCATAACAACTGAGGATAAGCCGTCGCAAAGGGAAGTGCCTGGAAAGGTGCGGGGGAAGGGTTTGCGGCGGTTTTTCTGATTTAGGGATTCTATAGCAGGAAGGGTCCCTTTCGGTGAAAGGGACAGGTAGTACAGGATGAAAAAGCAGACAGAGCTTCTGGCGCCGGCCGGATCCTATGAAAGTATCCGGGCGGCCATGGCGGCGGGGGCGGACGCGGTCTATGTGGGCGGGGTGAAGTTTGGCGCCCGGGCCTATGCCGGCAATCTGGACCAGGAGGATATGTGCAGAGCCATTGATTTTGTGCATCTCCACGGGGGAAAACTTTATATGACGGTGAATACGCTCTTAAAGGACGCAGAAGCCGAGACGCTTTCCGGGTATCTGCGCCCCTATTACCGGCAGGGGCTGGACGGGGTGATCGTGCAGGATCTGGGCGTGTTTTCCTGCATCCGCCGGGAGTTTCCGGGGCTTCCCCTCCATGTCAGCACCCAGATGACCCTTCTTGGCGCGCCCGGGGCCGCTCTTTTGAAGGAGATGGGGGCGGTACGCATTGTCCCGGCCAGGGAATTGTCCCTGGAAGAGATACGGCAGATAAAACGGGAAGTGGATATAGAGGTGGAGGCCTTTGTCCACGGGGCCCTCTGTTATTGTTATTCCGGACAGTGCCTGTTCAGCAGCCTTCTGGGAGGACGAAGCGGAAACCGGGGCAGATGCGCCCAGCCGTGCCGCCTGCCCTATCGGGTAAAGGCGGGAGTAAAGCAGCGGCCTTTATCAGATAAGGGAGAGTCCTATCTCTTAAGCCCTAAGGATATGTGTACAATAGAACTGCTTCCGGAGCTTCTGGAGGCAGGCATTGATTCCTTCAAGATCGAGGGGCGCATGAAGCGGCCGGAATATACGGCGGGGGTTGTAAGCGTTTACAGAAAATATATAGACCTTTACAGGGAACGGGGACGGAAGGGTTTCCGGGTGGAGCCGGAGGACATGGAAATTCTGCTGTCCCTCTATAACCGGGGCGGTTTTTCCAAGGGGTATTACGGGCAGAAAAACGGGCGCAGTATGATTTCCCTTTCCAGGCCCAGCCATTTTGGGGAGAAGGGAAAAAGTAATTTCCTGGAAATGCAACAATATGAAGCGCTTCTTTCCGGACTTCGGGAAAAATACCTGACGGAAGAGAAAAAGGAGAAAATTCACGGAAGTTTAAGATTATCAAAAGAAACAAATAATGTATTCCGGGTAGAATATAAAGGGATAGAGGCAGTGGTTACGGGGCCCCCGTGCCAGGAGCCGGTAAATCATCCCATGACAGAGAATACGGTTTGCCGCCAGATGGAGAAAACCGGAAACACCCCTTTTGAATGGGAAAGTCTGGAAATCCAGATGGACGAGCCTGTGTTTGTCCCTGTGCAGAGCCTGAATGAGCTGCGAAGGAGAGGGCTTAACGCTCTGGAGGAGAAGATCTGCGGGCAGTATCGCAGGGATTTACAAGGAATACCTCTGCAAAGCTCCCTGAAAGGAGAGACGGCTGAAAAATGCTGTGGGGAAAGAGAGAAAAATCCTTCTTCGGATAAGGGGAAAAATACATGTACCTTGAGGGTGCAGCTGGAAATGCCCTGGATGCTGCCCCTTGTGCTGGGGGAACCCGGTGTGGACGCGGTGTATATCAATGGGGAAACCTTTTTCCACATCTGGAAGCCGGGCGGGAATGGACAGAACAGGGGCCGTACATTGGCAGATGCCCGCATATCCGGCGGGCTGGCAGATCAGACGCCTTTAAAAACGGCAGAGCTTTGCAGGAAAGCCGGCAAGGAATGCTACCTGGCCCTGCCACCGGTGTTCCGTTTAAGAGAGCGGGAGGCATTTGAAGCCTGGTATCCAGAGTTTTTAAAGGCGGGATTTGCAGGCGTGCTCTTAAGAAATCTGGAGGAGCTGCAATTTTTAAGGGAGAAGGGCTATAAAGGGGCGCTGATTCCGGACGCATGCCTCTATACCTTTAACAGAGAGGCCAGAAAGGTGTGGATGGATTTTGGGGCCGCCTTTACCACTCTGCCTTATGAGCTTAACGAACGGGAGCTTTTAAGGCGGGGCTGTCGGGAGGACGAGCTGGTGGTATACGGCTATCAGCCCCTTATGATAACGGCCAACTGTCTGGCAAAGACCCTTGGACGATGCCAGAAAAAACCGGGATTTCTGTATCTGGAGGACCGCTATCAGAAACATTTTCCCGTACGATGCTGCTGTGAGGGGTGTTATAATGTGATTTATAACAGCGCGCCCCTTTATCTTCTGGACAGCACAAAGGAGATTTCCGGCCTGAATCCGGGAGGCCTGCGCCTTCATTTTACCCTGGAGGGGGAAAAGGAGATAACACGCATCCTTTCAGAGGCCGTATCCGTGTATAAAAACGGGAATCCCCCGGATCTTTTCCCAAAGGAATTTACCAGGGGCCATTTGAAACGAGGAGTCGAATAGATGACCAATCTGATTGTGGAGCTGTCGAAATACGGGCTGTCAATCCTGGCGGCGCTTTATACGCTTTTATGTTTTTCCATCTTGAAGAAGAAGGGGACGGTGGAGAAGGTCCAGGGCTTTGGCCTGCAGCTTCTTATCCTGTTTTTTCTGCATTTTCTGGCGTATACGGTTCTGTATCTGAAAACGGAAAACGACAACCTGCTGGTTTTTTATGTGCTGCAGGTGGCGCTTATTACCTTTGTGCAGATCTTTTTCCAGACGGTCTATCCCAAGGTAAACCGTCTGGTGCTGAACAATATGTGCTTTCTTATGGCGGTGGGATTTATTATCCTCACCAGGCTGTCTTACGACAAGGCGGTGAAGCAGTTCCAGATTGCGGCGGCGTCCCTGGTGTTGTCTTTCTGCGTGCCGTTTCTGATCCGGAAATGTAAATTTCTGGAAAACATTCCCTGGGTTTACGGGGGCGTGGGGCTTGCGCTGCTGGGGATTGTGGCGATTATGGGCTCCGTCAGCCATGGGGCGAAACTGGCTCTGTCTTTTGGCAGTCTGTTCTCTATTCAGCCCTCGGAATTTGTGAAGCTGTCCTTTGTGTTTTTTGCGGCGGCCCGTCTGTCTGAATCCACGGCCTTTAAGGATGTGGTTATAACAAGCGTTATGGCTGGGGCCCATGTGCTGGTTCTGGTGGCGTCCAGGGATCTGGGCGGCGCACTGATCTTTTTTGTGGCCTATCTGGTGGTGCTGTATGTGGCCACAAAACAGCCTTTTTATCTTCTTGGAGGCCTGGGGGCGGGAAGCGCGGCGGCCTATGTGGCGTATCTTTTGTTCTCCCATGTACAGGTGCGGGTGCTGGCCTGGAGCGATCCCTTTTCCTATATTGACAAGGAGGGGTATCAGATCACCCAGTCCCTCTTTGCCATCGGAACAGGGAGCTGGTTTGGCATGGGACTTTTGCAGGGAACGCCAAATAAGATTCCCTTTGTGGAGCAGGATTTTGTGTTTTCAGCCGTGGCGGAGGAGCTTGGCGGAATCTTTGCCATCTGTCTTATTCTCATCTGCCTTAGCTGTTTCCTTATGTTTGTGAATATTGCCATGCAGTTAAAGGACTCCTTTTACAAGCTGACGGCCCTGGGGCTTGGAACCCTCTACGGCTTCCAGGTGTTTCTGACCATCGGCGGGGGAATTAAATTTATTCCTTCCACAGGTGTCACGCTGCCCCTGGTCAGCTATGGGGGAAGCTCCCTTCTGGCTACCATACTGATGTTTTCCATAATCCAGGGCATGTATCTGCTGAGGGTGGATGAGGGATTAAAAAATGAGAAGAAAAAACAAAAACGCAGTCCCCGGCGGGGAAAAGCGGAAAAAACAAAAAAAGAATCATGAGATGGCTGTTGTCACCTATATTTTCTCCGGCCTTTTCGCTATGCTGGCGGTTTACTTTGTGTATTTTGAGGGATTCCTGCGGGAGGATGTTATCAACAATCCCTATAATTCCAGGCAGGAGCTTTTTGCGGAGCAGGTAATCCGGGGGAAAATACTGGCTGCAGACGGGGAAACGCTGGCGGAAACCCTGGTGGCTGCGGACGGCACGGAGACACGTTCCTACCCTTACGGAAATATGTTTGCCCACGCGGTGGGCTATTCCTCTCATGGAAAGGCGGGCCTGGAGCTTCTGGGGAATTTCCATGTGCTGACTTCCAACGCCTATCTGCCGGAGCGGGTGATGAAGGATATCCGGGAGGAGAAAAATACCGGGGATAATCTGGTGACAACCCTGGATGTGGATCTGCAGCGGGCAGCTTACGCGGCCCTGGGGAACCACAAGGGGGCGGTGGTGGCTATTGAGCCCTCTACGGGGAAGATTCTCTGTATGGTGTCCAAGCCGGATTTTGACCCCAACCAGGTTGACGCCCAGTGGGAAGACTGGAACGCTCTTGATCCGGCGGACAGCGTGCTCTATAACCGTGCCACCCAGGGACTTTATCCGCCGGGGTCTGTATTTAAGATTATCACGCTGCTGGAATATATGCGGGAGGACCCGGACGCGGAGGATTTCTCCTTTGACTGCGACGGGACCCTTACCCGGGGGGATTATACCATCGGATGTTACCGGAAAACAGCCCACGGTATGCAGTCCCTCCAGAAGGCCTTTGCCAATTCCTGCAACACGGCATTTGCCCAGATCGGGCTTGGCCTGGACGCGGATAATTTCAGCCAGACCTGCGACCAGCTGCTTTTTGACCAGAAGCTTCCCCTTTCCCTTCCTTATTCCAGGAGCTCCTTTGTGCTGGACTCCGGTTCCTCCGACAGTGAGAGAATGATGACCTCCATAGGTCAGGGGGAAACCATGGTGTCCCCCATGCACATGGCCATGATTGCGTCGGCCATCTCCAACAGGGGAGTGCTTATGGAGCCCTATCTCATCGATCACCTGGAAACCTACACCGGAAATACCGTGCGTACCTTCCGGCCAAAGGCTTACGGGAAGCTGATGACGGATGTGGAGGCAAAGACGCTGACGGAATATATGGAGCAGGTGATTGCAGAGGGAACCGCCACCAGCCTTCGAAGCTTAAATATCACGGTTGCCGGAAAAACGGGAAGCGCGGAGTTCAGCAGCGACAAGAGTAAGAGTCATGCCTGGTTTACAGGCTTTTCCGTAGGTGAGGAAAAGGATCTGGCGGTGTGCGTTCTGGTGGAGGAGGGGGGCTCCGGAAACGGGCAGGCGGCTCCCATTGCGGGGAAGGTTTTTGAGGCCTACTACTGATTCCCGGCCAGCGGCGCAGCTTAGGCCTGGGGGGAAGCTCTGCTTGAGGAGACAAAGAGGGGCGGGGAGCCCTTTTCTGCGGCAAAATATCAGTTGCATTTTCCGCCTTTCTCTGGTATATTTTAAATGAGGTGATTAGTATGGATATACCTGCACTGTCAATGTCTATGTCCATGTATCAGTTAGGTTCCAGCTGGAGCATGGGCCTTATGTCCAAGGTAATGGATTCTGCGGAGGAAAACATGGAGGCCATGGTGGAAATGATGGAGGCGGTTTCATCTCCGGATCTGGGACAGCACATAGATATACGTGTATGAGCGGGTGGGAGCGTCAGAGAATGGCGCTCCTGCTTTTTGCCACGGGATTTGCAGAATGAAACCTCCGTAATTTATTGACGAAAAAGCAAGGATATGCTACACTAAGTAAAATTGAAGTGCAAAAAGTGCCTGGAGCCGTCGTTGTCCCTAAAGGCCGGCTGTTCCGGGAAAAGGAAATTGGGTGGGAGTCCCAAACGATCCGGTCACTGTAAACAGGGAGCGACACTCCGCCATTCCAGAGGGAATGGATATGCCATTGCGGGAAATCCGTGAGAAGGTGGAGGGAAGCCATGAGCTGTAAGTCAGGAAACCTGCTTTTTGCTGGAAATAATGAATAGCTTCCGAAGAAAGCAGTTCATGGAACAGGAGATTATTACCCATGCGCTGCATGGGTTTTCTTTTTTGCTGCGTCCGGGGATGGGCCTGGTCGGGAGTACGCTTTGCGGAAGGGAAAGGACGAAAGAAAAGACATGGTTTCATTTATCGGAGCAGGGCCGGGGGATCCGGAGCTGCTGACTATCAAAGGGAAAAAGCTTATCGACAGCGCAGATATTATTATTTACGCAGGTTCCCTTGTAAATCCCCAGGTGCTGGCAGACGCCAGAGAAGGGGCAGAGATTTACAACAGCGCCACCATGAATCTGGAGGAGGTTCTGGAGGTTATGAAAAACGGGGAAGAGCAGGGGAAAAAGGTGGTGCGTGTCCACACCGGCGACCCGGCTATTTTTGGCGCCCACAGGGAGCAGATGGACGCTCTGGAGCGCATGGGCATTTCCTATGAGGTAATTCCGGGAGTCAGTTCTTTCCTGGCTACAGCAGCAGTCCTCAAAAAGGAATACACCCTTCCGGGGGTGAGCCAGACTGTGATTCTCACCCGTATGGAGGGGCGCACACCCATGCCCCCCAGGGAGAAATTAAAAGATCTGGCAAAACATAACGCCACCATGATTATTTTTCTGAGCGTGGACAGGATGGATGAGCTCTCCGCTATCCTTAGGGAGGAGTACCGGCCGGAAACCCCTGTGGCCGTGGTGTACAAGGCCTCCTGGGAGGATCAGAAAATCGTCCGGGGAAATCTCCTGGACATTGCCGGGAAAGTAAAGGAAGCCGGAATCCGCAAGACGGCCCTTACGGTAGTGGGGGATTTCCTGGGGGACGAGTATGAGCTGTCCAGGCTTTACGATAAGACATTTACCCATGAATTCCGCAAGGGAGTGAACGCATAAGATGAGTATTCTGTTAATCAGCATCAGCCATAAAAACGCTCCCCTTGCTGTCCGGAATCTCTTTGCCTTCACAAAGGAACAGCAAAAGGAGCTTATGGAGGAGCTAATCGGGAAGGGCGGATTTGCGGAGAGCCTTGTGATCTCCACCTGCAACCGCACGGAAATCTATGTATATCAGGAGCCCTTTTCCGGGAAAGCAGAGGATTTACCGTGTGAAAACGGGGAAAACGGCGTAAAAAGCACAACCTGTTCCAAAGACGGAGAACGCCTCTCCCAGAACGCGTATCCTAACGGCTTTCCAGATAAAAAGCGGGCATTCCCCCGCATGCAGGAGCTGATTCTTAAAAAAGCCCAGGCAGAAAATGAGGAGCATATTACCGATTACCTGCGGTTTTACAAGGACAACAAGGCCATTCACCATCTGTTCTGGGTGGCTGCGGGCCTGGACTCCATGGTGGTGGGGGAGGATCAGATCTTAGGCCAGGTGAAACGGGCCCAGGAGCAGGCCATGGAGGCGGGGACAGCGGGAAAGATTTTAAATACCCTTTTCCGCTATGCCATCACGGCCGCAAAGAAGGTAAAGACAGAGACAGAGCTTTCCAAGACCTCCGTGTCTACGGCTACCCTTGCCATAAAGGCAGGGGAAGAATATCTGGGCTCCCTGGAGGGGAAGAAGGTTATGGTAATTGGCGGCACGGGGAAGATTGGCGGCATTGTGCTGAAAAATCTCTACAGCATGAAGGGCATTCATATTTACAGCACGGTGCGCAGCGTAGCCCTGTCCCACGACTGCCATGCAAAAAACGAGTCCGCCACGGTGATTGATTACCGGGAGCGCTATGCCTGTCTGGACGAGATGGATCTGGTAATTAGTGCCACCTCAAGCCCCCACTACACGCTGACTTACGACAAGACGGCGGAGCAGTTTCACACCCGGAAGCCACGGGTTTTTGTGGATCTGGCGGTGCCTCCGGACATTGACGGGCGCGTGGGAAGTCTTTCGGATACGCAGCTCTACAACGTGGACGACTTTTCCCGGCTGGCCCGGGAAAATAACGTCCTCAAGGAACAGGCGGCCCGGGATGCGGGAAATATCCTGGCAGACTGCGAGAAGGACTTCCGCCGCTGGCTGATTTTCCAGCAGTCCGTGCCCATTCTGAAGGACGTAAGGAGCTGGATGGTGGAGGAGGCCGGCAAAAAGGGTTTTGAGAAGGCCATTGATAAATTTTTTTACCGTCTGCGGGAGCAGGCGGAGCCGGATGATCTGGCGGCATTTTTTGCCGATATCCGGGATATGGAGCATTAAATTAACGGATGCGGGACTGGAAACAGCATCTGCCCGGAAAAGGCCCCGGAAGGATTTATGGATGCGTAGCAGCCGGAAATGCTTCCAGAACCCAGGGCCTTGGGAGGGTGGATGCGGGACTGGAACAGGAGATTATATTATGGGAAAATTGTATGTAGTGGGCTTTGGGCCCGGCGGCTATGCGCATATGACGGCCAAAGCCATTGATGTGATAGAAAAGGCGGATATCATTACCGGCTATACCACCTACGTGGAAATGTTAAAGGAATTCTTTCCGGACAAAAAATATCTGGCTACGCCTATGATGCAGGAGGTCAGACGGTGCCGTATGGCAGTGGAGGAAGCCAGGAAAGACCAGACGGTGGCCATGGTGAGCTCTGGGGACAGCGGTATTTACGGTATGGCAGGCATTATTTACCAGGTGGCGGAGGAGATGGGAGCGGATATTGCTATTGAGACCGTTCCCGGTGTGACGGCGGCCAGCGCGGCGGCTTCGGTGCTGGGGGCTCCTCTGATGCATGATTTTGCGGTGATAAGCTTAAGCGATCTTATGACGCCCCTGGAGCTTATCTGGAAGCGTATCGACTGTGCGGGCCAGGGGGACCTGATTGTGTGCCTCTACAATCCCAAGAGCAAAAAGCGGACCACTTATGTGGAACAGGCGGCGGATATTCTCCTTAAATACCGGAGGCCCGAAACGCCTGTGGGCATTGTGCGTCACGCGGGGCGCAAAGAAGAGAGCAGCCAGATTACCACGCTGGATAAGCTAAAGGATGCCGAAATGGATATGTTCAGCGTGGTGCTTATCGGAAATTCCCAGACCTATGTGAGTGGCGGAAAAATGATTACCCCAAGGGGGTATACAATCCCAAAATCCTGTCCCGACGGGCCTGGGACAGTATCCTGAGGTATTACCTATGAAAATTCGAATTGGAACAAGAAAAAGCCGTCTGGCCCTGGTTCAGACAACTATGGTAAAAGAAAAAATACGGGAAGCTTTTCCCGAAGCCCAGGTGGAGCTGGTGGAAATGTCCACCAGGGGGGATGAGCTTCTGGATCGCTCCCTGACCTCCTTTGGGGGAAAGGGCGTGTTTACCAGGGAGCTGGAGGAAGCCCTGCTAAAGGGAGAGATTGATCTGGCGGTTCACAGCGCCAAGGATATGCCCATGGAGTTTCCCGAGGGGCTTGGCATCGGAGCCGTGCTGGCCCGGGAGGATGCAAGGGATGTGTTTGTGACTGTCACAGGAACGCCCCTTGGGGAACTGCCTCCCGGAAGCGTGGTGGGCACCAGCTCCCTGCGCAGGGAGCTGCAGGTGAAGGAGCTGAATCCCCTGGTGAAAATCAGAATGCTCAGGGGAAATGTCCAGACCCGCATCCGGAAACTGCAGGAGGGCCAATACGACGGTATTCTCCTGGCAGCCGCGGGGCTTTCCCGGCTGGGCGTGGTTTCCGGGAAAGAGCCGGAAACCGGAATGGTGACGCGTCATCTGGAATCGGCGGATGGCTTACATTTCCAGTATCTGGATCCGGATGAGCTTCTTCCGGCCGCAGGCCAGGGAATCCTGGCGGTGGAGGCCAGGGAGGGGCACTTAGAGGACGTCCTTAGGCGCATCCACTGTCCGGAGGCGGAGCGGCTGCTTCTGGCGGAGCGAAGCTTCCTGGCGGCCATCGGCGGAAGCTGCAATGCCCCGGCGGCGGGATACTGTGAGGAGACAGAGGACGGCCTTTCCATGAGGGTGTTTTTTGCGCCGGACGGAAAAAACGGAACCCGGAAGGAGGGATTTTTCCCGGCGAACAAGGAAACCGCCCTGGCGGAAATCCGGGATTTCGGGGAACGGATGGCCCGGGAAGTGAAAAAGGGAAAGGTTTACCTGGTGGGGGCAGGCCCGGGAGACACAGGACTTATGAGCAAAAGGGGCCTGGAGCTGGTGCAGAGAGCGGACGTTCTGGTCTACGACAATCTCATTTCCCCCTCCCTCTTAAACGAGGCCCGGGAGGACGCGGAATTTATCTACGCAGGCAAGCGGTCTTCCAACCACCATTTAAAGCAGGAGGAGACAAACGCCCTCCTGGTGGAGAAGGCTCTTCTGGGGAAATGTGTAGTGCGCCTAAAGGGCGGGGATCCCTTTATTTTTGGACGTGGAGGAGAGGAGGCCCAGGAGCTTTTAAAGGCGGGCATTTCCTATGAGGTGGTTCCAGGCATTTCCTCCTGCTATGCGGCCGCGGCCTATGCGGGCATTCCGGTGACACATCGGGATTATGCTTCCTCCTTCCACGTGATTACAGGGCACGAGAGCAATACCAAGGAGGGGCTGGCGCTTAATTACGCCACCCTGGCCAGGGAAGAGGGGACGCTGATTTTCCTTATGGGCCTTCAGAATCTGCCTGGCATTGTAGCGCAGCTTCTGGAACACGGGAAAAGTCCTTCCACGCCTGCGGCAGTGATTCAGTGGGGAACCACATGCAGACAGCGCTGTGTGACGGGAACGTTAAAGGATATCTGGTGTATAGTCCAGGAGGCGGGCATAAAGACGCCTGCCATTACGCTGGTAGGGTCTGTGGCTTCCCTTGAGGAAGAACTAAAGTGGCGCCGCCCCCTTCCCCTATCCGGGGCCAGGGTGCTTCTGACAGGCACAAAGCCTATGTGCGAGAAGCAGGCGGAGGTTCTCAAGGAAGCGGGGGCAGAGCCTGTTTCCTTCAGCCTTATCCGGACCCAGGGTCTTAAGGGGGAGGAATTAAAGGCGGCGTGTGAAAATATAAAGGACTACGCCTGGGCGGTATTTACAAGTGCAAACGGAGTGGAACTGTTTTTTGCCTACCTGAAAGAACAGGGCATGGACGTACGGCATCTGGCGGGGCTTCGGTTCGCTGTTATCGGGGAGGGCACAAAAGCGGCTCTGGAAAGACAGGGGATTTTCCCGGATTTTGTGCCGGAAAAATATTCCAGCGCAGATCTGGCGGCGGAGTGGATTCCTACCCTGGAAAAGGGCAGCCAGGTTTTGCTGCTTAGGGCCAGGGAGGCGTCCCGGGAGCTTACGGACGCCCTTTTGGAGGCCGGGATTTCCTATAATGCGGTGGCTCTCTACAAGACCGCAGTGGACGCCCGCAGGGGTGAGGAACTGAACCGGATTCTGACGGACATGGACTATGTTACATTTGCCAGCGCTTCTGCGGTGAAGGCTTTTAAGGGCATGCTTATGGAAGGGACGTCTCTCCCCAGGGTGATCTGTATCGGGCCGGTGACAAAAAGGGCGGCGGTGAAGGCCGGGATTCCCGTGCATGCTTCCGGGGTGGAGTATACGGCGGAGGGAATGCGGGACGTGATTCTGAAGGACTGGCGGGAGAGAAATGGATAAAAGAATGTTGACCCACGGCGGCGACCTCTACGGTGCAGCCAGGCTGTGCAGGCGGGCGGAGGAGGAAATACTGGATTTTTCCGCCAATATCAATCCTCTTGGCATGCAGCCCCAGGTGCGAAAAGCTGTTCTTGACGGAATGGATGCGGTGGAGCGCTACCCGGATCCCCTGTGCAGAAGGCTTGTGGAGGCCCTGGCAAAGTGGGAGCAGGTGCCAGAGGACTGGATTCTCTGCGGGAACGGCGGGGCGGATCTCATCTATCGGTTTGCCTATGGGCTGCGCCCCGGGAAGGCCCTCCTTCCGGCTCCGGCTTTTGCGGAGTATGAGGAGGCGCTTTTGCAGGCGGGGACAGAGGTGGTCCTCAGGCCACTGAATAAGGATAAACAGGTAGATGAGGAGTTTGTGATGGGTCTCCCGGCGGATATGGGGGCTGTGTTTTTGTGCAATCCCAACAATCCCACAGGGCTTCTTGTGGAGCGGGAGCTCATTCTGGGACTTCTTAAAAAAGCCCGGGCGCAGAATACCCTGGTGTTTCTGGATGAGTGCTTTCTGGATTTTACCAGGGAGCCGGACGCGTATACGCTGAAGGAGTATCTGGGAGAATTTCCTAATTTAATAATTCTCAAGTCCTTTACCAAGATGTTTGCCATTCCCGGCCTGCGTCTGGGCTATGCGCTGTGTGCAGATCAGGGGATTCTGGAACGGATGCGGCTGGCCGGACAGCCCTGGCCGGTGGGAGGACTGGCCCAGGAGGCGGGGATAACGGCCCTGGCAGACAGGGAATTCCCCATACATACCAGGAAATTTGTGGAAAAGGAGCGGGCATTTCTCAAAGAGCAGATGGAGAGCCTTAAACTTTTTGTCTATGACGGGGCAGCCAATTTCCTCTGCTTCCGGGCTGCGGGGGAGAAAAATCTTTACGAGAAGATGCTGGATCAGGAAATTCTGATCCGCCGCTGCGCCAACTACCGCAATCTGGACGATGAGCATTACCGGGTGGCCGTGAGAGGGCGAAAGGAGAATATGCGGCTTTTGGATGGGCTGCGCTTTGCCCTGTGGGGCGGATAAAGCCCCGGACCGGGGGAGATGGGCGTCTTAGAGCTTTAGGGCGTGCTGCGCCGGCTCCCAAAGGAAAGACGGCCAGGGGACAGAGCCGGTCTGGTACAATAGCAACGGGAAAGGATCAGAAGCGAAATGAAGAAAAAGAAAGCAATGGCGCTTATGGTGCAGGGAACCATGTCAAATTCCGGAAAGAGCTTTCTCACGGCGGGCCTGTGCAGGGTGTTCCGGCAGGACGGCTACAAGACCGCCCCCTTTAAGGCCCAGAATATGGCTCTTAATTCGTATATTACGGAGGACGGCCTGGAGATCGGGCGGGCCCAGGCCATGCAGGCGGAGGCGGCAGGCATTGCCCCCACGGTGGACATGAACCCCATTCTTTTAAAACCCACCAGTAATGTGGGAAGCCAGGTGATTGTGGAGGGGGAAGTCCTGGGAAATATGACCGCCACAGAATATTATCAGAAAAAAATGCAGCTTCTTCCCCGGGTGAAGGCGGCCTATGACCGGCTGGCAGAGGAGTATGACATTATTGTGATCGAGGGGGCGGGAAGCCCGGCGGAGATTAATCTTGTAAAGGAGGACGGCTTTGTCAACATGGGAATGGCCCGGCTGGCTGGCGCGCCTGTGCTACTGGTGGGAGACATTGACCGGGGAGGCGTGTTTGCGGCCATATACGGCACGGTTAAGCTTCTGGAGGAGCGGGAGCAGCGCTATTTCAAGGGACTTATCATCAATAAATTCCGTGGGGACGTGAAAATTCTGGAGCCTGGCCTTCGCATGATTGAGGAGCATACCGGGATCCCGGTGCTGGGCGTGGTTCCTATGGAACGGCTGGATATTGACGATGAGGACAGCCTGTCTGACCGGCTGAACAAGACGGAGGCTGGAGCCGGGGTGGACATTGCGGTCGTCCACCTTCCCCATATCTCTAATTTTACGGATTTCGGCGCCTTCGAGCGCATGGAAGGCGTATCCCTGCGGTATGTGCGGGACGCGGGAAAGCTTGGGAAACCGGATCTGGTGCTGCTTCCGGGCACAAAAAATACCATGGACGATCTGCTGTGGATGCGGGAGACGGGCATGGAGACTGTTTTGCTGCGGCTGGCAGAGCAGAAAGTCCCCATAATAGGAATCTGCGGGGGCTTCCAGATGCTGGGCCGGGAGTTAAGCGATCCCTATGGGGTGGAACACGGGGGAACCCTGCGGGGCATGGGGCTTCTGGATGCCCGGACAGAATTTTCCAGGGACAAGACCAGAACCCGGATCTCCGGGGAATTTCTGGAAAAGGCCGGCCCGTTTGTCATGGTAAAGGAGACAAAGGTAACTGGTTATGAAATCCATATGGGACAGACGGAGAATCTGGGAGAGTGCCGGGAGCTGATTTGTCTGGAAAACGGCCGGACAGACGCTCTGTCCAATAAGGACGTCACGGTTCTGGGCTCCTATCTCCACGGCCTTTTTGACACGCCGGGGCTGGCGGAGAGCATGGTGCGCAAAATTATGCTGGATAAAGGGCTGGATCCCGTAAACTGGCATTTTGACCTGGCCGCCCACAAAGAGGCGGAGTACGACAAACTGGCAGATCTGGTGCGGCGTTCTTTTGATATGAAGAGGATTTATGAGATACTGGAGGAAGGGATCCGGGAGTGAGATTTCAGTCCGTGGAAGAGCGGTGGGGAAAGGGGCTTGCGCAGCGGAACCGGAAGCCACGGAATCCATGGCGGAGAAAGGAAAAATAATGAGAGACGAAGAAACGAAAAATGAACATCTGGGAAGAATTCAGATTGTAAAGCCCATGGAGATCGAAAACCGCAGCATGGAAATCATCACGGAGGAGCTTGGGGGGCGTACCTGGCCGGAGCCGGAATTTTCCATTGTGAAGCGGTGCATCCACACATCAGCGGATTTTGATTATGCCGAGAATCTTTGCTTTTCAAAGAATGCCGCCGGAATCGGAGTGGAGGCTCTGAGGAAGGGAGCGTCCATTGTGACGGACACCCGCATGGCGGCCTCCGGCATCAACAAAAAGAAGCTGGCCGGGTACGGGGGAAAAGTCTACTGTTTTATGGACGACGAGGAGGTGGCCCGGGAGGCGGCGGACCGGGGCTGCACCCGGGCAACGGTCTGTATGGAACGGGGCGCAGCCCTTCCCGGCCCGGTGATTTTTGCGGTGGGAAACGCCCCCACGGCCCTTATCCGTCTCTACGAGATGATCCGGGAGGGAACGGCCGCTCCGGCGTTAATAATCGGAGCCCCCGTGGGATTTGTCAATGTGGTGGAGGCCAAAGAGCTAATCATGGAGGCCGGCGTACCCTATATTGTGCCCAGAGGCCGGAAGGGCGGCAGCAATATAGCGGCGGCCATCTGCAACGCCATGCTGTACCAGGGCGGGCGGTAATAAGCAAAACTAAAAACAGCATCAGCCCGTACAGCCCCCCGGAAGGATTTACAGATGTGAAACGGCTGGAAATGCTTCCAGATACCCTGGGGACTGGGAGGGCGGATGCGGAACTCATAATAGAGGATAAAGAGATGGAATTGGAGACGATTATCCGGGAAATCACGGAAAAAATTGAGCCATTGGACGACAAAGCCATGGCGGACGCCTGGAAGTACTGGGATTCATTATGTAAACCACTCCGGGGCATGGGAATGCTGGAGGAGATGGTGGTACACCTTGCGGGAGTTTACGGGAATTACCGTCCGAAGCTGGAGAAATCCGCGGTGGTGGTTATGGGCGCGGACAACGGTGTGGTGGCGGAGGGCGTTACCCAGACGGGCAGCGAGGTTACGGCCCAGGTGCTGGAAAATATGGGAGAACGGAAATCCTCTGTCTGCATAATGGCAGGCCTTCACGGCGCGGAGGTTGTGCCGGTAAACATCGGTATGCTGGTGGACGGGAAGCATCCCCGCATTATCAACCGGCCGGTAAAATACGGAACTGATAATATGACCAAGGGTCCGGCCATGACCCGGGAGGAGGCTCTTCGGGGCATTCTCACAGGAATTGAGGTGGTGAAGGAGCTCTATCAGCAGGGATATCGTCTCTTTATCACCGGGGAGATGGGTATCGGAAACACTACCACCAGCTCTGCCTGCGCAAGCGTTTTGCTCCATCAGCCTGTGGAAACCATGACCGGCAGAGGCGCCGGGCTGTCAAGTGAGGGACTGAAAAGGAAGATCGCGGCCATCCACAAGGCCATTGAGATAAATAAACCCGATGCCGGGGATGCCATAGATGTGCTCTGCAAGGTGGGCGGCCTGGACATTGCAGGTATGATTGGCGTCTATATCGGCGGAGCCTGTTGCCGGACACCTGTCATTATCGACGGGTTTATCTCTTCTGTGGCGGCTTACATGGCGGCCATGATTGCCCCGGGAGCAAAGGAATACATGGTGGCTGCCCACTGCTCCGCGGAGCCTGCGGGCCAGGTAATGCTGGAAGCCCTGGGGAAAAAAGCCCCCATCCACGCAGGCATGCGGCTGGGAGAGGGAACCGGCGGCGTAGCGCTTTTAAGCCTCTACCAGTACGCTCTGGCTATCTACGACAATATGCCAAGCTTTGCCCAGGGAAATGTGGAGGAGTATACCCACCAGAAATGATTCCGGGAAAGAAAAGGCTGCGGCCTGGGCTCTAAAGACGAAAAGGGGTTGCCATGAAAATTATTATCTCCCCGGCAAAAAAGATGAAGACGGACACGGACACCCTGCCATATGGCGGGTTTCCTGTGTTTCTTAAAAAGACAGACAGGCTCCTTTCCAAGCTTCGGGAATTTTCCTTTGGGGAGCTGCAAGCGCTTTTTGGGGCAAATGAGAGCATTACCCGGGAAAATCTGGAGCGGTTTGCCACCATGGATTTGCGGGAGGCCCGGACACCGGCAATTTTGTCCTATGTGGGAATCCAGTACCAGTATATGGCCCCCCAGGTATTTACAGATACCCAGTGGGCGTATATATGCGACCATCTCCGGATTATAAGCGGGTTCTACGGGCTTTTGCGGCCGGACGACCGGGTTATGCCCTACCGGCTTGAAATGCAGGCGCCCCTGCCGGTAGACGGCAAAAAGGATCTCTACGCCTACTGGGGAGGGGACATTTACCGGGAATTAATAAGGGAGGATGGGCAGATTCTGAATCTGGCCTCAAAAGAATACAGCCGGTGCGTGGAAAGCTGTCTGACGCCGGAAATCTCCATGACCACCTGTGTTTTCGGGGAACTGCAAAAGGGAAAGGTGAAGGTAAAAGGCACCTATGCCAAGATGGCCCGGGGAGAGATGGTGCGCTGGCTTTCCCTGAACCGGATAGAGCGGGTGGAGGAGGCGCGGGATTTTCGGGAGCTTGGCTACCGGTACGCGCCGGAATTGTCCGGGGAACGGGAGTATGTATTCCTCCAGGAAAGAGAAAGACAGGCACAGGATATCCGGGAAAAATGACAGCATAAGGAAAATCGCAGGATTTCCCAAAGCGATTATAAGGAGATGCATGATGAAAAAGAGAGAAGAAATCAAGCCCTACATCCGAAAGGTGCAGTATTACGAGACAGACCAGATGGGATTTGTCCATCACTCCAACTATATCCGCTGGTTTGAGGAAGCCCGATGCGATTTTATGGAGCAGATGGGTATGGGTTATGGAGAGATGGAGAAGGCGGGAATTATCTGTCCGGTGCTCTCTGTCCAGTGCGAATACCGGCTATCCGTCTATTTTCAGGACACTGTGGAAATCCGCCTGGCAGTCAGATCCTACAACGGGGTGAAGCTTACCATTTCCTATACCATAACAGACCAGGCCACCGGGAAAGTCCACACCAGAGGGGAGACAAGCCACTGCTTCCTGGACCGGAACGGGAAAATCCTGTCCCTAAAGAAAGCAAGTCCCGGGTTTCATCAGATGTTTGCGGAGGGCTTAAGCTGGAACACCCAGGACGGACAATGACGGATGCCTGGAAAAAGCTTTAAAAGAGAGCTCTAAAATGTTTAAGCCGGAAGAAAGAATACAGGCGGCTTCCGGCAGAGCCGGAAAGCAGATTTTGGCCAGATGGGAGAATGAGGCATGCTGGAAGAATATGTGGTAAAAAATAATAAGAGGCTTCGTCTGGGCTACACCACCGGCTCCTGCGCCGCTGCTGCGGCAAAGGCTGCGGCAAAGCATCTTCTGGGGGGGAAGCCGGTTCCCTATGTGGAGCTTATGACCCCCAAAGGGATTCTCCTTCACCTGGAGGTACTGGATTTAAAAAGCGGGGAAGGCTGGACATCATGCGCCATTGAAAAGGACGGCGGGGACGACCCGGATGCCACCAACGGCCTGCTTGTGTATGCCAGGGTTTCCTTTACGGAAAATCCGGGGGAAATTCTCATAGACGGCGGCCAGGGAATAGGCCGGGTGACAAAAAAGGGGCTGGAGCAGCCTGTGGGGGCCGCGGCCATTAACAAAACGCCCCGCAGCATGATTTTCCAGGCCCTGGAAGAAACGCGGAAAGCCCATGGGGTTTCCAGAGGCCTTAAGGCAGTGATCTCCATTCCCGGAGGTGAGAAGACGGCGGAGAAAACCTTTAATCCCCGGCTTGGCATTGTGGGAGGCCTGTCAGTACTTGGAACCAGCGGTATAGTGGAGCCCATGAGTGAGTCGGCGCTGATTGCCAGCATCCAGGTGGATATCCGCATGCAGATTGCCAACGGAAGGGAATATCTGATTCTTGTTCCCGGCAATTATGGCATGGATTTCCTGGAGGGGACAAGAGCAGAGCTTCTGACGGAATCCGTGAAATGCAGCAATTTCCTGGGGGAAGCCCTGGACGCTGCCCTGGAGCAGGGGGCAAAGGGCGTGCTGCTTATGGGGCATATGGGGAAATTTGTCAAGCTGGCGGCGGGAATCATGAACACCCACTCCAGAAACGCGGATGGCCGCATGGAGATTCTCACGGCCCACGCGTGTCTTTGCGGGGCGGACAAAGATACCCTGAGGGAACTGATGGAGGCCGTCACTACGGAGGATGCCCTGGAAATTCTGGAGCGGGTGGGAATCCTTACATCTGTTATGGAACGGTTAATGGAACGGATGGAATTTTATGTAAATCATAGATGCTACGGGAAGCTGGAGACAGGCGTTATCACCTTTTCAAGCGGTCGGGGAATGCTTGGAAAAACCAGCCGGGTAGACAGGCTTTTGGAAAAACTGGAGGAGCAGAAGAGACGATGCGAGGGGCAGTCATAGCGTTTACCCGTTCCGGCTGCAGGTATGCAAGAAGGATACGGGAAGGTCTGGCGGACAAGGGCTGGGAATGGGAAGCTTACGGAAAATGTGCCTGCGCCGGGGAATGTGGGGTTGTGCCAGTGAAGGATTCCCTGGTGGAATGGACAAAGGGGCAGTTCGCCAGGTGCGACGCCCTGGTTTTCGTGGGGGCTGCGGGGATTGCGGTGCGCAGCATTGCGCCCTTTGTGGAAAGCAAGTTTACAGACCCGGCGGTGCTGTGCATGGATGAGCAGGCGCGGTATGTGATTTCCCTGCTGTCGGGCCATGTAGGAGGAGCCAACGAGCTGACCGGCCAGATTTCGGCCCTTCTGGGGGCGGAGCCGGTGATTACCACAGCCACAGACCTTCACCGGAAATTTGCCGTGGATGTATTTGCCAGAAAACAGGGACTGTTTCTCTGCGAAAAGGATCTGGCTAAGGAGGTTTCCGCCGCCGTTCTGGAGGGAGAGATGGTGGGCCTTTACAGCGATTTTGAGCTCCGGGGCCAGATTCCTCCGGAGCTTTCCACCGGGAAGCGGGACGGACTTGGCATCTGCATTTCTGTGGACGATGGCTGTGATCCGTTTCCAAGGACGCTTCATCTGGTTCCCCCCATTGTGACGCTTGGAATGGGATGCCGGAGGGGGGCTTCCGTTGAAACCATCCGCAGGGTGGCGAAGGAGGCCCTTGCCTTAAACGGGATTTCCCCAAGGAGTGTGGCAGTTCTTGCCAGTATTGACCTGAAGGCGGAGGAACCGGGACTTCTGGCGCTTTCCCGGGAATGGGGGGCAGAGTTTCTCACTTATTCTGCCCAGATGCTTAAGGATATTCAATACGATGGCATTTTTAAGGAGTCGGAATTTGTAAAGCAGGTGACCGGCGTCGGAAATGTCTGTGAGCGGGCGGCCCTTCTGGCCAGCGGCCAGCGAAGGCTTTTGCAGGGCAAACTGGCCAGGGACGGCGTAACCGTGGCCATTGCCTGCAGGGAGTACCGGGTGGATTTTGCGGCGGGATAAGAGGGCGCTTTTCGGGAAGGGCAGGTTTTTCCGGATAACTTTCCTGCTTTGGAGACTGGTGTACTTCTGGGAAGCCATATAAGGGGCGGACAGACAGCTTTGGAGGAATGGATATGAAGCAGATCATAGTATTTTCGGGCACGACAGAGGGACGCCTCTTGTCCCAGGCGCTGGGACGAAGGGGAATCCCGGCGCTGGCCTGTGTGGCGACGGAATATGGCGGGCAGCTGGCGGGGGAGCCCCCCAGGACCGGAGGGGGGCCGCATATCTGGGGGAAGCCTGTGGAGGAGGCGGCGTCCGGGAACCCACAGCAAGGCTCCTGCCTGGATATTCACGTGGGTCGCATGACCCGGGAGGAAATGGAGAAGCTGTTTCAAAGAGAGCAGCCTTCCCTTGTGGTGGACGCCACCCATCCTTACGCCGCCCTGGTATCGGAAAATATCTGCGCCGCCTGCCAGGACACCGGGACAACATATCTGCGCCTTATCCGTCCCCGGGAATCTGCCGGGGACGGGGACTGCGTAATCGTAAAAGATGTGGAGGAGGCCGTGGAATATCTGCGGCACACGAAAGGCAATGTGCTTCTCACCACGGGAAGTAAGGAGTTAAAGGCCTTTACAGCCCTTCCGGATTACCGGGAACGCCTCTACGCCCGGGTGCTGTCCACGCCGGAGGTGGCTGCCTCCTGCAGCCGCCTGGGGTTTGTGGGAGCCCATCTTATCTGTATGCAGGGCCCCTTTTCCAGAGAGCTCAATACGGCCATGCTGCGACAGGTAAAGGCCCGTTTTCTTGTCACAAAGGAGTCCGGAAAAACCGGGGGATTCCCGGAAAAGCTGGCTGCGGCCAGAGAGGCCGGGGCCAGGGTGGTTCTTATCGGGCGTCCAAAGGAACAGCCGGGAAAGACGCCGGAGGAGGTGTGCCGGATTCTGGAGAAGCACTTTGGACTGACGCAAAGACTGGAAATTTCCGGAGAGGCAGACCGGACGGAAGATTCTGGGGAAACATCCCAGACGGAAGCCGGAAACGGTTCCTCTACCCGTCATATTGTTCTGGCCGGAATCGGCATGGGAACGCCGGAAAACATGACCCGGGAGGTGTGGGAGGCCTGCTGTCAGGCGGATTGCATCATTGGGGCCAGACGGATGCTTCAGAGCGTAGAGGCGCTTGGAAAGCCGGTTTTTTCCGCCTATCAGACGGATGAAATCTGCCATTTTATAGACATACACCCGGAATACGGGAAAATTGTGCTGGTTCTCTCCGGGGATGTGGGTTTTTACAGTGGGGCAAAAAAGCTTCTGGAAACCCTTAAAAAGCCCGGGGTTCAGGTGACGCTGCTTCCGGGAATTTCCTCCGTGGTGTATTTTTGCAGCCGCCTTCAGATTTCCTGGGAGGATGTGAAGCTGTGCAGTGTCCACGGAAGGGACGGAAACCTGGTGGCGGCTGTCCGGGAGCATCCGAAGGTATTTACCCTTCTGGGAGGCACGGACGGCGTACGTTCTCTTTGCCGGGAACTTCTGGAATACGGCATGGGCCGAGTGAATATCACGGTGGGTGAGCGGCTCCACTATGAGACGGAGCGGATAGTAAAGGGCACGCCAGAGGAACTGGCAGAGGAAGCCTTTGACGGCCTCTGCGTGGCGCTTCTGGAGAATCCGGATGCTTTTTCCGGGATTCCTGCCTGCCTGGAGGACGAGCTATTCCTCCGCGGAAAGGCGCCCATGACAAAGAGCGAGGTACGAAGCGTGTCGGTGGCCAAGCTGCGGCTTACCCGGGACGCGGTTGTGTACGATGTGGGGGCAGGGACAGGCTCTGTCACCATTGAAATGGCGCTTCAGGCCAGCCAGGGTACGGTTTACGCGGTGGAGAAGAAGGCGGAGGCGGCGGACCTTATCGAGGAGAACAAGCGGCGGTTTGGAACCCCCAATATCCAGGTGGTGCAAGGCCTTGCGCCCGGGGCTCTCCAGGAGCTTCCGGCTCCTACCCATGTGTTTATCGGCGGCTCCTCTGGCAATTTAAAGGAAATCCTGGAGGTGATTCTCAGGAAAAATCCCAAGGTCCGCATTGTCATGAACGCCATTACCCTGGAGACGGTGGGGGAGATGAACGATTGCCTGAAGGAGCTGCCTTTAAAGGACGGGGAGATCGTACAGCTTACGGTGGCCAGGGCAAAGGCCGTGGGGGGATATCAGATGATGATGGGCCAGAATCCGGTGTATATTGTGGCGTGTACAGGAGGGGAATAAAAATCCATGAACTATCCAAGAATCATGCTGGCCGCTCCTGCCAGCGGAAGCGGAAAGACGCTGATTACCTGCGGGATTCTGAAAGCCCTGGTAAACAGGGGATATAAAACCGCCTCTTTTAAATGCGGGCCGGATTATATTGACCCTATGTTTCATGAGCGGGTGATCGGAACCAGATCCGGGAATCTGGATACCTTTTTTACAGACAGAGAAACTACCCGCTACTTATTCGCTAAGGCGGCCTCCGGCATGGATATTTCCGTGGTAGAGGGTGTTATGGGATATTATGACGGGCTTGGGGGCATTTCCGTGGAGGGGAGCTCCTACCATGTGGCCCGGAGGATTTCCATGCCGGTGGTTCTCATTGTAAACTGCAGAGGACAGAGCCTGTCGGTGCTGTCGGTGCTGAAGGGATTCCTGGAATACCAGAGTCCCAGCATGATAAAGGGCGTGATTTTCAACCAGATGTCTCCCATGATTTATAAGGAAATAAAAGCCCTTGCAGAGGGACAGTTTCCGATCCGGGTGCTGGGATATGTGCCTCCGGTAAAAGATCTGGCTCTGGAAAGCCGCCATCTGGGACTGGTGCTTCCAGGGGAGGTGGAGGCCTTAAAAGAAAAGCTTGGGAAGCTGGCGGAAATCCTGGAGGAAACCCTGGATATGGACGCGCTTGTCAGAATGGCCGGGGAGGCCGGGGAGCTTTCTGAAGAGCAGCCGGGATTTTTGCAGGAGATTATGAGGCAGACCCTGGAAGGGAAAGGGAAAACCAGACAGACAATGCCGCTTCGGATTGCCTTTGCAAAGGATGAGGCCTTCTGTTTTACTTACAGGGATAACCTGGAACTGCTGGAAGAGCTGGGGGCAGAGCTTGTGGAGTTTTCCCCCTTAACGGATACGTCTCTTCCCGGGGACTGCTGCGGCCTTATCTTAAGCGGGGGCTATCCGGAGCTGCATGCCCGCAGGCTTGGGGAAAATAAGGCCTTGCGGACGGCCATCCGGGAAGCTGTGACAGGAGGGATGCCCTGCATTGCAGAGTGCGGAGGCTTTCTGTATCTTCACGAACAGCTGGAAGGACAGGACGGAGGGCTGTATCCTATGGCAGGCGTTATCAAGGGAAAAGCTTTTCGCAGGGACCGGCTGGGACGGTTTGGATATGTCTCGCTGACAGCCCGGAAAGAACAGATGCTGCTTTCGGAAGGGGAATCCCTCCGGGGTCATGAGTTTCATTACTGGGAGAGCGAAAATTGCGGGGAGGCTATGCTGGCAGAAAAGCCTTTGCGCGGAAGAACCTGGCTTTGCGCCCATGGTTCCCCCACGCTGTACGCGGGATTTCCCCACCTGTTTTACTATTCCAATCCCCAGGCGCCCTTAAATTTCCTAAGAAAATGTGAGGAGTATTTATGTTTATTCTTGTGACAGGCGGAAGCGGAAGCGGAAAATCAGAATACGCGGAAAACCGGGCCGTGGAGCTTTGGGGCAGGGAAGGAAGGCTTATTTACCTTGCCACCATGTACCCTTTCGACCAGGAGAGCCACCGGCGGATTGCCCGCCACCGGGCTTTGCGGGAGGGGAAGCATTTTACCACCCTGGAACAGTATACGGGGCTTAAAAATATTTCCGTTCCTTTGGGAAGCACGGTTCTTCTGGAATGCATGTCCAATCTGGCGGCCAACGAGCTGTATCAGCCTGGGGGAGCGGGGGAGGAAGCGGCGGCGGAAATCCGGGCGGGAATCCAAAGCCTTCGGGGGCAGTGTACCCATCTGGTGGTGGTGTCCAACGAAATTTTTTCCGACGGGATTCCTTATGACCAGGAAACACAGCGTTACCAGCGTGTTCTGGGGGAGATCAACCGGTATATGGCCGGAGAGGCAGACCAGGCGGTGGAGGTGGTTTACGGGATTCCGCTTATTTATAAAGGGATGGAGAATAAGGGGAAGCCATAAGAAAAAACACTGTGCTTTAGGCCGGAATAAATGCCTTGGACAGAAAAGGAGGCAGACATTATGAGAGCGCTGTGGAACAGCTTTAAAATTGCATTTGCCATGTATTCCAAAATCCCCATGCTGCGGGCAGACTGGACAAAGGAAAATATGCGCTATGTCATGTGCTTTTTCCCGGTGATCGGCGCCGTGACTGGGGCGCTGCTGTACGGATGGAGCTTTGCGGCCCCATTCTTAAGCCAGGGAGGTATTCTTACATCTGTAGGATATGTGCTGATTCCCATAGCCGTCACGGGGGGAATCCATCTGGACGGCCTTCTGGACACAGCGGACGCCCTAAGCTCCTACCAGCCTATGGAGCGGAAGCTGGAAATCTTAAAGGACTCCCATGCGGGGGCGTTTGCCATTATTGTGGGCATCTGTTATTTCCTCCTGTCCCTTGGGGTGTGGAGTGAGCTGGGCCAGGAGCAGCTTTTGGTTCTGGCGGCGGGATTTGTGCTTTCCCGGGCTTTGAGCGGCTTTGCGGTGGTGACCTTTCCCTGCGCGAAAAATACGGGGCTTGTGGCCATGTTTTCCGACGCGGCCCAGAAAACCAGGGTGCGGGTTACCATGGTGTTTTACCTTATTTTGTGCTGCGGGTGGGTTCTGGCAGCGCAGCCCGTGTACGGGGGAGCGTTGCTTTTGGGAGCTGCCCTTACCTTTGCCCACTATTACCATATGGCAAAGAAGCAGTTTGGGGGCATTACCGGAGATCTGGCCGGGTATTTTGTCCAGGTCTGTGAGCTTGTGATGGCGGCCGCAGTACTGGTGGTGGCCAGGGTGATGGGATAAAGTTTCCGGGAAGTATGACGGTGGATATATCCGGACAGAAATCTGGCTGTTTTCCCATTGGCAGAATCGGAAATTATCCCGAAAGCGGACAATGCTTTGGGGGAAAGAGGAGAGAGTTTATGAAATTCGTAATCGGAGGAGCCTTTCAAGGGAAAAAATCCTACGCCTGTCAGATCTTTCAGATAGAGGAGACAGCAGTTACGGACGGGACGGTCTGTGACCGGGACGCCATTTTCCAGGCAGAAATGCTGGTGCATTTCCAGGATTATATCCGCCGTTTCCTGGGGGAAGAGGAGTTTCTTATGGAACTGCCGGGGGAGCTTTTAAGGCGCAATCCTGAAGCCGTGCTGGTGACCAATGAGCTGGGATACGGCGTGGTGCCCATAGACGCCTTTGACCGGAAATACCGGGAAATCCATGGACGTTTGTGCTGCGCCCTGGCAAAGGAGGCCAGGGAGGTACACCGGGTGATATGCGGGATTGGAACCGTGATTAAGGACGCCGCTGTGTGAAACCGGTGGGAAGCAGACGGGGACGCCAGCCGGCAAAAACGGTGGGAGACAGGCCAGAGGCGAGTCGGTCGGGAAAATTGGCGGAAAGCAGACAGGGGCGCTGAACGGCAGATTGTAGACAGGAGTTAGAAAATGCTGGAAATTTTTTTCATACGCCATGGCAAGACTTATGGAAATACCCTGGGGCGCTATATCGGAACCACGGACGAGCCCTTGTGCCGGGAGGGACGGGAACGCCTGGCGGCGGGGACTTATCCCAAAGTGGATGCCGTCTACGCAAGTCCCATGAAGCGGTGTCTGGAGACGGCGGCTATTTTGTATCCCGGACTTACGCCCAGGGTGATAGACCAGCTTCGGGAGTGTGATTTCGGGGAATTTGAGAATAAGAATTATCTGGAGTTATCCGGTAATCCGGCTTACCAGGAATGGGTGGACAGTGGCGGAGCCTTGCCCTTTCCCGGCGGCGAGAGTCAGGAGGCCTTTAAGAAGCGGTGCCAGGAAGGGTTCTTGAAGGTGCTGGAGCTGGAACTTTTGCATGAAAAAGGCAAGGTAAGTCCTAAGGGAACAGAAGAATGTATACAGGATACACATGGTTTACAAGCGTCGCTGAGAGATGAACTGTCTACAGGCGTTTTCAGAGAACAGGAGACAGTTTTGCAAGAGACACTACATCGTATCGCCCTGGTGGTACACGGCGGTACCATCATGAGTATTCTGGAGGCATACGGAAGTCCCCGGGAATCCTTTTACCACTGGCAGGCAAAGAATGGGGAGGGCTTTCGTGCCCTGCTTGACCTTCCTTGCCGGGGTAGTGGGACTTCGTTCGAAAAGGTATCCCTTAAGAGACTGCCAAAGGCATGTTCTGACGGGGTATCCGCAAAGGCATATGAAATGAGAGAAGAGGTAAGGCTGTATGAGATTCACGCTGTGTGCCCTTTTGCTGGGATTTCTGCTTGATCTGCTGCTGGGGGATCCCCACTGGCTCTATCACCCCATCCAGGCGGTGGGAAATCTGATCGCTTTTTCGGAAAAGATCCTGCGCTGCCTGTTTCCTAAAACCAGGGGCGGAGAGCTGGCGGCGGGAGCGGCCCTTGTGGTTGTGGTGGCCGGAATTTCTACGGCGGTTCCGGCTCTTCTGATCTATGGGGCAGGCCGCATTCACCGGGGGCTTGCCTTTGGCCTTTGCGCCCTGTTCAGCTATCAGCTATTGGCCACCCGGGCCTTGAAGGATGAGAGCATGAAGGTACACCGTGCGCTTAAAAAGGGAGATCTTTCCGGCGCCCGGCAGGCCGTGGCCATGATCGTGGGCAGGGATACGGAGAGCCTCACGGAGGAAGGGGTGGCAAAAGCTGCCATTGAGACTGTGGCGGAGAATACCTCCGACGGGGTCATTGCTCCCTTGCTTTTTCTGGCTCTTGGGGGGCCTGCGCTGGGATTTTTTTACAAATCCATCAATACCATGGACTCCATGGTGGGTTATAAGAATGAAAAATACCTGTATTTTGGGCGGGCGGCGGCACGCCTTGACGACCTGGTCAATTTTATTCCGGCCAGGCTGTCTGCCCTTTTTATGGTGGCAGCCAGCGCATTTACTCCTTTTGACACAAAAAACGCCTGGCATATTTACAGGAGGGATCACGCCAACCATGCAAGCCCCAACTCTGCCCACACGGAGGCGGTTATGGCGGGTGCCTTAGGGCTGCAGCTTGCAGGCGACGCATTTTATTTTGGAAAACGGTATGAAAAGCCCACCATTGGTGATAAACTAAGGGAGGTGGAAGCAGAGGATATCCGAAGGGCAGATTTGCTTATGTATGTGACGGCTCTGTTTACCATGGGACTTATGTTATTGGTGTTTGTAGGTGTGGATGTGGCCAGGTACAGATTACTCTTTATCTGACGGGCCGGATGCAAAGCTGAAATTAGGGAGAGATTGCAAATGAAAGAGAAAGGTTTACTGCATATTTACTGTGGGGATGGCAAGGGAAAATCCACGGCCTGCGTTGGCCTTGCCGTGCGTGCGGCGGGAAGCGACCTCAAGGTGCTGTTCTGCCAGTGTATGAAGGACGGCACCTCCAGCGAGGTGGAAATGCTGAAAAAACTGGGCATTTCCTACTGCTGCTGTGAGGAAAAACTGGGATTCAGCTGGAATATGAACCCGGAGCAAAAGGAACATGCCTGTCACGTCTACACCCATCTCTTTGAGGATGTGACCAGAAGGGCTGAGGAGGAGGGCGTAGACCTGCTGGTGGTCGATGAGTTTATGAGCGCCTACAACTGCGGATTTCTCTGCAAAGAGACGGCCCTTTACTTCCTTGAAAACCGGCCGGAGGGGCTTGAGGTCGTGCTCACAGGCAGAGATCCTGCGCCGGAGCTACTTGAGATGGCGGATTATGTGTCCGAGATCCACAAGGTAAAGCATCCCTTTGACGCAGGGATTCCCGCAAGGAAGGGAATCGAGCTGTAGGCAGGCCTACAGCTTTTATCCGGCTGCTCTTTGCTTTTTTGCCTTTCATAAACAGGAGGGCTCTAATTTTTCCATATTTTTCCGCTTCTGTTCCAGGGAGGAGTGGACATAGCGGTTGAGGGTAATGTTGACGTTGGAATGCCCCAGGATTTCGCTTAGGGATTTGGCATCGAAGCCCTCCTCAATGCACCGGGTGGCGAAGGTATGCCGGAGGACGTGGTAATTGGTATGCTCCATCCGGCATTCCCGCAGATATTTTTTCAGTATGTTTTCCAGTGTCCGGGGTTCGATAAAGAAATTTGTACTTCCTGTGAGAATGTAGGCGTCCCTGGGCATATCCCGCAGGACCTGCAGCCGTTCCATTAGAAAGGCCGGAATGGGAATATCCCGGATGGAACTGCTGCTTTTTGGTTCGGTAACAATGATTTTTGTCTTTTTCGCGGCATTTTCGCTGAGGTCCTGAATCCTCTGCATGGTGAAGCGCACCTGTAGAAGGGCTTCCCGGTAGGAAATGTGCCGCCGCTTCAAGGCGCACACCTCCCCCAGGCGCAATCCCATATATAAACTCAGCTGAATCCCAATCCTGGACAGGCTGTTGTCCGCCATAAGAAAACGTTCCAGCTTTATCTGGCTCTGTCGGGTAAGCACCTGCACCTCCAGCTCCTTACGCCGGATGCGGATCAGCTCAAAATGGCAGGGAATTTCAATTTCCCAGTGGGATGCATAGAGGCAGATTTCCCGCAGTACCGTAAGCATGTCCTTTACCGTCTTTTCCGACAATCCGCCCTGGCCGTCCCGCCGTCCGCTGTTTAATTTCCCCTGGACAAACTGGTAAACCGCGGTGGTAGTGAGCCTTTCCAGAGGGCAGTCCCCCAGCTCCGGAAGAATATGGTTCTGCACCAGATTATAATACTTCACATAGGAGGACTCTTTGACCCGCAGGCTGGCGTTATCCAGCCACTGAAGGGCCAGGGGCTCAAGGGTGACGTATTTGCGCTTTCCTCCTCTTAGGAGCGCGAACTGTTGCAGCATTGCGGCAATGGGATTTTCTTTTTTTTCCATGATGGCTTCATCCTTTCGTTTTCTTTAGATTATACGGAAGAAAATTCCTTTTTTCTTTTTTTATAATTGGGGAAAACTAAAATTTAAGGACAGGAAGCGGCCGGAAATCCTTCCAGACCCCAGGGAATTGGAAGGGCGGTTGCGGAACTAAAAAACAGCAAACGCCCGTACAATGCCCCGGAAGGATTTAGGGACGGGAAGCGGCCGGAAATCCTTCCAGACCCCAGGGAATTGGAAGGGCGGTTGCGGAACTAAAATAAGAAGGACGGCAGCAAATGACAGCTTTTAGAGATTACTATGAAGTCCTGGGTGTTACCAGGAATGCGGATATGGCCACTGTAAAAAAAGCTTACCGGAATCTGGTAAAGAAATATCATCCCGATGCAAAGGCTTCCCAGATGGAGACGGCGGCAGAATTTATGGATATGGAGAACCGGTTCCAGGAGGTAAAGGAGGCCTATGGGGTTCTGGGGGACGAGACAAAGCGAAAGCTTTACGATCTGTCCGGGGGGATGTACCAGGGCGGCAAAAGGCATTCCCATTCTCCCCAAAGGGAGGGCGGTGGACGGGAAAACGGGCATTTTTCTAAAAAACCTTCTGACAATGACTTTCCAAAGGCGTCCTTTGATAAGAGTTTCCACAAAAATTCTTCCAAAAACAGTTTCCAAAAGGCATCTTTCGAGAATATTGACCAGGAAAATATGGAAGGCACCTGCTACAACAGCCTGGGGGAGGAGGGACTGCGGAAATCCGGCCTTCGCGTTATGGGAAAAGATCTCACAGACCGGCTGGAGATAAGTTTTGAGGAGGCAGCCTTTGGCTGCGACAAGATTGTTTATTACCGTTATCCGGATGGTTTTGTGGAACCTCTCAAGGTTCATATCCCGGCAGGCATTGACTCCGGGAAGAAAATCTGCCTGGAAGGAAAAGGCCTGCCCGGCCTTAACGGGGGTGATCCGGGAAATCTCATTCTGGAGATTAGGGCGGGTGTTAAAAATGGCTTTGTCCGCAAGGATATGGATGTCTATACCACGGCCTATATTCCCTTTCCCACGGCAGTCCTTGGGGGCGAAATTGCGGTGGAGACCCTCTATGGAGAAATCCGGTGCCGGATACCAGAGGGCATCCAGGCAGGAACCCGGCTGCGGCTGCGGGGGAAAGGAATCGTGTCCATGCAGAACGCCACCGTGACGGGCGACCACTACGTAACCATACAGATTCAGGTGCCCCGGAATTTAAGCATGGAGGCAAAGGAGAAGCTGCGGGCCTATTGGAATGCAGAAAAGGGATGTGGAAAGTGGGTGCGCGGGGAGGGGTGTGCGTGAGGGGAAATGGCTGTAGGAAATAAAAACAGGCTGTCGGTTCCTTTTATAAAAGGGGGAGGACGGCCTGGGGGGGGATGGTTCTTAGAGTAATCTACTCTACGAAAAAATATAGGAATATACTTGTGGACATTGCTTTTATTTAAGAGAAAAGTATGGTAGAGCCACCAAAGAAGCACATTAATATAACATATTTAAAGCTTTTTACGGTATTTATATGGAAAAATTTTACATAATATAGAAAAATATGCCCAAAATAAGAATTCATGTTGAAATTTCCAGTGAAGTTGGTTATAATAATAAACGTTGAATTGCGAAAATAAGATTTTATTTTCTAAGAGTAGATTACTCTACGAATTTTTTGGCAGGGAAAGGAGCAGTTGTCATCTGGTATGTAATTTATTGTCCAAATCAGAAGGAAGAGGAAGTTATTGCTTCCTGTAGACGGCATTTGACAGCAGATGCGCTGCGGGACGCCTTTGTCCTCACCTACGACAGAATGCGGCGGTATGAGGGTGTCTGGCATGTGGAGCGGCAGCCCTTGTTCCCGGATTATGTTTTCCTGGAAAGCGGGAATCCGGAGCTGTTTGCCAGGGAAATCAAAAAGTATGAAACCGTTTTCCATGTGCTGGGAGACGACGAAGGGCCCAGTCCCCTGGAACCGGAGGAAGAGCGCTTCCTGCGGAAATTATGTGGGCCATATCATCATTCCGGTATGTCCCGGGGCTATATTCTGGATGGGAAAACCCATGTGACAGAAGGCCCTCTGCTGGGAAAAGAGGAGCTGATATGCCGGATTGACCGGCATAAGAGGCTGGCCAGGCTGGCGATGCCGGGTGGGGAGGCGAAAGCATTTCATCTGGAAAACAGCTGGAAAGGCCGTCCCTCCAGGGAAAGCACGGAAGCGGCGGCCTTGAACCGAAGGAAGAACCGGTTTTTAAGTGGCAGATTCCGGGAGATGAATGTGGGGCTGGAGATTGTGGCCAAAAGCTGAGTGGGAGAGGCGGTTTAGCCGGCCGCCCAAAGAAATAAAAGCGGGCTGAATGCACTGTAGTATAGACTATGGTACAGACGGACTGCGGTCATAGCGGCAGAGGGGAAAGGTCTAAGCTGTCAGTAAACAGAGTGACTGTCTTTCTGGAAGAGAATTTGGGGCAAAATGTGCCGTAAAGTGGCGAAGCCTGCCCGTTTTGTCTGTTGTCCGCAGATGAAAAGAAAACCCGGAGGAGTTTACGATGTGGTATGTGATACAGACCATCACAGGTAATGAGGAAAAAGCCATGGAAGCCATTCAGAGGCTTGTGGAGCGACGTGTCTGTGAGCGCTGTTTTCAGTTAAAGCGGGAAGCCGTATGGCGAATCCGGGGAGCCTTAAGGATTCACACGGAAAATCTCTTTCCAGGATATATTTTTGTACACACCCAGCACCCGGAAGAATTTTACAGACAACTGAAATATGTGCCGCAGTTTACCCGTGTTGTGGGAAAAGAGGGACAGGAATTTTACCCGGTTTCCAAGGAGGAAGAAATGTTCCTGAAACGCCTTTTAAATAAGGATGAAGAAGATACGGTCCGGCTATCCACGGTTACTGTGGATAGGGAAGGGAATATTCTGGAAAGCGGGAAACCTCTCCGGTATTTCCTGGATTATGTAGTGAAAAAGAGGCTCCGGCTTCGGTATGTAATGATCCGTATCCATTTGTTTGGGCGGGAGCGGGAGATTAAGCTTGGGATCCGGGTGGAGGGGGATTAAAAAGGAAAAACCTTGCATCTATCTCTGCAAATTTTAAAGAGGAAGATAAAAAATGTCTATAAATAGATTCAAAGAAAAAGTCTGGCTGTCCTCCCCTACAATGCATGGAGAGGAGCAGCAGTTTGTAAAAGAAGCATTTGATACCAACTGGGTTGCGCCCCTTGGGAAAAATGTAGATGAATTTGAAAAGGAAATAGCTGCCTATCTGGGGATCAGCCATGCGGCCGCTCTGACAACAGGGACCGCTGCCCTCCATCTGGCAGTCAGGCTGGCAGGAGTACAGGAGGGGGATGTAGTGCTCTGCTCCGATCTCACCTTTGCAGCCACGGTGAATCCGGTCTCCTATGAAAAGGGCATACAGGTCTTTGTGGATGCGGAAAGGGATACGTGGAATATAAGCCCGGAGGCGCTGGAAACAGCCTTGAAGAAATATAAGGGGAAAGCAAAGGCAGTTATAGCCGCAAACCTGTACGGGACCCCTGCAAAGCTGGATGAAATCGCGGATTTATGTGAGCGGTATCATGTGGCGCTTATAGAGGATGCCGCGGAAAGCCTGTCGGCCACATATAAGGGACGTCAGACAGGAACCTTTGGGAAATACAACTGTATTTCTTTTAACGGAAACAAGATCATTACCTCTTCGGGCGGCGGCATGCTGCTGTCAGAGGAGGAGGAAGTCATAAAAAAAGCGCGCTTCCTGGCTACCCAGGCCAGAGACGCAGCGCCCTGGTACCAGCATTCAGAACTTGGCTGCAATTACCGTATGAGCAACGTTGTGGCGGGAATAGGCAGGGGGCAGTTACTGCATTTAGAGGAACACCGGAAAAAGAAAAAAGAGATTTATTTCAGATATAAGGCAGGGTTGGAGAATCTTCCGGTTGAAATGAATCCCTGGCTGGAATGCTCGGAACCGAATTTCTGGCTGAGTTGTCTGACCATTGATAAGAAGCTGGCAGGGAGTGGAAGAGTTACCCCGGAAGGAATCCGTCTGGCGCTGGAGGAGAAGAATGCGGAATCCCGGCCTATATGGAAACCCATGCATCTGCAGCCGCTATATGAAGGCAGGGATTTTATCTTTGTGGATGGGGAAGATGTGGGAAGGGATATTTTTGAGAGAGGAATCTGCCTGCCCAGTGATATTAAAATGACGGAGGAACAGCAGGAGAACATAATTTCTATTATCCGCGGGTGCTTTGAATAAGATGAAAAAAGTGATAAGAGCAGCCGCTGCCTTCTGGGCAGGGGCTTTAGGTCTGGGTTTTCTGGTTTCGGCCATTGAAAGAAAGATAAAACAGGGACGGCAGGAAAAAAAAAGTATTCACAGGCCCTTTGGGGCTTATGAAAAATATTTCAAGCGTCCCCTGGATTTTGCACTGTCTCTGACAGCGATTATCCTGCTGGCCCCATTGCTGCTGGCTACAGGGATAGTTGTCCGGCTGAAACTTGGCCGCCCGGTTATTTTCAAACAGCTAAGGCCCGGAGAAAATGAACAGATTTTTGAGATGTATAAGTTCCGTTCCATGACAGAGGAACGGGATAAAGAGGGAAAGCTGCTCCCGGATGAGATCCGTTTGACAGCATTTGGGAAAAAACTGCGGGATACCAGCCTGGATGAGCTTCCCGAATTGTTTAATATATTAAAAGGTGACATGAGTATTGTGGGGCCCAGGCCCCAACTTGTCCGGGATATGGTATTTATGACGCCAAAGCAGAGAAAAAGGCATACCGTGAGACAGGGGCTAACCGGATTGGCGCAGGTAAATGGAAGAAACGGGATTTCCTGGGAAGAAAAGCTGGATTTTGACAATCAGTATCTGGAACGAATTACCTTTTGGGGAGATTTACAGATTGTGCTTCAGACGATAGGAAACGTATTTAAAAGGGAGGGTATCCATGCGGAAGGGATGGCTACAGCGGAAGATTTTGGAGACTATCTGTTGCGCAAAGGAGATATCAATGAAAAGACCTACATGGCTGGGCAGATGGAGGCTCAGAGAATGATGAAGCAACGGGGAAACAGATAAAATGGAGAGCTGGAGATACTACAATCATGCCATGCTGCCTGCCAATGCGCCTCATGAACCAGCAGATATGAAGCCTCTGATAACCGGGGATATCTGGAAAAACAAACCGGGCCGTATCCTGCTTGTACGTTGGACTTCAGAGTATGATTGCGGGTATGAGACAGCCTGGTGGTATTGTATCAAGGATACGCTGTTTGACATCAGCCGGCTAAAGGCTAAACGGAGATATGAAATCAATAAAGGCAGAAAAAACTTCAGTGTTCGTATAATTGATCCGGGCAATTATACACAGGAGCTTTACAAGGTTCTGGGAGAGGCATTTCGCGCATACCCGGCTGCATACAGGCCCTCGGTGGAGTTTTCTTCGTTTGTCCGTTCTGTAGAAAACTGGAAAAAGAGTAAGAGGATTATTTATGGGGCATTTGAAAAGGATACAGAGACCATGGGAGGTTATGCAGTTGTAATAGAACATGAGAGTTATGGGCAGATCAGCGAATTGAAAACAATGCCAGTGTTTGAAAAACTGGGTGTCAATGCGGCAATTATGGCAAAAATCTGTGAAGATTATAATCCCAAAATAGAGCAGGGATATTATCTGTCAGATGGGGAGAGGAGTATTTTTCATGAAACCCATTTCCAGGATTATCTTGAGAAATATTTTGGTTTCCGGAAAGCTTATGCAAAACTCAATATAAAATACCGTAAAGGAATAGGCTTGATGGTTTTTCTTTTATATCCTTTCAGAGAAAGGATCCGGAAATTAAACGGTGGTATATTCAGAAAAATTTACGCAGTTCTGCTGATGGAAGAAATCATAAAGAAAGAAAAAAACTGAGGGGATTCCCGGAAAAATGAATATTTTGTATATTAATCACTATGCAGGAAGCCCGGTTCTGGGCATGGAGTTCCGCCCTTATTATTTCGCCCGGGAATGGACAAAAATGGGACATCATGTAACTGTCATTGCCGGGGATTATTCCCATCTGCGTATAAAAAACCCGGATGTGAAAAAAGATTTTCAGAAAGAAACCATAGATGGTATCTCTTACTGCTGGGTGAGAACAGGAAAATACAGCGGCAATGGTGTTGGAAGGGCGATTACAATGTTCCGGTTTGTGGGAAAATTATGGAAGAATGCCCGCAGAATTGCAAATAGCATGAAGCCGGATGTGATAATTACATCATCCACGTATCCGCTGGATACATTTGCAGGCCAGAAAATACGGAAAATATCAGATGCGGAACTAATTCATGAGGTTCATGACATGTGGCCGGCAACCTTAATAGAACTGGGGGGAATGAAAAAAAGCAATCCTTTTGTGATACTTATGCAGATAGGAGAAAATTCCGCTTACAGGAATTCCGCTTATGTGGTATCTCTTCTGCCCTGCGCAAAGGAATACATGATAAACCATGGGATGAAGTCCCATAAATTTGTGAATATCCAGAATGGAATTGTTCCTGGGGAGTGGGAACGTCAGGAGCAGATACCGGAATCACATCAGCGTATGCTGGCCTCTTTAAAAAAGGAGGGAAAATTTATAGTAGGGTATTTTGGCGGTCATGCCCTGTCCAATGCCCTGGATATTCTTCTTGATGTGGCCAGGGCATTGGAAATACAGGATGTGGTTTTTGTACTTGTAGGGAATGGTGTGGAAAAGCCAAGGCTGATGCAAAGGGCCGAAAAAGAAAGAATACAGAATATGTTTTTCCTGAACGCAGTTCCTAAATCCAGTGTAGGAAACCTGCTGGAATATTTTGACTGCAGTTATATGGGAGGCATGCATTCAGAATTATACCGGTTTGGGGTAAGCCTGAATAAAATGTACGACTCCATGATGGCCGGAAAACCTGTTTTATGTGCGCTGGATGTGCCCCAGTGCCTGGTAGAAACCTATCAGTGTGGGATTATGATAAGAAGTGGAAAGACCAGTGACATCCTGCGGGCAATAAAAGAACTGCATGATATGCCCCAGGAAAAGAGAGTACAGATGGGGCAGAGGGGAAAAGATGCAGTGCTGAAATATTTCAGCTATCCTGTACTTGCAAAAAAATTCGAAAAACTATTCTATTTATAAAAAGAGGACAGATAAAAATGAAAGAAAAATTACTGCAAAAAATAAAAAATAAGGAAATCGAAGTAGGCGTCGTGGGACTTGGCTATGTGGGCCTTCCCCTGGCAGTAGAAAAGGCAAAAGCAGGATTCAAAACCATCGGTTTTGACGTCCAGTCCGAAAAGGTTGATCTGGTAAACCAGGGCCACAACTATATCGGAGATGTGGTAGACAGTGATTTAAAGAGATTGGTTGGGGCAGGAATGTTAACTGCAACAACCAATTTTTCTTTTGTAAAAGAAGTGGACTTTATCGCCATCTGTGTGCCTACTCCGCTGGATAAACACCAGCAGCCGGATATCAGCTATGTGAAATCCTCCACAGAGGAAATCGCAAAACACCTTACAAAAGAAACCATTGTTGTGCTGGAATCCACCACCTATCCGGGAACCACGGAGGAGCTGGTAAAAACCCTTCTGGAGGAGGGGTCGGGCCTCAAATGTGGGGAGGACTTTTACCTGGGCTTCTCCCCGGAGCGGGTAGACCCGGGCAACCTCATCTACAAGACGAAGAATACGCCCAAGGTGGTGGGAGGCGTGGGAAAAGACGCCACGGAAGTCATAGCCGCCATGTACCGCTCCGTACTGGAGGGGGATGTGTTCGAGGTATCCTCCCCGGCTATAGCGGAGATGGAAAAGATTCTGGAAAATACCTACCGGAATATCAATATCGGCCTGGTAAATGAGCTTGCCATCCTCTGCAACCGAATGGGGATCAGCATATGGGAGGTCATCGAGGCGGCGAAATCCAAGCCCTACGGCTTCCAGGCCTTTTACCCGGGCCCGGGCCTTGGAGGACACTGTATCCCCCTGGATCCCTATTACCTGTCCTGGAAAGCCAGGGAATACGGCTTCCACACCTCCATGATCGAGAGCTCCATGATGATTAACGACCGGATGCCGGAGTACTGTGTGGAGCGTGCGGGAAAGATCCTAAACCGTTTCAAGAAAGCGCTGAACGGTGCAAGGGTGCTGGTGGTAGGCGTGGCCTACAAGCAGGATATCGACGATTACCGGGAGAGTCCGGCCCTTGCTGTGATTGATGAGTTTGCGAAGGTACAGTCAGAAGTGGACTTTTATGACCCCTGGATCCCCCGGTATAAAAGACATGGCGTGGTTCATAAAGGGATTCCAGAGCTGACGGACAAGGTGATAGAAGCGTATGACCTGGTAGTGATAACGGCGGCCCACACCAATGTGGATTATGAGCTGATCCAGCGGTACGCAAAGGCAGTGTTTGACACGAAGAATGTGATGAAGAACATTGCCGGCAGGGAAAATATAGAGACATTGTAAAAGCCATGAAGATTATAATTTCCCATGATGTAGATCATTTATATGCTTCAGACCATTGGATACATGATCTGATAATCCCCAAATTGTGGATACGGAGTCTGCTTCAGTTTTTCAGAATACAGATCCGTTTTTCTGTTCTGCTCCATAGACTGTTATACGGTTTTCAGAAAAAGTGGGGCTATACAGAAGAGGTGCTGGAATTTGACCGGGAGCATAGCATCCCCTCGACATTTTTCTTTGGAATGAGCCGGGGGCTTGGAATGTCTTACAGCTTGAAAGCGGCCGAAAAGATGATCGGCTATGTGAATGCCAGGAAATTTGATACTGGTGTACATGGAATAGTGTATTCGGATACTTCCGGGATACAGGAAGAATATAAAAGATTCAAAAGTATTGCGGGGGACAGGCCATATGGGATACGGATGCATTATGTGAGAAGAGACAGAAATACACTGAAGAGGCTGGCTGAAGCCGGATACCTGTTTGATTCCACAGAATTTGATAAAAATGGGGTGATTATGAGGGGCCCTTACAAAATAAATTCCATGTGGGAATTTCCGCTTCATATCATGGACGGATATGTACTGCAGGCTGGAAATGTGGAGCAGAGCCGGAAGAACACCATCCGGATTCTTGAAAAAGTAAAAGAACAGGGGATTCCGTACTGTACCATACTGTTTCATGACTATTATTATAATCCCAAATGCTATCCGCAGGAAAGAGACTGGTACGGCTGGCTGGTCCAGTATCTGGAGGAACGGGGATTTGAATTTATCTCTTTTAAAGATGCCATAAAAGAATTGGAGCATGACAGTGGACATAAAGACGACAGAATACGCGAACAGCATATTTGAGCAGCCCTGGTGGCTGGATATTGTGGCGGGAGATTCCTGGCAGGAGATATACCTGGAAGAAAACGGGCGAATAAAGGCTCGTTTTCCCTATGTTTATGAAAAGGGATTGTTTGGCTATAAAATAAAAATGCCTAAGCTGACCCAGACACTGGGAATCTGGATGCAGGAAACTGCCAGGGTACAGGGAAATAAGCATCTTGCAGAACAGAAAGAGATTATCTTCCAGCTTCTGGAACAGCTTCCCCATGCAAAGAATGTCCGGATATGCCTGGATTCCAGTTGTTCCTATATATTACCTTATTATTGGAAGGGATTTACGGTAACCCCGTTCTGCTCATACAGGCTTCGGGATCTGTCGGATTTAAACAGAATCTATGCTGGTTTTGGAAAGATCGTTAAAAAGAATATTAAAAGTGCAAAAAACAAGGTCCAGATCAGTGATAAAGCCGATGTGGAGCAGCTATATGAAATGCTGTCCATAACTTTTAAAAACCAGAATCGCAGATATCCCATTCAGAAAGAACTGATACAGGAAATTGTTTCAGAGTGCGAGAAGAGAAATGCAGGTAAAATGTTTTCGGCAATAGATGAAAACGGTAATGTACATGCATGCTCCTACTTTGTTTACGACCAGAACGTGTGTTACTATCTTATCTCAGGAAGTAACCCGGAATTCCGTTCAAGCGGAGCGCAGACGCTTATATTATGGGAAGGAATCCAGTTTGCGGCAAAAGTTTCCAGGGCATTTGATTTTGAAGGATCCATGATAGAAGGAATTGAAAATTTTTTCAGATGTTTTGGAGGGGAACTGGTTGTTAACTACGAAATCAAAAGGTTGTCTTTTATAGGACAGCTTTTCGATTTACTAAAACCCAGGGTAAAAAAATTATTAGGTTATAAATAACAGGGGGATTCTGATGGATATCTGCCATATAACAAGCGCGCATGAGCGCTATGATGACCGGATTTTTCTCAAGGAATGTAAAAGCCTGGCTGGGGCAGGACAAAAGGTCAGTCTGATAGTCCATGACGAGTTGGGATATGAAAAAAAGGAAGGCGTGGACATTTATTCCACAGGTATAAAATATCGGTCCAGAAAAAAACGGATTTTTTCCGGAAACAGAAAAATACTGAAAGTAGCCGGAAATCTTTCTGCTGATATATACCATTTGCATGATCCGGAGCTGCTATTGATAGCCAGGAAATTAAAAAGACAGGGAAAAAAGGTTATATTTGACAGCCATGAAAACTATCGGTTACAGATTATGGAAAAAGAGTATATACCAGCAGTCTTGCGTCCGGTTATTTCAGAAATATACCAGTGGGTAGAGAGAAGATTGTTGAAATATACTGAAGCAGCGATTATCCCGTGCAGCTTTGAAGGACAGAATCCATTACAAGGAAAGACCAGGATTGTGGAATATATTAACGGATACCCATCCATGAAAGTATTCTATGAATATTACGATAAAGACGTGAAAAAGGAGGATTCTATCTGCTATGTAGGGGGACTTTCTGAACAGAGAGGTATAAAAAACCTTATTAAAGCGGCGGCTTTATCAAAAATCAGATTGATACTGGCAGGTGAATTTTCGTCGGAAGAATATAAAAAGGAAATATTAGCCATGCCGGAGATGAAATTTGTGGAGTATAAGGGAAAGCTTACATGGGATGAAATACGCGAAATCTATCAGAAAACCAGAATAGGCATGAGTATTTTAAAAAACTGTGGACAGTATGACAAGATGGATAATCTGCCTACAAAAGTCTATGAATATATGTCTATGGGGCTGCCGGTTATTATTTCAGATTCCCCTTATAACAAAATTATTGAAAGAGAAGGAATGGGAATCTGTGTGAATCCTGCAGATATAGAAGAAATTTCCCAGGCCATCAATAAACTGCTTCGATGCCCGCAGGAAGCCCGGTGTATGGGTGAGAAAGGAAGAAAGATCATTAGGGAGAAGTGGAATTGGGAAAAGGAAAGCAGGAAGCTTTTAGAACTATATGAAAAAATACAGACTGCATGAAGAAAACAGAAAAACTGATTTCATAGGAGACAGCAGATTAAAATGAAAATAGTTTCCATCGTTGGGGCCCGCCCCCAGTTTGTAAAAGAAGCAATCATCCAGAAAGAAATCCGGAAATATCCGGACATACAGGAAATCGTTGTACATACCGGCCAGCATTATGACAGCAATATGTCTGGTGTGTTTTTTGACGTTTTAAATATGCGCAAACCGGATTACAACCTGGGGATCCATGGGAAAAGCCATGCCAGGATGACCGCGGAAATGATGACCGCACTGGAAGAAGTGATCTTAAAAGAGAAGCCAGACACCGTTGTACTCTATGGGGACACAAACTCCACCCTGGCCGGAGCGCTGGTGTGCGCCAAGTTAAAAGTGCCGGTGGCCCATATAGAGGCAGGTCTTAGGCAGGAGCCTAAAGATATGCCGGAGGAGATCAACCGGGTTTTGACAGACCATGTTTCCACGTATCTGTTCACACCCAGCCAGACAGGCGTGGAAAACCTGGAAAGAGAAGGCATTACCCGGAATGTACATTTTACCGGGGACGTCATGTACGATGTCTATAAGGAAATGGAAGATTCCTTTGACTGCTCCCTTCTGGAAAGGCTGGGGCTGACCCGGGACAGGTATATGGTCATGACCCTGCACAGGGATTTCAACGTGGATAACAGGGAAATTCTGGAAGGCATATTGTCCCAGGTGGGCAGAATCGCGGAAGAAATCCCGGTCGTATTCCCCATTCATCCCCATACACGGAAAAATGTGGAGACATTTGGCTTACAGAAGTGCCTGGAAAATATAACCGTGACAGAGCCGGTGGATTATCTGCAGCTTATGGGGCTTACAAAATACGCCTTAAAAATCATCACAGACAGCGGGGGATACCAGAAAGAGGCATATTTTGCGGGAAAAGAGGCATGTATTTTAATGCCGGACACAAGCTGGCGGGAGCTGGTGGAGTGTAGGGCAAACACGCTGACCGACAGCCGGAACCTGTATGAGGCGGCGCTTGCGAAGCGGACCCATACAGTGAAAGAAGGTATCTATGGGGACGGACATGCCAGTAAAAAAATACTGCGTGTTCTGCACAGATAGGGAATCGGAAAAAACCAGATCTGGGAGGAAGGATAGAAATGAAATACGCACTTATCGGTTGTGGCCGTATAGCAATCAACCATATCAAAGCTGTAATAAAAAACCAGCTTGAATTTGTGGCAGTCTGTGATATCGTGCCAGAAAACATGACTGCACTGCTTCAAAAAGGCGGACTGGAAAAGGATACATCCATCAGACATTACACAGATTACCGTAAAATGCTGGAAGAAAATGAGATAGAGCTTGTGGGAATTGCCACAGAAAGCGGCATCCACGCAGAGATCGCCTTATACTGCATAGACCACGGGGTAAACTGCATCATCGAAAAACCCATAGCCATGAGTATCCGGGACGCAGAGGAAATCATCCGCCGTTCGGAGGAAAAAGGCGTGAAGGTGGCGGCCTGCCACCAGAACCGTTTTAATTTAGCTGTCCAGGAGCTGCGGAGGGCCCTGGAGGCAGGACGTTTCGGAAAGTTGTCCCACGGATCCATCCATGTGCGCTGGAACCGGGATGAAAACTATTATACCCAGGCCCCGTGGCGGGGGAAATGGGCCTCCGACGGAGGGGCGCTTATGAACCAGTGCATTCACGGGATCGATCTTCTGCGCTGGATGCTGGGAGACGAGGTGGAAGAAGTATACGGCCAGACCCGCCAGCAGTTCCATGATTACCTGGAGGCAGAGGATGTGGGGATGGCCGTGGTGAAATTCAGAAACGGGGCCGTTGCCACCATAGAAGGAACCACCAACGTATATCCCAGGAACCTGGAGGAAACCCTGTACATTTTCGGGGAGAAGGGGACAGTAAAGCTGGGAGGAAAATCCACAAACAATATCGATGTGTGGCAGTTTGCAGACGAGACAGAGGCAGACGCCCAAAACAGGGGCCTCCAGGAACAGACCAGTAATGTCTACGGAAACGGCCACAGCAGCCTGTATGCGGATATGATCCAGGCAGTACAGGAGAACAGAAAACCCTATGTGGACGCGGTGGCAGGGAGGAACGCCCTGGAGCTGGTACTGGCAGTCTACAAGAGCCAGAAAACAGGGCTTCCGGTAAGACTGCCATTAACGGACTTTGCTTCCACGGAAATGACAGGCGAATTTTCAAAGTGACAGAGGCATTTACAGGACAGCAGATGAATTTTCCCAAAAGGAGTATTATTCAGAATGACCGACTACTTTGTACATGAAAGCAGCTACATCGATGAAAATGTGGAGATTGGCGAGGAAACAAAAATCTGGCATTTCTGCCATATCCAGCAGGGGGCCAGGATCGGGAAAGGGTGTTCCCTGGGCCAGAACGTAAATGTCTCCAGCAACGTGGTAATCGGGGATGCCTGCAAAATCCAGAATAATGTGTCCCTCTACGAAGGGGTGGAGCTGGAGGAAGGGGTATTCTGCGGCCCATCCTGCGTATTCACGAACGACCTTACCCCCAGGGCCAGGTATCCCAAAGGAAGGGCCGGGTATAAAAGGACCCTGGTAAAGGAAGGGGCAAGCATCGGGGCCAATGCAACCATTGTTTGCGGTCATACCATAGGCAGGTTTGCCATGGTAGCTGCTGGGGCTGTGGTGACGAAGGATGTGCCAGACTATGCGCTTGTGGCGGGAGTACCGGCCAGGGTGATGGGGTATGTGGATGAAAAGGGAAATATTGAATGAATATATTAATCATAGCCAGAGGATATCCTACTGAAAAGTATAACTTAAACGGATTATTTGAATTTGACCAGGCAAAGGCATTGGCAAAAATCGGCCATAAGGTCTTTTTTTTATGTCTGGATATCCGCTCTATCAGAAGAATACGGAGATTTGGCACTTTTGAGATAGAAAAAGATGGGGTTTTGATTCACAATACCAGTTTTCCATGCGGAAGGGTTCCCTGCCAGATACAGGAATGGCTATGCAGAACACTGTTGAGGAGAGAATATCCCAGGTTTATAAAAAAACATGGGACACCGGATGTTATTCATGCGCATTTTCTGGAGTATGGGTATTGTGCAGTAAAAGAATTAAAAAAAACAGGGATCCCGATTGTAATTACAGAACACTCTTCGGGTGTTACTAATGTTCTTATCAATCCCAGGGTATATAAAATGGGCTGTGATTGTTATAAAGCAGCAGACAGTCTTATCTGTGTAAGCAACGCGCTGGCCAAACAGCTAAAAGATAAATTTGACGTAGAGGCTTCTGTCATTCCTAATATTGTAGATACAAAAGTATTTCAATATGATGCCGTAAGGAAGAAAACAGATAAATTTACATTTGTTGCCGTTGCAAAGTTAAATGCGTTAAAACGGATTGATTTTCTGGTAGAGGTATTCTCCGATATTGTAAAAGAATTTTCGGATGTCCGACTGGTAATTGTGGGAGACGGGCCGGAGAAGAGCCATATTATTGAAAAAATCACACAGTTAGAACTGGAAAAAAAGGTATTCCTGGCAGGACAACAGAGCCGGAAGGTGATCCGGCATATTTTTGATAGATCAGACTGCTTTGTACTGCCTTCTGCTGTGGAGACATTTGGGGTGTCCTATATAGAAGCGATGGCCTCCGGGCTCCCTGTTATTGCCACCAGATGCGGTGGACCAGAGGATTTTGTGGAAGAATACAACGGGCTTCTGGTGGAAGTGGATAACCACGAAGAACTATTCCAGGCTATGAAAAGAATGATTGGCCATAGGAAAGAATATGATTCGGAAAACATATCCCAGACGACTATAAACAGATATCTGGATGTGAAAATTGCAAAACAGATAGAGGATATATACACAAAAATATAAATGAGTAGGAAAAAATAATGTCGAAAAAAATTTTGATTTTTCATACACGTGGTGGTTCTCAAATAAGAAATATGGCTAAAGATTTCTTATATAGTTTTCGAAAGTATTCGGATAATAAAGTTGTATATTTTAACCTTTTTACAAATAAAATTCCTTTCTATTTGAAAAAGATTAATTTTGATATGGTCATTTTTGAACCATCTGTTACATCATGTTGGAAAAAACAGCAATACTTTCATAGAATAAAAATTTTTGCGGGGTTTTTATCAGATTCTAAAGCAATTAAGGTGGCGTTATTTCAAGACGAGTATATCAATACAGAAATGTCAGTACAATTTCTTAACGCTTTGGAAATTGAGTATGCGTATTCAGTTGCTCCTAAAGAAGAGTGGGCTAATATATATAAGGGACTTAGGAAGCACTGTATAATATTTCCAATGTTAACAGGATATATCGAAAAGAAACCAGCAGAATATTATATGAAAAAATTGAATAAAAAAAGAAATATCGATATTGGCTATAGAGCTGCGTGGAATAAGCCCTCCATCGCTTTGGGGAAATTTGGATATGATAAGATAAAGATAGCAAAGATATTTACTAAAAGATTAAAAGACAGCAAATATCATACTGATATAAAAGTAGGGCTGCAATTTCTTTTGAAAGGAGATAATTGGACCGATTTTCTGTCATCCTGTCGGTTTATACTTGGAGTTGAAAGCGGAGGAAGTGTATTAGATCGTGATGGAAGTATACATGAAGCTGTAAATGCTGCTATAAATGAGGACAATAATATCAGCGTAGAAAAACTATACAAAAGCTATGTGGAGAACGCTGATGGACAGTTTGAACTTCGTGCTATATCACCAAGACATTTTGAAGCGATAGAAGAAGGAGCATGCCAGATTTTGTATGAAGGAGAATATAACGGAATATTAAAACCTGGTGTACATTATATAGAATTGAAAAAGGATCATAGTAATCTGGAGGATGTTATTGCCCAGATTGATGATGAAGAGCAAAGAAAAAAAATTGTGGAACAGGCTTTTCATGACATCATTGAATCTGATAAATACACATATGAAAATTTTATTCATGATTTTTATAATACCTTATTTAAAGGAATAGAAAAAGACATAGGAACCATTCATCTTTTAGAATCTATTTATATATGGTTTGCCGCAATACACGAATATAAGATAAAATTTTACATTTCAGTGCTCACAAAACTGAAGAAGTGGAATGTTTTACATTGGATGAATGAAAACAGGTTAACAAGATATCTGCTCAAAGGCTATTATGCCAGAAGATTATAAATAATTTTAATTAAGGAGGAAATCACAGATGAAAGTATTAATTACCGGAGGCGCAGGACATATTGGTTCCCACATAGCGGAAAGGCTGCTTGCAAGAGGAGACGAAATATGTGTAATTGACAATTACCAGACTGGAAGAAGGGACAATCTTACCCCACAGGAAAATCTGCAGATTATAGAAGGTTCGATTGCAGATACGGCTTTAGTAGATAAGATGTTTGAGGATTTTAAGCCCGAGGTGGTTGTACATGCTGCTGCATCCTACAAAGATCCGCAGAACTGGAAAGAGGATGCCCTTACGAACGTGGTGGGAGCCGTAAATATTGCAAAAGCAGCACAAAAGGCAGAAGTACGGCGCATTATTTATTTCCAGACCGCATTATGCTATGGTTTAAAACCTATCGAGCAGCCCATTACCTTGCAGCATCCCTATTTTGGGGGTACCTGTAACGGAGGGAGCAGCTATGCAATCAGCAAAACAGGTGGGGAGCTCTATCTGGAATTGTCGGGCCTTGACTTTATTTCCTTCCGGCTGGCAAACTCTTATGGCCCAAGAAATTTAAGCGGCCCCCTGCCCACATTTTACAGCCGTCTTACATCCGGAAAGCCCTGCTTTGTGATGGATACAAGAAGAGACTTTATTTTTGTGGATGACCTGGTAAATGTTGTGGTAAAGGCCATTGACGGCATGGGAAAACGTGGCGTTTACCATGTGTCCAGCGGTTCCGATTATGCCATCAAAGAGTTGTATGACGCCACATTAAAGGCGCTGGATATTATGCCCGAAACGGAAGTGGAGGTGCGTGAACGGGGAGTAGATGACGTATATACGATTTTGCTTGACCCGGCGAAAACAAATAAAGATTTTGACTGGAAGGTGACAACCTCCCTTGAAGATGGCATTAAGAAGGCCATTGACTGGTACAAAGTGCATGGAATTACACAGACCTATACACACCTTAAAGGAGTAGAAAAATAATGGCAGATGAAATGTATCGGGATTTTGAAGGTAAAAGAATTTTGGTTGTCGGAGGGGCAGGATTTGTTGGAAGCAATCTTGTAAGGCTTCTCACTGCTAATGTAGAAGATATTTCTGTAGTGGTAGTGGACAACCTTCTATCCTCGGAAATCACAAATCTGCCTGTTACAGAGAAACTGGAGTTCCGGGAGGGGTCTATTACCGATTTTCGCGTCCTTGACGGCATAAAAGATGAATTTGATTACATTTTTCATCTTGCATGTTTTCATGGAAATCAGAGCTCTATTTTTGATCCCATAATGGACCACGATAATAATACCATTACCACCCTTAAACTGTTTGAGACCATAAAGGATTTCAAAAAGCTTAAAAAAGTCGTTTATTCTTCGGCCGGATGCTCTGTAGCAAAGAAAACTTTTGGGGATGCTGTGGCTACAACGGAGGATAGTGGGATTGAATTAAACCAGGACAGCCCCTATTCTATCTCAAAGATCATTGGCGAGTTCTATTCTGTATATTATTATAAGCAGTGGAAGCTTCCGGTTGTGCGGGCAAGATTTCAGAACGTATACGGTCCCGGCGAAATGCTGGGAGCAGGCCGGTGGAGGGGGACTTATGCCACAGTGTGGAGAAATGTAACGCCAACTTTCATATATAAGGCGATTCATAACGAGGAGATTCCGCTTGAGAATGAGGGGATTGCAACCCGGGATTTTGTCTTTGTAGAGGACATTTGCAGAGGACTGATGCTTTGCGCTTTAAAAGGAGAGTCCGGAGACGTCTACAACATTGGCTCGGGAAAAGAGACTTCCATTGCGCAGCTTGCGGAGGCCATCAAGAGACATGCCCAAAGCCAGTCTGTGATAAAAGTGCTTCCCAAAAGGGCGTGGGATAATTCGGGTAAAAGATTTGCATCCACAGAGAAATCGAAAGACAGACTTGGGTTTTCTGCAAGGATTTCTTTAGAGGAAGGCCTGGCAAGGACCATTGCGTGGACAAAAGAAAATATGAGCCAGATTGATCAATGTATTCATAAACATGATGGACATATGAAAAGGCTGGGGTGATGAGAGGCCGGCAAAGCCGTATAAAACTACTGGAGAAAGTTGACGAAATCGTATGTGTTCAATTGCAGGAATTGTATCATTAGATAATAAACCTTATAAAAAAATGCGTGAAGGGCTATCTGCCATGAACATGCTTCAAGCCCATCGGGGACCCGACGGGGAAGGCCTCTGGATACATCCAGAGGCCTTAGTGGGTCTGGCCCATAGAAGGCTTAGTATTATTGATCTTGAACTTGGAAATCAGCCTATGAGAGATAAATATGGAAATTATGTTTGCTTCAATGGGGAGATTTTCAACTATCTGGAATTAAAGGAAGAAATTGGTGGGAAATATGAGACCACTTCAGATACAGAGGTTATTTTAAAGGCCTATGAAAAATGGGGACGGGAATGTGTCACACATTTTAATGGAATGTTTGCTTTTGCCTTGTGGGATGAGAAGCGTCATGAATTATTCTGCGCAAGAGACCGGTTTGGGATTAAACCGTTTTACTATACGGTAAATAACGGATGTTTCTTTTTCGCTTCCGAGATGAAAGCCCTGCTTCCATTTGTGGACGAAATAAAGACAGATATAGACGGATTGAAAGATTATCTGACCTTTCAATTCTGTCTGTCTGGAAAAACAATGTTTGCAGGAATCCGGGAGCTGGAACCGGCGCATTATATATCTATTTATAATGGGGAAATTTCCTGCCGCCGTTATTGGCAGGTATATTATAATCTGGATTGGGATCATACAGAGAAATATTTTAGAGACAGGATTGAAGAGCTGCTATATGAATCCATAAAGCTTCGTATCCGAAGCGATGTTCCTATTGGCGGTTATGTAAGTGGGGGCGTGGATTCTTCTGTCATATCGGCCATAGCTGCAGATATGGTCAAAGGCGAAAATTTTGCCGGTTTTACAGGAAAATTTGACATTGGCCCCCAGTATGACGAAAGCGTGTATGCCCAGAATGTGGCAGATGAACACGGATTTCCTCTTTATCAGCTTAATATTACACACAAAGATTTTGAAGAAAATATAAGGAAGGTCATCTATCATCTTGATGAACCGGTGGCAGGTCCTGGGTCCTTTAATCAGTATATGGTTTCCAGGCTGGCCGCGAAACACAGGAAGGTGGTGCTGGGAGGACAAGGCGGTGATGAAATTTTCGGAGGCTATACAAGGTATCTTGTAGCTTACTTTGAGCAATGTATCAAAGGAGCCATTGAAGGCACTATGAATTCCGGAAATTATATTGTTACCTATGAGTCTATTATTCCGAATCTCGTGAGTCTGAAGAATTATAAACCCATGCTTTCCAATTTCTGGAAGGAAGGGCTGTTTGAGGATTTAGACAGGAGATATTACCGTCTGATTAACCGCGCTCCCGATATTATGGAGTGTATCAGACCGGAACTTTTGGATGATTATGACCCCTATAATACCTTTGAACATATTTTTGATGCGGGAAACGTAGAAAAAGGTTCCTACTTTGACCGTATGACGCATTTTGATTTTAAGACACTGCTTCCGGCACTGTTGCAGGTAGAGGACCGGATGAGCATGGCACATGGCCTTGAGGCGCGTGTGCCATTTCTTGATTACAGGCTTATAGAATTTGTGGCCACAATCCCGTCAAATTTCAAACTCAAAAACGGCGACATGAAATATATTCTGAAGAAAACCATGATGCCATATCTTCCAAAAAGCATCCAGGAACGTAAAGATAAGATGGGCTTTCCCATACCTTTAAATTCCTGGTTAAAAAACGAGTTGAAAGAATTTGTGACAGACATTTTTTCATCACAAAAAGCTATGCAGAGAGAGTTTATCGATAATTCTGGTGTGATGCAGAAGCTTCAGTCAGAGGGACAGTTTGGGAGAAATATCTGGGGGCTTCTAAGCCTGGAATTGTGGCAACAGGAGTTTCATGACAGAGCGGATGCATACAAACGAATTTCTGTATAATTGGAGGAGAATAAAAAATGACTAGAAATATTTTAAGAAAAATAATTGGGGGGGGGGTAAATAGAGCTAAAAGGAAAATTGTAAAATTACAGAGAACACATATAATACAAGCAAAGCTAAAGAGGTTTTATAAAGAGGATGTGCTTATTCCGATTGAGTCGGATGTAAATACGTCGGATGAAGTAAGTGAATACTGGACAGGACATACCGTACATGATGACTGGTTTGTTTCAGCAGAAGAGTCATTAAAATACAGAGAATGGATTTTTAGTGTATATCCATATTATCGCGTATTTGCTGATATGGATCGTAAACACACTGGCGAGACAATACTTGATTACGGATGTGGTCCGGGAAATGATCTGACTTGGTATTCTCAGAAAACGAATCCAGAAAAGATAATCGGGATAGACGTGTCCAGGCCTGCTTTAGAAAATTCCCAGTTCAGAATGGCGCTTCATGGAGTGAAAAAAGACAGATGCCGGCTTATCCAAATTGATGAAGCAACGCCAATAATTCCCCTTGAGGATGAATCTGTAGATTTTATCAGTTGCCAAGGGGTACTGATGCACACCTCTTTTCCAGAAAAAATATTGGAAGAGTTTTACAGGATATTAAAGTCCAAGGAAGGCAATGGGGATAATAACGTTTGTATTATGGTATATAATCGGGAAAGCATATGGTTTCATTTATATGTGGCATATTATTTGCGCTATGTAGATTCTTCCCCTATTGAATGTTCATTGGATGAAGCAGGAAAAATGAACCTGGATGAAATATTCAGAATGTCTACGGATGGTCCGGGATGTCCCTTGGCAAGATGCTGGTCTCCCGATAATTTTTTGAAGATGTGTAAGGATGCAGGATTTTGCAAAGTAGTTTATCAAGGAGGATATCCAAATTCTCTTGAACCCAAACTGGCAAAAAAATATATTACAGAGGCATTGGCAGATGAAAGGGTAGAAGAGGAACATAAGACGTTTCTTCGAGGAATCCAGTTTGATGAAAATGATTATCCAATAAATACGGAACGCATCAGCTGCTGCATAGGAGGTGTATACAGACTGTGGAAATAGGGAAGAGAATACAAAAACAGTTTATCAGACTACGAACAAAGGGGATTGTTATAGAAAATGAACATTCTTGTTTTATATGTTATAGATGAGAAAAAGCCAAGAAAGACAATAGAAGATTCTCTCTATTGTTTTTCGGAATATGACAATACAAATACTTATTATTATTTAAATATATATGACACCTTTTCATTAGATGAAGTGCGAAAATATACGTCTGAGTTTGAAAAAATTTCAGCTGTCATTATACATTATTCTGCAATAGCTCTTCGATATGATCCAGTATGGTGGAAAAGAAATTATGAAAAGATTGTAGATTTAATTAATAAATTCAAATGCCCAAAACTTATCATACCGCAGGATGAATATAATTATACAGCCGATATACATAAAATAATTAAGGATACGAAAATAGAAGCTATTTATACCTGCGCAAATGAAGAGGATTATGAAAAGTTATATCCCAGGTCGCTTGGCTATAAAAAGATAAGCACTGTTTTTACAGGATATGTAGATGAAAAAACGTTGTCTATGATTCAGAATAGGGCCAGCATCAGAAAGCGGCCTATTGATATTGGTTATAGAGCAAGAAAACTGCCTTATTGGCTTGGGAAACATGGACAGCTTAAGGCTGAACTTGCAGATCAGATTGGAAAATATCTGGAAGATCATGAAACAGGGCTGACCTATGATATAGCAAACACTTCCGACAGAAATCCCAAGGTATATCTGGGGTCCGATTGGATAGATTTTCTGCTGAACTGCCGGACTATGTTAGGATGCCTGGGTGGAAGCGGACTGATCGACTATGATGGCTCATTAAAAATCAAGGTTGACAAATATATGGAAGCAAATCCTAAAGCTTGCTTTGAAGAATGTGAAGAGGCATGCTTCCCGGGAAAAGATAATGAAATTCATTTGTTTGCCCTTTCACCAAGACATTTTGAATGCGCAATGACCAGGACTTGCCAGTTGTTGGTTGAGGGGGATTATGCGGGTGTATTTGAGGCTGGAAGGGATTATATTGAGATAAAAAAAGATTTTTCTAATATCAGCCAGGTTATTGAAAAGGTAAAAGATGTAAGTTACTGTGAAAAAATAGCAGATAATTGTTATGAAAATGTGGTAATTAGTGGAAAATACACATATAGTGCATTTGTTCATGAAGTAATAAGCTATAAAAACATTATAGATAAAGGACAGGATTATCTGCATGAACTGAATAAGTACTGTAGAATTTCTAAAATTGAGGCAACACGCGATTATGGATTATTTAATTATAAACTAATAAAGGCCGGAGGATACCGTTCTTTCAAAAGGTTTTTTAATCTACGATATATCAAAATGCGTATAGGGCTTGTTTTGTTAAGTATAATTGGTATAGTTGCAAAAACTCCCTTTAGAAATACGAAGATTTATGATTTTTTCCGAAAACAGTATAGAGCGAAATATAGAGCACAATAAATTTTAGTAAAGGACGTATAGGACATATTATTATGCAGCTGGTACGAGTAATAAGAAAGTTTAATCGGATGCTGTCCAGACATCAGAAAATACGTATCGGGCAGTTGGCAATATTAATGGTATTGGGCGGAATATTGGAAACAGTAACGGTGTCGTTGATGCTTCCTTTTATGAATGCTGTAATGTACCCGGATGAAACTATGGATAATAAATATGCCGTATTAATATGTGATAGATTTGGAATAGAATCCAGCAGAACATTTCTTATACTGTTAGCGCTTGTTTTGGCTGCCGTATATCTATTAAAAAATGCATATTTGATGTTTGAGTATAATATACAATACCGTTTTGTGTATGGAAATATGTTCAGACTGCAGGAACGGATGCTGTCAAACTTCATTCATCGACCCTACGAATATTTTCTTCAAGTAAATTCTGGTGAGCTGGTTAAGATCGTTTATACAGATATTCCTACTAGCTTTAATCTTCTGACCACACTTTTGCAACTGCTTACAGAGATTGTTGTTTCGGGAATGCTGTTGATAACTGTTTTTGTAATAACCCCAAGATTGCTGATATTCGTTGTAATTATTTTGTTGACATTAATGTCAGTTATTAGCAGGCTGATGAAGCCTGTTTTAAAAGATGCAGGTGAAAAAACGCAGAATTCGGCTGCGGGAATGAGCAAATGGCTTCTCCAGTCAATACAGGGAATTAAAGAAATAAAGGTACTGATGAAAGAGGAGTTTTTTGAAAGCAAGTTTAATTCTTATGGGAAAGTTTATGTACAGGCCCTTAGAAAGAATAGTACAATTCCACTAATTCCAAGATTTTTTATTGAGGCAGCAAGTATGAGTACTATGTTTCTGTTTGTTGCCATTCTGATATATCGAGGCTACTCACTGGAATCCATTATTCCAATGTTGTCAGCGGTTGCTATCGCGGCCTTGAGACTTTTACCCTCTGTTAACAGAATATCTGCTCAACTTGCAGCGATTTCATATTGTGAGCCCATGCTGGATGAGCTGATTAAAAACTTAAATGATATCAGCGGAAAGGATAAAGTGACTTTACCCCAAAAGGATGCCTGTAAAAATGCAGCTACAAATAAAATAGAAAAGATTCATAGCAGTATTGAACTTTCAGATATCACCTATTGTTATCCGAAAACAGAAAAAGAAGTATTAAAAGACACGGGAATGAAAATTAATAAGGGGGAATCTGTTGGCATAATAGGCTCATCGGGTGCAGGGAAAACTACAGCTATAGATGTTATGCTTGGACTTTTGCAGCCGTTAAAAGGTACAGTCTCTTTAGATGGCATAAATATTCAAGAGGATATACCAGGTTTTTTAAAGCAGATTGGGTATATTCCGCAGATGATATTTATGCTGGATGATTCCATTCGTGCCAATATAGCTTTTGGGGAAAAAGAAATATCAGATGATGAGGTATGGCGCTCCCTTAAGGAGGCCTCTTTATATGATTTTGTAAAAAGCCTGCCAGAAGGATTAGACACACAGATAGGCGAAAGGGGAGTCCGGCTTTCGGGAGGACAAAGGCAAAGAATCGGCATTGCAAGAGCGTTGTATTATAATCCCGAAATATTAGTGTTTGATGAGGCAACATCTGCTCTTGACAACGAAACAGAAAAAACAATTATGGAATCTATTGAACATTTAAAGGGGCAGAAGACCTTAATTATTATTGCACATAGATTAACGACTATTGAAAAATGTGATATTGTTTTTCGGGTTGAGAACGGCAAAATTATCAAAAAAACTTCATTAATATCCTGGAAGAAAGGTAAATTATAAAAAATGGTTTACAAAAAAGAAGCTTTGTCATATATACATGATGTGCCAGTTTTAAAGAAAAAGAAGGAAAACGAATTCCGATGAATCTTTCATTATTAAATTCTGAGAAAAGAACATATTATTGTGAGGGTATTACTTTCCTTAGAGGAATAGCCTGCTTATATGTTATTTGCTGCCATTTGTTTTGCTCATGGTATAAGATTGCAACCGGTGTGGATAGTGTTATTGGAAAAATACTACGATATATGGTTTGTTTTACGCAGCCAGTTTCTGAAACAAATGCAGGTGTGATTTTCTTTATTGTATTAAGTGGATACTGTATTCATAGAAGCAGATCTTTGGAGACACTTTCAAAAGAAAATATCCGATCATTTTATTTCAAAAGAACTGCAAGAATAGCTCCAGTGATGTGGGGGGGGGTAATAATTGGCATTTTATGTTATCTTGCATCGTTTAACAATAACCTTACTGAAGCATTAACAGCGACTTATCATATTTCATTTTTGAGGATTGTACTCCGTATAAGCGGTATTAACGCTCTTATACCATTTGGTTATGAGAGAACATACTTAGGAAACGCCCCGTTAACTACTGTATTGGTAGAGGTTTATTTATACCTGCTTTATCCTGTTATTTTATATCTGGATTCTAAGGGCAGAATTATTTGGAAAATAGTATATGTTATCTTATGGAGTATGTCTCTATACGTTGTTATAATATCAGATAATTTTTTTTTGTGGTGGGAAAATAGTGCCTTTTTTTCTTTTTTTCCGTTTTGGTATATAGGAGCTCTAGCAAATACCAGGAACAAAAAGAATAGTCTGGGGAATTGTTATGTATGCCTGTTTTATATAATTTTATTTATTCCTTTTCAAATAGGAATAAGCAGATCTGTCCTTATACTATTATCTGAGATAAGAAAAATTATTTTTGCAATTATATGTGCCAGGGTTATTAGATGGATTGATAATAATTTTAAATCTATTTGTTTTCCCACATTTGGGATTATGGATGTGGGAAAAATCAGTTATAGTTTATATGCTGTCCATGGCCCGTTTCTGATTTGGCTGTTAGGCATGAAAATGGACATAACAACCATATGTTTTGTTTTAATTATTTTAGGTGCGCTATTTTATAATTTTATTGAAAAGAAACTATGTTGTATCATCTTATTAAAGTACAATGAATGTAAAAGTTATAAAGGAAAGATAAACCGAGGTGAATAAAATGCAATTTCGAGACTTACAAAAACAATACCAGAAACTAAAACCAGAAATCGATAAAGAAATCCAGCAGGTTCTCACAACCGGAAATTTTATCTCCGGAAAGCAGGTCAACGAACTGGAAGAGCAGCTTGCGGCCTATGTGGGCATAAAACATTGTATTACCTGCGCCAATGGAACAGACGCATTGACGTTAGCTTTCATGGTCTGGAATATTGGCCAGGGAGATGCGGTATTTGTACCGGATTTTACATTTTTTGCCTCTGGGGAAACGCCTGCCTATGAGGGAGCCACGCCTGTTTTTGTGGATGTGGAGGAGGATACCTTTAATTTGTCGCCGGAATCCTTAGAGCAGGCAATTATTGAAGTAAAAAAAGAAGGGCATCTCAGACCCAGGGTAATTGTGGCTGTAGATCTTTTTGGACAGCCTGCAGATTATACACAAATCCGGAAAATCGCGGATAAGTATGGACTGCTCATTCTGGAGGACGGAGCCCAGGGCTTTGGCGGAAGGATTGGGGAGCAGAGGGCATGCAGCTTTGGCGATATTTCCACTACCTCATTTTTCCCTGCGAAGCCGTTAGGGTGTTATGGGGACGGCGGCGCCGTGTTTACGGATAACGATGAATGGGCAGAGCTCCTTAGATCTTACCGTATTCACGGAAAAGGGGCGGACAAATATGATAATGTGCGCATTGGCATGAATTCCCGTCTGGATACCATACAGGCAGCGGTTTTGAATGTAAAGCTCAGAGCTTTTCAAGAGTATGAACTAGCGGATATAAATTGTGTGGCGGAAAGATATATGCAGCTACTGGCTGGCCTTGTAAAGACGCCCTATATAAAAGAACATTTTTATTCCAGCTGGGCACAATACTCCATTCTGCTTAAGAGTGAAAAGGAACGAAACGGATTGCAGACATATCTCAAAGAAAACGGCATTCCCTCCATGATCTATTATCCGAAACCCATGAGCCGACAGGGGGCATTCCAGGGAATGGATTGTAAAAAAGTTGCGTTGCCAGTGACAGAGGATTTATGTAAACGTGTATTAGCGCTTCCATTGCATCCCTATATGGAAAAGGAAGAACAGGACAGGGTAGTGGATGCGATTCAAAAGTATAAAATGTTACAAAAATAATTTCCCCCTCAAACAGAGCCGCCCCGCCTGCATCCTTTCAAAAGGATACAGCCAGGGCGGCTCTCCCATTTTTCTAAGAAGCTATCGCCTTTTCGGACACCCCATTCTGGCACGCCATCGGCGGTTTCTTAAGGCATCCCTTTCTGCCAGGCCCCAGGCATTTCCTTAATATGCCTTACACACTATGCCCCTTAGCAATATAAAACGGAAACGTATCTGTCCCCTTCATCTCTTTCCCGGCCGTAACCTTCACCTGCTTATCTGTAATCAGATACTCGATCTCAGCCCCGGCCTCGACAACCGTATCCTGCATAAGGATACAATTCTTCACCTTGGCGCCTTTCGCCACCTTCACGCCCCTGAAGAGAATGCTGTTCTCCACCTCCCCTTCGATAATGCAGCCGTCAGCCACCATGACATTTCTGGCCTTGGCCCCGTTGATGTAGCGGGTGGGGTTGTCGTCGCGGATTTTGGTGTAGATGGGCGCGCCGGAGAAGAGAGCGTCCAGGTTGTAGTCGTCCAGAAGCTTCATATTCTCGTCAAAATAGCTCTTCATGCCGCTGATACGGGCAATATAGCCGTCGTATTTGTAGGCCTGGATATTCAGCCTGCTTACCTGGGGAAGTAGGATATCCCGCTCGAAATACTGTTGGCCAAGGACAAAGGCGTTGTTGATGGAATCAATCAAAAGCTCCCTGTCAATGACGTAAATATTCATGCTGAAATTCTGGACGCCTTTTTCCCGGGAATTCACGTAGATTTTGGTGATCCGTCCATTCTCAATGGCAAAGGTGTAGTAGAAGCCCTTGTCATTTCTCTGGGTGTTTACAATGCTCTCCGGAAGCGTCTGCTGGTTGTAGACCGCAGTCACGTCGGCGCCGCTTTCTATGTGAGCCTGAATAACCGCATTGAAATCAATATTGACCGCGATATTGGTATCGGCGATGACCACATATTTCTCCTTCTGGGAACGAAGGAAATCCAGGATACTGGCCAGGGAGCCCACGCGGCCCGTGGAGCGCTGGGAGGTCCGCTCGGCAAAAGGCGGAAAGATGTTGAGGCCGCCGTTTTTGCGCACCAGATCCCATTCACGGCCGGAGCCCAGGTGATCCATAAGAGAGTGGTAGTTGTTGTGAACCATAATCGAGATATTGTCAATGCCGGAGTTGGCCATGCTGGATAAAATAAAGTCGATCATGCGGTAACGGCTGGCAAAAGGAATGGAAGCCATAAGGCGGACATTGACCAGCTCGGGAACCAGTTGATCGTAATTATTTGGGAAAATAACGCCCATTGCGCTTGAATTAGATTTTACCATTGTTCTTCACCACCTTCTACATGATTGCGCACCATAGCCCTGGGGCCGATTTTCGCGTTGTCGCCGATACGGATACCGGGGCCGACGGTTGCCACGCCGTTTTCGTCCCCCTCGGGCATGGCGCCAACCACGGCATTTTCACCAACCGTAACATTTTCGGCAATAATACAGTGCTTTACCACAGCGCCGGAACGGATAACCGTGTTGCCCATGACAACGGCGTCCTCGATAACGGCGCCGTCCTCCACCTGGACGCCTGCAAACAAAATGGAATGCTTTACATGCCCCTTAACGCGGCATCCGTCTGTAATCATGGAGTTTTCTATGACAGCGGAAGTGCCGATTTTGTGGCCGGTAAGGCCGCTGTTGCGGCTGTAGATCTTCCAGTTGTCGTCAAAAAGGTTGATGCCGCTGTGCTCCGGGTCCAGCACCTCCATGTTGGCTTCCCAGAGAGAGGAGATGGTTCCCACATCCTTCCAGTAACCGCTGAAATGGTAGGCGTACATTTTACGGCGGTCCCTAAGAAGGTTGGGGATAATATTATTTCCAAAATCATTTTCGGAATTGGGATCCTGTTCGTCCTCCGTGAGATACTTCTTTAAAATATCCCAGTTAAAGATGTAAATTCCCATGGAAGCCAGGTTGGATTTGGGCTCCTTTGGCTTCTCCTGGAACTCTGTGATGCGGTCGTCCTCATCCGCTACCATAAGGCCGAAGCGGGAAGCCTCCTCCCAGGGAACTTCCATGACAGCCACGCTGAATTCCGCGCCTTTTGCCTTGTGAAACTCCAGGAAATCGTTGTAATCCTGCTTGCAGATCTGATCTCCCGAGAGGATAATCACATACTGGGGGTCGTACCGTTCAATAAAGGAAATGTTCTGGTAAATGGCGTTGGCCGTTCCCTTGTACCAGTCGGAGCCGGAAGCCTGCTGATAGGGGGGCAGAACGTGGACGCCCCCGTAGAGCCGGTCCAGATCCCAGGGTTGTCCGTTGCCGATGTATTCGTTGAGTACCAGCGGCTGATACTGGGTCAGAATGCCCACCGTATCAATGCCGGAGTTGACGCAGTTTGACAGGGGAAAATCGATGATCCGGTATTTTCCGCCAAAGGGTACTGCGGGTTTTGCCAGCTTCTGGGTCAGCGCGTAAAGGCGTGAGCCCTGTCCGCCGGCGAGAAGCATCGCAATGATTTCTTTTGCCATAATAGTGCCTCCTGATTTGTTGGAATACTTATGTTGAAATTGTATCACATAATTCTTGAAAATGGTAGTTTTTTGTGCAGAATTTTGAAGAAATTCCAAATTAAACCAGATATTGCAGAACAAGACTGTATAATACAGTCAAAACCTGGCCCATTGCCTGCGGAAATAAAAAAGCCGCCATCCAGTATTGTTTTTATGCTGGATGGCAGCTCTTTGTCCGGAGAGGACGCTTTGTTTTTCGTTCATCTCTCCGGTATCAGGAATCTGACCGGTGCTTTATTTGCCGGACATCTGTCTTTCCTGAGCCTCAATCATTTTCTTAACCATATAACCGCCTACGGAACCGTTCTGTTTGGATGTGAGGTTTCCGTTGTAACCGTCGGTCAAAGGTACTCCCAGCTCGCTGGCTACCTCGTACTTGAACTTGTCAAGGGCACCCTTGGCTTCGGGTACTGCTGCAGTATTCGATGATCTACTGGACATAAGAAATTCCTCCTTACTAGCAGACTTCTTTTGTTTGCTTCCATCTGCTGTTTGTTGTTTTGTGTTACAATGCTAGTATGTGAGAAATTTCGTTGAATACACTGGCATTTGCTAGCTGTTTTGATAAAATTTGACAAAATGGAGCATCTGTTTTCCACACCAGTCAATAAGTCCGCCAGAGCCAGGTGGCATCCGGGAGGAGCAGATGAAGCACAAAAGTCACCAGGATAAACGCCATTATGCCAATCCCCAGATACACGATTATTTTCATGCATCGATTTAAAAATTCTTTTCCTTTTTCCAGATCCCCATACATGGAAGCCACCTTTTCATCGGTAAGCTTTTTCTCCCGCACATCCTGCACGTCAATATCCCGCACCAGCTCATCCAGGGTCATATGGAAATAGTCGCTGAGCATAACCAGCCTCTGGAAATCCGGGTAAGACTGTCCGGCCTCCCATTTCGAAATGGTCTGTCTGGACACCTCAAGCTCCATGCCAAGCTCTTCCTGGGATAAGCCTTTTTGCTTCCGCAGGGATAATAATTTTTCATTAAATTTCAAGTGATAATCCTCCTGTCAAACGGATATTTCCATATTAAAGAGAACCGCGCTTATCCGCTTTGGGCTGTAAACGCTCCCCCTTAACCGGATGGGAAAACTATAGCGCGTATGTCGCTTTGGGGCAACCAACTATGGTTGGCAATCTGTCAATCTGAAATAACATCCCTTAAAAATAGCGCAAAAGTGCGCAAAAAACATGGGTTCTCACATTTTTAGTCACCCTGGAATATCCCCATAAAACAATTCATGCTGTCTTATGACCCGCTCCCGTGCCTGGGCGCGGAAGCCTTCCGGCCCCAGGATTTCAATAACCGGACCAAAAGAGAGAAGTTGGATGAGAAGCTCCGTCTCGTCGGCCGGGTCATAGTATATAGAACAGAGATACGTGTCCGTGGCGGCCTCGTATTCCGTGTGCTTTTCGTAGCTGGCAAAATGGAGCATGCAGCGCTCCAGGGCGTTTCGCTCCTGGCGGATGCGGATGCGTACAGGTTCCCGGGCCTGCCTCTGGTAAGCGGAAAAATCCCAGGCAAATCCGGCGGGAACCGGGGTTTTGGAGAGATGACAGGCAAGAATGCGGTTTACATTTAAAATATAAGGGCTTCCGGCGCGTCCCTTGTGGAGTCCCACAGCCAGCAGACGGAATTTATCATCCTTGGCGGAATACTGGAGGCGGCAGGGCAAAAGCTCTATGTTTTTTGACGTCCCGCCGGACTTTGCGCTCTCATAGGCGGCAAAAAGAGGCCTTCGAAGGGTAAGGGCCTTAAGAATCGTCTGAAAATGCTCCCGGTAAGAAAAAGCCTCATAGGGGTCGCCGTCCAGATAGGTGTCAAAATAGTGGAAATCTGACTGGTAAAACAAAGGCTCCACGCCTTCCAGAATATTTTCCAGCCGGGCCAGCATTTCCTCCGTAAAAAAAAGGCGGAAGCGGGCATCCGGAAGCAGTGCCTTCAGCCAGGATTTCTGCAGATTTGTCATGGGGGTTTTCAGCGCATTCCGGAACATGTTTTCCCTGGAGATTCCAGAAGCCTGGCCGGAAGAGGGAGGGACATTTGCCGTCAGATCCGGGCAGGCCGCGTTCAGGGCACAGGCATATCGTCCGCCCTCCACAGGCTTTAGGAGCGCGGACCAGGCGCCGTCCAGAAGCTTGGGCAGAATATAGAGCGCGCTGTCCTCAAAGGCACAGGCTCTGGTAAGCTCCTCCATTTCCCGGACAGTTAGGGGAGCCTTTGAAGACTCTAGAAGGATTTTTTGTACTGCCTGAAAATAAGCGCTGTAGATTTCTTCAAATATTTCCATAGGATAACCTCTTATTCCGCTTCTGCTTCTGCGTACCCGGCATACATCCGGTACATCCGTTCCAGATCTTCCGTCACCTTTTTAAGCGCCGCCGGATTGGAGCATTGCAGATCCAGGATCCGCCCGGTGAAGGATTTGACCCAGCCCAGCATTTCATTGGTGTCAAAAAAGACGCCTGTGTAAAGGAATACGTCTGCGCAGACCCGCAATACCTCGCCGCCCCGGCCCTCCCGGTGGAGACGGTTTAAGATATAGCCTTCCGTATCCTCTCTGATATGAAGCTTCATACAGAGGATCTCCATGCGGCTTGCGCCCCCAAAGGAGACGCCCCACAAGTGGGAAAGGTTCTGGTCCAGCTTCTGGTGGAACATAGGGTAATCCCCACAGATTTCCAGGGGCTTTACCTTGGAAATACAGTCCAGGCGCAGGCAGTTAAAGCGGCGCTTAGGGGGAAAATAAAGGCAGAGATACCGGCGTCCCGTCTGGGTGCTCACAAAAATCTTTAAAGGGAGGCCCCAAAGCTCTGTCTTATTCCCGGAGCGGACGCTGCTGTTTAAAAAGGTAATGAAACGATGCTCTTCCATGGCCTTTAAGATATGCAAAAGCTCCTGGTCCTCCAGGGTATGTACAAGAAAATAATGTTTAAAGGAAAACAGATCGTTTTTCAAAAATTCCCGGTCCAGAAGGGTGCTCCCCACAATGCCGAAGGGAAGAGCCTCGGAGCAGAATTTAACCGCATGCATAAGGGCCGGGTAAAGCGGATCCTTTTCCTCAAACAGGGGAGACGCCAGGCGGTAGACCACAGACTTTCCGTCTTTTTCCCAGGACAGGATCCCTAGCGTCGCGTATTCCCGGCATTTCAGCCGTAAGGTCTGCACATCCGTCACCTCCCCGTAGCGGGCGGCTATCTGGTCGCAGAGCCCGGACACTGTCCAGGCAGAGTTATCGGAGAGAATGTCCAGCAGAAAAAAGTGAAACAGCAGATCATTGTCCGTAAAGCTCCTTGACTTCCAGGCGGCGTACAGAGGGTTGCTCTGAAGGCGTTTGGAGTCCACCCGGATGGAAACCTGTTTTCCCTTGCAGGTGTAATCCGCCTGGATATATCCCGATAAATAATTTTCAATACGCCGCCGTTCATTGTCGTAGGTGCGGCCGCTCTTTCCCTGGAAATCACTCCGGACTTTGAAACCATAGAGAAAAAAGGAACGCATATAGTCCCGGATCCGGTCAAAATTTTTAATCAGTTCCTGAAATTCGGCCATAAACGCCTCCTGTCCCAGTCTGTTCCTCCCTCTGGGCAAAAATTACTGTACAAATTTTTATGAATATAGTATATAATGTTTCTAAAAGAATGAAAAGACTTTGCAGCAGGAAATTTGACAAAGAGAGAAGTGTAACGGAAAATGATAAAAAAAGCATTTAAGATCCTGACAGGAATCTTTTTCTTTACGCTTTTGGCCATCCTATTGTGCGCCGGCGTTTTTTTTGCAGTGGAAATCTATCCTTTATATGAGACTTACCAGGCAGAGGCAAAGGAAGCCATTGCCGAATCGGATTTTGAAACCTTTAAGCAGGATCTCACCAGCTTTATTTACGATGACGAGGACGTCCTTCTGGCGGAATTGTCCCACAACGGAAACAAAACCTACCTGTATTATGAGGAAATCCCCGAAAATGTCCTAAACGCCTTTATCGCCATTGAGGACCGGAATTTCTGGGAGCATCCCGGCATTGACTTAAAGGCCATTGCCCGGGTGGGAATCCAGTATGTGAAATCCGGCGGTAAGGAAAAGCACGGCGGAAGCACCATCACCCAGCAGCTTGTCCGCAATGTGTTTATCACCAAGGAAGTGACCCTGGACAGAAAGATCAAGGAAATCTGCTATGCCCTTGAGATGGAGAAGAAATATAATAAGGAAGAAATTATTGAATTTTACATAAACAATATATTTTTCTGGAATAACTGCTACGGCATAGAAGCCGCGGCCAATTTTTATTTCAGCAAGAGCGCAGATGAACTGACCCTCAGCGAGGCTGCGTACCTGTGTGCCATTCCCAATTCCCCCTCCTACTATGACCCGCTGAAAGACGCCAGGACGGCCATTCCCAGGAGAAACAAGATCTTAAAAGATATGTATGAGCTGGGAATGATTGACAATGCCGCCTACCACCATGCCATTGTGGAGGAAATCTGCCTCCAGATAGACGAAAGTCCCACCCTCTACGATTACCAGACCACCTACGCCATCGACTGCACCATCCGCTATTTTATGAAAATGGAGGAGTTTCCCTTTCAGTACAGCTTTGCCTCCATGGATGAATATAAGACGTATCAAGAGCATTACGAGGACGTCTACGAGGAAATGCGCCGGAAGCTGTATACCGGCGGCTACACGGTGAAAACCACCTTAAACTCCGCCCGCCAGGAGCTCTTACAGGCAAATGTGGACGAGGTTCTTGCCTTTGACGAGGAGCTCCAGGACGACGGCCAGTACGCACTCCAGGGAGCGGCCACCCTTATCAACAACCACACCGGGAAGGTGGAGGCCATTGTGGGGGGACGCACCTCCCAGAATAACACCTATACGCTGAACCGGGCGTTTCAGAGCTACCGTCAGCCGGGCAGCTCCATTAAGCCGCTGATTGTCTACCTGCCAGCCCTGGAGCAGGGCTATACGGACACCTCCATGGTGGCGGATATCAATGTGGAGAAGGCCAAGGAGAACCCGGAAAATACGGGGAAGCTTACCGGAAAATCCTTCACCATCCGCTCCGCCGTGGAGCAGTCAAAAAACGGCGTTGCCTGGAAGCTGTTTTATGAAATGACCCCGGCTGTGGGGCTTGGGTATCTGCAAAACATGCGCTTTGCCCGGGTGGTTCCCGACGACTTTTATCCGGCTGCCTCCCTGGGGGGATTCACCTATGGGGTGTCCACCACGGAAATGGCCAGCGCCTACTCCTGCATGGTAAATTACGGGAAATTCCGCCCGGCAGATTGCATTACCTCCGTCACAAATAAAAACGGCCTGGAGATTTACGAGCCCTGGGAGGAATACCAGGTGTACCAGGAGGACAAGGCGGACGCCATGATCGATATTTTAAAGGGCGTAATCACAAAAGGCACGGCCAGGGGCATGCGCTGGGCCGGGAAGGTGGAGGCCGCCGGAAAGACGGGAACCACCAACAACAGCATGGACGGATGGTTTGTGGGGATCATCCCGGATTACGCCATGGCTGTGTGGGTAGGGTATGACATCCCCCGGGAGGTCAGCAATATGCACGGCGGCACCTATCCCGTGGCCATCTGGAAAGGGGTTATGGAAACCCTGGCGGAAAATCCGCAGCAGGAAACCTTCCAGTCCCAGGAGGAAGCGGAAAACGCGGGGGAAAAATATATGCCCGGAAGGGACGGAAGCGAACTTCTGTCCAAAGGCTATACCGTTCAGAACTACCGGGACGACCACGCCCTGGCCGATGAGGCGGAGGCCATTCTGGAGAAAATACGGGAAGGGGTTTATACCGGGGAGGAAGCAAAGGCCCAGTACCAGCAGGCACAGGAGCTTGTAGAGAAAATTTACGGGCAAAAGCTAAGAAACCTTCAGCGTGGGAAGCTTGACGAGGTATACCGCCAATATCTCCAGTAGGATTTCCGGAAAGGGGGATATATGGAACCTTTACAGATGAGACAGCGATTGTTTTCCAGAGACTTCACCCTGGTGGTGGCGGGGCAGATCATTTCTCTTTTTGGAAATGCCGTGATCCGCTTTGCCCTTCTCTTGTATTTTCTGAACCAGACCGGTTCCTCAGCTCTCTACGGCCTGGTTACAGCCTGCGCCTTTGTGCCGGCCATCCTTCTGTCTCCGGTGGGAGGAATCCTTGCGGACAGGGTCAGCAAGCGCAATATGATGGTAAGCCTGGATTTCTTTACCTCCGGGCTGCTTCTTGTGTTCGCCATTCTCATGGACAGCGCAAACCTTATTTTTCTCCTTGTGGCAACCCTTGTGCTTTTATACGGCATCACGGGGGCGTATCAGCCGGCTGTGCAGGCCAGTATACCGGTTCTGGTAAAGCAGGAAAATCTTATGGCGGCAAACTCCGTCATCAATGTTATCAGCTACATTTCATCCCTGGCAGGGCCGGTTCTGGCGGGGCTTCTCTACAGCGTCTATGGCTTAAAGCCGGTCTTATGGGTCTGCGCTGCCTGTTTTTTTCTGTCTGCGGTCATGGAGCTTTTTATCCGGATACCATATTCCAGGCAGGAGGCAAAGGGCGGACTGTGGGAGACGGCCCGGGCGGATTTTCTGGGAAGCCTGCGGTTTATCCGGGAAGAAAAGCCTGCTTTGGGAGAGGTGGTTCTTGTAACCTGCGGAATGAATCTTTTTCTGGCGGCCATGCTGCTTGTGGGGCTTCCCTACCTTGTGACGGAGGTGCTGGATTTCCCTCTGGAGCAGGCAAACCGGCTGTACGGCTTTGCGGAGGGCATTCTGGCGGCGGGAGGTCTTGCCGGGGGCGTGTGCGCAGGCCTCTTTGCCGGAAAGCTTTTTGTGGGAAAGGCCGGGCGTCTTATTATAGCCAGCAGCCTGTGGGTATTTCCCATGGGAGCGGCCCTTTTGGTTTCCCGGGGATTTCTGGCGTATTTTGTGATTACGCTAAGCTGTTTTTTTATTATGGGGCTTTCAACGGTATTTTCCATACAGATGATGGCCTTTGTCCAGGCGGAGACGCCAGAGGGCCTTATAGGAAAGGTGGTGGCCGTTATTATGACCCTGGTCATGTGTGCCCAGCCCCTGGGGAATGCCCTGTATGGATTTCTGTTTGAGGCATGGGCGGGCTTTGAGGCGGCGGTGGTTTTCTTTGCCGGGGCGGTTTCCCTGGGAATCGGGCTCTGGTCCAGACGGGTGTTTAGCAGGCTGTGAGAGATCCCTTGTCCGTCTTATGGGCGGGAGGTATAATATCTGGAAAAACAGGATTGAGAAAGGAAAAATATAGAGCTATGAAAATCGGACTTGCACAGATGGATATGGCCTGGGAGAACAAGGAGAAAAATTTTGGAAAAAGCCTTAAGTTTCTTAAGGCGGCCAGGGTATGCGGGGTAGACCTCCTGCTCTTTCCGGAGATGAGCATGACGGGATTTTCCATGAACGCCGCCGGGATCGGCGAGGAGACGGAAAATTCCCGGACCCTGGATTTTTTCCGGGAACAGGCGGCAAAATCCCAGATGCACCTGGGAGTGGGCTATGTAAAGAAAGAGGGGGATACCTTTTACAACTGCTATGCCCTCGTAAGTCCCCAGGGAGAGCTTCTTTTCGAATACGCCAAAATCCACCCCTTTTCCTATGGCCGGGAGGCCGGGGTCTACCGGGGCGGAGAGCGGCTTGGGGCCTGTGAAATCCAGGGCTTCTGTGTGGCGCCTCTGATCTGCTATGACTTAAGATTCCCGGAGATTTTCCAGATTTTGTCAGAGAAGGCTTCCCTTATCCTGGTTCCCGCCAACTGGCCCCTGTCAAGGCAGGAGCATTTTGAGCTGCTGCTTCGGGCCAGAGCCCTGGAAAACCAGTGCTTTGTGGCAGGCGTCAACCGCGTGGGGGAGGGGGACGGTATCCGCTATGGGGGAGGCTCCCTGGTGGCGGACCCCTACGGAAATATCCTGGTCCAGGCCAAAGGCGAAGAGCAGCTTCTCTGCGCGGATCTGGACAGAAGCCTTGTGGAGCAGTACCGGAGGGATTTTCCCGTGAAAAAGGATAGACGGGACAACCTTTATATGGTATTATCCAAAGAGGGCGTACAGACAGTTCCCCCAAAAAGCCAGGAAAGGGCTTAGGGAAACGGGGATATGTTCCTGACCCATACAAAATCAAAAAAGGGATGAAAAAATATGGATCTTTTATACAAGAGTACGAGAAACGACGAGACGGTGACGGCCTCCCAGGCCATCTTGCAGGGCTTGTCCGCAGACGGCGGACTGTTTGTGCCGACAACGATTCCAAAGCTTGATCTGGATATCGACCAGCTTGCCGGCATGGATTACCGGGAGACAGCCTATGCGGTCATGAGCCGTTTCCTAACGGATTTTACCGGGGAGGAATTAAAAGCATGCATTTCCCGGGCCTATGACGACAAGTTTGACACGCCGGAGATCGCCCCCCTGGCCAGGGTGGACGACACGTATTACCTGGAGCTGTTTCACGGTTCCACCATTGCCTTTAAAGATATGGCCCTCTCCATTTTGCCGCACCTTATGACAACGGCGGCAAAGAAAAACCAGGTAAAAAATGAAATTGTGATTCTCACGGCTACTTCCGGGGATACGGGCAAAGCGGCCCTGGCAGGGTTCGCGGATGTGCCCGGAACAAGGATTCTTGTGTTTTATCCCAAGGACGGCGTAAGCCCCATCCAGGAAAAGCAGATGGTGACCCAGAAGGGGGAAAATGTCTCCGTGGTTGGCATCCGTGGAAATTTTGATGATGCCCAGAGCGGCGTGAAAAAGATTTTCGGGGACAAAGATCTGGCCCGGGAGATGGCAGAGAAAGGCTTTCAGTTCTCCTCGGCCAACTCCATCAACATCGGCCGTCTGGTGCCCCAGATCGTATACTATGTATACGCCTATGGGAAGCTGTACGCAAAGGGAGAGATTTCCAGGGGAGAGGCCATGCATGTGGTGGTTCCCACGGGAAATTTCGGAAACATTCTGGCGGCATATTACGCCAAACAGATGGGCCTTCCTATTGAACGGCTGATCTGCGCCTCCAATGACAACAAAGTGCTCTACGACTTTTTCCAAAGCGGCCGGTATGACAGGAACCGGGAGTTCCTTCTCACCAGCTCCCCCTCCATGGATATCCTGATTTCCAGCAACCTGGAACGGCTCATTTACCGGATTGCCGGGGAGGACGCATACCTGGACGCTTCCTTTATGAGGGAGCTCTCGGAAAAGGGCGCGTACGAGATAACCCCGGCCATGAGGGAAAAGCTATCCGATTTCTACGGAAATTATGCCACGGAGAAAGAAGCAGCGGACGCTATCCGAAAGCTGTACCAGTCCACTGGTTATGTAATAGATACCCATACGGCTGTGGCCTCCGCTGTCTACGGCAAATTCAAAGAGGAAACCGGGGATGGGAAGAAGGCGGTCATCGCCTCCACGGCAAGTCCTTTTAAATTTACCCGCAGCGTGATGGAAGCCATGGGGGAGGACTGCGGCGGCTGCACGGATTTTGAGCTGGCAGACCGGCTTTCTGCCCTTTCCGGCGTGGCGGTTCCCAAGGCGGTGGAGGAGATCCGCAGTGCCCCGGTGCTCCACGACACGGTGGTGGACGCGGCGGATATGAAGGACGCGGTAAAAAGATTCCTACAGCTGTAAACTTGCGAAACTGGAAAAACAGCATCAGTCTGGACAAGGCCCCAGAAGGATTTCGGGATGCAGGGCAGCCGGAAATTCTTCCAGTACCCAGGGTCCTGGCAGGGCAGATGTGGAACCGGAATAGGAGATAAAAATAAATGGGTGATTTTTCGTCTTTGATGGACATTATTATTGTGGTTGGCGGCGCCTATATCGCGTATGCAGCTATCCTCTTAAAGCTTACGGGAGAGATCAAGGAATCCGTGCTTTTGGGAAAAACCATGAATATCAAAAAGTGTAAGGATCTGGAGGGCTTTAAGAATTTTCTCTTTCCCCGGGCGCTGGCCATGGGGATTTTCACCGTGTTTTTCGGCGTGGCAGGTATTGTAAACACCAAAGTGGTGGCACTTGGAAACCTGTATTTCGGGCTTCTGGGGGTGCTTCTGGTAATTCTGATCTGGTATTTTGTGGAGTACCGCAAAGGGATTAAGCGGTTCTGGGAGGAATGAGATGAAGGATTTTCACACGGTTTTATTTGATCTGGACGGAACGCTTTCCAATTCCCAGGAAGGCATCTGCAAAAGCGTCGGCTATGCCCTGGAAGCTTTTGGGATTAAGGAGACAGATGAGGAAAAGCTTAAACTTTTTATCGGGCCGCCTTTGGATGAAATGTTTATGCAGATCTACGGTTTTACGGCGGAGCAGGCGGAGGCTGCCCGCTGGAAGTACCGGGAGAGGTACGAGGTGAAGGGCGTCTATGAGAACGCCCCCTATGAGGGCATATCAGAAATGCTTGAGACCTTACATAAGGCGGGAATAATCCTGGGAGTAGCCACCTCCAAGCCGGAGGGCTATGCGGAAAAGATACTGGAAAAGGACGGCCTGCTGACCTGGTTTGACGTGGTTTCCGGAGCCGATATGGAAGGGAAGCATGTGTCCAAGACGGATGTGCTTAAGGAGGCCATCCGGCGCCTTAAACACAAATGTCTGGAAAGACAGGAAAATCCCCGCCTTTTGACGGCAGAAGCCGGCGTAAACAGGGATGGCGGGGAGCCTGAAGATACCCGTAAGGTTTCCGGCATCCTTATGGTGGGCGACCGGAAATACGACGTGGAGGGAGCCAGGGAGTGCGGAGTTCCCTGCGTGGGAGTGGAATTCGGCTTTGCCCCGGAAGGGGAGCTTGCAAAAGCCGGTGCAGATTATATTGTGGGGACCGTGCAGGAGCTGAAAGGACTTTTGCTTAAGCTGGCCGGGCCGGTGGAGGAAAATACGGCCGGTTTCATAAATGAATAAATAGCAGAACAATTTAAAAGAAACTCAATTCCAAAAACGGAAATCTGGGTTTCTTTTGAATTTCTTTCGTTTTTTCTCCCTATGCTCTTTGGATTTTTCCCTTAGGATAAAAACATCCAAAAGCGGCGGGGAAAGGAGGAGAGAAGTATCATGATGAGAAAAACAGACAGGAGTGTAACAGGACATGGAACAATACCGGATACTGGTAGTGGAAGATGATAAGGAGATACGGGAGGGCGTTGCCATTTACTTAAAAAGCCAGGGCTACCTGGTAAGCCAGGCAGCGGATGGGCTCGACGGGCTTCGCGCCGTAAAGGAACAGCCGCCCCATCTGGCCATTGTGGATGTGATGATGCCCCGCATGGACGGAATCACCATGGTAATAAAGCTAAGGCAGAGCTATGATTTCCCCGTGATTATGCTTTCCGCCAAGTCCGAAGAGGTGGATAAGATCATGGGCCTCAACATGGGTGCGGACGACTATGTGACAAAGCCCTTTACACCCCTGGAGCTTCTGGCCAGGGTAAACTCCCATCTGCGCCGCTACAGCAAGTATCTGGAGGCGCTGGGAGACCAGGAAAAAAAGAAAAACGAGCATGTCTTTTTAATCGGCGGCCTGGAGCTGAACGATGAGACAAAAGAGGTGCATGTGGACGGGCAGCCGGTGCGGCTGACGCCCATGGAATTTAAGATCCTGCAGTTGCTGATAAAGAGTCCCGGCAGAGTCTTTTCGGCGGAGGAAATCTACGAGCGGGTCTGGAACGAGAACCCCGTAGGTACGGATACCATTATGGTACACATCCGGAATATCCGCGGAAAGATTGAGGTAAATCCCCGGGAACCCAAATATTTAAAGGTGGTATGGGGAGTTGGATATAAAATTGAAAAACAGGCATAGAGTCCTATATCTGATACTATTTGTTTTCAGCCTTGCTGTGGCCCTTGGCGCCATCTGCTTTTACAGACCCATCGGGGAGATGGCGGAATGGAAACGACAGAGGCTCACAAAGGACTGGGAGCTTGCGCGTTCCCGGGAAGATTATGCCACGGCGGAGTGTGCTGCCCAATGGCAGATAGACGACGACATGGTGCAGACGATCTGGCAGAACGGATATCTTTTCTATGTGGATTTTGAGAAGATGAACGCCGGGGAGGGCGTTGCCTCAGAGGAAATCCTGTTTCCGGAGTTGAGATCCCTCTACCAGGGAAAGTACCAGGGGAGAGAACTGTCTGCGGAAGCACAAGATATCGACTTATTATACACCAGTGTGAGAGATGAGATCTCCAACCGTATCCTGGGCTGGCAGACTGCTTTCTCCAATATGGAAGGCTCCTGGGATTACCGGGCCTTTAACATGGATACAGAACAGGTTCTTACTAACATTGGGGACGAGAATATCCTTGACTGGGTTCAGACAAAGGAGGATATGGAAGAAAACACACTGGATAGCACCTACTATGATATCTGGTTTATCCTGCAATATGACGAATACGGGCAGGTAAAGGTTCTGGCATCCTCCAACATCGATTCGGTCGAGCTGTACCGGAAGCTGCAGGGCATGCGCCACATAAATGTTCTGGGGAATATTTACGTGGATGGGCGTGCCGTGGACGCCCAGGCTCCCAGAAACATGAATATTTTTTACGGATGCGTCAACGATATCCTGGACATGGGGACAGAGACGCCTTACTGGGAAACCTATTGGGGAAAACTCTCTCTCTATGCGGACAATGGCGGAAGCGCCCTGTTTCTGGGAGTGATGGTTTTGTCCGTTGTCATGGCTGTAATTCTGGGGAGATGGGGACAAAAGCGTGGAATGCTTGCAAAAGGGATTTTTGCTTTTCCCATGGAGTGTTGTGTTCCCGGCCTTTTTTTATCCGCGGCGTTTTATGAACTCTCTGTTTCGGCTGTCTGCGCCACCTATACCGGGGACATGAAAAAGAATCTGATTTCCAGCAATTACCTGGAATGGGCGGCGGAGATTCTTGTAACAGGCTACAATATCTTTCTGTGGATGATTTTCGTCCAGGTGGTTGTCTGGAGCATTCTGGTGCTGTGGCCCCGGACAAAGGGCGGATTCCTGGCATATCTTAAGGAGCGAAGCGCAGTTTCCCGGCTGGGCGCATTTCTGGGGAAGTCTTGTAAATGCTTCTACGTATACTTAACCCGTATTGACATTACAGAGTCCGCCAATAAGACGGTGCTTAAGCTGGTATTCATCAATCTGGCAATCCTTATTGTGCTGTGCTCCATGTGGTTCTTCGGTATCGCGGGACTGGTGCTGTATTCCATCGGCCTGTATCTTCTGATGCGGAATTACTACGGGACGCTGCAAAGCCAGTACCAGACCCTTGTGGACGCCGCAAACCAGATGGCGGAGGGGAAGTTAAACGTGGCTTTGCCCCAGGATCTTGGTATTTTCAATCCCCTAAAGGTACAGCTTCTGCGGGTGCAGAACGGCTTTAAGGAGGCTGTGGAGCAGGAGGTGAAGAGCCAGCGCATGAAGACAGAGCTTATCACCAATGTGTCCCACGATCTGAAGACACCGCTGACGGCCATTATTACCTATGTGGATCTTCTGAAAAATGAGGATATCACCCCGGAGGAACGGGCCTCCTATATTGCTACCCTGGAGAAGAAGTCGGGCCGCCTGCGCTCTCTTATCGAGGATCTCTTTGAGGTCAGCAAGGCGGAGAGCGCAAACGTGACGCTTCACAAAGAGCCTGTGGATCTGGTGAACCTTTTGAAGCAGGTGCGCCTGGAGATGGAGGACAGACTTCAAGAGTCCGGGCTTACCTTCCGGTGGGATTTCCCCGGGGAAAAGACGCTCTGCTATCTGGACGGGCAGAAAACCTGCAGGATTTTTGAAAATCTTCTTGGAAATATTGTGAAATACTCCATGGCAGGCTCCCGGGCATATATCGAGATCAGGCAGACAGAGACATACGCCCAGGTAACCATGAAGAATATGTCCGCCACGGAGCTGAACTTTGACCCGGAGGAGATCACGGAGCGCTTTGTCCGGGGAGACTTGTCCCGGAATACAGAGGGCAGCGGCTTAGGCCTTGCCATTGCCCGGAGCTTTGTGGAGCTGCAAGGAGGGATTTTCCAGATCTTTATAGACGGGGACCTCTTTAAAGCCCAGGTTACATGGCCCCTTTACACCGGTGAGGAAGCCCGGGAGAGTAGTCTGGAACATTGATTTTTGCATGTGGTTGTGTTATAATCTCCGACAGATTCAGGATTGAAGCTGTCGGAGATTTTGTCTTGTCAGGGATTCTGTCTGGCAGAATCTGCATTCCGGGACTTTTCAGGCTGTCCCTTAGGGAGGAACAGAAAAATGAGAAAAAAGTATGAGGGCCGCCTGGTGTTTCGCGTCCTGGTGTTTACCGCCGTTTTCGCGTTGTATTTTCTGCGCCCGGAAAGCTTCCGCGTGCTGGAAACCGGGCAGTTTTTCCAGGCGTTTTCCCCGCTGCATCTCTTATGGGCGGTCTGGATAACGGATATGGTCTTAAAGGTATTCCCCATTCCGGGAACCCTGGCTCTGGGGGCAAAAAAGCATCTGAAGGCGTATTTTGTACCGGCCGCTGTGCCTGCGCCGGAGGAAAAGCTGCGGGCCTGTATTCGCGCCGATACACGGCGGGCCCTGGGCGTGCTGTTTTTATGGATTGCCCTCGGGGTGGCGCTGGGGAGCCTTTTTAAGCGCAGGATTCTGGGGGAGAAAGAGCTTTTTCTGGCTGCCGTTTTTTTTACGTTTGCGATCTTATCTGCGTGGTGGTGTGGTGCCCTTTCCGGGACTGGTTTTTGAAAAACCGCTGCTGCACTACATGCCGGATTTTTAACTGGGATCATCTCATGATGGTGACGCCTCTGGCAGGCGTCAGGAGCTTTTTCTGCGGAAGCCTTGTGGCAGCGGCCCTCTTTGTGTTTCTTCTGTGGGAATACCGGGTGTACCGCTACCCAAAACGGTTCTTTGAGGGGACAAACGACGCGCTGAAATGCCGCAACTGCACGGACTTGCTGTGCAAAAAGAAACGAAGAGACAAAAATCCGGATTATCCGCTGTAGAGACAGCATACAGGAATCTGACAGGATAAGGAGAGATTTACATATGGCAGGATTAGGAACCGTCATCAACGTTGCCGGGGTGCTGGCCGGAGGGCTTCTGGGGCTTCTTATGGGAAAGGGGCTTTCCAGGCGTTTCCAGGAAATACTAATACAGGCCTCCGGCCTGGCCGTAATGTTCCTGGGCATTTCCGGGACTATGGAAGAAATGCTGAAAATCGTGGAAGGAGGCCTTACAAGCCAGGGCAGCATGATGATGATTGTGTGCTTTGTGGCAGGGGCCCTTCTGGGGGAGTGTCTGAACCTGGAAAAGCACATGGAAGATTTCGGCGTCTGGCTTAGGGAACGGACCAAAAGCAACAAAGACACCCGGTTTATCGAGGGCTTTCTCACCACCTCTTTTACCATCTGTATAGGGGCCATGGCCGTGGTGGGCGCCATCAGGGACGGGATTTACGGAGATTATTCCATTCTGGCGGCCAAGACTGTGCTGGACACTATTATGGTGTTTGTCATGACGGCTTCCCTGGGAAAGGGCTGTATTTTTTCCGCCATTCCCGTGGCCATTTTCCAGGGGAGCATTACACTTTTGTCCACCTTTATCGAGCCCCTTCTCACAGAGGCGGCCATGGCAAACCTTTCCCTCACAGGTTCCATGCTGATCTTCTGCGTGGGCTTAAACTTGATCTGGGGAAACAAAATCAAGGTGGCAAACCTGCTGCCCACATTGCTTGTGGCGGTGGCCTGGGCATTTCTCCCCTAAACATAACGTTAAAAACAGCATCTGCCCGGACACCGAAGGCGTCCCTTAGGGACAGGGCCCCGGAAGGATTTCAGGATGCGAAGCAGCCGGAAATTCTTCCAGAACACCAGGGTCCTGGGAGGGGGGGATGCGGTACTGGAAACAGCATCTCCCCGGACAGGGCCCCGGAAGGATTTTAGGATGCGAAGCAGCCGGAAATTCTTCCAGAACACCAGGGTCCTGGGAGGGGGGGATGCGGTACTGGAAACAGCATCTCCCCGGACAGGGCCCCGGAAGGATTTTAGGATGCGAAGCAGCCGGAAATTCTTCCAGAACACCAGGGTCCTGGGAGGGGGGGATGCGGTACTGGAATAGGAGAAATCAGTATGAGTGTAACGGTTTCGGATTTATTAAAGCTTCCCTCCCTTCGCCAGGCAAAAGTTATTGCCGGCCACGGGGGGCTTTCCAAGGTGGTTTCCTCTATCTCGGTGCTGGAGTCCACGGATCCCGGCGTTCTTGTGGACGAGGTGTTTCCCCAGGGGGAATATTACGGGAGTGAGATTGTAATTACGGGCTTCCTAAATATGATGGATAATGTGGAACAGCAGTATATTAATATGAAACGTCTGGCAGAGGGCGGGGAAGTGGGCCTTATCCTCTTTTACGTGGGCATTTATCTGAAAGAGATTCACCCCAGGATACGCTGTCTTGCCGACGAGATGGATTTTGTGCTGATCGTTATGCCCGAGGGAGATCCCACCCTGCGCTACGGGGAAGTAATCAGCGATGTAACGTCTCTGATTTACCAGAACCGGAGCCGCCAGGATTCCCTGGCATCGGAAATTCTGGCCCAGGTGACGCCTCTGCCCCCACACCAGAGGTCTGTGCCTACCATTCTGAAAATGCTCAGCGACCGGCTGTCCGCCTCTGTCCTTTTATGCGACAGCGCGTTTAAGCCCCTGCTTATTGCAGCCTGGCCCAGAAGCCTGGAGGAGAGTATAAGGGCGGGCCTGGAAAGCCTGGACGCCCTGCCCCCGGACCAGGGCACCATGCCCTGCAGTATATTGCCGGAGGGCTTTCTCAGCCGCTTTACCATCTCTCCCGATCACGGGCCAAAGCTTGAGCTTCTGCTATTCAAGGAGGGGCTTCCTCTGGAGCCCTCCCTGCTGGAGCAGGCCATGGAGGTAATGCAGCTTGGCGTCAATATCTGGGGACAGGAGCAGGAGGAGGTGGCCGCCCGTGAGCTGATCCGTGCCATTCTCCAGGACAAGCCGATTAAAATGCGCCAGCTGGCAGATCTTTTCCATATTAATGTGGCGGATATCCATGAAATGTGGATTCTGGACTGTGAGGAGCAAAAGCGGGAGCGTTTCCGCAGGGAAGGACTGCCCTTTTTGCGGGAATACCTGGATCACTACTGCCATACGGTGGTGGCGGATTTTTACGAGGGGTATCTGGTGGTGTTTCTGGACTGGATTGAACAGGCGCCGGAGCGGAAAAGTATCTCCCAGGAGCTGCAGGCCCAGTTGGAAACCATGGATTTTTCGACTACCCTTACCTGCTGCCATCCTCTGGAACGCACGGCGGAGGTGCGCCAAAGCTTCCTGATCTATGTAGAGATGCTTCCCTTTGCCAGGAAAATCTGGCCTCTTTGGAACTGCTATACCCTCCAGGACATGAAATTTGCGGCTGACTGTCACAGGAAAGCAGAGGAGGGGGAGACTGTGCTTACCCAGTCCCTGGCTCCCTTAAGGCCCTTACTGGATTCCCAGGCGGATCCGCTTCTCCTCCATACCCTGGAGACGTATCTCCTGGACGCAAAAAGCAGCACGGTAGGCTGCTCAAGGCTCCTGTTTCTCCACAAGAATACGGTCAAATACCGTCTGGGCCGTATCCGCACCCTGCTGGGATGCGATCTGGACAGCATGCCCCAGGTGTATCCGCTCTATCGGGCGGCGGCTCTTCTGCGGCTGACGGGAGGGCCATAGGCCGCTGTATTTCCGTTTACGGCTCTCTACCAACGTCCGCTTTGTCCTTTGGGACAAAAAAGCGGGCGTATTTTTGTCTCTTTTGTGCTTTGCCGCTTTGAAGCAATAAACGTATAATCTAATTTATGTGAATACGGATGTGGAATTAAAATTTGCAGGAGGAATTGTATTATGAATGAACATAATTCGCGTTTTGAGATCAAGGCCGAACAGCGGCAGAGCTGGGGCTCCATCGCCATGGTCTGGGCGGGCGGCATGATCTGCGTGCCCTGTCTTATGGTGGGCGGCGTGTTGTCCGGCGGCGGGCTTTCCATGCCGGAAATTATCCTTTCCATCGGAATCGGATACGGCCTTATCTGCGCCTATATGATCTTTATCGGTATGCAGGCCTGTGACACCGGGCTTCCGGTGTCTGTCATGGCGGAGGGGCCCCTTGGCAGGCAGGGCGCCCGCTTTGTAATCAGTGTGCTGCTTTCCATTGCCTGTGTGGGGTGGTTTGGCATCCAGTCTGCCACCTGCGGAAGCGCCTTTGCGTCTATGCTGGCGCCCCTTGTGGGGATGGAAGCCCCAGGGACGGCCATGACAATGGTATGCTCCATTGTCTGGGGTGTCATTATGCTGGTGACGGCCTGCGCAGGCTTTAAGGGCCTTAAATGGCTCAACTATGTGGCAGTTCCCCTGCTGGTGGTGGTGTGTCTCTACGGCATTATCGCCGGGCTCATCTCCAACAACGGAAGCGAAGTCCTGGCAGCCTATCATCCGGAACAGTCGGCCGGGCTGGTGTTCGGCATTTCCATGACCGTGGCGTCCTTCGCCCTGGGGGGCGTAATCTCCGCAGACTACTGCCGGTTTGCCAAAAGCCGGGCAGATGTGGTAAAATCCTCCATTGTGGGCGTAATCCCGGCCGGATTCTTTATGCTGCTGACAGGGGCCGTTATGAGTATTGTCACCGGGCAGTATGATATCTCCGCCATCCTGGCAAGCCTTGGCGTTCCGGTGTTCGGTCTGATTGCCCTGGTACTGGCCACCTGGACCACCAATGTGACAAACGCCTACTCCGGCGGCCTGGCCCTCTCTAACCTTCTGGGGTTTGACGAAAGTAAATTTAAGATTACCACCGGCATTGCCGGCGGCATCGGGACTTTGCTGGCGGCCTTTGGCCTTCTGAATGCCTTCCAGGGCTTTCTGTCCCTTATGTCGGCGCTGATTCCGCCTCTTGCAGGGGTGCTTATTGCCGACTACTGGATTGTACGCAGAGGAAAGCGGGAGAATTTCAGCCGCAGCGCGGAATTTTCCGTGCCGGGCCTTATCTCTTTCCTGGCAGGAGCTCTGATTGCCTGTATTACCGGCGGAACCTTCGCTTCTTTCCCGGGACTTGTGGAGGCGCTGCCCTTTTTGAATATCCCCTTCTTTGTGGGGCCGGTAAACGGAATTGTGGTTTCCCTGGTATTGTACGCCGTTCTCGGAAGAGGAACGGCCGAAAAAAGAGCTTAGGAGGATTCCGGTTTGCCGGGTATCTGGGCGGAGGAAGGATTGTCTTATACAGGATCCTCTGAAATATAGGAAATAAAAAGAAAAAGGAGCTGATATTTTGCGAAAAATCGGAATTGAAGAAATCGAGGATATCGCCTTGGGAGCGGCGCTTCTGGGAGCGGGCGGGGGCGGAGATCCCTATGTTGGAAAGCTTGTTGCCATCGGCGCTGTAAAGGAGTGCGGCCCCGTCACACTGCTTGACCCGGACGAGGTGCCGGACGACGCCCTGGTGGTGCCTATTGCCATGATGGGGGCGCCTACAATCCTGGCGGAAAAGGGCATCGGCGGCACAGAGTACCGCACCCTCTACGATGCGGTTTCCTCCTTCTATGGAAAACCCATCTACGCCTTTATGCCCATTGAGGCAGGAGGCGTAAACTCCATGCTGCCCATTGCCGCGGCCGCCCGCATAGGGCTGCCCCTGGTGGACTGCGACGGCATGGGAAGGGCGTTTCCGGAGCTTCAGATGGTAACCTTTACCATCGGCGGCGGTTCGGCCACCCCCATGGCTCTGGTGGATGAAAAGGGAAATTCCACTATTTTCCGGACCATCACCAACAAGTGGACGGAGGAGCTGGCCCGGGCGGTTACCATGGCCTGCGGCGGTTCGGTGTCCATCTCTTTGTACGCCATGGACGGAGCCTTTATGAAGAAGTACAGCGTCAAGGGCATTGTAACCCGAAGCCAGGTGCTGGGAAGCGCCATCCACCGGGTTAAGGAGGCCACAGACTGCACGCCCCAGGAGCAGTTCCTGGAGATCACCGAAGGGTTCCCGCTCTTTAAGGGAAAGATCAGCGACGTGCTTCGGGAAGTGCGGGACGGCTTTAACTTCGGAAAAGTCGTGCTCACCGGCATCCAGGAGTGCAAGGGCCGGGAAGCCTACGTGGAATTCCAGAATGAAAACCTGGCCGCCGTGGTGGACGGAAAGATTCTTGCCACCACGCCGGACCTTATCTGTCTGGTGGATACGGAAACCTTCCAGCCTGTGCCCACAGACGCCTTGAAATACGGAAAGCGTGTGCTGGTGGTTGGCCTTCCCTGCTTCCCTCTGTGGCGCACAAAGGAGGGGCTTGATCTGGTGGGGCCCCGGTATTTCGGTATTGACACAGATTATATTCCCCTGGAGGAACGTTGGAAGGGAGGAGAGCAGTAATGTACAAGCTTGGAATAGATGTGGGCGGCACCAACACGGACGCCGTTCTGATTGATGAAAATCTGAAGGTGGTGGCAAGCGTCAAGGAGCATACCACCAGGGATGCCTACGACGGCATTCTGTCGGCTGTCCGGGCTGTTTTAAAGGAATCCGGCGTCAACCCCGGTGAAATCGGCCAGGCCATGCTGGGAACCACCCAGTGTACCAACGCCATTGTGGAGAGACGCCACTTAGCCCCCATCGGCATTCTGCGCATCGGCGCGCCTGCCACCTTAGGCATTCCCCCCATGGTGGACTGGGCGGAGGATTTGCGGGCCGTGGCCGTGGATATGGCGGTGATCGGCGGCGGTTTTGAGTACGACGGCAAGGAGCTTGCCCCCTTTGACAAGGAGGCGGCCCGGAAGTTCTTTGAAGGCTTAAAAGAAAAAAATGTGAAATCCGTAGCCATTTCCTGTGTGTTCTCCACCATCCGCAGCGACCATGAGGAGGAGGCAGGCAGGCTTTGCCGGGAGATTATGGGAGAGGACGTGCATGTGTCCATCTCCAGTGAGATCGGTACTATGGGCCTTATCGAGCGGGAAAACGCCACCATCCTGAATGCGGCCCTCTACCAGGTGGCCGAATCCTTTACCAACGGCTTTGCCAGAAGCCTTAGAGATGAGGGCATTGCCAACGCGGACATTTACCTGTCCCAGAATGACGGTACCTTAATGACCATGGAGTATGCCCGCCGTTATCCCATTCTCACCATTGCCTGCGGCCCCACCAATTCCATACGGGGCGCCAGCTATTTAAGCAAATGGAAGAATGCCATTGTCATTGACGTGGGGGGAACCACCACGGATTTAGGCGTGATTCAGAACGGGTTTCCCAGGGAGTCCAGCGTGGCCGTTACCATCGGCGGCGTCCGCACCAATTTCCGTATGCCGGACGTGGTTTCCATCGGCCTTGGGGGAGGCTCCGTTGTGCGGGAGCGCAAAGACGGCTCCGTAACCGTGGGCCCGGATTCCGTGGGCTATCAGATTACGGAAAAGGCTCTGGTGTTCGGAGGCGACGTCTGCACGGCCACGGATATTGCGGTGCGCCTTGGCATGACAGAGCTTGGGGACGCCTCCAGGGTGGCCCATTTAAGCGAAGAATTTGCCAGGAAAGCCATGGATGCCATCCGTTCCCTGGCGGAGGACTCCATTGATGCCATGAAGGTTTCCAGCGACAATGTGGACATTATCCTGGTGGGCGGCGGCTCCATTATCCTGCCGGAGGATTTAAGCGGCGCAAACTCTGTTTCCAAGCCGGAAAACGGGGGCGTGGCAAACGCCATCGGCTCCGCCATTTCCAAAATTTCCGGAAATTATGAGGCTCTGGTGGATTATCTGGAGACGCCCCGGGAGCAGGCCCTGGAGGAGGCGAAAAAGGAAGCCGTGGAGCTTGCAGTCCAGGCAGGAGCCGTCCGGGAAACAGTGGAGATTATTGATATGGAGGATACGCCGCTTCAGTACTATCCGGGAAATACCAACCGGGTGAAGGTGAAGGCAGCGGGGGATCTGGCGTAAGGTATTCAGATTACCGGCTGAAGGTAAAACAATTTGGGCGCTGTATAGGAATGTATACCGGATACGAAAAAAGCGGGGAAGGCTTAAACTTCCCCGCTTTTGAATTTCTGGTAATGGATTTTCATATAGGCTTTCATCCGCCCGGACAGGGAAAGGGTCATGTCCCCGGGAAGGCTTAAGGCCTGCCTCTGCTCCAGGGTCAGGGCTTTCGAGACGCAGAGCTTCCCGGTTTCCGGGTGAAAGGAGATAAGATGCCTGTCAAAGAGCGCGTCATGGTTGGCGCAGAGGAGAAGTCCGTTTTCCGGATCCAGGCGTTCCTCCTGGGTGGCGTCTGCCCATTCCTTAATATGGCTGGCCCTTAAAGCCTGGGTAACGGTAATGCCGCAAAGGCAGCATTTGTGGCTCTTTAGGAACAAAAGCTTCCGGAAGGCTCCCTGGGATACCCGGGCTTTGGCCAGCCTTAGGATATCCGTCCCGGCGGCTGCGCCTAAAAACACGCTGCCCCGTATGGAATTGACAGCCACCTCATCGGCCAGCATTTCTTTTCGTATCCGTTGTCCGGCCAGCCTGTCTGCTACCCCTTTGTTGTAGGCGGGATTTGCCACCGGGACATTGACATTCTGGTTTCCCCTTGTGCCGGTGATCTCATAGAGCCCCTGGCAAAATCTGGCGGGAATCAGAAGGGCCAGATAGTGGGTGTAGTCGTATTTTAAGAATACCAGGGCATCGTCCAGAAAGGCCAGGCTGTGAAATACAGAAAACTTTTCCCTGCTGTCCGGCATGTTGATCTGTACCTGAGAGCCGGTGTGGCCGTATTTTTTGTAGGCCAGGCTATGGAGCAGGTCGTCCCCTTTTCCCAGGGTATTCCTGGGAACGCCGTAGGCCAGGCGTACAAAGCTTGTGTTTCCAAGGTTATCTTTTTGGGGCCTGGCAGAATTTATCTCCTTAAGATAGGCGTAGTTGTTGCAGTATAAGTCAATGTCTATGCCCTGGATGGTGGTGGTCTGATCGTTTAAGGTCTCAAAGAAAAAGAGCATGCTGTCCCGGCCGGTAACGTCGAGATGGGTCTGGTTTACGGTGGAGGCAGTATTTCCGGCGCTGATCCGGCGCTTTTCCCTAACAATATTCTGGTTGGAGAGCTTCTTGATAAATACCCCCTGGAACGCGTCCGGGTTCAGAGGGGTGAAAACAAGAAGGGTCTGGGTCAGGAAGTCGTTTAACTGGTCAAAAATTCTCTGGTACATGGGAATTCCCCCTTTTATTTAAGTGGCGCTGTAGCCGGCGGCAATTTCTGCTTCCCGGCTGTCTCAAAGAAATCATACCCTGTTTTCCCCCCTGTTGTCAATAAAACGCCATAAATACGGCGCCTGGCCTGGCCTGTTTAGAAAATAAAATTTCCTTAGGAGGACTTATTGACTATCTTTGTGGGGATTGGTAGAATAACTTATACTTATGAAACTGTTGCCCTTTAAATAAGGTATGGGCAGGGAGGCTTGAAATGGACAATCAGACGTTGGAAGCAGAATTACAAAAGCTTGGAAACCGTTCCAGCAAAATCCTTGGGGGATATGTGACGGAAAACCTCTTTACCGATTTGTTTGTAAAGGGAAAAGTCCCGTATACCCAGGCCTGGTGGTTTTCCAAGGCCAGATACCGGGGAACCTATTGTTTTGTGGAGAAAAAAGAGCTGTCGAAGCTTGACAGAAGGATCGCCTCCATGCTGGGGCAGATGGGGCAGGATTGCTATCAGCTCTTTCTTGTGGGGGAAGAATGGCGCATAAGACCTGTTGGCGCAGAGGAAAACGCCCCGTGGACCCTTGCGGATTTTATTGCCCGGGAGGACCTTACGCCCATCTTCAGAAAGACGGGGGCCGTGGACCGCTCCCCGGATGAAATGCGCCAGCTTGCCCGCTGTGTGGAGCACTATGAGGGCTTAAATATCCTAAAGGATATCGAGAGAAGCATTTCCATTGAGGATTTGTTTCTAAACCGGTATTTTTATACCAGCAATATCGACTTGTTTCTGGGCCGGGAGACGAGGGACGGCATAGAGCCCGTCTGTCTGGAAATCAAATTTAAGGACGAATTTTATCCCCTGGATAATAACCGCCAGATGGACCGGGAAAATCCGGTGTTTGGCATGGACTGCTACCAGCTTGACCTGGAATACAGCCTCCTGGAGCGGGCGGGAATGAAGGTCATAAACGTGGTGCTCTACAACGACAGCCGCAACAGGGAGCGGAAAACCACCACAAATATTTTCGATTATCTGGACAGAAACAAGGATAAGCCCCTGGACTGGAGATATGTGCGGGTTTCCCGTCTGGCCGGCTATGAGAAATACCAGATGGAGTCTGTGAAAACTACCTTTAAGGGGGCGCCCAGCCGGCCCCGCACCGTTTACTGCGTGCCCGTAAAGCTGTACAAGGCTTTTGGGAGTATAGAGCAGCTTCTGGCAGACGATACCCTGTCGGACGCAAAGGGGAATCCCCTGGATTACGAAAGGGAAAATGCAAAGCGCTGTCCCATGTGCGATGGAATGCTTGTGGAGAGACGCGGGCCCTATAGCGTATTTCTGGGATGTAAAAATTTCCCAAAGTGCAGGTACAAGAGAACAATCAGAGGATGAAAAGAGGGCATCAAATGAAGGTAGTATCATTTTTCAGCGGTCTGGGAGGCCTGGACAAGGGATTCCTGAACGCCGGATACGACATTATCTGGGCAAATGATTTTGATAAATTCGCTGTGGCCACCTACAAGGCAAATTTCGGGGACCACATTGTCCTGGGAGATATCAACGAGATTCCCCTTGCACAGATTCCCGACTGCGATGTCCTGATCGGCGGCTTTCCCTGCCAGCCTTTTAGTATGATGGGAGAGCAGAAAGGCTTTGAGGATGCCCGGGGAACCTTGTTTTTCCGGGTAGCCAAGATTCTGGAGGACAAAATAAAGCGGGGGAAAAAACCGGCGGCCGTGATTCTGGAAAATGTCCGGTCCTTAAAAACCCATGACAAAGGGCGTACATACCAGGAAATCCACCGGATTCTCACGGAGGTTCTTGGATACAAGGTGTTCTGTGAGATTCTTAATTCCGCTGATTACGGGGTGCCCCAGACAAGGAACCGGACATATATCGTAGGCTTTGCCAGCCAGGAGGCGGAATTTTCATTTCCGGAGAAGGTGCCTCTTACCTGTACCCTCCAGGACAAGCTTGAGGCGGAGCCCGGCGAGAAATATTTTCTGTCGGAGCGGATTCTGCCCACCATTTTGTCAGACGGCACCGGGGGGTATAAGGCCAGGTCAGAGATCGATCTTACGGTAGCCAGGCCCTTATGCGCCACCATGGCCAAGATGCACCGGGCCTGCCAGGATAATTACGTGACCCAGAAAGGACGGGTGCGGCGGCTGACTCCCAGGGAGTGCGCCAGGCTCCAGGGATTTCCCGATTCCTTTATTATCCCTGTCTCGGATTGCCAGGCCTACAAGCAGTTTGGAAACGCCGTCACCGTAAACGTGGCAGAGGCGTTGGCCCGGTCTGTGCGGGATACGCTGACAGACTTGGGCGCATGGAGGGACGCATGAATTTTACTACGGACAAAACGGAGATCATGGCCTTTATATGGGCCGCCCTTTTAGAGCCCGCTTCCACAGGAGGCGGCCCCGGGGAACCGGTTCCCGCGGATTTTGCCCTGGAAAGGATGACAAAGCCCATAGGGGAAGCCTATCCTGACCAGAGAGGCCGGTATCTGAGGGAAGAGACCGGCCGGGATCCAAAGCTTATGGCGGCTTTTGAGCGGCTTTCCGGCCTGTGTATCTCCCATAAGCAGGACTGTGCCGGCTGTCCGGTTTCCAGATACTGCAATACCAGCATAGAAAACGCCCGGAAAAATAAAAGCGCCGACGCCCCCGCCATGATAGACCTTTTCTGCGGGGCAGGCGGATTGTCCTTAGGGTTTGCCCAGGAGGGCTTTGTGACGGCCCTGGCAAACGACATTGAGGAATGCTGCGTGGACACCTACGCCCACAATCACCCGGAAATCCCCAGAGATCATATTATCCAGGGGGATATTGCGGATGTGGTGAAAAATCTGGATGAGCTTCTCAAAGGCCAGAGGATTCGACTTGTGGTGGGAGGCCCCCCCTGCCAGGGCTTCAGCATGGCCAACCGGCAGAGGCTGATTGACGATCCCCGGAACCACCTCTACAAGAAATATGTGGAGGCTGTGGCCAGGGTACAGCCGGATTTTTTTGTGATGGAAAACGTGCGGGGCATGTACTCCGTGGCCGGCCAGGTAAAGGAGGATTTTGAGAATATCGGATACGCCGTGGCCTGCCACATCTTAAACGCAAAGGATTTCGGGGTGCCCCAGAACCGGGAACGCCTGATCTACATTGGAAACCGCGTGGAGGCCGACAACGAAAAGATATTCCGGGAAATCCGGGAGCTTGGCCTGAAAGCCCCAAAAACCGTGCTGGGAGACGCCCTCTTCGGGCTTCGTCCCCTCCAGGCGTCCCGGGTAAAAAACGCCACCGAGGAGGGCTCCCTTTCCAGCGGCTATAAAATAGAGGAAAATACCCTGGGGCTTGAGAACGCCTATATTTCCCGTATTAACCAGGGACAAAAAATCCCGGTTGTGGCAAACCACAAGGCCCGCTACAATAACGACCGGGATATTGAGATCTTCGGACGCCTCTACCAGGGGGACCGCTCCGACGACCCCAAAATCGCGGATATTATGCCCTACGCCAGGCGAAACGGCATTTTTAAGGACAAATATTTTAAGCTGGAAGAGCAGAAGGTCTGTAAGACCATCACTGCCCACATGAAATTTGACTGCAACATGTATATCCATCCCACCCAGGCAAGAGGACTCACCCCCAGGGAGGCGGCCCGCGTGCAGTCCTACCCGGACGATTATTTTTTCCGGGGCGCCTATACAAAGACCTTTATGCAGATCGGTAACTCTGTACCGCCGCTTCTGGGGCGGGCCATCGCCCACATCATAAAAAAGTATCTGGGGGAGAATGTCAATGGATGTGCTGACAAAGGAACAGCGTCGAAAAAACATGCAAAATATCAAGGGCAGGGACACCCGGATTGAGGTGATTTTCCGAAAAGCCCTGTGGCAGAAGGGGTATCGTTACCGGAAGAATGATAAGAAGCTTCCGGGACACCCCGATATTGTGCTGACCAGATATAAGATCGCCATTTTCTGCGACGGGGAATTTTTCCATGGAAAGGACTGGGATTCTTTAAAGGTCCGCCTGGAAAACAGCAACAACAGCCAGTTCTGGATTGACAAGATTTCCCGGAACCGGCAGCGGGACCAGGAGATCAACAGGCGCCTGCTGTTTGAGGGCTGGACGGTGCTTCGGTTCTGGGGGCAGGATATTAAAAAACATACGGAGGAATGCGTGCAGGTGGTGGAGGAAGCCATCTTTGACGGACTCCTGGACAGCGGAGAATATGATGGGGAATACGCAAAAGAATGATTGCGAAGAGCTGCACAATATGGTATATTGATAGTGATTCAAAACACTGCCTGGCGGCATCTATGGGTACTGGAAACGGCAGGCTTCCTTATGGCTTGGGAATGTCTGCGAAACAAAGATGGAGGAAGAACGAATGATATTGAGATCTCTTGAGAAAGAATTAAAAGAAAATGCATATCCTGGAAGAGGAATCGTGATTGGCAGAACCGCAGACGGATGTAAAGCAGTTACTGCCTATTTTATTATGGGTAGAAGCGAAAACAGCCGCAACCGGATTTTTGTGGAGGAGGGAGACGGCATCCGCACCCAGGCTTTCGACGCGTCCAGGCTTACGGATCCCAGCCTTATTATCTACGCGCCGGTGCGTGTGCTGGGAAACCGCACCATCGTCACAAACGGGGACCAGACGGACACGGTCTATGATCTGATGGGAAAGGGGATGACCTTTGAGCAGGCCCTGCGCACCCGGGAATTTGAGCCGGACGCCCCCAACTATACCCCCCGGATTTCCGGTCTGTTAAATGTGGAAAACGGGGATTTCCACTATGTGATGTCCATCTTAAAGAGCAATGACGGGGACCCCGCTTCCTGCCACCGCTTCACCTTTGCCTACAAGGATCCAAAGGCAGGAGAGGGCCGCTTTATCCACACCTACCAGGGGGATGGCAATCCTCTGCCAAGCTTTGAGGGAGAGCCCAAAAAAGTGGAGATTTCCGGGGATATTGACGCGTTTACCGGGATGCTGTGGGAGAGCCTAAACGAGGACAACAAGGTGTCCCTGTTTGTGCGGTATATCGATATTGCAACGGGAGCCTTCGAGACACGGATCGTAAATAAAAATCACTGACGGGAAATAACCGGAAATGATACAGGCGTTTTCGTCTGGCATAAGATTTGAGAACCACAAGAGACAGCAAAATTCATCACAGAGAAGAGGAGATTTAGGTATGAAAGAACTGGAATTAAAATATGGCTGCAACCCCAATCAGAAGCCTTCCCGCATTTTTATCAAAGAGGGGGAGCTTCCCATTAAGGTATTGTCCGGCCGGCCGGGATATATTAATTTTATGGATGCTTTTAACGGCTGGCAGCTTGTCAGGGAATTAAAGAAGGCTACCGGGCTTCCGGCCGCCACCTCTTTTAAGCATGTGTCCCCGGCGGGGGCGGCTGTGGGCCTGCCTCTCTCCGACACGTTAAAAAAGATCTACTGGGTGGAGGACGCCGGAGAGCTTTCCCCCCTGGCCTGCGCCTACGCCAGGGCCAGAGGCGCTGACCGCATGTCCTCCTTTGGAGATTTTATATCCCTTTCCGACGTGTGCGACGCCTCCACGGCGGCGCTTATCAAACGCGAGGTTTCCGACGGCGTTATCGCCCCGGGCTATACCCCGGAGGCTCTTAAGATATTAAAGCAGAAAAAAAACGGCAATTACAATGTGATTGAGATGGACGAGGCCTATGTGCCGGCTCCTGTGGAGTGCAAGGATGTCTTTGGCATTACCTTTGAGCAGGGAAGAAATGAGCTGGTGGTGGACGACGCCTTATTTGCAAATATTGTCACGGAAAATAAGGACCTTACCGCTGCCGCCCGCACAGACCTGGCCGTGGCTCTCATTACCCTCAAATACACCCAGTCCAACTCCGTGTGCTATGTAAAGGACGGCCAGGCTATCGGAATCGGCGCGGGCCAGCAGTCCAGAATCCACTGCACCCGTCTGGCCGGAACCAAGGCGGACAACTGGTTCCTGCGCCAGGCTCCCCAGGTCTTAAATCTTCCCTTTGTGGAGAACATCAGCCGGGCGGACCGGGACAACGCCATCGACGTCTATATTGGCGAGGAGTACGAGGATGTGCTGGCAGATGGGGCATGGCAGCGCCTTTTCACCAGCAGACCTTCCGTATTTACCCGGGAGGAGAAGCGGGCATGGTTAAACCAGATGGATAACGTGGCCCTGGGCTCCGACGCCTTCTTCCCCTTTGGGGACAATATCGAGCGGGCCCACAAAAGCGGCGTAAAGTATATTGCCCAGCCCGGCGGCTCTATCCGGGACGACCATGTGATTGAGACCTGCAACAAGTATCATATGGTTATGGCGTTTACGGGGATACGGCTGTTTCATCATTAATTTGTAACGAGTCAGATAAATATTTTATAGGGAAGAATGTTCACACTATCCTGTGATCTTGTAATGGCAGGATTGGAGCAGGTGAAAGAAGGAAAAACAAAAGATTATCACACGGTATGCGACAGATTAGAGAAAAAATATAGGAATGAGGCAATATCGGATTAGCATTACCGAATTGGCAGAGGCGGATTTAGAAAATGCCGGTGATTATATTGCCTGCCAGTTGAAAAATCCATCTGCGGCAGAAAGAACAATACGCGGCATCCGTACCAGAATAAATTCACTGGGAAATACGATTTTTATAGTCCGGATACTGCATATGCTGGTAGATAGTAAGGCATGGTTGTATCGCACTTTTGGGTTATAAAAAATTAAAAACAGCGTTTGCCTTGAAAAGGGCAGACGCAGAATTGAAGTGGAGGTAAAAAATGGGATTAATCAGCGCGTTGTCGGCAGCAGGAAAATCCATGCTGGCCGATCAGTGGAGGGAGTATTTTTACTGCCCGTCTATAGAGGCGGACATCCTGGTGGTAAAGGGCCAGAGAAAAGTGTCCGGCAGAGGCTCCAACAAAAAAGGCTCTGACAATGTCATCTCCAACGGCTCTGTGATCGCGGTCAACGAAGGACAGTGCATGATAATCGTAGACCAGGGCAAGGTTGTGGAGATGTGCGCGGACGCGGGAGAATTTATCTACGACACATCCACGGAGCCCAGCATTTTTTATGGAAATCTGGGAGACGGAATTCTGGAGAGCTTCCGTACCCTTGGCAAAAGGATTTCCTTTGGGGGAGATACGGGCAGGGATCAGAGAGTATACTATTTTAACCTGAAGGAAATCATGGGAAATAAATACGGCACCTCCAACGCGGTTCCTTTCCGGGTGGTGGATATGAATGTGGGAATCGATATCGATATCTCCATCCGCTGTCACGGGGAGTATTCCTACCGGATTACGGATCCCATTTTGTTCTACACCAACGTGTGCGGCAATGTGGACTATGAGTTTGAACGCAGTGAACTGGACAGCCAGCTAAAGACAGAGCTTTTAACGGCCCTTCAGCCGGCGTTTGCCAGGATTTCCGCCATGGGCGTGCGTTACAGCGCCCTTCCGGGGCATACCATGGAGATGGCGGACGCCTTAAACGATATCCTGTCCCAGAAATGGCGGAATCTCAGGGGCATTTCCATCGTTTCATTTGGCATTAACTCGGTGAAGGCTTCCGAGGAAGATGAGGCCATGCTGAAGGAGCTTCAGAAAAATGCCGTTTACCGCAATCCCAATATGGCGGCGGCCCAGCTTGTGGGAGCCCAGGCGGAGGCTATGAAAACCGCCGCCGGCAATTCGGCAGGGGCCATGATGGGCTTTATGGGCATGAATATGGCGGCCCAGGCAGGCGGCGCAAGCGTCCAGAATCTGTTCCAGATGGGCGCCCAGCAGAATATGCAGCAGGCGTACGGCCAGGCTCAGGGGATGCCCGGGCAGGCCGGAGCACAGCAGGGGTATGGCCAGCAGCAGGGATACAGCCAGCCCCAGGGAATGCCACAGCAGGGATACGGTCAGCCCCAGGAAATGCCCAGGCAGGCGGCAGGCGGCTCCCCAGGCGGTTCTCCCCAGACCTCTGGGTCGGATGCGTTTGGCTGGACCTGTAGCTGCGGCACCTTCAACAAGGGGAAATTCTGCATGGAGTGTGGCCAGCCAAAGCCTGCGGGAGCTGTCGCCTACCGCTGCGACAAGTGCGGGTGGGAGCCGGAGGATAAGACAAATCCGCCGAAATTCTGCCCTAATTGCGGGGATCCCTTTAACAATGATGATATCGTAAGGTAAAAGAACTGCCCCCGCTATTGGAAAACAGCATTTAGATTTCACAGAGGAAAAATACATACATGTCTGATGATTTGATGAATTCCCCGGCTCCCCAGGAGCCGGAGATGGCAAAAACAAAAGAGGAGACAGACCGGAAATGTCCGGACTGTGGGGGAACCATGGACTTTGACCCGGGTACCGGCGGGCTTTCCTGCCCTTACTGCGGGCATACAGAGGAGATTGCCGCCCCAAAGGAGCAGCGCGCGGCCAGGGAACTGGATTTTTCCCAGGCGGAAAAGACGGGAAACTGCAACTGGGGCAAGGCCAAGAAAGTGGTAATCTGCAAATCCTGCGGGGCGGAGTCTGTGTACGATGCCCTGGAAATCGCAAACGAGTGCCCTTACTGCGGTTCCAACCAGGTTATGGAGGAAAAGGACAAGGATACCCTGGCGCCGGGAGGCGTCTGTCCCTTTAAGCTTGACAAAAAGCAGGCGGGAGCCCGGTTTAAGAACTGGCTGAAGCACCGGTGGTTCTGTCCTAAGGAGGCCAAAGAGAAGGCCAGGCCAGAGGCTTTTAAGGGCGTTTATCTGCCTGCCTGGACCTTTGACTCGGAGACGTCCTCCCGCTACCGGGCCAGATACGGCATCGACCGGGTGATAAAGACCAAAGACGGCGCCCGCACGGAGACGGACTGGTACTCCACAAACGGCACATACCGGGAGTTTATCGACGACCAGGTGGTCTTTGGAAGCCAGCGCTATGACCAGGCCCTTCTAAACCAGATCCAGCCCTTTGACACAGCCCACAACCTGGAATACAAGCCGGAGTATGTGGCTGGATTCGCGGCAGAGCGCTATTCTCTTGGGCTGAAAGACGCGTGGGAGAAGGCAAAAGATCTCATTTCCAGAAGGCTTCGAAGCAATGTGGAGCAGAAAATCTACCGTGAGAAGCATGCGGATCACGTTAGCCAGCTTCACATGGATACCAGCTTTTCCAGTATCACCTACAAGTATCTCCTTCTGCCTGTGTGGATTTCTTCTTTCACCTACCAGGGAAAGGTCTATCATTTTATGGTAAACGGCCAGACCGGAAGAGTGGGCGGCCGCACCCCCGTCTCCTGGATTAAGGTTACCCTTACGGTTCTTTCTGTGGCATTGTTTATGGCGCTTATCTATTACCTGAACAATTCCGTGTTCTGAAATACCGGGGAGCTTAAGCATGTTTTCATTATAGCCACACCCCGTTTTTTTAGATGGGGCTTGTCAAACCCTCCAAAAAGAGGTATACTTTTGGTAGTCTGAGGACACACCAGGTAACAGGAGGATTTGCAATGATTGAAGCAACCAGTTGTGGCGGTGTGGTAATATTTCGTGGGAAGATTCTGCTCTTGTATAAAAATTACAAGAACCGGTATGAGGGCTGGGTGCTTCCCAAGGGAACAGTGGAGCCGGGAGAGGAGTACAAGACCACGGCTGTCCGGGAGGTAAAGGAGGAAACCGGGGTCAATGCAGCCATTATTAAATATATTGGGAAAAGCCAGTATTCTTTTAATGTTCCCGAAGACACTGTAGAGAAGGATGTCCACTGGTATCTGATGATGGCGGACAACTATTACAGTAAACCACAGCGTGAGGAATATTTTGTGGATTCCGGATATTATAAATTTCATGAGGCCTACCATCTGTTGAAATTTTCCAATGAAAAACAGATTCTGGAGCGGGCCTACAACGAATATCTGGACTTGAAAAAGAGTAATCTTTGGGGAAACCGGAAATATTTTTAGAGGCTGTTGTACCTTTAGACAACAGCTTTCTTTTTTAAGGGAATGTTGCTATGGAATGGGCAGATAATTTATATTTGAGTGACAGAGCCGCCAGAAAAAAGGATATAATAATAAGGAAGGCCAGAAGAGGTATTGGCATGACGCAGGTGTATTTTATCACGCTGGCCTCCAACAAGGATAATCTTCTGGATATTTTTCATGCCGCCCATCTAAAGCAGCCGGCATTCTACCGCCAGGAGCTTAAGGTGGTGGGGATTGCCTATGGCGCGGCGGAGGCCCAGGAGCTGACCATGGACATGATAAACGATATTTATCAAAACACCGGCTCTTTTAACGTCAGAGAATACTTCACCTTTTCCGGTATTCCCGGTTCCGGAAAGACGCATGAAAAACCGGAATAAAAACAGGAGAATTATATGTGGCATGTGATCGTCTTGATCTTGAAAATCATAGGGATAACGCTGCTGGCCATTCTGGGGCTACTGATTCTTCTGCTTCTTATGGGGCTTCTGGTGCCGGTGCGCTATGAGATCGATGCCCGGAAACAGGAGGATATCAGGCTTCGGGCAAAGGTGTCCTGGCTTTTGCACATGTTCAGCGTCCCCGTTGTCTACGAAAAGGGAGAGCTGCATGCCCGGATAAAAATTCTGGGGATTCCCATAAAAGATCTGACGGCAGATTCCCGGGAAGTGAAGAAGGAGTCCAAAAAGCTGGCAAAGGACGCCCAGAAGGGGGCGGAGGCAGTTACAGACGCCCTGGTGGAGGATGCGGAAGCATCAGACAGCACAGAGAAGCCCTTGGGGAGCCTGGATACCGTGGCAAAAGACCAGACTTTGGCCGGGTCTGGGGAGAAAATCCCGGCCAGTACGGAAACCGGAAAAGCATGTGAAACAGGCCAGGGACATAAGGACGTCGGAAACTCCCAGGAAGAGGAGAGCGCCGGCAGGGAACCTGGATTTTGTGCCCAGTCCCGGAAGAAGCAAAAAAAGTTTTTCCTCTGGCGTATACTTTCCGCGTTTCTGGAAAAATTAAAAAAACTTAAATATACAATCGTAAGTATCTGTGGTAAAATAAGGAAGGGACTGGAAAAGGCCGGGGATATCAAGGAGTTTCTTATGCTGGACTCCACCAGGGCCGCCCTTTCCCTGTGCAAGGCACAGATTTTCTACCTCTTGAAAAAGCTGGGCCCCAGGCGCGTCCGTGGCTGGATTCGTTTTGGCATGCAGGATCCCGCACTGACAGGCCAGATTTTAGGCGGTATCAGCGTCTTTTACGCGTATTTTCCAAAGAAGCTAAAGTTGCAGCCGGATTTCCAGCAAGCTGTGCTGGAGGGGGAGCTTTTTATCCGGGGACATTTCCACGGGATTACCCTGGTGGGCATCGCCTGGCGGCTGTGGCGGGACAAAAATATTAAGGCAGTGTATAAAAAAATAAGAAGCGGTTTCTGACTGCTTGCAATTAAAAAGCCTATGGACAAAAAGGAGGATTTTTCATGAGCACCAACAATAATTTTGAATCGACGGTTGCAACCCTGTTTAAGGGGATGGACAGTTTCATCACCACAAAGACCGTGGTGGGAGATGCCGTCCATATCGGCGACACCATCATTCTTCCCCTGGTGGATGTAAGCTTTGGCGTGGGCGCAGGCGCATGGTCCGACGACAAAAAGAACAATGGCGGCGGCGGCCTGGGCGGAAAGATCACTCCAAGCGCAATCCTGGTTATCTCCGGCGGCACTACAAAGCTGGTAAACGTAAAGAACCAGGATACCATTACCAAGATCCTGGACATGGTTCCCGATATTGTGGATAAATTCAGCGGCGGGAAAAAGAAGAAGGAGGAGACGCCTGTGGCGGACGCCATCCAGGACGCCGTGGACGATATAGAGGGTTAAAAATTATAGATAAAAAGTCTGGCGGGAACACAGTCTGGGCCCCGGGTCGTGCCTGCACGGGTCCGGCGGGCTGACTGTGCTCTGCAATAACTCACAAAGAGAGGGTTCTTATGGCTGTTTCTGATATCAGACGCAGGTTTACGCGGGGGATAAAGGGAAGGCCTTTTTTTATGCTTGTCCTTATTCTGGTACTCCTTGCGGGAGTCTTTCTGGGAGCGCGGCTTGGGGGAAAGGAAAGTAAGCCCGTCATTACCGGAGAGCTTCTGGGACAGCAGCTCTGTTTCGTGCAGGAGCTGGCGACGGTGGAGTACCGCTACACAAACATGGGGAAATTTGAGAACCAGGTGGACTTCTACGGCTGGCAGGTGCCCTTCACCACCAAACGGTTTATTGTGGCCTACGACGGCATTATCCATGCGGGAATGGATTTAAGCCAGGCGGATATCCAGGTGGACGCCCTCGCAAAGCGGGTCACGGTGACGCTTCCTGAGAGCGGGATTCTTTCCCATGAAATCCTGGGGGACAGCGTCCAGGTCTTTGACGAGACAAAGAATATCTTCAATCACATTACCATAGAGGATTTCACAGGCTTTACCCTGGAGCAGAAAAGCGTGGTGGAGCAAAAAGCCATAGACGGCGGCCTTTTGGAAGCTGCCTCGGACAAAGCCCGCTCGGCCATAGAGGCCTTCCTCTCCCTATTACCCGGGATGGAGGAATACGAGCTGGTGGTCAGATAGACAGGGGGCGGCATTTCACCCAGTAGTAAATTCCTCCGGCCAGGTCGGCCAGCACCCATCCGATGGGAATGGCCATCCAGATGCCGATAACGCCAATCCAGGCGGACAGTACATAAGCCAGCAGCACACGGGTGCCCAGGGAGATCACCGTAAGCACCACCGACATGCCTGGCTTTTTAATGGCCCGGTAAAGCCCGTACAGCAGGAAGAGGCAGCCGATTCCACAGTAGAAGGAGCCCTCCACCCGCAGATACAAAACGCCCTCCGCCAGGATTTCCGTCTCATGGGGCTGGATAAATATAAGAAGCAGGGGTTTTGCCAGGAGGAATACCAGAAGCGAGATCACGATACAAAAGCATACCGACACCTTTACGGCGCTGACAATGCCCCGGCGGATACGCTCTGGCTTCCCGGCGCCGTAATTTTGCGCAATAAAGGTGGAGAACGCGTTTCCAAAATCCTGCACCGGCATGTAGGCAAAGGAATCGATTTTCACGGCGGCGGCAAAGGCGGCCATTATCACCGGGCCAAAGCTGTTTACCAGGCCCTGCACACAGAGAATTCCAAAATTCATCACCGACTGCTGGATGCAGGTGAGGGCGGAAAACTGAACGATTTCCTTTGTTGCGGAGCGTTTCCAGCGCATATCTGCGGGGGAAACGCGAAACTGGGGGCATTTAAGAACGGTGTAGAGGGAAATGCCAATGCCGGAGACAAACTGTGCGAGGATGGTAGCCAGAGCAGCCCCGCCTACACCCATCTTAAGGGATATGACAAAAAACAGATCCAGCCCGATATTTAAGACGGCGGAGATTCCCAGAAATACCAGGGGAACCACGGAATTTCCCACCGCCCGCAAAAGACAGGCAAAGAAATTGTACAAAAAGGTGGCGCTGATGCCAAAGAAAATGATGAAGAGGTATTCCCGCATCAGAGCGTAAATCTCCGCCGGCACATTTAAAAAGGACATAATGGGGTCTATCCACAGAAATACCGCCACATTAATCAGCGCCGTGATTACGGCGATCAGCACAAAGGACTGGAAGAGGCTGTTTCGCAGCTCCCCGGTCTTTTTTCCGCCAAACTGTATGGAAAACAGCGCCCCGCAGCCCATGCATAGTCCCAGCAGGATAGAGGTCAGAAAGACCATCAGCGTGTAGGCGGAGCCCACGGCGGCCAGGGCGTTTCTTCCCAGGACTTTTCCCACGATAAGGGTGTCCGCAATATTATAGAACTGCTGCAGAAGATTTCCTGCGATCATAGGCAGGGAAAAGAGCAGCATGGTTTTTACAATGGGGCCTTTTGTCAGATCCTGGTTCATCATATCCTCTTTCTTCACTTCCGGATGGCTGACACGCCTTATGCCGCCTCTGCCGTCAGAATTTTATCATCATCTAAACCGAATGGACAGGAACATTTATTCCGGAAAGTGCATATCTTTATAGTAAGCTTAAGGGCAGGCAGGTAGATTTCATGAAACAACTGGTAGGTTTTGTCATGTTCTGGATGGGAATCGGAATCCTGCTGACTTTCTTTATGCCCTCGGAGGGCTGGTTTATGCGGGCCCTGGCCGCTTTTCTTCTGATTCTCGTGGGGTATAACCTGTTTTCCAAGTGTTAGGCAACGCTGCTTCCCATCTGGAAAAGAGGGTATCCGGCCCGGTTTTCTCTGACTGAAAGTATAGCATAATTTTTCTGTTTTGCGAACATGTTTTAGGGATATTCTGGTCTCCGTTTTTGAAAAATATGTTTGCCAAGGGAAACATCTTCCTGTATAATAAAAGCCGAACATATATTTCCCTGGGAGGATTTACTATATGGAACAGTTAAGCCTTTTTGACGACCGGGAGCGCTATGCTCCCCTGGCCAGCCGTCTGCGGCCGGAAACCCTGGAAGAATATGTGGGACAGGTCCATCTTCTGGGAAAGGGAAAGATACTAAGGCAGCTTATTGAGCGGGATCAGATTTCCTCCATGATTTTCTGGGGTCCCCCGGGGGTGGGGAAAACCACCCTGGCCAGAATTATTGCCGGGGCCACCAGGGCGGATTTCATGGAGTTCAGCGCGGTGACAAGCGGCATAAAAGAAATCCGGGATGTGATGGGCCGTGCGGAGACCAGCCGGAAGATGGGGCTTCGCACTCTTTTGTTTGTGGACGAGATTCACCGCTTCAACAAAGCCCAGCAGGACGCCTTTCTTCCCTTTGTGGAGAGGGGAAGCATTATCCTGGTGGGGGCTACCACGGAAAATCCCTCCTTCGAGATCAACTCGGCTCTTCTTTCCCGGTGCAAGGTCTTTGTGCTTAAAGCCCTGGAGACGAAAGACCTGGAGCGTCTTCTTGCCCATGCCCTGAAAAGCCCTAAGGGATTTGGAAACCAGGCGGTTTCCCTGGAGGGAGAAGCCCTTTTTGCTATTGCCAGGTTTGCCAACGGGGACGCGCGCACGGCGCTTAATACCCTGGAGATGGCGGTTCTTAACAGCCAGATACAGGAAGACGGCTCCATTGCCGTCACCAGGGAAGTGCTGTCCCAGTGCATGAACCGCCGCTCCCTCCTCTACGACAAAAACGGGGAGGAGCACTACAACCTTATTTCCGCCCTTCACAAATCCATGCGGAACAGTGACCCGGATGCAGCCGTCTACTGGATGTACCGTATGCTGGACGGCGGGGAGGAGCCTCTGTATATTGCAAGAAGGCTTATCCGGTTTGCCAGCGAGGATGTGGGCATGGCGGATTCCCACGCGCTTCCTCTGGCGGTGGCCGTTTACCAGGCCTGCCACTTCCTGGGAATGCCCGAGTGCGACGTCCACCTGGCCCATGCGGTAACCTACCTTTCCATGGCGCCCAAGTCCAACGCCGTTTACCAGGCCTTACTGGCCTGCAAGCGGGATATCCGTGAGCTTCCCGCAGAGCCTGTGCCTCTTCAGATCTGCAACGCGCCCACAGATCTTATGAAGGAGCTCCATTACGGGGAAGGGTACATTTACGCCCACGACAGGGAAGAAAAATTATCCAGTATGCAGTGTCTGCCAGACGCTCTGGCGGACAGGCGTTACTATGAGCCCACAAGCGAGGGACAGGAGGCAGAGGTAAAAAGGCGTCTAAGGGAAATTCTGGCGTGGAAAGAGCAGGATCGGGCCGGGGAGAGAAAAGCGTGAAGATACCATTCACCGGGTGATTGCATTTTGGGCCGTCTTGTATTATAATGGGGACGTTTTCGGAATCTGACAGAGAAAAATACAGAAGGAGACCTCATATCATGGCATTTGAATTTAAACAGAAACTTCCAACCCCCAGCGAAATCCGGAGCACTTATCCGGTACCAGAAGCTGTGGCAAAGATAAAGGATGAGCGGGATAAGGAAATCCGGAAGGTATTCACCGGGGAGAGCGATAAATTTCTGGTGATTATCGGGCCCTGCTCCGCAGATAACGAAGACGCGGTATGTGATTATGTAAACCGGCTGACGCCTCTCCAGGAGGAGGTGAAGGACCGGCTGATTCTCATTCCCCGTATCTACACCAATAAGCCCCGAACCACCGGGGAGGGCTACAAGGGCATTATGCACCAGCCGGACCCGGAAAAGAAGCCGGATCCTTTAGCTGGAATCATTGCCCTTCGCCACATGCATATCCGGGCCATTAAGGAGAGCGGGCTTACGGCTGCTGACGAGATGTTATACCCGGAAAACCTGCCCTATGTGACGGATTTCCTGTCCTACATCGCCATCGGAGCCCGCTCCGTGGAAAACCAGCAGCACCGCCTGGTGGCCAGCGGCATCGACGTGCCCACCGGGATGAAAAATCCCACCAGCGGGGACTTTACGGTTATGCTGAATTCCGTCACCGCCGCCCAGCACGGACATTCCTTTATTTACCGGGGATGGGACGTGGAGACAAAGGGAAATGACCTTACCCATGTGGTGCTGCGGGGAGCCGTAAACAAGCGGGGCGTCAATCTGCCCAACTACCACTACGAGGATTTAATGCGGGTGCTGGAGCTCTACGGGGAGCGGAATCTTACAAATCCGGCCGCCATCGTAGACGCCAACCACTCCAATTCCAACAAGCAGTATGAGCAGCAGGTGCGGATTGTAAAGGAAGTGCTTCACAGTCGTGCCCTGGCCCCGGAAATCCGCCGTCTTGTGAAAGGCGTTATGGTGGAGAGCTACATTGAGTCCGGCTGCCAGAGCGTCCACGACCATATTTACGGGAAATCCATCACGGACCCCTGCCTGGGCTGGGCGGAATCGGAGCGGCTTATCTATGAGATTGCGGAGAGATGCTAAAGCATACAAGGTACTTTTAAGGCTCCCCCCCAAGATACCCCTTTAAGCTTCCCAGACACAGTAAGGTCACCGCGAGCTGATTGGCCAGGATTCCCCACAGGTACCCTTTAATGCCGTAGGTGGGCACACAGAGCAGAATAAAGACAATGCGGATGGTAATGCCGATTACGTTGTTGCGGAAGGTGATTCCAGTGGAACCAAGCCCGTGAAGAATGCTGTTCAAGGTGGAATTCAAGTATAAAAAGGGGCAGATCCAGGCCAGGGTCAGGATAAAATCCCCTGCCAGGGCGCTGTGGAAGAAAAAGGAGCCCAGAAATTTCCCCGTCAGCAGAAAAAATACCGTGCAGAAAGTCCCAAAGGGAAGGCAGAAGGCGATGGATTTCTGTACGGCCAGACGGATTCTCTTCTGGTCGCCCGCCGCCTGGGCCTCCGAAACGGAGGGGAGAAGCAGGACGGCGACGGAGCCCGTAAGGACATTGGGGAAAAGGATGAAGGAGAGGGACATACCAGTAAGCGTGCCGTAGATGCTGTAGGCGGCTGCCGCATCCAGGCCGTACACCTGAAGGGTGAGGGGAATCAGAATCGACTCCATGCTTGCCAGCACATTCATCACTACCCGGTTTCCGGTCAAGGGAAGGGACATGGCAAGGATCTGCCGCATACAATTACCCAGGGACAGAGCATGGCCGGATACAAGGCTGTTTGTCTGTCCCTGGGCTTTTTTTCCGGCTCCGGACCTCTGGAAAACCAGGACGCTCACACAGAAAAGCATGGAGGAAAATTCCCCCAAAGCCATGCCCAGAACCGCCAGCACCGGGGAGATGGCAATTCCTCTTTCCACACAGATATCAGCCAGCAGAAACACGGCGCCCACCCGCACAAGCTGTTCCAGAAGCTGGCTTACGGCCGGGACGCCTGTTTTTTTGAGGCCATAGTAATACCCGGTGATACAGGCGTGGCAGGAGGCGAAGGGCAGGGAAAAGGACAGGAAACGCAAAAGGATACCGCAGCGGGGCTCCTTTAGGTAATGGACAGCCAGGAAATCCGCGCTTTTATACAGCCACAGGGCGGCCAGCAGGGAGAGGGAAAAGGACAGCAGCATTCCGGCGGCCAGCATATTTTTCGCTCCCCGCTCATTTTTCCTGGCGGCCTCCCCGGCCACAAACCGGGAGATAGATGTCTCGATTCCGGCCACCGTAAGGGAAAAACAGATACCGAATACCGGGAAAATCATCTGATAAAGCCCGATCCCCTCGGCACCAATGACGCGGCTTAAGAATATCTTATAGAAGAACCCAATCACCCTGGTGGCAACGCCGGTGAGGGTCAGAATCAACGCTCCAGTCAGAAGCGGATGCTTATTTTTTTTCATATGGTCTGATACCCCTTTTTGTTATGATGCAGAGTAACTTTTTTATGAATATATTCTCCAAAGAGACTTGACAGAACACCAATAGGGTGCTATTATCATTACGATATCCGAGCAAAATACTCGGAATTGTGAGAGGTGATGGGGATGAAGTTATCCACAAAGGGCAGATACGGGCTTCGGGCCCTCCTTGATCTGGCTCTCAACAGTGAGACAGAAGCGGCATCCATAGCCAGTATTGCGGCCAGGCAGAATATCTCGGAGAGCTATCTGGAGCAGTTGATCGGAAAGCTTAGAAAGGCGGGGCTGGTGTCCAGCGTACGGGGCGCCGGGGGCGGTTATATGCTGGCAAAACCGGCAAAGGACATTTCCGTGGGGGATATTCTAAGAGCCCTGGAGGGAAGCCTCGACCCGGTCAACTGTCCGGGCCTTGACGAGGAGCAGGGCTGTACGGGTTCGGATGTCTGTGTGACAAAATATGTCTGGAAGCGCATCAACGACAGCATTAACCAGACCGTAGATGAAATAAAGCTTAGTCAGTTAATAGAGGAAAGCAGAGGCGTGAAGGACGCCGTGTCCTCCCCGGGATCCTGCTGTTCCAATTAGCGTCTGCCGGAACATTCCCCGGAAGGAGTCCGGGGCACAGACGCGGCATTTTAATAGGAGGTTTTTGTTATGAAGAAACTCATTTATCTTGACAATGCGGCAACTACCAGAACCGCGCCGGAGGTAGTGGAAGCCATGGTTCCCTATTTCTCGGAGTATTACGGAAATCCCTCCAGCGTCTACAGTCTGGCCGGGGACAGCAAAAAGGCCATTACAAAAAGCCGGGAAACCATCGCAAAAGCCCTGGGGGCAAAGAGCAACGAGATTTATTTTACAGCCGGCGGAAGCGAGGCGGACAACTGGGCCCTTAAGGCAGCGGCGGAAGCCTACGCGTCCAAAGGAAACCATATTATCACCACAAAGATTGAACACCACGCCATTTTACACACCTGTGAATACCTGGAGAAACGTGGCTTTGAGGTGACCTACCTGAATGTGGATGAAAACGGGGTAGTAAGGCTTGAAGAGCTTAAAAAGGCCATCCGTCCCACCACTATTCTGATTTCCGTCATGTTTGCCAATAACGAGATCGGAACCATAGAGCCCATTAAGGAGATCGGGGAAATCGCAAAGGAGCATGGGATTTTATTCCACACGGACGCCGTACAGGCCTTTGGGCAGGTACCCATTTCCGTGGACGAGTATCACATTGATATGCTCAGCTCCAGCGGCCATAAACTGAACGGCCCCAAGGGCATCGGGTTCCTTTATATCCGCACAGGCCTTAAGCTTCGCTCCTTTATCCACGGCGGCGCCCAGGAGAGGAAGCGCCGGGCCGGAACTGAAAATGTGCCCGGTATCGTAGGTTACGGGAAGGCCGTGGAGAGGGCTCTTGACACGCTGGAATCCCGCACGGCAAAAGAGCGGGATCTGCGGGATTACCTTATTAGGCGTGTGCTGGCGGAGGTGCCTTTTACCAGGCTCAACGGCCACAGGACAAACCGCCTTCCCAACAACGCCAATTTCAGCTTCCAGTTTGTGGAGGGGGAATCCCTGCTGATTATGCTGGACATGGAGGGCATCTGCGCGTCGTCGGGCTCCGCCTGTACCTCGGGCTCCCTGGATCCGTCCCATGTGCTGCTGGCCATCGGGCTGCCCCATGAAATCGCCCACGGCTCCCTAAGGCTGACCCTGGGTGAAGAGACTACCCGGGAGGAAATTGATTTTGTGGTGGAGACCGTCAAGAAGATCGTACAGAAACTGCGGGATATGTCCCCGCTCTATGAGGATTTTATGAAGAAGGGCAGATAAAATAAGTCCTAAAGGCAATGCAGGTTTTGCAGGCCGGTTTAAAAGAAAAAATAAAAATAGCAGATTCGTCTGAATTACAGGAAAAGAGGAGAATGCAGGTATGTACAGTGAAAAAGTAATGGATCATTTTCAGAATCCAAGAAATGTAGGCGAGATTGAAAATGCCAGCGGCGTTGGCACCGTGGGAAATGCCAAGTGCGGCGATATTATGCGGATTTACCTGGATATCGACGAGAACGAGATTATCCAGGATGTGAAATTCAAGACCTTTGGCTGCGGCGCGGCCGTGGCTACCAGCAGCATGGCCACAGAGCTTGTAAAGGGAAAATCCATCTATGAGGCCTTGAAAATCACCAACAAGGCTGTGATGGAGGCCCTGGACGGACTTCCCCCGGTAAAGGTACACTGCTCTTTGCTGGCGGAGGAGGCCATCCACGCGGCGCTGTGGGACTATGCCGAAAAGCACGGCATCCGGATAGAAGGCCTGGAAAAACCCAAATCTGACATTCATGAGGGAGAGGAAGAAGAGGCGGAAGCATATTAACGATAACATCAGGAGGGGATGAAACCATGAACGTATTTAAAGAGATGGGATGTGCTGTGGGAAAGGTATCCGCATACCCGAAATTTCTGAAAAACAAGAAGGGAAAGGTGTTTGGCTACAGTGTTCTGCTGTTGTTTTTCTACTTTATTCTGGCCTATATCATTCCGTGCTTTGTTTTCCAGGCGCGTACCGGCGGTTTTGGGAAAATTCTGGACGAATACATTCCAGAATTTGAGCTGTACAACGGTTCCTTCTACATTGAGGATCCCGTATATTTTAACTCGCCCGGCCAGTCCTATGTGGACATAGACACCACGGAATATTTTGACGTAGACGACGCCTATGATTTTGCCTACGGCTATGCCTCCGTCATTATTATGGATGAGGAAAAAATTTTCTTAAAGAGCAACGGGCAGGTGCAGTCCTATTACTATAGCCAGCTGGATCTGGAGTTTGACCGGAGCGATCTGGAAAGCTGGATTCCGCTGATCTATGTAAGTATTTTCATTGGACTGCTGTTTATCTATATCTTTGCCGTGGCCCTGTTCTTCTTCGGCGTGCTGTTTGTAGGCCTGATCGGCCTGATATTCAGCAGCATCCAGAAGGCAAATCTGACCTTCGGCCAGGTGTATCTGCTGGGAATTTACAGCCGTACTCTTTCCCTGGGAATTAAGGGGCTTGTAAAGCTTCTGGAATCTGCCACCGCTATTACCATCCCTTATTTCTGGGTGATTAATTTTGGTATCTCCCTAATTTACCTCTACATGGCTATCAAGCATGCCAAAAAGGAACAGGAGCAGTCTGGCATGGGGCAGCAGGGTATGTATGGCGGCGGTTATATCCAGGGCCAGGGCGGCTCTTACGGCACCGGCTATGGCCAGGGCCAGGGCGGCTACTATGGTACTGGCTATGGGCCAGGCCAGAGCGGCGGCTACGAGCAGGGCGGAAGCGGCCAGACCGGTTCCGGCTATGGACAGGGCAGCAGCTACGGCCAGGATCCCTTTGATCCCGGCAATCGTTCCTGATTCTGCATATGAAAGAAAAAGTGGTAGTGGGAATGTCCGGCGGCGTGGACTCCTCCGTGGCGGCCTGGCTTTTAAAGGAGCAGGGCTATGAGGTTATAGGCGTGACCATGCAGATCTGGCAGGACGACACAGAGGAGGCCCAGCAGGAAAACGGTGGTTGCTGCGGCCTTTCTGCCGTGGAGGACGCCAGGAGAGTGGCCTGGCAGCTTGGCATTCCTTATTATGTAATGAATTTCAAAGAAGATTTCCGGCTTCACGTCATGGATTATTTTGTGAGGGAATACCTGGCGGGCAGAACGCCAAACCCCTGCATTGCCTGCAACCGGTATGTGAAATGGGAGTCTTTGCTTAAGAGAAGCCGGGAAATCGGTGCAGATTATATTGCGACAGGTCATTATGCCAGGATTGAACGCCTGGAAAATGGCCGTTTTTCTCTGCGCATGTCTGCCACAGCCGGCAAAGACCAGACTTACGCCCTATACAGTCTGACCCAGGAGCAGCTTGCCTGCACCCGCATGCCGGTGGGCGCCTACACGAAAGAAAAGATCCGGGCTATGGCGGACTCTTTAGGGCTTCTCACAGCCCAGAAGCCGGACAGTCAAGAGATCTGTTTTGTGCCGGACGGGGATTATGCCAGCTTTATTGACCGGACCACAGGCGCAAAAATCCCGGAGGGGGATTTTGTCAATGCCGCCGGAGAGATCCTTGGCCGCCATAAGGGCATCACCCACTACACCATCGGCCAGAGAAAGGGCCTCGGCCTTTCCATGGGCCGCCGGGTAGTGGTGACGGAAATCCGGCCCAGGACCAATCAAGTGGTTATCGGGGAAAATGAGGACGTATTTTCCAGTGTTTTGGAAGCGGACAGGTTGAATTTCATGGCAATCCCCCATCTTGACGGGGAGCGGCCCGCCATGGCAAAAATCCGCTATAACCACAAGGGCGCCCCCTGCGTCATAAAAAAAACGGGGCCGGACCGGGTGCGGGTGGAATTTGAAAAGCCACAGAGAGCCGTTACCCCCGGACAGGCAGTTGTATTTTATGACGGGGAGTATGTACTTGGGGGCGGGACGATTCTGTGAATCCAATACCATATTGGGAGACAAGACTAACATAAGGGGAATAACATGGGATATCAGGAACAAAACAACCCTTCAGCGGAAATAAAAAGAATCTACACAGGTTTTCCTGCCTTCTGGAAGGAAAACGCCTGGTTCCGGGGCATTGGAATCTGGCTTCTGGCCCTGCTTCTGGCCCTGCTTATGCCGGTGGACGACACATTTAGCAGGCGGATACCTGCGGAAGCCTTTTCCGGGGAGGAAGGCGTCATTCTCTACCCCGGCGACTACGTGCTCACCATTCTGTACGATTCAAAAACGCCTCTGGAGGTGCAGGCCTGGGACGCCAAATATGTCCACCCGGACAATACCCAGGGGATAGAAGTGTTTTCCAGAACCCTTCCCGCCGCGGAGGACGGCATGGAGGAGATCTTTTTTACGGTGGAGAGCCTTACCACAGAGCTTTGTCTGTATTCCCAGGGACTTCTTAATGAGGAGCAGGTCAGCAGCCGGGTGACGGTTGCCTCTGTGGGGCGGATTTACCGGGACAAGGAATTTTTTGTGGCCACAGTGTTTCTTCTGGGGCTTTTCCTTCTCCTGTATACGCGGAAGCGCTCTTTTTCCAGGGAGGAAAAGCTTTCCCACCTGCTTCTTCTGGGAAGCGTTTTTCTGGCGTCCTGGATTCTCACCTCAGACTACCTTCCCGAGGCCCATGATCTGATGATTCACTTTAGCCGTGTGGAGGGCCTGGCAAACGGGCTGAAGGCAGGCTATTTTCCGGTGCGTATCTATCCGGATCTGATGAATGATTACGGCTATGCCTTCCCCATTTTTTACCCGGATTTCTTTCTGTATATCCCCGCTGTGCTGCGGGTTTTTGGCGTGTCCACATTTCTTGGCTACAAGGTATTGATTTTCCTCATTCACCTGGTCACTGCCTACAGCGGATGGTTCGCCTACTCCCGTCTGACAAAGTCCCGCCGCTGGGGACTGATTGCGGCCATTCTCTACACCCTGGCCCCTTACCGCCTTATGGATACCTATGTGCGGTCAGCCCTGGGGGAAAGCCTGGCCATGGCATTTCTTCCCCTGTGGCTCTACAGCGTCCACGAGCTTCTGCGGGGGGATTATAAGAAATGGATCTGGTCGGTCCTCAGCTTTACCTGTCTCCTTCGTTCCCATCTGCTCACAACGGAGCTGGCTGTGCTGTTTACGGTGGTTCTGGCAGTGTTCAGCGTGAATAAGCTGCTGGATGGGAAAAGGCTTCTCACCATTTTGCTGGCGGGAGTGTGTACGCTGGGGCTGAATACAGGCTTCCTTGTTCCTTTTATGGATCATCTGGGCTACGATTACAATGTATTCCTGGAAGCAGCGGGAACCTTGAGTGGTTCCACTCTCCAGGGGCCCCGTCTGTTTGCCTTTAATGTCTCGGATATTATGTCCGCCCGCTTGTATTATTTCGATTCCAAACAGAATTTCTCCTGGATTCTTGGACTGGGCCTGGTGGCTGGCTGTCTCTGCCTTGTAGCGGCAGGCATCCTCCACGGAAAAGAGAAATTACCCGGTTACAGGAAGGCCAGAAAGTCCATGCTGCTGGGCGTGTTCTTTGTGTATCTGTCTACGAAATTTTTCCCCTGGGATCTGGTTTTCCAGGTGGAATGGCTGCGCAATATAACCTCTATCCTGCAGTTCCCCTGGCGGCTTTTGGCCTTTGCCATGCTGTTTTTGCCGGTGGCTGCTGCCTACGGATTTGAGCAGCTTTTCCAGGAACATAAACTCCGCCAGTTTTTCCTGGTGCTGGCTTTGGGATTTTCCGCCCTCTGCGCCATTGTATATCTGGACGCTTACTATGGACAGGCTAAACCCTCCATATTCAAAAATTCTGCCCCCTTCCTGGATCACAAGCAGGTGGATGATCTGTATCTCATAGGAAACGTGGGAAGAGGCAGTTATTATCGGAGAGATAATATTGTGGAACCAGAGGATGAAAATCTTCCCATAGAGATCTCCAATTACAAGAACAGCCCTCTGGCTGTGGAATTTGACTATCAGTCAGAGACTGATCAGAAGCTTAATATCCCCTTTGTCTATGACAAACATTATGAAGCCGTCCTGGACAATGGCGAGCAGCTGATTACCTATGTGGGAGGTTCCGGCCGTCTGGGCGTATATCTGAAGGCGGGAAGCGGCCATGTATCCGTGGCCTATACAGATCCCAGGCTTTACCAGCTGGCAGACGCTTGGCAGGCGGGCGTGGCGATTCTGCTGATAACCGGTTCTGTATGGCGTTGGTACAGAAAGCGTGAAAAGCCGGGGCAAATACAACATGTTCCAAAAGAGGTATAATTATGGGTTTATCAGATAAAGAGAAACGATCCGGATATCTGCTATGGGGGGGAATCTTCCTGCTGGCTGTAGTTTTGCGGTTTCTATGGCTGGACAGTGTTCCCTACGGCATTCATATTGACGAAGTAGGCATGGCTTATGATTCCTACTGGCTGGCAAAGGAGGGCATTGACCGGTGGTGCATGTCTTATCCAGTCTATATGCTGAATTATGGAAGCGGACAGAGTGCTCTTTACGCCTACCTCTGCATGATTCTGGTAAAAATCACCGGCGGCGTCAATGTATGGCTGATCCGCTTTCCCTCGGTGATGGCAGGGCTTCTAACCATAGGCGCCGGCAGCGGGATCCTTACCCGGCTCTGGGGAAAACGGGCGGGTTTCTCTGGCGCTTTCCTGTTGACGGTCTGCCCATATTTTGTTATGGCATCCCGCCTGGGACTGGACTGCAACCTGTTTCTGGGCCTGTCTACCCTGGCTGTTTATCTGACGCTTAAGGCAGTGGAAACAGGACGTTCTGTGTGGTATGGGGCAGCTGGCTTCTGCTTTGGCCTCTGTCTGTATACCTATGTGCTGAGTTATCTGATTCTCCCTCTGTTTTTGCTGGCGGCCGGCGTTTATCTTTGGCGGCTGAAGCTGCTGAACTGGAAACGGGTTCTTGCTTTTGGCATTCCCTTAGGAATTCTGGCCATTCCTTTGATGCTTATGATCGCTGTCAATCAGTTTGGCTGGGAAAGCATTCATCTTGGCCCTGTGACCATTCCAAGGATGTTTCTGTACCGGGTGGGAGAGTTTGGCTTTTATTTTACCCCTGCGCGGCTGAAGGCTCTCTTTTTATCCCTGTTCTGGCATGACGGGGAATATTGCAGCTCCTTTCCTGTTTTCGGAACCCTGTTCCCCTGGTCGGTGCCTCTGGTTTTTACAGGTCTTTTCTCCATGATCCGGTCCTGTCTGAAACAGAGAAAAGAAAAGAGGATGGACGGCCGGGTGCTTCTGCTTTTTTTCCTTGGAGCCCAGTTGCTGATTGCCTGCACCATTGATGAGATTTTTACATATAAGCTTAATGCCATGTTTTTTATCCTGGTCTGCTGTATCTGGCAGGGAATCCAGACACTTCTGGGAAGTATTCGAAATGCTCTGGCAAAAAAATGGACCGGTTTATCCATTGCCGGGCTATACGTGGCAGGCGCCCTTGCCTTTGCCGTCTTTTATTTTTCCGGAAGCGGCAATGCCTCCTATGCAAAAGGCTGGTATTTCCAGGAACCCTATGCACAGGCCTGGGCCGCAAATCTGGAACATTTCGACGGAAAGCAGGTCTACACGGATCCACCTATGGCCTATTTCCTTTACAGCACCCGGATTCCGCCCCAGGAAGTGGCTGACAGTATGCGGGAAGGAAATCAGACTTTCCGCAATATCCATTTTTACCTGGGACTACAGTACCGGGAAAATGCTGCCTATATTGTGAGAAACGACAATACGGAATATCAGGAGCTATTAAAAGAGTGGGGGTATAAGAAACAGTATCAGGATGATCTCTACGGCGTCTGGTATTAAGAAAAGTATAAGAAAATGATAAGAAATTGATGTTCTTTTTCATGTAAAATAGGTTCATACGTTACTTATGGTATGAGGGGATTTTATGGAAGGAAAAGAAAGACCACGTTACAGGAGTCGTCGTCTCCAGGAAAAACGCGCCAGAACCGGGGAGAGAGGACCAAAAGGAGAACAGATATTCCAGACAGGGGAAGGCACGGGAAGCCGGGCCCGCCGGGACGGACAAACCCTGGAGGGATACGTGCGGCAGGGGGAGCGGGCTCCCAGAACCAGGACGTCCCGGAACGGGCAGACAGGTAAGGACTACCAGGGGCCGGATATGGCTTCCGGGGCCAGGGGGCTTAAGGTAAAAGCCGCTTCCATGCGGCAAAGGTCCCAGGGGAATTCCGGTGCTAATAAGCCCATCTCCCAGGGAGAGAGGCGTTACCGGAATACGCCCGCCCGGAAGAACAAAAAAATTTCCGGGGATATGCCTGCCTGGGAAAGAAGGAAAAAAGACCAGAACAATAAAGGACGCCAGGTACTGAGGCGGCTGGTTTTTGCTGTGCCTGCCATCCTTATTCTTTTCATTCTTTTTACCCTTTTCCGGCCAGGCCCCTTTAGCGATGCTTCGGCCAGTGCGGGTAATTTTAATTTTCCTGTTTCCCTGCCCTGGGATAAAGGGAAAGGGACTGTGATGCTGGACGCCGGCCACGGAGGCCGGGACCAGGGAACCAGCTATGAAGATGTCCTGGAAAAGGATCTGACCCTGGAAATCACCCTAAAGGTGGAAGATATCCTGGAGGACGCCGGTTACCGGGTGCTTCTGACCCGTAGTAAAGATACCTTTATTGACAAGTATGAGCGGGTGGCATCTGCAAACGACAAGAAGCCGGAGGTATTTGTCAGCATTCACTGCAACTTTGTGGAATCCGGTCAGGCGGACGGGGTGGAGACCTACTATGATCCCGGCAAGGAGGCAGGCAGCCGGCCTCTGGCAGAGGCAGTTCAGGCGCAGATTATAGAAAAGACCGGGGCCACGGACCGGGGCGCCCGGGCCGATAATTTTGTGGTTATCACAGATACGGATATGCCGGCGGTCCTGGTAGAGACAGGGTTCCTAAGCGACCAGGAAGAGCGAAGGCTTTTGCAGGATGAGGCTTACCAGAAGAAGCTGGCCGAAGGCATCGCGGCGGGGATTCTTAAGTATCTGGAGGCTCCTGAAGAGGGAGAGGTTTAGAAATTTGTTTCTATAATTATAAGCGTACAAATTCCGCCTTACGCCCCTCAAACACAGCCACATATCGGAATCCGCATTCCTCTAAAAGCCCGTAAACCCGGTCAAAGCAGTACCCTACATACTCCGCAAAATGGGCGTCCGACCCGGTAGTTATTATCTCTCCCCCAAGCTCCCGGTAACGCCGGAGAATATCCGGACATGGGTTGGGGGATAAAAGCCCCGCCTTGTAGCCTCCGGTATTGACTTCCAGGCCCTTGCCCGTGGAAATAAGCAGGCGGAGACATTCGTCGATGAGATCGGTGTAATCAGAATAAGAAAATTCCGGCTCTCCGGAAGGGATATACCGGTTTATATAATCCAGGTGCCCATAGACGTCAAAACAGCCGCAGGCTCTGATATTTTCCAGGGTATCCTTAAAAAACGCCTCCAGACAGGCGCGGGAAGCCCGGTTCTCCCAGAAGGCGGGGTAATAAGGATCCTGCCCCTGGGTCAGATGGGTGGAACCGATAACAAAGTCAAAGGGATATTTTTCACAATATTCCCTGTAATAATTTCCCAAATGGGGCAAAAGCCCCAGCTCCACTCCCCGGTAAATGCGGATATGCCCCTCATAGGTTTTCTGAAGGCCGGACAAGGCGTTCAGATACTTAGAGGTATCCAGGGTAAAGTCCACATCCGTATAAGGATAATCCGCGTCCAGATGATCGGTAAAACAAAGCGCGTCCAGACGATTCCTAAGGGCCCTTTGGATCTGGGCCTCCATGGGGGCGTCGCAGTCCCCGGAAAAGACGGAGTGTACATGAAAATCTGCCTGCATACAAAGGCTCCTTTCCTCTTTTCCTGAAATGACAGGAAAAATTTCTTCGAAAAAATCACAACAAAAACATGATAAAGGAAAAAATACACAATAGCAAGAAAAATCTGGCAATGAATTTCAAGGATATAACAAAAATGTAAATAACCTCTTGAAATTTTGTATCGGATTGAGTACAATAGGAAAAGAAAAGCTGTGATTTCTTTCACAATATCTGGGAAGACTACAGCCAACATCATCTATCTTATTATCATTTAGGAGGAATTCTATTATGGCAGTAAAAGTAGCGATCAATGGTTTTGGACGTATTGGACGTCTTGCATTCCGTCAGATGTTTGGAGCAGACGGCTATGAAGTAGTAGCCATCAACGATCTGACAAGCCCCAAAATGCTGGCTCACCTGTTGAAATATGACTCTTCACAGGGAAAATATGAGTTTGCAGACGCCGTTTCCGCAACCGAGGATTCCATCATTGTAAACGGCAAAGAGATCAAGATTTACGCAAAGGCTAACGCTGCAGAGCTTCCCTGGGGAGAGATCGGCGTAGACGTTGTATTAGAGTGTACAGGCTTCTATACCTCCAAGGATAAAGCTTCCGCACATATCACCGCTGGCGCAAAGAAGGTGGTTATTTCCGCTCCGGCTGGAAACGATCTGCCCACCATCGTTTACAATGTAAACCATCAGACACTGAAGAAAGAGGATACGGTTATTTCCGCAGCTTCCTGTACCACAAACTGCCTGGCTCCCATGGCAAAAGCTCTGAACGATTACGCTGCCATCGATTCCGGTATTATGTGTACCATCCATGCATACACCGGCGATCAGATGATTCTGGACGGACCTCAGAGAAAAGGCGATCTGAGAAGAAGCCGTGCAGGCGCTATCAACATCGTTCCCAACAGCACTGGCGCTGCAAAGGCTATCGGTCTGGTTATTCCGGAGCTGAACGGCAAGCTTATCGGCGCTGCACAGCGTGTACCGACCCCCACAGGTTCCACCACACTGTTATTTGCAGTTATCAATAAGGAAGTTACCGATGTAAACGCAGTAAAGGCTGAGATCAACGCCGCCATGAAGGCTGCTGCTACCGAGTCCTTCGGCTACACCGAGGATGAGATCGTGTCCAGCGACGTTGTAGGTATGCGTTATGGTTCTCTGTTTGACGCAACCCAGACCATGGTTTCCCCGCTGGAGGGCGGCAAGGCCCAGGTAGAGGTTGTTTCCTGGTATGACAACGAGAATTCCTACGTTTCCCAGATGGTCCGTACCATCAAATACTTTGCTGAGTTAGCATAACCCATGGTTATCCGGTAGCTTTTACCGTAACCCTTTAGGGTGGACAGCCTGCGCTGTCATAATTTACGACTCAAAACATGGGTCCGGCTCTTAGGGCCGGGCCTTGTTTTTTGGCCGGATAAGGCAAAAACGGGCGTAACGTGGCCGTAAGGAAAAGGGCTGGCTCCCCATTTCCCGGCATTATAAAAGCAGATGAAGGAGTAAAATGTATGTTAAATAAGAAATCCGTAGATGATATCCAGGTTAAGGGTAAAAGAGTTCTTTGCAGATGCGATTTCAACGTGCCTCTCAAAGAGGGACAGATCACGGACGAGAACCGTCTGACGGCGGCTCTGCCTACCATTAAGAAGCTTGTCGCTGACGGCGGAAAAGTAATTCTTTGTTCCCATCTTGGCAAACCCAAGGGAGAGCCCAAACCCGAGCTTTCCCTGGCTCCGGTGGCAAAGCGTCTGTCTGAGCTTCTGGGACAGGAAGTAAAATTTGCCGCTGACCCGGAGGTGGTTGGCCCCAACGCAAAGGCAGCCGTGGAAGCTATGAAGGACGGCGAGGTCATTCTCCTGGAGAATACCCGTTACCGTGGGGAGGAGACCAAGAACGGAGAGGCCTTCAGCAAGGACCTGGCTTCCCTGTGCGACGTATTTGTAAACGATGCCTTCGGAACCGCCCACAGAGCCCACTGCTCCAACGTAGGCGTGGCGGAACTGGCAGCAGAAGCGGCCGTAGGTTATCTGATGCAGAAAGAGATCGATTTCCTCGGCAACGCCGTGAACAGCCCGGAGCGTCCTTTCGTGGCAATCTTAGGCGGCGCGAAGGTAGCTGACAAGCTGAACGTAATCTCCAATCTCCTGGAGAAGTGCGATACGCTGATTATCGGCGGCGGCATGGCCTACACCTTCTTGAAAGCAAAGGGCTATGAGGTCGGCACCTCCCTGGTGGACGACGAGAAGATTGATTATTGTAAGGAAATGATGGCAAAGGCTGAGAAGCTTGGCAAAAAGCTTCTGCTCCCGGTGGACACAACTATTGCGGACGCCTTCCCAAATCCCATCGACGCGGAGATTTCCGTAAGCGTTGTTCCCTCCGATGCCATTCCCGCCAACAAGATGGGCCTGGATATCGGCACAAAGACAGCCGCCCTCTATGCAGAGGCAGTGAAATCCGCAAAGACCGTTGTGTGGAACGGTCCTATGGGTGTATTTGAGAATCCCATCCTGGCAAAGGGAACCATTGCCGTTGCAAAATCCCTGGCTGACACGGACGCCACCACCATTATCGGCGGCGGAGACTCCGCTGCGGCTGTAAACCAGCTTGGCTTTGGCGACAAGATGAGCCACATTTCCACAGGCGGCGGCGCTTCCCTGGAGTTCCTGGAGGGCAAGGATCTGCCTGGCGTTGTGGCTGCAAACGATAAATAAAGGAGAGAAGATCATGGCAAGAAAGAAAATTATTGCTGGAAACTGGAAAATGAATATGACGCCCAGCGAGGCGGTAGAGCTTGTAAATACCTTAAAGCCCCTGGTAGCAAACGATGAGGTAGACGTGGTATTCTGCGTGCCCGCCATTGACATTATCCCGGTTATGGAAGCCGCAAAGGGGTCCAACATCCAGGTAGGCGCGGAGAACATGTATTTTGAGGAGAAGGGCGCTTTCACAGGAGAGATTTCCCCCAATATGCTTACAGACGTAGGCGTGAAATATGTGATCCTTGGCCATTCCGAGAGAAGAGAGTATTTCGCAGAAACCAGCGAGACGGTCAACAAAAAGATGCTGAAGGCTTTTGCGCACGGCTTAATCCCCATTATGTGCTGCGGCGAGACCCTGACCCAGAGAGAGCAGGGTGTGACCATGGATTTCATCCGTCAGCAGGTAAAGGTAGGCTTCCTGGGAGTGACCGCGGAGCAGGCCGCTTCCGCAGTAATCGCCTATGAGCCCATCTGGGCAATCGGAACCGGAAAGACAGCCACCACAGCCCAGGCCCAGGAGGTCTGCGCAGGCATCCGCGCCTGCATCGCCGAGATCTACGACGAGGCTACTGCCCAGGCAATCCGCATCCAGTACGGCGGCTCCGTAAACGCGTCCACCGCAGGAGAGCTTTTCGCACAGCCGGATATAGACGGCGGCCTGGTTGGCGGCGCCGCGCTGAAGCCGGACTTCGGAAAGATTGTAAACTATAAATAAGCACTGCTAATATGACACCGGCTCCACCAGGTTGTTGATATTCTGGGGCCGGTGTCATTTTTTTCTTGAAAAAGAACATACATTCTGCTATACTGATTTTAGAAACAGACCGTGACAGAAAGGGGGGTTCTGCAAATGGATGGGGAAAATCACATCTACGCCGCCATCGACTTAAAGTCTTTTTATGCTTCCGTGGAAGCCGTGGAGCGGGGCTTAAATCCCCTCACCACAAACCTGGTTGTTGCGGACTTAAGCCGCACGGAAAAGACTATCTGCCTTGCCGTCTCCCCCTCCCTAAAGGCCTATGGCATTTCCGGCCGGGCCAGGCTGTTTGAGGTGGTACAGCGGGTAAGCGAGGTCAATGCCGCGCGTCTGAAAGCGGCGCCGGGACATGTCTTTGCCGGTGAATCCTGGGATGACACAGAGCTGAAAACTTCCCCAGAGCTTTCCGTCTCCTATATTACAGCTACGCCCAGAATGGCCCTCTACATGGAATACAGCACAAAAATTTACCAGATCTATCTGAAATTTGTAGCGCCGGAGGATATTCACGTGTATTCTATCGACGAAGTGTTTCTGGACGTCACCCATTATCTGAAGGCCTATGGTCTTACGGCCCGGGAGCTGACGAAGAAGCTTATACGGGAAGTGCTGGAAGCCACAGGCATTACGGCCACCGCCGGAATCGGCACAAACCTGTACCTCTGTAAGGTGGCCCTGGACATTATGGCCAAGCGGGTTGCGCCGGACAGCGACGGGACGCGGATTGCGCAGCTTGACGAGGACAGCTACCGCCGCCTCCTGTGGACCCACAGTCCTTTGACGGATTTCTGGCGCATTGGCCGGGGTTACGCGAAGAAACTAAAAGAGCACGGCATTTTCACCATGGGGGATGTGGCCAGATGTTCCCTGGGAAAGCCTGGGGATTACCACAACGAGGAGCTTCTTTACCGGCTCTTTGGGGTAAACGCCCAGCTTCTGATCGATCACGCCTGGGGCTGGGAGCCTTGTACCATTGCCGATATAAAGGCTTATAAGCCGGAGACAAACAGCCTCTGCTCCGGCCAGGTGCTGACAGTCCCCTATGACTTTGAAAAGAGTAAGCTTATTGTGCGGGAAATGACGGATCTTATGGCCCTTGAACTGGTGGATAAGAGGCTGGTGACAGACCAGATGGTGCTGACCATCGGCTATGATCTGGAAAATCTCACAGACCCCAGGATCAAAAGGCTATACAAGGGCCCTGTCACCACGGACCGCTACGGCCGGCGTGTCCCCCGGCACGCCCACGGAACCGTAAACCTCACGCGCCCGTCCTCCTCGTCAAAACAGCTCACAGAGGCGGTCTTAGGTCTGTATGAGCGGATTGTGGACAAAAATCTCCTCATACGGCGGGTCTGCCTCTCGGCAAACCGGGTGGTAGAAGAGGCCCGGATAAATACACAGGATACCTTCCAGCAGCTTGACCTTTTTACGGATTACGAAGCCTTAAAAGAGCAGCAGGCCCAGGAGGAGGCCATGCTGGAGCGGGAAAGGAAAATGCAGCTTGCCATGCTGGATATCAAGAAAAAATTTGGCAAAAACGCCATCTTAAAGGGGATGAATCTCCAGGATGGCGCTACAACCCTTACCCGGAACCGTCAGATCGGAGGCCACAAGGCGTGATAAGGGAAGGAGACAGAAAGGGGCAGAAAAATGGCTTATTCGGATACAGAAAACGCAGCTGAAGACTGGAAGCGCTATGAGGATATTATCCGCCTTCCCCATCATGTTTCCGCCACCCATCCCCAGATGCCCGTGGCAGACAGGGCGGCGCAGTTTTCCCCATTCGCCGCTCTCACCGGATACCGGGACGCCATCCGGGAAACCGGGCGCTTTACGGGCGCAAAAATGGAGCTGGATGAGGATGCCAGGGAAATGCTGGATATCCGGCTCGGAAATATCCGGGCGCGGATGAAAGAGACCTGTAAAGCCCCTCTTGTGGAAATCGTCTGTTTCCAGCCCGACAGCCGCAAGGATGGCGGCATCTATGTGACTGTCCGGGGCTTTGTAAAGGCCATCGCCCCCGGAAGACGGATTCTTATTCTCTATAGAGCCCCCTCCGGCCCGGCCAGCGGCATTTCCCCGGAAGAATTTTTCCCAGAAGAAATTTCTTCGGAAGAAATACAGATTTCTCTGGACTTAATTTCCGGAATCGAAGAAATCCTTTGAAGGAGAGAGGAGCATTTCAATATGAAGCTTAAAAATATTTTACTCGTTGTCCGGAATATCCAGCGGTCTGTAAAGTTTTACCAGGAGCTTTTCGGTCTGACGGTACTGACGGATCTTGGGGGAAACGTGATACTGACCGAGGGCCTGGTTCTCCAGGAGCGTGACGTCTGGAACCGGCTGATCGGACGAGAGGCCCGCCAGGGAGACGGGTACGCGGAGCTCTATTTTGAGGAGAACAATATGTCCGCCTTCCTGGAAAAACTGGAACGGTATCCGGAACCTGTGCCTTTTCTGAATCCGCTTACAGAGCATTCCTGGGGGCAGCGGGTAGTCCGCATCTACGACCCGGACGGACATGTGATCGAGGTGGGGGAGGCCATGGACTTTGTCATAAGGCGCCTTTACGAAGACGGCATGCCGGTGGAGGATATTTCCGCAAAAACAGGATCTCCCGTCAGCCAGATACAAGGAATCTGCGGGTAGAATTTAGTAGTTGAAAAAAATGACGAATTACGGTATATTAATACACATAGGTTTTTAAAAAGGGGAGATGAAAATGAGACTTAAGCTTGCTGTAATTCCGGGGGACGGAATTGGCCCGGAAATCGTGAGGGAAGCCCGCAAGGTGCTGGACAAGGTGGCTGGCATTTACGGCCACGAAACAGAGGCGGTCGAGGTTCTTATGGGTGGAGCCTCCATTGACGCGTACGGAGAGCCGCTGACGGAAGAAAGCCTGGAAATCATCCGGAAGCAGGATGCAATACTGATGGGCTCTGTGGGGGGAAATCCGGCGACCTCCCCCTGGTATAAGCTGCCACCGGAAAAAAGACCGGAAGCCGCCCTTTTGCGGCTGCGCAAGGAGATGGGTCTGTTTGCCAACTTAAGGCCCGCCTATCTGTACAAGGAGCTGAAAGGCGCCTGCCCTCTGCGGGATGAAATCATCGGGGACGGATTTGACATGATGATTATGCGGGAGCTGACGGGGGGACTTTATTTCGGAGCCAGAAAGACAGAGGAGGTGGACGGCCTCCTGACTGCTGTGGATACGCTTACCTACAATGAGAACGAGATTCGCAGGATTGCCCGGCGTGGGTTTGATATCGCCGGAAAGCGCCGCAAAAAGGTTACCAGCGTAGACAAGGCTAATGTGCTGGATTCCTCCCGGCTCTGGAGAAAGATCGTGGAGGAAGTGGCCAGGGATTATCCGGACATATCCTATGAGCATATGCTGGTGGACAACTGTGCCATGCAGCTTGTAAAGGATCCCCGCCAGTTTGACGTGATTCTCACAGAGAACATGTTCGGCGATATCCTTTCCGACGAGGCCAGCATGGTTACGGGTTCCATTGGAATGCTTTCCAGCGCCAGCTTAAACGATACAAAATTCGGCCTTTATGAGCCAAGCGGCGGTTCCGCCCCGGATATTGCGGGACAGGATCTGGCCAATCCCCTGGCAACCATCCTCTCAGGAGCCATGCTGCTGCGCTACAGCTTTGACCTGGACAAGGAGGCGGACGCCATAGAGTCTGCCGTACAGCAGGTGCTGGCCGAGGGCTACCGGACGGGAGACATTATGTCTGAAGGCTGCACCCGTGTAGGCACCAAAGAGATGGGCAGCCTGGTAGCAGAGCGGATTTCATAACACAGAAACACCGTCAACACGTCATCTGCCCGTAGGAGTTTCCGGAAGGGCGGATGCGGTACTTAAAATAGGAGAATGTATATGAGAAGTGACGCAGTGACAAAGGGTATGCAACAGGCCCCTCACAGAAGCCTGTTTAACGCGTTAGGTTATACAAAAGAAGAGCTGGAGCGTCCCCTGGTGGGTATCGTAAGCTCTCACAATGAGATCGTGCCGGGTCATATGAACCTGGATAAGATTGTGGAGGCCGTGAAAATGGGCGTGGCCATGGCAGGGGGAACCCCCATTGTGTTTCCGGCCATCGCTGTATGCGACGGCATTGCCATGGGCCATGCAGGGATGAAATACTCCCTGGTAACCAGGGATCTCATCGCAGATTCCACAGAGTGCATGGCAATGGCCCATCAGTTTGACGCCCTGGTAATGGTGCCCAACTGTGACAAGAATGTGCCCGGGCTTTTGATGGCCGCGGCCAGACTCAACATCCCCACGATTTTTGTAAGCGGCGGCCCCATGCTGGCCGGACACGTTCATGGACAGAAGCGCAGCCTTTCCAGCATGTTTGAGGCGGTAGGCGCCCATGCGGCCGGCACCATGAGCGAAAAAGATGTGGAAGAATTTGAAAAGAAAGTATGTCCCACCTGCGGTTCCTGCTCCGGCATGTACACGGCCAACAGCATGAACTGTCTGACGGAAGCCCTTGGCATGGGCCTTGCCGGAAACGGCACCATCCCGGCCGTGTATTCCGAACGCCTGCAGCTTGCCAAACACGCAGGAATGCAGGTTATGGAGCTGTGGAGAAAAAATATCCGTCCCAGAGATATTATGACAAAGGACGCCTTTTTAAACGCCCTTACCGTGGATATGGCCCTTGGCTGCTCCACCAACAGTATGCTGCATCTTCCGGCTATCGCCCATGAGGCAGGCGTGGACCTAAACGTGGATATTGCCAATGAAATCAGCAGCCGGACGCCCAATCTGTGCCATTTAGCCCCCGCAGGCCCCACCTATATGGAAGACCTCAACGAGGCAGGCGGCGTCTATGCGGTTATGAACGAATTAAATAAGAAAAACCTTCTCCACACGGGACTTATGACGGTGACGGGAAAGACCGTTGGGGAAAATATTGCCGGCTGTGTAAACCAGAATCCGGAGGTGATCCGTCCGGTGGAAAACCCCTACAGCGTTACGGGAGGCATCGCCGTGTTAAAGGGAAACCTTGCCCCGGACTCCGGCGTGGTGAAACGCTCCGCAGTTGTGCCGGAAATGATGGTGCATGAGGGACCGGCCCGTGTATTTGACTGCGAGGAGGACGCCATAGACGCCATTAAGAGCGGAAAAATTGTAGCCGGCGACGTGGTGGTTATCCGCTATGAAGGCCCCAAGGGCGGCCCGGGTATGCGGGAAATGTTAAATCCCACCTCCGCCATTGCCGGAATGGGACTTGGCTCCAGCGTTGCCCTGATTACGGACGGACGTTTCAGCGGCGCCTCCAGAGGCGCCTCTATCGGCCATGTATCCCCGGAGGCAGCCGTAGGCGGTCCCATTGCCCTGGTGGAAGAGGGGGATATTATCAGAATCAATATTCCGGAAAACAAACTGGAACTGGATGTTTCCAAGGAAGAGCTGGCCGCCAGAAAAGCAAAATGGCAGCCCAGAGAGCCGAAAATCACCACCGGATATCTAAGCCGTTACGCAAAGATGGTAACCTCCGGAAACCGGGGAGCGGTTCTGGAAATCAGATAAAAACCTGAAAGGAGAAAAAGACATGCAGTTAACTGGCGCTGAAATTGTGGTAGAATGCATGAAAGAGCAGGGCGTAGATACCATTTTCGGGTATCCGGGCGGAACTATTTTAAACATATACGACGCACTCTACAAGCATAACGAAATCCGGCATATCCTTACCTCCCATGAACAGGGAGCCTCCCATGCGGCGGACGGATATGCCCGTTCAACCGGAAAGGTGGGGGTATGCTTTGCCACCTCCGGACCGGGAGCTACAAACCTGGTAACGGGAATCGCCACCGCTTATATGGATTCCATTCCCCTGGTGGCCATCACCTGCAATGTGGGAACCCCGCTTCTTGGAAAAGATTCTTTCCAGGAGATTGACATTACGGGTGTTACTATGCCTATAACCAAGCATAATTTTATCGTAAAGGATGTTACCGCCCTGGCGGACACCATCCGCCGGGCCTTCACCATCGCCAGATCCGGCCGTCCCGGGCCTGTCCTTGTGGACATCACAAAGGACGTAACGGCAAACGAGACGGAATATGAGCCCAAAGAGCCTGCGGCCATCCATCGTGTGAAAGACACCATTCGGGAGGAGGATGTGGAGCGGGCCTTGAAAATGATTAAAAAGGCAGAGCGCCCCTTTATCTTCGTGGGCGGCGGCGCAGTGATCTCCGATGCCGCAGAGGAGGTAACGGAGCTGGCGCACAAGCTGCAGGCCCCTGTCTGCGACAGCCTTATGGGAAAGGGCGCGTTTTCCGGGGAGGATGCGCTGTACACCGGCATGCTGGGTATGCACGGCACCAAGACGGCTAATTTCGGCGTTTCCCACTGCGACCTGCTTATCACCATCGGTGCCCGGTTCAGTGATCGTGTGATTGGAAACGCAGCCCGTTTTGCCAAAAAGGCAAAGATTCTCCAAATCGATATAGATCCTGCGGAAATCAACAAGAATATTATGGTGGCAGGAAGCATTATCGGAGATGTGAAGGAAGTTCTGAAGGTCTTAAACGGGCGGGTTGCAGAAAAACAGCATCCCCAGTGGCTGGATGAGATAGAAGCCTTGAAAAACAAGTATCCGTTGAAATACCAGCCGGAGAAGCTTACCGGTCCCTATATTTTGCAGGAGCTGTACCGCGTCACAAAGGGAGACGCCATTATCACCACAGACGTGGGCCAGCATCAGATGTGGGCGGCCCAGTATTATAAATATAAAAAACCCCGGACTTTCCTTACCTCCGGCGGTCTTGGAACCATGGGCTACGGCCTGGGGGCCTGCATTGGCGCAAAAGTGGCCAATCCGGACAAAACCGTGGTAAATATCGGCGGAGACGGATGCTTCCGCATGAATTTAAATGAGCTTGCCACAGCCTCCCGCTACAACATTCCCATTATCCAGATCGTGGTAAACAATCACGTGCTGGGCATGGTGCGCCAGTGGCAGAACCTGTTCTACGGACAGCGCTATGCCGCCACAGTCCTTGACGACAAGGTAGATTTTATAAAGGTAGCGGAAGGCCTGGGCTGTGAGGGCATCCGGGTCACCACAAAGGAGGAGCTGGCTCCGGCTTTGGAGCGGGCCATTTCCCTTGGAAGGCCCGTAGTACTGGACTGCCAGATCGACTGCGACGACAAGGTGTTCCCTATGGTTTCGCCGGGAGCGCCTATTGAGGAAGCCTTTGACGCAGAGGATTTAAAGGCAAAAGAAGGCCAGGCGTAAAGTCTATTTATCTTTGTATATAGAAGCAAGGCGGTAAGCCCTATAGCAGGCCCCGCTCCGGGCGGAAAACCCTTAAGGTTTTCTGATCCAGGGCGGGGCCTGTCGCAAATATATTCCCTGGTTGTACAAAGACGGCGGAAATCTCTCCACCAGGATGGGAGGGTGGAAGCACATATGAAAAAAAACAGAAAAAATCCATATCTCTTTGGCGTTCTTACTGCCGCAGTCATTCTTTACCTGGCACTGTCCGTATATTTTATGGAACACTTTTTTCCCGGAACCCGGATAAACGGGGCGGATTACGGCCTTTTTAGTGTGGCAGAGGCGGAAAACGCGCTTCTTGCCCAGGTCGGAAATACTTCCCTGTCTCTCTTAGGGAAGGAGGGCGTCCAGGAGGTGGTGACGCTGGAAGCCCTGGGCGGTCATTATGAAGCCCACAACGAAGTTCTGGCGTTAAAGCGGAAGCAAAACGGTTTTCTATGGCTCCGTATGCTGTGGAGCCGGGATAGCTTCTCGTTTCTCCCGGATGTCTTTTTTGAGGAAGAAACCTTTGAGAATACCCTGGACAGCCTGGACTGCATAAAAGGCGGAACATCCCCCCAGAATGCCAGAATCCTGTTTACGGATACGGGATACCGGGTGGAGGCGGAGAGGGATGGGACGCTTGTTGACAGAGCACGATTTTCGGAGGGTGTCCGCCAGGCCTTTGCCAGTCAGACTCCTGATATCCGGCTTCAGGATTACTACCAGAAGCCAGATATCTGCAAGGATTCTCCCGCTCTTCTGGAAATAACGGCGCAGCTGGATATCTGGCTTTCCGCCCGGATAACCTATGAGATCGGGGAGGCTCCCTTGATACTGGACGCCGGGAAAATCCGGGAATGGATTGACATTTCCCAGGGAAAGCCCCTTCTTCTCACGGATAAAATTGAGGCGTATGTGGATGAACTGGCGGATACCTGTGACGGCGAATCCATCAAGCGGGTATTTTACAGCACCCGGCGGGGACGTATTGTCCTGTCTGATTCCAGACACGCCTGGCGTATAGACCGGGAGGCGGAGAAAGAGGCGCTTTTAGCCTGTATCCGGGAGGGCAAGGTTATGGAACGGGAGCCTTATTATCTGGTTCCGTCCGGTCCCAAAATGGGCTCGGAGATCGGCAATACCTATGTGGAAGTGGATATCACTGCCCAGCATCTCTGGGTTTACCGGGACGGCCAGGTGGTGATGGAGACGGACGTGGTCACCGGAAACATGAGCAAAGGGCAGGGTACGCCCGGAATGCTGGCCTACATCTACAGCAAGGAGCGAAACCGCACACTCCGGGGCCCGGGATACACGGATTTTGTCCAATACTGGGTTCCTTTCTACCGCGGTTACGGGATTCACGATTCCAGCTGGCGCACTACCTTTGGGGGGGATATCTACAAGACAAACGGTTCTCACGGCTGCGTAAACATTTCCAGGGATATTATGGGGGATATTTTTGAGCAGGTGGAGGTAGGCATGCCGGTGGTGTTGTATTACTGACAAGGGAATGTCTTTTTTGAGCGGACATTTGTCTAAATTAGCTATTGACGGCGGATTTAGAAACATGTAAAATCAATTCTAATAGTGCTTTGTAAGAGGAGGATATGAGAGAATGAGTCGTGTGTATAACTTTTCGGCCGGCCCCGCTGTTTTGCCCCAGGAGGTTTTAAAGGAAGCCGCAGCGGAAATGCTGGATTACCGGGGAACCGGAATGTCCGTTATGGAAATGTCCCACCGCTCCCGGGACTTTGAGGAAATCCTTACCACAGCGGAACAGGATTTGCGGGATCTCTTAAATATACCGGAAGATTATAAGGTGTTGTTTCTGCAGGGAGGCGCCCATCTGCAATTTTCCATGATTCCCATGAACCTTATGAAAAACCGCGTGGCGGATTATATTGTCACCGGCCAGTGGGCGAAGAGGGCTTATACGGAGGCTGCCATTTTCGGTAAGGCAGTAAAAATTGCTTCCTCTGAGGATAAAACCTTTTCTTATATCCCGGACTGTTCGGATCTGCCTGTAAGCCCGGAGGCGGACTATGTGTATATCTGTGAAAACAATACGATTTATGGGACAAAATTCAAAGAGCTTCCAGACACCAAAGGAAAGCTTCTGGTGTCCGACGTATCCTCCTGCTTCCTGTCAGAGCCGGTGGATGTGACGAAATATGGCCTGCTCTACGGCGGCGTCCAGAAAAATATAGGGCCTGCTGGCATGGTAATCGTCATCATCCGGGAGGATCTGATAACGGAGGATGTTCTTCCAGGAACGCCCACCTATATGAAATATAAGATTCACGCGGACGCAGGTTCCCTGTACAATACGCCCAATTCCTACTGTATTTATATGTGCGGGAAAGTATTCCAATGGCTGAAATCCATGGGCGGACTCTCCGTTATGAAACAGCGCAACGAGGAAAAGGCTGCCATTCTCTATAACTATCTTGACGAAAGCCGTCTGTTTAAGGGCACGGTACACAAAGAGGACCGCTCCCTAATGAACGTCCCCTTTGTGACGGGAGACAAGGAGACGGACGCAAAATTTGTAAAGGAAGCCACGGCAGAAGGCCTTGTAAATCTAAAAGGGCACCGCAGCGTAGGCGGTATGCGGGCCAGCATTTACAATGCCATGCCCAAGGCCGGCGTGGAGGCCCTGGTGGCATTTATGAAAAAATTTGAGGAGGAAAATCTGTAGTCATGTTTCATTATTATTGCTTAAATCCCATTGCCAGTTTCGGACTGGATCATTTCAGCAAGGAGTATGAGGCGTCGGAGGAGATGGGGGAGGCGGATGCCATTCTGGTGCGAAGCGCCATGATGCATGATATGGAACTTCCCGGGAAGCTCTGCACTATTGCAAGGGCCGGAGCCGGCGTCAACAATATCCCCCTGGAGCGCTGCTCCGAGCAGGGAATCGTGGTATTTAACACGCCAGGAGCCAATGCCAACGGCGTGAAGGAGCTGGTGCTTGCCGGGCTTCTTCTGGCTTCCAGGGACATTATCGGCGGCGTAAACTGGGTGCAGTCGGAGCGCATGAACGAGGACATTGCAAAGCTTTCAGAGAAGCAGAAAAAGCAGTTTGCGGGCCGGGAACTTATGGGCAAGAAGCTGGGCATTATCGGCCTTGGAGCTATCGGTGTCCAGGTGGCAAATTCCGCCACCCATCTTGGCATGGAAGTGCTGGGCTACGACCCCTATATCTCTGTGGAGGCGGCCTGGAATCTGTCCCGCAGCATTCGCCATATTACGAATGTGGATGATATTTACCGGGAATGTGACTACATAACCATCCATGTGCCCCTTCTGGACAGTACCCGCCAGATGATAAATGCCGCCGCCATTTCCAGAATGAAGGACGGGGTAGTGGTATTGAATTTTGCCCGGGATCTGCTGGTGGACGAAAAGGACATGGTGGACGCCTTGAAGAGCGGAAAAGTAAAGCGCTATGTGTCGGATTTCCCAAATCCTATTACCGCAGGGGCCAAGGGAACCATTGTAATTCCCCATCTGGGCGCTTCCACCCTGGAGGCGGAGGAAAACTGCGCCAGAGTGGCCGTAAAGGAAGTGCGTTGCTACCTGGAACACGGAAATATCAAAAATTCCGTGAATTTTCCGGATTGCGATTTAGGGATTCCCGCCTGTTCCTGCCGGATTACCATTGCCCACCGCAATATCAAGAATATGCTGGGGCAGTTTACGGCGGTTATCAGCGGCGAGGATCACAATATTGAAAATATGACAAATAAGAGCCGGGGCAACTATGCCTATTCCATGTTTGACCTGGCATCCAAAGCCAGCCCGGAGCTGATTAAGAAGCTTCAGAATATCGGCGGCGTATTGAAGGTGAGGGTGATTCAGTAATGGCTGTATTTCGCGCGTTTCGCTGTATCCGCCCATCTTCCGGCATGGAGCAAAAGATTGCTGCCCTTCCCTACGATGTATACAGCCGCAAAGAGGCCCGGGAAGCGGTAAAAGGGCGCCCGGATACCTTTCTTAGGATAGACCGGGCGGAAACGGCCTTTCCGGAGGATATGGACATCTACGACCAGCGGGTTTACCAGAAAGCCGGAGAGCTGCTCTGGTCTATGGTTAAGGCCGGAAAATTTGTGGAGGATATGGAAGCTGCCTACTATCTGTATGAGCTCACCATGGAAGGCAGAAGCCAGACCGGTATTGTGGGCTGTGCCTCCATCGACGACTATGCCTCCGGCGTGATTAAAAAGCATGAGAATACCCGGGCGGAAAAAGAACAGGACCGTATCCGCCACGTGGACGCCTGCGGCGCGCAGACTGGCCCTATCTTCCTGGCTTACCGGGATGAAGAGGAAATCAGCCGCCTTGTGGAGGACATCCGGAAGGAACCGCCGCTCTTTGCCTTTGTGTCGGAGGACGGCGTGGGACACCGGGGCTGGCGCATCAGCGGGGCAGCACAAAAAGAGGCGCTTTTTAAGGCGTTTGAGGCCATGGAGGCTCTCTATATTGCCGACGGCCATCACCGTGCGGCATCCGCCGCAAAGGTAGGCTTCCAGCGCAGGCAGGCCCACCCGGGGGATACGAAAGAGGAGCCCTACGGGTATTTTCTCTCTGTGGCGTTTCCCGATTCCCAGCTGAAAATCCTGGATTATAACCGGGTAGTGCGGGATTTAAACGGACTTGGAAGAGAAGAATTTCTGGAAAAAATCCAGGCGCATTTTGCGGTAAGCCGGCTGGAGGGACAGCAAAAACCCACAGAGAAGGGCAGTTTTACCATGTTTCTGGAGGATACCTGGTATCTCCTTAAAGCGAAGCCGGAAATCCAAAGCACAGACCCGGTAAAAGGCCTGGACGTCTCCATTCTCCAGGATTATCTTCTGGGACCGGTTCTTGGTATCCAGGATCCGAAAACGGATACGCGGATTGATTTTGTGGGCGGTATCCGGGGTCTTTCAGAGCTGGAAAGACGGGTACATACGGATATGAAGGCAGCCTTTGCCCTGTATCCCACATCCATCAAAGAATTATTTGCCGTGGCGGATGCGGGCCTTCTGATGCCTCCCAAATCCACCTGGTTTGAACCAAAGCTTCGAAGCGGCCTGTTTATCCATGCCATAGGAAAAGAATAGCAGTTTTATTCCCTCCCAGGCACGAACATAACACCGAACATTTTTCGAACAAATGTATTGACAAACGCATGTTTGTGATATATAATGCATTTATAAACAAATGTTTGGAATACTTGTTCGTATTGGGGAGGGATTTATTATGAGGACAGCAACAAGAAGGAGCCAGAGACAGCGGGAACTGAAAACAAAACTGACTTTTCTCTGCATTGCCACTTTGATTCTGGTATTTCTGCTGGGCCTTACCTTTGGCAGTATCTTAGCCAGAGCGGGAAAAAAGGATTCCTCTGCAAATACCTGCAAATATTATGCAAATATAGAGGTTCAGTCCGGGGATACCCTGTGGAATCTGGCAGACCGGTATCTGGACGCAAATTACAAGTCAAAGGAAGCCTATATTGAGGAAGTTATCCGGATTAATTCCCTGGCCTCCGAGAATCATATTGTGTCCGGACAGTATCTTGTTATGCCTTATTTTGAAGTGGAAAAAGGCTTGTAATGTTGTTTTACGCTTGACAGTGTGGGTGGATAAATCTATAATTATTAAGGTAATTAGCAGGTTGCTTAGGGCGGTTTTATGGGGACAAATTAAATAGTTTATTTGTTGGTACTTTGTGAAAGATCTTTATATATTTATAGGGTGATCTATTTGAAAAACATGTGTTTGTCGTATAGATCTCTCCCAACGGCCTGTCTATGTATGTCACATCCGTCCATTCTGTGCGCACACGCTTCACATGCGTTTCCCCTCCGTCACACGCAATACGCATCATTTCAATGACTGGTTCCTCAACCAGGAATTCCTCAACAGCCGGGCGCATGACATTTCTTGATGCCCAGTACCTTTTCTTACCGGACGTCACCGCGCATAAATCCTTGGTAATGTATTTGCAGAGATAGCTTGAGGCGCGGTGGAAATCCTCAATCCTGGTGGCCGTCGTAAATCCCCAGTTATAGTTACCTATATTATAGATGCATCTGCCTTTCTTATCCAGCTTCCCGCTGAAACGGTATTCCAGGGCGTCAACTCCGGTGAACAGTCCGTGGAAATGGAATGCCCCGTCCTTATGCTGTTCCGGCACGCATATGTATTTCATGTCCGGGCAGACACGTCGCATATTGTTAAGCCACTTGGAAAATTTCTTTGCACATTCCGGGTAATCATAACGGTCAACCTTTTCCTTATTAAATGTGAATGTGAAAAACCATTCCCAGGGATTGGAACGGGCTATATCGTAAATGGCATTAATAGTCCTGGCACAGGATGAGCGGAGGTACTCCTCTCTCTTTAACGCCTCTTTAACCTCATTGGCAATGATATCTTCTTCACTACAGACAAACGTCTCGTCTCCCGGTTCATCAAGAAAAGGTATTTCCTCCCAGTGGCCGGGAACAGGTTTTTCCTTACATTTAGATGCCAGTATCTCCCCGGTTTCCGGGTCAAATTTTCTACGTGAAACCTCCCCCTTACTACGGAGGGGAACGGAAAATATCTGCACCTGTTCAGCGTCGTAGAATGTCTTGATTCTGACGTTGAACATGTAAAAGACCTCACCAAAATATTATACTGTAAAATCATGAGTGTTAAGTGTATCTATTGTCAAGTATGGGACGCCCGGGCAGTACCCGGAACCCCCTCCCCATAAGCACGTCACGGATAGCCCCGTCAAGGGCACGCTCCAGGAATATGGCAATCATGACTTCCTTATCCTCTCCCGTCACACGGAAACCCTCATGACATAATTCTATCAGCGATGAATATGTATCCATCTTGAAATCCACCCAGGCAAGGCCTGTCTTTCCATCACCCATCTTAAAATCCTCCTTTCTGTTAAAACACATGCTGGATTATGTACAGCACGGCAAAGCACACCAGACAGAATAAAACCAGGTAAAAAAACAGCGTAATCATATATTCCATTTAAATCCCCCTTTCCATGGGCTTCCCCGGCGCCCGCTCCGCTTGCGGCGCACGGGGAAGGAAATCAGTCCCCGAACAGCAGACGGAGAAATGTTATTGCTATTCCCGTTATTATCATAAAAACAAAGATATCGAAAAAGGAAAAGGTAAACCCGTAAACAGTAAACGGGGATTTAAGGAACCGGAAAACAAGCCCCATCACCTCGAGGAAATCCGACATAACCATCACCCCCTAAATATGCGTATGAGCGAAACAAGGACTGCAAGGGACACCCCCAGCACTATTACGTTGACGATATCCTCCGGGATGAAAGCAAATGCTTCCGTCAGAAACCCGCTGAAAGACCCGCCCATAAGCGTGACAATGGAAGCAAGGCCGTCCGCTATCCCGCCCACCAGGGAAGCAAGACCGTCAACCAGAGGCTTCAGAAGGGCAACTATCCCGTTTAATATGGCAGTAAAAAACTTTCCAACCGATTCAAGAAGCCCGTTCACGTCTCCCCCGATTCCCGGCTTGTCCGGTTCGCTGGGCGTGCCCGTGCCGGGTTTATCCGGGTTATCCGGGTCCGGCTTATCCGGGTTATCCGGGTCCGGCTTATCCGGGTTATCCGGCTCTTCCGGTCCTCCGGGGTCAATGGAAATGTATGAGAGGTCAAACCCCTTAAGAAGCTCCCAGGAATCATTATAATAAATGGAAGCTTCTATCTCGTACCAGCCATCCTGCTGGAACTGCTGGACGCTGTCCACATTTTCATCATCATCCAGGTGGACATAAACATAACCATTCGTGGGATAGGTGGGACGGACACCGCCGAAGCGCACGTCTGCTATATCCGTATTTGTAAAGAATGCTATCTCATTTTCCTCCGGGTCGTCCGGGACGGTAAGAACCGTGTTTGTGGTAAACGGCTGGCTGGAAGGGACATAGCTGTCCCCGGTATAAAGGGCCCCGGCTGAAAGACGGACTTCATCAATAACAGCGTTTCTGTGGGCAGTAAAATAATAATGAAAAACAGCCAGGGAATAACATTTAGTGTCATTCCAATTATCAAAGTGAAAATCGTCAGCAACATATTTATAAGAACCAAGTTTTTCAGAAGAAGTATAAAACTTAATAAAATCTTCGGTAACTGAAATACCGGAAAAAGAAGAACTGTTATAAATGGAAGAAGGAAGCGTAACATTTTCTTCAGCAGAATAAGAAGGAAAGGTAAAGCTGAAATCAGATACAGTATAAGGAGATATCAGAGCACCGTTACGATAAAAACTGTATTCGCCATTATTACAGACAACCGCATAAGGAACAAAAGAACCGTATGAGGAAAGATATACACCGGAACCATCAATTCCAAAAACGCCAGAAAAATATACATCATAATGAATATTGTATTTATCAGAATAATAACGATAACCTAAAGAATCTTTACTCGTATAATCACCACCAAAAGAAGGAAAATTTGGTCTGCGGGTTGAGAAAGAAAACTCTGGAACATACTCATACCATTCAAGTGTCCAGGTACTGGGAAGATTTACCCTGTCAAGGCTCAGTTTCATATAATCATTAGTATTATCTGAAAAAGACTTTCCCAAAGTATCGCCCCAGTAACCATCTGTATATTTATTAGTATAAGATGTTCCGGAACTATTACCCCAGAAGCTGGAATCCTTGAGATCACCGTCCAGATGCCAGAGGCCAAGGGTCGTTCCATCATCTTCCGCGTGGGAAACGTACTTTGTGAAACGGCCCGGGAAATATACCCCTTTCAGATCGGAAGCCTTGAGATTGTAGGAACTGCGGCCGTCCGGGAGTTTGTAATACATTTCCGTGTAGGTTTCATCTTCCACTTCCCCGGTCTCATTATTCACATTGATGATATAATAGGAAATATATGTCCGGTTATCCTGGATATAATAATTGGTTGTATAGTTGTAATTGTTAGTGACGAAGTTATAGGTATTATATGTGGTATTATAGGTGTAGTTGTTGGTGGTAAAATAATTGTTGGTGACAGGATTATATACCTTATAGGAATAATCATAATTATTTGTCGTACTGTTAAAAGAACTCTCAACGCTTACAGCAGTACGATTTTCCACCTGGTTATAATTATTATTTGTAGTGGTTCCCGGATAAGAATTCTGCCTGGTCCCGGTATTGGCAGATACATGCAGGTTTTTCCTTGCCCCGCCAGAATCCACGGTTTCCGAAGAACTTTTTGTAGGAAAATGATAATAGGACAGATTTTTTGACAGAATACCGGGCCTTCCGCTTATAGAACCGTTAGCGGGGCCGTCAATAAAATCCTTTACGCCCATAAGATTATGATTATAGGCATAAACATAACTATCCTTGATTTTATTGTAGTCATGACCAAGGCCCTTATAAATAAACTCCACAATATCCCTGTTGTCAACAATGGATGCGCGGGATTCAAAAGAACATGTCCCGGCAACACTGGAAAAACAGAAAACAGCGGTAAAAACAAGGATGAAAAACTTTCTGGAAAAATACCTGGATTTCAATAGGTTACTCTCCTTTCAGAATAATGGTATCCGTTTCAACGTCGAAACGGAAATGTGTCCATGCGCATGGACATTTATGTAAATAAACCAGAAAAAACAGTATTAACAGACAGAGCCGTTTCTGAATTTACGGAAAACCCCTATACAGATACCGACAGGAGTACCCGCAAAAGAAAAAAGAAGCACGGGATTTCCGGCAACCGTATCCATACATTTCACGGAAAAAACAACAGCTTTTTCCAGGCCCTCCATCCCGGAACCGGAAGAATCCGGGGTCCCCCACACACAGTCAAAGGGCCCGGAAGGAGGCGTGTATTCCTTTCCATCATAAACAACACCGCTGGAAAGACGTACTTCATCTATAACAGCATTGTTGTGGGATGATAAACCAAGGATACAGCGGTAAAAAGAATAACAGTATTTATTTGACCCGTTATATCTGTAAAGGCCGCCATTTAGGCGGTACTGCCTGTCTGTATTACGGTAAGTACCGGCATATACACTATCTGACACATAAAAACGTATGGAAGAAGGCGTTACTGAAAGGCCCGTATAAGAAAAACTGCTGTAAGGCGTAAAAATATTATAGGATGAACCGCCCGGGGTAAGGCCACGGAAATTAAACAGGGAATTATCATAAGCAGGCATGGCAGAGCCGTTTCTGTAAAAAGTAAATGAGCCGTTATCACATACAAGGGCATATGAAGCAAATTCCCCGGAGACAGGAGCATAAACAGAACCACCATCAATACCAAGAAAGCCAGAGGACTGAACGCTGTAAATGATATCATATTCTTCACTATCATAATATAAACCGCTTTTATTCGGAGACTAGGAATCCGGGAGCTCAACGGAATCTAGCGGAAATTCCAGATAATCGCCATTATCTGATGAAAAACGGATACCTTCAGAATACCTGGCTTCCGTGAATCCTTCGCCGGCAAAAGAACCATCTGAATTATGGAAAGCACTGCTGTCAGAAAGACTGCCGTCCAGATGCCATAAGCCAAGGGTTTCCACTTTCACAGAACCGCCCTCTGACGCATGAACCCGGAAGGAAAACAGGCCGGAAACGGAAATACTGAAAACAGGAAAAAGAAAAAAAGCGCGTAACAGATATGGAAAAGTTTTCAAGGTAATTCCTCCTTTCAGAATAAAAACTCCTGTTGCGGCGTCGCAACAAGGATGAAAAACTTCCTGGAAAATTTCTTTATTTTCAATGGGTTACTCTCCTCTCATGATAAATGCTGTTGCGGCACCGCAACAGAATCCGCCTGGACGGCTGGCAATGACCTCCGGCCCCTGGACAGGAAAAGCGGGAAGCCAAAGGGCCCCCCGCCTGGATGTTAACAGGGTTCAAGCGGTTGAACCACACATCCTACCTTGCCGCATTCTTGAACTGGCGGAACACGCTGATGCCAACGCCTACCAGGGAACCCGCAAATATGAAGGCAAGAATGGGGTTAGCCGTGATTGTGTTGAAACAGCTCATTGCAAACTCCACCACCTGTTCCATGACCTTCAGCATAGCGTCCATACCGGACGGGGACGCAGGGGGCGTTTCACTTAAAACGGAAATATAAGGCATATGCTCTCCTCCTTTCTTCCAGGATATCAGACCGGGACGGGACAAAGGCCCTTCCTTTAACCGGCCGCATTCTTGAACCTGCGGAACACGCCGATACCGACGCCTACCAGGGAGCCCGCAAATATGAAGGCAAGAATGGGATTGGCCGTGATGGTGGTAAAACATTTCATGGAAAAGTCTACCACACTGTTCATTACTTCCAGCATTTCTGTCATGTCTGTACTCTCCTCTCTTCTTTTTTTATCTTAAATGCATACGCATTTATGACCGGATTGTTTCAGCCCTGGAACCGGATGCTCTTCTGCTTCCAGGCGCATGGACGGTTTTACTTTGACACCCGCCTGCGGAGCCGCTTTAATTTCCTGGAAGGCGTCACCACATCCAGGTTCTCCTCCGTGTTCCTCTGGAGGGCAAGTATATCGGCCTCTCCCATCATGTCGCCAGCGGATACGGCCTTCTTGAGGTTCCCCACACATGCAAGGGTGTCATACGCCGCAAAATCCCTGTCACGGATGAAAAATCCTGTGCGCCGGAAAGGCTTTATAAGCGTGGGGTCGGAACTGTTCTCAAGCTGGAAGGCGTCATAATAATAATGCAACTGGAAACGCCATGTTTTGCGGCATTCCACCACATAGCCTGTCACCTGTCGTAAAAGGGCGTCCACGTGGCTGAACCGCTGGGCATCATAGACAAGCGTTATGTGGTGGTGACGGCACGTAAGAAGCGTGTTGAGGAACAGAGGGTCTATATTGCTTTTGAACGAGCGGCTGTTCATCTGGACGCTGAACTCATCACCAAGGACAAGCGTCACGGTAAGGGTATCCTCCTCTTCGTCACGCTCCCTGGATATGTCCGCCACACGGACTATCTGCTCCAGGGATGTAGGACGGATTTTGCGGACATTCAAAATAAAAAAGAAAGTGGAGGTAACAGACAATGGCAAAGACGATTTTTGAGGAACTGGGTGGAAAATACGAACGACAGGGAGATTATCTAATACCGTGCATAGCTTTACCAGCCGAAGAAGAACAGCCGATAGGCACATGGGGGCAACGGCATCTGGACTATCTGAAGCAGTACCGCAAGGTTACATACACCAATCTTCTCACAAGCGGCAGACTGAATACATACCTTGCCGACATCGACAGGCAGGCGCAGGAACGCTTTGAAAGGCTCATAGAGAGCATGAAACAGGCACAGGGCATAACGGAACGCCTAAAGGAAGAAAACGCCTTAGAATGGGTACAACACTTAAATAACATAAGGGCTTGTGCAAGGGAGACTGTGAACAAGGAAATTATTTATAATTAGTGAAGAAACGGTAGGATATCAATATCAAAAATCCTGCCGTATTTTAATGAGGAACGATTCTTGTTCATGGAATCATTTTCTTGATTGTATTATTCGTTTTGACGCATTATAATATCAGTTATGAAGGAGGTTATTTCAATGTTTGATTACATGAATGTAAAAGAAGCGGCTGAAAAATGGGGATTGTCCGAACGGAGAATACAGGTATTATGTGCTACAAACCGAATCCCCGATGTAATGCGAATCAGCAATGTGTGGCTGATTCCAAAGACTGCATCAAAGCCAAAAGATGGGCGTTTTAAGAAAAGAGATAAGGAGGAATCGGACAATGAGTAAGATTTTATTGGTTGAAGATGATATGGAAATCAGTACCATGCTAAAGAATTTTTTGACCACAGAGAAATTTGAGGTAATTACAGCGTATGATGGCAAAAGTGCCCTTGACAGGTTCTTTTCGGATAGTTTCAGTCTGGTTTTGCTTGATTTGATGATTCCTCAGATAAGCGGAATCGAAGTCATGGAAAAAATCAGAGAAAACAGCACTGTCCCGATTATTATTATCTCGGCAAAAGATACCGATTCTGATAAAACGCTTGGTTTAGGTTTGGGAGCAGATGATTATATAACGAAACCGTTTTCCGTCACAGAAGTATTGGCAAGGATAAAAGCAAATATCCGAAGAACTACACAGTATGCTGCAAGTGCCACAGAACAGCAGCCAATACTTCAAACGGGAAACCTTGTCATGAATCTGAATGAGTATTCTGTAACAAAAAACGGCTGTAAAATAGAGCTTACATCAAAAGAATTTGAAATTTTAAAGCTGTTATTGCAGAATCCAAAGAAAGTATATACGAAAGAACAGATTTACTCCCTTGTCTGGAATGATACCTATTATGGTGATGAAAATGCTGTCAATGTCCATATCAGCAGATTGAGGAATAAAATAGAAGATAATCCCCGTGAACCGCAGTATGTGATTACGGTATGGGGAATCGGATACAAATTGGGGGAGTGAAATGATGAGCGATAAAACAATCATATTCTTTTTGGCAGTTGTTGTCTGCTTATTATTCCTTGTGGTTTTATACCAGCGTTTTATTTTTGGCAGGGGAATACAGGCAAAGATAAAAAGGATGAATAAAAAGTTGGAGGAAATTTTAGAAACTGGAAGTGACGAGAAAGTAATGGTATTTACGGATAACCCTGTTTTGATGGAATTAGGAGGACAAATCAACCGCCTGCTGATAGACCGCCAAAAAATAAGGGCAGATTTTAAAAGGGAAGAAATTTCATCTAAAAAGATGTTGGCGAATATCTCCCATGACATAAAAACACCTCTAACGGTCATATTGGGTTATCTGGAAATTATGCGTTTGAACCATGCAGATAATGAGATGTTGAAAAAAGTAGAAACAAAAGCGAATCAAGTTATGAATCTTATCAATCAGTTTTTTACATTAGCAAAACTGGAATCTGGCGATACAAATATAAATCTTGGCAAAGTCAATATCAACGAGATATGCAGGGAGAATGTTTTGGAGTTTTATGATATTTTATTGCAGAAAGATTTTGATGTTGATTTGTTTATTCCAGAAACAGCTATTTTTGTGCAGGGGGAGAAAGAAGCCCTGCAAAGGATTTTATACAATTTATTGTCAAATGTAATACGCTACGGCTCCGACGGAAAATATTTAGGAGTTTTTTTGCGTCAAGACAAGAGCAATGTATATATTGATGTGGTTGATAAAGGGAAAGGGATTGAACAGGAATTTGCATCGAATGTGTTTGACAGGCTCTATACAATGGAAGATTCCAGAAACAGGGAAATACAAGGGAACGGATTAGGCTTAACGATTGCGAAGAATCTTGCAAAGCAATTAGAGGGCGATATATTTTTAGACAGCATACCGAATGTCAAAACAACTTTTACAGTAAGCCTCAAAAAAATAACTTATTAAATTCCCTGCGAAAGAAATTCGTAAGAATTAGTCAAGAGTTTTGAAAATCTATATCGCTATAATGATATTCATAAAACACCTTTGGGCGTATTGCTACGTCCGAGAAAGGCGTTACTAAGGAAAGGAGGCAAAAAATGTCTTATATTTTGCAAACAAGCCATCTAAGCAAAACGATAGATGGGAAACAGTTAGTCACAGATGTGAATATCCATGTAAAGAAAGGTGAGGTATATGGATTTTTAGGACCGAACGGGGCAGGAAAAACCACGGTGATGAAGATGCTTACCAACCTTTGGAAACCGACAAGCGGCACGGTTGCGCTGTTTGGGAAAGCATTGGAAAAAACTTCTTACGAGGTGCTGAAGCGTATGGGAAGTATCATTGAATTTCCTACATTTTATGACCATATGAGCGGAAAGGACAACTTACAGCTTCATTGTGAGTATATGGGGTATTACAACAAGGGCAGCGTGGAGGAAGCTCTTCAGATGCTTGGGCTTTCTGATGCGGCGGATAGGCCTGCGGGCAGTTATTCTTTAGGAATGAAGCAGCGTCTGGGGATTGCCCGTGCCATATTGTGCAAGCCAGAGTTAGTTATCCTTGATGAGCCGACAAACGGTTTAGACCCCGCAGGAATGAAGCAAATCAGAGATTTGTTTCGGATGCTATGTACCGAGTATGGCATGACGCTTATGATATCCAGTCATCTTCTCCCAGAGATAGAAAGTATTGCCGATACAGTTGGCGTTATCCATCATGGAAAGATGATGAAAGAAATATCCATGAAAGAAATTGCAGAAACAAATACGGCGTATATTGAACTTGCCGTAGAGGATACAAAGAAAGCGGCATATGTTTTAGCTGAAAAAATGCAGTTAAGTAATTTTAAAATCGTAAACGATTCGGGGATTCGTATTTATGAGCAGGGTGTCACCACACAAAAGATTTCAAGGGAATTGATGGCAAATGATGTAGAGATTGCTTCCATCAGCCAACATACAGAAAACTTGGAGGACTATTTCTTAAAAGTCACATCGGAGGTGGGAAAATCATGTTAAAGCTTGTCAGACTTGAATGGAAAAAGAATAATATCGGGAAATATATCAAAGGCGTAATCATTATGGCGGCTCTGCTTGGCTTATTTGTCTTTGCGTTAGCGTTTTTGGGCATTGCCAACGACCCAGACGGGACACTGGATGCTGCGCCTGGGACAGATGTAATCTCCGCTCCTATCGAATTATTTACCAGTATGGCTTTTCTTATTTACACCAGTGTAATGTTGGCATCCTTTATTGTAAGCGCATACAAAAACAAGACCATGAATCTGATGTTTTCCTACCCTATTAAGCGGCAGAAAATCTTAGCTTCCCAAATGATTGCGGTCTGGACTTTTAATTTTGTCGCATTCATTTTAACAAAACTGGCAATTTATATGTGCGTGTTCTTTGGGGCAAAATTTATGCAGTCATCCTTTGCTGTTGATTTTTCAATAGGCAGCCTGTCATTTTATATACAACTGATACTAAAATCAGTGGTAATCGTCAGCATGAGCTTTATTGCCCTGTTTGTCGGGATGGCTTTAAAATCTTCAAAAGCAACGATTGTCACTTCATTTTTGTTGATTTTTCTCACGCAGGCGAACATTGGCGATTTCACAATGGCAGGCAACGCAGTATTTCCCATTATTTTGACGGCTATTTCTTTGCTTTTTGCCGCTTTGTCAATCGTAAATGTGGAAAGCAAAGATTTAATGTAGGGGGCGGGGTTATGAATATGAAAAGAATACTGTTAGCGGGAATTTTAGTGATAGCTTTTGGCATATGCGGATGCGGGAATAAAGAAAAAATAGATTCTAACGAGGAATTTTCGGCGGAAGGTATTTCAGAAATTGTATTGGATATTTCCTCTTGGAATTTAAAAGTGATGGCTTCCAGCGATGACAAAGTACACATAGCCTGCGAGGGAAAAGTCGAAGATGACCGTGATATGCAGGTTGTGCAGAAAGATGGAAAACTAATGGTACAGCAGGATGATGATACGGACAAAAATCTGGCGGAGCAATTCTCATTTGGCGAAGCAGGGAAGATAATATTGTATATTCCTAAAGATAATGCTTTTTCCTTAGCCATTAACAATGGTTCGGGAGAGATGGAGTTGGAAGCGGTCAGCATTTCCACTTTGTCCTTGAACAACCAGTCTGGCTATATAACGATGTCTGATTTCATAGCTGAAAGCGCAAAAATAAAATCTCTTTCAGGCGATATTAAAATAACAGACGCTTCATGCACGGATTCTAATATCAATACAGAATCCGCATATGTTACCATGAAAAATACAGTTATTGGAAAGACCGCTGTTTCGACAGATTCTGGCGAAGTGAATATAAGCAACATAAACGGCTATGATTCCCTGTCTGTAGAAACAGGTTCGGGAGATATATCATTGACCCATGAAGCGATGCCAGATAATTTATCCTGCCATATATCCAGTGGTTCGGACGATGTAACCGTACAGCTTAAAAATGCGGAATTCAGTACCGATACGGACGGATGCAAGGATGGGAGCATCGGAAAGGGAGAAAACAGTTTATCTATCATGAGCAACAGCGGAACAGTAATTGTAAAATAGTTTTGGAGTGTAGAAAGATATGGAACAGTATCATTGGATATTTTGCCCTATATGCGATAATAAGACACGCATGAAAATAAGGGAAGATACAGAAATAAAGAACTTCCCTCTGTATTGCCCGAAATGCAGGCAAGAAAGTTTAATCAATGTAAAATCATTAAAAGTAGTTGTTATGAAAGAGCCAGACGCACAGACGCAGAGCCGATGAATTTGTGAAATAATGATATGCTCCCCTTATAGTAGACAGACAAAATAATAAAACTGTCGCTGTAAGGAGGAGCATATTTCATGGGACAACATTCAAAATACTCTTTTGAGATGAAACTGGCTGCTGTCACAAAGTATCTGGAAGGAAGCTGTTCAATAGAAAGTATCGCCCGAAGCC
>CAJTHL010000001.1 GCA_910576205.1 Clostridia bacterium | reverse complement strand
TCCAGATTTGAATCAAGCTCCTTGATAAATTCATCCATGGTATCCACTCCCGCAAACGCTTTAAAATTCATGCTTATTATACCATGTTTTCCCATTTGATAAAAGCTTTATTTCAACTAACTTCGGAAAGATTCGGATTTTCCCTGACATTCAAATGCGGCTGGTAGACGGTCTGCGAGCTGCCGAACAAGTCCGACAGAACCACAAAGCAGATTATAGTTCTCTTACTCGAACAGCCGAAAAAGAAAAAGCTTGACACAACAGGAACTTTCTGATTTGAGCCATGTATCTGTCAAGCAGACTGCCAAGATTGAAAAAGGGCAGATGAATCCGTCCTTTTTGATTTTGAATGCACTGGCAAAATTTCAAAGTGTGTATAGAGACTGGAATCCCGAACCAATTCTGCACGCTATCTAATTTAAGCTCTGCTGAGTAGATTTTTCTTCCAGATACAGAAATAACCCCTTTTGTTAGACTTTTGTTTTGCCTGACAAAAGGGGGTTGCGCTACAGGATTATTTTTTCACATCCAATACAGAAACAGACTCTGCCCCGGTATTGACCCGTGCATAAGCGGCCTGGGCCTTGGCCCGCTTTACTTTGAGGGCCTGGGGAGTGGATTCCGCCTGCTGGCGGGTCATTACGCGATCAAGGACTGCGGATTTGCTATCCCGGGAGGAGGGAACCTCTGGCTTCTCAATAACTTCCAGTCTGGCAGCAGTCTGCTGGGTATCTGCGGTTTCGTCCTTTGTAGCGGGAATTTCCTCGTGGGAATCCTCTTCTTTGGATTCCCCGGTCTCTTCCGAATCTTCCAGCTTGTTGCCGTCCTTGTCCAGACCCTTTTCGGCCATTTCGGCTTCCTTCTGGTCTTTTTCCGCCTGTGCTTTCTCCGCTTCTGTGGGAAGTCTGGAGTATCCCCCCTGCTTTACAAACTCGTTTGTGGCATCGGAGATAGCGTTCATCTTCTGGTTTTCCTGCATAATAATCCCCAGCTTCTGGCCTTTGGGGATGTTGGGGTTGTTTTCGACGCTGGTTACCACGCTTAAGGAGGCGGCTACATGCTTCATCTTAAGCCGCTGTACGTCCTCCTTGGTTTTGCACCGCTTTAAATCCTGCTCAAAGGCCTCCCGCTCCATCTGGATTTCCCGGGCTTTCTGGTAGCCCTGGGGATCGTGGTTTTTGAGATACTCCAATTCTTCATAGGTCAGCTTCTTGCCGGATTTCAGTTTCAGATCAATCTGCGCTTTCAGCTTGGAGTCTGTGGACTGGGACTGGGTAGCTTCCTCCTGCTGCTTTTTCAGCCATTCCTCCACGGTTTTCGTGCCGTCTGCTTTAAAGTCCCCGGAGGATTTCTTCTGCTGCCATTTCATTTCCATGGCCATGTTCTTTGTATATGCGTGTAGGGAACCAATCGCTGTAAAATCCAAAAAATCACCTCTTTCCTGGTTAAATCTGCTAAAATATCTTATTATATATATCGGAAAATTTACAGAATACTTAAGAAAACAGGTTTTCATTCTGCCAGGAAAGAAGGGATGGTATATTTCCACAATATAAAGTATAATGAATTCTGACAAGGAGATGAAAATAGATGTCAGATAAACGGAAGAAACAGATAATATTAATTGAGGTTGCAGTGGTTTTTGCCCTGCTTATTATCCTGGCGGCGGTTCTTATGGCAGGGGGCCGCAAGGAGGCCGAACCTGTCGTGGATGCGGTGGAGGAGCCGGAAATCCCCATGGAGGAAGAAAACCCCGTGAATACCGGGGAGGAGGACGGCGAAGAGCAGGAGGAGCCGGTCAGCACCGTAAAGGAAGTCGGCACGGAGACAATGGATACCACGGTGGGAATTGACGTATCGGAGTACCAGGGAAACATCCGCTGGCAGGAGGCCTCCCAGGGACTTGACTTTGTCATGGTGCGCCTGGGGTATCGGAGGGCGGGAAGCGGGGAGATTGAGGAGGACGCCTGCGCCCGGTATAATCTCCAGGAGGCGGCTGCAAACGGCATGTATCTGGGGGCGTATTTCTTTTCCACGGCGGTGTCGGAGGAGGAGGCCAGGGAGGAGGCCCGGTGGGCCTGTGATCTGCTGGCGGGCTATCCCGTCACCTACCCGGTAGCCTATAACTGCGAGGGATTCCAGGAGGAATCCAGCCGTCAGCATGGGCTCACCGTGGAGGAGCGCTCTCAGATTGCACGGGCATTTCTGGATGAGGTGGAGGCCCAGGGCTACACAGGCATGTTTTATGCTTCCAGAAACGAGCTGGAGGGAAGCAGTCTCTGGGATACCAGAGGATTGGAGTCCGGATACCGCATGTGGGTGGCCCAGTATTCCGCCCCGTCCTATCCGGAAGTGGAGAAGCTCTCCTATACCGGAAAATGCGCCATGTGGCAGTATACCAACCAGGGAAGCGTGCCGGGTATCTCCGCCCCGGTAGACCTCAACGTGGCTTATTTCGGATATTCCAAAGCCGCGTCCGCAAAGGTGGAGGGAGCAGCGGCCCCGGTGGCGGCCAACCCGGAGGTGGGCGTGGAATTTGAGGAGGTTAAGGAGCAGGTGACTGCCAAAGAGGAGGCAAATCTGCGCAGGGCCATGGACCAGGGGGACGACAGCAATGTGGTGGCAAAGCTTATGAATGGGGAGACTGCCCTTCGCACAGGAAAGGGGAACAATGGCTGGTCACGTGTGGAGTACAACGGGCAGGTTCTGTATGCGGTTTCCAGCATCCTTACCACGGATCTCTCTTATAAGCCTCCCGTAAAGGAGCCGGAGAGTGAGTTTAAGACAAAATTTACCACGGTTTCCGAGAATGTGACAGCCAAGGAAGTGACAAACCTGCGGAACCGCCCCAGTATAGAAGCCCCCTCGGAGGTAATTGTAAAGCTTACAAACGGGGAGGTCATTGTCCGCACCGGAGTGTCGGATATGGGCTGGTCCCGTGTGGAATACAACGGGCAGACCTTGTATTGCATCAGCAGCTATCTTCAAGTGGTGGAGTAGAGGAACTGGTGCTGGGAGAAAGCAGGTTCCTTAAGAGGACGCGGAAAAAGCCGCAAAAGATTTTAGAAGGAGATTGTAATATGAGCCGGATATTGCTGCTGGAGGATGATATAAGCCTGGTAGACGGACTGAAATACGCTCTTGGGAAAAACGGATTTGAGGTGTCCGTTGCAGGGACAGTCGGAGAGGCCATCGCCTGCCTGGAGAATATAGACGCCTACGATTTGATGATACTGGACGTGGCCCTTCCGGATGGAACAGGGTTTGAGGTCTGCGAGAGAGTGCGCAGAAGGGGAAGCTCTGTGCCCATCCTCTTTCTGACCGCTGCGGATGAGGAGGTGCAGGTAATCCGGGGACTGGACAGCGGCGGGGACGACTATGTCTCCAAGCCTTTTCGCATCGGGGAGCTCTGTTCCCGTATCCGGGCGCTGCTTCGCAGAAGGGGCATCCCGGAGCAGAGAAACACAGACATTCTGGAGTGCGGGGACTTAAGGATTGATTTTCCCGGAAGCCGGGTGTGGCTGGGGGGAAGGAGCCTGGAGCTCACAGGCGGGGAATACCGTCTCCTCAGCCTGCTGGTGAGAAATGCTAACCGGATTGTTTCCCGCAGCCAGATTCTGGAGGAGCTGTGGGACAAAGACGGGGAGTTTGTGGACGACAATACTGTATCAGTTTACATAAGACGTCTGCGGGAGAAAATCGAGGATGAGCCCTCCAGTCCCAAGCGTCTTGTTACGGTGCGGGGCTTTGGATATCAGTGGAAGGAGGAGGGAGAATGAGCCTGTTTGCGGACAGAGAGGTAAGAGGATTTGGCAGGCTTCTCCTGGCCTGGCTTCTGCTTTTTCTGCTGTTGGGAATGCTTTTCAGGAACTGGCAGACAGGGGCGGCAAAAGACATGCTTCTGACTCATGACAGGGTTTTTGCCGCCTCCCTTCTGGAACAGGGGGTTTCCGGGGAAACCGTTGCCCGGGCATTGGCAGACGCCTGGAAACACGGGGCAGAGCGGGAGGGGCTTTCGGCCGGGGACCGGGCACAGCAGGAGGCGGGAGAGGAATTTCTTGCAAAATCAGGCTATACAAAACAGATGCCGGTGGAATTTCTGCCTGCGATCCAGGTATTTCAGAGCATGACAGGCAGGATGGCGCTGCTTTTGGGGGCAGGGCTGTCCCTTTTTCTTCTAGGCGGGATAGTAAGCCTGCTCTGGAAGCGGGAGCGCCTTTGCCGCCGGGCGGAGGAAGTGCTTGCAGAGTTTGCAAGGGGGGATTATTCCCGGCGTCTGCCCCAGGCGGGGGAGGGAACCCTCTACCGGATGTTTGTGTCAGTGGAGCGCTTGACCACTATGCTGAAGGCAAAAAATGAAGCGGAACAAAAGGCAAAGGAAACCTTGCGGGAAATAATTTCCAATATTTCCCATCAGCTAAAGACGCCTCTGTCGGCCCTTCTGATGTACCAGGAAATCATGGAGGGAGAGCCGGAGAATCCAGAGGTGATAAGAAAATTTTCTGCAAAGGCAGGGCAGGCTCTGGGGCGCATGGAGCGGCTGATTCTCCTGATACTGAAGATTGCCCGGCTGGATGCGGGCAGCGTTTCTTTTGACAGAGAACCGTGTCCTCTGTCCCGTCTTATGACAGAGTCCCTAAGGGAACTGACCACCCGGGCGGAGAAAGAGGGGAAGGAGCTGCTTCTGTCGGGCCCCCGGGAAGAAATTCTGGTGTGCGATGAGACCTGGACCGGGGAGGCTATTGGAAATATTGTGAAGAACGCCCTGGATCACACGGAGCCAGGGGGAAAAATCCGGATTTCCTGGGAAAAAATTCCGGGAATGCTCCGCATTGTGATTTCGGATAACGGAAGCGGGATTTCCCCGGATGAACTGCCCCATATTTTCAAGCGTTTTTACAGAAGCCCCGGCGCTTCGGACAGGCAGGGAGTGGGGCTGGGGCTTCCCCTGGCAAAAGCAATCGTGGAGGGGCAGGGAGGATTTCTCTCCCTTAAAAGTACCCCCGGTGAGGGAACAGCGTTTATGCTGGCCTTCCTTACAGAATCGTAAGCTGAAATTCACCAGATTGTAAGCTGCGCCTGCTATCCTGTTTACATGGCAGAGATCCAGGTCTGCTGTACAGAAAAAGGAGGCGCTAACGCAATGGAAATTTTAAGAGCGGAAAATTTAGGTAAGATTTACGGGAAGGGAGAAGCAAAGGTGGAGGCCTTGAAAAAAGTCTCCTTTTCCCTGGAGAGGGGAGAATTTACGGTGGTGACCGGGGAATCCGGCTCCGGCAAAAGCACGCTTCTAAACTGCCTGGGGGCCCTTGACGCGCCCACCTCCGGTAAAGTCTATGTGGACGGACAGGATCTGTTTGCCATGAGGGAGGAAGAGCGCACCATCTTCCGGCGGCGTCATATCGGTTTTATTTTTCAGGCCTTTCAACTTGTTCCGGAGCTGGATGTGGAGCAGAATATTGTGTTTCCCCTTCTGCTGGACTATCGGAAACCGGACACGGAGGCTCTGGAGGAGATACTGGAGGTGCTGGGGTTAAAGGACCGCCGCCGTCATCTGCCAGGCCAGCTGTCCGGCGGCCAGCAACAGAGGGTGGCCATTGGGCGGGCCTTGATTACAAAGCCCAAAATGGTGCTGGCGGATGAACCCACGGGAAATCTGGACAGCAAAAACAGTCAGGATGTCATGGAGCTGCTTATGAGGGCTTCCCGCCATTATCAGCAGACCATTCTCATGATTACCCACAACATGAATCTGGCGGCCTCGGCAGACCGGGTGCTTCGGGTGGCAGACGGGATTCTTACAGATCTGGGAGGGAAAGCCGATGAAAAGTTATCTTAAGCTTGTCCCCATTTCCGCAAGGGTTCACAGAAAACAGAACCGGATGTGCATATTCTGCATTGTTCTGGCAGTATTCCTTATTACGGTGATCTTTGGCATGGCGGATATGTTTATCCGAAGCCAGATGATAGAGGCCAGGGAACGATATGGAAACTGGCATGTGATATTGAAAAATGTAGACGAGGAGACGGCCGCCCTAATCTGTGCCCGGCCGGAGGTCAGGACTTCTTCCTGGTATGGAGTTCTCAACTACAGCGGCCAGGAGGATTATACGCTTTTATCCCCCCGGGATATGGCCGGGGTGGAGGAGAAAGGCTCTGTGTCCGGCGGGGAGCCTATGGATCTGGAAGAGAACGCGGCTGACAGGAAAGTGGTGATCTGTGGCGCTGAGGAGAGTTTTCTCCGGGAAATCATGGAGGATGAGATCCAGGAGGGCGTATTTCCCAGGTCAGAGAGAGAAGTCCTGGTGACGCAGAATGCCTCCGCATTGTCGGGCCTTAGGATTGGAGACAGGATCGGCATCCGCACGCCAGACAAAGAGACGTATCCCTTTGTGATTTCCGGGTTTATGAAAAATACTTCCAAGATTATGGAGGACGACACCTACGGCGTGTTTTTATCCTCTGAGGGCTTTCATCTCTTAAGCCCCAGCCTGGAAAATGAGAGCGCTTCCGTCCGGGATGATGTGTTGTATCTGCAGTTTTCCGGGGATAGGAGGATACGGGAAATCATTGACGGCATTAAAGCGCAGTATGGGCTTTCGGTGGAGCAGATAGGGGAAAATACGGCGCTTCTGGGCCTTATGGGACAGAGCGGGGAAGCGTTTATGACGCGTATTTATGGAGCGGCGGCGCTGCTGTTTTTCCTGGTGATGCTGGCGGGGATTCTGATGATTACCAGCAGCTTAAACAGCAATGTGGCTGCAAGGACGGAATTTTACGGTATGCTTCGCTGTATCGGCGCAACGCCGGAACAGGTGATCCGCCTGGTGCGAAAGGAGGCCCTCTACTGGTGCAGGACGGCCATTCCCCTGGGTGTAGCGGCAGGGGTGGCGGTGATCTGGGCGCTGTGCGGGATTCTGCGGCTTCTGGGGCCGGCCTATTTCGGAAAAATGCCTGTCTTTGGGCTCAGTGTACCAGGTATTCTGGTGGGTGTCCTGGCAGGAATCGGAACCGTGCTTCTTGCGGCCCAGACGCCTGCAAGGAGAGCCTCCCGGGTGTCGCCTCTGGCGGTGGTGTCCGGGAACGCAGGCGGCCTTAAGCCGGTGCGCCCCTGGGCTTACGCAAGGAGCTTCAAGGTGGATACGGCTCTTGGAATTCATCATGCCAGGGCCAGCCGGAAGAATTTCCTGTTGATGACAGGCTCTTTTGCCTTGTCCATTATGTTGTTTCTGTCCTTTTCCGTGACGGTGGATTTTATGAACCATGCGCTTACCCCCATGCGGCCCTGGGCGGAAGACCTGTCCGTTATAAGCCCGGACCCGGCCCATCCCATAGAGGAAAGTCTGGTAAGCGCCTTAAAGGAAAACCCGGCTGTGAAGCGGGTATATGGAAGAAAAGTTGCCAGTGGAACGCCTGCGGTAACAGGAGGAACAAAAGGGACCATAGATCTGGTCTCTTACGAAGAACATCAGTTTGAATGGGCAAAAAAATATCTGCTGGAGGGGTCCGTGAAAGAAGTCTTTGGGCAGACGGGAACCGGCCTGGCGGTATCTGGTCCCCAGGGAGGAATAAGGGCGGGAGATGTGATTCTTGTCCAGGGAAGCCAGGGAATGGAGGAAATCCGGATTGTGGGAGTGGTCACGGAATGTCCCTTTAATGGAACGGCAGAAGGGGGGACGGTGATCTGCTCAGAGGAAACCTTCGACAATCTGACAGGGGAGACTAAGAGTGGCTACACGGTTGTGGATATCCAGCTTACAAGGGAGGCATCAGAGAAGGATGTACAGGAAATCCGTCAGATGGCAGGCCCCCAGGCTGTATTTTCCGACAGCCGCATGGGCAATAACAATGTGAGGGGAAGCTTCTATTCTTTTGGGTTGTTTATCTATGGATTCCTGGTTGTGATTGCGCTCATTGCTGTTTTTAACATTGTAAACAGCATTGCCATGAGCGTTTCCTCCAGGAAAACCCAGTACGGGATCTTCCGGGCTGTGGGCCTTGGCAGCGGACAGCTATGGAGGATGGTTGCGGCGGAGGCCGCTACCTACGCGGTGTCTGGAGGCGTTTGCGGGTGTACCCTGGGCCTGTGGCTGAACAGGCTTCTGTTTCAAAGTCTTGTCACCTCCCGCTGGGGGGAGCCATGGCAGGCGCCCCTTTGGGAGCTTAGCGTTATCCTGGTGATGATGGCGTTGTCTGTTGTCCTGGCGGTGAGTGGGCCGGTGAGGAAAATCCGGGACATGCCGGTGGTGGACGTGTTGGGTGGGAAGTGAGTCGCTTCTGGCTGCCAGAGTACCGGGCGCGTACGGAAAAAACGCGTCATGTGTCCAGCCGCCGGAAGGCGGAAGGGGTAATCCCCGTAACACGCTTGAAAACGCGGCAAAAATAGTTGGGGTCCGAAAAGCCGGTCTCAAAGGCAATATCCTTTACGCTTCCGGATTCTGTCTTGAGCAGCTCTTTGGCGGCATTGATCCGGCTGGTATTCAGGTATTCCATGACGCTGGAATCTGTATTCTCCTTGAATATATGGCAGAGATAGTAGGGGCTGATATGCAGCGCCTTTGAAATGGATTGCAGGGTAAGAGGCTCCTTGTAATGAGCGTCGATATACCGCTGGGTGCGCAGTACAGTATAGTTGTTTTTTTCTTCCAGTTCCTCCTTAAGCTTTTTCAGAATATGGGAGAAGTGGATTTTACAGCACTCGTGCAGGTGGGACAGATTTCCGGCGGCGATCATGTCGGCCACCGGCTTTAGGGACGCATCGGAAAAAAAACGGCTGTTTAGGGAGAGGCGTACTTTTATTTCCTGCATGGTTTCCACCCAGACGGTAATGTAGTTGGACTGGGCTTCCGGGAAGTCTGCGCTGGAGGCACAAACGGTTTTTTGAAGCTCTTCCAGGCGCCCTCCCAGCTGCTTTTCCTCCATACTGATAAGAGCGTTGGTGAGGGCGTCGATAAATTCCGCAGCCGGAAACGAGACCTCCTCCACAGAAAAGAGATCGTGGTAACTGCACAGAGGGCTGTCGGTCAGCTGCAAAGCGCCCAGAGCCCTCTTATATTCCAGGGGAAGGGAGGAGACGCAGGAAACCGGCGCGCCCACGCTGACGCGGTAGGAGAGATGGAAATCCTGGGAAATGGCCTGCTGGATATGGGAGAGCATCCGGGCTTCCCGGGCCTCATCCGCCCTGTCTGAAAAGGTACACAGCACGATCTGTGCAGTGGCCAGAAAGTCCGCCAGGACGCAGAGAGCGGATGCTTTCGGGAGGAGGCTGTCCACCACCAGTTTTTTTAAGGTGGCGGCTTCCAGGGAGGAGACCTCATAGTCTCCCGTTTCCAGGGCAATGATAAAAACCTGCATGGAGGCGGTGGGCAGGTCAGAGAGTGCCAGGATATCCCTGGCGCCGGGATTGATATTGTCGCAGATGACGTTGCCCACAAAGGAGGACAGGAAACTGTCCTGGAGTTTAGAAAGGTGCTGCTGCCGGCGAATCTGCGCCAGAAGCTCCTGCTGTATCCGCTCCAGGTATTCCATCTGCCTGGATAGGGAGGCAAGGAGCGCCGGGGTGGATACGGGCTTTAGCAGATAGTCCGCCAGGCCGTAGTGAAGGGCTTTCTGGGCATAGGTGAACAGATCAAACGCGGTTAAGACAATAATGCGTACGGAGGGGAATTTATCCAGAATAGCCTGGGACAGCTCAATACCATCCACATTTCCCAGGTGTACATCCATGAGAATTATGTCCGGGGTAAAGGTTTCCAGAAGCTCCCAGACCGCATCCCCGTCCCCGCATCCCTGCACCTGGCGGATTTTTGGACATTGGGAGGAAAGAATTGCGCAAAGGGCGTTCAGCTCCAGGGGTTCGTCTTCAACAATCAATACTCGATGCATGGGGATCCCTCCTTTTGCAGTATAGTTTCAGGGTTATGGTAGTGCCCTCCCCAAGCTGGCTTTCCACCAGAATACAGTCGTCTCTTTCAAAAAAAGACTGTAGGCGGCCCATGACATTTTTAAAGCCAATGCTGGTATGTTTTACGGAATCCGGGGAACTTTCCGCGGTTCCGCCCACCATGCGGCGGATTTCCGGCTGCTCCATGCCGACGCCGTCGTCCTGGATGACGATCTTTGTATAATCGGGAAAATCCGTGATGGCAATGTGAACCGTTCCTTCATAATTGTAGGGCTTCAGACCATGGAGAATGGCATTTTCCACTATGGGCTGCAAGGTGAGGCAGGGCATCCCCAGCTGTAACCGTTCCGAGCGGTTTTCTATCCGGAAGTGCAGCCTGTCCTTAAAGCGGACTTCCTGGATATAGAGATAGTTTTCCAGATTCTCCAGCTCTTCCTTCAGGGTAATGGGACGGTCCAGATGGTTTAGGTTGTAGCGCAGCATCTGGGAGAGAGCGTCGATCAGACTGACGATTTCGTGACTGCCAGAGGAGAGCGCCAGGCGGCTGATGCTGTTTAAGGTGTTAAATAAAAAATGGGGATTGATCTGGGCCTGCATGACCCGCAGCTCCGTATTTTTCAGATCGTTGGAGATACGCAGGTTTTCCAGCTCGCTCTGTTTTAACCGCATGGCAATGTCAGACTGCTCTTTGATTGTGGCAATGGTCCGGGCCAGTTCAGCTTTCATGGTATTTAAGGATATAGCGATTCTGGAAAATTCCTCCATATTCTGTTCCGGAATATCCTCCGTCTTAAGGTTGCCCCCTGCCAGCTCCTCCGCCTGGCCGGAGATCTGGCGGATGGGGGCGGAAATTTTTCTGGAGAAATCCATGCTGAAAGCCAGCAGGGAGAGAATCGTCAGCAGGGAAATGACGGCCAGCAGAGACAACACCAGATAGATCCGGTTTGTGATTGCGGAAAGCCTGGTCTGCATATGGGCATTTTGCAGGCTGGCGGCCGAAGCCAGCTCCAGATTAATATAGTTTAGGAGCGTCCGGGATTCCCTGTGGGACGCGTAATTATTATGGAAGGAATCCAGACTGAGGGTATGGATAATCTCCTGGTTTATCTGGTCAGCCTTTGCGATCATGTTTTCGATTCCCACCATTGTATAGTAAATATCGGGAGTTTCCGAACCGGATCCAATGGTTTCCAGCGCTGTCCTGACCGCAGTCATGGAGGTCTGATACCGGGCCTCAACCTCCGGGGCGGGATTCTGGATATAGTCGTCCAGGCTTACATAGGCCTGGTTGATTTCGTTGGACAAAATGGAAAAGGAGGCGTACTGGGAGGTGATGGAGGTATACTGACGGAGATTGACCAGCCATCCGCTGAAAGCGGACAGGGTTATGATAACCAGCGCGGCGGTAACCGTTAGGGTAAAGCGGGTGAGATAGGTTTTGACGGAATATGTTTTCATAGTACCTCTGGATAATATCTGTCTGCATTTTCACCTGTAATCAGCATGGAATCGCAGAACGTCTCGGAAGGAATTTCTTCCCCGTCTAAAAGCTTCATGGCGTATTCGCCGCTTAAAAATCCCATCTGGTAAAAATCCTGGTCCATAATGCCGTAAATCTGACGGCTCTTCACAGCACGGATATTGGTGTCAATGGCGTCCATGCCAATAAGGGTAATCTCCCCCGACAGATTTTTTTCTGCCAGTATCTTGCCGTAGCTCTGGATGGCGTCGCCGGATGTGACAAACATGGCGTTGATTTCCGGGTGTGTCTCCAGCATATCTGTAAAGACGTTCATTCCGGTGATGGGATTGGCAAAGTCCTGGGTAATAGCCACGATTTCACAGTCCTCCTTATCCGCAATAAATTTCTTCAATTCGTTTACCTGGATAGTCTGGTTCTGGGAGTCGTAGGTACTCATAATAATGCCGATGCGCATGGGTTCCCCCACTGCCTCGTATAACGCCTTTGCCTGGTCATGGCCAAGCTTTTCATAGTCGGAGCTGATAAACGCGCTTCGCATATGGGGGTCTGAGGCGTCTACTGCCACGGTAAGGATGGGAATGCCCTCTTCCCGGGCCTGCTGGAATACCTGGTCGAAAACGGAAGGGGTGAGGGGACAGGTGACGATGGCGTCAATATCTCCGGCAATGGCAATCTGTATCTGGCGGGTCATTTCCTCCAGGTTGCAGTCCAGGCTTCCGGTCCATTTTGCGTAAAATCCGTATTTTTCAGATGCCTCCAGAAATCCGGCTTCTGCCTGCTGCCAGACGGGAAGGTCTTTCTGGGGAGAAACAAAGATAATGCGTTTCATATCTTTAGGGAAACGGGGCGTTTCCTGGCAGGAGCTGGCCAGAAAGAAAAGCAGGAAGCACATGGTAAAGCCACAGAGGGCAAATATAAAAACGGCGTGTCTCTTCATAAGGATTCCTTTTCTGCTGATTCCGGATATAACGGTATTTTGGGATGTATACATTATATCATACAAAAAAATGCCTTACAAGAATTCGTTATTTGGTAAAACCAGACAAAATTGCGGTTTTCTTTCGGATATTGCGTTGGTTTTTGGGATAGCAAAAAGAGAGGCAGGATTGTCCAGGGGACAGCAAGTACGTCCATTGCGATAACAGGCAGACCTGCTATAATGGGGCCACCAGGACACACAAAGACTTTTCGGAAAAAGGAAGGAGAGAACAGATGAAAAAGAAACAGATCGTTGCGGGATTTCTGACAGCAGTTATGGCACTGGGAATGGTGGGCTGCGGTTCCAGGTCCGCGGAGGAGGCAAAGCAGCCGGAGGCGGGAACGGAAGCGCCTGCAAAGGAGGCGGAAGAAGCGGCAGAACAGGATGAACCCCTGGAGATCACCTTTGTGACGCCGCTTCTTGGAAATCCCGTATGGCTGGCGGCAAAACAGGGGGCAGAGGATGCGGCTGCCGGAAGCGGCATTACGGTAAACTGGGTTGGCCCTGGAGATATCGATATGGACGAGCAGGTGCGCCAGATTGAGCTTGCCATTGCAGAAGGCGTGGACGGTATTATCTGTTGTCCTTTAAGCCCATCCATATTTGAGACGGTGTATCAAAAGGCCCAGGAGAGAGGCATTGTAGTGATAAATACGGCCGTGGATACGGCGGAGGATACCAGGACCGCATTTATCGGAACGGATTATGTGAATTTCGGTGAGCAGGCCGCCAGAAATCTGGCTGAAAAGCTGGGCGGAAAAGGGGAGGTGGCCTGTCTGGTGACAAGCCTGGACACGGAAAACCAGATGGCGGAGCTGGAGGCCGGAAAGGCCTTGTGGGAGAAGGAATACCCGGATATAAAGATTGTGGTAACCGAGACCTCCAATTCCGATACGGCCCAGGCGGCCAATAAGACCAGCGCAATTCTGGATACTTACCCGGAGCTGGACGCCATATGGTGCCTGGAATCCACCAGCCCCTTAGGCGTGGCCCAGACCCTTACGGAAAGGGGGATGCTGGATCAGATCTGTGTGCTGGGCATCGACGATACAGAGGATGTGCTGGATCTCATCGGCCAGGATAAGATCTGGGGAACCATGACCCAGAATTTTTATAAAATGGGTTATGAGGCCGTGAAGATGATCGAGACAGTAAAGAACGGAGGCACCACAGAGTCTGTGCAGGATTCCGGCACAACGCTTGTCACAAAGGATAATCTGGAAGCATACAAAAACGGTATGTAGAAAAAGGAACATGGGAGGATCAGATGAAACAGAGAGGGAAAAAAGGACGGCTCCGCATGGCGGTGGAGCGGTTTGACCAGCTTGGGATTGTGCTGGTTCTGGCGGTTCTGGTTCTTGTGGCCAGTATCTCAAACAGCACCTTTTATTCGGCTGACAACCTAATAAACGTGCTGCGCTCCACCTCCTTTATATTTCTCATCGGCATTGCCGTGACATACGTGTTAATCACCGGAGGACTGGATCTTTCGGTGGGCAGGGTGATGGCTATGGCGGGTATTTTATCCGCCATGGCCGCCCAGAGGGGGATGCCTCTCCTGCTTTGCGTGGGAGCCGGTCTACTGTTTGGCTTTGTGGTGGGCCTGGTAAACGGATTTCTGATTGTAAAACAAAATATCCCTGCCCTGATTGTTACCCTGGGCATGATGTATATCTGTGACGGCCTGGTGCTGATCGTGACCATGGGAAGCCCTGTGTATCCTTTGCCGGACAGCTTCAAGGCGCTTGGGCAGGGAACGGTCTGGGGTATTCCCAATGTAATCTGGATTGCGCTGGCGCTGGCGTTGCTGGGAGCTTTTGTGCTAAAATATACCCGTTATGGAAGGGAGGTTTATTCCATTGGGGGAAACAGAGAGACGGCGCGGCTGGCGGGTATCCATGTGGGGCGCGTCCAGATCTCCGTGTATGTGCTGAGCGCCATGGCGGCGGCCATGGCGGGGATTCTGATGGCGGGGCGCTTAAATTCAGCCCAGCCCAGCTCGGGAAACGGGTATGAGCTGACCGTGGTAGCAGCCGTCATTATCGGGGGAACCAGTATGTTTGGCGGCGCAGGAAGCATTCTGGGAACCTTGTTTGGCTCTCTGCTGATGATGGTAATTGAAAATGTGCTGCTGTTACTGAAGATTTCCGCCTACTGGCAGAAGCTTGTGGTGGGTATTATTATTATTTTTGCCGTGGGGCTGGATCAGCTTCGAAGAAAACGGTATGGGCTGGGGTGATGCTTATGACAGGGAAAAAAGAAGGGATTCTGTTGGAACTTAAGCATATTACCAGGCGGTTTCCCGGCGTAACCGCATTAAACAACGTATCCATGGAACTGAAAGAGGATGAAGTGCTGGCAATCTGCGGGGAAAACGGGGCGGGAAAGTCTACCCTGATGAAAATCCTCTCCGGCAGCGACAGCTTTGGAAATTACGAGGGTAAGGTTCTCCTGGACGGAAAGGAGTGCCGGTTCCACTCCACCAGGGACGCGGAGGAAGCGGGGATTGAGATGATTTACCAGGAGATCAGCCTGCACATGGAGCTGTCCGTGGGGGAGAATCTTTTCCTGGGCCATCTGCCCGTCACCAGGTTCCACACGGTGGACTGGAGGGAAGTGCAGCGGCAGGCAAAGAACTATCTGGGCATGGTAGGGCTGGACGTGGATCCCACGCAGAAGGTGAAGTATTTAAGCACCTCCCAGCAGCAGCTTCTGGCCATTGCCAGAGCCCTTTCCAGAAAGCCCCGGGTGCTTGTGCTGGACGAACCCACCTCCGCCTTGACGCAGACGGAGGCGGATAATCTGCTGGGGCTTATGGGGGAGCTTAAGAAAAACCATGTGTCCTGCCTGTATATCTCCCATAAGATGGATGAGATTTTCCGGATTTGCGACCGGGTCTGCGTGCTGCGGGACGGAGCGTATATTTCTGCCTATGGACGGGAGGAGGCGGATTCCCAGAAGCTTATCGAGGACATGGTAGGCAGGAAGATCGAGGTGTTGTATCCCAAGGAGGAGGTGCCTGAAGGCGACGTGCTTTTAAAGGTGGAGGGGCTGTGCGTGCCCCATCCTTATATACGGGAGAAAAACATCATTGACCATGTGGATTTCCAGCTTCACAGGGGAGAAATCCTGGGAATCGCGGGTCTGGTGGGAGCGGGAAGGAGCGAACTGCTTCATGCGCTTTTCCGGGCGGACACTGAAGGGGTGTCCGGGGAGGTCTGGCTGGACGGGGAAAATATAAGCAAAAAATCCATCTTCGACGTCAAAAAGGCGGGCGTCGGCTATGTGACGGAGGACCGGAAGCGAAACGGGTTTATTGCCGGGGCTTCCATCCGGGAAAATATAACCCTTGCCAGTCTGGACAAGCTTGTGCGGGGCGGTTTTCTGAATCTTCAAAGAGAACGGCAGGAGGCCGGAAGGTATTTTGAGGAGCTTTCCATCAAGGCGCCGGATATGGAGACCCGCCTGTACCAGCTTTCCGGGGGAAACCAGCAGAAAGTAGTGCTGGCCAAATGGATGATGACAGATCTGAAGGTGCTGTTTTTTGACGAGCCCACCCGGGGTATCGATGTGGGGGCAAAGGCGGAAATTTACCGGCTTATGAGCTGTATGGCGGCAAAGGGACTTGGCATTATTATGGTGTCCTCGGAGATGCCGGAGCTGATGGCAATGTGCGACCGTTTTCTGGTGCTGGCGGAGGGGAAATTCCAGGCAGAGTTTACAAGGGATGAGGTGAGCCAGGAGAAAATTCTGCAGGCGGCCGCCTTACAGTAGGAGAATAGAGATGAAAATGACTTCATTAGAGAGATTTCTTGCGGCAGTCCGCTTTGAGGAAGTGGACAGAATGCCCACGGATTTACACAATTTTTCCCTATGTGCCAGCACCTCGGGGAAAACCTTCGACCGGTTTGTTCTGGACCCAGAGCTGATGGCCCGGCGGCAGATTGCCTTGTGGGAGGAATTCGGACACGATGTGTTGCTGGTGGAAAACGGCACGGCCTCTCTGGCCCAGGCCATGGGATGCGGGGTAAGCTTCCGCAAGGAGGACGCTCCAGCAGTAACCGGGGCAGTGCTAAAAGCCATCGGGGAGTGGGATAAACTGACGGTGACAGGGAAAATCCTGGATGCGCCTCTGCTTCGGGCAAACCTGGAGACAGTGAAGCTTTTGCGTAAAAAGCTTGGCCATCAGGTGGCCATAATGGGGCGGGGCGACCAGGGGCCCTTCAGCCTGGCCAGCCAGATGCTGGGCATGAGCAGGCTTTTGATGGAGCTTACCGACAGGGATATGGCGGAGGATATCGCCCATCTTATGGAGATTGCGGCCCAGGCGGGTATACTTTGCTGCACGGCCATGCTGGAGGCGGGGGCCCACTGCACCTCCATCGGGGACAGCACGGCGGGGCCGGACGTGATTTCCCCCGCCATGTACGAGGCATACGCTTTTCCCTATGAGCGGAAGCTTATCCGGGCAGTCCACAGAGAAGGGGGGCTGATTGCCCTGCATATCTGCGGGAACGCCACGGGAATTATCGGGAAGATGACAGAGACTGAGGCGGATATTCTGGAGATCGATCAGAAAACCCGCCTTGCGGAAAGCTGGCCCGGGCTTAAAGGACGCACGGCGATTCTGGGGCAGATTTCGCCGGTTACCTTGATGAATGGAGGAACGGAGGAGGTACGGGCAGAGACGGAGACTATGCTGCGGACAGTAGGAGGCCGGAAAGTCACCGGGGTGATTCTGGGGCCGGGCTGCGCCCTGGGAGGAGGCACGCCGTTTGCGAATATCCATGTCATGTTAGACGCCGTTAAGAATAAAGGCGGAAGGGAAATTGGGGAATAGGAATGGAAAAAAGGAGGCAGGAAGCCATGGATAATATACAGGAATTATATAAGGAAAGAAATAAGGTTTCAAAGGATCTTATTACCCGCGCCTTTTGCGGAGAGCTTGCCGGCGCGTTTCCCTATGTGATAAATAACGCCAACTACTTTGTATTTGGGGAGGAGCCGGAGGCGATTCCGGACAGGTATTTCCAGGAACCGGCGGTGATGTATAAACGGCAGGTGGAACAATTCGGGCATCACTATGAGACGGTGGAAGATCATTATGTGCCTTATCTGATGCCCTTTATGGGGACGGGGGTGCTCTGCTCTGCCTTCGGCAGCAGGATTGAATTTATGGATAAGATGGATCCCGCCCATTCCGGCACGGTGGTAGAGCGGGTGGAGGATCTGGACAGGCTGCGGCTTCCGGATATGGAAAAGGACGGGCTTATGCCCCATGTGATAAAGTTCCTCAGATATTTTAAGAGCCATAGCGATATTCCTGTGGGGATTACAGACTGCCAGGGCCCCCTGACTACGGCGCTGCAGCTCTGCGGGTATGATAAGCTTTTTTACTGGATGTACGACTACCCAAAGAAGGTTCACGGGCTGATGGAGCTGGTGACGGAAGCCTTGATCCGCTGGGTAAAGCTACAGAAGGAGGTTATTGGGGAACCCTTAAACTGCTGCGCTGGAGACCAGGGGATCTATGTGCCCGAGGGTATCGGCATCTGGTTTGCGGACGACGACGCCATTATTTTATCCGCGGATTTGTATGAGGAGTTTGTCATCCCCTACAACGAGAGGCTTATGGAGGCCTTTGGGGGAGGAATTATCCATTGGTGCGGCTGCGCCAACCAGCATATTGGGAATCTTAATAAGATGAAATTCCTCCGGGGCGTAAACAATTTTTCCCTGGCAGACGCAAAATCATTATATGACCTGAGGGTGGGCCTTAAGAAGGATATTGCGCTGATTGCCTGCGACTTCACACCGCTGGATTATGAAGGGTTTTATCAAACCCTGTTTGAGGATATGAAAATTCCCAGGGAGGGCCTGGTGGTGCAGTCCCTGTTTTCCCCGCTGACAGGGCCAGCAGACCGGAAATACCAGCTGATGCGGCGGGAGGAAAAGACCGTGGTGCCCCATGTGGCCGCGATTCTTGGCAGATACGCCAGCCTGGAATAAAAAAAGAAAAATATGGAAAACTATAAGGCCGGCGTCTGGGAAGCGGAAACGCCGGCCTGTTTGCTGCGTATTCCGGGTTGTTTTTTGTGTCAAAAAAAATGATTGAATTTTTAGACAATATGGTTTACAATAAGATATAGTGGTTTCAGGAGCGTGAAAAATGGGCAGATTAGATAGTACACAGAATTTCAGGGTTCAGTCAGAATCAGAGACAAGTGTGGGCGATATTCTGCATCAGGTTTACAAGGCCATGACCGAAAAGGGTTATAACCCGGTAAACCAGATTGTGGGATATATTATGTCCGGTGATCCGACGTACATTACCAGTCATAAAAATGCCAGAAGTCTGATTATGAAAGTAGAGCGGGATGAACTGGTGGAAGAGCTTTTGAAGGTCTATATCAGGACAACGGCAGACGATTAGACAGGGGTCATTTATGCGGATTATGGGACTGGATTACGGTTCAAAGACAGTGGGGGTTGCCATCAGCGACGCCTTATGTCTGACTGCCCAGGGAAAAGAGATTATCAGAAGAAAGTCGGAGAATAAATTGCGGCAGACGCTGGCGCGGATTGAGGAGCTGATTTCAGAGTATGAAGTGAGCCGGATTGTGCTGGGGTTTCCCAAGAATATGAATAATTCTGTTGGGGACAGGGCCCGGAAATCTCTGGAGTTCAAAGAAATGCTGGAGAGACGGACGGGACTTCCTGTTGTGATGTGGGACGAGCGACTGACCACTGTGGAGGCAAACCGCGTCCTTATGGAGAGCGGTGTGCGCAGGGAGGACAGAAGCAGATATGTGGATGAGATTGCGGCTGTCTTTATTTTGCAGAGTTTTTTAGACGCAAGGAGCAGGATGGATGGAGAAACTGACATTTACTCTGGAGGATACGAAAGAAAAGGTTGATTTTTTTGTGCTGGAAGAAACGCGTCTGAACGGCGTGGATTATATTCTGGTTGCGGATTCAGAAGAGGATGACGGGGAAGCCTTGATATTGAAGGATTTATCCGCAGACGGCGAGGCGGAGGCGCTCTACCGGGTCGTGGACGACGATGAGGAGCTGGAGAGCGTTATGAGAGTGTTTGAGCTGTTGCTGGAGGATGTGGAGATTACTTTATAAAAAGGGCGGGTGAGAACGGAATGGCCATTGACAGAGAAAGATTTCAGAAAATACTAAAAGAAAAGGGTTTGAAAGTTACTTCTCAGAGGATGGTTGTGCTGAAGGCCCTGGCCCGCAACCCAGAAAAACACCTGACTGCAGAAGAGATTTATGAGATTGTAAAGGTGGACAACCCGGAGATCGGATTGGCCACGGTATATCGGACGGTTCAGCTATTGTTAGAGCTGGAGCTGATTGAGCGGATTAACCTGGATGATGGATATGTACGGTATGAGATCGGAGATATGGAGGAGGAGCCACACCACAGGCACCATCATCTGATATGTTTAAAATGCGGGAGCGTGTCGGCATTTCAGGATGATATGCTGGAATCGCTGGAAAACAGCGTGATGAGCTCTACGGGCTTCCAGGTGACGGATCATGAGGTGAAACTCTATGGATACTGCGCGGACTGTCTGAGGAAGGAGAAACAGGAGGCGCGAAATTGAGAAATATTAACAATTCAAAACTGAGAATCATTCCGCTGGGCGGCCTGGAGCAGATCGGACTGAATATTACTGCCTTTGAATTTGAGGACAGTATTATTGTGGTAGACTGCGGACTGGCTTTCCCGGAGGATGACATGCTGGGAATCGATCTGGTGATTCCCGATATCACATATTTAAGAGACAATATACAGAAAGTAAAGGGCTTTGTAATCACCCATGGACATGAGGACCATATCGGGGCCCTGCCCTATATACTCAAGGAGATCAACGTGCCGATTTACGGCACAAAGCTGACTATAGGGCTGATCGACAATAAACTGAAGGAGCACGGGCTTTTAAACTGCACCAGGAGAAAGGTAATCCAGCACGGACAATCCATCAACCTGGGGATTTTCCGGATTGAGTTTATAAAGACAAACCACAGCATTTCCGACGCATCGGCGCTGGCTATCTACTGCCCGGCGGGTATTGTGGTGCATACAGGGGATTTTAAGGTGGATTATACGCCGGTATTCGGGGATGCCATCGACCTGCAGCGTCTGGGCGAGATCGGCAAGAAGGGCGTGCTGGCCCTTATGTGCGACAGCACCAACGCGGAGAGGCCGGGCTTTACTATGTCGGAGAAGACGGTGGGAAAGACCTTTGACAATATTATGTCGGAGCACAGGAATTCCCGCATTATCATAGCCACCTTTGCTTCCAATGTGGACCGGGTGCAGCAGATTATCAATTCTGCGGCAAAGTACGGCCGCAAGGTGGTGGTGGAGGGCCGCAGCATGGTAAACGTGATTTCCACGGCTGCGGAGCTGGGGTATCTGGATATTCCGGCCAATACGCTTATTGATATTGAGCAGATGAAAAATTACACTGACGACCAGATGGTTCTGATTACCACGGGAAGCCAGGGAGAGTCCATGGCGGCTTTGTCCCGGATGGCGGCCAGCATCCACAAGAAGGTGCATATTAAGCCGGGGGACACGGTGATTTTCAGCTCCAACCCCATTCCCGGAAACGAGAAAGCGGTTTCCAAGGTTATTAACGAGCTTTCCGCCAAGGGTGCGGACGTGATTTTCCAGGATACCCATGTGTCGGGACATGCCTGCCAGGAGGAGATCAAGCTTATCTATTCCCTGGTGCGGCCGAAATACGCTATTCCCGTACACGGGGAGTTCCGCCACCGGAAGGCCCAGATTAATCTGGCAAGGCAGCTTGGGATTCCCAAGGAGAACACCTTTATGCTATCCTCCGGCGATGTGATCGAGTTAAGCGACGCAGGCGCCGAGGTGGTGGATCATGTGCAGACCGGGGCGATCCTGGTGGACGGCCTGGGGGTAGGCGATGTGGGCAACATTGTGCTGCGTGACCGCCAGCATCTGGCGGAGGACGGCATTATGATTGTGGTGCTGACCCTGGAGAAATACAGCAACCAGCTTCTGGCAGGCCCGGACATTGTGTCCCGTGGATTTGTGTACGTGCGGGAGTCTGAAGACCTAATGGAAGAGGCCAGAGGCGTGGTGGATGATGTGGTTGCCGACTGCCTGAAAAAGGGCGTATCCGACTGGAGCCGCATAAAAAACCTGATTAAGGATTCCCTGGGGGGCTTTATCTGGAAAAAGACAAAGAGAGATCCCATGATTCTGCCAATTATTATGGAAGTATAGAGGACAGAGGATGAATACGAAGAAAGCAGCCATCACAGTTTTATCCATTACCTGGCGCATCGTAATTACAGCGCTTATTGCCATGGCCCTGGTGCGTCTGGGGGAGGAGGCCTACCACTATGGACATTCCGTGTTCCATACAAAGCCTCTTGACCCGGAGCCGGGCAGGCAGGTGGCGGTCTCCATAGCGGACGGCACGGATGTGGTGGAGATCGGAAAGCTTCTGGAAAAGAAGGGGCTTATAGAGGACTGGAAGCTGTTTTATATACAGGTCAGACTGAGCAAGTATGCAAAAACCCTAAAGTCCGGAGACTATACCCTGACTACGGCCATGGAGCCCAAGGAGATGATGACCGTCATGTCCGGGGAGACCCTGGAGGAGGAAGAGAACGAGGACAAGAAGGACGGGGAAAACGAAGAGGAATCATAAATTGGTGGTAGAAGAAAGAATGGTTGCCTATATCAATTCACTGGATATAGGCAATCCTCCTTTATTGGAGGAAATAGAGAGGGAGGCCCGGGAAAGCCGTGTACCCATAATCCGCAAGGAGCTCCAGGGCTTCCTGCGGATGCTGCTCTGTATGCGGCGTCCCAGGCGCATTCTGGAGGTGGGGACGGCCATAGGGTTTTCCGCGCTTTTTATGAGCGAGTACGCGGGACCGGAGGCCAGGATTACAACCATAGAAAAATATGAAAAACGCATTCCCACCGCCCGGGAGAATTTCCGGCGGGCCGGGAAGGAGAAGGAAATCACCCTGCTGGAGGGGGACGCCATGGAGCTTCTGCCCACTCTTGCGGGGCCCTTTGATTTTATTTTCATGGACGCCGCCAAGGGCCAGTACATTCATTTCCTGCCCCATCTGGTGGGGCTTCTGCCCGGGGGCGGCGTTCTGGTGTCTGACAATGTGCTTCAGGGGGGGACGATTATGGAATCCCGGTTTGCGGTGGAGAGAAGGGACCGCACCATTCACAGCCGTATGCGGGAGTATCTCTATGAGATTACCCATCATCAGGAGCTTGTCACCAGCGTGCTGCCCCTGGGAGACGGGGTTACGGTGAGCGTGAAAAAGGGGGATTGGGGAAAATGAGAAAGAGACCGGAACTGCTGGTTCCCGCCGGCAGCCTGGAGGTATTGAAAACCGCGGTTTTATTTGGCGCGGACGCTGTCTATATTGGCGGGGAGGCTTTTGGACTCAGGGCCAAGGCCAGAAATTTTTCCGGGGAGGATATGAGGGCAGGGATTTCCTTTGCCCACGCCCATGGGGTGAAGGTCTATGTGACCGTGAATATCCTGGCCCACAACCGGGATCTGAAGGGCGTGGAGGTTTATTTAAAAGAGCTTGGGGAGCTGGGGCCGGACGGGCTGATTATTGCTGACCCGGGAATTTTTATGCTGGCAAAGGAGATCTGTCCGGAAATCGAGCGCCATATCAGCACCCAGGCCAACAACACCAATTATGAGACCTATGGCTTCTGGTGGCAGCTTGGAGCCAGACGCGTGGTGGCGGCCAGGGAGCTTACCCTGGAGGAAATCCGGGAAATCCGGAGCCGTATTCCGGAAGATATGGAGATTGAGGCCTTTGTCCACGGAGCCATGTGTATTTCCTATTCGGGCAGATGCCTGCTGAGCAATTATTTTACCGGGCGGGATGCTAACCAGGGAGCCTGTACCCATCCATGCCGCTGGAAATACGCCGTGGTGGAGGAGTCAAGGCCCGGAGAATATCTTCCTGTCTATGAAAACGACAGGGGAACCTTTCTCTTTAATTCCAAGGATCTGTGCATGATCCAACATATTCCGGAAATCCTGGAGGCGGGGATCGACAGCCTGAAGATAGAGGGGCGCATGAAAACAGCCCTCTATGTGGCGGTGGTGGCCCGCACCTACCGGAAGGCCATAGACGACTGTATGGAGTCCAAAGAGCTGTATGAGAGGAACCTGCCCTGGTATCGGGAGCAGATTGCCAACTGCACCCACAGGCAGTTTACCACAGGATTTTTCTTTGGAAGGCCGGACGAAACATCCCAGATCTACGATAATAGTACCTACAAAAAGGAATACACGTACCTGGGAACGGTAGAGCAGGTGGATGCCGGGGGCGTAGGCCGTATTGAACAGCGCAACAAATTCTTTGCGGGTGAAGAGATTGAGGTGATGAAGCCGGACGGAAGGGATGTTTCCGTGATTGTGGAGAACATTTCCGACGAAGAGGGAAATCCTATGGAAAGCGCCCCCCATCCAAAGCAGAAGCTGTATGTGACCGTAAGGGAAATCCCGGGGAAAACGGTATGCCCGGTTTTCCGGGAGGAAGGCCTGCCTGAGGAGCCGGCATTCCGGCTGCGGGACCATGATATTCTGCGAAGGGCGGAGCAGGAGGAACCGGCTTGATAAATATGGAAGGGAACCACTTGTCTTTTTGGCCGGAGTAGGATAAAATAGACTGTATACACAGGGAAGCGGGGCCCGGACTTTTAGGGAATGCCGCCGCGTCCATAATTACGGGGAGGAAGTCAGAATGAAATGTTTGAAATGTAACGCTGAACTGCCAGACGGCAGTAAGTTTTGTAAATTCTGTGGGACACCGCAGCCTGCGCCGCAGCCCCAGGCCGCAGCCGGGGGAGCACCCCGGGGAGTGCGCTGCCCGAAATGCGGCAAGGAGCTGGCCCCAGGCAGCAGGTTCTGCAAATTCTGTGGTGCGACCGTAGGGGCGGCGGTGCAGCCGTCAGCGCCACAGACCCCGCCTCCGGTGCAGCCGTCAGCGCCGCAGGCCCCGTCTCCGGCAAAACCGCCGGTACAGCCGACAATGCCGGTGCAGCCGCCGGTTCCGCCCAGGAATACCCAGAATGGGTACGGGACAGGCATGGGGCCGCTTATGGAGCCGGAAAAGCCCCAGAAGAAGGTTACGGGACTTCTGATCGGATGTATCGTGGCCGGCCTGGTTCTTATTATTGCGGTTGTGGTTCTGGTATTTGTTTTCTTAAGCTCCGGAAAAGATGATTCCGGCAGGGAGGAGCTGGAAACCCAGGAGGAGAGAGAGACCGGGGAAGAATCCGGGGACGACGAGGAAGAGCCGGCGGATGAGGAGGACGAAGACGGCGAAGATTCTGCGCCTGCCACCGGAAACGGACCGGAGGATACGCAACCGGCTGAACTGGCCGGGGAGGAGGCGTATCTGGCAAAACAGGCCAGCGGTATCTCGGGAACCGTGGATTACGGCACTGTCTCCTATGAGCCGCAGCCGACGGACAACAATATGTCACCGCAGGTTTCCGACAGGATTAAGGCGCTGCAGAATGAGGGCGCCTTTGCGTACGATCACGTTCTGACCGGCACGTTGTACTCCATGAGCGAGGACCGGGATATGAATGTAAAGGTATATTACCACCCGGAGACCTATGAGATTGAACGGATTACCACCCTCCAGTCGGAGGGCGACCATTACCGTCTGTACGAGATGTACTTTGAGGGAGGGAAAGTCTCCCTGGTAAACGATATGATTACAGACAGCAGCATGAACGCGTCTCTGGCCGGATCGGATTACGACCCGGATACGGTAAAGGGCTATGGAGGAAAGAACTATACGCTGTATTACTCGGATGACGCTCTGACGGGGCTGGCCATTGTAAGGGAGAACGGGGAGACAGAAATGTACCTCCGCAGTGGATTTGACGGCATGGATGAGGGCGTCCAATCCCTCTATCTGGCAAGGGAGGCCGAGTATCTCAACCGGGCGTATATCACTTACGCTGCCGTGACAGAGTAAGGGGAACAAGATAAAATAAAAAAGGGAAAGGCACTTCTTTGGGCGGGTTTTCATAGACTATGGTAAACCCACCAAAGAGGTGCCTTTTTGAAAGTTTTTCCGAAACCACTTACGGCGGAAGAGGAAGTCTGCTATCTGCAGAGATTTAAGGGAGGAGATATTCAGGCACGCAATACCCTGGTGGAGCATAATCTTCGGCTGGTAGCGCATATAGTCAAGAAGTATCAGAGCGCGGAGGATGATACGGAAGATCTGATTTCCATCGGGACCATAGGGTTAATCAAGGCTGTTTCCACGTTTGATGAGGGCAAGGGCAAGCTGGCCACCTACGCGGCCAAGTGCATTGAAAATGAACTGCTGATGTTCCTTAGGAGCAAGAAGAAAACTTCCAGGGAAACCTCCTATTATGAACCTATCGGGACAGATAAGGAGGGAAACGAAATCCATCTGCTGGACATTATGGAAAGCGATGAGAAGGACGCGTTTTCCCAAATCAGCTTGAAAACAGACAGCCGGAAAGTATACCGCCTGTTGTCGGAGGTTCTTACGAAGCGGGAACGGGAGGTTCTGATTATGCGGTACGGCCTGTACTTCCAGAGAGAATATACCCAGAGAGAAATTGCGCAGAAGCTTGGCATTTCCAGATCCTATGTGAGCAGGATTGAAAAAAAGGCTCTGGAGAAATTGTGGAGGGAGTTTGAAAAAGGATAGGGGCTTCCCATGAACAGCACGGGAAGCAGGGGGCCGCAGGGAAATCATACAAAACGCTTGCGCCCCCGGCATTTCTTATGCTATACTGGATCAAAAGGCAGATCTGCCTGGTCAGAGGAATAGATTTCCGGCGGTGTTCACCGCAAAATGAATCCATGTAAACGGAAGGCGCAGGGAAATACAAGAGAGGAAAGGAGAGTTTTTATTTGTTTGGAAAAATCATATCCGCGGATGTGCGGGGAATCGAGGGATATGGCGTGTCCGTGGAGGCGGATATCAGCGAGGGTATGCCTGTGTTTCTCATGGTGGGCTATCTGGCTTCCGAGGTGCGGGAGGCAGGGGACAGGGTGCGCACAGCCCTCAGAAACTGTGGAATTCCCATGCCGGCCAGGAGAATTACCGTGAATCTGGCCCCTGCGGGAGTGCGGAAATCCGGTTCCCGGTTTGACCTGCCCATTGCGGCCGCGCTGCTGGCGGCCATGGGATATCTCGACGCGGAAAAGCTTGGAAATGTCATGATTGCCGGAGAACTTAGCCTCAACGGGGAAATCCATGGGGTGCCGGGGATTCTGCCCATGGTGGAGGCTGCAAAGGGGCTTGGCTGTAAATACTGCATTGTGCCAAAGGAAAATGCCAGGGAGGGCGCTGTGATTCCGGGAATCGCCATTGTGGGAGTGGGGCATTTAAGGGAGCTTGGGGAGCTTCTGGGACCTGGAAACAAAGGATTTTTCCAGGAGGAAACAAGTGGGACGGATCTGGAAGCGCGCTGTCTGGGAAGCGGACAGGCTCAGGCGGAGCTTCTGGAAACGCCCGATTACTCCCTGGATTTTTCGGAGATCAACGGGCAGGAGACGGTAAAGCGGGCGGCACAGGTGGCGGTGGCAGGCATGCACAACCTCCTTATGATCGGCCCGCCGGGGGCCGGAAAGACCATGATCGCCAGACGGATTCCCACGATTCTGCCTCCTCTGTCCATAAAGGAGAGTCTGGAATTATCAAAAATTTACAGTATTGCCGGAATGCTGTCCGAGAAGGAGCCGCTGATACGCAGGAGGCCTTTCCGGGCTCCCCACCACACCATTTCCACTGCGGCTCTTACCGGAGGCGGGCGGATTCCCATGCCGGGGGAGATCTCCCTGGCCTCCAACGGGGTTCTGTTTCTGGACGAGCTTCCCGAATTCCGCAAATCTGTGCTGGAAATCCTGCGCCAGCCCCTGGAGGAGGGGGAGGTGCGCATCAGCAGAAGCTATGGAACCTATGTGTATCCGGCCAGGTTTATGCTGGCGGCGGCCATGAATCCCTGCAGCTGCGGATATTACCCGGATCTGAATGTCTGCACCTGCGCGCCGGGGGATGTGGCCCGTTATCTGGGGCGCCTTAGCCAGCCTCTTCTGGACCGCATTGACATCTGTGTGGAGGCTCCCAGGATTTCCTATGAGGATCTGACGGGAAGAGGGGCGGAAAATGAGACCTCCAGGGCTATTCGGGAGAGGATGGCGCGGGTCCATCAGATACAACAGGAGCGGTTTAAGGGTACGGATTACCACTTTAACTCAGATCTGGGAGGGGCGGGTGTGGAGCGGTTCTGCCCCCTTGGGAAAAAGGAGAGGCAGCTTTTAAAAGACGCCTTCGACAGACTTCATCTAAGCGCCAGGGCTTATCACCGGATTATTAAGGTGGCAAGGACCATAGCCGACCTGGAGGAGGAGCGGGAAATCCAGGGGCGCCATCTGATGGAGGCCATCTGTTACCGGGCAATGGATAAAAAATTCTGGACGAGGTGAAAAATGGAGGCATATTGGTACTGGTTTTGTCATGAATTATATTTAGACAGGGTATGGGCGCGGGAATTATTGGGATACTATAAAAATCCAGAGGCGGTGTATCGGACAAATGAGGCGGAGCTGCTTAAGCTGTTCCCTCGAAAAGCCGCGCGTCACCTGGATTTTATAAAAAAGCGGAAAAACTGGGTTATTTCGGAGGAGTGGGAGAAATGCCAGGATAAGGGAATCGGATTCTACAGCTGTGAGATGGAGGCTTTTCCCCAGACACTTAGGGATATCCCGGACGCGCCCCTTGGGATTTTTGTAAAGGGAGAACTCCCGGATCCCGGGCTTCCCGCCATAGCCATAGTGGGAGCCCGCATGTGCAGCGCCTACGGGCAGGTGACGGCCAGTCTCTTTGGCCGGGAGCTGGCGGAGCATGGCGTCCAGATAATCAGCGGCATGGCGGCCGGGGTGGACGGCTACGCCCACCGGGGGGCGCTTAAGGCAGGGGGAAAGACCTTTGGAATCCTGGGCTGCGGCGTGGATGTGTGCTATCCCAGGCAGAACCGGGATATCTACGAAGCCATGGCCATAAGCGGCGGACTTTTGAGCGAATATCCGCCGGGGACGCCGCCGCTTCCCTATCTGTTTCCCATACGCAACCGGGTTATCAGTGGTCTTTCCAGGGCTGTCCTGGTGGTGGAGGCCAGGGAGAAGAGCGGCTCTCTGATCACCGCGGATCTGGCCCTGGAACAGGGAAAGGAGGTTTACGCCGTGCCCGGCCGTATCGACGACGTCCTAAGCCGGGGCTGTAACCACCTGCTGGCCCAGGGGGCGGCTGTGGCGGACTCCCCGGAGGGCTTATGCCGGGAGCTGGGGCTTCTCATGCCTGTCCCAAAGCCGGCGGATGGGAAAAATAAAAAATCACTTGAAAGCGCAGAACTTTTGGTGTACACTTGTTTAGGTTTCCATGCGCTGCATATTGAGGAAATCCGGAAAAAGGCAGGGTTGCCCCTGTTACAGGTTATGCGGACACTGGTATCTCTGGAGCTGAAGGGGTACGCATGTGAGATACGGAAGAATTACTATACCTTAAGCAGTCACCCACAGGGGGTATCATAAATAAAGAGCAATCAGTTTAGTATGGCGGAAAGAAGGATTTTATGGCAAAGTATCTGGTAATTGTAGAGTCCCCGGCAAAGGTTAAAACAATAAAGAAGTTTCTGGGCTCTAATTATGAAGTCCTGGCATCCCAGGGACATGTGCGGGATCTTCCAAAGAGCCAGCTTGGCATTGATGTGGAACATGGCTACGAGCCTAAATATATTACTATCCGGGGAAAGGGGGATATCCTGGCAAAGCTTCGCAAAGAGGCAAAGAAGGCTGACAAGGTCTACCTGGCAACGGACCCCGACCGGGAGGGAGAGGCCATTTCCTGGCATCTTTCCCAGGCGCTGAATCTGGACGCGAAGAAGATGTACCGGATCAGCTTTAATGAAATCACAAAAACCGCGGTAAAAGCTTCTATTAAAGAGGCCCGCCAGATCGACATGGACCTGGTGAATGCCCAGCAGGCCCGGCGGATGCTGGACCGCATGGTGGGATACCGCATAAGCCCTATTCTCTGGGCAAAGGTAAAGCGGGGCTTAAGCGCGGGGCGTGTGCAGTCTGTGGCCCTTCGTATTATTGCGGACCGGGACGAGGAGATTAATGCCTTTATCCCGGAGGAATACTGGACCCTGGACGCGTCGTTTAAGGTCCAGGGGGAGAGAAAACCCCTGACGGCGCATTTTTATGGAACAAAATCAAAAAAAATCACCATTTCCTCCAAAGAACAGCTGGATGAGATCACAAAAGCCCTGGAAAACGCCAGATTTCACGTGGCGGATGTGAAGCGGGGAGAGCGGGTGAAAAAGGCGCCTCTGCCCTTTACCACCAGTACCCTGCAGCAGGAGGCTTCCAAGACCCTGAATTTCTCCACCCAGAAAACCATGCGTCTGGCCCAGCAGCTCTACGAGGGTATTGATATCAAGGGAAACGGAACCGTGGGTATCATCACCTATCTGCGTACGGATTCCACCCGTATTTCCGAGGAGGCCCAGAAAAATGCCCGGGAATACATTGGAAAGCAGTATGGAGAGAAATATGTGTCCGGGCGGCAGGGCGCGGGAGCGGCGGGAAAGAAGATCCAGGACGCTCACGAAGCCATTCGTCCCACAGATATCAGCCGGACGCCTGCGGTCCTTAAGGATTCCCTGAGCCGGGACCAGTACCGCCTCTATCAGCTGATCTGGAAGCGCTTTACGGCAAGCCAGATGGCGGACGCGGTCTATGAGACTACAGGCGTGAAAATCGACGGTGGGGATTACCGCTTTACCGTGTCAGCATCTAAAGTGAAATTTGACGGATTCCTGTCTGTATATATCCAGGAGGAGGATGAGAAAGCCGGGAACAATACCCTGAACCAGGGGTTGGATACAACCAGCGCGCTTACCTTCCAGGCCTTTGACAGCAAACAGCACTTTACCCAGCCGCCGGCCCATTATACGGAGGCTTCCCTGGTAAAGACCCTGGAGGAGCTGGGGATCGGGCGGCCCAGCACTTATGCGCCCACCATTACCACCATTATTGCCCGCAGGTATGTGGCCAGGGAAAACCGGAACCTCTATCTGACGGAGCTGGGGGAAGTGGTGAATAATATGATGAAGCAGGCCTTCCCCAGCATTGTGGAGGTGGACTTTACCGCCAATATGGAGGGACTCCTGGACTGTGTGGAGGAAGGCACGGTCAGCTGGAAAACCGTGGTGGAGAATTTCTATCCCGACCTGGAGGAAGCCGTAAAGGTGGCGGAGAAGGATCTGGAGGAAATCAAAATTGAGGATGAGGTGACGGATGTGGTCTGCGACGAGTGCGGACGGAACATGGTCATCAAATACGGGCCTTTTGGGCGGTTCCTGGCCTGCCCCGGATTCCCGGAGTGCCGCAATACCAAGCCGTATCTGGAAAAGATCGGCGTGCCCTGCCCCTTATGCGGAAAAGAGGTGGTGCTGCGGAAATCCAAAAAGGGACGGAAATATTACGGATGTGAGGATAATCCGGAGTGCAGTTTTATGTCCTGGCAGAAGCCCTCTAAGGAGAAATGCCCCAAGTGCGGCGGATATATGGTGGAGAAGGGAGCAAAGCTGGTCTGCGCGGATGAGAAGTGCAGAGGGATTGGGAATAAAAAAGAGTAATCAGAATTTTTCAAAAACTTATCGAATTTTATAAAAACTTATTGAAATTATTGAAACCCTGTGTTAGGATGAAACAACAGGGAGGAATATTTCAGATGAGTGTACAGTTATTAGACAAAACCAGGAAAATCAACAAATTGCTACACAACAGCAGCACCAGTAAAGTGGTATTTAATGATATCTGTGAAGTGCTGACGGATATCCTGGATTCCAATGTACTGGTACTCAGTAAAAAAGGGAAGGTGCTGGGCATCGGCTGCTGCGAGGGGGTGCAGGAGCTTAAGGAGCTGATTGTGGGACAGGTGGGAGGGCATATTGACAGCCTGCTCAATGAACGGCTTCTGGGTATTTTGTCCACAAAAGAGAATGTGAACCTGCGGACGCTGGGTTTTGTTTCCGAGAATGTGAACCAGTACCAGGCCATCATTACGCCCATTGATATTGCGGGGGAACGTCTGGGCACCGTGTTCCTGTACAAGGATCAGGAGCAGTATGACATTGACGACATTATCTTAAGCGAGTACGGCACCACGGTGGTGGGGCTGGAAATGATGCGTTCTGTGAATGAGGAGAACGCAGAGGAATCCAGAAAGGTGCAGATTGTCAAGTCTGCTATCAGCACCCTGTCCTTTTCCGAGCTGGAGGCCATCATTCATATTTTTGATGAGCTGGAGGGAGACGAGGGCATTCTGGTAGCCAGCAGGATTGCGGACAGCGTGGGCATCACCCGCTCTGTTATCGTAAATGCCCTGCGCAAATTTGAAAGCGCAGGCGTTATTGAGTCCCGCTCTTCGGGAATGAAGGGGACATACATCAAGGTGGTCAACGACGTGGTATTCGACGAGCTGGCCAGGCTGAAACAGAAAAAATAAAGACGGCATAAAAAGAAAGGACCGCACCTGAATGTGCAGTCCTTTCTTTATTTTTAAAGTTTTATGCTTCTATGACAGATGAAAATGGGGCAAAATTTTTACAGATCGCCTTGGCGTCCTTTACACCGTAGAACACCATCCCGGTCAGATCCTCCGAATCGGAATTTTTAATGCGGAACACGGAGGCGTCCCGGCTGCCCTTGGATTTGATCTTCATTGCGCCCTCTCCCATGTAAATAACGCTGCTGCCGTCTGGCAGGGTTTCCAGTTTACAGGGGGTATCCTTGCAGATGGCAAAGGCATTGATCTGGCTGTCATTGACGCAGATGGCTCTTTCGGTGGTAAACAGGTAAGTGATCTTTTTTCGCAGGGCATTTCTTGTGGTGATGGGGCGGATGGACAGCACAAAAGGGATCATGCAGACCAGCACAAAGGAAATCACAAACTGTGCCATTTTTCCTCCCGAACGGATATGGAAGGGGATGTATAGTACCAGGAACGCGATCACGACCACGGCGCTGATACACCAGGTAAGGATAATGGAATTCTTAAAAGGGGGCTCCAGCAGTTCAAAGGGCTCTGCCTTCCCTTCCCACAGGATTTTTTCCCCATCGTACAGGATATCTTTTACTTCTTCTCTCATACTGCTCTCCTTTGTTAATAAGAATTGTAATATAGGTTTATTATAATAGGGAAGTAGGTAAAAAAGGCGTAAAGAAAAGGGGGAGGGGCGTAAAGAAAGCGTAAAAAAACCGCAGCAGGGAAGAATTATAAAAAAAATATAAATTTCAGGAAAGGTGTTGACAAATAAAAAAGAAAGCATTATTATAATGCACAGAGGTTAGCACTCGATGTTGGTGAGTGCTAATAACCAAAAAAGATTCAGATTATAAGGAGGAGTAAACATGAAGTTAGTACCATTAGGAGACAGAGTTGTATTGAAACAATCTGAAGCTGAAGAGACAACTGCGTCCGGCATTATCCTTACAAGCAAATCCCAGGAGAAGCCCCAGGAGGCGGAGGTTATTGCCGTAGGCCCCGGCGGAATGGTTGACGGAAAAGAAGTGACCATGCAGGTAAAGGCCGGCGATAAGGTAATCTATTCCAAATACGCTGGAAACGAAGTGAAGCTGGGAGAGGACGAGTACATTATCGTACGTCAGAACGACATCCTGGCAATCGTTGAGAAATAAGATAAAGAGCGAAGAATAAGAGAATAAGAATTGGAGGCAGAAAGATCATGGCAAAGGAAATTAAATACGGCGCAGAAGCCAGAGCAGCCCTGGAACAGGGCGTAAATAAATTAGCGGACACCGTCCGGGTAACACTTGGGCCCAAGGGAAGAAACGTAGTGCTGGATAAGCAGTTTGGCGCTCCCCTTATCACCAACGACGGCGTGACCATCGCAAAGGAGATCGAGCTGGAGGACGCTTTTGAGAACATGGGCGCACAGCTTGTAAAGGAAGTGGCTACCAAGACCAACGATGTGGCCGGTGACGGCACCACCACCGCTACTATCCTGGCACAGGCTATTATCCACGAGGGGATGAAGAACCTGGCGGCAGGCGCCAACCCCATTATTCTGAGAAAGGGCATGAAGAAGGCCACAGACGCCGCTGTAGAATCCATCGCAAAGATGAGCAGCAAGGTTACCGGTAAGGACCAGATTGCCAAGGTTGCCGCAATCTCCGCCGGGGATGAGGCAGTAGGCGAGATGGTGGCGGACGCTATGGAGAAGGTTTCCAATGACGGCGTTATCACCATTGAAGAGTCCAAGACCATGAAGACCGAGCTGGACCTGGTAGAAGGTATGCAGTTCGACAGAGGCTATATCTCCGCTTATATGGCAACGGATATGGAGAAGATGGAAGCCGTTCTGGACGATCCCTATATCCTGATTACCGATAAGAAAATCGCCAATATCCAGGAGATGCTTCCCCTGCTGGAGCAGCTTGTACAGTCCGGCAAGAAGCTGCTGATTATTGCCGAGGACATTGAGGGCGAGGCTCTGACCACCTTGATCGTAAACAAACTGCGGGGAACCTTTACTGTAGTGGGTGTTAAGGCCCCCGGCTACGGCGACAGAAGAAAAGAGATGTTGCGTGACATCGCCATCCTCACAGGCGGCCAGGTAATTTCCGAGGAGCTTGGTCTGGATCTCAAGGATGCTACTATGGATATGCTGGGACGGGCAAAATCTGTCAAGGTTCAGAAAGAGAACACCGTAATCGTGGACGGCATGGGCCAGAAGTCTGAGATCGACGCGAGAATCAGCCAGATCCGCAACCAGATAGAGGAGACCACCTCTGACTTTGACAGGGAGAAACTGCAGGAGAGACTGGCGAAGCTGGCAGGCGGCGTAGCCGTAATCCGTGTAGGCGCTGCCACAGAGACCGAGATGAAAGAGGCCAAGCTTCGTATGGAGGACGCTCTGGCAGCTACGAGAGCAGCCGTGGAAGAGGGCGTTATCGCAGGCGGCGGTTCCGCATATATCCATGCCGCCAAGGATGTGGAGAAACTGCTGGAGAGCACAGAGGGCGATGAGAAGACAGGCGTGAAGGTGATTCTGAAAGCTCTGGAATCCCCGCTGTTCCACATTGCAGCCAATGCAGGCCTGGAAGGCGCCGTTATCATCAACAAGGTACGCGAGTGCGAGCCGGGCGTTGGATTCGACGTTTTGAAAGAGAAATATGAGAATATGCTGGATGCCGGCATCCTGGATCCCGCAAAGGTGACCAGAAGCGCCCTGCAGAACGCAACCAGCGTTGCCGCAACCCTGCTGACCACAGAGAGCTGCGTGGCAAATATTAAGGAAGATGCACCGGCTATGCCCGCAGGCGGAGCAGGCGGCATGGGGATGATGTAAGCTCCCGGAGCTTCCGGTAAGAGGCCTTGAAAGACAGGCAAAGCTTCCTGGGAAATATGGTAAATTACAAAGTGTGCTTCCGGAAAGGAATCCGGAGGCACACTTTTTTTCTTGGATTTTATTCTGACGCCCTTATAAAGGAGGATCTTCATGGCTTTCAAAGGGGGGAGAAAGTCCTTGAAATTATGGGACCGGCGTGGTATCCTTCTATATAAAGAAGTGGGAAAAACTGTGTTGTATTGATAAAAAGGGAAAACGCAGACAACAGGAGAAAAGGGGAATCGGGATGCATGACTTATATGTGGAACAGATTGTAAAGGCCAGAAAGGACAACCGAACGGGCGGTTTACAGAAAGCCTGTATGGTGCTGACGGTGTTTCTGGCCGCGGTAACATTACTGCTGGATGTGCGGTGCATTGTGTTGCTGGTGATTGCAGCCATAGCCACCTGGTATCTGGGCAACAACCAGAATGTGGAGTATGAGTATCTTTTTGTGAACGGGCAGCTTGACATTGATGTGGTTAAGACCAGGAAGCGCAAGAAACTGGGCAGCTTTCAGATGGAAGAGCTGGAGTGTATGGCCTGCAAGGATTCAGTGCGCCTGGACGGCTATAAAAGGCAGTCCATGAAACAGATTCACGCTATGACCGGGTCCACGGGATTCCAGCCTTATGCGCTGATTTTCAAGCAGAATCAGAATCTCGTGGAGGTAATCATTGAGCCCGAGGAGGAGCTTTTGAAAATTTTCCAGACCCTTACGCCCAACAAAATCTTACGTTAAGAAATCGTGAAAAAGCGATTGACAGGCCTGGGCTTTTTTGATAGTATAGAGAAACTATAACCAAATGAAAGATGGATTCGGAGAGAAAGGGAGGGTCTCTAAATGGGTAAGATTATTGGAGAGGGAATTACCTTTGATGACGTGCTGCTTGTGCCGGCATATTCGGAAGTAATTCCAAATCAAGTGGATTTGTCAACTTTTCTGACTAAGACGGTGAAGCTGAACATTCCTATGATGAGTGCGGGTATGGACACAGTGACGGAACACCGTATGGCCATCGCCATGGCGCGCCAGGGCGGTATCGGTATTATTCACAAGAATATGACCATTGAGCAGCAGGCTGAGGAAGTGGACAAGGTTAAGCGTTCGGAAAACGGTGTCATCACAGACCCCTTCTATCTTTCCCCGGATCATACGCTGGGAGAGGCAAATGAGCTTATGGCTAAGTTCCGTATTTCCGGCGTGCCCATTACCGAGGGCCGCAGGCTGGTTGGTATAATCACAAACCGTGATCTTAAATTCGAAACAGATTTCTCAAAGAAAATCAAAGAGTCCATGACTTCGGAGGGCCTGGTAACGGCCAGAGAAGGCATCACCCTGGAGGAGGCGAAGAAGATTCTGGCAAAGGCCAGGAAAGAGAAGCTTCCCATTGTGGATGATGATTTTAATCTGAAGGGCTTAATCACGATTAAAGATATTGAAAAACAGATTAAATATCCCCTGTCTGCAAAGGACAGCAAGGGCAGGCTGCTGTGCGGCGCCGGCGTGGGCATTACGGCAAATGTGCTGGACCGTGTGGAGGCTCTGGTAAAGGCACAGGTGGATGTGATTGTGCTGGATTCCGCCCATGGCCATTCCGCAAACGTAATCCGCTGCGCGAAAATGGTGAAGGAGGCTTACCCGGAGCTGTCCGTGATTGCCGGAAATGTGGCTACGGGGGAGGCTACCAGGGCGCTTATCGAGGCTGGCGTGGACGCGGTCAAGGTGGGTATCGGCCCCGGCTCCATCTGCACCACCCGCGTGGTGTCCGGTATCGGCGTTCCCCAGATTACCGCCATTATGGACTGCTACGAGGTGGCCAGGGATTATGATATACCTATCATTGCCGACGGCGGTATCAAATACTCTGGCGACATGACCAAGGCCATTGCGGCCGGCGCCAATGTATGTATGATGGGAAGCATCTTTGCCGGATGCGACGAGTCCCCGGGAACCTTTGAGCTGTACCAGGGAAGAAAATACAAGGTATACCGCGGCATGGGATCCATTGCGGCCATGGAGAACGGCAGCAAGGACCGCTATTTCCAGCAGGATGCCAAGAAGCTGGTGCCCGAAGGCGTGGAGGGCCGTGTGGCGTACAAGGGAAGCGTGGAGGATACGGTATTCCAGTTGATGGGAGGACTGCGATCCGGTATGGGGTACTGCGGCACGCCCACAGTGGAGGATTTGAAAACCCAGGGGCGTTTTATCAAGATTTCGGCGGCTTCTCTGAAGGAAAGTCATCCCCATGATATTCATATTACCAAGGAAGCGCCAAACTACAGCGTAGATGAATAAGACGCCTGCTGATGGCAGAACAGGTTTTGCAGACAATCTGCCTGTCTGATGCGAGGAAAGAGATCATATAGTTCAAGGGGGCAGTGTTTTCGGACAAGGCCCCCTTTCCGATTAGAAAGGAAGGATGCATATGAGAGTAGGAGTAGCGGGAGCCGGGCTGATTGTTCCGACATTTTTGGATGCGGCGGCTCTGGTGGAGGAGATGGAGATTTACGGGCTTTTTGCCAGGAAGCCCCAGGTGCGGGCTGATATCTGTGGAAAATACGGGATTCCTGTGGAGTATGAGACATATAAAAGCATGCTGGCAGACCCCCGGATTGATGCGGTGTATATCGCGCTGCCCAATACCCTGCATTTTGCTTTCGCAAAGGAAGCCCTGGAGGCAGGGAAACATGTGATTCTGGAGAAGCCCTTTACGGTGACTCTTGGGGAGGCCCGGGAGCTGGCGGAATTTGCCCGGGAGAAGGGGCTCTGGATTTTTGAGGCTATTACCAATCAGTACAACCCCAACTTTGCCAGAATGAAGGAGCTGTTGCCCGGGGTGGGGGATGTAAAGATTGTGCAGATGAATTATTCCCAGTATTCCAGCCGGTATGACGCTTTTAAGCAGGGCGTTATCGCGCCGGTATTTGATCCGGAGAAGGCGGGCGGGGCCCTTCTGGATCTGAATGTCTACAATATCCACCTGGCGGCCGGGCTTTTTGGCAGACCTGTGTCTGTGCATTACTACCCCAATATGGAGCGGGGGGTGGATACCTCCGGGATTCTGGTTCTGGAATATCCGGATTTTCAGTGTGTCTTAATCGGGGCAAAAGACTGTGGAGCTCCCTGCGGCTTCAGCATTCAGGGAGATAAGGGCTGTCTGGTGAGCCATTCCCTGGCAAATGAGCTGACAGAGTTTTCTTTCCAGAAAAATAAGTGTGAGCCGCAGCAGTATCGCCTGGCGGACAGCCCGGAACGCCTGTACTATGAGCTGGCGGCCTTTGCAAAGTATTATAAGAGCCGGGATAAGGAAGCTTTTGACAGGCGGCTGGAGCACAGCCTGCTGGTGATGGAAATTCTGGAGCGGGCAAGGGAGAAGGAAGCCGGAAACAAAGAGGCCGGGAAATAGGCGGGAGCGGAAAAACAGTATGGAAGAAATTCGTTTAAATAAATATCTCAGTGATAAGGGAGTCTGTTCACGCAGGGAGGCGGACCGCCTCATTGCCCAGGGCAGGGTGAGCGTGGACGGGGAGACTGCCATAACAGGCATGAAGATACGCCCCAGCCAGGTGATCTGCGTGGGGAAAAAGCAGGTGAGCGAGGGGCCAAAGAGGGAGATCCTGCTGGCGGTCAACAAGCCGGAGGGCGTAATCTGCACTACGGATAAGCGGGAGCGGAGAAATATCGTGGATTTTGTGGGGTATCCTACCCGGATCTATCCCATCGGAAGGCTGGATAAGGATTCGGAAGGGCTGATCCTCATGACCAATAACGGGGAGCTGGTAAACCGGATCCTGAAGGCATCCAACGCCCACGAGCGGGAGTACCTGGTGACGGTGAATAAGCCGGTGACGGAGGCGTTTCTGGAGCAGATGCGAAAGGGCGTCCGTATCCGCAAGGTGGAGAAGGGGGAGGTGCTGCTGGACGCGGTGACACGCCCCTGTAAGGTGGAACGCACGGGGAAACAGGGCTTTCGCATTATCCTGACCCAGGGGCTGAACCGGCAGATCCGGCGCATGTGCGAGGCCCTTGGATACCGGGTGGAGCGGTTGAAGCGGGTGCGCATTATGAACATTGAGCTGAAGGGGATTGCGCCGGGCCATTACCGGGAGGTGACCGGGGAGGAGTACAAAGAGCTTTGCAGGCTTTTGGGAACAGGCAGTGAATAGACTTTGGTAAGAGATCTTCAAAGGAGAGGAAATGTACCGCATTTTAATAATCGAGGACGATTTCACCATGGCAGGGGCCATAAAAAAGCAGCTGGAGGCCTGGGGAAACGAGGCCTCCTGTGTGGAGGATTTCCGGAATGTGATTCCGGCCTTTGTGGCATATGATCCCCATATGGTGCTGGTAGACATTATGCTGCCCTTTTACAACGGATACCACTGGTGCGGTGAAATCCGCAGGATTTCCAATGTGCCCATTGTCTTTTTGTCGTCGGCCTCGGACAATATGAACATTGTCATGGCCATGAATATGGGCGGGGACGATTTTATTCCCAAGCCTGTGGATTTAAGCGTAATGACAGCCAAAATCCAGGCCGTGCTGCGAAGGACTTATGATATGGGCGGGAAAATTCCGGTTCTGGAGCACAGGGGAGCCATTCTGAATTTAAACGACACTTCCATGACTTACCAGGGGGAGCGGGTGGAGCTGACAAAGAATGAGTTCCGGATTTTACAGACCCTGCTGGAAAATAAGGGAAAGGTTGTCAGCCGGGAAGCCCTTATGACAAAGTTGTGGCAGATGGATTCCTATGTGGAGGAGAATACCCTGACGGTCAATGTGACCCGGCTTCGCAGAAAACTGGAGGGCGCAGGGCTTAGGGACTTTATCACGACGAAGGTGGGAAGCGGGTATATAGTGGAATGAAAAAGATTTTCTTTCGGTATCTTTGGGAATTTCGTCTCACGGCCCTTTTGTTTCTGGTCTTTTCCGGTATTTACGGGTTTATCTTTTCCCTCTATAACCTGGAAACAGAGGCGGTGCTGTATGCCGGCGGGCTGTGTGTCCTGGTGGGGGGCGCTGTGCTGGTGGGGCATTTTATTTCTTATTATAGGGCCCATGAAAACCGGAAAAACATTGGGAGGAATGTGCAGACGCTGCTTTCTAAGCTGCCAGAGCCACGAACGCTTGCGGAGGAGGATTACCAGGAAATTCTTGGGGCCCTAAAGCAGATCTGCGATGAAAACCTTATTCGATGGCAGAACGAGCGGCGGGAGAGCATGGACTATTATACCACCTGGGTACATCAGATCAAGACCCCCATTGCAGTGATGGGTATGCTTTTGCAGGCGGAGGATACGGCGGAGCACAGGGAACTGGGAGCAGAGCTCTTCCGCATTGAGTCCTATGCGGAGATGGCTCTGAACTATATCTGCCTGGGGGAGGGTGCGTCGGATTTTGTTTTCCGGGAGTACGATCTGGATGCCATTATCAGACAGGCGGTTCACAAATATGCGCCTCAGTTTATCCGCAGGCATACCAGGCTTGTCTATGAGCCTGTGTCCATGCGTGTACTGACGGACGAAAAATGGCTTCTGTTTATCATAGAGCAGCTTTTGTCCAACGCGGTGAAATACACCGGCCAGGGATCGGTCACCATTACCGTGACGCCGGAGCTGGTGCTGAAGATCGCGGATACAGGCATCGGCATTTCGCCGGAGGATGTTCCCAGGATCTTTGAGAAGGGATTTACCGGCTATAATGGCCGTTCCGGCAAGAAGTCTACAGGGCTTGGCCTTTACCTGTGCCGGCGGACGGCGCGGATGCTGGGGCACGAGATCCAGGTGGAGTCGGAGCTTGGAAAGGGAAGCGTATTTTCCATAGACCTTCACAGGGAGAAGCTGGAGGTGGAGTAAGGCCTTACAAAAATGTCACACAAAACGGCTGGATTGTCACCAGGATCAATGGCGGGCAGGCGGCCGTTTTGTTATAGTAAAGACACAAAAGGAACAGAACTTAGATGGAGGTTGATAAATATGGTGATAGTAGAAGCCCAGTGCTTAAAAAAAATTTATACCACACGCTTCGGAGGCAACCAGGTCCAGGCCCTGACCAATGTGTCTTTTTCTGTGGAGCAGGGGGAATATGTGGCGATCATGGGGGAATCCGGTTCCGGAAAGACCACCCTTTTAAATATTCTGGCGGCTTTAGATAAGCCAACCAGCGGACAGGTGCTTCTGGATGGAAAGAGCCTCTCCCAGATACGGGAGAAGGATCTGGCGGCATTCCGCCGGGACAATCTGGGGTTTGTGTTCCAGGACTTTAACCTGTTGGATACCTTTACTATCCAGGACAATATTTTTCTGCCCCTGGTGCTGGGCAGAAAGGAATTTGCGGAGATGGACGCCCGCCTGCGTCCTCTGGCAAAGAAGCTGGGGATCTCGGAGATCCTTGAAAAATATCCATACGAGGTATCTGGAGGCCAGAAGCAGCGGGCGGCCGTGGCAAGGGCCCTCATCACTAACCCGAAGCTCCTGCTGGCGGATGAGCCTACAGGGGCCTTAGACTCCCGGGCTACGGACAGCCTCCTCAAGGTCTTTGAGAAGGTGAACCAGGAGGGGCAGACCATTCTCATGGTGACCCACTCCGTGAAGGCGGCCAGCCATGCGGGACGGGTGCTGTTTATCCGGGACGGGGAGGTATTTCATCAGATCTACAAGGGAAAACAGACGGATGAGGAGATGTACCAGAAGATCTCCGATACCTTGACACTTCTGGCAAAGGGAGGCGAGCGCTATGAGTAGGGGATTTTACAGGAAACTGGCGGCTGGAAATATCCGAAAGAACGGGGGAACCTATTTTCCCTATATCCTCACCTGCGTATTCACGGTGGCCATGTACTATATTGTGAAATCCCTCTCCTTGAATCCGGGCCTGGCCCAGATGCCGGGAGCGACTACGCTGGGATACACCATGGGCATGGGAAGCAGGATCATCATGGTCTTTTCTTTGATCTTTCTCTTTTATACCAACAGCTTTCTGGTAAAGCGGCGGAAAAAGGAGTTTGGGGTATTCAATATCCTGGGTATGGAAAAACGCCATATCTCCAGGGCGCTTTTCTGGGAAATGCTCTTTGTGGCGGTCATCAGCCTGTGCGGCGGGCTTCTGGTGGGGATCGCCCTGGACAAGGTCATGTTTCTCCTTATCGCAAAGATGCTGGGAGGCGCGGTATCCCTGGGCTTCTACCTGTCCGGGAAAGCAGTGTGGGCAACGGTTTCCCTGTTTGGCGTGATCTTTCTGCTGATCTATGCCAATATGGTGCGCCAGGTACAGTGGGCCAACCCTGTAGAGCTACTCAAAGGAGGCAATACGGGGGAGAAGGAACCCCGGGTAAAATGGTTGATGGCGCTCCTTGGGGTGATCTGCCTGGGAGCCGGCTATTATGTGGCTCTCGCCATCACCAACCCCATAGCTTCCATCGGCCTGTTTTTTCCGGCGGTAATGCTGGTCATAGCGGGAACCTATTTCCTGTTTACGGCCGGAAGCATCGCGCTCCTAAAGCTCCTTCGGAAAAACAAGAACTATTATTATAAGACCAGGCATTTTACCAGCGTGTCCGGACTCCTTTACCGGATGAAGCGAAACGCGGTGGGGCTTGCCAGTATCTGCGTCCTGTCCACCATGGTGCTGGTGATGGTTTCTTCCACTACCTCCCTGATGATCGGCATGGAGGATATCTTAGAGGCACGTTACCCCAATGATTTTGCCCTATACACACGGATAGACGGGGAGCTTCAGGAACAGGGGACGTGGGAGAAACAGATGGCCAGGGTTTCCCAGCTCCAGGAGGAGCAGGGGATCCCGGTGACGGGAGAAATGCGGTATAGTTATCTCAGCTTTGCCGCAGTGCGGCATGGGGATACCTTTGAGCTGGGAGGCGTGGATCTCACCAAGGGGGAGTTTGCCGATCTGGAATTTATCAGCAATCTGTTCTTTGTGCCCCTGGCCGATTACAACCGGCTCACCGGAGCCCATAAGACCTTGAAGAGCGGGGAGGTTTTGTTTTACGCCAACCGGAATATCTCCTATGAGGCGGATTCCCTGAAGGTGTTTGACAAGGAGTATGCCATTGTGGAGAAGCTGGACAGTTTTCTGGAAAATGGTGTGAGCGCCGCGGATATTGCTTCTACCTATTATCTGGTCGTGCGGGATATGGAGGAGCTCTACGGTCTGGAGGAGCGCCAGCGGGAGGTGTACGGGGAGAATGCCAGTAACCTCCGGGTGTACTATGGATTTGACACGGATAGCGACGCCAGAACCCAGGAGACATTTTACAGTGACCTTCGCCAGGTGCTGTCCCAGGAGGAATTTGCCGGAACCGTAGAGTCAAGGGCAGAGGCCAGATTGGATTTTTTCGGGGTGTACGGCGGCCTGTTTTTTCTTGGCATCTTCCTAGGAAGCCTGTTTCTGGTAGCGACGGTCCTAATCATCTACTACAAACAGATCTCCGAGGGTTATGAGGACAAGGAGCGGTTCGTCATTATGCAGAAGGTGGGGATGAGCTGGGCGGAGGTGCGGGCTTCCATCCGTTCCCAGGTGCTCACGGTATTCTTCCTGCCCCTGCTGGCGGCAGGTATCCATGTGGCCGTGGCGTTTCCGCTGATTGCCAGAATCCTTTTGCTTTTTAACTTGACAAACACCAGACTGTATGTGGTGTGTACGCTTATGTGCTTCCTGGTTTTCGCAGCCCTCTATGTGGCCATCTATAGCTGGACGGCAAGAACCTATTACCGGATTGTGAAATAGTGACTAGATGACGGATACCTTCCGATATGGAGAAAACTGGATTCAGATAGTATAAAGAAAATGGGTGAAAGTGATTTGCGTTTCACCCATTTTATGTTATGATAAAAATGCTGAGGGCCTGTGCGGCCATATACTGGGAGGAGAATGAAAATGGAAGGTATTTATAAAATCAGATTTCAAAGACATTTTGAGGAGCTCCACTGGCTCTATACGGAGCTGTACAATAACGACTCCATGTTTGCCGAATTGTGCGACCATCTGGAGCAGTTTTACCGGGAGCGAAACGATGGTTTAAAAGCCCGGGACAAGGCCCGGGAGGAAGAGCCCCACTGGTACAGGCAGAATGATCTGCTGGGGATGATGTTTTACATTGACAATTTCGCTGGAAATATGAAGGGCGTGAAGGAAAAGCTTTCCTATATTGAGAAGTGCAACGTGAACTATATTCATCTGATGCCCTTCCTGGAGACGCCTAAAGGGCGTTCTGACGGAGGATACGCGGTGTCGGATTTCCGGAAGGTGCAGGAGAGCCTTGGCACCATGGAGGATCTGGAAGATCTCACGGCGGCCTGCCACAGGAAAGGCATCAACGTGTGCATGGATTTTGTCATGAACCACACCTCCGAGGATCACGAATGGGCGAAAAAGGCCCGCCAGGGAGATGGGGAATACCAGAGCCGCTATTTCTTCTTTAGGGATTTCAACGAACCGGTTCTCTATGAGCGGACAGTGCCCCAAGTATTTCCCACCACGGCGCCGGGGAATTTTACGTGGCTTGAGGACGCAAAGCATTTTGTCATGACAAGCTTTTATCCCTATCAGTGGGATTTAAACTACAAAAATCCCAGGGTTTTCAATGAGATGATGTACAATTTTCTGTATCTGGCAAACCAGGGTATTGATATTATCCGCATCGATGCGGTTCCTTATATATGGAAAGAACTGAATACCCAGTGCAGGAATCTGCCCCAGGTACATACCATTGTGCGCATGATGCGCATGATTAGCGAGATTGTCTGCCCAGGCGTGCTCCTGCTGGGAGAAGTGGTGATGGAGCCGGAGAAGGTGGCTCCCTATTTTGGAACCCTGGAAAAGCCGGAGTGCCATATGCTCTACAATGTCACCACTATGGCCACTACCTGGCATACCGTGGCTACCAGGGATGTAAGCCTCTTAAAAAAGCAGCTTGACATTGTAAATACCCTTCCCAGGGAATATGTATTTTTGAACTATCTCCGTTGCCATGACGATATTGGCTGGGGGCTTGACTACGGCACTTTACGGGCCCAGGGCATGGAGGAGCGCGCCCACAAGCAGTATCTGAACGATTATTTCCAGGGATATGCGGGGAACAGCAACAGCCGCGGGGAGCTCTACAACGCGGACCCTGTCTCAGGTGACGCAAGGTTCTGCGGAACCACAGCCTCCATGTGCGGCATTGAGAAGGCAGGATTTGAGGGAGACGGTGCTGCCATGGAGCGGGCTGTCCGCATGGATCTGACGCTTCACGCGTACATGTTTATGCAGTCCGGGATTCCTGTGCTCTACGGGGGCGACGAGATGGGACAGGTGAACGATTACACCTACAAAGAGGATCCGGATAAAAGGGCGGATTCCCGGTACATTCACCGGGGTGCCATGAACTGGGAGCTGGCGAAGCGCATAACCGACCTGGATACGGTAGAGGGGAAGCTCTTCCAGGGGCTTGACAGGCTGGAGAAAATCCGCAGGCAGGAGAAGGTCTTTGTGTCCTACGCAGACGCCTATACCATAGAGACCTGGGATTCGTCCGTGCTGTGTATCGGGAGGGAATTTGAGGGGGAGAAGCTTATCGGCCTCTTCAATTTCAGCGAGACAGACAGGACAGCCTGGATTCATGAGACAGACGGACTGTATGTGGATCTTCTCTCTGGCAGGGAGATGGAGGCTTCGGGGGTGGATATCCCGGCCTACGGCTGCTTTTATCTCAAGAGGAAACAGGAAGGAAGCCGGTAGGGACAGCCTGTCTGGAAACGCAATGGGGCGGAGACGCCGGGGCTTGTAGCGTATGAAAAACGGGATCCGGAACTTTTAGAGAGGTAACTGCAAAACTGAAATAAAGATGAACCAGATTAAAAATGAGCTTTCCAGAATAGAGGAGCGGAGAAAACAAAGACAACAGAAACGGAGAAAAAGGAGGAGGGCCTTTCGGCGCTTCTTGTTAAGGTTCGGCGCTTTTGTGCTCTGCTGTCTTTCCATGTTTTTTCTTTCTGGCCTTGCCGGAAATAAAACGGGAGAAACCCTGGGGGAGATATGGCCGGGGACGCTTGGAGGAGGGATCAGGCTGGAGATGAGGCTTACGGAGGCGGTAGAGGCTATGGCAGAGCCGGTCAGCGAGGAGGATATTCCGGAGAGCCTTCTGGCGCTGCTTGAGAAAAATCCGGAGACACGGGACTTTGTCATGGGGTATCCTGGACACAGGAGCGGGAATGAGGCACTTACATTTTCCCAGGAGATCGTCCAGGGGGAGATTCCCCTGTTCCTGCAATGGGATGAGAGGTGGGGATATCAGACTTACGGAAATGATTTTCTGGCACTGACAGGGTGTGGGCCCACCTGCCTTGCCATGGTACGCTGCGGCCTCAGCGGAAACGGCATCTGGGATCCCTACCAGGTGGCTGTCCTGGCGGAGAGTGAGGGATATTACGTGTCCGGTGCAGGCTCTTCCTGGGATCTTATGACAGAAGGCGCGGCCCTTCTGGGGCTTAAGGCTTCCCAGGTGCCCTTTAATAAGGAACAGATTCTGAATCTTCTTAGGGAGGGAACCCCCATTATCTGTGTTATGGGCCCTGGAGATTTTACGGACTACGGTCATTTCATCGTGCTGACAGGGGTGACAGAGGATGGAAAAATCACCTTAAACGACCCCAACAGCAGAATAAGAAGCGCCCAGACCTGGGAGCTGGGGGATTTGCTGAAGCAGATGAAAAATCTTTGGGCGTACAGCTATTAGGAGGGGAGAGCCAATGATTTATATCAGCCATCTGATACCGGACGATGAATTACGGGAACTGCTGCTTCTGGTAGATATGGTAAAGGAGATAGAGGCCCCCAATTTCCATCTGTTTCCGGACAGGTATTTATCATAAAAACAGGACATCCTTTGGAAATATACGGGGGATGTCCTGTTTTTTGCTTCCCAGACAGTTAAAGCCCGGGAAGCTATAAGGTTGATGAAACTGCTTTACATTTCTTTGTCGTGAATTTCACTGTGAAGCTCCTGCAGGGATTTTACTTCCCCTCTGCCATGGCCTTTGATATAGTGGATGCCGCTGGCAGTGGCTTTGGCGGCCGCTATGGTGGTCATGTAGGGAATCTTGGCCTTGATAGCGGCTTTTCTCAGGTAGCTGTCGTCGTGGACGCTGTCTTTCCCAACAGGGGAGTTGATAATGAGATCAATCTTGCCGTTAGTAATCAGGTCCAGGATATTGGGGCGTCCCTCATAGAGCTTCTTTACCTTCTCCGCAGGGATTCCTGCCTCGTGAATCAGCTCGTAGGTAGTGCCTGTGGCGATAATGCGGAAGCCGTCGCTGGCGAAGCTTCTGGCAACCTCCACTACTTCCTCTTTGTCCTTGCGGTTTACGGAGATCAGAACGGTTCCCTCCAGGGGCAGTCTGGACTGGGTGGCTTCCTGGGCTTTGTAGAAGGCTTCGCCGTAGGAGCGGGATAAGCCTAATACCTCGCCGGTGGAGCGCATTTCCGGTCCAAGGACAGGGTCTACCTCCTGGAACATATTGAAGGGGAATACCGCTTCCTTTACCCCGTAGTTAGGGATTTCCTGTTCCTTTAGGGCAGGAACGGGGGAGGGGCGTCCGGTCAGTTCAGAGGTGATGATTTCTGTGGCCAGAGGCACCATGCGGATATTGCAGACCTTTGATACCAGGGGCACGGTACGGGATGCCCTGGGATTGGCCTCCAGCACATATACCTTTCCCTTCTCAATGGCGTACTGCATATTCATAAGGCCTTTTACATGCATTTCCTCCGCGATTTTCCGGGTGTATTCCTTGATGGTGGCCACATTTTCCGGGGAAATGTGTACGGAGGGGATTATGCAGGCGGAGTCCCCGGAGTGGACGCCGGCCAGCTCGATATGCTCCATAACGGCAGGCACAAAGGCGTGTGTGCCGTCGCTGATAGCGTCTGCCTCGCACTCTGTGGCATGGTTCAGAAAGCGGTCAATAAGGATGGGGCGGTCCGGGGTTACGCCGACGGCGGCGTTCATATAGCCGGTCATGCTCTCCGAATCGTATACCACCTCCATACCCCGGCCGCCCAGTACATAGGAGGGGCGCACCATAACGGGATAGCCGATAGAACCGGCGATTTTCAAGGCCTCCTCCACGGTAGTAGCCATACCGGATTCCGGCATGGGAATCTCAAGCTTCTCCATCATAGCCCGGAACAGATCCCGGTCCTCTGCCAGATCAATGACAGAAGGGGAGGTCCCAAGGATTTTGACGCCGTTTTTCTCCAGATCCGCCGCCAGGTTGAGCGGGGTCTGCCCACCAAACTGGGCGATGACGCCCAGGGGCTTTTCCTTGTTGTAAATGCTTAAAACATCCTCCAGGGTCAGCGGCTCAAAGTAGAGCTTGTCGGAAGTGTCGTAGTCTGTGGACACGGTTTCCGGATTGCAGTTTACAATAATTGTCTCAAAGCCCAGCTTTTTAAGGGCCAGGGAGGCGTGGACGCAGCAGTAATCAAATTCAATGCCCTGGCCGATGCGGTTGGGGCCGCCTCCCAGGATCATGATTTTAGGCTTGTCCGTGGAGACCGGATTCTTGTCCGGGGCATTGTAGGTAGAGTAATAGTAGGCGCTGTCCGGGGTACTGCTTACATGAACGCCCTGCCAGGTCTCCTCCACACCAAGTTCCAGACGGCGGTTGCGTATCTGCTCCTCCGGGACTTCCAGAATCTGGCTTAAATATTTGTCGGAGAAGCCGTTTTTCTTGGCGGAAATAAGGGCTTCTCCGGAGGGTAACTGTCCTTTGCAGGCAAGCAGCGCCTCCTCTTCCTCCACCAGTTCCCGCATCTGGGAAATAAACCAGGTTTTCACCTTGGTAATCTCATGGATTTCCTCTTCGGTGGCGCCTTTCCGGAGAGCCTCATACATGAGGAAATGGCGCTCGCTGGAGGGGGTGATAAGCATCTTTAAAAGCTGTTCTTTTGTAAGGGTATCATAATTATTTGCATGACCCAGGCCGTAGCGTCCCGTCTCCAGGCTGCGGATAGCCTTCTGGAAGGCTTCTTTGTAGGTCTTTCCGATGCTCATAACCTCGCCCACGGCCCGCATCTGGGTTCCCAGTCTGTCCTCCACCCCTTTAAATTTCTCAAAGGCCCAGCGGGCAAATTTGATAACCACATAATCCCCGTCCGGCACATATTTGTCCAGAGTACCGTATTTCCCGCAGGGAATGTCTTTTAAAGTAAGCCCGGCGGCCAGCATGGCGGACACCAGGGCGATGGGAAAGCCGGTGGCCTTGCTTGCCAGCGCGGAGGAACGGGAGGTCCGGGGATTGATTTCAATGACCACAATGCGGTCGCTGACCGGGTCATGGGCAAACTGCACGTTAGTGCCGCCGATAACCTGCACGGATTCCACGATTTTGTAGGCCTGTTCCTGGAGTCGTTTCTGGCACTCTTCGGAAATGGTCAGCATGGGAGCGGAGCAGAAGGAATCTCCGGTGTGAACGCCCAGGGGGTCGATATTTTCAATGAAGCAGACGGTAATCATATTGTTGTCGGCGTCGCGGACCACTTCAAGCTCCAGTTCTTCCCAGCCCATGATGGATTCCTCCACCAGGACCTGTCCCACCAGGCTGGCCTGGAGACCTCTGGCGCATACGGTCTTTAATTCTTCTTTATTATATACCAGGCCGCCGCCTGCGCCGCCCATGGTATAGGCGGGGCGCAGCACCACAGGATATCCCAGCTCATCTGCGATTCCTAAGGCATCCTCCACAGAGTAGGCCACTTCGCTCCGGGCCATTTCAATGCCCAGGGCATTCATGGCCTTTTTAAACTCAATGCGGTCCTCCCCGCGCTCAATGGCATCCACCTGTACGCCGATGACCTTCACCTGGTACTTGTCCAGGACGCCGGCCTTGTAGAGCTCCGAACACAGATTCAAGCCGGACTGTCCGCCCAGGTTTGGCAGCAGAGCGTCCGGCCTTTCTTTGTCAATAATCTGTTCCAGCCGCTCCACGTTCAACGGCTCAATATACGTTACATCGGCGATTTCCGGGTCGGTCATAATGGTTGCCGGGTTGGAATTCACCAATACGATCTCGTAGCCCAGGCTCCGAAGGGCCTTGCAGGCCTGGGTGCCCGAGTAATCAAATTCACAGGCCTGGCCGATGATAATGGGGCCGGAGCCTATGATGAGTACCTTTCGGATATCGGTTCTTTTTGGCATAATCTCCTCCATTCTGGGTTGGCCGCAGAATTGCGGCTGTCTCTTTCCTTTGTTTCTATTATATAGAAATTTGGAAAAACCGCAAGAAAAAAAGAATAAGAAAAAATAAAAAAAGGGCTTGCATTTTTTTCCCGGATAGATTATAATACCATTTGTTGACACACAAATGAAGGGCTATCGCCAAACGGTAAGGCAACGGACTCTGACTCCGTCATTTCAAGGTTCGAATCCTTGTAGCCCTGTTTTGGAAACCCCGGTGGAGAAATCCATCGGGGTTTTTAGCATGCCCCAGGAGGGAGAAAGAGATATCAGCAGACGCAGGGTTTTTTCTGCCATCATGGTAGAAGGTGTTCGGGAACTGTTTTTCAAAATATACGTTGACAAACAAAAAGGAAATGATAACTTATTTATAGAAGTTAGTGAAAAAAATATTCTGGAGAAACGAAAAATGACTGAAACGATGAAATGGATTCTGAACAAAATGCCTCCCAGTGATGACAGATATTTGTCTGTTATGTCCGCAGAAAATGTAGACAGGGCCAGAGACTTCCACCGTTCCTTTCCCCAGTACGCCGTTACCCCCCTGGTCCGTCTGGACAACATGGCAGCCCGTCTGGGACTGGGCGCTCTGTGTGTGAAGGATGAGAGCTGGCGTTTTGGCCTTAACGCCTTCAAGGTGCTGGGCGGCTCTTTTGCAATGGCCAGGTATATTGCGGGGGAGACGGGCCGGGACATATCTGAGCTCACCTACGATTATCTTACCAGCGACAAGCTGGGAAAAGAATTCGGCCAGGCCACTTTTTTTACTGCTACCGACGGAAATCACGGCCGTGGAGTGGCCTGGGCGGCTAACAGGCTGGGCCAGAAGGCAGTGGTACATATGCCTAAAGGAAGCGCCAGTAGCCGCTTTGAAAACATTGCCAGGGAGGGCGCCCAGGTCACCATCGAGAAGGTCAATTATGACGACTGCGTTCGTATGGCTGCCGCCGAGGCGGCCCGGACGGAACACGGCGTAGTGGTTCAGGACACCGCCTGGGAGGGATATGAGGAAATCCCCACCTGGATTATGCAGGGCTACGGCACCATGGCCGGGGAGGCTGCGGGGCAGCTGCGCCAGCAGGAAATCAGTCCGCCTACCCATGTGTTTGTCCAGGCCGGCGTAGGCTCTCTGGCCGGGGCGGTAGTGGGCTGCTTTGTGAACCTTTATCCCGACAATCCGCCCAAATTCATCGTGATGGAGGCCCGGAGCGCGGACTGTCTCTATCAAGGGGCTGTGGCAGGGGACGGCGAGCCCCAAACGGTAGGGGGCGGCCTCCAGACTATTATGGCCGGTCTGGCCTGCGGCGAGCCCAACATTATCTCCTGGGACATTCTGCGCAACCATGTGGACGCCTTTGTGTCCTGTCCCGACTGGGTGAGCGTCAAGGGAATGCGGATGCTGGCAGCACCCCTAAAGGGCGATCCGGCGGTTTGCTCCGGAGAGTCCGGAGCTGTGGGAATGGGCGTCATCTCTGCCATCATGGAGGATGATTACTACAGGGAGCTGCGGGAGGCTCTGGGGCTGGACGGCTCCAGCCAGGTGCTTATGTTCTCCACCGAGGGAGATACCGACCCGGATAAATATCGCAGGATTGTCTGGGGTTGAGGGAAAATTCCCGGAGCCCATTCACATCTGTTCTGGCTTACAAATGTGAAGCCCCGGGAATAAAAGACAATAGGCGCGCAGAGGGAGCTTCTTTCCTTATGTATCCGGAAATCTATGTACAATCACATAGTAAGAGCTCATTACGCAGACTGCGCTGAACACCCAGGCGGTGGTTTCAGCGTAGAACAGGCCGTATTCGCCCATGATCCGGGGAAGGAAGAGGGCCACGGAAATACGGCCCACGCATTCCAGCAGACCGGCTACCATGGGGATAACCGTGTTTCCCATGCCCTGGATGGCGGAGCGGTAGATGTGCAGGGCATAGAGGATAATCAGCGTCACGCTCATAACGGTAAGGTACTGATAGGCCAGATCCAGTACCAGGGGAGCGTTGGCATTTGAGGAGGAGATAAACATCATCAGAAGGTAACGGCCGGACACCACCATGGCAATGGAGATGGCTATGGCAAAAACTGCTGCAAGCTTCATGGCGCTCCTTATACCGCTTCGGATCCGGGGCAGATTGCGGGCCCCGAAATTCTGGCCGATGTAGGTGGCTGTGGCAAAGCCAAAGGAGATGGCCGAGCTCTCCAGGAGACCGTACAGCTTGTTGGTTGCGGTAAAGGCGGCGATAAACAGGGAGCCGAATCCGTTGATAACAAACTGGAGGATAATGCCTCCAAACACAATGGCCACATGGGAGAGAGCCAGTGGCATACCAAGCTTTAGAAGTTTTACCATTACCGGCATATCCAGACGCCAGTCCTCCCGGTCCGGTTTTGCCGCCGGGATTTTTCCGATCATCCACAGACAGTAGAGAAATGCCAGAAACTGGGAAAATATGGTAGCTGCGGCTGCGCCTACAATGCCCCAGTGGAATCCCATGACCAGAAGGAGATCCAGGCCGATATTTACCACGGCGGCAATAATCATGGCGATAAGGGGCGTTTTCCCGTCCCCAAAGGAGCGCAGCACGGCGGAGGCCATGTTGTATGCCATCACAATAAGCGTGCCTGCGTACATGACGATTACATAGGAGTGAGCTCCCGCAAAAATGTCCTCTGGCGTTTTCAATAGCCCCAGAAGAGGGGATGCCAGAAACGGAAATACCACAGAGATCAAGGTACCCATTGCCAGACACAAAAGTGTGGACATGGCAATGGCTTTTTTAATGCCCTTTTCGTTTCCCTTCCCGATATTCTGGGTGATGAGAACCGCAAACCCCTGGGTCAGTACCTGCACTGACCAGAGGACAAGCCAGTAAATCCAGTCCGTGGCCCCAAGGGAGGCCAGGGCGTCAAGGCCTACTCCCTGGCCAACGATGACCGTATCCGTAATCATATAGAGTTGTTGTCCCAGGTTTCCTATAATAAGCGGCAGCGCAAAGAAAAAAATCAGCTTTGTAGGATTTCCGTGGGTCATGTCTTTAACTCTGCTCATATCTGTTTCCTCCATTCCAGTCCCGCACCTGCCCTCTGGTTGACAGTTTCATATGCGGCGAATATAATAATAATATCGAAATTGTGATTTGTATATAAATATAGTCTTAATTATTATGAGAATAGTTTCAAAAGGAGTGGATTTTATGCAGGCGGGGCCGGTTAAGACAGATGAGCATCTAAGGGAGCTCATTGATTATAAGGATATTTCCTTTCCTCTGGAGACATGGTCGGACGATTATGGCACGTTTCTGGATTACACCATGAACTGTCACTGGCACAACTCTTTTGAGTTTGGGCTGCTGGTGGAGGGGGACCTGGATTTTTACACGGGAGAAACCTGCCTGCGGATGGGAAAGGGCGACTGCGTGTTTGTCAACGCCAATGTTCTTCATATGGCAAGGCAGGTTCATCCGGAGGAAAATGCAGTGCTGATCGGCGTGGGCTTTCCGCCTTCCCTGTTTCCGGGTGGAGGCGTATTTCAGAAATACTTCCAGCCAGTCCTTAAAATGCCGCTCCAGGGATTCTGCATAGAGGCGGCCAGCCCTTCCGGCAGGAGGATGGCGCAGATTCTTCAAGAGATCTGTGAGCTTAAGGATGAGGAATCCGGCTATGAGCTTCGGTGCCTGGGCCTGGTAAGTGAGCTGTGGCTTACCACCCTGGAATATATTTCCGGGGAAAATCGCGCCTTTGACACCAGGGAGACGAAACAACGCCACGGGGATGTGGTAAAGCGGATGATCTCCTATATACAAGAGCATTTTGCGGACAATATTACTATCCGGGATCTGACAGAGTACGCCCATGTAAGCCGCAGCGAATGTTTCCGGTCCTTTCGCCGGTACACGGGGAAGAAGCCCATGGAGTATATCAATGAGTACCGCCTTATCCAGGCGGCCGGCCTGCTAAAGGAGTCGGATTTGTCGGTGGCCGAGATTGGAAGCGCCTGCGGATTTGGGAGCTCCAGCTATTTTGGGAAGCTTTTTAAAGAGAAATACGGGGTGCCGCCTCTGGGGTATCGGCAGGGGATGTGAGTTGCAAAGAGAGTGGAAAATAATAATCCAGGGCCCCCGGCGGAGAATTCCGCCGGGGTTATTTTGATGCTATTAATGTAAATTTGTCCAGTTTTGTTTTGGAGGGCGTTTCTTTATAATACAGATATAGGAGAAGCGCTATGTATAAAGTGTTGATTGCTGATGATGAATATTTATCCCGCTATGCCTTCCGGACAATCGTGGAAAGAAATCTTCCGGATATTCTCGAGATAACCGGGGAGGCGGCCAACGGCCGGGAAGCCGTGGAGATGGCGGGGAGTCTTTCGCCGGATTTTGTGATTATGGATATCCACATGCCGTTGTGCGATGGGCTGCAGGCCTCGGAGGAGATTCTGAAAGAATGCCCGGATACCCTGGTTTTCATGATTTCTGCCTACAATGAGTTTGACTATGTGCAGCGGGCCCTGGAACTGGGAGCCAAGGCCTATTTTCTGAAGCCTTTCCAGGAGGAGGAGATTGAGGCAAGTTTAAGGCGGGCGGCGGAGCTTCTCAGGCAGCGGGAGGAGCATCGGAGCAAGCGGGACCAGATGGAGGAAAACTTAAGCACCATCCGCAGCATTATCCACAGAGACCTGGTGAAATCTTACATAAACGGTATCTCCAATTCCGGGAGCGTGACCTTTTACCAGAGCTTTTTTCACTATGAGATTGAGCAGGGGTATTTTTTGCTGGTGATTCTCAAGGATTACAAGGACAGCCTGCGGGAGGATTCCATTACGTTTACGCTGTTCAGGGAGAAAATTCTGCGCTCTGTCTCAGAATCCCTAAGTTACCTCTGCTTTCATATGGTAGGCGGTTTTATTCTCAATTATATTCCGGTCTTTATTCCTGTGGGGAAATTTTCCAGTTACGAGAAGGAGGCAGTTCTCATTGGGAGGGAGCTTCTTCGCAAGCTCCGCTATCACCGGCTGGCTGCGGCGGTGTCCATCGGAACCGTAAAGGCGGGCATGGAGAATTTCCAGTATTCTTACCAGGAGGCTTTGTCCCTGGTAAACTCCCTGGAGGCCGGTGCGGTGGAGCTGGCCTCGGATATTTCCCAGGCGGCTCCGGTGTGTACCTATCCCTACCCGCTGGAATCCCTGCTGACAGAGGCTCTGCGCAGGAAGGACCCGGCCAGAGGGAAGGAGATTTCCCGGGAAATGATCGGGGAGATTATCGGATTTTCCTGTGATCTGGAACAGAAAAAGGAGTTTGTGGCCCAGTTTTTTGCCTCCCTTAAGCATATTGTCTATACATTGGGGTTTGATATGGAGCCCTTTAACAGCAAGTGGCCTTTTTCTGCCTGCGCGTATCTGGAAACGGAGGAGGAGCTTCAGATTTTCTGTCTAAGCTATGTGGATGATTTTTTTGCTGTTCTTTTAAAACAGATGGATACCCCCAACCACCGGCTGATACGGAAGATTAATCAGTATGTGATGGACAACCTTACGGGGGCCATTTCCCTGGAGGGGCTGGCGGATTACCTGGGATTTACGGCCCAGTATGTGAGCCGGATTTTTAAGGAGGAGTATTCCCAGACATTTATTGAGTATGTGACCTGGAAACGGATTGAGCTGGCAAAAGAGTACTTGGCTTCCACCACAAAGAATATTATGGAGATCTCACGGCTTGTGGGTTATCAGGATCAGAATTATTTCTGCCGTGTGTTTAAGAAAACTACAGGGATGACGCCTAAGGAGTACAAGCTGGTTGCGGGAAGAAACCCGTCGTAAAACTGGGGAAACGGTAACGGGAGCAGAACGGGGAGAACGTTATCGGGAGCGGAAGGGGGTAAGGCATGAAAAGAAAGAAAATCCGGGGCTCCGACAATCTTATGGGCCGGATTCTGAAGCATTATTTTCTGATTATTCTTGTGTTTTCCGTGAGCATTTTCTATATTCTTCAGTTTTACCAGAAAGTAAGCGCCCGCAACCGGGAATATATTTCAGAGGCTCTCAAAATGCAGAGCTTTATCCATGCGGTTACGGGGATGTATGAGAATGCAAGCAACAATGTGTTGTATTTAAGGGAGGAATATTACGGGAATTATCAGGAGAATTATACGGAGGCCTACGAGATTATTTCCGCGCTCTATGGGAAATACGGAAACGACCACTCTTATATTTACCGGGATCTCTATGTGGTTCTGGAATCCTACCATGAAATGGGGGAGACGATCTTCCAGGCACGGGAGAACCGGGAGCTGTCCACCATCTATATGCGTGACGATCTGCGGATTATGAGTATTCTCCTGGAATTTTTAAGCCAGCACGCCTATCTGGCCATGGAGGACCGGCTGTATGCTTCCAGCCAGGGGCTGGCGCTGGCGGACGAAGTGCTGGAGGCCAGCAGGATTTATCTGCCCTTGATGGTGGCGGGGCTCATTCTTCTCTGCGCCATCTTTGCCTATACTACATCCCGGTATATATCCCGTCCCTTAAGGAATCTGGCAGAGAAGTTCCGCAAGGTGGCTGACGGGGATCTGACTATCCGGGATACGCCTGTGGGAAACGACGTGGAAATCAACACCCTTATTGTCTCCTTTAACTCCATGGTGGAGGAATTGCAGCAGTCCATGGATGCCATTCAGCAGAAAAATGAAATGGAGCTGCGGCTGCAGGAGGCAAATCTCAACAATATTAAGATGGAAAAGCTTCTGCGGGAATCGGAGCTTAAATTCCTCCAGATGCAGATCAACCCCCATTTCCTTTTTAACACACTCAACAGTATCTGTGCCCTGGCCCAGATTGAGGGGGCGGGGGAAACCCGGGGAATGGTTTCCAGACTCTCCAATCTTATGCGTTACACCCTGTCTGTGGCGTCCCAGATGGTGCCCTTGTGCCATGAAATTGATATTACAGAGGATTATCTTTTTATCCAGAAGGCCCGCTTTGGCCCCCGCCTGGATTATGAAATCCAGGTGGAGCAGGGAGCAAAAACTATCCAGGTTCCGGCCATGATTTTGCAGCCTCTGGTGGAAAACGCCATTGTCCACGGTCTGGACCGGAAAGCCCAGGGGGGACAGGTAAGGGTTCATGCCGGGATTGTCCGGGGCTGCCTGGAGCTCTGCGTGTCCGACAACGGAGTGGGCATGGACAAAAATACCTTGAAGAGACTTTTTGATTCCCAGGCAGAGGAGCGTCACGACACGCGAAACGGCATAGGCCTTGTGAATGTACATAGGCGTCTGGAAATGCTTTATGGGGAAAATCCCATGGAGATTGAGAGCATTCCCGGGAAGGGAACAAAAATCAGACTCCGGTTTTCTCTGAAAATGAAATCCCAATGAGGAATATAATTAAATAACAGGATAAAATAGTGCTATTTTTAGAAAAATTGCCAGCGCATCTTCCCGGGGAAGTGCGTTACCATAAGGTTACCAGATAACAGAGCTACTTTTTAGAGAAGAAAGGAAGGATGAGGCATGAGAAACAAAAGGTTTACACGTATTTTTGGTATTCTGACGGCTGTTATATTGGCAGTAGGGATGACCGGATGCTCGGGAAACAGCGCAGGGACAGAGGGAGACGCAGCTCCCGTATCCCAGGAAGCGCCCCAGGAAACAGGAGACGCTTCCGCAGCTTTGGATACAAGCGATGAGCTCTACATTGAAGTGGCGGCTCTGGGCAGCGACCCCTATTTTTACGATCATAAAATGGGTATGGAAATGGCAGGCAAGGAGCTGGGTGTGCGCACAGAGTATGTAGGCCCGGCGGAGCTGGATATGAACGCCATGGTGGCGGCTTTTGAGCAGGCTATCGCAAAGAAGCCCAACGGAATTCTGGTAATCGGTTTTGACAAGCAGCTGGAGCCGGCCATCCAGAAAGCGACAGATGCGGGAATCCCCGTAATCACCCTGGACGCAGATCTTCCGGATTCCTCCAGAATCGCCTTTGTGGGAACGGGAAATAAGACCGCAGGAAAGACAGGCGGTGAGAAGCTTGCAGACCTGATTGGCGGAAAAGGCAAGGTTGTCATGGTTTACCAGCCGGGCCAGTCTAATCTGGAGGAGCGGGGCGACGGTTTCAAGGAGGCCCTGGCGGCATACCCGGATATTGAGCTTGTAGAGCATATTGACTCCCAGCAGGATTCTGTTGTGGCGGCCCAGAATATTGCCACCGCATTGCAGAAATATCCCGACCTGGCAGGAATCGCCTGCTTTGACGCTACCGGTGGTTCCGGAGCCGCTACGGCTGTAAGGGAAGCCGGACTGGAAGGAAAAGTAAAGATCATCGCTATGGACAGAAGCAGCGAGATTCTGGAAGCCATTGAGGAAGGCGTGATTTCCGCCTCCGTGGCACAGCAGACCGCTTTGATGCCCTACTATGGAACCCAGATTCTGATGAATCTGAACCACTCTAATGTGGAGATCACCACGGACAACGCCGCCGCAGGCGTGCTGGGAATTCCGGCTGTGGTTGATACCGGCGTAATCATTGTAGATGAGAACAATTATCAGTATTTCAAACGCTGAGAAAATTCATGAGAAGGAAAGATTCTCCCCGGGGCGTATGCCCTGGGGAGAATCCCTTCCAGGTAACTCTTCATGCGTGCCCTTAGGGGCGGACGGACGGCAGGGGCTGTCCGGCAAGGATTTGGAAAGTGTGGTGTGGCTATGGATAAACACATTTTGGAGCTGAAACATATTTGCAAGGAGTTTCCCGGCGTGAAGGCCCTGGACGATGTAAACCTCACCCTGGACGCCGGGGAAGTGCTGGCCCTGGTGGGGGAAAACGGAGCCGGGAAATCTACCTTGATGCTGACCCTGGGGGGCGTCCATAAGCCGGAGGCGGGGCAGATCTTTATTAACGGAAAGGAAGTGTCCTTCTCCTCCCCCATGGATGCCCAGAACCAGGGAATCGGCATTGTGTACCAGGAGCTGAGCCTGGTGCAGGGCTTAAGCATTGCGGAAAATATTTTTGCAAACAGACAGCCTGTGGGGAAAGCAGGCTTTATAAAGAAGGAGGAGCTCTATAAGAGCGCCCGGGAAATGCTGGGGCTTTTCCATATGGAGCAGCTGGATCCGGGGATGCTGGTTAAGGAGCTGTCTGTGGCAAACAGGCAGGTAATCGAGATTTTAAAGGCTATCTCCTGTGACCCGAAGATTCTGGTGCTGGATGAGCCTACCTCTTCTCTGACCGAGGTGGAAGTGCAGGAGCTCTTCCGCAATATCCGTATCTTAAAAGAGCGGGGGATTGCCATTATTTATATATCCCATCATCTTCACGAAATTTTTGAGATCGCGGATAAGGTTACCATCCTCCGTGACGGAAAATACATCTGCGAAGCCAGGGTGACGGATATTGACGAAGAATTTCTGGTTACCAAGATGGTGGGAAGAAAGATTGAGAATATATACGGAAAGCGCCAGGAGGATGAAAAGATCGGGGAGGTCTGCTTCCGGGCGGAACATCTGGAACGAAAAGGCCTGTTCCATGATATTTCCTTTGAGGTGCGAAGGGGGGAGATCGTGGGCATGTCCGGCCTGGTAGGAGCCGGCAGAACCGAAATTGGCCTGGCTATCTTCGGCGCGGATAAGCTGGATGCAGGGACGCTTACCCTGGACGGGAAGCAGGTGGAAATCCGCAGCGTCCGGGAGGCAATCGCAAACGGTATCGGCTATATGAGCGAAAACCGGAAGGAACAGGGCCTGTATCTGGATTTTGACTTGAAGATGAATTTTATATCCAATAGATTACCGGAATTTTCCAAAAATGGATTTATGCAGGAGAAGCAGATTGAAAAGGCTGCGGAGGAGGCGGTGAATCAGTTCCGCATTGCCATTCCGGGCGTCTCCTATAAGGTGGGGAAACTGTCCGGCGGCAACCAGCAGAAGGTGCTCCTTGCCACGTGGCTTGGCATCCGCCCCCGGTTTCTGATTGTGGATGAACCCACCAGGGGAGTGGATGTGGGCGCCAAGAGTGAGATTTATACCTTCTTAAGGCGTATGGCAGCGGAGGGCACGGCCATCCTGATGATCTCCTCGGACTTGCCGGAAATCCTTGGGGTCAGCGACCGGATTCTGGTGGTGCGGGAAGGACAGATCGCGGCGGACTGCCCCGCTAGAGGAGCCACGGAGGAATCTATATTGTCCTTTGCCACCGGGGTGAAGGAGGAGGAAACCAGGAGAGACTGAAAACAGCATCTGGAAGGCCGGATGCGGAATTGGAGACAGCATCTGGAAAGCCGGATGCGGAACTGGAATAGAGGGATTTAGTATGAATATTTTAAAAAAGCTGACAAAGCAGAGGGAATTTTTTATATTTTTTGTAATCATATGTATTATGGTTGCTATGACCATTTATTCCCCCATATTTTTGACCTTTGCAAACTTAAGCGTGTTGTTTCTGAGCCTTTCCATTGCGGTGATTATTGCGGTTGGCATGACCAACCTTATGGTAAGCGGCGGATTTGACATGTCGGTGGGCTCTGTCTTGGCGTTCTCCGGGGCTATGGCTGGTATTGTGCTGCGAAGCGGCGCGCCGGTGATTGCGGCGGTTCTGATTGGCATTGTAATCGGCGGTCTGGCGGGACTTTTCAACGGGTTTGTGGTGTCCATTCTGGGAATCAATCCTTTTGTAACCACGCTGGCGTCCTTAAGCCTTTTCCGTGGACTTACCTTGATCGTCACCAGAGGGCAGAATATTTCCGGCCTTCCGGACGCTTTTAACGCCCTGGGCCAGAAGGTAATCCTGGGGCTTCAGATGCCTATCTGGTATGCGCTGATCCTTGTGGTGATCGGGGATATTCTTCTTCGGAAATCCCGGTTTTTCCGCCAGAATTACTATATCGGCGGCAGTGAAAAGTCTGCCCGGCTGTCCGGCATCGCGGTGGACAGGATGAAAATTTTAAATTATGTCATCGTGGGACTCCTGGCAGGATTCGCGGGGGTAATTATGACGGCCCGTATGGGAACGGCTTCCGTAACCCAGGGAACCGGCCTGGAGCTTCAGGTTATCACGGCGGTAATCATCGGCGGCGCCAGCCTCCAGGGCGGAGAGGGCACGGTAATCGGAGCGTTTCTCGGCTCCCTTCTGATGACTCTGATTACCAATGTGCTGACTCTCGTGGGCGTGGATGTGTACTGGCAGACATTCGTGACCGGCGCAACCCTTTTGGTGGCTGTACTGATCGACCAGTATGGGAAGGTGCGGAAAGAGAAAGCCAGAAAGTAAAAACAATATGCGATACTGGAATAGGAGGAATAGATTATGTTAACCAGCAGAGAACGTTTAAACCAGACTTTAAATCATGAGGAACCGGAACAGCTTGTAGTGGACATGGGCGCCACCAGCGTGTCCGGCATCAATGCCAACGCCCTGGCCCGTCTGCGGGACGCCCTGGGGCTTGAGAAGAAAAAGATTAAAATCCACGAGCCCTTACAGCTTCTGGGCCAGGTGGAGGAGGATGTGCGCCAGGCTCTTCATCTGGACGTGGTGGAGGTGACAGGCAACTACAATATTTTCGGTTTCTGCAATGAGGGGAGAAAGCCCTGGACCATGCAGAGCGGCCTGGAGGTGGATGTGCCTCTGGAATTCAACACCACAGTGGACGAAAAGGGACGCACCTATATTTATCCCCAGGGAGACATGAGCGTGCCACCCAGCGGCATGATGCCAAAGGGAGGATTCTTCTTTGACAATATTACCAGGGGAAACATTGAATTTGACGAGGACACGGACAGCGCCAGGGAGGACTTCGGCAAGGATTACACCGTGTTAAACGACAAGCAGCTCCGGTTTCTGGAGAAGCAGTGCGACGACTACTACAACAATACCGGGTATGGCATCGCCTACAGCGGCAATCTGGCGGCCCTTGGGGATTTCGCCATCGTACCCGGGCCCAGCGTAAAACATCCCAAGGGGATCCGGGACCTGCCCAGCTTTATGATGGCCCATTCCATCTGCCCCGATTATATCCATGAGGTCTTTGAAATGCACACGGAGGCGGCGCTTGCCAATGCAAAACTCATTTACGAGGCCTGCGGCGATAAGATTCAGGTGATGTGTGTTTCAGGCACGGATTTTGGCACCCAGAACGGGCCCTTTATGTCCCTGGACACCTACCGGGAATTTTACAAGCCCTGTTATCAGAAGATTAACGGGTGGATTCATGAGAATACCAAATGGAAGACCTTCTTCCATTCCTGCGGAGCCATTTCCGCCTTCCTCCAGGACTTCTATGAGAGCGGCATCGATATTTTGAATCCTGTCCAGCTCTCTGCAAAGGGTATGGACGGAAAGGAACTGAAGGAGAAATGGGGAGATAAATTCGTATTCTGGGGCGGCGGCGTGGATACCCAGAACACTCTGCCCTTCAAAAAGCCGGAGGATGTGTACCAGGAGGTATCGGAGCGGATCGCGCTGTTTGCCAAAGGCGGCGGCTATGTGTTTAACACTACCCACAACATCCAGGGGCAGGTGAGCGCGGAAAATCTGCTGGCTATGTTCGAGGCTGTCAGGGATTATAACAATGGGAAGAAATAACGGATGAACGCGTACGAAAGAGTGATGAACAGGCAGGCGGGAAAGGAAGTGGACCGCCTGCCAAACCTGAATATTTTTATGATGATGCCCGCGAAGCTTCTGGGAATTCCCTACGGCCAGTATGTGACGGATTACCGGAAGCTGGCTGAGGGCGTTATCTACTGCTACGAGAATTTTTCCACGGACTGTTTCTGCGTGATTTCGGATCCCATGCGGGAAACGGAAGGGCTTGGGGCTACGGTTGTGGTTCCTCCGGATAACGTGCCCTACTGCCCGGAGCCGTTTCTGAAAGAAATCACGGATATTTCCAGGGTGAAAGCCGTGGATCCGGGAAGCAGCAGGCGCATGGAGGACCGCCTGCAGGCCGTCCGCCTGCTTCATGAGAAGGCCGCCGGGGAAATTCCGGTGATCGGCTGGGTGGAGGGAGCCTTTGCGGAAAGCTGCGACCTTATGGACATGGCAAATGTCATGCTGAATCTTCTGGACGAGCCGGAGGCCATGCATGAGCTTCTCAAGGTGTGCCAGCAGCAGGCCACTCTCTTTGCGAAGGAACAGATCCGCTGCGGGGCGGACATTATCGGCGTGGGGGATGCGGCGGCTTCCCTTATCGGCCCGGCTTTGTACGAGGAGTTTGTGCTTCCCTATGAGATAGAGCTTTTCCGGGTAATCCATGAGGCCGGGGCGAAGGTAAAGCTGCATATCTGCGGAAATATTACCGAAAAGCTGCCCCTTATTGCCAGGACGGGGGCGGATATTGTGGACTGCGACCACATGGTTTCCCTGGAGAAGGCTGCCAGAATCCTGCCGGAGAATTGCAGCATCAGCGGAAACATTGACCCGGTGGCTGTTTTAAGGGGAAACCGGGAGAGCATTTTTGCGGAGGTAAGGCGTTTAGTGGGTATCCCCAACCGGAATATCATAGCAGCAGGCTGTGAGATTCCCCGGGATACGCCGCTTGAGAATGTGCGGTATATGGCGGAGGCGGTGGAGGCGTTTGCTTAAGCCCTTTGGAAGCTTTAGAGAAAGCAGAACAGAATATACGGTCCCGGGCGTTTCTGCTTCTTATCGCGCCGCTGGTAAGGGGGACAAAAAAGAGGGCCGGCCAGGCCGTGACAGGATCTGGCCGGCCCTCTTTTTTGTGGACGAATGCCAGGAGGCAGCTTTTATTAAGAGAAGGATTTTTCGAATATTGCGGGGTATTGCTTGCGCCAGGCCTGCGAAGATGGTAAAATCAGAAATGAATTAGAGTTTAAGGAAAAATAATACAGACCATTGACCGGGATAACAGCCGGTTACATTGCAGAGAGGAAGCCGACATGTACACATTTGACAGCAGAGTCCGCTACAGCGAAGTGGGAGAGGACAAGAAAATCACACTGGATTCTATCTTAAATTATTTTCAGGATTGCAGCACCTTTCACTCGGAATCCCTGGGGGTAGGCCTTGACTTTCTGGAGCGGCATAGCCAGATCTGGGTCTTGAGCTCCTGGCAGGTGGTGGTGGAGCGCTACGCGGACCTGTGCGAGGAGATTGCGGTGGAGACCTGGCCCTACGATTTCAACGGCTTTACCGGTATGCGTAATTTTACTATGCGAAACCGGGAGGGGGAGCTTCTGGCTTACGCCAACACCCTGTGGGCTTTTCTGGACACCAGGCGGGGCCGCCCGGTGAAGGTGCCGGAACATGTGGCAGAGGCTTATACAATAGAAGAAAAACTGACCATGGACTATGCGCCCCGGAAGATCACGGTGCCGGAGGACGCTGGGGACCGGGAGGCGTTTCCTGTGCATAAATCCCATCTGGACACTAACCACCATGTAAACAATGTCCAGTATGTCCAGATGGCCAGGGATTATCTGCCGGAGGGATTCCCCATCCGCCAGCTCCGGGCAGAATACAAGAGACAGGCGGTTCTGGGGGATGTGATCTATCCCCGGGTGAAGCAGGGGGCGGGCTGCTGCACGGTGTCCCTGTGCGATGAGGTGGGAAAGCCTTATGCAGTCATAGAGTTTACCTGAAAAGTATGGGAGAACGGGATGGCGGAGGCGAAGATTACCGGGAAATGTTGATATCCAGATAGGGAAAGGACAAAAATACATGATTGCATTGGGAGAAAGACAGATACTGACGGTGGTAAAGAAGGTGGATTTTGGCGTATATCTGGCGGAGGCGCCGGGGGATGAGGAACGGGTGTTGCTGCCTGGAAAGCAGGCGCCGGAGGATGCAGAGACAGGAGACCAGATAGAGGTTTTTGTCTACCGGGATTCCAAAGACCGGCTTATTTCCACCACGTCTATACCAAAGCTGACGCTGGGGGAGACAGCGGTGCTCAAGGTGGCGGATGTGGGAAAGATCGGCGCGTTTCTGGACTGGGGACTGGAAAAGGACCTGCTGCTGCCTTTCCGGGAACAGACAAAGAGGGTGAGTCCCGGGGAGGAAGTGCTGGCGGCCCTCTACGTTGATAAGAGCAGCCGTCTTTGCGCCACCATGAAGGTGTATAACTACCTGCGGACGGATTCTCCCTACCGGAAGGACGACCGGGTCACGGGAAGAGTCTATGAGATCAGCGGGAATTTTGGCGCGTTTGTGGCAGTGGACGATACATATTCTGCCCTGGTCAGCAGGCAGGAGTATTTTGGAAATCTCCAGGTAAACCAGATCGTGGAGGCCCGGGTTACAGGCGTCAAGGAGGACGGGAAGCTGGATATCAGCGTGCGGGAAAAGATCCCCCAGCAGATGGAGAAAGACGTCCAGAAGGTGCTGGAGGTGCTGGAAGAATACGACGGGGTACTGCCCTTCAATGATAAAGTTTCCCCAGAAATCATAGAGCGGGAGCTGCAGATTAGTAAAAATGCATTTAAAAGAGCGGTGGGAAAACTGTTAAAAGATGGTAAAATAGAGATAACAGACAAGAGCATCCGCCTAAAATGGTAAAAATTTCACAAACTTTTGGAAAATAGAAAAAAGCACTTGCAAATAAAGGGATACCGGATATAATAGGGGTTGTAGAGAGAAAATAGAAAAAAAGAAAGCATCCAAAGGAAAGGAGAGCAGGTAAAATGAAAGTACAGAACATTAATGACATTGAGAAATTTTTCCAGGTAATCGACAAGTGTGTAGGCAAGGTGGAGCTGGTAACAGGCGAGGGAGACAGACTGAATCTGAAATCCAAGCTATCCCAGTATGTATCCATGGCAAACATCTTCTCCAACGGTGAGATTCCCGAGCTGGAGCTGATCGCCTACGAGAAGGAGGATATTGATAAGCTGGTATCCTTCATGATTAACGGCTAATAGAGTAAAAAGGGGGACTGTAAGGAAACAGGCAGTTCCACATGCAGGGGAGGCCGCGGCGTACAAAACCGCAGCCTCCCCTGTTTTTCTGCTTTTCAGATTCTGAAGCGTCTATACTGCCCCTGAGGCATTTTTGGTCTGTTTTTTTACAAGATTTTGCAGGGGTTCTCCGGCGGCGTACCTTCTGACATTTTCAATACAGATATTGACCACGTTGCGCAGGGTTTCCGGTAAATGGTAGTTTCCGGAGATATGGGGCGTCACAAAAGCATTGGGGATATCCCAGATGCGGTGGTCCCTGGGAAGAGGCTCCGGGAATGTGACATCCAGGGCGGCTCCCGCCAGATGGCCGGACTCCAGGGCGTCGCAGAGAGCCTCTGTACAGACCAGATCGCCTCTTCCGCCGTTTAAGAAGAAGCTTCCGGGCTTCATGCGCCCCAGAAGCTCCCGGTCAAAGAGGCCCCTGGTCTCCTCCGTGCTTGGCAGGAAGGAGACGACTGCGTCTGCTTTGGGAAGAAGCTCTGGCAGCTTTTCCATGGTATAAAGTTCATCCATGCACGCCGGGCATTCTCCCGGGCGCCTCTTTACCCCGATGACACGGGCTCCCAGGGCATGGGCCAGCGCCGCAAAATGCTGTCCGATATCCCCGGCTCCCAGCACCAGGACGGAAGAGTCCGTGATGGAAGTCACCTGGCCTTCCTCCCCCCAGATATGCTGCTTCTGATCATCCCGGTAGAGATGGAGCTTTTTCTGGAGAGCCAGCAGCATAGCAAACATATGCTCTGAAACGGCTTTCCCATAAGCGCCGCTGCTGGAAGTTAACAGGGTGCAGGGACTTAGGACGCCCTCCTTTATATAGGGGTCATAACCGGCGGAATTTAAATGTATCCAGGCCAGATTTTCAGATTTCCCAATCATAGAAGCAGGGGCATTTCCAAGGATAATCTCAGCCTGCCGGACCTGCGCTTCCGTCACCTGGGAAATTGGCACATGGGTGAACCCGGCTTCCGGCATGGCCTGGCAGAGCCGGTCTTTCTGCTCCGGTGTCATAGGGATTAAAACCAGTACTTTTTTGCGTTCCATTAAAATTACTCCTCCTAAATCATAGTCTGGCATTTTATTGGTTTCTCTCATAAATCAGCATCAGCCCCTTTAGCAGCAGCTCCTCATCCAGGAGAATGGGGCTTTTGCACAGGGGAAGGATGATTTTTGCCAGGCCTCCTGTGGCCACCACCGTGCATACAGTCCCAAGCTCTTCCTGAATGCGCCGGATGATGCCGTCCAGGGCCCCGGCGTTTCCGTAGAGGATGCCGCCCTGGATGGATTCCACGGTGTTTTTGCCGATGAGATGCTTCGGGGGCTCCAGGGAAATCCTGGGAAGCTGGGAAGTACGGCTGACCAGGGCGTCCAGGGAAACTCCTACACCAGGCAGAATCATTTTGCCGATAAAGGTCTTATTCTGATCCAGGACGGACACCGTGGTGGCGGTACCCATGTCAATGAGAATCAGGGGGGCCGGGTATTCCCAGGCCCCGGCCACAGCCCCCACAATCACGTCGCTGCCCTGCTGGGCCGGATTGTCCACCCGGATGCGAAGGCCGGTTTTGATGCCGGGGCCCACCACCAGAACCTGCGTACCGGTGTATTTCTCCACGGCATCCTTCACAGTGCCGGTCACGGAGGGAACCACAGAGGAGAGAATGCCGCCGGTGATCTCCGTCCGGCTGATGCTGTGGATTTCCAGTGTTACCTTAAAAATGGCGGTGTACTCCAGGCTGGTAGCCTTGTGATTTGTCTGGAATCTCTCGGAGAACAGAATCCGCCCGTTCTCAAAGCCCCCGATGACAATATTTGTATTTCCAATGTCGATTGCTAAAACCATGGCGGATTCCTCCCGTAAAATGCAGCTGCTTTATGGATTTGGCTTTGTGACGAGCCCGGCCTTATAGAGGGCAAAGCCCACGGCGCCGGTAATCACTGTGGAAGCCAGCATTTCGCATACGGCGTTGACGCCCACAAAGGTGCAGATAAAGACTATGATATTCCGGCCGCCAATCATCTCCTGTATGTAGGCGGTATTGCCGAAGAGGAGCACCAGGGCGGTCATAAAGAACAGGGTATTTAAAAATGCAGAACAAAAACCCGTGATAAAACAGGAAATATGAACGTTGGAAATTTTTTTCACGCCCTGGAAAATATATCCCAGCAGGAATCCGTCCAGGAGACGGGGAACAAAGCGCTGGAGAAAGGCGAGAAAGGGGTTGATGGCAAACAGAGCCGCGCCCATGGCGCTGGTTCCGCCCACGCCGATACACTGCAGGAAACTGGTCAGTCCAAATACGGCTCCTATGATGGCTCCACCTATAGGGCCCATGGTTATGGCGGCCAGAGCCACGGGGATGATGTTAAAGGTAATGGCCAGAGGGCCAATGTTCAGATACCCCAGAGGCGTATACGCCATAAGCAGCAGTACGCCGGTCAGAAGCCCCAATAGGGCTAACTGCCTTGTGTTGAAACGTTTTTTCATATGAAATTTTCCTCCTTGTTATTATTCTCCCTGGGGAGATACAATACAATACAGAATATTTATATCACATTTTTTAGAAAAAGGGTATAGGAATTTTGAAAGATTCTGGTATACTTATCTTTAAATAGATATGCATCTGGATATTGTGGCAGGAGAGACGCTTTGAAATAGAAGATTTTAGAGATATAGGGAGAGCGGTATGCTTAAAGGAAAAACGGCAGTGCTTGCGGTAAGCGGGAGCATTGCGGCTTATAAAATGGCAAATGTGGCAAGGATGCTTAGGAAATTAAACGGCAATGTGCAGGTGTTAATGACGAAAAACGCAACACAATTCATCAATCCCATCACATTTGAAAGTCTGACAGGGAATAAATGCCTTATCGATACCTTTGACCGGAATTTCCAGTACAGTGTGGAACATGTGGCGCTGGCGAAGCAGGCGGATGTGGTGCTGGTGGCTCCGGCTTCGGCCAATGTGATCGGTAAGCTGGCAAACGGGCTGGCGGACGATATGCTCACCACCACGGTGCTGGCCTGCCCCTGTAAGAAGCTGGTGTCGCCGGCCATGAACCATCACATGTACCACAATCCCATTGTCCAGGACAACTTAAAGAAGCTTGCGCATTTCGGATATGAGGTCATTTTGCCCAAGAAGGGGATGCTGGCAAACGGAGACACCGGGGATGGCCGGATGCCGGAGGAAGCGGCGCTGGTGGAACATATTCTCCGGGAAATTGCCTGTGAAAAGGATCTGGCCGGGAAACGGGTGCTGGTGACAGCGGGAGCCACCCGGGAGGCCCTGGATCCGGTGCGTTTTATCACCAACCATTCCAGCGGGAAAATGGGCTGCGCCCTGGCAAGGGCCGCCATGCTGCGGGGGGCAGAGGTAACCCTGGTGGCCGCCCATATGGAGGTGACGCCGCCCCGGTTTGTGGAGACGGTTTTGACGGTTTCGGCGGAGGATATGTTCCGGGCTGTGGCGGAAAGGGCTGCGGACGCCGATTATATAATAAAGGCTGCGGCCGTGGCGGATTATACCCCGGATACGGTGGCCGGGGAGAAGATCAAGAAGGCGGAGGGGAAGCTTGCGATTCATCTGAAGCGGACACAGGATATACTCAGATATCTGGGGGAACATAAGCGGGAAGGGCAGGTGCTCTGCGGATTTTCCATGGAGACAGACCATGTTCTGGAGAATTCCAGAAAGAAGCTTGCCGCCAAAAACTGTGATCTCATCTGTGCAAACAGCCTTCGCACAGAAGGGGCGGGTTTTGGCACAGACACTAATGTGATTACCATGATAACCCGGGAGGGAGAGCAGAGCCTGGAGCTTATGAGCAAGGAACAGGCGGCCCACCAGATTCTGGATAAGATAAAAGAGATCGGTCGGCAGAAGTAAAATGCCTGCTGTCCGGGAAATACAAAAGATGGAAAATACTGGAAATTAGAAATGAGAAATCGCTATGAAAAAAGGAAATCAGGATTCCACCATGGCCCGCATAAAGGAGCTCACCCGCCTTCTTGACAGGGCGGCAAAGGCCTACTACCAGGAGGCCCGGGAAATTATGAGCAACCTGGAGTATGACAGGCTTTACGATGAACTGAAGAGTCTGGAAAAAGAGACGGGCGTCACCTTGGCGGGAAGTCCCACGGTGAAGGTGGGGTATGAGGTTTTAAGCGAGCTTCCCAAGGAGCGCCACGAAAGCCCCATGCTGTCTCTGGACAAGACAAAAGAGGTGGAGGAGCTGCAAGAATGGGTGGGCGTACACAAAAGCCTTTTGTCCTGGAAGCTGGACGGACTGACCATTGTACTGACCTATGAAAACGGAAGCCTTGTAAAGGCGGTCACCCGGGGAAACGGGGAAGTGGGCGAGGTGATTACGGGCAATGCCCGGGTGTTTAAAAATGTGCCTCTTGTCATTCCTTTTGAGGGAGAGCTGATTCTCAGGGGGGAGGCGGTAATCACCTACGAGGATTTTGAAAAAATCAACAGGGAAATCCCGGATGCGGAAGCCCGGTATAAAAATCCCAGAAATCTGTGCAGCGGTTCCGTGCGTCAGCTGAACAATGAGATCACAGCCCGCCGCAACGTGCGGTTTTACGCGTTTAACCTGGTGCGGGCGGAGGGTGTGGACTTTGAAAATTCCAGGGAGCGGCAGTTTGTGTGGCTGCGGGAACAGGGCTTCGACGTGGTGGAGTACCGGGTGGTTACCGGGGAAAACCTGGCGGAGACCGTGGAGTGGTTTTCCCGGGCCATAGAGAAAAACCCTGTGCCCTCCGACGGTCTGGTGGCAGTATACGACGATATGGAGTACGGCAGGAGCCTGGGGGCCACGTCCAGATTTCCCCGGGATTCCATTGCTTTTAAATGGGCGGATGAGATGCGGGAGACCGTCCTTAAGGAGATTGAATGGAGCCCTTCCCGGACAGGCCTTATTAATCCGGTGGCCATTTTTGAACCGGTAGAACTGGAGGGCACCACAGTCAGCCGGGCCAGCGTCCACAATATCAGTATTATGAAGGGCCTGGAGCTGGGTATCGGGGACACCATCCAGGTATACAAGGCAAATATGATTATACCCCAGATTGCGGAAAATCTCACCCGCAGCGGGGTAACGGATATCCCCAAAGCCTGTCCCACCTGCGGGGGAGCCACGGAGATTCTCAAGGTCAATGATGCGGAATCCCTCTACTGTGCCAACCCGGAGTGCCAGGCCAAAAAGATTAAATCCTTTACGCTGTTTGTGAGCCGGGATGCGCTGAATATAGAGGGGCTATCCGAGGCCACCCTGGAAAAATTCATTGCCAGGGGATTCGTCCATGAGTTTTCAGATCTCTTCCGGCTGTCCGGATACAGGGACGAGATCGTTACCATGGAGGGGTTTGGAGAGAAATCTTATGTAAATTTAATGGACAGCCTGGAGCGTGCCAGGGAAACCAGTCTCTACCGGGTTATCTACGGGCTTGGGATTCCCAATGTGGGGCTCTCCAACGCCAGACTTATCTGTAAGCAGTTTGACGCGGAGGTGGAAACGCTTCTGGAGGCGTCCTCCGGGGATTTATCTGCCATAGACGGTGTGGGAACCGTGATCGCAGACAGCTTTGTGGAGTATTTCGCGGATGCGGGCAGAAGAGAGAGGTTCTATCGTCTCCTAAAGGAGCTGCACCTTAAGAAAGAAGAGGTCCGGGAGGAACAGACCCTGGCGGGCAGGACCTTTGTCATCACGGGAACCCTGGAGCGCTTCGCCAACCGCAGCGAGCTGAAAGCCTTTATAGAGGAGCGGGGCGGCAAGGTTACCGGCTCCGTCACCGGCAAGACGGATTATCTCATCAATAATGATCTAACATCCAATTCGGGCAAAAACAAGAAGGCCAGGGAGCTGGGGGTCCCCATACTCTCAGAGGAGGAATTTCTGAAATTATAAAACAGTATCAGCCCAAACAGGGCCAGAAATACTTCCAGATCCAAAGGTCATGGGAGGGCAGATGCGGAACTGGAAAACAGCATCAGCCCGAACAAGACCGGGAAGGATTTCGGGATGTGAAACAGCCAGAAATGCTTCCAGATACAAAGGTCTTGGGAGGGCGGATGCGGAACAGGAATAGGAGGAAACTATGGAAGGTAAATTGTATGAACTGATGAACTGGCCCCGGATTGAGGCCGTAGTCTATTCGGAGGAGAACAATCCCGGGGAGATTCTGGGGCCCCATGAGGCAGACGGAAACGTGCTGATCCAGGCGTTTGTGCCGACGGCGGTCCGGATGACTGTGAAGCTTGTTAAGAGTGGAAAAGCTTATGAGATGGAGCAGGCAGATGAAAACGGTTTTTTTGCGGTTCTCCTTCCCCAGAAGAGGATCCCGGAGTACATTTACCTGGCAGAGTTTGACAATGGCACAACCATGGAATTCCAGGATGCCTACGCGTTTGTGCCAAAGGTATTTACAGAGAAGGATCTGCATAAATTTGAAACAGGTACCCACTATACCATCTATGAGAAAATGGGCGCCCATCCCATGACGGTAGAAGGCGCAGAGGGCGTATATTTTGCAGTCTGGGCCCCGGAGGCCCAGAGGGTCAGCGTGGTGGGGGATTTTAACCTGTGGGACGGACGCCGCCATCAGATGCATAAAATCGCGGATTCCGGCATTTACGAGCTGTTTATCCCAGGACTTAAGACAGGGGAGATTTACAAGTATGAGGTTAAGACAAAGGCGGGCCTCCCCATGCTGAAGGCAGACCCCTACGCCAACGCGGCGGAGCTAAGGCCCAACACAGCCTCCATTGTGACACAGCTTACCGGATACGAATGGAAGGATGAGAAGTGGCTGGAGGAGAGAAAGAAGAAGGATTACAGGAAACTTCCCTTGTCCATCTATGAGGTACATCTGGGCTCCTATGCCAGACCCCAGGAGGAAGGCCGGGAGTTTTACAATTACCGGGAGCTGGCGCCTATGCTGGCGGAGTATGTGAAGGATATGGGGTACACGCATATTGAAATCCTGCCCATTATGGAGCATCCCCTGGACGCGTCCTGGGGGTATCAGGTGACAGGCTACTATGCGCCCACAAGCCGTTACGGTTCCCCGGAGGATTTTATGTATTTCGTGGATTACCTTCACGGCCAGGGCATCGGCGTGATTCTGGACTGGGTACCGGCCCATTTTCCAAAGGATGCCTTTGGACTTGCGGCTTTTGACGGAAGCTGCGTGTATGAACACCTGGATCCCAGAAAGGGTATGCATCCCCACTGGGGCACGCTGATCTACAATTACGGACGTCCCCAGGTAAGCAATTTCCTGATTGCAAACGCCATGTTCTGGGCGGAGAAATATCATGTGGACGGCATCCGAATGGACGCGGTGGCCTCCATGTTGTATCTGGACTACGGCAAGCAGAATGGGGAGTGGGTGCCCAATATTTACGGGGGCCATGAAAACCTGGAAGCCGTGGAGTTTTTAAAGCATCTCAATTCCATGTTCCACAAACGCAATCCCGACGTGCTTCTAATCGCGGAGGAATCCACGGCCTGGCCCAGCGTCACAGGCTCCGTAGACAGGGACGGTCTTGGATTTGACTTCAAGTGGAATATGGGCTGGATGAATGATTTCCTGGAATATATGCACTATGATCCGGTATTCCGGGCTTATCATCACGGGGAGCTGACCTTCAGCATGATCTATGCCTACAGTGAGAATTTTGTGCTGAGCCTGTCCCACGACGAGGTGGTGCATGGCAAGGGCACGCTGGTGGGCAAGATGCCCGGGGACAGGGATTCCCAGTTGGATAACCTGCGGGCAGCCTATGGCTATATGATGATGCATCCCGGCAAGAAGCTTCTGTTTATGGGCCAGGAGTTTGCCACCTTTGACGAGTGGAATGAGAACGTGGGGCTGGAGTGGGAGCTTCTCCAGTACCAGGATCACAAGAATATGCAGGACTATGTGAAGGCGCTGAACCATTTCTACCAGAGCCATCCCGCCCTCTATGAGGGAGATTATGACACAAACGGATTTACCTGGATTAACAATATTTCCGCCAATGAGAATATGCTGGCGTTTACCAGAAACGCGGAGAAGGCCGGGGAAACCCTTCTGGTAGTGTGCAATTTCTCTCCGCTGACCTATGCGAAGCACAAACTTGGCGTGCCCTTTGAGGGAAAATATAAGGAAATCTTCAACAGCGACAGCGAGGAGTTCGGCGGCCGCAACATAAAGAACCTCCGGGCAAAGACCTCTAAAAAGTCCGAGTGCGATGACAGGGAGGACTCTATCGAGATCACCGTGCCGCCAATGGCAGTGGTAGTATTTTCCTGCACAAAGGCGGAGGGGAGGAAACCGGTGAAAAAGGCCGCGAAGCCTGGGGAAAAAACAAAGGCGGAAGGAAAAGAGGCAAAGCCCGCAGAAACGCCTGTAAAGCTGGCGGAAGTGAAGAAAGCCCCGGAACCAGGGAAAACGGAAGCGGCAAAACCTGCGGCGGAAAAGAAAGTGGAAGCGAAGAAACCGGCAGCAAAGAAGGGTCAGAGAGCTACAAAGCCTGAGGAGGAAAAGAAATCTGCGGCGAAGGCAGAAGAGGAAAAACCGAAGGCTTCTAAAAAGCCGCAGAAATCCGTGAAGCCGGCTTCTGGAAAGAAAACTTCAAAATCCGAATAAACAGGAGTAATGCATGATTTCAAATAAAACCGTTCTGGAAACTGCCCAGGAGGAGCTTAACGAAGCTGTGGCAAAGATAGGGATGCTGGATCAGTATCTGGATACGGCGCTGCCAAAGATTCTGGATTTTGGCGTGCGCCTGCTGTTAGCCCTGCTATTCTTCTTTATCGGCATGAAGCTTATTAAGCTGATTAGGAAGATCATCCGTCGTTCCATGGAGCGGGCAAAGGCAGATATGGGGGTCATACAGTTTTGTGATTCCCTGGTTAAGGCGCTTCTCTATATGATTCTCATTCTGGCCACGGTGTCCCGGTTTGGTGTGGATACCACCTCGGTGATTGCCCTGGCCGGCTCGGCGGGCTTAACCCTGGGCCTGGCGCTTCAGGGAAGCCTGTCCAATTTCGCAGGCGGCGTCCTAATTCTTCTTATAAAGCCCTTCCGGGTGGGGGATTACATTATCCAGGACAGCCTGGAAGGCACAGTGGCAGAAATCCAGATGTTTTACACCCGCCTCCTGACCGTGGATAACCGTATGGTGGTCATACCCAACGGCAATCTGGTTAACAACAGTCTGGTCAATGTAACCGCCCAGGACAAACGGCAGATGGATTTAAATATCGGGATCTCTTACAGATCCGATTTAAGAGCCGCCAAAGACATTCTCTATACCATAATAGACGCGGAGCCCCGGGTTATGGGGGAGGAGGCAAGGATGGTGGTGGTTTCCGAACTGGCAGAAAGCGCCGTTATGCTGAAAATCCGCTTTTGGGTACGGCCTGGGGACTACTGGCCGGTGAGATGGGATATGACGGAGAGAATAAAACTGACGTTTGATGAAAACCATATTGAAATTCCCTACAACCAGCTGGACGTTACAATCCGGCGGGAGGACGGGGGTGCGGCTGGATGAGATTGTCTGATAAGAGGAGCCAGCCATATGAGCAAAGATTAATTTTTCTGAGCTGTATTTAACTTTGCTTCAGTTGTCAAACCGGAAGAGATCTGCTATGCTCAAGCCAGCAGAGGCCGATGCGCAAAAAAGCAAAGGAGACAAAAGAGCTATGCAGATAGGAACGGTTATTCGTAAATACAGAAAAGAAAAAAACATGACCCAGGAGGAGATGGCGAACCGTCTGGGGGTTACGGCGCCGGCTGTAAATAAATGGGAAAACGGGAATTCCTGTCCGGATATTACCCTCCTTGGCCCCATAGCCAGGCTGCTGGACATTACGCCGGATATTTTGCTGTCCTTTAAGGAGGATTTGACGCCGGAGGAGATAAACAGCTTTGTTAAAGAATTAAATGACCGGCTCCGGATAAAATCCTATGAGGAGGTATTCCGCTGGGCAAAGAAAAAGACGGAAGAATATCCCGGCTGCGGGCGGCTGTTGTGGCAGATTGGTCTTGTGCTGGACGGCTGGCGGCTGATGAAAGGGATTGAGGATAAGCAGGAATACGACGCATATATCCGTAGCTGTTATCTTGGCGCCCTGGAGAGCGGAGAGGAGGATGTGCGCTGTGGCGCGGCAGAGGCCTTGTACGCGTATTATATAAGGAAAGAGCAGTTTGATAAGGCGGAGGAATGCCTGGAATATTTTTCCATACAGAATCCGGACAGAAAGCGGAAGCAGGCCCAGATCTATGGAAAAGCTAACCGGATACGGGAGGCATACCAGGCCTATGAGGAATTGCTGTTTTCCAACTGTCAGAGGGCGACGATGATTCTCTATGGAATGTTCCAGCTGGCAATGAAGGAACAGGACAAAAAGAGGGCGGAAATGCTGATGGAAAAGCAACTACAGCTGACCCGGCTTTTTGAGATGGGAAAATACCATGAACTTTCCTGGAAACTGGAGCTGGCCAGGGGGAACATGGAGGCCGAAAAACGGGTTAAGGAGGAGCTGTTGTCCAGTGTGGGTTCCATCTGTGATTTCCAGAAATCCCCTCTCTATGAGCATATGGAATTCCGGGAAATAGAGGGTGATTTTTATGAAGATCTGAAAGACCAGTTAAAGGAGAGCTTCCAGAAAGAAGGCCGGAAAAAGGATGGCTGCCAGGCTGAAGAGCCGGGACAAGACTTTTAAGTTGAGGACAGGATACGCCAGGGTGGACAGGATGTTTGTGGAGCATGTGATGGATGCCGTGTATTGACAATCCAGAGACCCGCAGATATAATAACAGTGCGAAACTGAAGTGGGAGGAGACAATATGTTTGTGGATGCATGTCTGGATGCTTTCTGGGACAGTCTGAAGACGCTCCCTTTTTTATTTCTGGCATTTCTGGCTATGGAGGCGCTGGAACATCACTGTGGACATATGACAAACCGTTTCCTCTCCAGAGTGGGAAAGGCTGGGCCTGGGGCAGGCGCTCTTCTGGGTCTTGTTCCCCAGTGTGGTTTTTCTGCGGCTGCGGCCAATCTGTACGCAGGGGGATTGATTTCCCTGGGGACGCTGCTGGCGGTTTTTCTGGCAACCTCCGATGAGGCAGTTCTGATTTTCCTGGGGCATCCCCACAGGGCAGGACTTATCGGCAGTCTGCTGGCAGTCAAATTTTTTGTGGGTATGGCCGCTGGATACGGGATAGATCTCCTGTACCGGGGAAAGGAGAGCAGGAAGCATATTTCGGATCTCTGTAAAACCTGCGGCTGTCATGAGACAAAAGGGATTCTGCGGCCCGCCCTGATCCATACGGGGCGGATTTTTGTCTGGCTTTTTCTGATTTCTCTGGCGCTGAATCTCTTGCTGGCTGCGGTGGGAACCGGAAATCTTGCGGCGCTTCTGGGCAGGGGCTCCCGTTTCCAGCCTTTTATCACAGGGCTTATCGGGCTTATTCCCAACTGTGGCGCTTCTGTGCTTCTGGCGGAGCTGTATCTGGCGGGAGGAATCAGCTTTGGGGCAGCTATTGCGGGCCTCTGTTCCGGCGCGGGTCTGGGACTGGCTGTGCTTTTCCGTATGGACGGCAGCAAGGGCGAATGTCTGAAAATCCTTCTGTTATTATACGGACTGGCAGTCCTTGCCGGTATTATTCTGCAGGAAGTGCTTCCATTTCTGATGGGATTCTGATAGAATAAGAGAAATACGGTAAAAATGGATACGTCACTGTAATGGAGGGATGCATATGAGATACCGGGAACTGGGCCGCACAGGCATAAAGGTCAGCGAAATCGGCATGGGTTGTGAAGGCTTTGTGGATCAGTCCTACGAAAAAATACGGGAATTTGTGGACGCCATGGAGACCGGCGGGGTGAACTGCATAGATCTCTATACGCCCAATCCCCAGGTGCGTTCCCATCTGGGAAAGGCGCTTGGGGGCCGCCGGGAGAAATTTGTGTTGCAGGCCCATCTCTGTACCATCTGGAAGGAGGGGCAATATAAGCGTACCCGGGAGATTCATGAGGTGAGGGAGGGCTTTACGGATCAGCTTAGACGTCTGGGTACGGATTATGCGGAGATTGGCATGATCCATTATGTGGATTCCCTGGCGGACTGGGAAGCTGTGCGGGACGGGGAAGTGATGGCTTATGCCAGGGAGCTGAAAGCTGCAGGTGTTATTAAAAGCATTGGAATGTCCAGTCACAATCCGGCCGCGGCCCTGGAAGCGGTAGCCAGCGGGCTCATTGATGTGCTGATGTTCAGCGTTAATCCCTGTTATGACCTGCTTCCGGCCAACGAGGATGTGGAATCTCTCTGGGATGAGAAAAATTATGAAAAACCCCTTGTAAATATGGATCCGGACCGCCAGGCACTCTATGAGGCATGCCAGCGGGCCGGGGTGGGGATTACCGTTATGAAGGCCTTTGGGGGCGGGGATCTCCTGAGCATGGAGCTGTCGCCGGCGGGAAAGGCCCTGACCCGGTTCCAGTGTCTCCACTATGCCCTGACCCGGCCGGGAGTGGCCAGCGTCATGGCCGGAGCAAGAAGCGTGGAGGAATTAAAAACCTGCATTTCCTACGAGGATGCTCCGGAGGAGGAAAAAGACTATGCGTCCGCATTTGCTTCTCTTCCCAAAATAAGCTGGGAGGGCCACTGTATGTACTGTGGTCACTGCGCGCCTTGTACAAAGGGGATTGACGTGGCCTCGGTGACGAAATTTCTGAATCTGGCAAAGGCCCAGGGGGAGGTGCCGGAGACGGTGCGGGAGCACTACGCCTTACTGTCTGCCACGGCAAAGGCCTGTGTGGAGTGCGGGGCCTGTGAGAAACGGTGCCCCTTTGGGGTGCCCGTAATAGAAAATATGAGGCAGGCCCGGGAGATCTTTGGCGCCTGAAAGGATGGTTCATGAAAAGGGAACTGGATTATTTCTGGATAGCGGACTGTTACGGGGGATGCCAGGACTGGTTTCTGGATCCCATGATGAAGGGCGGGGGCTGCGCGGCGGTCACTGCCTGCGACACTTGTATTTATACGGACTTGTACAGACCGGAGCTTGTAAGGGGGGACACAGGGTTTTACCCCTACGGGAAGGAGCATCTTACCAAACGGGATTATATCCGGTTTTCCAAGGTTATGAAGCCTTACCTGAGGCCCAGGATGAGCGGCATTGACCGGCTGGAGCTGTATATGGAGGGCCTGGGAGCCTACCTTTCGGACCGGGGCCTTGACACGCTGGAGATGGAAGGCTTTTCCGGGGAGGAAGAGGAGGCGAAGGCACGGGAAAAGGTGCGGGAACAGATTGACGGCGGATTCCCCATCCCCTGTCTGCTCTTAAAGCACAAAAACCCGAAGCTTAAGGAGTATGTGTGGCACTGGTTCCTTCTGACAGGGTACGAGGCTCTTGAAGAGACATTCCTGGTGAAGGCCGTCACCTATGGGGAGTGGGAGTGGCTGGATCTGGGGGAACTCTGGAATACAGGAGAGGAAAGAAAGGGCGGCCTGGTGCTCTACAGAGCCCGGTTGCACAACTGAAAAACAGCAAGTGGACGGACAGGGTGCAAAAGGATTTACAGACGCTGCTTTTTGTGGCTGGAAATGCTTTTATGGTCCGGCACACTGGTAGGGCGCTTGCGGAACTTTAAACAGCAAGTGGACGGACAGGGTGCAAAAGGATTTACAGACGCTGCTTTTTGCGGCTGGAAATGCTTTTATGGTCCGGCACACTGGTAGGGCGCTTGCGGAACTTTAAATAGGAGGATATGTGTTATGGAACGGGAGAAGTTTTCTTCCAGGCTTGGATTTATCTTGATTTCCGCAGGCTGTGCCATCGGCCTTGGAAATGTGTGGAGATTTCCCTACATTACGGGAAAATATGGCGGAGCGGCCTTCGTGCTGATCTATCTGGTATTTCTGGTGATTCTGGGACTGCCTGTGATTGTCATGGAGTTTGCGGTGGGAAGGGCCAGCCAGAGAAGCGTGGCGCTTTCCTTTGACGAGCTGGAGCCCCGGGGGACAAAGTGGCACTGGTTTAAATACCCGGCCATGGCGGGCAACTACCTGCTGATGATGTTCTATACTACCATCGGCGGCTGGATGGCCTATTACGTGATTAAAATGGTCAAGGGAGACTTTTCCGGCATGGACGTTTCGGCCGTGGAGGGAGAGTTTGGCGCAATGCTGGGAAATCCCGCCCTTATGACAGCGCTTATGGCGGCGGTGGTGATCCTGGGGTTTGTGATCTGCGCCGGAGGCCTTCAGAAGGGCGTGGAGAAAATTACAAAGGTTATGATGATAAGCCTTCTGGTTCTTATGGTGGCGCTGACCATCAACTCTATCCTGCTGGAGGGCGGTCAGGAAGGCCTTGCGTTTTATTTAAAACCGGATTTTGGAAAATTAGTGGAGGCCGGTTTGGGGGAAGCTATCTTTGCGGCCCTGGGGCAGGCATTCTTTACCTTAAGTATCGGTATGGGAGCCATTGCCATTTTCGGAAGCTATATTGACCGGGAGCGGCGACTTACCGGGGAGGCTGTAAATGTGCTGGTGCTGGACACTATTGTGGCGCTTATGGCCGGTCTGATTATTTTCCCCGCCTGCTTTGCCTACAATATCCAGCCGGATTCGGGTCCCAACCTCCTGTTTATCACCCTTCCCAATGTGTTTAACGCCATGCCCGGAGGGCGGATCTGGGGCACCCTGTTTTTTGTATTTATGTTTTTTGCGGCAATTTCCACTATTGTGGCGGTGTTCCAGGATCTGATTTCCTTTGCCACAGACCTTACGGGCTGCAGCGTGAAGAAGGCGGCTCTTTTGAACTGCCTGGTTATTATTGTGCTGTCCGTTCCCTGTGTGCTGGGATTTAATCTCTGGAGCGGCTTTACCCCTCTGGGAGCAGGTACGGGCGTCCTGGATCTGGAGGATTTCCTGGTCAGCAATAATATTCTGCCCCTGGGCTCCCTGGTCTATGTGGCTTTCTGCACCAGCCGTTATGGATGGGGCTGGGAGAAATTCCTTGGGGAGGCAAATACGGGAAAAGGGATTTCCTTCCCCTCTGGAGTGCGCTTCTATATCAAATGGATTCTGCCGGCAATTATGCTCTTTATCTTTTTACAGGGATACTATGCAAAGTTTTTTTCATAAATAGAAAGGAGAATTTGAATGGCTGTTGTTGAGATTACGAAAAATAATTTCGAGGCGGAGGTATTAAAATCCCAGATTCCCGTACTCGTGGACTTCTGGGCCGTGTGGTGCGGGCCTTGTATGATGCAGGGACCCGTGGTGGACGCTCTGGCGGAGGAGGTTTCTACCGTGAAGTTTGCCAAGGTAAATGTGGATGAGGAGATGGAGCTGGCACAGCAGTTCCGGGTTATGAACATTCCCACGCTTCTGGTGTTTGAGGGAGGAAAAGTCACAAAGACCCAGATCGGATTTGCGGACAAGGAACATTTAAAGAGCCTGCTTGGGGTATAGGCCTTGGGAAAAGGGGATTCTATGTATGATGTGATTATTGTGGGGGCCGGGCCGGCCGGCCTGTCCGCAGCACTCTATACCAGCCGGGCCAACGTAAAGACCCTTGTTATCGGAAAGGATGGGGGCGCTTTGGAACGGGTGGAGAAAATTGAGAATTATTTTGGCGTGGCGGCGCCCATCTCCGGGTGCGAGCTCCTGGAACAGTCCAGAAGTCAGGTACAGAGCTTCGGGGCTGAGATCGTGGAGGATGAAGTCCTGGGCATTTCCTGGACGGGAACCTTTCGTGTGACAGGAATAAAGGGGGAATACCAGGGGAGGACCGTGATTCTGGCAACCGGGGCTTCCCGGGCAAAGGCAAAGCTTTTTGGTCTTACGGAGCATGAGGGAAAGGGCGTCAGCTACTGCGCTGTCTGCGACGCCTTTTTCTATCGGGGAAAGACTGTGGCGGTACTGGGACATGGGGAGTATGCGGCCCATGAGCTGGCGCAGCTTCTTCCCGTGGTGGGGCAGGCCGTGCTGTGTACAAATGGAAAAGAACCAGAGATTGATGTGCCGGAGGGCGTTTCCGTGGAGACAGCCGGGATTTCAGCCGTCACAGGGGACGAGGTTGTGGAAGCAATCGAGTTTGCCGACGGAAGACAGATTTCCGTATCCGGTGTGTTTGTGGCTCTTGGTAGCGCGGGGGCTGTGGAGCTGGCCAGAAAAGTCGGGGCGCAGGTAGAGGGCAATAAGATTGTGACAGATGAGAAGATGGCCACCAATGTGCCGGGGCTCTATGCGGCGGGCGACTGTGTGGGCGGTCTTTTACAGATATCCACGGCAGTGGGCGAGGGGGCGCAGGCGGCCATGAGCGCTATTGCTTTTACCAGGAGGAACAGAGCATGAAACTGATGATTGCTTCGGATATACATGGCTCCGCCTTTTACTGCGGGGAGCTCCTAAAGGCCTGGGAGAGGGAGAAGCCCGATAAGCTTGTGCTCCTGGGAGATCTTTTATATCATGGCCCAAGAAACGATCTGCCCAGGGGATATGCTCCAAAGGAAGTGATTGCCATGTTAAACGGCATAAAGCAGGAGCTGTTGTGCGTGCGTGGAAACTGTGATACGGAAGTGGATCAGATGGTGCTGGAATTCCCCATTCTGGCGGACTATGCATGGCTTTATGTGCCAGTGACAGAAAAGGAACAGGGGGAAGGCAGAAGAGAGCGTATGGTGTTTGTGACACACGGACATGTATTTCACCAGGGCCATCTGCTCATGCTTAAGCCCGGGGACATTCTGCTGCACGGACACACCCATGTGCCGGTATGCCACAGGGGGGAGGACTGCCTCTATATGAACCCCGGCTCCGTCTCCATTCCCAAGGAAGGGAGCTGGCATGGCTATATGATCTGTGAGGAAGGCCGGTTTGCCTGGAAAGATTTAAGCGGGGCCGGGAAACTGCAGTTTGCGTAAACATATTCTTGCGCCGTCTGTGTCAGTGCTCGATGTGCTCCAGGCCCTGGCTTAGGATATTGACGACGTGATCGTCGTCCAGAGAGTAAAAGATGGTTTTTCCATCCCGACGGAATTTGACCAGACGGTGCTGCTTCAGAACTTTTAGCTGATGGGAGATGGAGCTCTGGGACATGCTTAAAGAGGCGGCAATGTCGTTGACGCACAGCTCTCCCTTTAACAGGAGATATAAAACCTTGATCCGTGTGGGATCTCCAAATACCTTGAATAAATCGGCCAGGAAGTAGACCTCTTCTTCGGCCAGAATCTGTTGTTCCATAAGGCGCTCCTTTCCCGCGCTTGTTTCACTGCTTCACTATACCCGGAAATATGCCTGTGCTTCAGTCCGGCCGGGCATGTATACAGTATAACACCCCTGGTTTTGATTTTCAACGGAAATGAACGGCGGGAGTTGTTATAAATTGTTAGCGGCGTTGTAACAAAGGGGCTTGTTTTTCCCTGGAAATATGTCTATAATAAAAGATATCACAAGAGAGGAACGGGTAATAAATGAATTTTTTACATAAAATAGTACATAAGAAGAGATGCTGGATTGCCTGGACTCTGGTGCTCTCTCTTTGTGTGGCGGCCGTTCCGGCCTATGCCACCAGCAGCAAGATCTCGGAGGCCCAGAGGAGAAAGAATGAGGCCCAGAAGGAGCTGAACTCCATAAACAAACAGATCAGCTCCCTGGAAAGCCAGCGGGAGGCTATTGTGTCCGAGATCACCAGCCTGGGGTCGGAGCTGGACGAGCTTGTTCTGAATCTGGAAATGCTGGAGCACGATCTGGAGAAAAAGGAGGCGGAGCTTGCCCAGGCCCAGCTGGATTACGAGGCGGCTGTGGAGCGGGAGAATAACCAGTATGAGGCCATGAAGCTGCGGATCCAGTACATCTACGAGGAGGGCGGCGCAGGCACCACGGATTACCTGGCTATGCTCCTGGAGTCCAGAAGCCTGGCGGATTTTCTGACACAGAGCGACTATGCCCAGGAGATACACACCCAGGACCGCAATATGCTGGAGGCCTATCACCAGGCCAAGGAAGAGGTAGAGCAGTTAAGGCAGCGTCTGGAGGATGAGAAGGCAGAGCTTGAGATTCTCCAGGCAGAATATGAGGAAGAAAAGAGCCGGGTGGAGGAGACCCTTGCCCAGAAGCAGTCCCAGGAGGCGGATTTCTCCAGCAAGCTGGCCAGCGCCCAGCAGAGGGCGAAGGACTATAAAAAAGCCATTACAGAGCAGGATGCCAGAATCAAAAAGCTTCAAGAGGAGGCCAGGAAGGCGGAGGAAGCCAGAAAAGCTGCGGAAAAATCATCTAATCAGAACGGCAGCTCCGGGAGCTCATCTATCGGTGGTTCATCCATCACTTCTTCTGTTGGCGGCGGAAGCTCAAGTGGTGGTGGAAACAGCGCCAAGGGCGCCCAGATTGTATCCTATGCCAAACAGTTTTTGGGCAGGCCTTACGTGTACGGAGGAACCAGCCTTACCAATGGGACAGACTGTTCCGGCTTTACTATGTCGGTGTTTGCACATTTTGGGATTTCCCTGCCCCACAGTTCGGCTGCCCAGGCCAGCTGCGGACGGGCTGTCAGCTATGCGGAGGCCCAGCCGGGAGATATCATCTGCTATTCCGGTCATGTGGGAATTTATGTGGGAGGCGGACAGATTGTTCATGCCAGCACGCCCAGTACAGGCATCATTATCAGTTCGGCCACTACGCGGACAATTCTGACTGTGCGCAGGTGCTATTAGGGAACAGAAAAATCCAGATAAGAAAATACATTCAGACAGGTCTGCGTATTTACCGGGCAGACCTGTTTTTTTCTTTTTGGCTATTGACAAAGACCTCGTCATGTGATATAAAAATAAAGTACGTTTGGCAAAGGGGATTGGTCAAATGGCATGACAGGGGTCTCCAAAACCCTTAGTGGGAGTTCGATTCTCTCATCCCCTGGTTGATTTTCGCAGGCGGACCCGATTCCGGGTTCGCCTGTTGTGCGTCCGGCAGGATTCAAATTGGTTGAACTTGCCAGAAGTTTATGTTATACTTTATTCGACAATATCCGCATTGAATTCCAGGAGATGTGTTAAGGGACGCCTGGAAGGGTATAATAAGTAAAAAAAGAAAGGGATTCTATTATGAAAACGTATCTCGTTACGGGAGGCGCAGGATTTATCGGTTCCAATTATATACACTATATGTTCAGGAAATATGGGGAGGACATCCGTATTATTAATGTGGATTGTCTGACTTATGCGGGAAACCTGGAAAACCTGAAGGGTGTGGAAAACAGGGATAACTATACCTTTGTGAAAGCGGATATCCGGGACAGGGAAGCCATCGAAGAGATTTTTGCAAAGAACAACATTGACCGGGTGGTGCATTTCGCGGCGGAGAGTCATGTGGACCGCAGCATCCGCAACCCGGAGGTGTTTGTGGAGACAAATGTGCTGGGTACCCTGGTGATGCTGAATGCGGCGAAAAAGGCCTGGGAAAAACCGGATGGCACTTACATGGAGGACAAAAAATTTCTCCATGTTTCCACAGATGAAGTGTACGGTTCCCTGGAGGAGGGGGATACTTATTTCTATGAGACGACCCCCATTGATCCCCACAGCCCCTATTCCGCCAGCAAGGCATCCTCGGACATGCTGGTGAAGGCATATATCGACACGTATAAATTTCCGGCTAATATTACCAACTGCAGCAACAATTACGGTCCCTATCAGTTCCCGGAAAAACTGATACCGCTGATTATCAACAATGCCCTTCAAGGCAGGAAGCTTCCGGTGTATGGGGACGGAAAGAATGTCCGTGACTGGCTCTATGTGGACGATCACGCCAAAGCCATTGATATGGTGCAGGAAAAGGGGCGGCTGGGAGAGCGTTACAACATTGGCGGTCACAATGAGAAGCAGAATATTGAGATTGTACGCACCATTCTGGACACACTCCAGGAAATGCTTCCGGAAGGCGACCCGAGAAAGGCTTTGGTAAGCCACGACCTGATTACCTATGTGGAGGACCGCAAGGGCCATGACCGCAGATATGCCATCGCGCCGGACAAGATCAAGGCGGAGATCGGCTGGTATCCCGAAACCATGTTTAAGGAGGGCATCCGCCTGACCATCCAGTGGTTCTTTGAGCACGAGGACTGGATGAAGAATGTCACCAGCGGAGACTACCAGAAATATTACGAGGAAATGTATAAGGCCTAAAGGGCGGATGCGGAACTTAAATGGAGGTGGAAAATGAAAGGTATTATACTGGCAGGCGGTTCGGGTACAAGGCTGTATCCTCTGACAAAGGCGATTTCCAAACAGATTATGCCGGTTTATGATAAGCCCATGATTTATTATCCCCTGTCCACGCTGATGCTGGCGGGAATCCGGGAAATCCTGGTGATTTCCACCCCCAGGGACTTACCTGTCTTTGAGGATTTGTTTGGGGACGGGTCCCAGCTTGGCCTTTCCATGCACTATGCGGTGCAGGAGACGCCCAGGGGACTGGCGGATGCGTTTATTATCGGGGCGGACTTTATCGGAAACGATGGGGCGGCCCTGGTACTGGGAGATAATATTTTTTATGGACAGAGCTTTTCTGCGGTGCTTAAGAGGGCGGCGGAGCGGCCGGAGGGGGCTACAATTTTCGGCTATTATGTGAAGGATCCAAGGGAATATGGCGTGGTGGAGTTTGATGAGGAAGGACGTGCCCTCTCTATCGAGGAGAAGCCCCAGAAGCCCAGGTCTAACTATGCGGTGCCCGGACTTTATTTTTACGACAATGACGTGGTGGAGATCGCAAAGAATGTAAAACCCTCCGCCCGGGGTGAGATTGAGATTACCAGCATCAACAACGAATATCTCCGCAGGGGAACCCTTCATGTAGAAACCCTGGGCCGGGGATTCGCGTGGCTGGATACGGGAAACCACGATTCCCTGCTGGATGCGGCGGATTTTGTGGCGGCTGTCCAGAAGCGCCAGGGAATGTATGTCTCCTGCATTGAGGAGATTGCTTTCCGCAGAGGCTTTATTGACAGAAAACAGCTTCTGGGACTGGCGGAACCACTGATGAAAACAGCCTATGGCCAATACCTGGTGGAGGTTGCCAACGGCTTGTAAGGGAGAGATAATATGGGAAAGATTACCGTAGAGACATGCGAGATTGAGGGCCTTAAGATTATCACCCCTTCGGTGTTTGGGGATAAGCGGGGCTATTTTATGGAGACCTATAATTACAACGATTTCAAGGAGGCCGGCATTGACCTGACATTTGTGCAGGACAACCAGTCCGCGTCAAAGAAAGGGGTTTTGAGGGGACTGCATTTTCAGATTCGTCATCCCCAGGACAAGATTGTGCGGGTGATTTCCGGCGAGGTGTTTGATGTGGCTGTGGATTTGCGGCCTGGGTCTGCCACCTATGGAAAATGGCATGGGGTTATTTTGTCAGCGGAGAATAAGAAGCAGTTTTTTATTCCCAAAAATTTCGCCCATGGTTTCCTGGTACTGTCTGACTATGCGGAATTTGCGTACAAGTGTACGGACTTTTACCATGGTGGCGATGAGGGCGGTATCTTGTGGAGCGACCCCCAAATCGGTATCGATTGGCCGATTCCGGAGGGAATGGAGCTGATAATCTCAGATAAGGATACAAAATGGGGCAAAATAGAGGAGCTGAAGCATTGACGGAAAAGACATTGCAGTTGACTGCGGAGGTATTTGTTGATACGGGAAAGGATTTCCGGCCGGAGGATTCCCTGCAGACAGAATATTCCTGTGTGCCTGGGGAGGCAGTGAAGCTGGAGTTTGATCTGACTTGTTTTGAGAAAACGGTGGGTTTCCGTTTTGACCCGCTGCTGGAGGACAGCAGCATGGTGAAGTTTCTCGGCATGACCCTGTTTTATGAGGACGGGGAGAACAGGGAGATTCCCCTTTCCAGGATTAAGACAAACAGCGATGTAGACCTGGAGCCGGTTTATGTCTATCTCCATCACGACCCCAAGTTTTTTGTGGATGAGGCTCTCTGCACGCGTCTGGTAAAGGCACAGGTGGAATTTGAGGTGCTGGAAACCGGGGTGGAGGAAAAGGAATACTGGCTGGATATTAAGAAATCCAACGTTTCCCAGCGGGAGCGGGATCAGATCCTGGGGAAACTGGAGGCGGCCATGGGAGAAAACCGGAAACTCATGGAGGAAAACCGCCAGTTGAAGATCGAGCACGCGGATATCTACGCTTCCGGCATCTGGAAGCTTCAGCATGATGCAAAAGGGCCTTTAAAGGTCATTGTTTCCAGGGCCAATATCCTGACATTTCTGGCGGCGGCGTATCTGTCCCTGTGCAGTGAATTGTTTGTGTTTAACAACCGGTACTATTCCACGCCGAGACCAAATGAAGAGACGCTGGTGTTTAGCTTTCTGCGGTTTGGCCTGGTGTTTCTGGGGGTGTTCGTTCTGATTATGCTGATCCGGGCAGCGGTTATGAAAGGGTATCGGCATGAAGTTTATTAGTGTATTTGTGAAATACAGAGCCCTTATTGACCAGCTGGTCATAAGGGATATCAAAACCAAATACCGTAGATCCATCCTGGGGCTTTTCTGGACAGTATTAAACCCGCTTCTTATGATGGCAGTGTTGTCCATTGTATTTTCGTATTTCTTTTCCAGGTATGGAAATATTGATAATTTTCCCGTGTATCTCCTGTGCGGACAGGTGATCTTTAATTTTTTCAATGAATCCACCACCATTGCCATGGGATCCATTATCCACAGCGGGGAGCTGATTAAGAAGGTCTATGTGCCAAAGTATCTCTTTCCTGTCTCCAAGGTTATGTCCAGCGGGGTGAATCTGCTGGCCTCCATGATTGCTTTGGTGATTGTCATGGTGGTAACCAGGGCCAGGGTGACGCCTACGGTGCTGTTGGCTGTATTTCCCCTGGCGTATGTGATGCTTTTTTCCGTGGGGGCAAGCCTGTTTTTGTCTGCGGTGGCGGTCAGCTTCCGGGATCTCTTACACCTTTATGGGGTAATGACCACGGCCTGGATGTATCTGACCCCGGTGATTTACCCTATGGAGATTCTGGAAAATGCGCCCCGCTGGGTGGTGTTTATCGTAAACTTAAATCCACTGACGGCTTTTGTTAAAATATTCCGCTGTGTAGTGCTGGAGGGTGTAACGGCTCCGGCTATTTTGCATATACAGAGCCTGGTCTGGTGCGGGATTGCCCTGGCGGTGGGAGCCTTTGTGTTCCGGAAGAGCCAGGATAAATTTATCTTGAAAATATAGTCCGGCATCCGGGAAAATATGCGGGACATTGCCCTTTGAAACGACGGGCGGAATAGGGACTTTATATGAAGATTGAGAACGCGATTGAGGTTCGGGATGTTTCCATGTGCTTCAACCTGTCCAGGGAAAAGGTGGACAGCATCAAGGAATATATTATCAAGGCGTTGAAACGGCAGCTCTTTTACGAGGAGTTCTGGGCCCTTAACGATGTGTCCTTTGAGATTAAAAAAGGGGATTCCGTAGGCCTGGTTGGCATGAACGGCTCGGGAAAGAGCACGATGCTGAAGATTATCGCAGGGGTTTTAAGGCCCACAAAGGGCACAGTGGAGACCACGGGAACCATTGCACCCATGATTGAGCTGGGGGCGGGATTTGACCATGATCTGACGGCGCGGGAAAATATTTTTCTTAACGGGGCTCTCATTGGGTATTCCCAGGAAATGCTGGAGGAGCGGTTTGACGACATTATTTCCTTCGCAGGGCTTGAGCGGTTTGTGGATGTGCCCATCAAAAACTTTTCCTCAGGTATGCTGGCAAGGCTGGGCTTTTCCATTGCCACCATTGTAGATGCGGATATTCTTATTATTGACGAGATTCTCTCTGTGGGGGATTACCAGTTCCAGAATAAGTGCAAGAAGCGGATACGGGAGATGATGGACCGCAACACTACGGTGCTCTTTGTATCCCACAGTATTGAACAGGTGAAGGAGATCTGCAAGAAGGCCATCTGGATTGACAGAGGTCATGTCCGTATGATGGGGGAAGCCGGGGAGGTATGCGATGCGTATGAGGACCCGGGAAATAACGGTTGAGGTGTGACATGGGCGAAAGACAGGAGAAACAGGACAGTCTGATGATACAGGAACAGCAGGATTATAAAAAGCTCTACGAGGCGGAGCGAGAAAAGACAGAGGTTTTGCTGGCGAAGATTGAAGAGGCGGAAAAAGAGATTGAGGAGCTGGATTTTAAGCTGAAAAGAATCAAGGGCAGCTTTGCCTGGAAGCTCTCGGTTCCTCTGCGAAAGGTCTTTCATTTTTACGAGAAAACCAGGGACCGGCTGACCCGCTATGGCTCTATCCCGGGGGTGTTGCGCAAGGTCCGCAGCAAGATACGGGAGCGCAGGAATATGAAGAGCCATGGCACAGCCAGTTTTCCGTCGCCGGAGGAAGCTCTGGCCCAGCGGGAGACGGTGTTTGAGCGGCGGGTGCTCTACAGCATTCTGGTGCCCCTCTACAACACGCCGGAGAATTTTTTAAAGGATATGCTGGAGTCTGTGGTAAACCAGACCTATGAAAACTGGGAGCTCTGCCTGGCGGACGGAAGCGACGCCGGACACGCCTATGTAGGGCAGATGGTAAAGGAGTATCAGGAGCGGGACAACCGGGTAAAATACCAGGTGCTGGATCGCAATTACGGGATTTCCGGCAACACCAACAAGTGTCTGGAGATGTCCTCCGGGGAGTATATCGCTCTTTTTGACCACGACGATATCCTGCATCCGGCGGTGTTGTATGAATACACAAAGGTAATCAACCAGCAGGGGGCGGACTATATTTACTGTGACGAGATTACCTTCCAGGGAGACAGCATCGACAATATGATTGTGCTGCACTTTAAGCCCGACTATGCGCCGGACAACTTAAGGGGGAACAATTATATCTGTCATTTTTCCGCGTTTTCCAGGGAGCTTCTGGATGAGAGCGGTATTTTCCGAAGCGAGTATGACGGCAGCCAGGACCACGACATGATCCTGCGTCTGACCCATCGGGCGAAAAAGGTGTGCCATGTGCCAAAGGCCTTGTACTACTGGCGTTCCCATAAAGCCTCTGTGGCCCAGGATATCAATGCCAAGACTTACGCCGTAGACGCGGCTAAACGGGCGGTTCACGACCATCTGCGGGACACCTATGGCTGGGAGGTAAAGGTGGAGAGCACCCGGGCGTTTCCCACCATTTTCCGTCTGCGCTATCCGCTGCTGGCAAAGCCTGTGATTTCCATTGTGATTCCCAATAAGGATCATATGGAGGATTTGTCCCGCTGTGTGGAATCCATCCGCAGCAAGTCCTCCTATGAGAATTACGAGATTATTATTGTGGAAAACCACAGTGAGACAAAGGAAATATCTGACTATTACAAGGCCCTGAGCCACAACGCCAATATCCGTGTGGTGAAGTATGAGGATGAGGGTGGGTTTAATTATTCGAAAATCTGTAATTTCGGGGTGTCTTTTGCCAGAGGGGAGTATGTGCTCCTTCTGAACAACGACATGAAGATTATTACCAGGGAGTGGATGGAGGAGCTTTTGATGTACGCCCAGCGCCCGGATGTGGGGGCTGTGGGCTGCAAGCTCTACTATGCGGACAATACCATCCAGCACGCGGGAATCGTCATCGGCCTGGGAGCCCACCGGGCAGCCGGGCATACCCATTACAAGGACGCCAAAGAACACCTGGGATATATGGGACGCCTCTGCTATGCCCAGGATGTGACGGCTGTCACAGGGGCCTGCCTTCTGGTGAGCCGTGCCCGGTATGACGAGGTGGGTGGCCTGGATGAGAGCTTCAGCGTGTCCTTTAATGACGTGGATTTCTGCCTGAAGCTGCGAAAAGCCGGGTATCTGAATGTGTTCACCCCCTTTGCGGAGCTTTTCCACTATGAATCCAAGACCCGGGGTATGGAAGAGGGAGAAAAGCTGCGCCGGTTCCAGAATGAGGCGGCACTTTTCCGGGAAAAATGGAAGGCGGAGCTGGATGCGGGGGATCCGTATTTTAATCCGAATTTTTCCCTTGATTATTCGGATTATACAGTGAAGTGACAGGGATCTGGGTGTCTGGTACTGATAAAGGAGAAATCTCATGGATAAGATTGCAGTGTTGATTCCCTGCTACAATGAAAGCAAAACGGTAAAAAAAGTTGTGGAGGATTTCCGGGCTGCCCTTCCCGGGGCGGTGATCTATGTCTATGACAATAATTCCTCGGACGGTACAGACGAGCTGGCCCGAAGCGCAGGAGCCGTCGTGCGCTATGAGTATCAGCAGGGGAAGGGAAATGTGATCCGGCGGATGTTCCGGGAGATTGAGGCGGAGGTGTATCTTGTCGTGGACGGGGACGATACCTATCCGGCGGACGCTGCGCTTGAGATGATTGAGAAGATAAGACAGCGGGGAGCCGACATGGTGGTAGGGGACAGGCTTTCCTCCACCTATTACACGGAAAATAAGAGGCCTTTCCACAATTTTGGAAATTCCATGGTGAAGAACTGTATCAATCGCTTCTTCCATACAAATATCCGGGACATTATGACCGGATACCGGGCCCTTAATTATCGGTTTGTGAAAACCTTTCCCGTGTTGTCCCAGGGGTTTGAGATCGAGACAGAGATGACCATCCACGCAGCGGATAAGAACCTGCTGGTGGAGCATGTGATTGTGGACTACAGGGACAGGCCGGAAGGCAGCGTATCCAAGCTTAATACCTTTTCGGATGGCATAAAAGTGATTTCACGGATGCTGAGCTTATATAGGAACTATAAACCCATGGCCTTTTTCAGCGCGGTGGCGCTGTTTCTGGTGCTTATCAGCACATTGTTTCTGGTTCCGATTCTGGTGGAATATATCGGCACAGGGCTGGTGCCCAGGTTCCCCACGCTGATTGCCTGCGGCTTTGGATTTATCGCCGCCGCCCAGGCCTTTTTCTCCGGTATGATATTGCAGAGCATGGAGCAGAAAAATAAGCAGGATTTTGAGATGGAGCTGCAGAGGGCGGCGTATTGTTATGAGAGGTTGCTGAATGAGGAGAAGATATGAAGCGATCAAAATACCAGATAGGGGGTGCGGTGGCAACGGCCCTCTTTCTTTCATTTTTGTGTATGGCTGTTATCTATAGGAAATTTGGAATGATTTATGCCATTGCGGATGATGTCATAATGCGTGACATTGCTTCGGGGGCATTTACCGGGGTACCAGATGGCCATCTGGTATTTATAAAATATGTCTTTGGATGGCTGGTAAGTCGTTGCTATCTGGTGGCCCCGTCCCTGGACTGGTATGGATTTTTCCTAACCGGAACTATGTTTCTGGGACTTGCAGCATGTTTATACAGAGGATTTTCCATGGATAAGACAGGAATTTGGAAAAGTGTCTATGGTATTTTCGTGTTATTATTGTTTGCCCAGACAGCTCTTTTTCATGTGGCTCAGTTTGAATGGACTTTGTGTGCGGCTTTTACCGGGGCATCAGCCCTTTTTTTCTATGGAACCATAAAGAACTCCTGGGAAAATATAGTGGTCTGGCTGCTGTTGCTGCTCACTTTTTGTATACGCAGTGATATTTTCTGGATGCTGTTGCCTGGCTTTGGTGTGTTTTATCTGTGGAAGCATGTGACATACGAGAAGAATACCGGGCTCGCCAGGGGATGGAGAATTCCCATAAAGCTTAGCCACTGGAAGCTTCCAGCAGCTGTGCTGGTGAGTGTAGTGGCAGTGCTTTTGGTGGAACAGGTAGCTTACCAGGGGATAGAATGGGAGAAGTTTGAGGAATTTCAGACTGCTCGCTCTGAGGTTTATGATTATTATGGAATGCCTGCCTATGAAGCCAATCCGGAGTTTTTTGATCGTCTGGGCTTTAATGAGACAGATATGCGAAGCCTGCGCCATTATGCCTTATATCTGGTGGATGATCTGGATGCAGAGAAAATGGCTGCCCTGGCAGAGGAAGCGAAACGGCAGAGTACACAGGGGACTGGGACTAAAGAGAAGATAAAAAAGGCTATCCTGCTGGCATCTGGACAATTCTTTTCCCTGGATTATGCACCCATGAATATATATGGGATTATGCTGGCTGCTTACCTTCTGCTATATTGCATCTGTAAGAAGAGAAAGGAGCTTTTCTGGATACTGGTTCTGCTGTTTCTGCAGGGGGGACTCTGGCTTGGCCTGGGATTTTTGGGAAGGCTTCCGGAACGGGTGGCCCAGTCCATGCACGCAGCGGATCTGGCTATGATGCTGGTGGCTGTGTGCCAGCTTGGGGCGCTTCCATCTGAGAAGCTTCGTAAACCTGCTTTTGGCATTATAAGTGTATTATTTTCTGTGCTGGCTGTTTTAAATTTGTGGGGGACAATGAAGGCAAACCAGGAAAAAATGGTGGCAGACAATAATTATCAGTTGTTTAAAGCGTATTGCCGAAGTCAGGAGGATTCTCTCTTTTTCATAGAAACCTTTATGGCAGAGCCGGTAGGAGGGGCGCAGATAACAACAGCGGGAGACTTTTCTTTAAACCGCTGCCTTACTCTTGGAGATTGGTATTCCACATCTCCGTTGGATGAGAAACGGTTTGAAGCATTGGGGATTTCCTCTGTAAAGGATGCAATTTTTTCCGGACAATCTGTATATTATGTAGCACGGGATCTTGAGACGCCAGGCTTTTTTGGAGATTATATAGAAAAGACACAGGAAGATAAAATCGTTTCTCTGGTGGACGTTATTACGATTGAAGGAAGGGCGTATTACCTGTACCAGGTGGAAGGGGAGGCAGTCAGGTGAAGAAAAGAAAACAGGAAGGTGTAAACAGGGAGACAGGGAAACGGATGCTATTGGCTTTTCTGGGGGCATCTGGTCTTACGTTGGTTTATTTCCTCTGGGCTTATCACACCTTTCCTTTTTTATATGATATTAATGATGATGTGGCTATGCGGAATGTGGCTGCGGGAGTTATCACAGGCGTTCCGGATGCTCATCTCATTCACATTAAATTTGTTCTGGGGAAACTGATTAGCGGCCTGTATAAAATGGTGCCAGGTTTTGACTGGTATGGAATCGTGATGGTAGGAAATATCTGCTTTTCCCTGCTTATTCTTCTTTACCGGGGATTGGAAGCACAGAAGTCCTGGCTCTGGAAAATGGCGTATATAATCATAACGCTTATGACATTTACCTGTCTGGGGTTAAGACATCTGGTCCTTTTCCAATGGACCGTCACGGCCGGCCTGATTGGCGGGAGCGGAGTATTTCTCTTTTTCACCTGCAGGGGAAAAGAGCGTATACAGACACTATGGGAAGAGAGTATATCTGTGTTGTGCATTCTGCTCTGCCTTTGTATCCGGGATGATGTATTCTGGCTGGTGTTACCTGTAGTGGGAGTCATATTCTGGTGGAGATACGGGAGCTTTAGGAAGGGAAGGATTCCATTTTATCTGGAGCATAAATATGTGCCTGGGGTGCTTCTTTGCGGTTTGCTTCTGATTCTGGGAACGGAGGCATTTGCGTATAGAAGCCCTCAATGGGAGGAATTCCTTTCCTATAACCGGGACAGGGAAGCGATTATGGATTATTATGGGATTCCCGATTATGAGGAAGATATGGATTTTTACCATTCAATCGGTATGTCGGAGGAAGAGGCTGTCAATCTGCACCGCTATTCCCTTTATCTGGTGGACGGCATATACAGCGGAAAAATGCATGCGCTGGCACAGAATGCAAAAGAACTGTACCAGAAAGCTAATCCCCCAGGAAAACGTCTTGGTATGGGGGCTGAAAAAATATATGAAAGTCTTTGGGAGCCTTCTGTTCTGCCACTGGCGGCTTTTGCCGTGAGCTTGATGATTGGGAACTGGATGCTTTACGCAAGGAAGCGGGAGGAGAGAAAATTATCGTTAGTTGCGGCTTTGAGCGGACTTTTTCTCCTTTACTGGATGTATCTGGGGTATCGGGGAAGAATTGTGGACAGGGTGGTTTATACGCTATTGTTTTTGCAGGCGTTCGCATATCTTGGGATCCTTATGGATTCTCTGCTGGAAAAACCAGAGGAAAACAGGAAGTGTATATTTGAAAAAGGAAATATCCTTAAATTTTTCAAGGAACGCTGGGAAAATCCATGCATGGCATTCATGGTTGTCTTAAGTCTGCTTGTTATATGCCATGGCCAGATAAAGGAGCTTGGAGAGGAAAGCAAAGGCCGTCGGGATTACAATCAGCAGTTTCTGGAGATTAACCGTTATATGGCAGAACGCATGGAAAATATATATTTTATGACTACCTTTTCCATAGAAACCTATACGGATAATTTTACACTGCGGCGGGATTTCGCTTTTACAAACCTGCTGTCGGTTGGGGGATGGCATTCTTTTTCAGAACTGGAAAATGAAAAGATCAGAAAACTTGGAATTGACGGACAGTCTATGGAGCATGCCATACTCACAGAGGCAGATGTCTATGTAATATCCCTTGTAAATGTAGACTATATGGACCGTTATTTTACTGGGAAATATGGGGCAGATTACCAGGGCAGGAAAGAAATAGATGTACAGACATATGGGGATACGGACTTTACGGTGTATCAGTTTCGGATAGAGGAAAACGGAGAGGATGAAAAGCATGATCGGCTTTAATGTAGCCCCCTTTGTGGGAAAAGAATTTACTTATATTAAAGAAGCCATTCAAGCGGAGCACATCTGCGGGGACGGCATGTTTACCAAACGTTGTAACCAGTGGATGGAGGAGCACACAGGCGCCGCCAAGGCCCTTCTGACCACCTCCTGCACCCATGCCACGGAGATGGCCGCGTTGCTTCTTGACATTTCAACCGGAGACGAGGTGATTATGCCGTCCTATACTTTTGTGTCCACGGCAAACGCTTTTGTGCTTAGGGGGGCGGTGCCGGTTTTCGTGGATATCCGGCCAGATACCATGAATCTGGACGAGAAGCTTATAGAGGCGGCTGTGACGGAGCGGACAAAGGCCATTGTGCCTGTCCACTATGCAGGTGTTTCCTGTGAGATGGATACGATTATGGAACTGGCAGAAAAATATCATCTGGCAGTGGTGGAGGACGCGGCCCAGGGCGTTTTGTCTTTTTACAAGGGCAGGCCTCTGGGAACCATTGGGGATTACGGGTGCTTCAGCTTCCACGAGACGAAAAACTTCTCCATGGGGGAGGGCGGCGCGCTTCTAATCCGGGATCCCGGGAATGTGGAGAATGCGGAAATCCTCCGGGAAAAAGGGACAAACCGTTCCCGCTTTTTCCGGGGACAGGTGGATAAATATACCTGGGTAAACCAGGGCAGCTCTTACTTGCCCAGCGATATGAATGCGGCCTATCTCTGGGCCCAGCTGGAGGTGGCCCGGGAGATCACCGCGGACAGGATGGCCAGCTGGGAGACCTATTACCGGGAGCTTATGCCTCTGGAGGAGCAGGGTGTTCTTTCCCTTCCCGCTGTGCCGGAGGAATGCAGACACAATGCCCATATGTTCTATATTAAGACGGCAGACTTAAGGGAGCGTACGGCGCTGATTGCCTTTTTAAAGGAAGCGGGCGTGCAGGCGGTATTCCACTATGTGCCCCTTCACACCTCCCCGGAGGGGGAGAGGGCCGGCCGGTTTGCCGGGGAGGACCGCTATACCACCCGGGAAAGCGAAAGGCTTTTGCGGCTGCCCATGTATTATGGGCTAAAAAAGGAAGAGATTCTGTATGTGGCAGATAAAATCAAGGAGTTTTATGGAAAATAAAAGGCAAAGAAATATGGGGATGTACGTGTGTGGAGGTATTTTATTTCTTATCACCCTTTTTATGGTAAAAGTGGAGATGGGGAAAGGGCATGAGGTGCTGCTCTACAGCGATTTTGCCACACATTCCTCCTGGGCAGTGGGGGAGCTGACGGATCCGTTGTATGACAAGTTTTACGCGTATCCTGTCTGGCATTTCCTTGTAAAGGGGATTTTCGCAGTGCTTCCCATAGGCCGGGAATGGGTGGGAGCCCTGGTGACGGGAGTACTTTTGGGATTTACGGCGGCGGTGCTTTATGGATTTTTGTGGGGGCAGCTAAAGGAAAGGCTGGATTGGCGGGTTCTCTGCCTTTTGGATATAGGGCTTCTGGTTTTGACAGCTTTGTATATGCCCTGGTTTAACCGGGAGGTTTATCTGGGGCAGAGCAGCCCTACCATCTGGCACAATCCAACCAATATGGCGGTAAAGCCGGTGACCCTTCTGGCCTTTCTGTATTTTCTCAAAATGTATGGAGAACGCCTTGAGACAAAAGCCAGAGCTTTTGTGGGCTTTTCCCTGCTGTTGCTCCTAAGCTGTTTTGTGAAACCCTCCTTTCTCCAGGGATTTCTTCCGGCAGTAGTCCTGTTTCTGCTTGTGGAGCTGATTCGTACCAGAGGGGAGAGCTTCCTGTTCAGCCTGAAGATGGCGGGGGCGTTTGTTCCCAGTGGACTGTATTTTGCGTTTCAGTATATGAGCGTTTTTGGGGAGGGGGCAGGAAGAGGAATCGGGATTGCGCCCTTTGCCGTAATGAGGCTGGATACGGCCCATCCGGGGATTTCCATTTTGCAGGCGGTGGCCTTTCCCCTGTTTGTGCTGGCTGTTCTGGGATGGAAACACCTCCGGGAGGATATTCCGCTGCTGTTTTCCGTGATATTTTACCTGGTGTCCCTTCTGGAATTTATTCTGCTCATTGAGGTGACGGAACCGGCCTCCGGCAATTTTGAGTGGGCTTTGCAGCTTGCCATGTTTACCCTGTTTGTCATGACTGCCGTGCGCTTCTTTCAGAAAACAGAAAAAAAATCCTGGATGGTATTTGTGGGAAACGGACTGCTTGCCTATCATATAGGTTCCGGCATCTACTATTATCTTTACCTGCTTGTGGGGAGCCCCCTCCAGTGTTAGGGAGGATGTGGAACCAGGGTGCAGTCAATGGAAACGGCATCTGCCTGGGAGGGCGGATGAGGAATTGAAACAGTGAGGAAAAAGTGTGAAAAAGATTGTGATTATCGGAGCCAACAGCTTCCAGAACCCTCTGATTTTAAAGGCAAAGGAGAGGGGCTATGAAACGCATGTATTTGCCTGGAAGGACGGTTCTGTGGGGGAGCAGACAGCGGATTATTTTTATCCCGTTAGTATTGTGGAGCGGGAGACGATTCTGGAAAAGTGCAGGGAGATTGCTCCGGCCGCGGTGGCGTCTATCGGATCGGACCTGGCTATGCTGACGGTAAATTATGTGGCGGAACAGCTGGGGCTTACGGGAAACTCCATGGAATGCACCCGGCTGTCTACCAACAAATATGAGATGCGGAGGGCTTTTAGGAAAGCGGGTATTCCGGTGCCGGAATTTGCCCTGGTACACAGGGGAGTGACCCCGGAGGATCTGCAACAGCTTACCCTTCCGGTTATTGTAAAGCCCACGGACCGTTCGGGAAGCCGGGGAGTTACCCGGCTGGAAAGCTGGGATGGGTTATGGGGGGCCGTGGAGGAGGCCGTGGAAAATTCCTTTGAGAAGAGGGCTATTGTGGAGGAGTGTCTTTGCGGGGAAGAATACAGTTGCGAATGTATCTCCTGCCGGGGACAGCATCACTGCCTTGCCATGACAAAAAAATATACCACAGGGGCCCCTCATTTTATTGAGACGGGCCATCTGGAGCCCGCCGGTCTTCTGGCAGATGTGGCAGAGAGGGCACGGGAGGCGGTTTTCCAGGGACTGGACGCCTTGAAGGTGACGGACGGGGCATCCCACGGAGAGTTTATGGTAAATGAGGAGGGGGAAATCCGCCTGATCGAAATCGGCGCCCGTATGGGGGGAGACTGCATCGGCTCGGATCTGGTGCCCCTCTCCACAGGATATGATTATGTGGACATGGTACTTCGGATTGCCCTGGGGGAGGATCCCTCCTTTGATAAAATACAGAAACCAAAGGGAGCCGTCTGCATCCGGTTTATCTTTACCCAGAAAGACCTGGAGTTGCTGCAAAGGCTTCAGAGGGAGGTCCCGGAGAAAATCTGTTTTGTCAGTGAGATCGAACCTTTTGGGAGCCATCCGGTGACCGACAGTTCCACCCGCTATGGATATTTTATAGCGGCTTTTGACAGCATAGAGGAAAAGGAGGAGTACATGGACCATGAAACAATCCATTAAGACCATCCTTGCCCTCCAGGCGGTGGTGATTCTCTATACCCTGTCCAGCGTGGCGGCCAAGTCTGCCTCCGGGCAGCCGGCCTTCAGCCTGGGATTTCTGGCGTTTTACGGGGTGGAAATCCTGATTCTGGGAATCTATGCCCTGGCCTGGCAGCAGATTATCAAGAGATGTCCCCTTTCCGTGGCCTATGCCAACCGGGCCATGGCCATATTGTGGTCCCTGATCTGGGCAGTGGTATTTTTTAAAGAATCCATTACATGGAAAAACGCAATAGGAGTTGCCATTGTATTTGCAGGTACAATGCTGGTGAACGGAAATGATGAATAGATATATGGTGTTTCTTCTTCTGTCAGTAGCGGTGGCCGCATTTTCCCAGATTCTGCTGAAGAAGAGCGCCCAGAAAACATATCCCAATGTGATACGGGAATATCTGAACGTCTATGTGATTACAGGGTACGCCATGATGGTGGCGTCTACGCTGCTGACTGTGGCCGCCTACACAGGGATGGATTATAAAAACGGGCCTGTGGTGGAGGCCCTGGGGTTTCCCTTGATCCTGATACTAAGCCGGATGATCTTTGGAGAGAAGCTTACAAAGAAAAAGCTTCTGGGGAACGGGCTTATCTTAATCGGAATCCTTGTGTTTTACAGTTAAATCCTCTGTCAGAGACGCGTCAGGGGGAGTCTGGCCGGAAACCATTTCCCGGACTGTGTACTGGGGGGCGCTGTTGATGCTGATATAGATGCGCCCAATATATTCCCCGATGAGTCCCAGCATAACGAGGATCAGACCTCCCAGCAGGAATATGGAGGCGATTATGGAGCTCCACCCCATCTCAATGGTGGGATCCACCAGCTTGCGGATTACCACGTAAAGGCCGTAAGCAAAGCCTGTAAAGGCGCAGGCGGTGCCGCAGAAGGTGGCAATCCGGAGAGGTTTAACGGAAAAGGCGGTAAAGCCGTTGAACCATAAGGACAGCAGTTTTTTGAAAGTGTAGCCGGAACTGCCTGTTAGGCGGCTGTGGTGGGTAATGGGTACATTGGCTATATTGGAGGTGGCCCGGAAAATTAATCCCTCAATGTAGGGATAGGCGTTCTGATAGCGAAGGATTTCATCGGCGATAAAGCGCCTCATGATAAAATAGCTGGTGACTTTTAATCCCTTGGGTTTGCCGATCAGGCTTTCGGTCATGCGCTCATTCATCCAGGTGCCGAAATTACGGAAAGCATTGTGCATTTTGTGCTCATAGGAGGCATATACCACGTCATAGCCCTCCAGCAGCTTGTCCACCAGGGAAAAAAACTCCAGGGCAGGCGTCTGTCCGTCGTCGTCCAGGGAGATAAGGAAATCGCCGGTACATTGGCGGTAACCGGCCATCAAGGCCGCGTGCTGGCCGAAGTTTTTTGCCAGGTTGATGCCTGTGATCCGGGGATTTTTCTGTGCAAGCTTGCAGATACTGTCCCAGACATTGTCCGGGGAGCAGTCGTTGACCAGGATGATTTCGTATTCATACTGAGGACGCTTTTCCACAGCTGCGATAAGCTCTGCCGTCACAGTCCCTATGGTGGTTTCCGAACCGTAGCAGGGGATGACAAATGATAATTTATTCATAAGAGGGCTTCCTTTCTCTATGGTACAGTATACAGGGTTTTGCGGAATTTATCAATCATGCAATTTGGTTAATGTTCAATAATATTTTACATTTTCCCCAAAAGCGGGTATAATAATCAAAATATACCTTTGGCAGCTTGTGTCGTATCATCTGGGAAGAAATGGAGAAAAATAACATGCAAAAGCTAAAACAACAAATCCTGAAATTTGGCATCGTAGGCTTCTTATGTTTTTTTATTGACTGGGGAATCATGACGGCCCTCATAGAGTTTTTCCATGTGGACAAACTGATTGCCAGCGGAATTTCTTTTTCTGTGTCTGTGATCGTCAACTATATCTTAAGTATTACCGTGGTATTTGACGCGGACAAGGAGGCCAACAAAGCGGGCCAGTTTCTGGTCTTTCTCATTTTGAGCATTGTGGGCCTTGGAATCAACCAGCTGATTATGTGGGGAGGAACCGCATGGCTGGATGCGTATATGAACCGGTCGTATATGCTGGTGAAGGTTTTTGCCACCGGCGTGGTGATGGTGTATAATTTTATCACCAGGAAGATGTTTATTGAAAAACATTGAAGGTGTGGGTGAGAATGAGAAAAAAATTATTGCTGTTGTTAAGCGTGGCACTGCTTCTTTCCTGTGTGGGCGCTCTGCAATACTGGTCCCAGCAGAGAGAGGTGATTTCCTATGCCATGTCCGGTGAGGAGAAGCTTGGGAAAATCCGTCAGGATTACAGAAAGACAGGGGAGAATATTCTGACGGATCTCAGGTTTAACCAGGTGACCCTGGTGCAGGATGTGGCTTCAGGGACATTCTATCTGCCCCTGGATATGAAAAATGAGAGCTGGGAGCCGGGAGAGCTTACCAGCGGCCAGGAGGACGTGCAGATTCTGTTCGGGCAGGCTTTTACCAGGGACGACAAGCAGACAGCAATCCGGGAGGGAACTCCTTACGAATTTCTGGCTGTGAAGGGAGACTGCTACCGCTCCTATTACCTGGTATTTACCGGGCTTCCCATTGTGAGCATTGAGACGGAGGCTACGGCGGAGGAAGAGATTTTCGGGGGAACCGTCCGCTTCTGGGAGGCGGACAGCAAACGGGACTGGGCGTACTCCAACATTCTGGAGGCCCATATCCGGGGAAATACAAGCCGTCTGTACCCCAAAAAAGGGTATAAGCTGACCTTAAAGACCCAGGACCGGGACGGAAATGTAGTGAAGGATAAGCGGGCCCTCTTTGGCCTTAGGAAAGATGATGAATATATCCTAAACGCCATGTATACCGACGCCTCCAAAATCCGGGATAAGTTTTGCGCGGATATCTGGGGAGGCCTGGGAGCACGGACAGAGGCATTTCCCAACATGTACCTGGGCACCCGCATGGCCTATGTGGAGGTATTCTTTAACGGGGAATACTGGGGGCTCTATGGGCTTATGGAGCCGGTGGACGCAAAACAGCTTGATCTGAACAGGGAGGGGGAGGACGCCCATGCTGAATACGCCTATAAATCCTCCGCCCCCCAGAATATGTCCCTGGAGGAGCTTAAGAGCACCCTTATCTGGGAGAAGGAGATGGCCGGCTATAAGCTGAAGGGTAAATACTCCCAGGTTACCAGGGAGAGCTGGCAGCCGCTGCTGGATTATTTAAGCTGGCGGGAGGAACCCTCCGACGAGGTTTTTGCTGAAAAGGCCGGGGAGATGGTGGATGCAGACAATATGATGCGCATATGGGTTTATCTCCAGGCGGTTATGGGAATTGACAACCGGGTAAAAAATATGTACTATGTAACAAAATACGGACCTGATGGGTACCACATGTATCTGGCGCCCTGGGACATGGACCTCACCCTGGGGGACACCCTGCAGGATCCCATAGACCTGGAATACCCCTGGGATGTGGGGCAAAGTCCCTTGATTTACCGGGAGCGGATTAATTTCACCGTGGCAGACCGGTTGCTTGCCCTGGACGCGGAGGATTGCAGAAACCGGGTGTCCGCCATTTGGCAGGAGCTTCGCCAGGGCGGGCTGTCAGATGAGAATATAGAAAAAGCTGTAGATGAACTGGCTGTCCAGGTGGTGGATTCGGGAGCCATGAAGCGGGAGGAGAAGCGCTGGCCAAAAGGAAAGCACTGGGAGGATTATGGGAAACTGAAGATGCTTCTGCGCTATCGCATGGAACTGCTGGACGGATATTTTTACGACAATATAGAGGCATATCTGGATCTTGGCTATGCTTGAAAACAGTATCTGCCCGGAAAACCACCGGAAGGATTAAAAGAGGGCCGGAGAGGGCAGATGTGAAACTGGAATAGGAGATACCATGGAGTATAGAAACGAGCTGAAATATCTGGTTACGGCATACGAGCTGGCGGAAATAAGAGGCAGGATTTCCAATCTGATACGTCTGGATTCCCATGTGGGGGAAGAGGGCATGTACGCCATCCGCAGTCTGTACTTTGACGACTATTACGACAGCTATATGCTGGAAAATGAGAGGGGCACGGACCCCAGAGAGAAGTTCCGCATCCGCATCTACAACCACAGCCCCAGTCGTATTACATTGGAGCTTAAAAGGAAGGAGCGGGGGATGACCCAGAAGCTTTCCTGCCCTTTAAGCCGGGAACAGTGTGAGAGCCTTATGGCGGGACAGGCCCTTCCGGTGGACAGCGGTTACCCGCCGGTTCTGCAAAAACTGCTGCTGCTTATGCGCACCCGCAGGCTGCGGCCAAAGGTGATTGTGGAGTATGACAGGACGCCTTTTGTGGAGGCTCTGGGAAATGTGCGCGTTACCCTGGACCAGAATATTGCGTCCTCCGGGGATTTAGACCGGTTTCTGGAGCCGGAGATTGCAAGGCGGCCCATTTTACCGGCTGGGCGTCATATTCTGGAAGTAAAATACGACGAGTTCCTTCCGGATCCCATCCGGCATAACCTGCAGCTTAAAAACTTAAGGCAGACGGCATTTTCAAAATACTATCTCTGTAGAAAATACAGTTTAAACCACAAGGCAGGAATGTTTCTTTAGAGGTAATTTCTGGGGAGACAAAGGACAGACAAAGGAAAAAGAAAATTTTACGGGAGGAAGAACAATGAATTTTCAAGACATTTTTAAAAAATCGTTTCTGGAGGGCTTTACAAGCATGGATATCTCGGCGGGAAGGGTTATGGCGGCTCTGACGGTAACCTGCGCGCTGGCTCTCTACATTTTTCTGGTTTACCGGGTTATGACCCGCAAGTCCTTCTATTCCAAGAGCTTTAACGTGGCTCTGGCAGCCATCTCCGTGATTACGGCGGCCATTATTCTTGCCATGCAGTCCAATCTGGTAATCTCCCTTGGTATGGTGGGCGCCCTGTCTATTATCCGTTTCCGTACGGCGGTAAAGGATCCCATGGATCTGGTATTCCTTTTCTGGTCCATCAGCGTGGGCATTATCTGCGGGGCCGGACTTTACGAGGTGGCGCTTCTGACTAGCCTTGTGGTAACCGTATTGATTCTGGTGCTGGAAAATCTGCCCGCTTCCCGGGCGCCCATGATGCTGGTGGTGAATTTAAGCAGTCCCGACGCAGAAAAAGAGCTTCTGGAACAGGTTAAGGAATACAGCCGGATCTGCAAAATCAAATCCAGAAATATTTCCAAGGGAAAAATGGATCTGGTTATGGAGGTGCGGACAAGAAAGGAAGCAGATATGGCCGGCGCGGTATCCGCTCTTTCCGGTGTGGAGGCTGTGGCCTTGATTTCCCACGATGGGGAAGTGACGTTCTGATTTCCGGAGACAGGCGTATCCGCAGATTATGGGAGTATACCTTAAGAGACCGTCCAAGGCGCGTCACAACGGGATACCCGGAGGATAGGAATATGGGCAGAGGGAAAAAGATATGCGGGCTTATGGGCAGGGGAATGCGCTATGTCCGTACCTACGGAGGGGCGCGGCTTTACAGGAAGATCCGGGAGCGGCGGCTTCAGAACAGGACTGAGCGGCATTATCCCCGGTGGCTTTTGGGGAAACAGCCGGGAAAAGAGGAAAAAAGAGCCCAGAGAGAGTGGGGCCGGGAACAGAAAACGAAGTTCAGCATTCTTGTTCCGGCCTATGAGACGCCGCCGGAATTTTTGCGCCAGATGGTGGAGTCTGTCTGTTCCCAGACCTATGAAAACTGGGAGCTGTGCATTGCGGACGGAAGCTTAAGCGGCCAGGTGGAGGAAGTTTTAAAGCCCTATCTGAAAAAGGATTCCCGGATCCGGTATGAGAGGCTGAAGGAAAATCTTGGGATTTCCCGGAACACAAACGCAGCCCTTTCCATGGCCTCCGGGGAATATGTGGGGCTTCTGGATCACGACGATATACTGTTTCCCCAGGCATTGTACCAGATAGCGAAGGCCGTGGAGGCGCATCCCCGGGCAGAGTGCTTCTACACCGATGAGGACAAGGTAAGCTTTGACCGGAAACAGCATTTCCAGCCTCATTTCAAACCGGATTTTAACCTGGAGCTTCTTCGCAGCAACAATTATATCTGTCACTTTTTTGTGGCAAAGAGAGCCCTTGCCCAAAAGGCGGGAGGATTTCGGGAGGAATTCGACGGGGCTCAGGATCACGACTTTATTTTCCGGTGTGTGGAAGGCGCCCGGGAGGTGGTTCATATCCCGGAAATCCTCTATTCCTGGAGATGTCACGCTTCTTCCACGGCCTCGGATCCGGAGAGCAAGCTCTACGCCTATGAGGCGGGAAAGAGGGCTGTGGAAGCCCATCTTAAGCGCCAGGGTGTGGAGGCGAAGGTTTTCCATACGGCCAATTACGGGTTTTACCGGGTGCGGTACAGGCTGCGTTCCTGTGCGGCTTCAGAGCTGGAAGCATGGGAAAAAGGCCTGTTAAGAAAATCTTTCGAAAAATGCAATGGACAAAATGGGATAAAAGTTGTATATTATGGTAAGATATGTAATAAAATCGTAATATTTCCGCAAAAGACTGCAACAGACAAATATATCCTTTTTACGTGTGTGAAAAAGGGAAGGCCCGGAAAGGACTTCCTTAGGGAGCTGGTATCTGTCTGCGAGAGACAGGAGACAGGGATTGCCTGCGCCAGGGTGTACGGCGCAGACGGACGCCTCTCCCATCCGGTAGAGATGGAGGGCGTACACAACCCCTTTTTCCAGACCATGGAGGGCCTTAAGGAGGGATATCTGGGATATTTCCACAGGGCCTGTCTGCAGCAGGAGACGGCCCGGGTGACGGACTGCTTTCTTATGCGGGGAGAGGTTTACGCCAGACTTGTGGGAGAGAACAGAAAAGACGGGGAAGAATTGGTTTCCCTGTCTTTGGAACGCCTTTCGGCGCAGGTGAGGCGGATGGGGTACCGGATTGTGTACAACCCCTGGGCGGTATTGTATGAAAGAAAATAACAAGGTGTCTGTTGTGATTCCCAATTACAACGGCATGGAATATATAGAAACCTGTCTTGACGCGCTCCTTAAACAGGTGGAGCCGGAGTATATTATCGTGGTGGACAACGGTTCCGCAGACGGAAGCCCGGAGCGGGTAGCCCGGGAGTACCCCCGGGTACGCCTTGTGGCCCTTAAGAAAAACTACGGGTTCTGCAGGGCTGTCAATGAGGGGATCCGGGCGGCAAAGACGCCCTATGTGATTCTGCTCAACAATGATACCAGGGTCTGCCCGGGGTATGTGAAGGCCCTTGTGGGGGCTCTGGACAGAGACCCGGGCGTTTTTTCCGCCGGGGCCAGGATGCTCCAGTATCACAGGCCGGAGCTGATAGACGACGCGGGAAATCTGTACTGCGCCCTTGGCTGGGCATTTGCCAGGGGAAAGGACAAGCCCGCCAGTCAGTATGGAAAGCGGGCGGAGGTATTCGCTGCCTGCGCCGGCGCGGCTATTTACCGCCGGAGGGAGCTTTTAAAGCTTGGAGGTTTTGACGAGGCACACTTTGCCTATTTAGAGGATATAGATGTGGGATACCGGGCCCGGATTGAAGGATACCGGAATATCTATGAGCCAGAGGCCAGAGTATACCATGTGGGAAGCGGAACCAGCGGTTCCAGATACAATGCCTTCAAGGTGTTTTACAGCGCTGGAAACAGCCTGTATCTGGTCTACAAAAATATGCCCTGGCTCCAGGTTTTGCTGAATCTGCCGTTTCTGGCGGCGGGCTTTGGACTGAAATACCTGTTTTTTGTCCGGAAGGGGTTTGGGAAAACATACAGAAGAGGGCTTCTCAGGGGCATTAGGCTTTGCAAAAAGAAGGCAAAGACGCCGTTTTGTTGGAAAAACCTTCCCAACTATGGTAAAATCCAGTTAGAGCTGTGGAGAAATATGGGAAAGAGATTTGGTGACAGGGATTGATAAAGGATAATCAGCGGCATTTTAACCGGCTGCACGTGGCAGTGGACGGCCTGGTTATTATAATTTCATATCTGGCTGCCTGGTTTCTTGTATTTAAGGTGCAGGGGGCTATCTCGGGCCTTACTTTCCAGCACTATATGGCTATGCTGCCCCTTCTGGTGCCGGTTTATCTGATTCTGTACATGGCCTTTAACCTTTACACGGCCAAGCGGGTGCAGGGGCGTCGCCTGGAGTTTGGCAGGATTGTCCAGGCCAACTCCCTGGGACTTCTGATTTTTCTGGGCGCCATGCAGCTTTCCCGGGGAAACCTGGACTTTACCACCAACTTCTCCCGGCCGATGCTGTTTTACTTTTATGTCATCAACATTGCGCTGGAAGGAATTGTGCGGAACCTTATCCGCCTGGCCCTTACGGGTATGCGTCAGAGAGGCTTTAACCTGAAGCATATTATTCTGGTGGGCTACAGCCGGGCGGCGGAGGAGTTTATCGACAGACTGAAGGCTAATCCCGAGTGGGGCTACGAAGTACTGGGGATGCTGGACGACAATGTGGAGGTAGGCATGAAGTACCGGGGTGTGGAGGTCATCGGGGAGATCGGGGATCTGGGCCTTCTCTTATCCATCCACCGGCTGGATGAGATCGCCATTACCCTGGGTCTTAACGAGTATTCCAAGCTGGAACATATTGTGGCGTCCTGTGAGAAATCCGGCGTACACACGAAGTTCATTCCCGATTATAACAACATCATCCCCACCAAACCCTACACGGAGGACTTATTGGGGCTTCCGGTTGTCAATATCCGTCATGTGCCACTGACCAACACCTTCAACGCTCTTGTAAAGAGGTGCATGGATATCGTGGGGGCCATTGTGGCCATTGTGATATTCTCCCCCCTTATGCTGATTACCACCCTTGCCGTGAAGCTTACTTCCCCGGGGCCTTTGATCTACAAGCAGGAGCGGGTGGGGCTTCACAACAAGCCTTTCCAGATGTATAAATTCCGCTCCATGGGCGTGCAGAATCCCAGACAGGAGCGGGGGGCATGGACTGTGCCCGACGATCCCCGGGTGACGCCTGTGGGAAAGATTATACGCAAAACCAGTATCGACGAGATGCCGCAGTTTTTCAATGTCCTGAAGGGGGACATGAGCCTTGTGGGTCCCAGGCCCGAGCGGCCCTTCTTTGTTGAGAAGTTCCGGGAGGAGATTCCCAGGTATATGATAAAGCACCAGGTGCGTCCGGGCCTTACCGGATGGGCCCAGGTAAACGGCTTTAGGGGGAATACCTCCATCCGCAAGCGCATTGACCACGACCTGTACTATATTGAAAACTGGTCCGTTGGCTTTGATATCAAAATCCTGTTTCTGACATTCTTTAAGGGATTTGTAAATAAAAACGCTTATTAGCGAAACAGAAAGGAACGCGTATGGCAACCAATACAAAAGGGAAACGCAGGAACAAAAAGGCGGCTGCAAGAAAAAGGCGTAAGCGCATGATTCTTGTATTAGTGGCAGAAGCATTTCTTCTGGTGATTCTTGCTGTGGGCCTCTGGGCTGTGAACAAGCTGAACAAGATTGAGTTGAACAGGCTGGATCCAAGTGTAAAGATGAATGAGAACATTGCGGAGGAATCCCAGGAGATCATGAAGGGGTATACCACAATCGCATTGTTTGGAATCGACCGGAGAATGAAGACAGAGGACCGGGGCATGGGGGCCGGGAACCGGAGCGACACCATCATTATCGCAAACATCAATAATGAGACAAATGAGGTAAAGATGGTATCTGTTTACCGGGACACATACCTGAATCTGGCCAACGACAAGTACAATAAGTGCAACGGGGCGTACGCCGCCGGCGGGCCGGACCAGGCGGTTCAGATGCTGAATATGAATCTGGATCTGAACATCCAGTATTATGTAAGTGTGGACTGGGTAGGGCTTATCAAGACCATCGACCTGCTGGGGGGCATTGAAATAGAACTGGACGATCTGGAGTGGGGCTATGTCAACGACTATGTTCTGGAGACTGCTTATGAGACGGATATCAACACCACACTGCTGGAGGGGCCGGGTTTACAGAAGCTGGACGGCGTGCAGGCCACGGCATTTTGCAGAATCCGCCAGACTAACGGAAGCGACTATAAGAGGACGGAGCGCCAGAGAGAGGTGCTGACTCTGATTATGGAAAAGGCCAAGAAGGCAGGCCTTCCCACTATGGTAAACATTGTGGATGAGGTATTCCCCAGAACCATGTCCAATTTTACCTCTGCGGACCTTATTGCGCGGGCGGCGGACGCCATGTCCTATGAGATCGGCGAGACCAGCGGTTTCCCGTATAATAAGACCAGTATGGATCTGGGATCGGGATACGGGGACTGCGTAATCCCCATTGACCTGGAGGAGAATGTAAAGGAGCTTCACAGGTTCCTGTTTGACGAGGTCGATTATTATCCGTCCCCCACGGTCATTAAGATCAGTGATAAAATCAAGCAGGATACCGGAGTCACGGAGTAAGCGCCGGGAGCCGGGAAGAATACAGACATACAATCAGATATGGACGGGGTAGTGTGGAAATGCCCCGTCCTTTTTTCAAAGCAGGGAAAGAGGAGAGGTGGGACAGGATGAGCCGGAGCATTGATGTGATTATTCCGGTCTATAAGCCGGATAAAAAGCTGGAACGTCTGCTTGAGATGCTGGCGGGACAAAGCCATCCGGTGGGGCGTGTGATTCTTATGAACACCGGGGATGTGACGTTTCCCAGGCGCCTTCTCTCCATCCATCCGGGAACCGAGCTTCACAGGGTGGAAAAGGAGGAGTTTGACCACGGCGGCACCCGGCACAGGGCGTCAGAGTATTCCCAGGCGGATTACCTGCTGTACATGACCCAGGACGCGGTTCCAAAGAACCGGTATCTGGTGGAACGCCTGGCGGACGCGTTTCTGGATTCCAGGGTAAAGGCCGCCTATGCCAGACAGCTTCCGGCAAATGGCTGTAAGGAGTTGGAGCGCTATGCCCGGGGCTTTAACTACCCTTTGGAGGCCAGAGTCAAGACGGCTTCAGATCTGCCCGTTTTGGGAATCAAGGCCTTTTTCTGTTCCAACGTGTGCGCCATGTATGAAAAAAAGACCTACGAGGAATTGGGGGGCTTTGTGAGGCATACGATTTTTAATGAGGATATGATCTATGCAGGGGGGCTTTTAAAGGCCGGATACGCCATCGCCTATGTGGCCGGGGCGCGGGTCGTCCACTCCCACAATCTGAACGGAAGGCAGCAGTTTCACCGGTACTTTGATCTGGCCGTATCCCAGACGGAGCACCCGGAGGTGTTTGCAGACGTTCCCTCAGAGGGGGAGGGCATGCGCATGGTAATGAAAACTGCAGGACACTGTATAAAGATCAGGAAGCCCTGGCTTCTTGTTCCCCTGGTGATTCAGAATGGCTGTAAATTTCTGGGATTCAAGCTTGGGAAAAATTACCGGAAGCTGCCCAGGGGCGTGATACGGAAGTGTACGGGAAACCAGGACTACTGGAAAGCTTAAACAGGAGGGATATCTATGTGTGGCATTGTTGGTTATATTGGAGAGGAGCAGGCGGCTCCCATTCTGCTGGACGGCTTGTCCAAGCTTGAATACAGGGGATACGATTCGGCGGGAATTGCCGTGTACAACGGTACGGAAATCCAGATGATAAAGTCCATGGGCCGCCTGAAGGTTCTCAGTGAACTGACCCATGACGGGGCGAAGCTTCCAGGAACCGCAGGTATCGGCCATACCCGGTGGGCAACCCATGGGGCGCCTTCTGATGTAAACGCCCATCCCCATTTTAACAAGACGGGTTCCATTGTGGTGGTACATAATGGAATCATTGAAAATTATCTGAAGCTAAGACAAAAGTTAATCAGACGGGGCTATGAATTTGTCTCGGAGACAGACACTGAGGTGGTGGCCCACCTTCTGGACTACTATTACCAGGGAAATCCCCTGGAGGCCATCGCAAAGCTTATGCACCGGCTGGAGGGCTCCTATGCCTTCGGCATTATATTCCAGGACCACCCTGGGGAGATCTACGCAGTGCGAAAAGACAGTCCTTTGATTGTGGGGGCTTCCTCCAGGGGAAATCTCATAGCGTCGGATGTGCCGGCTATTCTGAAATACACCAGAAGCGTATATTTTATTGAGAACGAAGAGATCGTCCGCCTCAGCAAGGAAAGCATGACCTTCTACAATATTGACGAGGAGGAGATTGAGAAACAGCCCGTTACCATAGACTGGGATATTAACGCGGCGGAAAAAGGCGGCTACGAGCATTTTATGTTAAAGGAAATGTACGAGCAGCCCAAGGCCGTGCGGGATACCTTCAGCCCCCGCATCAAGGACGGAGATATTGTCATTGAGGAGATGGGCCTTTCCGACGAGGATATCAAGGCCGTTAAGAAGATTTATATTGTGGCCTGCGGCTCTGCTTATCACACAGGCATGACCTGCAAATACGTGTTTGAGGGCCTGGCCCGCATTCCGGTGGAGGTGGACCTGGCGTCCGAGTTCCGCTACCGCAATCCCATTCTGGAGCCGGGTACCCTGGTGATTGTCGTTACCCAGTCCGGGGAGACGGCGGATTCCCTGGCGGCTCTTCGGGAGGCGAAAAAGCGGGATGTTCCTGTTCTGGGAATTGTAAATGTGGTGGGAAGCTCCATTGCCAGGGAGGCCGACCATGTTATGTATACCTGGGCCGGGCCGGAGATTGCCGTGGCTACCACAAAGGCTTACAGCACCCAGCTTATTGCCCAGTACCTGCTGGCCATGAAGTTTGCCAGGGTGCGGGGAGAGATGCCGGACGAGATGTTTGCCTCCATGCTGGAGGATATGGAGCGGCTTCCGGAGCAAATCGAGATGCTGCTGTCTAACAAAGAGAAAATCCAGCGCTTTGCCAACCGTTATGTGGCGGCCAGGGATGTGTTTTTTATCGGAAGGGGCATCGACTATGCCATCTCCATGGAGGGATCTCTAAAGCTTAAAGAGATCTCCTATATCCACTCGGAGGCTTATGCGGCCGGAGAGCTGAAGCATGGCACCATTTCCCTTATCGAGGAGGGCACCCTGGTGAACGCGGTGGTGACCCAGGAGGAGCTCTTTAAGAAAACCATCAGCAATATGGTGGAGGTCAAGAGCCGTGGAGCCTGCGTTATGGCCGTCACCCAGGTGGGAAATACAGAGGTGGAAAAGGCAGCGGACTATGTGATCTATATTCCGAAGACAAACCGGTATTTCACCAATTCCCTGGCCATTATTCCCCTGCAGCTTTTTGCCTATTACGTGTCCATCGGCAAGGGCTGTGATGTGGATAAGCCCAGGAACCTGGCGAAATCGGTGACGGTGGAATAGGAGCGGTATTCTTATGATGAAATTGTATATATGCCCGGACTGCCAGGAGCTACGGCTGGCGTCCCGCCGGGCAGAGGTGGCCTGTCCCCGGTGTGGGAAACAGAAGCTGCCCCTGACCCGTCTGACATTTCTGGAATACTCGGAGATGAGCGATGAAAAAAGGCAGGAATATGCAAGAATCCAGGCGAAAAAAATAAAGAAAAAAGGCGTAAGGGAGGAAGCGGAAGATGATTGACAGATTGCTTGGGAAAATCCGGCAGACGGGAGCGCCCATTGTAGTAGGGCTGGATCCCATGCTGTCCTATGTGCCGGAGCAGGTACAGAAAGAGGCGTTTGAAAAATACGGGGAGACTCCGGAGGGAGCGGCGGAGGCTATCTGGCAGTTTAACAAGGAGATCGTGGATCACACCTTTGATTTAATCCCTGCGGTGAAGCCTCAGATTGCCATGTATGAGCAGTTTGGCATTGAGGGCTTAAAGGCCTACAAAAAGACCATAGACTATTGTAAAGAGAAGGGGCTTATTGTCATCGGCGATATCAAGCGGGGGGACATTGGTTCCACCTCCGCGGCTTACGCAGCCGGTCACCTGGGAAAGGTACAGATTGGCAGCAGAACCTACGCCGGGTTTGACGAGGATTTTGCCACCGTGAATCCCTATCTGGGAAGCGACGGCGTGAAACCCTTTATCGACGTTTGTAAGGAGGAGAAAAAGGGGCTTTTTATTCTGGTCAAGACCTCCAATCCCTCCAGCGGGGAGTTCCAGGACAGGCTGATTGATGGAAAGCCTCTCTACGAGCTGGTAGGGGAGAAGGTAGCCCAATGGGGCGAAGAACATATGGGCAGCACGTACAGCTATATCGGCGCCGTGGTGGGAGCCACGTATCCCGAAATGGGAAAGGTGCTTCGGGATGTGATGCCAAAATCCATGATCCTGGTGCCGGGATACGGCGCCCAGGGCGGAAAGGGAAAGGATCTCAAGCACTTTTTTGACAAGGACGGCCTGGGAGCCATCGTTAATTCCTCCCGGGGAATCATCGCGGCCTATAAGCAGGAGGCCTATAAGAAATTCGGGCAGGAGCATTTCGGGGAGGCCTCAAGGGCAGCCGTGGAGGATATGATTGCGGACATCCGGGAGGCGTTATGAGCAGGTATAAAGAGATGGCGGTAATTTCAGAGCAGCAGGAGATCTCCCCGGGAATTTTCAGCTTATGGCTTGAGACAAAGGAGATTGCGGGCGAGGCAAAAGCAGGCCAGTTTCTGTCCCTGTACAGCGGGGATGAGAGCCGCCTTCTTCCCCGTCCCATCAGTATCTGTGAGATCGACAGGGAAGGGAATGCAGTGCGTCTGGTTTACCGGGTGGCCGGGAAGGGCACCCAGGAGTTTTCCGGAAAAAGGCCCGGGGAATTCCTTGACGTGGTGGGGCCTTTGGGAAATGGTTTTCCGCTTCTCCCTAAGAAAGCTTTTGTCATAGGCGGTGGAATCGGTATTCCTCCCATGGTGCAGCTTGCCAGGGAGCTGGACGGTGAGAAGCAGATAGTCCTGGGATACCGGGACGGAGATCTTTTCCTAAAGGAGGAGATGGAAGCCTTTGGGCCTGTTTTCTGTGCCACGGAGGACGGAAGCAGGGGAACCCGGGGAAATGTGCTGGATGCCATCCGGGAGAATGGCCTGGATGCGGAGGTGATCTATGCATGCGGCCCCACCCCTATGCTGCGGGCTATAAAGGAATTTGCCAGAGAGCGGGAAATGGAGTGCTATCTCTCCCTGGAGGAGCGTATGGCCTGCGGCATCGGAGCCTGTCTGGCGTGTGTCTGCAAATCCATGGATGTAGATCACCACACCTATGTAAAGAATAAGCGTGTCTGCGCGGAGGGACCGGTTTTTAAGGCGGAAGAGGTGGATTTGTCGCCGTGGATCTCCCAGACAGACAAAAAGGAGGGCCGGTCATGAGAAATACAAAGGTAAATCTGGCCGGGGTAGAGCTTAAAAATCCGGTAATGACGGCTTCGGGCACATTTGGTTCCGGAGCGGAATACAGTGAGTTTGCCGATCTGGGAGGCCTGGGAGCCGTGGTAACCAAGGGTGTGGCCAGGGAGCCCTGGCCGGGGAACCCTGCGCCTCGTATTGCGGAGACCCGGGGCGGTATGTTAAACGCCATCGGTTTGCAGAATCCCGGTATAGAGGTGTTTCGCAAACGGGATATTCCTTTCCTTAAAAAGTATGACACAAAGATCATTGTGAATGTCTGCGGAAAGACCGTGGAGGATTACTGTCAGGTGGTGGAAGAACTGGGGGATGAGCCGGTAGACCTGCTGGAGATCAATGTCTCCTGTCCCAACGTAAAGGAGGGGGGGATTGCCTTCGGGCAGAATCCCAAGGCTTTAGAGGCCATTACCAGGGAAGTGAAAAGACATGCCCGCCAGCCCATTATCATGAAGCTTAGCCCAAATGTGACGGATATCGGGGACATGGCCCGGGCAGCCCGGGACGGCGGCGCAGATGTATTGTCCCTGATAAATACGCTGACAGGCATGAAGATCGACATTCACAGGAGAACCTTTGCCATTGCCAATAAGACAGCCGGTCTCTCGGGCCCGGCCATTAAGCCTGTGGCCCTGCGCATGGTCTATCAGGCGGCCCAGGCGGTGGAGCTTCCCATTATCGGTATGGGGGGAATCGAAAACGGCGGGGACGCCATGGAGTTTATTCTGGCAGGGGCCACGGCGGTGGCCGTGGGAACCGCTACCTTCCGCAATCCCCTTGCGGCCTGGGATACAGCCCGGGGTATTGTGGAATACATGGAGAAATATGGAATTTCGGATATAAAAGACTTGATAGGCGCTGTGAAATAAGATACACTGGAAGAAAAGGGAAGAGAAAGGAATTTTTATGGAGAGCTACAAGCAGGAATTCATAGAATTTATGATAGATTGCCAGGTTTTGAAATTCGGGGATTTTGTCACAAAGAGCGGCAGAAATACGCCCTTTTTTGTAAACACTGGGTTTTACCGCACGGGAGGCCAGCTCCGCCGCCTGGGACAATATTACGCCAGGGCCATCCACGACCAGTTCGGCCTGGACTTTGACGTGCTCTTTGGGCCTGCCTACAAGGGGATTCCCCTGACTGTGGCAGCCACCATGGCTATCAGCGAGCTCTATGACAGGGACATTAAATACTGCTCCAACCGCAAGGAGGTCAAGGACCACGGGGATAAGGGGATTCTCCTGGGAAGCCCCATAAGCGACGGCGACCGGGTGGTGATTATCGAGGATGTGACCACGGCCGGCACCTCCATCCAGGAAACCCTGCCCATTATCAAGGCCCAGGGACAGGTAGAGCCCATGGGGCTGGTGGTGTCCGTGGACCGCATGGAGCGGGGCCAGGGGACCAAAAGCGCCCTTAGGGAGATCGAAGAGACCTATGGCCTTAAGACCACGGCCATTGTCACCATGGACGAGGTGGTGGAGCATCTGTACAACCGCCCCTACAAGGGAAAAGTTATCATAGACGATGCATTAAAACAGGCAATCGACGCATACTACCTTCAGTATGGAAGCGAATAAGGACGGATGCAAAACTGGAAAACAGATGCGGAACTGGAAAACAGCATCAGTCCGTACAAGGCCCCGGAAGGATTTACGGACGTAAAACGGCCGGAAATGCTTCCAGTACCCAGGGACTTGGGAGGACAGATGCGGAACTGGAATAGGAGGCAGACATGAACGAAAAAGCATACAGGGTAATGGCTGGCGTGGGAGCCGGCAATATTGCCATTGGGATTATTGTTCTCACCGTGGGTATCGTGACAGGTATTCTGATGATTGTAAACGGAGGCCGTCTTTTGAAAAGAAAGTCTGATCTGATTTTTTGATATGGAAAAAGGAACGGAAAACAACAAGTACAGAAAATGGATCCTGTGGGGAGGGCGCGCGCTGTTTTTCCTGTATATGGCATGCCTGGTTTACTTCCTGTTTTTTTCGGAGCGCTACGGAAGAACGGTTATTAACCAGGAATACCGGTACAATCTGCGCCTCTTTCAGGAAATCCGGCGTTTCTGGGCACACAGGGATGTGCTGGGGCCGGAGATTGTATTCGTAAATCTGGCGGGAAATGTAGGCGTGTTTGTCCCTGTGGGCTTTGCGGTTCCTCTGTTGTTTGGACGGTTTCATAAATTTTACCAGGTGGCCCTTTTGTCCTTTGAGATAAGCCTGCTAGCGGAGGTAATACAGCTTGTGGCAAAGGTGGGAACCTTTGATGTGGACGACCTGCTCCTGAATACGATTGGGGGATGCATTGGATATGCCTGCTATTATTTATGCGGCCGCAAATGGAGGAAGGGAACGTGAACAGAAGAAAAGGATATAAATTTACCAGTAAGAGCCATACGAAAAGGGGCCTGATCTCCAGTGGTATCGGCTTTTTTTCGTTGCTCCTTCTGGGGGGCCTTTTTTACCTGTCCTACCAGGAGGCGGGAAATATGGCGGCCTACGGGGGCTTTCTGGGCTTTCTGTCTATGCTGGGAGCTGCGGTGGGTCTGATTCTGGCCATGAAGAGCTTTCACGAGGAGGATAAATTTTACCTGTTTTCCTATGTGGGATGTGTATTAAACGGGATGCTTCTGGTTGGATGGATTATTTTGTATATACTTGGAATGTGAGAGACAAAAAAGAGGAGTGGAAATGAAAGGGTTAAGGGAGCTTGCGGAAGAAAACAGAGGGATCAGGGAATTGCGGGAGCGCTACGACCTGTCCATGGAGCGGATTACCGGCATCCTTAGGGAGGAGACGGTGGAAGAGCCCTATCGCCGGTACTTCCGGCACATGGCAGAGTTTATAGGGATGATCGGGGAATTGTACGGGGAACTTAGGGAGGGGGTTCCTGGCAGGGAAGCATTTCCGGCGCTTAAGGAGTGGAACCAGAGGCTCTACGGGGATGTGGCCGGGGACGCTTATTTTGCCAGCTACGCCAATCCGGACGCGGCGTCAGAACGCCTGGGAAGCCAGTACGGGCCGTTTCTAAGCCATCTGTATGTGGAGCTTAGGGGAGATATCGTCTATGCCTTTGAGGACCGGCTCTTTGACATCACGGTAGGAAATGAGCTGCTTATTGAGATCTACAATGCCTTCGAGGAGGATGGAGAGCCGGATATAGAGCGGCTTCGTCAGATTCTTTACTGGTGGAACAGCGATTACAGCGACGTGTTTTTAGAGTACCGGGTGCAGGAGCAGCTGGACTACAGGCTGTCCTTTGCCAGGGATATCATCTGCGGGGAAGATCTTTCAAATCCCGGATATCTCTATCTTTTCGGGGAATATATCACGGAATCCCAGCTGGAGACCAGCCGGTTTCTGGCGTCTCTTACAGAGGAACAGATTGACGCCATGGCCTTTACCTTTACGGAAGGCTACCGGATGGGTTTTACCCTTGCAGGGAAGCCTCTCAATAAAAAGAAAACCGTCAATATCCGTTACCGGCTGGGATTTGAGCGGCTTGTTAAGGCATCCATTGAAAAATTCAGGGCCATGGGTCTTGAGACGATTCTTTACCGGGAGCCGGTTCACAGCCTTCTGCGCCGCCCCCAGTCCAACGCGGGGTATAGCTCCGGGGGGCCCGGCCGCCAGTACTGGTATGACCACAAGGGGGATTACGCCCTCTACCTGGATAAAAAGCTTGTGGAGCGGCGGCTTGGGGTGCTTAGAACCGCCTATGAGAAATATAAAGAGCTGGCGGCGGAGCATGCCGGTCCGGCGGTGATGGAGGTTTTTGGGGAAGAAAATTTTGTTCCGCGCCCCTGCGGGAAAGCCCTTGTGCCCAGTGAAAAGCAGCAAAAACTTCTGGTGCAGTACAACAGTGAGTCCGGTCGTCTTGTGAACGCGTATATTAAGGGGGAGGAGCGAAGCTTTACCATAATCGCTTATCCACTGCCGGAGATCGGACCGGACTATGAGGCCATATTCGCGGAAACCGTGAAAATCAATACCCTGGACTACCACCTCTATCAGCGCATCCAGCAGTGTCTGATCGACGCCCTGGATAAGGGGGAGGCAGTCTATATCAAAGGAGCAGGAAAGAACAGAACGGATCTGACGGTAAAGCTTCACAGGCTTTCCAATCCCCAGGAGGAGACCTTGTTTGAGAACTGTGTGGCCGACGTGAATATTCCCGTGGGAGAAGTGTTTACCTCCCCTGTGCTTTCCGGGACAAACGGTGTGCTCCATGTAAGCCGGGTATATTTAAACGAGCTGCAATATACGGATCTGGAAATCACCTTAAAAGACGGTATGGTGGTGGGTTATAACTGTAAAAATTTCCCAAAACCGGAGAAAAACAAGGACTATATAAAGGAGCATGTGCTGTTTCACCACGAGAGCCTTCCCCTGGGGGAATTTGCCATAGGAACCAATACCACGGCTTATGTCATGGCGCAGAAATACGGTATTGCAGACAAGCTGCCGATTCTCATTGCGGAGAAAATGGGGCCCCATTTTGCCCTGGGAGATACCTGCTATTCCTGGGAGGAGGATGTACCCACCTGGAATCCGGATAAAAAGCGCATGGTGGCAAAAGATAACGAGTGCTCTATCCTTCGGAGGGAGGATCCCGGGAAGGCGTATTTTAACTGCCATACGGATATTACGATTCCCTATGACGAGCTGGGACTTTTGCAGGTGGTAAAGGCGGACGGGGGCGTTATTCCCATTATAGAAAACGGACGGTTTGTGCTTCCGGGGACGGAAGAGCTGAACAGACCGTTTCTGGAAACAGACGAAGAAAAACATGAATAGTTTGCTGGTTGACAAGGCAACTGGGAACAGGTAAACTTCATATTGAGATAAAACAGTATTCAGGAGGACAAAAGCATGCCAAGAGTAGGAATTGTAATGGGTAGCGATTCGGATATGCCGGTGATGAGCAAGGCGGCGGATATTCTGGAGGAGCTTGGAATTGATTATGAGATGACCATCATCTCGGCGCACCGGGAACCGGATGTGTTTTTTGCATATGCAAAGAGCGCCCAGAGCAGAGGATTTAAGGTGATTATTGCCGGCGCGGGTATGGCAGCCCATCTGCCGGGTATGTGCGCGGCTATATTTCCTATGCCGGTGATTGGCATTCCCATGCACACCAGCTCCCTGGGAGGCCGGGACTCCCTGTACTCTATTGTACAGATGCCCTCCGGGATTCCCGTGGCCACGGTGGCCATCAACGGAGGCGTTAACGCAGGGCTTCTGGCGGCGAAAATCCTGGCCGTTTCGGATGCGGAGCTTCTGGACAGGCTGAAAGCCTACTCCGAAAAACTGAAAGAGCAGGTGGAGGCAAAGGCAGAGCGGCTTAAAGAGGTTGGCTATAAGAACTATTGAGATAATGGACGCGGAACTGGAATAGGAGGGATAAGAATTGGATTATAAGAATGCGGGAGTGGATATTGAGGCCGGATATAAATCTGTGGAACTGATGAAGAAGCACATCCAGGGAACCATGCGGCCGGAAGTGCTGACGGGAATCGGAGGATTTTCCGGGGCTTTTTCCATGGAGGCTTTTAAGGATATGGAGCAGCCCACCCTGGTATCGGGGACGGATGGTGTGGGAACCAAGCTTAAGCTGGCGTTTCTTATGGACAGGCATGACACGGTGGGTATTGACTGTGTGGCCATGTGTGTAAACGATATTGCCTGCGCAGGCGGGGAACCGCTGTTTTTCCTGGATTATATTGCCTGCGGGAAAAATTATCCTGAAAAAATCGCGTCTATCGTAAGCGGCGTGGCGGAGGGCTGCAAGCAGGCCGGGGCCGCTCTGATCGGCGGGGAGACGGCGGAGATGCCGGGCTTTTACCCGGAGGATGAGTACGACCTTGCCGGGTTTGCCGTGGGTATTGTGGACCGGAAAAACCTGATTACAGGTGAGAAGATCGTTCCCGGGGATGTGCTGGTAGGTATGGCGTCCTCCGGTGTACACAGCAATGGATTCTCTCTGGTGCGCAAAGTATTTCCTATGAAGAAAACATATCTGGATACATATTTTGACAGTCTGGGAACCACCATGGGGGAGGCCCTTCTGGCCCCTACAAAGATTTATGTGAAGGCTTTAAGGAGCGTTCGCGAGAGCGGCGTTACCATTAAGGGATGCAGCCATATTACCGGGGGCGGATTTTATGAGAATATTCCCCGGATGCTTCACGAAAACGTGCGGGCAGTGGTGGAGAAGGACAGCTACACGGTGCCCCCCATTTTCCGCATGCTGGCGGAGGAAGGCCGTATCGGGGAGGAAATGATGTATAACACCTACAATATGGGTATCGGCATGGTGCTGGCTGTGGACAGCGCGGACGTGGACGCGACGCTGAAGGCCATACAGAATGCCGGGGAGACCCCCTATGTAATCGGCCGGGTAGAGGCAGGGGAAAAGGGAGTGACCATATGCTGAGGGTGACGGTGCTGGTATCCGGGGGAGGAACCAACCTTCAGGCGATTCTGGATGCCGTGGATTCCGGGAAAATACGAAATGCCCAGGTAGTTTCAGTCATCAGCAACAATCCCAAAGCCTACGCCCTGGAGCGGGCGAAAAAGCACGGGATTCCCGCTGTCTGTATATCGCCAAAGGCCTATGAGAGCAGGGAGGCGTTTCACGAGGGGCTTCTTGCAGCCATTGACGAGGCAGAGCCTGACCTTGTGGTGCTGGCGGGCTGTCTGGTGGTGATTCCCCCCTGCGTGATCCGGAAATACAGAGGACGCATGATTAACATTCATCCCTCCCTGATTCCCTCCTTTTGCGGAACCGGCTATTACGGGCTTAAGGTTCATGAGGAGGCCCTGAAGCGGGGGGTAAAGGTCACAGGCGCCACGGTGCATATGGTGGATGAGGGTACGGACACGGGCCCCATTCTCCTGCAAAAGGCCGTGGAGGTGCAAAAAGGCGATACGCCGGAAATCCTTCAGCGGAGGGTTATGGAGCAGGCGGAGTGGGTAATTCTGCCCAGGGCCATTGACGCCATTGCCAACAAAGAGCTGTAGCCAGTCAGACAGAAAAAGATAAACGGGAGTTGTGCCGCAAGGAGAATGCGGCGGAATGGAGAATTCTATGAGAGTATTAGTTGTGGGTTCCGGCGGGCGGGAGCATGCCCTCTGCTGGAAGATAGCCCAGAGCCCCAGGGTGGAAAAGATTTACTGCGCGCCGGGGAACGCGGGAATAGAAGATGTGGCTGAGTGCGTAAACATTGGGGCCATGGAGTTTGAAAAGCTGTCTGTTTTTGCCAGGGAAAAGGCCATAGACCTGACGGTGGTCGGGATGGACGACCCTCTGGTTGGCGGCATTGTGGATGTGTTTGAGGAGAAGGGACTTAGAGTGTTCGGACCCAGGAAAAACGCGGCGGTTCTGGAGGGCTCCAAGGCATTTTCCAAGGATCTCATGAAGAAATACGGGATTCCCACGGCTGCCTATGAAAACTTTGACGATTCCCAGGCAGCCCTGGATTATCTTGAGACAGTGCGCTTTCCCGTGGTGTTAAAGGCGGACGGCCTGGCCCTTGGAAAGGGCGTGCTGATCTGCAATACCCTGAAGGAGGCCAGGGACGGTGTGTACTCCATTATGGAAGACAAGCAGTTTGGCGCGGCGGGCAACCGCATGGTGGTGGAGGAATTCCTCACAGGCCGGGAGGTGTCTGTGCTGACTTTTGTGGACGGAAAGACGGTTAAGTGCATGACTTCCGCCCAGGATCACAAACGGGCCCTGGACGGCGACCAGGGTCTTAACACAGGCGGTATGGGAACCTTTTCTCCCAGCCCCTTTTACACGGAAGAAATTGACGCCTACTGCAAAGCCCATATCTATCAGCCTACGGTGGACGCCATGGCGGCGGAAGGACGGGAATTCAAGGGGATTATTTTCTTTGGTCTTATGCTGACCGGGGAGGGGCCAAAGGTTCTGGAATACAACGCCAGGTTTGGGGACCCGGAAACCCAGGTGGTGCTTCCCCGGATGGAAAACGATATTGTGGAGGTCTTTGAGGCCTGCATTGACGGCACCCTGGATAAAGTGGAGCTTACATTTGCCGACAACGCAGCCGTGTGTGTAGTGCTGGCTTCCGGGGGGTATCCGGTGTCTTATGAGAAGGGATTTCCCATTGAGGGATTGGAGAATTTCAGGGATAAAGAGGGCCGTTATGTATTCCATGCCGGCACGGCAAAGGACAAAGAGGGCCGTATTGTCACCAACGGGGGACGTGTGCTGGGCGTGACGGCCACCGGGGAGAGCTTAAAAGCCGCCAGGGCTAATGCCTATGAGGCTTCCGGGTGGGTGCGTTTTGAGAAGATGTTCTCAAGGAGCGATATCGGCAAGGCCATTGACGAGGCGTAAGAAACTTGCCGGGAGGGTATGATATTGGGTTGTACTCGTTTATGACATGGAAGAATAAAAAAGAAAAAACAGGCCTGGCCTCCGTGGGCGGTGTAGAGAATACGCCCATATGGAGGCCAGGCCCTTGTTATGTAAAAATCAGGACTATTCCAATGTCTCCTTTGCCCGCTCCAGCTCCTTAATGATACTTATATGCTGGGGACAGACAGACTCACATTGCCCGCAGGCCACGCATTCGGAGGCTTTTCCGCCGTTTCGCGTTTCAAAGGAATAATTTCCCTTTGCCCCGGGCAGATTATCGTAGACCAGATAGTGGTTCATGGACTTGAAAATCTGGGGAATCAGAATCTGCTGGGGACATCCTTTGCGGCAGTAATCGCAGCCGGTGCAGGGGATTCTGGGAATTTTTTCCAGAGCATCCTGGGCCTTTGCGACGACTTTCTGCTCCGATTCGGAAAGGGGGGTGAAATGCTCCATGTAGGATAAGTTATCCTTCATCTGCTCCAGATTGGACATGCCGCTTAATACCGTGACAATACCGTCCAGGGAAGCCGCAAACCGGATAGCCCAGGAGGGAAGAGACGCCTTCTGGTCTGCCTCGTGGAAAATGGAGGCGACGGAATCAGGCAGACTGGCCAGGGAACCGCCCTTGACCGGCTCCATTATGATAACGGGCTTTCCGTGAGCCCTTGCCACCTCATAGCATTTGCGGGACTGGATCACGTCGTTCTCCCAGTCGCCGTAATTGATCTGAAGCTGCACGAATTCCATATCCGGGTGTTTTGTCAACAGGTCGTCAAGAGCCGTTGCCGTATCATGGAAGGAGAAGCCCAGATGGCGGATAAGCCCTTTTTCCTTCTGTTCCTTTAAGAAATTCCAGATATCGAACCGGTCGAAGTATTCCGTCCGGTCAGCTCCCAGGTTGTGCAGCAGGTAGAAGTCAAAATAACCTGCGCCGGTGCGCTCAAGGGAAGTAAAAAACATATCCCGGGCCTCCTGGGCGTCCTTTGCCCCGGCCCACGCAGGCAGCTTGGTGGCAAGCTGGAAGCTCTCTCTTGGATAACGCTCTACCAGGGTTTTTCTGGCAGCTTCCTCGGATTTCCCGTCCAGATAGCCGTAGGCCGTGTCAAAATACGTGAATCCTTTGGACAGAAACAGGTCTACCATCTGCTTTGTCTGTTCCAGATCCACCTCCTCCCCTGTCATGGGCAGCCGCATAAGCCCGAAGCCCAGCTTGGGGATGCTTTCGCCTAAATAGCTCATAAATTTTTTCCTCCTTAAAAAATACATTCTGAAAATAGTGTACCATTCCTTTCCAATTACGGCAAGCTTTTCTTGAAGATAGTCAGAGTGGCATTTTTGCGGTGTTTATGATAAAATAAAGGCACTTAGGAGCAAAGTCTGTATTATGGAGATCATCCGGAAAGGTGTGTACAGAATTTGAATACAGTAATGAAACTGCCTGTAGGAATTGAAAATTTTGAAGAAATCCGAACGGAAGGTTTTTACTATGTTGATAAAACAGGGTTTATAAGGGGAGTTTTAAATAACTGGAGCAAAGTAAATCTTTTTACACGTCCAAGAAGATTCGGCAAATCCCTCAATATGAATATGGGGAGCAGTTTAACGCTTATCTGCAGAAAACCATCAGTATCCGGGATCCGGGCGCCCGCAAAGGGAAAAAGGGGAATTTTTATCATGGGATGTAACCAACTGGGAGAACCGTGATTTGCCGTTTGACAACCCCCCGCCTTTCCGTCTATAATAGGAGCAAATGCAAAAGCTTGGATGGAGGGAAACATGACAAGAGATAAAGGGAAACGGAAATTTCCAGAAGGATATAAAAGAATCGTGGTGTGTGCTGCGTGCTGTCTTATGCTGGCGGCAGGTTTTCCCAGCATGGCGGCAAAGGAGGGAAAGGTGGTGGTAAACTCTGCCAATGTGCGCAGTGAGGCCAGCCAGGACTCCCAGAGCCAGGGGCATATGACTGCGGGAATGACATTTACCGTCACGGAGGAAGCTACGGATGCCAGCAACCATGTCTGGTATCATGTGACCTACACCTCGGAAGGCGCGGAAAAGACAGGGTGGATCCGCTCCGACATGGCGGAGATCACCTCGGAGGGGGAGCCGGAGGAGCCGGAAATTCCGGAAAATCCCGAAGGGGAGATTGCCACAGGCACAGACATCTCCATCCAGGGAATTACCTTGAGAGAACCGGACAGCCTCCCGGAGGCGCAGGAGGGCTTATCGGCCAGCCAGGTGACCATCGGGGGAAATATTTATACGGCGCTGGCTGTTGACGGGGGACTGACGGGAGGCGCAGAGTTTTACCTGGTCTACGCGGAGGACGCGTCGGGATTTGCGGACTGGTATTTTTACGATGCCGGACAGGGCACCCTGCAGAGAAACGTGGGGCAGTTTACCTCCGGCGGCTCCGGAAGTGACGGGCTGCTACAGGCATTGCAGGAGGAAAATGAGAAGCTCAAAGAGAATAAGGAGGATGGAATCAGCATCCGCAATTTTATCATTCTGGGAGTGGGAGCTCTCTGTCTGATTCTGCTGATTGTGGTGATTGTCCTGGCGGTAAAGATGAGCCGGATTGAATTTATTGATGACGATGAGTATGACGACGATGACGGGGAAGACTACGAAGATGAAGAGAAAGACGATTATGACGAGGATGAGGAGGAAAGTGACTTAAGCTGGATGCAGGCTGCCTGGGAAGAAAAAAAGGCGGCTGACAAGAAGAAAAAAGGCCTTAAGGTACTTCAGCGAAAAGAGGAGCCAGAGGAAGAGGACGACTGGGAGGAGGACGACCTCTTAGAGGAATATCCGGAGGACAAAGAGGAGGAAATTTCCGGGGATTATCCAGATGATGAGGATGATTTCTCCGGGGACTATCTGGATGATGAGGACGGATTCTCCGACGATTACCTGGACGAGGAGGATGATTTTTCCGACGTGTCCCTGGACGAACTGGAAAGGGAGCTGGCGGAGGGTTATCTGGAGGACGACGAAGATGATTTCCAGGAGCCCTGGGAGGAAGAGCCCAGGAGACGTCCGCGTAGAGAGAAGAAAGAGAAAGAAAAGAAAGAGAAAAAGAAAAAGCCAGCGAAAGCTTCCCGGGTGGAAGTGTCAGAGGACGATTTCGACGACAGCGAGGATTTCGATGTGGAGATCGTGGATCTGGATGATCTGGATTTGTGACAGCGCCCGCCCGGACAGATCCCCAAAGGATTTACGGACGTGGAAGCGGCCGGAAATTCTCCGGTATACGGGATATGGCCGGGCGAATGCGGAATTTGTAAAAGAGGAATAATTTATGTCTCATATATATACGGAAAAGGCAGAGCGGGTAATCCGCAATGCAAAAAAGGTATCCCGGCAGTTAAAGCACAGCTATATTGGCACGGAACATCTGCTGATCGGTCTGTTGCAGGAGAAGAACAGCGTGCCAGGGGAGCTGCTCTCCCAGAAGGGGGTGGAAGAAGGGAAGCTTCGGAAGCTTATAGAGGAGCTCATTGCCCCCAGAGTGGACAGTCTGATGGCCGGACGGCCGGACTATACCCCCCGGGCCAGGCAGGTTCTGGCCCAGGCCAGGGAGGAGGCGCGGCGTTTCCAGGAGGAGCAGGTGAGCACAGAGCACCTGTTTATTGCCATGCTAAAGGATGTGGAGTGTGTGGCCAGCCGTCTCTTAAATACGCTGAATGTCAGCGCCAGGGAGCTGTATGGAGCTGTTCTGGAGTCCATGGGAGCCAGGGGAAAGGCGTACCAGGAGGAGAGCGTGCGCCAGGCCAGGCTTCAGAACCAGAGCAGAACCAGTATTTTAGACCAGTACAGCCGTGACCTTACCCGGTTGGCCAGGGAGGGGCAGCTTGATCCCTGCATTGGCCGGGAAAGGGAAATGAACCGGGTGATACAGATTTTAAGCCGCCGGACAAAGAACAACCCCTGTCTGATGGGAGAGCCGGGGGTGGGAAAGACAGCCATTGTGGAAGGGCTGGCAGCCCGCCTGGCAGAGGGCCATGTGCCGGAGAATATGCGGGGGAAACGTCTGGTGACCCTGGATTTGTCCGGCATTGTAGCGGGCTCCAAGTACCGGGGAGAATTTGAGGAGCGCATTAAGCGGATTCTGGAGGAGGCCCGGCGTGACGGCCATGTGGTTCTGTTTATTGACGAGCTGCACACCATTATCGGGGCCGGCGGGGCCGAGGGGGCCATTGACGCCTCCAATATTCTGAAGCCTTCCCTGGCCAGGGGAGAAATCCAGATTATCGGCGCCACTACCGTGGAGGAATACCGGAAATACATTGAGAAGGACGCGGCCCTTGAGCGCCGGTTCCAGCCGGTGACCGTGGAGGAGCCCGGGGAGGAGGAGACGGTAGCCATCCTGAAGGGGCTTAGAAAACCCTATGAGGAGCATCACAAGGTGGAGCTTACAGACGCGGCCCTTGAGGCGGCGGCCAAGCTGTCCAGGCGTTATATCAGCGACCGTTTTCTTCCGGATAAGGCCATTGACTTGATGGATGAGGCCTGCGCCAGGGCGCGCCTGGGAAATTATTCCGGGGCCCCCATAAAGGAGAGCCGCCAGGAGGAGCTTTTGCAGATAAAAAGGAAGCTTGAGGAGGCGCTTATTGGGGACCATATGGAGGAGGCCCTGCGCCTGCGGGAAGAGGAAACGCGGATTTCCCGGGAGATAGAGAAGGAGAAGAAAAAACAGGGACGAAGGAAACAGACAATCCGGGTGGAGGAAAACGATATCGCCCAGGTGGTATCCGACTGGACAAAAATCCCCCTGCAGCGTCTGGCGGAGACGGAGACCCAGAAGCTGCGCAGGCTGGAAAACATTCTCCATAAGCGGGTCATTGCCCAGGATGAGGCGGTTAAGGCCGTTTCCAGGGCCGTGCGCCGGGGGAGGGTGGGGCTTCAGGACCCAAACCGCCCCATAGGCTCTTTTCTGTTCCTGGGCCCTACCGGCGTTGGCAAGACGGAGCTTAGCAAGGCGCTGGCAGAGGTGTTATTTGGACGGGAACAGGCCATGATCCGGGTGGATATGTCGGAGTACATGGAAAAACACAGCGTATCCAAGCTTATCGGCTCGCCTCCCGGGTATGTGGGGCATGACGACGGAGGCCAGCTCTCGGAGAAGGTACGGAGAAATCCCTATGCGGTTATTCTCTTTGACGAGATTGAGAAGGCCCACCCGGACGTGTTCAACATCCTTTTGCAGGTGCTGGACGACGGGCGTATTACGGATTCCCAAGGGCGTCTGGTGGATTTTAAGAACGCGGTGATTATCATGACCTCCAACGCGGGGGCTTCGGCTATCATTTCTCCCAAAAGGCTGGGATTTGCCGCCCAGGGGGATGAGAAGCGGGATTACGAGCAGATGAAGGGCAGCGTTATGGAAGAGGTAAAGCGCCTGTTCCGGCCGGAGTTTTTAAACCGCATTGACGAGATCATTGTTTTCCACGCCCTTAACAAGGAACAGATGAAGCGGATCACAGGCATTCTGTTTCAGGAGCTCACCCTGCGCTGCGAGAAACAGCTGGGCATAAAGCTTCTGGTGCGGGACAGCGTGAAAAAACATATTGTGGACAAGAGCTTTGACGAAAAATACGGAGCCAGGCCATTGCGGCGGGCTATCCAGACAAAGGTGGAGGATGTCCTGGCGGACGAAATCCTCTCCGGCAGGATAAAGACCGGGGATTCAGTTGTTGTCACCATGAAAAAAGGGGAGATTTCCTTCCGGGTCCAGGGATGATAAATCTTTTGAAAACCAGGGAAAAATGCTGGAAATCCCAGGGGAAATCGTATATAATTAAGACAAGTCCTTAAGGGGCTAAAAGCCTCCCAGAGGATGAAGGAAAAGCATAGATTTAACAGGAAATGCCAGGCAGGAGGACGAAAGAGATGGCAGCAGTTAAGGAATTGATCAGAACAGAAAATGACGGAACGTTAAGCTTTGGCGACTATGAGCTGGACAAAAAAACAAAGTTGGCGGATTTCAATCACCAGGGGGATCTGTACAAGGTAAAGACCTTCCGGGAAATCACCAAGCTGGAGCGCAATGAAATGTTTGTCTACGAATCGGTTCCGGGAACGGCCGTACAGTATTTTAAGGCCGGGGAGGACGGCGTGGAATTCCAGGTGGAAGGGCCGGAGGACGCACAGATCACCATTGGTCTTGAGGACGGCACAGAGTACGTGGTTCATGTGGACGGCGCCAGCACAGGGGTTGTAAAGACCAATCTTGGCGGAAAGCTGCCTCTGAGTGTGGAGCTGGGCTCCAGGGAAAACGTAAAGGTTAAGATTGTGAAGGCATAAGAGGTATATGGCAAAAGGAAAACAGACAGTTTTTTTCTGTCATAGCTGTGGCTACGAGTCCTCCAAGTGGATGGGCCAGTGCCCGGGATGCCGGGAGTGGAATACCTTCGTGGAGGAGGCCGTATCCAGAACAGTTACGAAAACAGTTGGAAAAAGCAGGGCAGGCGGGGAACCCGTTTGCCTTGCTTCTATTGATTTAGAGGAAGAATCCCGACAGACCACCCACATGGAGGAACTGGACCGGGTGCTGGGAGGCGGCATTGTGTCCGGATCCTTGATTCTGGTGGGCGGGGATCCGGGAATCGGCAAGTCCACGTTACTCTTGCAGGTGTGCCAGAAGCTGGCGGCGGACGGGAAGCGGGTGCTCTATATTTCCGGGGAAGAATCCCTAAGGCAGATTAAACTGCGTGCGGCCAGGATCGGAAGCTTCACGGAGGATTTACGCCTGTTTTGTGAGACCAGCCTTGCGGTAATTGAGGAGGCCATCCGGAAAGAGAAGCCCCAGGCAGTGATTATCGACTCCATCCAGACCATGTACAGGGAGGAGATTACCTCCGCTCCCGGAAGCGTATCCCAGGTGCGGGAATCCACAAATGTGCTGCTACAGCTGGCCAAGGGACTGGATATTTCCATTTTTATAGTGGGCCATGTGACCAAGGAAGGCACGGTGGCCGGCCCCAGGGTTCTGGAGCATATGGTGGATACCGTGTTGTATTTCGAGGGGGACCGCCATGCCTCCTACCGCATCTTAAGAAGCGTGAAAAACCGGTTTGGCTCCACAAACGAGATCGGGGTTTTTGAGATGAAGGAGGACGGCCTGCGCCAGGTGCCTAACCCGTCGGAATACATGCTGAGCGGGAAGCCGGAAGGTGCCTCCGGGTCCATTGTGGCCTGCTCCATGGAGGGAACGCGCCCCATCCTTATCGAAATCCAGGCCCTTGTGTGCAGGAGCAACCTGGCCATGCCCCGCCGGACGGCGGCCGGCACGGATTATAACCGGGTGAATCTTCTGCTGGCTGTGTTGGAGAAACGGCTGAATCTGCCATTTTCGGGATGTGACGCCTATGTGAATATTGCCGGGGGCATCCGCATCAATGAGCCTGCGCTGGATCTGGGGATTGTGCTGGCTCTGATTTCCAGCTTCCAGGACAAGGTGATTCCCGATAAGACCCTGGCCTTTGGGGAGGTGGGGTTAAGCGGGGAAGTGCGGGCCGTGAGCCAGGCGGGACAGCGGGTGCAGGAAGCAAAGAAGCTGGGCTTTGACACCGTGATACTTCCGGCTGTCTGTATGGAACAGATCCCGGAAACAAAGGGAATCCGCCTCCTGGGAGTGGGGACGGTGAAGGACGCGGTGCGGTTTCTGTAGAGACACAGGCGTTAAAGCAGCCGGCTTCTGGCTACCAGCTCCGCAGAAGCCGGGCAATCCGGATAAAGAAGTCCGGGTTTACCTTCTCAAGATCAAAGTTTTCATTGGAAAAGGCCAGAAGGATTCCAAGGACAATAGTTGCAAGCAGAAGCGCCACCGTAATAGCGTAGAGAATCTGCCCCGATTTTACATTGCTTAAGGTTATGTGCTCGAAAATAAGCAGCAGGGACAAGATAGAGATTACAAGAGCCAGGTCCGCCACATAGCGGATATGGACGCCGGCCATGGTAAAGTCCACGTAGCCCAGGGCTAAAGCTGCAACCAGCAGCAGAATATATGTGGGTTTTTTAAGGGGGGTGGTTCTGGATTTGGAGAAGCAGGTCCAGCCCAGAAGGAAAACGCCCAGATTAAGAGGCAGGCTTAAAAGGCCTGCATTGCATTCATAATACAGGTAATTGCCGTAATCATAGCAGACATCCCCGGAGAGCTCCAGAAAGGGAAAAAATTCTTTCCATTTCAGAGGTTGTGCAAAATAGTGGTACAGCATGCTTTTCAGATGATGGAAGCTGATATTTAAGCCGTTGCTCCGGATATCGCTCTCGGTAAGCTGATAGGCGGTGCCAAACTCAAATACAGAGTCAAAACGGGCATAGTTGTACCAGCAGATGCCCCCTGCCCCCAGAAGCACCGGAACCAGGAAAGGGAGCATGGCAGTCAGCCTGAATCCCATATCCGTTTGTCTGTCAAGGAGGATATGAAGGTAGGCCGGCAGGACAAAGGCCATGGCCAGAAGCAGCAGGTTTGGCCGGGACATCACAATCATAACCAGGGAGACGCCTGCGAAAAAGAAGTACAGGCTGTGAAAAATTCCTTTTCTTCCCCCGCTGGAGGGACTATAGGGGCCGGAGGATTTTGCGGCGTCGTAAGAGCGGCAGCCGTAAAAGGAGAAGGCCGCAAAGGCAGCCAGCCATCCAAGCCCGGACAATACGGGATAGTAATAAAAATTCAGATTGCTCTGAAGCATGTACAGCATGCCGCCTCCCATGACAGCCGGGATCCCCAGCAGATAGAGGAGGAGATTTGGCCTTAGCCTGAAAAAGCGGATAAGGCTGTTTAAGGCAAAATAGATGCTGACAATGGCAAACGCCGTCAGGATAAAGAGACAGAGGGCGGCGGAGGGCAGCATTCCCGTCAGCCAGTACACCGGATAATATACGGTAAAGAGGGGCGTAAGGCCAAAATAGGAGTAGTAGGAGCCCTTGTAGAAAGCCCTGTCCCAGTGGTAAGCCACCTGTTTTTTGTCCCGCTCTCCCCGGTCGTAGACATTGTCCAGCTTTAAGAGCTCCGGGTTAACGGCCAGATCCAGGGAGAGATGCCCCTTCTCAAAGGCGTCCAGCTGCTGGGCATAGGCGTCATCTTTGCGCGCTTCGTTGCTGTAGTCGCGCAGATTTTCCTGGGACGGGAGTTCCGTCAGAAAGTCATGACCGGGGCTGCTTCTGTAAAAAAGCACAAACGAAATACCCAGGCAGAACAACACAGCCCCCAGAGACAAAAGCCTGTGGGAGAGAATATCCAGATTCAAGGCTTCTCTGTGAAGCTCGTATTTCCAGATAAGGAACACCAGGAGAAACGCAGCAAAAAAGAAAACTGCCCGTCCCCAGGAGAAGGGGATTTCTTTCTGGTTAAACACGACAGAGGTAATGGTGACCGCACCGGCCTGTTCCTCAAAGGCAATCCGCAGGCGGCTTAGATTCCCGTGGCTTTTCAGCCGCACGGTAAAGGAATGGAAGCTTCCGCCGGGATTTGCCAGAAAATGGGCGGCGCCTGCGGTTTTATAGGCGTTTGCCTCGTCGCAGAGACTTACAAGTCCCCGTAAGGCCTGGGGTGTGCCGCTTAAGGTAACCGTGACGGTTTCGGACGGGATGGAGAGGCCGTCAAAGGAATAGGTGCCAGCCTCTGGCAGCACAGGAATGCCTGTCCCGTCATAGCCGGAAAAGGCGGAAAGATCTAAGGCCACGGTTTCGGGGCCCTTTATTTTCAGGAGCACTGCATCTGTCTGGAAAAAAACCAGCTCCATCAATAAGCCAAAGAGAAGGGCGGCGGCCAGGGGCCAGAAAAATTTTGCTTTTTTCAGATGTTTCATCGGTAAGCCTCCGGGTATCATGTATGCCTGTTTCGAACATCATAACATTGAAGGAACAGGCTGTCAAATGGCTGTTCACAAAAAAGTTAGATACATTTTGTGGAATTTATGATATACTATATGGACAGGACTTTTCATTAGGGAGTGAGACGGATGGTTTTAAAACGGGAATTTACTTTTTCGTCTGGGGACGGAAAGACAAAAGTCCATGGGATCGAATGGAAGCCCGGGGATGCAGGCTATGTGGGCGTGGTGCAGATTATCCACGGCATGGTGGAATTTGTGGATCGTTATGACGGATTTGCCAGATTTCTGGCAGAGCGTGGGTTTGTGGTGGTGGGCCATGACCACCTGGGCCACGGGGCCACGGCGGCGTCAAAAGAAGATTACGGATTTTTCCATAAAAGGGCGGGAAACGCCATTTTACTGCGGGATATCCACAGGCTGCGGATAATGGCAAAAAAGCGCTACCCGGATCTTCCGTATTTTATCCTGGGCCACAGTATGGGCTCCTTCCTGCTTCGCCAGTATCTCTTCCGCTATCTGCAGCCTGGAAAGGATGCCGGGGAGGGGATGGACGGATGCGGGCTCCATGGGGCGGTGGTTATGGGAACCGGGACACAGCCTGCCATTGCTTTGAAGTCCGGGAAGCTGTTATGCCGTATGCTGGCAGCTGTGTACGGCTGGCATCACCGCAGCCGTCTGGTGGATACTATGGCTTTTGGCGGTTATCACAAGCGTTTTGAGCCCTGCAGGACAAAGCATGACTGGCTCAGCAAGGACAAGGAGATTGTGGATGCCTACGGGGCGGACGAACGGTGTACCTTCCGCTTTACGGTAAACGGATACTACAATCTGTTTTACAGCATTGAGGACGCCTGCCGGAGGAGAAATATCCGCCGGATGCCTAAGGAGCTTTCCGTCCTGTTGGTGGCAGGGCAGGAGGATCCTGTGGGCAGCTTCGGAAAGGGCGTGGACCGGGTATACAGGTGGTTTCGTGCAGCAGGGCTTGGGGATGTGACCGAAACCCTGTACGCGGACGACCGTCACGAGATCTTAAATGAGACCGACAGGGAAGTTGTGTACCAGGATATCTATGACTGGATGCGGGAACGGCTGTAACAGTCCCGTATTGGAACAGAGGAGAAAACCATGAAAAAATTTTGGAGAGAAAAGTGGGGAAAGCAGACGCTTGCCCTGTTTCTGGCTCTTTTACAGCTTTTTGCCTGGCAGATGCCAGTGCGGGCGGCGGACAATGACCCCATTGTAGCCCTGGGGGCGGATCTGAATGCGGAACAGAGGGCAAAGGTGCTGGAGCTTATGGAGATAACGGAGGCGGATTTAGAAAACTACCGGGTGCTGACCATCACCAATGACCAGGAGCACCAGTATCTGGACGCCTATCTTCCGGCCAGCGTTATCGGAACACGTTCCCTGTCCTCGGTGCTGGTGTCCCCCCGCTCCAAAGGCAGCGGTCTGGATGTAAAGACCTGTAACATTTCCTATTGTACGGTTTCCATGTACAGGAATGCCCTTCTTACGGCGGGAATCGAGGATGCGGAGGTGATTGTGGCGGCTCCTACGAACATTTCCGGCACGGCGGCGCTGATCGGCGCCGTAAAGGCCTATGAGACCCTGACAGGGGAGACTGTGGGGGAGGACGTGCTGGAGACGGCTACCAACGAGCTGGTGGTGACGGGAGAACTGGGGGATGAGCTGGGAGATTCGGAGACAGCCTCGGAGGTGATCGCTTACATCAAGCAGCAGATTCTGGAATCCGGCGCCGAGACAGAGGAGGATATCGAGAAAATCATCCAGGATACGGTTGACAAGTATGATATCAGCCTGTCGGAGGCGGATCTTTCCAAAATCCGGGCATTGATGGGAAAGATCAGCCAGCTGGATCTGGATGTGGACGCCCTGGCGCAGCAGGCCAGGGAACTCTACAACAAAATCCAGGATATGGGTCTTGAGGTGGATGCGGAGAAGGTGGGGAATTTCTTCACCCGGATCTTTGACGCCATTGTGGACTTTTTCAGCAGCCTGTTTGGATAAAGACTCCAGGGCTTAGGACAATCATAAGGAAATTCAGGTAAAGGACAGGATATTTGGGAAATGTGGAAAGGAATAAAAAGAATAATAAGCCTCCTGTGTATACTTGCCCTGTGTGGGGGACTGGCAGCCCAGGCGGAGGTGGTTTACGCGAAACCAGACAAAAAGGATGCGGAATCAGAAGCTGGGGATAAAGAGGAGGACAAAGAAACCGGATTTACGTTTTATGAGGACGGGGATGTAGTTGGCTTTATCGGCGACAGCATTACCCATGTGGAATACAGCTCTATCAGTTATGTGGAATTTCTCTATAATTTTTATCTGAGCCGTTTCCCGGACAGAAAGGTGGAATTCCGCAATCTGGGAGTATCCTCCTACAAGGCCAGCGACATTCTGGACATTTATGACCGGGATCCGGCCTTTGAGGGAATCACTAAGGCGGTTATCCTGCTGGGCATGAACGAGGCCCTGGAAAAGGTTCCCACAGAAGATTATATTCTGAATATGGAACATCTGGTGAAGAGGCTTAAAAGAAGTGGCCTTAAGGGGGAGGATATCCTGGTATTATCCCCCACGCCCTACGACCAGACCTGCAAGGCAAACTTTGACAAGGAGGGCAATCCCTACCGGATGACGGATGATACGCTGACAGAGTTTACAGAGCAGCTGGCCGTAAAGACAAAGGAATGGAAGGTTCACTATGTAGACCTTCACACGCCCATGCTGGAGCTGACTGCGAAGCTTCAGGAGGAGGATGAAAACAATACCATGACCATCTGGGACTGCGTCCATCCAAGCGCCATGGGAGAGATGGCCATGGCCTACTATATTCTCAAGGCTCAGGGAGCGGACGGACAGGTGGCGTCAATTATCTCCCCGGAATCGGGAGAGGTACAGGCTGTACATAGGGAGATCACGGATTTCTATAAAGGAGAAAACGGACTTCGCTGGACCATGAAGGCGGAAACCCTTCCCATGGCCATGACCTACGAATTCCAGGAATTCCACCAGTGGTTTGACCTGGTAGGAGAGCTGAACCAGGAGATTCTCAAGGTGGAGGGTATGGAGGCGGAAACTCCTTACATACTGACCGTTGGGGAGACCCAGGTGGGTACGTTTACGGGAAAGGAGCTGGAGGAGGGCGTTAACCTGGCTTTGCAGGAGACCTATCCCCTGGAGGCCAGTATGCTGGAAGCGGAGACTCTGAACCAGCAGTGGCATGAAAACTCCGCGGAGTACCGCCGGATAGTGCGGTTTGCCACCATGGCAAAGCCCACCCATACAAATGAGCAGATGCTGGAAGCCCATGAAATCTGGGAGATCAGAGACAAAGAGCTTCGGGAAGGCATGTACGAGATCGCGCGGGAGGCCGTGTCCCAGCCCATAAAAGTGACCCTTATCCGGGAGGGATATTCCCCGGAGGATCTGGAACAGGAGGCTGTGGAAGCCCTGAAGCAGGCGAAGATACAGGAGCGGGAAGAGGAGGCAGCCCGGAAAGAGGCCGAGAAGGCCCAGGAGGAGGCAGCCCGGAAAGAGCTGATAAAGAAAGTGGCTATGGGCGCTGCCATCGGAGTGGCGGTACTGATTCTGATTATCAGCATCACGGTTCTGGTGCGTGGCCTGACGAAGCGGAGGCGCAGAAGAGGAAGAAGGAGACGCTGACGGATTAAGAGCATTTGCCGGGCAGAAAAAGGCCGGGCTTATGATTATAGAAAACTTACAGGAGGTACAAAACAATGTTAAAAGGAATCCCTCAGATTTTATCCCCGGAGCTTTTGAAGGTGCTTTGTGAGATGGGACACAGCGACAAGCTGGTGATTTCCGACGGCAACTTCCCGGCGGAGACCATGGGAAAGGACGCCGTGGTAATCCGCTGTGACGGACACGGCGTGCCGGAGCTTCTGGATGCCATTTTAAAGGTATTCCCTCTGGACACTTATGTGGAGAATCCGGTGAACCTTATGCAGGTTATGCCCGGGGATACTGTGGAGACGCCTATCTGGGACACCTACAAGGAGCTTGTGGCAAAATATGACAACAGGGGCGCTGCCTGCGTAGGCACTATCGAGCGGTTTGAATTCTATGAGGAGGCAAAAAAGGCCTACGCCATCATTGCCACCAGCGAAAAGGCTCTTTATGCCAACATTATGCTACAAAAGGGCGTTGTGGTGGAATAAAGCTTTTGGCAAAGCATTGGCGGGAGCCGGGATGACAAAGAAGCGCATCCCGGCTTTTGCCACAGAATAAATAAGGATAAGGCGGGCTTATGGACGCGTTTTTGTTTGGACTGAATACGGTTCTTCCTATTTTTCTTCTGATTCTGCTGGGATGGTTCCTTAAAAAAATAAATCTGATGAACGAAGCCTTTATTGCCGCGGGCACATCTCTGGTTTATTACTGCGCTTTGCCTGTGCGCATGTTCCAGGATGTGGCAGAAAGTGATTTCCGCGCTATGGCAGACGGAAGGTTCATTCTCTTTATTGTGGCCGTAACCCTGGCAGGATATGTGGTGATCTGGCTGGCTTCCCTGAAACTATGCCCGGACCGGGCCAGAAGGGGAGCTTTTATTCATGCGGCTTTCCGAGGGAATTATGTGTATGTGGGAATTCCCATCACCCAGAATATCCTGGGGATGGATATGGTGCCCTGCACGGTTCTGGTAATCGCCTTTGTGATTCCCATTTACAATATCCTGGGGGTGGCTACCCTGGCCGGTTATGGTCCCAGCGGGGAGAAGGTGGACAAAAAACGGCTGCTTCTGGATATTCTGAAGAATCCTCTGATTATCGCTATTCTTGTTGGAGTGCCCTTTTCCCTGTTTGGGTGGAGGCTTCCGGCAGCTGTCCATGAGTCCCTGGATTATCTGGGCTCCATTGCCACGCCCCTGGCCCTTCTCTTCATCGGGGGCAGCATCCGCTACCGGGAATTTCTGGAAAATCTGTGGCTGTCTATAAAGGCAGCAGCTCTGAAAGTGATTGTGCAGCCCCTGCTTTTTGTGCCGCTGGCTCTCTGGCTGGGGTTCAATCCGGAGGAAGTGGTGACCATCTATGTGATGCTGGCGGTGCCCACGGCGCTGAACGCCTATATTGTCACCCGGAAGCTTGGCGGGGACCAGGAGGTGGCGGCAGGAACCATTGTAGCCACACTGTTGCTCTCGGTTGCAACAATTCCTATAGGAATTGTTCTGATGAGGAGAATTGGCTTAATATAATGCGGGGAGAGAAAATTAATGGAAAATACATTGTATCTGGAGTGCTACTCTGGTATCAGCGGGGATATGACGGTGGCAGCTCTATTGGATCTGGGGGCGTCAGAGCAGATCCTTCGAAAGACTCTGGATTCCCTGAATGTAGGCGGGTATAGGATTCAGATAGGAAGGGTGAAAAAATGCGGCGTGGACGCCTGCGATTTTGATGTGATTCTGGAGGATAAAGGAGAGGGGGGGCCTGGACATTCCCACACCCATACAGAGGAACACACCCAGGAAGCCACCCATTCCCATGTCCACCGGAACTACAGGGATATTGTAAGGCTTCTGGAAGAGGCCCATTTGAAGCCGGGAGTCCTTGGGCGGGCAAAGCGGATTTTTGAGGTGGTTGCCCGGGCGGAGGGAAAAGTCCACGGGCAGCCTATGGAGGAAGTGCATTTCCACGAGGTGGGGGCTGTGGACTCTATAGTGGATATTGTGGGCGTGGCGGCCTGTCTGGAAGATCTGGGGATAGAAAAGGTTTATGTTTCCTCCATTTATGAGGGATACGGCCATGTGTGGTGCCAGCACGGGAAGCTTCCGGTGCCGGTGCCTGCGGTGGCACAGATAGCGGCGGATTACGACCTCCCCCTGGCGCCGGGTAATCAGAAGGGGGAGATGGTAACCCCCACGGGCGCGGCTATTGCGGCGGCCCTGGCGGAGAAAAAGGCCCCTGGCGCTTTTACCATAAAGAAGATCGGAACCGGGGCCGGGAAAAAGAACTTTGAGCAGGCCAATATCCTGCGGGCTATGCTGATTGAGCCGGAGGAAGAGGAGGAGATCTGGGAGCTTGCCAGCAATGTGGACGACTGCGCCGGGGAAACCCTGGGTTATGCCATGGAGTGCCTGCTGGAGGCCGGGGCCCGGGATGTGTATTTTACCCCTATCTATATGAAAAAATGCCGGCCGGCCTACAAAATCAGCGTGCTCTGTCAGGAGAGGGATATCCGCCGGATGGAGGAGATTCTGTTTAGGGAAACGACTACCATCGGCATCCGCCGGCGCCGCATGAGCCGGAGCGTGCTGAAGCGGGAGAGCAGGGAAACGGACACTTCTCTTGGGAAAGTACAGGTGAAGAGCTGCTTATTGGGGGAGGAGACGCGGCATTATCCAGAGTATGAGAGCCTGAAAAAGATTGCGGAGGAGACGGGGATGCCTTACCGGGAGGTTTACCGGATTATAACGGAGGAAATCGAGAGAAATTCCTTGAATTTGTAAAGCTATCCTGCTATAATGGAAAAGGTGCATTATCATAAAGAAATATCTGCTGGATAATGGTATTGACTGGCAAGGATAAATAAAGAAACAGGTGGTGATCAAGTGGTACAGGAAACAATCCGTGCGGTAAAAGAAGCAGAAGAAAAGGCAGAAAAAAAGCTTCAGGAAACCAAAACCCAGTGCGACGGCATTCTGGATAAAGCTAAGGAGGATGCCCGGGAAGCGCGGGAAAAGGCGAAGAAGGAGGCAGCGGGACAGGCCGATGCCGCCATGCGCCAGGCCCAGGCTAAGGGCCAGGAGATTCTGGATGAATCTCTGAAGATGGCCGAAAAGGAAATTGCGGCCTTAAAGACTCTTGCAGCAGAAAAAGAGGATAAGGCAGTAAGCACAGTGATTTCCCAACTGGTCTAAGGGGAGATGCCCCAAGGGGCAGAGTAAAAATGGAAACAAATGAGTGAAAGGAGGGATGTATATGGCAGTATTGCAGATGCAGCGGATCAGTGTCTGTGCGCTGAAAAAAGACAGAAAAAAGATACTGGAATTGCTTCAGCAAAAAGGCGTAGTGGAAATTGAGCGCATGCCCGAAGAAGACAGTGGATTCCAGCGGATTGACACGGCAGGACAGAGAGCAGTCTTTGAGAAAAATGCCAACGCTGCGGAAAATGCTTTGGAAATACTGCAAATTTACGTTCCGGAAAAGAAGTCCATGCTGGCCAGCCTGGAGGGGAAAACCCCCGTTGATTTTGAGGGCTACAGCAGTGTGGCAGAGCGGCAGGACGCCATTATGGGGTCGGCCCGTCAGCTTATCAGCCTGTCGAAGCATATTGCGGAAAACAAGGCAGACATTGTAAAGCGGGAGAACCAGAAAGAGTCTCTGGAACCCTGGAAACCTTTGGATGTTCCCATGAATTTCACCGGCACAGACAAAGTGGCGGCTTTTGTGGGGACTTTGTCGTCTCCAATGACCCTGGAGCAGATCTATACGGGCCTCAAAGAGGCGGCCCCGGATCTGGATGCCGTAGACGTCCATGTGATTTCCACAGACAGGGATCAGACCTATGTGTGTGTCCTTGGCGGCAGGAAGGACGCATCAGCTCTGGAGGAAGCCTTGCGCAGCATCGGCTTTGCAAAGCCCACCCAGGTGGGAGGCATGGTTCCGGAAGAACGCCAGAAGCAGCTTACGGAAAAAATCCAGGCCCTTCAGGAAGAGATCGCCAGGATGGAGACGGAGATTGCAGATTATGCCGTAGACCGCCGGGATCTGGAGCTGGTGTCGGATTATTACCGTACCCGCGCAGCCAAATACGAGGTGCTGGGGGAACTGCTACAGTCAAAGAAGACTTTTGTGCTGACAGGCTATGTGCCCAGGAAAGCGGCGGCCGCCTTAAAGGAGGAGCTGGATAAGAACTTTACCCTGGCAGCAGAGGTGGAAGAGCTGGCAGAGGGGGAAGAACCTCCGGTACTGCTTTCCAACAGTACGTTTTCAAGCTCCTTTGAAGGCGTGGTAGGCTCCTTTGGACTTCCCAGGCTTGGCGAAATCGATCCCACCACCATCATGTCCTTCTTCTATTTCTTTTTCTTTGGACTGATGCTGTCGGATGCCGCCTACGGGTTTATTATTTTCCTGGCCTGCTTTATCGTGCTTCGGAAATTTCCTCATATGGAGGATGGGATGCGTAAATCCCTGCGCATGTTCATGTACTGCGGGATCTCCACACTGATCTGGGGAATCCTGTTTGGCGGATACTTCGGCGATATCGTGGACGTGGTGGCAAGAAATTATTTCGGCGTGGCGGAAGGCGTTACCGTGATTCCGGCGCTGTGGTTTGCGCCTCTTAACGATCCCATGCGGATGCTGATGTTCTCCATGCTGTTTGGACTGATCCATCTGTTTGTGGGTCTCGGGCTTAAGGGCTATATGCTCATTAAGGACGGCAAGGTTATGGATGCTTTCTGGGATGTGGGACTGTGGTTCGTGTTCCTGATCGGACTGATCTTACTGCTGCTTCCCAGCGATATTTTCGCAGGCATTTCGGGAATCGCATTCCCGGCGTCTCTGGCAGTGCCAGGCAAATACATGGCCATTGTGGGTCTGGTAGGCATTCTTCTTATGTCCGCCAGAAGCAATAAGAACTGGGGACTCAGAATCGCCCTTGGCGCATACGACATCTACAATACCACCGGATGGTTAAGCGACGTGCTTTCCTATTCCCGTCTGCTGGCCCTGGGACTGGCAACCGGAGTTATCGCTTCCGTTATCAATCAGATGGGAAGCATGTTCGGAACCGGCGTGGTAGGCACCATTCTGTTTATTGTCGTGTTTATTTTCGGCCACATTCTGAACCTGGCCATCAACCTGCTGGGCGCTTATGTGCATACCAACCGTTTGCAGTTTGTGGAATTTTTCGGTAAGTTTTACGAAGGCGGTGGACGTCCGTTCAACCCCTTCACTACAAATACAAAATATGTAGATATTAAGGAGGAAATGAAGTTATGATTTTAGAGAATTTAGGAATTGTTTACGCATTATTGGGAGCAGCACTGGCAGTTCTTCTGGCAGGTTCGGGTTCGGCAATCGGCGTTGGTATCGCAGGCCAGGCCGCCGCAGGCGTAGTAACTGAGGATCCCAGCAAATTCGCAAAAGTACTTATTATGCAGCTTCTGCCTGGTACACAGGGTATCTATGGTCTTCTGGTTGGATTTATCACTCTGTCTAAAGTAGGCCTTTTAGGGGGCGGCGCAGCAGCCATTGACGTTCAGACAGGTCTTCTGATCCTGGCAGCCTGCCTTCCCATCGGTATCGCAGGTCTGATCTCCGCTATTTACCAGGGAAAAACTTCCGCAGCTTCCATTGGCATCGTTGCAAAGAAACCGGATCAGTTCGGTAAGGCAATGCTTTTCCCGGCCATGGTTGAGACCTACGCCATCCTTGCACTGTTGATTTCTATTCTGTCCGTAACCGCAATCCAGGTTTAAGCTTGCGCAGGACGTTATTAAAAGCAGGAAGTCAAAAAACGTGAAGGAGAGCTGATTTATGACTGGATTAGATAAAATGATCAGCCAGATTATAGAGGAAGCAGAACAGTCGGCAAAAGGCATGCTGGATGAGGCCAATGCAAAGGCGGAGGAAACCGCAAAGGCAGCGGCGGAGGATGCCGGTAAGCTGAAGGAAGAGATGTCCCGGAAATCGGAAGCAGATGTGGCCAACTATATGGAGAGGGTTAAGTCCTCGGCAGATCTGCAGAGAAGGACGGCAATCTTGAAAGCAAAGCAGGAGGTAATCGCCGGTATTCTTGACAAGGCCTACGCCTCCCTGGATAAAATGGATGAGAAATCCTATTTTGACATGATCCGCAAGATGCTTTCAAAATATGTCCGCAATGTACAGGGGGATATCTGCTTTTCATCCAAAGATCTGGCTCGGATGCCGGAGGGCTTCGGGAATGAGATCGAAGCAATCGCGGCAAAGAAGGGCGGCAGTCTTACCCTGTCCAAAGAGAGCAGGGATATTGACAACGGATTTATTTTAATATACGGCGGCGTTGAGGAGAACTGCACCTTCCGTGCATTGTTCAACACCCAGAAGGACCGCCTGCAGGACATGATACATCGGGAACTGTTTTCATAGAGCAAACCGCAGTAAGGAGGAAGTAATATGTCAGATTTGCAGTATACTTATGCGGTTGCCCGGATCAGAGCGAAGGAAGTTTTTCTGTTTTCCGCAGCCACCATCGACCAGCTGCTGGCATGTAAGACCTATGACAACTGCCTGCAGTTCCTGGCGGAAAAGGGCTGGGGAGACGCAGATACGCCTCAGAACGCGGAAGCGGTTTTGGCTAAAGAAGGGGAGAAAACCTGGGAGGTAGTCAGAGAGCTGGTGTCGGATATGACGGTGTTTGACGTGCTGAATTATCCCAAGCTGTTCCACAATCTGAAGGCGGCCATCAAGGAAGTCTGCACAGAGGGAAATCATTCCAGTATCTTCTATAAAGATACCATCCCCTCTCCCGATGAGATTATGGACCGGGTGCGTGAACGGGATTTTTCCGGACTGCCTTCCATGATGACGGAAGCTGCGGCAGAGGCCTTTGACACCCTGCTTCACACCAGGGACGGACAGCTCTGCGATGTAATCATAGACAGGGCGTGTCTGGATGCTATCTACCGGGCAGGAAAAGCTGCCAGGGATGCCATCATCCGGAATTACGCTGAGTCCACGGTTGCAGTGGCTGATATCAAGATAGCCGTACGATCTATGAAAACCGCAAAATCTCTGGATTTTATAAAACGGGCGCTGGCGGAATGTGATTCCTTAAGTGTGGATGCCCTGGCACATGCAGCCATGAGCGGCATGGATGCCATCCGGGAATACTTAAGCGGCACAGATTATGCCGAGGGTGCGGACGCCCTGGCAGAATCGCCCTCCGCATTTGAGCGCTGGTGTGATAATATGATTATCAAAACCATCCGCCCGCAGAAATATAATTCGTTTTCCGTGGGACCTGTTGTGGCCTACGCCCTGGCCAGGGAAAATGAAATCAAGACGGTAAGAATTATCCTGTCCGGGAAGCTCAACGGCCTGTCGGATGATTCTATCCGGGAAAGGGTAAGGGAAATGTATGTATAAGATGGCAGTGCTTGGGGATTATGACAGCATTTACGGTTTCGCCACACTGGGTCTTGATACATTTCCTGTTACAGACCCGGCAGAGGCCGCAAAAGAGCTGCATCGGCTTGCCAGCAATGAATATGCAGTAATCTATATTACCGAGCATCTGGCAGCGCAGATTGAACACGAGATAGAGAAATTCAAGGAGCAGATGCTTCCGGCCATTATTCTGATTCCCGGCGTGTACGGAAACACAGGAAAGGGCGTGGAGGGCGTCAGAAAGTCCGTAGAGCAGGCAGTTGGCTCTGACATTCTCTTCAGTAATTAGAAAATGGAAAGTGGGTGATTCGTCCAAATGAGTATTGGAACGATTAAAAAAGTAGCAGGACCGCTGGTCATTGCCGGGGGCATGAGAGACGCCAACATGTTTGACGTAGTCCGCGTAAGTAACCAGCGTCTGATTGGCGAAATCATAGAGATGCACGGGGATGAGGCTTCCGTACAGGTATACGAGGAGACCTCCGGCCTGGGGCCCGGGGAACCTGTGGAATCCACGAATACGCCAATGTCCGTGGAACTGGGGCCTGGCCTTATCAGCAGCATCTATGACGGTATCCAGCGTCCGCTGGATGACATCATGAAAATGTCCGGCAACAACCTGAAGCGCGGTGTGGAGGTTCCCTCCTTAAAGAGAGATCTGAAATGGGATTTCGTGCCCGTAGCCAAGGCCGGGGATGAGGTGGTAGCTGGAGACATTCTGGGTACCGTGGAGGAGACGGCTTCCGTAACCCAGAAGATCATGGTGCCCGTAGGCGTAGAGGGAACCGTAAAGGAGATCAAGGCAGGCAGCTTTACCGTGGAGGAAGTGGTGGCAGTAGTTGCCACAAAGGACGGCGATAAGGAGCTGACCATGATGCAGAAATGGCCAGTTCGTAAGGGACGTCCCTATGTGGAGAAGCTGGCGCCGGAGATGCCGCTGATTACCGGTCAGCGTGTGGTTGACGCCCTGTTCCCCATTGCCAAGGGCGGTGTGGCGGCAGTGCCCGGGCCTTTCGGCTCCGGCAAGACCGTAATCCAACATCAGCTTGCAAAATGGGCGGAAGCAGATATCGTGGTCTACATCGGCTGCGGCGAGCGCGGAAACGAGATGACCGACGTACTGAACGAGTTCCCGGAGCTGAAAGACCCCAAGACGGGCCGTTCCCTGATGGAGCGTACCGTTCTGATTGCAAATACCTCCGACATGCCTGTGGCTGCCCGTGAGGCGTCCATCTACACAGGTATCACCATCGCAGAGTATTTCCGTGATATGGGTTACTCCGTAGCTCTTATGGCAGACTCCACCTCCCGCTGGGCAGAGGCCCTTCGTGAGATGTCGGGACGTCTGGAGGAGATGCCCGGTGAGGAGGGATATCCGGCGTACTTAGGCTCCCGTCTGGCACAGTTCTACGAGCGTGCAGGACGTGTGGTGTCCCTTGGAAAGGATCAGAGAATCGGAGCCCTGTCCGTAATCGGAGCCGTATCCCCGCCAGGTGGAGATATTTCCGAGCCGGTATCCCAGGCGACCCTTCGTATTGTAAAGGTGTACTGGGGACTGGATTCCGCCCTGGCCTACAAGCGTCACTTCCCGGCTATCAACTGGCTTACCAGCTATTCTCTGTATGTGGATGATATGGCGGCCTGGTTTAACGAGAACGTGGCTGCGGACTGGATGGAGATGCGCCAGCAGCTTATGTCCCTTCTGCAGGAGGAGGCCGAGCTGAATGAGATCGTGCAGATGGTAGGTATGGATGCTCTTTCCGCGCCGGACCGTCTGAAGATGGAGGCGGCCCGTTCTATCCGTGAGGACTTCCTGCATCAGAACTCCTTCCACGAGGTAGATACCTATACCTCTTTGCGGAAACAGTATCTGATGATGAAGCTGGTAATCGGCTATTTCGATCAGTGTATGGAAGCTCTTGACAAGGGGGCCGACATGAACGGACTGATTAAGATGGAGGTCCGGGAGAAGATCGGACGTTATAAATATACGGTAAATGACGATATTGATAAAGCCTATGAAGCAATTACTGCTGAGCTGGCAACGGAGATCGCCAATGTATTAGGGAAGGAGGACTTCTAAAAATGCCGAAGGAATATAGAACAATACAGGAAGTTGCCGGCCCTCTGATGCTGGTACAGGGAGTGGAAGGCGTCACCTACGATGAAATGGGCGAGATCGAGCTGGCAAACGGCGAAATCCGCCGGTGCAAGGTGCTGGAGATCAACGGAAGCGACGCTCTGGTACAGCTGTATGAGAGCGCTACCGGTATCAACCTGTCCAACAGTAAGGTGCGTTTCCTGGGAAGAGCCCTGGAGCTGGGCGTGTCCGCCGATATGCTGGGCCGTGTATTTGACGGAATGGGACATCCCATTGACAATGGCCCGGAGATCCTGCCAGACGAGAGGAGGGATATCAACGGTCTGCCCATGAATCCGGCTGCCAGAGATTACCCCAACGAGTTTATCCAGACAGGCGTGTCCGCCATCGACGGACTGAATACCCTGGTCCGCGGGCAGAAGCTGCCCATTTTCTCCGCATCCGGTCTGCCCCATGCACAGCTGGGAGCACAGATCGCCAGACAGGCAAAGGTACGGGGAAGCGACGAGTCCTTCGCCGTTGTATTTGCCGCCATGGGTATTACCTTTGAGGAGTCCAACTTCTTTATTAACAGCTTTAAGGAGACGGGAGCCATTGACCGTACCGTCCTTTTTATCAACCTGGCAAACGACCCTGCGGTTGAGCGTATTGCAACGCCCCGTATGGCGCTGACAGCGGCGGAATACCTGGCATTTGAGCAGGATATGCACGTGCTTGTTATTCTGACGGATATCACCAACTATGCAGACGCGCTCCGTGAGGTGTCCGCAGCCCGTAAGGAGGTTCCGGGACGTCGTGGATATCCTGGATATCTGTATACGGACCTGGCTACCCTGTACGAGCGGGCAGGACGCCAGAAGGGCAGAAAGGGCAGTATCACCATGATTCCCATTCTGACCATGCCCGAGGGAGATAAGACCCATCCCATTCCCGACTTGACCGGTTACATCACGGAGGGCCAGGTAATCTTAAGCCGTGAGCTTTACAGTAAGGGTATTACGCCGCCTATCGACGTACTTCCCTCTCTGTCCCGTCTGAAAGATAAGGGTATCGGCGAGGGCAAGACCCGGGCCGACCACTCCAACACCATGAACCAGCTCTTTGCCGCTTATTCACGAGGCAAGGAGGCCAAGGAGCTGATGGTAATCCTGGGTGAGGCCGCCCTGTCTGATATTGACCTGATCTACGCTAAGTTTGCGGATGCCTTTGAGAAGGAGTACGTTTCCCAGGGCTATACCACAAACCGGGATATTGAGGAAACCCTGGAGATCGGCTGGAAACTTCTTTCTATCCTGCCAAGAAGCGAGCTGAAACGTATCGACGACAAGTATCTTGACTTGTATTATGGCAAGCAATGAGCCGGGCGTGGACGGAAAGGAATGAGATGAATGGAGAGCCTGCTCTCCAGGCAGCTTATGAGTTTCCGGACACATGTGGCGAATGCCACCAGCGAAAAATCACAAAGTGATTTTGAGCGGGCCCGGCGAAGAAAACCGCCGGGCCGGGCGTGGACGAAAAGGCAGAGAAAGAGGTGATTTAATTGGCATCTACCCAGGTGACACCAACCCGTATGGAGCTTACCAGACAGAAGAGGAAGCTTTCAACCGCCACCCGCGGACATAAGCTCCTCAAGGATAAGCGGGATGAGCTGATGCGTCAGTTTATGGACCTGGTCCGGGAGAATATGGAGCTTAGGCAGAAAGTGGAGGCCGGTATTAAGTCTGCAAACACAAACTTTGTAATCGCAAAGGCGGGAATGTCCGAAGAAATTCTGAATGTGGCTCTTATGGCCCCTAAGCAGGAGGTTTATCTGGAGGTATCCAAAAAGAATGTTATGAGTGTGGATACCCCGGTCTTTGAGTATAAGACCAGGACGGCAGACAGTAACGATATCTACGCTTACGGTTTTGCGTTTACCTCCAGCGATCTGGACGATGCGGTAAAGTCTCTGGCGGATATATTGCCGGATATGCTTGTATTGGCGGAGAAAGAAAAGGCCTGCCAGCTTATGGCCAGTGAGATTGAAAAGACCCGCCGCCGTGTAAACGCTCTGGAGCATGTAATCATTCCGCAGGCACAGGCCAACATTAAGTACATTACCATGAAACTGGACGAGAATGAGCGAAGCACCCAGATCCGTCTGATGAAGGTAAAGGATATGATGCTGGAGGAGGCCCATCATTACAAAGAGAAACAGAAGAGGGCTTAAAATTTGCGGCATAAAAAAATGCCGGAAAAATATATTTACATTATAAGATGAAGGGGGACAATATTATGTCAACAGGATTAAAAGTATGGTTGTGGATCGTATTGGTTTTGAATGCAATTATAGGGCTTCTGTGCATTCCGCTGGCGCTTCTGGTGCCCGTTCTGTGGGTGAGCGTGATTCTGGAGGTGATCTTGATCGTGGGCGTCTGCATGCTTCTGTTTAAACAGAAGAAGATGGGCTTCTATATACTGATCGGAACTTCTGTACTGAATCTCATTATCAACGTGGTTGGAGGACAGGGGATCGTAAAATCCCTTATCTCCGCAATCTTATTCCCGCTTATCACCTACGCGCTTATGAGAAGCAGCTGGGATCAGTTTGAATAAGACTTAGGTTTGGATAGCTGAAGGAAGGCCTTTTTTCTGCCAGACGGCAGGAAAAGGGCCTTTTTACCGGAGAAGGAGCTGGCGGGAATATAGAATCTGTTTTGGGAAATACTCTTGTAGAAGGAAAAAGGAGAGACAGTGACGATATGGAGAGAAAAAATGTATGGCTGACCTACAAGGAGAAGCAGCTAAAGGAACTGGAAAAGGCGTGCGATATCTATAAGACCTGCCTGGACAGGGGAAAGACAGAGCGGGAATGCGTAAAGACCGCGGTGGAGATGGCAAAGGAGGCGGGTTATAGAGATCTGAAGGAGCTGATCGACAAGAAGGAGGCCCTGAAGCCCCAGGATAAGGTATACCTTACCCATATGGATAAGTCCGTGGTGCTGTATCATCTGGGGGAGCGTCCCCTGGAGGAGGGTATGAATATCCTGGGGGCTCATATCGATTCCCCCCGGGTGGACGTAAAGCAGGTGCCCCTCTATGAGGACACGGAATTTGCCTATCTGGACGGCCACTACTATGGGGGCATCAAGAAATACCAGTGGGTGGCTATTCCCCTGGCCCTCCACGGGGTGGTGGTGAAAAAGGACGGAACCAGGGTGGAGATCACCATAGGGGAGAAGGAGGAGGATCCCGTATTTGCTTTTACCGATCTTCTGATTCATTTGTCCGCAAAGCAGCTGGAAAAGACAGGAGCCAAGATGATAGAGGGAGAGCAGCTGGATCTTCTCTTTGGAAGCCGTCCTCTGGAGGGCGTGGAGAAAGAGGCTGTGCAGGCAAATGTGCTGCGCCTTTTAAAGGAGCGTTACGATATGGAGGAGGCGGATTTCCTGTCCGCGGAGCTGGAGATTGTGCCGGCGGGAAAAGCCCGGGACTGCGGCGTGGATCGCAGCATGATTATGTCCTACGGGCAGGACGACAGGGTGTGCGCGTTTACCTCGCTGATGGCGATGCTGGATTTACAGAAGGCAGAAAAGACGGCCTGCTGCATACTGGTGGATAAGGAGGAGATCGGAAGCGTGGGAGCAACGGGCATGAAGTCCCGGTTTTTCGAGAATTCACTGGCAGAGCTTCTGGAGCTTAGGGAAGGGTATTCGGATCTGAAGCTGCGCCGGGCCATGAGCAATTCCCGCATGCTTTCCTCCGACGTAAGCGCAGCCTACGATCCCCTCTATGCGGACGTGTTCGAGAAGAGGAACGCGGCCTATTTTGCCAATGGTATTGTCTTTAACAAATATACAGGCAGCAAGGGAAAGAGCGGCTCCAACGACGCCAACGCAGAGTATATGGCAGCCCTACGGGCCATTATGGACAGAAACAACGTGGCGTTCCAGACGGCCGAGCTGGGCAAAATTGATGTGGGAGGCGGCGGAACCATCGCCTATATCCTGGCAAATTACGGCATGGATGTTATTGATAGCGGCGTGGCCGTGCTGTGCATGCATGCTCCCTGGGAGATTGTCAGCAAGGCGGATGTTTACGAGGCGCTGAAATGTTACCGGAGCTTCCTTAGAGAAGCGTAAGAGCCGGGGCGTCGGGAAAGACGCCAGGTGGGATAAGATTTTTAAGAGATGAAAACAAAAAGGCATTTCAGGAACCGGAATACAGGGTTTTGAAATGCCTTTTTGACGTAAATAGACAATCAGTAAAACGGCAAAGAACAGGTGATAGTATTTATGATTAGATAATGAAAATTATTTTCAAAAAATGTTGACAAAAATACCCGAGAGGAATATAATTACAATGTAAATGAAAGTCGTTATCAGTAATTGGAATTCACAGGAAAGGGGAAACAGGATGGCTCTGGCATTGGCTGGTATCGGGGAGAAGCGCGTGGTTACGGGTGTTTGCGGAAAAGATGAAATGATCCGGCATCTTCAGGATCTGGGATTTACGACAGGGTCTGAGATTGAGGTTCTTGGAGAAAATGCAGCCGGGATGATTCTCCTGGTAAAAGGAGTCCGGATAGCGTTAAACCGCGGTCTGGCAAACAGGATTATGGTAGCTTGAAAAAGACCCCGGGAAACGCGGCCGGGAGAAAGGAGAAACAGGATGCAGACATTGAGGAATGCGGCCATCGGACAGACGGTTTCCGTTGTAAAGCTGCATGGGGAGGGCGCTGTAAAACGTCGGATCATGGACATGGGAATCACAAAGGGAACGCAAATTTATGTCCGCAGGGTGGCGCCCCTGGGGGATCCGGTAGAGGTGAGTGTCCGGGGCTATGAATTGTCTCTGCGAAAAGAGGACGCCCAGATGGTAGAGGTTCAGTAGGCGGAAAGAGAGCCGGGGCTGTTTTTGAAGAAACAAAACGGCTGTGGAAGATCTGCTGAAACAGATGATAAGAGAAAATGAGTTAGTAAAAACTAACTATGAGGAGGAGAAAATGTCAGTAAAGATTGCGCTTGCCGGAAATCCAAACAGCGGCAAAACCACCTTGTTTAACGCACTGACTGGTTCCAATCAGTTTGTGGGGAACTGGCCAGGCGTTACGGTCGAGAAAAAGGAAGGGAAATTAAAAGGAAACAATGATGTGACCATTATAGATCTTCCGGGAATCTATTCCCTGTCCCCCTATACCCTGGAGGAAGTGGTGGCCCGGAATTATCTCATTACCGAGAGGCCTGATGTCATTTTAAATATTGTGGACGGCACGAACCTGGAGCGGAACCTGTATCTCTCCACCCAGCTGACGGAGCTGGGAATTCCGGTGGTTATGGCCGTAAATATGATGGATATTGTGGAGAAAAACGGCGATGAGCTCTATATGGAAAAACTGAGCGCAGCTCTTGGCTGCCAGGTAGTCCGTATTTCCGCCTTGAAAGGTACGGGAATCAGGGAAGCAGCCCAGATGGCCGTCCAGGCAGCCTGCGGCGGGGAGCAGGCTCATGTACATACCTTTGATAAAAAGGTGGAAAATGTATTACATGATATAGAGTCCCTTCTTGGGGATACTGTGCCGGAAGCCCAGAAGAGATTTTTTGCCATTAAGCTTCTGGAGAGGGATGACAAAATCAGCCAGCAGTTGTCTTGTGTGCCGGATGTGGAGAATTTAATCAATGGACTGGAGAAGGCGCTGGAGGACGATTCGGAGAGCATTATTACCAATGAGCGGTATAATTTTATCTCTTCTATAATGGGGAAATGCCTAAAGAAGGCGAAGAAAGCCGGGATGTCTGTATCGGATAAAATTGACCGTATTGTCACAAACCGTATTCTGGCCCTTCCCATATTTGCAGCCGTTATGTTTCTGGTGTATTATGTATCTGTAACCAGCGTGGGAGCCCTCATGACAGACTGGACAAACGACGTGCTGTTTGGGGAGATTATTCCCCCGGCCATTGAGGGGATTCTGGTGAGCGTAAACTGTGCAGAGTGGCTTCAAGGGTTGATACTGGACGGCATTGTTGCCGGCGTGGGAGGCGTGCTTGGATTTGTGCCCCAGATGCTGGTGCTGTTTCTCTTTCTGGCATTTCTGGAATCCTGCGGGTATATGGCGCGGATTGCTTTTATTATGGACCGGATTTTCCGTAAGTTTGGTCTTTCCGGAAAGTCCTTTATCCCCATGCTGATTGGAAGCGGCTGTGGGGTTCCGGGGATAATGGCGTCCAGAACCATTGAAAATGACAGGGACCGGAAGATGACTATTATGACCACTACCTTTGTGCCCTGCGGCGCCAAGCTTCCGATTATTGCCCTAATTGCGGGCGCGCTCTTTGACGGCGCCTTCTGGGTGGCTCCCAGCGCATACTTTGTGGGAATTGCGGCAATTATCTGCTCCGGCATTCTGCTGAAAAAGACAAAAATGTTTGCAGGGAATCCTGCGCCCTTTGTTATGGAGCTTCCGGCCTATCACATGCCCACAGTGGGAAATGTCCTTCGGAGCATGTGGGAGAGGGGCTGGTCCTTCATCAAAAAGGCGGGAACCATTATTCTCTTATCCACCATTGTGCTGTGGTTCCTTATGAGCTACGGATGGGGAGCGGAAGGATTCGGGGCCGTGGAGCTGGAGGACAGCATTCTGGCGGCTATTGGAAATACCTTTGCGTGGATATTTGCCCCCCTTGGCTGGACCCAGGGCGGCCAGGGCTGGAAAATGTCGGTTGCGGCAGTCACAGGCCTTATTGCAAAGGAAAATGTAGTGGGAACCCTGGGGCTTCTCTTTGGATTTGCAGAGGTGGCGGAGGACGGCGCAGAGTTCTGGGGGCAGCTTTCCGGCTGCATCACGGCGGTCGGCGCATACAGCTTTCTGGTGTTTAACCTCCTGTGCGCCCCCTGCTTTGCGGCAATGGGAGCTATCAGAAGAGAGATGAATAACCGGAAGTGGTTCTGGTTTGCCATAGGGTATCAGTGCGGACTGGCCTACTGTGTATCTCTCTGCATTTACCAGATCGGAACGTTTATCACTGCGGGAACTTTCGGCATCGGCGTGGTGGTGGCGCTGGCAATGCTGGCGGCCTTTGTGTGGCTGATGATCCGGCCAAACAAGGATACCGGCAGACTGGGGGTAAAAATGAAAGGAATGGCGAAGGCGTAATGGGAACCTTTATCGTAGGGGCGGTAGTGCTGGCCGCCGCAGGGGCGGCAGTACGCGTTATCTGGAGGGATAAAAAATCCGGAAGATGCTGCGGAGGCTGTAGCTGCGGCTGCCAGGATGGCTGCTGTGGCTGTGGAGACCGGGAGGAAAAAGGGAAATAGAATAAACTGAAGACAGGAAATGCAGGAGCCCGGCGGAAAAGCCGGGCTTAAATTCTTTTCGATATCCGGGCTCCTGGGCCAGAGAATTTCCAGGGATAAAAACAAGTGAAGAAAAAGAAAAGAAAAATATTGTATCAAAGGGAAAACTTCGCTATAATCTAGAGATAGAGCAGATATGCTGGCTGGTAAAGTGTATCTTTTGGAGGGTCCGGAACAGACGGAGGACTACTACGGAATCCCAGAGGGGCCAGCGGCCGGAGGACAGATCCGGCCGGAGAAAATCAACCGGAAAAATGTTTGGATATATGCAGGGGGCACACAAATGAGATCAGGATTTGACAATGAAAAGTATCTGGAAATGCAGTCGGAGCAGATTCGAAAGCGTATCGGCCAGTTTGGCGGCAAACTGTATATGGAGTTTGGCGGCAAGCTGTTTGACGATTTTCACGCGTCCCGGGTATTGCCCGGTTTCCAGCCGGACAGCAAAATCCGCATGCTGGCCCAGCTGAAGGCCCAGGCGGAGGTGGTGATTGCCATCAATGCCGGGGACATTGAGAAGAATAAAAAGCGGGGGGACTACGGCATCACCTACGATGCGGATGTGCTGCGTCTTATTGACGCCTTCAACGGCTATGGGCTGTATGTGAGCAGCGTGGTGCTGACCCAGTTCCAGGACCAGCCCAGCGCTTCCGCTTACCAGAAGAAGCTGGAGGCGCTGGGACTTAAAGTGTATCGCCATTATGTGATTCCCGGATATCCTTCCGACGTGTCAAGGATTGTCAGCGAGGAGGGATATGGGAAAAATGAGTATATTGAAACCTCAAGGTCTCTGGTGGTGGTGACGGCGCCGGGGCCGGGCAGCGGCAAGATGGCCACCTGCCTTTCCCAGCTCTACCATGAGCACAAGAGAGGCGTCCAGGCAGGATACGCCAAGTTTGAGACCTTCCCCATCTGGAATCTCCCCTTAAAGCATCCGGTGAATATTGCCTATGAGGCGGCTACGGCGGATCTCAATGATGTAAATATGATTGATCCCTTTCATTTGGAAAGATATGGAAATACGGCCGTAAATTACAACCGGGATGTGGAGATATTTCCGGTGCTTCAGTCCATATTTCAGCAGATTTACGGGGAATCCCCCTATTTTTCACCCACGGATATGGGGGTAAATATGGTAGGGAACTGTATCACGGATGATGAGGAAGTGAGAAAGGCCGCCTTTCAGGAGATTATCCGACGCTATTACCAGGCCCTCTGCGATCACAGAAAGGGCGGTATGAGTCAGGATATCGTATATAAACTGGAGCTTTTGATGAAACAGGCAGGCATCAGCGAGAAGGACCGGCCCGTGGTGGGAGCGGCCCGTGAAAAGGCCCTTCAGACAGGGGAACCGGCTGCGGCGGTGGAGCTTCCGGACGGCACGCTTCTTACGGGAAAGACAAGCGACCTGCTGGGGGCGTCCTCCGCTATGCTGTTAAATGCATTGAAAGCACTGGGGAAGCTGGACGATTCGCTGAAGCTTATCTCCCCGGAGATTATTGAGCCGGTACAGAATCTGAAGGTGTGCCATCTGGGCAATGTAAATCCCAGGCTTCATCTGGATGAGCTTCTTGTGGTGCTTTCTATCTGCGCGGTTCATGACCCGGCGGCCCAGACAGCTATGGAGCAGCTTCCCCGGCTTGCCGGCTCGGAGGTGCATTCCAGCGTGATCTTATCCCAGGTGGATGAGGCCGTATTCCGCCGGCTGGGCATGCATCTGACCTGCGAGCCGGTATATGAGACAAAGAAGCTGTACCACAAATAAAGCGCGGGTGCTTTCCGGCGGAAAAGTGGCTGTCGGTGAATTGTTCCGCGGGATAAAGCGACGGATCTGGAGAGAAAACATGGTTTCTGTATATGTAAGGATGACAGAGACAAAAGGGAAAAAAGGTTCCGAAGAAGTGAGAAAGCTCCTTGCAAAAGCCCTCTGCGTGCAGTATCCTGCCCTGCAGGGCGTGTGGGAAAAGGGGCTTCCCCTTATGGAAAAAAATGCCTACGGAAAGCCGTATTTTCCCGGGTATCCGGAGATTTACTTTAATTTAAGCCATACGGCGGGCTGCGTCTGTTGTGCCCTGGCGGACGCTCCTGTGGGGGTAGACGTGGAACAATGCCGGCCGCGGAAAAACCTGGAGAGAATCGTGGGCCGGTTTTCCGCCGGGGAGCAGAAGCTGTGGCAGAAGACGCCAGAGGCCATGAGGCAGCAGCTTTTTTTTGCCCTCTGGGTACTGAAAGAGAGCTGTGTGAAGGCTGACGGACGGGGGCTTCGGATTCCCCTGGACGCGTTTTCTGTGGAGCCTGCGGGTTGGCTGGGAGAGAGCCTTTATGATGCGGTCAGGGCAGGGACGGCGCTGTATGACAGGAGCGGAACCGGGCCGGAAGAATGGGTGGGAGGCGTCCCGTGGGAAGAATGGACCGGGGTAATAAATGCGTCAAAGCGGACTGGTTTAAGGCAGGAAGGCACAGGTGAGGCAGACCGGGAAAACGTTTGTTATCATCTGCATCTGTATCCTTTACAGGGGCCGTATCAAATTGCGGCCTGCTGTGAAAGGGCTGGCTTTTCAGGCCCGTTTCTGGTAGAATAGATTTTGAGGTGAAGATTATGAAAGAAGAACGGGATGATTTTGAAAAGGGCGGGAAAACCCTTGCCAGGAAAAAGAAAAATGGGCTTGGAAAATTCTGGATTATAATGCTGGTTTTATGCCTTGCCCTGACAGGATTTGCCGGATACCAGCTTGTTTCAATTATTCTGGATTACAAAGCAGGCTCCGACGAATACGACGATCTGGAGCAGTACGTGACCTCGGAGCTGGCGGAGGAGCTTTTATGGCAGGCGGAAACCCAGGGCGGAGGGGGCGTTTATACCTCCCGTATAAATTTTGAAGAGCTGAAGGCTATCAATGAGGAGGTCATTGCCTGGATTGAAATTCCCGATACGGAGATCAACTATCCGGTATTGCACAGGGAAAATGATAATGCTTATTATCTGAGCCATACTTTCCAGAACAAAGTCAACAGTTCGGGGGCTATCTTTATGGAAGCTAAGAATTCCCCGGATTTTTCGGATTACCACACGATTATTTACGGGCATAACATGAGGGTAGGGACGATGTTCGGCACCTTGTCGGACTATGAGTCCCCCACATTTCTGGCGACGCACCCTATTATCTATATTGACGTGGAGGAGGGGCTTATGCAGTACCAGGTATTTTCCTGTTATAAGACCACTGCCAAAAGCAACACCTACACCATAGGGTTCCAGCCGGACCAGGTGTACGCGGATTTCCTGTCCAACATCAAGGAACGTTCCATGTACGACACGGGAGTGGACGTGACGATAGAGGACAAGATACTGACGCTGTCCACCTGCAGCGAGGGGGCAAAGGGGAACCGGTTTGTAGTACACGCAAAGCGGGTGTAGCGGATACAAAATAAAAACAGCAAAAAAGAGGCCTGGGAGGACAGGTGCAAAACCTTAAACAGGAGAATGGATATGGATGAGATCAAAAGGCTGAAGGAACTGGTGGACAGGAGCAGCCGCATCGTATTTTTCGGCGGGGCAGGGGTTTCCACAGAGAGCGGGATTCCGGATTTCCGAAGCACGGACGGACTTTATCATCAGCAGTGGAAATATCCGCCGGAAACCATTTTAAGCCATACCTTTTATGTGCAGCACACGGAGGAGTTTTACCGCTTCTACAGGGAAAAGCTTCTGCTACCGGATGCCAGGCCCAACGCGGCCCACAGGAAGCTGGCCTGGCTGGAGAAGGAGGGGAAGCTTACCGCTGTGGTGACCCAGAATATTGACGGGCTCCACCAGGCGGCCGGAAGCAGAAAGGTCTATGAGCTTCACGGAAGCGTACTGCGCAATTACTGCCAGAAATGCGGCGCCTTCTACGACGCGGAATATATCCGGACCACCCAGGGAGTGCCCCGATGCCGGTGCGGGGGCGTAATCAAACCGGATGTGGTGCTGTATGAGGAGGGGCTGGACAGCCAGACTATGCGGGGGGCCACAGAGGCCATTTCCCAGGCAGATCTGCTTATCATCGGCGGAACCTCCCTGGCAGTCTATCCGGCGGCCGGGCTTATCGACTATTTCCGGGGCGACGCCTTGGTTGTTATTAACAAGGCGCCCACACCCCGGGATTCCCAGGCGGACCTTCTGATACAGGGGAGTATCGGGGAGGCGCTGTCCAGGCTGTGACAAGGCATTAAAACAGAGAATAGAGAATTTAAAACAGGAGCGCGAGATGGAATATCATGTAGGGGATATTGTTAAGCTAAAAAAAGCCCACCCGTGTGGGAGCCAGGAGTGGGAAATCCTGCGGGTCGGAGCGGATTTCCGGCTGAAATGCCTGGGCTGCGGCCATCAGATCATGATTTCACGCAAGATGGTGGAGAAGAATACGCGGGGGCTTCGGGGTGCGGCAAAAGCCGGGGAAGGGGATACCCGGTAAGGGCAGGAGATATTTATGAGAATCAGTCTGAGAATCCTTAAGAAAGAACTTGAATATGTCGATAAAAACAATAGGTAATACTATGCGATCTGGCACCGCATTTTTGAAACGCAGTATTGGCAATAAAAAGGAGTGGCGTATTATGTTAAAATGGAGAAACGGGTTTATAAGGACGGCCCTGGTGGCTCTCGGCGTAGGTCTGCTGGGTAACTTTGCAGGCTTGACTGCAATGGCGGCCGCGACGGGCTCAGATGTACCGGCGGGCGGACAGAATGAAGGGCCCAAGACGGCGTACGTGACATTTGACGCGCTGGAGGATTACGTTTTGCACCAGCAGATTGAATTGAACGGCAGTGTAAATGACGTTCAGTTTCCCCAGGCTTTGAAGGGCACCTGGATGCCTGGCAACACAACAGGGGGAGAGCAAGGAACGGAGGATATTTCCGCTGGACCCGGTATGGGAAGCGTGATTCTTGGCGTTACCCAGAATCAGGGGGCGGACAGCCAGGAGATTTCCATCCCGTTTAATGGCTGGAAATTACAGGGAGGCGGACAGTTTGACTCTTCTGTGGCAGGGGCGGCTTATACATATGTCCCGGTTTTGCCAAAGACAGACAATGCGGGCAACACGCTGACCTATCTGAAGCGGCCTGTGATTACGGTTACGATTGCGGGAGCGGACAATGATGGGAATGTGAGCGACGATAACAGCGGAAATGATGCGGACAGTGTTTTAAATAATGGAAATAACAGTTCGGATAACGGGATTATGGCTGCGGCGGATGATGAGGGTGAGACAACTCTGCCTCCGCCATCCGGAGGAACCTGGCATGAGTTTGGTATGGGGCTGAAAATCAGCGCTGACCAGGCGGGAGCGATAACATATGACGGAAACGCAAACAGTTTTATCCTTAACGCGTCTACTGGGGCGACTTTTTATATAAAAGGAGAATGGAGACTTCCAGATGTTGCCACTTCCACCCCCAGCGAATTTAATGTGGCCGGGAATATTATCAGAGTGACGGGAAGTGGAAAGCCGACAATTTATATAGAGGGAGGCACTAAGATTGACACCTCTCAATATGATGACTATATAATGACGAAGCTGTTTGTTGTAGATAGCGGGGTGGAAGTGGATCTGCGAGTGCTTGGTAGCACACCTGTGACGTTTAACGCTTATAAACAGGCTGATGGGCAGATGGCGTACGCAACGATACAGGTAGATGGAAAGCTCAACCTTCTTCAGAATAACTTGAAGATTTCCGGATATCTGGAAAATACAGGGACGATTACTGTAGGCGGTACCACACTTTCCAGTACATTGGAAACAGATATCGTTATGAATAAAAAGAATGTGGCGGTTACAAATAACGGTACATTGAAGGTTATGACTTCTATTGAAAATAAGGGGACTCTGACGGCAAATACTGAAAAGGATAGCACACTTCCTCTTCCCAAGATGGAACTGGCATCTGTTGTCAACAGCGGTACCTGGGAAATAAACGGAGGGCAGGGAAAGGTTAATGGAACGGTTTCCAATGCGTCGTCTGGAACCATAAAAGTGACAAACGGAACATTGGCTATCGGCGGAGATATAACCAACAGCGGAAGCATGACCTTTATTGACGGGGGAAGCCTGGGATTAGCCGCTACGCTGACGAATAGTGGAACTCTGACTATCGATGATAAGGCAACCTGTATTACAGGAGCAGGAAATATTGTAGACGCAGAGGGAACGTTTATTTTTGACGGAATCCCGGACGATCTGCTTTACTGGGGAGATGATGAAGGAAACGAGTGGGGAAGTCCGCTGAAATTAGAGTATACAGGTAAAAATCAGCTGGATTATGTAAAGAGCTGCCTTAAGATGCGCGAAAAGACCGAGCTTGGTTCATATCCAGGTATTTTGTTTGATATTAAGATTAATAATAGTGATATTCAAGAAGAGATCATATTAAACAGAACGGCAAGTGATAAGATTGACCCGGTTACGGATTTGACGTGTACGGCAATAGAAGAGCCGGGAAATTATGAAATTGCTTATACCAACGCCAGGAAGCCAAACCAGAAATCTAGCGTATCGGCCGTCATGTCTACCTGGAGTATTAAACTCATTCCGGATAAAGGCCTGGATGATTATGCGCAAAAGAATTACGCTGACAAGGTGGATGCAGTATATGAGTATAATAAAGACAAGATCAATCTTAAAGTGGAGATAGCGATTTTTTCAGAGAGAAATGCGGGGGAGGGAAAGATAAAATTAGAATTTACCCCCTATGATACGTTTAATCGTACCCCGCTAAATAATTATTGCGATGGTAAGCAGATCTATAATAAAGACATTTTGCTGACTGACAAAGGATGTAATACAACCGCGATCACATGGACCATTAATCCTGCGGATATAGAGGGAGGAGGAAGGGATATAAAACTGCCTGTGCCTTATCCTCAAAATCTGGGAACAGGAACAGTTGATCCCAACAATCCGTTTCCTAAAGATACGCCGTATGATATGCCCTATATGTTTAAGTTTTCCTTTACCTCAAAAGATGGTGCTACTGAATATGAAGAACCTACATATGAAAACAACGGAATGGTAAAAAGACCATGGAGCGACAGTAAAAAGATCGTTATCAAGAGACAGATTGTTGACATGGAGCTGCTGAGCGGCTATCCCAGGATTTATACTTATAACAGAGAGAAACTGAGAGAGCCGGACCCTGCGCCCGGGAAGAATGAGTTATATCTGAGCAATACCGGAGCTATGCAGATCAGCTGTGTATGGTTTAAGGGTTCTAAGGAAGAGGTTGATTCTATACTTGCTGAAAACGGCACTCCAACCCTGGCCGTAACGAAAGATGTTGCCGACATGGAAGCCCAGGAGGATGAGGCCAGGAGAAAGGATCCGCTGCGTGGGGAAGATTATGTGAAAAATCTGGTAGCAGGTGGTGCGCCTATGGACGCAGGAACCTATACCCTGCAGGTTAATCTGGAAGGAACCAGTGAGGTAGAAGATTCCAGCGGCACATGGACCATTACCATCAACCGTGCGGAGGTGGAAGTAAGGGCTAAGGATGCCGAGAAGTATTACGGTGAGAAAGAGCCGGACTGGTCTTCACCGGACTGCTATAGCCCGTATGGTCTTTTGAAAGACGATATCCTGACAGGAAGGCTGAGCAGGGAGCCTGGACAGGATGCGGGAAGCTATCTTATTGAGAGAGGCGACCTGCTGAATTCCAACTATAATGTTACCTTTAAAGGGGCAAATTTCTTAATTAAGCCCAGACAGCTGATATGGGATACTTCTAAGCTTATCTTTGCCAAGGATGCAAACGGAGTCAACTTTTTAGTGGGAGGACTTGACGTTACCTACGAGCAGGGCAATGACATAGAAGATCCGTTGGACCCGGATGGAATTAAGTACCTGTTTGACCAGAGCAAGGCCAGCGGTGGAATCAAGGTGACCTACAATTCCATATCTATTTTGAATAATGAGACGGTACTGCGGATCGGAGGTAAGGCCCTTGAGGGACTTGCAAAAGGAAATTATGATATTCCTATAACGGTTGACGTGCCCGTGGCAGAGGCAAACAAAGAGTATGAGCTGGTAATAAGTGGTATAGACAAGATTAAAGCTGAGGATATGGAAGTACTGGAGGAGTATGACGCCTCTCTGAAGAGTACCGGCGATGTGGAAAATGCCATGAAGAAGCATATCCAGGGTCGTGGAGTGGCGGAAAAGAATATTTCCGTTTCCGATGTGGCAGTCAAGTGGAAGACCAGTGGTTCCCTGGTGGATATCCTTGAACGGTATCCAAAGGGCACCAACATCACAATTATAATGTCCTATCCAAACGGTACCGCTAAGACAACGCATAATTTTATTGCCGCCCACATGTTCACTCATGAAATCGCGGGATTCAAGCCGGCTGCCATAGAGCCGTTGTCGGCTACGGCTACGGATATTGGTGTTCAGTTTACCGTTACGAGCCTGTCGCCTGTGTCTCTTGGCTGGACTACGTCAAGAAACAACGGAGGAGACAATATTCAGGGCGGTGATGGAAACAACGGTAACGGAAATAACAATAACGGAAATAACAACGGCAACAACGACAACAACACCAACAAGCCCGACGACAAGAAGGATGACGACAAGAACAACGACAAAAATAATAATAAGGCAACATCAAGTAATACAACAAACAACAAGACGACGGGCACTACCAACAAGACAAACACAACAAACCGCACGGGAACGAATGGAGACGGTTCCACGGCTTCCTCTACCATTACCAAGGCGCTTGGCGCTGTGACAGGGGATAACGCGCCCATTGTGTTATACGCAGTATTGACCTTTGTGGGCATGGCTCTTTTGGTATTCGTTATCCTGATGATGAAAAAAGCGTTTTCGAATAAGAGCTAAAGAACATGCTTAAATAAGAAAAGGGGAGAAAGTCTCCAGGAAGTACATACAGGGCGATTGCTTTTTAGTAATCGCCCTGTATTTTCAAATATTATGTTTCGGAAAATTTCAGAATTCTTTTTTCATGTGTTTCAGCAGTTTTTCTGAGGAGAATAAATAGATTGACTTTGCCAAAGTGATACCTTAGAATTGATAAAAAGGAAGAATACCATATGGATAAGATAATTGAATTTATAAAGCTGCTGCCTCAGATAAATGTGGATATGAACGGGATGATAATCTTTATTTTGTCTGTTGGCACAGTCTTTCAGGTGTTTGATATCACATTTAATTTACCGCCTTTTATCAGAAAGATCATAAAATCACCTCACGCGAGAGTACGGAATGCTCTGTTTGAATTAGGGTATACTGACCAGCAGATAAATGAGATTGTTTCTGGAAACAAAAAGATAGCCGGAAGATTAAAAAAGAGAGGATTAAAAGAGGAGGAGATTCTTGGCAGTTTATTTGCATTAATGATAAACTATACCTATGATCTGAATGCGAAACGGAACTATGGAAATGAAACGCTTTCTGAAAGCAGTTATTATATACATACCATGGAGATGGTGCATAATCATGATAATCTGAACAAACTGGCCGTTATTATGACAGAACTTATAAACAGTGGGAAGTGTAATCCGGATTTTATTATTGTCCCCAAAAGCGGGAATCCTTTTCTGGCAAAACGTGTGGCAGAGGAATGGGGAATACCGCTATTGGTACTAAAAGGAAGTAAAGAGGAATCAAGCCTTAAGATTACCATTGATGATGATGCCGAGATTTTCTTCAAGATCAATTTTGAGGGGGGTCATGAATTGCTAAAAAATCATTCCTCCAGAAGAAAAAAGCTGGAAGGAATTGTGCTGGATTGCAATACCTCGGGAGGCTCCCAGGTGTATAATGCTCTGGAAATGTTTAATCAGGTAGTTGACAAGGGCGTTCTCAAAGCGGATCACATAAAAGATGCGTTTGTATTGTTCCGGGTGGATTCCGGCAAAAATAAATTTGATGACCCCATATTAAATGTAAATGGCTACAAACTGCATCGTTTTGTGGATTTAGATGAAAAGATCAAGGGACGTATGGCGGAGCTGGCCAAAGAAAGACCGGAAATTGATTATATGTCAGATGATAATAAAAATGCCATAGACAACCTGATAAGCGAAATATCCCAGGATAAAAAAATATGGAGATCTTCCTCCAAAAAGGAACGCCCGCAAAAATAGAGTTCCTAATAATATAAAGGAATGATAAAGAACGGTTGATTCAAACACGCAAAATTGGGAGGCATATATGCACAGATGTTTTATATCCAGGACAGAAGAATGTAAAGGGAAATGCAAATATTGTTTTGGAAAATGGGATGATTACATGAAATTCCCAATTCCGCAGGCGGTGAATGAAAATACGATCCTATATCCCAACTGTGACGGGGATGCGTTAGATTCCCATTTTAGGGATATTGAGGAGCTTGTAAACAGGGTGGCCGGCAATCAGATTGTAGTTAGTATTTCTACGAAGTTTGATATTGGGGAGCGGGATCTGGTTAAGCTCGAAAATATGAATAGCTGCCTAAAAAAGAAAAATAATGGGATGCTGAAAATAAGCGTATCTTTTAGCTGTAGGGAGAGCATTCCGGTTTATGAGCCGGGAACAGGCTCTTACGAAGCCAGGATACGGCTGATGAAGCGGATTGTTGACAAAAATATTCCTTACATTACAATTATAAAACCACTGCTCCCCTTCATTGATTTAAAAGAATATTTGGAATTGATTGATGATACAGTGGGAATATGTCCCTATTATGTCATTGGGGATTTATATGTAAATGAGGACTCACAGTTTTATAAAGAGTATATAGAAAATAAGTTCCAGGTTCATAGAAGACCGGTTTCCTGGAATGGAAAAAACGGAGACTGGATCGTAGTTGAGAATGCAGGAATGCGGGAAGAGGTAGCGGCTTATATCGAAAAAAAGGGTGGGATGTTATTTGAGTCTGATAAAGAGGCCATTGTATATTTAAGAGGTTCATTGGAGAGGGGTACGGGCAGCCCTTTGCACGGTTATTGAAAATAAGACCCTCCGATTTGGATTCCTGTCAGAGAGCGGGCAGTTTTCAGAGGATGAGAAGGAATGATACAGAACAGAGACAACTTCCGCAACTTTCTCCAATTTATCTCTTGTATTCTACCCCAGAATGTGGTAAACTATATACCCGTGATATAGAAATCAACACAATATTCCTTGTTTCCTCTCCATGAGGAAGCCAGAGACCAAAAGGAGGAAGAGACGCATGAACAAATATGAATTAGCAGTAGTTGTGAGTGCAAAGGTAGAAGATGATGTGAGAGCAGCGACTGTCGAGAAGGCGAAAGAGTTAGTGACACGTTTCGGCGGTAATGTGACAGAAGTGGAAGACTGGGGCAAGAAGAGACTTGCTTACGAGATCAACCACATGAAGGAAGGCTTCTACTATTTCATTCAGTTTGAGGCAGATAGTACATGCCCTGCTGAAGTGGAAAAGCGTATTCGCATCATGGACAATGTGATCCGTTATTTGTGCATTCGCAAAGATGCAAAATAGAAAGTAGAGGATTGTTAGTATGAATAAAGTAGTTTTGATGGGGCGTCTGACCAGAGACCCGGATGTCCGCTATTCCCAGGGGGAGAACGCCACGGCAGTGGCCAGGTTTACCCTTGCGGTAGATCGCCGGTTTGCCAGAAGGGATGGAGACCAGAGCCAGACAGCGGATTTTATCGGGTGTGTGGCTTTCGGAAAGACAGCGGAGTTTGTGGAGCGGTATTTCCGTCAGGGAATGCGCATGACCATGAGCGGCCGTATTCAGACAGGCAGCTATACCAACCGGGACGGACAGAAGGTTTACACCACGGATGTGGTGGCGGAAGAGGTAGAGTTTGCGGAGAGTAAGAACGCAAACGGCGGCAACGGCGGAGGGGACAACGGCGGCTTCCGTCCGGCAGCGGCTCCCATACCGTCAGCGGCGGCAGACGGTTTCATGAATATTCCCGACGGAATCGACGAGGAATTACCATTTAGCTAACAATCGGAAAGCATAGAGACAATTTAAAGGAGGAAAATGGAAAATGGCTTACACAAAATCCGATAAAGGCGACGCTCCTATGAAGAGAAGACCTATGGGCCGCAGAAGAAAGAAAGTCTGCGTATTCTGTGGAAAAGAAAATAATGAGATTGATTACAAAGATGTAAATAAATTAAAGAGATACGTTTCTGAGAGAGGTAAGATTCTTCCCAGAAGAATCACCGGAAACTGTGCAAAGCATCAGAGAGCCCTTACGGTTGCCATCAAGAGAGCACGTCATATCGCTTTGATGCCGTATGTTCAGGACTAATTAGAAACGACGGAATTTACAGGAATAAAAATGAGCAGCCGGGCCCTTGTGGACGGTTGCTTTTTTTTCAGTAGAAAAAGCGGGAAAAGTATGGTATGATGATTCCAGAAGATGAGGAATGCGAAAAGAGAATAGGAGTAAAAAGTGAGCACATGAAAAATAAAATTCACTTAAAGGGACAGCTGGGCGTCTTTATGCGCTGGCCAGTAATCCTGTCCCTTCTGCTTCTGATTATGAACATGGCGATTTACGCTATATCCTTGAAGGCCGGCATATGCATGAGCGTTTTCCTGGCAGTTTATCTGGTTGCGGTAGTGATTATCTATTTCTATTATAAAAAGCAGATTTACAGCCAGCTGATTATGTTTGCCACACAATACGGCCAGATTCAGCGCAAGCTCTTGAAGGAGCTCAAGATTCCTTACGCGCTTCTGGACGAGGACGGCAAGGTGATCTGGTCCAACCGGGCGTTTTCCAGGCTGACCAATACGGAGAGAAGGGAGCGGAAATCCATTTTCCACCTCTTTCCGGATATCAGCAGGAATATAATCCCCCAGGCGGACAAAGAGACAAAAAGCTCAGTGCATATTACCTATGAGGAACGGGATTACCAGGTGGACATGGACCTGATTTCCCTGGACAGAATCATTAAGACCAGCGAACTGGTGGATATGGATGAATATGAGGGCTATCTCATTGCCATGTATCTCTTTGACGAGACGGAGATTAACCGCTATATCCGGGAAAATAAGGAGCAGCGTCTTGTGGCAGGCCTTATCTACATTGACAATTACGAGGAAGTCCTGGAAAATGTAGAGGAAGTCCGTTGCTCCCTTCTGGTGGCGCTGGTAGACAGAAAAATCAACAAGTATATCGCGTCCCTTAACGGGATTGTCAAAAAGCTTGAGAAGGATAAATATTTTGTGGTTCTCAAGGAAAAAGAACTGCCAGCCATGCGGGAGAATAAGTTTGAGCTTCTCCAGGAGGTAAAGACGGTCAACATCGGAAATGAGATTGCCGTGACCTTAAGCATTGGTCTGGGGGCCAACGGAAACACGTACAGCGAGAATTATGAATATGCCAGGACTGCCATTGACCTGGCTCTGGCAAGAGGCGGAGATCAGGCTGTGGTCAAGGAGAAGGAGCATATTTCCTATTATGGCGGAAAGACCCAGCAGGTGGAAAAGACCACTCGTGTAAAAGCCCGTGTGAAGGCCCATGCCCTTAGAGAGTTTATTGAGGGCAAGGACAAGGTGGTGGTCATGGGCCATAAAATGGCGGATATGGATTCCTTTGGGGCCGCGGTGGGTATATACCGTGCGGCCAAAGTAATGGGAAAGCGGGCCTATATTGTATTGAACGAGGTGACCGCCTCCATACGGCCTATGCGGGACGGATTTACGGATAATCCAGGATATGAGCCGGACATGTTTCTGACAAGCGCCCAGGCCATTGATATGGTGGACAGACAGACAGTAGTAGTGGTGGTGGACACAAACCGGCCCAGCTACACAGAGTGCAGCGAGCTCCTGGGCAGGACGCCTACCATTGTGGTGCTGGATCATCACCGCCAGAGCAACGAACGCATCGAGAACGCGGTGCTGTCGTATATTGAGCCTTACGCATCCTCGGCCTGTGAGATGGTGGCGGAGATCCTGCAGTATTTTGACGAGGGATTGAAGATCAAGGCTATGGAAGCGGACTGCCTGTATGCCGGGATTGTCCTTGATACGGGTAATTTTAACAATAAGACAGGTGTGCGTACCTTTGAGGCGGCGGCATTCCTGCGCAGAAGCGGCGCAGATATTACCAGGGTGCGCAAGATGTTCCGAAGCGATATGCCCTCCTACAAGGCCCGGGCTGAGGCTGTACGCCATGCGGAGGTATACGAGGGATTTGCTCTGTCGGCCTGTCCCAACGACAATCTGGAGAGCCCAACCATAGTGGGAGCCCAGGCAGCCAACGAGCTTCTGAATATCGTGGGGGTAAAGGCCTCCATTGTGCTGACGGAATACAATCACCGCACCTATGTCAGCGCCCGCTCCATCGACGAGGTTAATGTGCAGGTGCTGATGGAGCGTATGGGGGGCGGCGGCCATATGAACTCGGCCGGAACCCAGCTGGACTGCGGTATAGAAGAAGCGATGGAGATTGTAAAGCATACCATTGACAAAATGATAGAGGAAGGTGACTTATAATGAAGGTAATCCTTATAGAAGATGTAAAATCTCTGGGAAAAAAGGGGGAGATCGTTAATGTAAATGACGGCTATGCCCGCAACTTTATTCTGGCAAAAAATCTGGGTCTGGAGGCAACACCCAAAAACCTCAACGACCTAAAGCTTAAGAAGGCAAATGAGGAGAAGAGAGCCAGGGAGCTCCACGAGGAGGCCATTGCCTTTGCGGAGCAGATTTCCAGGCTGGAGGTGACTCTTTCCATTAAAGCGGGAGAGGGGGGGAAGATTTTTGGTTCCATCTCCTCCAAAGAGATTGCCCAGGCGGCTCAGGAGCAGCTTGGCATCCAGCTGGACAAGAAGAAAATGCAGCTTCCCAATGCCATCAAATCCGTGGGAACCCATATGGTGCCCATTAAACTCCATCCCAAGGTAACGGCGGAGCTGAAAGTCCATGTGAAAGAAGCGTAAGAGAAAGCTGACAGAACCAAAACAGGAGTGTACAGACAAGATGGAAGAAGCTGTCATTAAGCGGATAATGCCCCATAGCGTGGAAGCGGAACAGTCGGTGATTGTCTCTATGATTCTGGACAGGGAGGCCATTATGATTGCCTCTGAAATGATTACCGCCGAGGATTTTTACCAGAAACAGTATGGCGTTATTTTTGAGGCCCTGGTGGAGCTCTTTGAGGAGGATAAGCCCACAGACCTGGTAATGCTGCAGGACAGGCTGCGGGCCAAAGATGTGCCTCCGGAGATCAGCAGTATGGAATTTGTGAGGAATCTGCTGGATATGCCGTCTACCTCAACATATGTGCGGGACTACGCAGGGATTGTGGCGGAAAAGGCCATTCTTCGAAAGCTTATCCGGCTAAACGACGAGATCTCCAATATGTGTTATGAGGGAAAGGCGCCTCTGGAGGAAGTGCTGGAGGATACGGAGAAGAAGGTTTTTGACCTGGTTCAGCGGCGAAACGGCGGGGACTTTGTGCCCATCAAGCAGATCGTGCTGAATGCTCTGGGGAAAATTGAGGCGGCCTCCCGAACAAAGGGAAATGTTACGGGTCTGGCCACAGGGTTCAAGGACCTGGATTACCAGACTTCGGGATTTCAGCCCTCGGATCTTTTGCTGATTGCTGCACGTCCCTCCATGGGAAAGACGGCCTTTGTCCTCAACATTGCCCAGTATATGGCTTTCCGTAGCAATCTGACGGTTGCTATTTTCAGTCTGGAAATGTCCAGGGAGCAGCTTGTAAACCGCCTCCTTTCCATGGAATCCGGCGTGGACGCCCAAAAGCTCAGAAACGGCAACCTGGGGGACAGCGACTGGGAACGGCTGATAGAGGGGGCGGAGGATGTGGCCCGCTCCAATCTTATCATTGACGACACGCCCGGAATTACCCTGGGGGAGCTTCGCTCCAAATGCCGGAAATACAAGCTGGAAAATAATCTCCAGATCGTTATGATCGATTATCTGCAGCTTATGTCCGGAGGAGGCGGACGTAGGAGCGATTCCCGCCAGCAGGAGATCTCTGATATTTCCAGGGGATTGAAAAGCCTGGCCAGGGAGCTGAATGTACCAGTGGTGGCCCTGTCCCAGCTAAGCCGGGCCGTGGAGCAGCGGCCGGATCACAGGCCCATGCTCTCGGATCTGCGTGAGTCCGGGGCTATCGAGCAGGACGCGGATGTGGTGATGTTTATTTACCGGGATTCCTATTACAATAAGGACAGTGAAAATAAAGACCTGGCAGAAATCATTGTGGCAAAACAGAGAAACGGCCCCGTAGGGCCGGTAAATCTGCTGTGGATGCCGGAATTCACCACCTTTAAGAATTTTACGGCGGAGAAAGTTCCTTCTTATTAGAGGGGAACGCCGGGGGATTAAATCAGAGACAGCGTATCTGTATACGCTGTCTTTTTAATTTGGACGTGTATCCTCCACAGGAATTTCTCCCACATAAATCCAGGATTTTCCCTGGTCCTCCGAGCGGTACAGTCCGCTGCACCAGCCGGTATCCCCATAGTAATCTCCCTCCGGCCCCTGCCCGGCTACCAGGTAGAGCTGCCCGTCCTCCTGGTAGACCTTGTCCGGCATGACAAAAGGGTTGTAGTAGGTGCCGTCTGGAAGTGCGGCCATAGAGGAGGGATACTCCACGGAAGTGAAGGTCAGACCGCCGTCTTCAGTGCGGTACAGGGAGCCGTAGGAGCCTCCGCTGTAAGCCAGGCAGGAAAATCCCAGTTTATCGTCCAGAAAAGTGAGCCATCTGGCATCTCCGCCGCTTCCGTTATAGGGATCCGGATTTACAAGAATGCAGGTTTCTCCCTTGTCTGTCACAACAATCAGGGAATAGTAGCTGCTGCCTGCTGCCCGGTCTACCGCGACCAGGCGGTATTCCGTTTCCTGCCCCATGGAGAAGGCGCAGGCGGCCTTAAGGCCCAGATAGTAGTCCGCAATCTGGGGGGAGAGAGGGACCTTATTACTGTCCACGCTGTTTTCGCTTCCCGGAGTATTGGCGGCATTGAGGGCAGAGACGGTAAAGGCGTCCGCAAAGGCATAGAGCCGGTTGAAAAACTCCACCCGCTGGTAAGCGTCAAGGGATACGTCCTGGTAATCCGCCTCACTGCCTGCGAAGGACAGGGTAAAGGAGGAGATCAGACTGGGATTCTGTGAAAAGGCCTGGTCCTCCATACAGTATTCCAGAAAATCGCAGATATTTTCACAGTAGGCGTTTAAGGAAAAACCGCCCCAGCTATGGGGGATAAAGACCGGGGTGTATTCCCTGGAAAGACCTTCCCCGGTTTCTTTCCATTGAATGGACATATTCTGGCAGGGATAGAAATCCCCCAGAAAATGCAAAAGCTCCTGGAGATAATTGTCCCTGCGGCTGGTGTATTCCGCCTGGAAGAGAAAAGTCCCTTCTGCGGGCCTGTCCATTTCTTTTAGAAAGGTGCAAAGAGTTCCCTGGCAGGACTGCAGGGTGATACCGTAGCCGTAGCGCTTCTCCATTAGTGCAGTGAGCTCGTCCATCTGGGTAGTGCTCAGAGCCGCCCCGGTGTCCTGGAGGGAGGAATCCTGGGGGTCAGAAGAAGGCTCCTGCCGGGCGGAGTAATCCTGCCTGTAGGAGGGAGGAGCCTCCTTAGGGGAGAACAGGGAAACTGCCTTTTCCAGAAGGGGCGGGCAAAATAGCAGGACAAAAAGGCATAGGATTATCGTAACAAATAGGATTTTTTTTCGGTACACGGATAAAAACCTCCCATCTTCATTCCACATGGGTATGTAACACCTGTATTTTACCACATTTCATCAGATTTGTCCCCCAAAGTGTATCTGTAACCGGCCTTTTCCGGATTCCGGCATGAGATTCCCACGGCTCTGCGCCGTCGGCCAAGGTTTATTTCCACAGACTTTTGCACAAAATTGTAAAAAAATTACAAAATATGCTTGTATCCGGGGACAAGCCATGCTATAATTTAAAAAATGTAAAATATTTACATATTGGAGGGATGCACATGAGTGAAACGCGCTATATGATTTCCGATGCGTCTAAGCTGATAGACGTGGAGGCTCATGTTCTTCGTTACTGGGAAGAGGAGCTGGAGCTTTCGATTCCCCGAAACGAGATGGGTCACCGTTATTATACAGAAGAAAACATCCGGCTTTTCCGGAATATCAAGGAGCTGAAGGAACAGGGAGTTCAGCTAAAGGCTATCAAGGGGATTCTGCCAGAGCTTGGAAATGGAGACCTGCAGATCGGCGGGCTGGTGGCCAGGCTGGAGCCTGGGGCGGTAAGGACCGCCGGAGATCCGGAGGAAAAAATGTTCCAGTTCCAGACCATAATGAGCAGGCTCATATCCGAAGCCCTGGAGGACAACACCGAGCAGCTTGGAAAAGAGATCAGCATCCAGGTGGGCGACCATGTGATTAAGGAGATGGATTATCTGCTGCGCATGAAGGAGGAGCGGGAGGACGAGCGTTTCAAGAAGCTGGACGAGGCTATCCGCAATTCCCAGAAAACCAGAAAACAGCTTGCTCTGTTTAGCAGGAAGGAAGAAAAAAAGAAGCCTGGGTTATTTGGACTGAAAAAGAGACAGACCGTGTAGGCCTGTCTCTTTTAAATCGTTTCTTATTCCGCGCTGATAGCCTCGTTGGGGCACTCAGCCTCGCAGGTGCCGCAGTCCAGGCATGCATCGGGATCGATCACATACTTGCCGTCTCCCTCTTTGATAGCCTCTGCAGGACAAACCTCTGCGCAGGCGCCGCAACTTACGCAGTCATCACTGATAACATATGCCATGATAGTATCCTCCTTTTATGTTCTCGTTCTGGTCTTTTCAGACCCTGGCTATATTTTAATATAAAAGGGTATAATATACAAGTGAAAAATTTAGAAATTTCTCTATATAATTCCTTGCAAAATAGTCGGATTTCGCTTATAATGAGACAGGTAGTTTTTTCGGGATTTAAGAGAGAACTAAATAAGGAGGGAACACACATTATGGAAAAAATAACAAAGGATATGCTTATCGGACAGCTGCTTCAGATGAATGAGAATATTGCGCCCATTCTTATGCGGGAGGGTATGCACTGTGTTGGCTGCCCGTCCTCTCAGATGGAGAGCCTGGAGGAGGCTGCCATGGTTCACGGTATGGACGCGGACGTGCTGGTGGCACGGCTGAACAATTTCCTGGAAGCAGCGGAATAATTACAGATTTTTGTCCGGAAACCGGGGAGTTATACCTGGAATAACAAAAAACGCCCTGTACCGATTGGGTTTCGCAGGGCGTTTTTTTGGTCTGGAAAATCTTTTTTAAAGCATTGCCAGCCGCTGTAAAGCCTTATCCCGGATAATCAGCGCACCGCGCTCTTCCAGATAGGCCTCACTGGTGGGAATATACTTTTCACTGGCTCCATATTCCGACAGAATGTTCGTAATCTTGTTGAAATCCTCCGGCGTATGGGAAGATTTGCGTACCACCAGGCGGTAATCCATATCCGCGTCATTTTTGTAAAGGGAGTTGTTTCCCTGGTAAAAATCCTTTAAAATATGGGCGGCCGCTATCAATGTGTCCAGAGAGTCAAAACGGTAGGTCCTGGCCAGATCCAGATTATCCGCCAGAGGCGCGGCGTCCGTCTGCTCTGCAGCCTGGGCGGCATCCTTTAGATGACGGTCCAGAAGCTTGCGGAAGATATCCAGGATATTATCGGCTCCCTCGGGCAGCAGACCGGTAGTTTCCGTAAATAAATCTGCGGTGGTGTCTGTGGAGGGGGCAAATTTGGCAAAGCGCGTATCCAGCTCCTCGGGATCCTCCACCTTGGTGATAATTAAAACAATACATTCATTGGGCAGAGGAATGGCCTCAATCATAAGAGGGGTATTATCCGCTTCGAAACCAAAATCCAGGGATGCCTGCTGCATCATGTCACGAAAAAGATTTTTGGCCTTTTCCGTACCATAAGCAAGCTCACTGAGATGGAGCTGACGGTCCGCCAGGTCTGTCTTGGTGAGTGTACAACGTATCTGGTTGTCGTTTATTTTTTCAATCCTCATATCATCACTTCCTGTATATATTATATACAATTATAGAAGTATATACAATAGTTAAATAGAAGTCAATATGGCAAAACTGACAATTTTTCTTAAAAATGTATAAAGGGAATCTGAAATTTTCAGATTGCTTGAAATTGGCAGGAAAATGTGTATATAATGGAATTGTCGAAAAAAACCGGATGAAAAAACAGGGGAAGGAGGGCAGTGCAGGATCGCTTTTGTGTAAGTCCGTTTTCTTTTTAACGCTCTAGTTTCAGGCGCCGCCTCGGCGCAGCTTTCCGATGTGATGAGAAAGAAACCGAATAATCGTATGAATCCGGCTTTTTTATGACAAGCTATATCACGGAACTCCTTTTGGAATGGGAGGCCCCGGGAAACTTCCGCGGGAGACAAAGCAGATGGCAAGGCCCCTCTGCGCCGGATGCGAAAATTCCTGCGGAAAATGTCCGGGGGCAGCGGAATTGTTTTGAAAAAAATGTCGAAAAAAGGATGACGGGGCTATTCTTTTGTAGTAGAATAGAATAGAACAGGAGGTACCTCAATGACATCGAAAGCAAGAAGAAGAGGAAAAAAGCTGAGTCCGAGACAGAGACAAAGAATGAGGGAAAAACAAAGACAAAGAATGAGAAGGATTATCCCGGTTGTGGCGGTAGTCATTCTGATGCTGCTGATCGCTTTGATTATGGGGATTGGATTTCTTGTTAAAAAATACAGCCCGTCCAAAGAGCTGGTGGATTACCAGGCCTATTTTCAGGTAAGCGGGGAGGATGAGGTTGCCATTATTTTCGGCGAGGAGCTTCTGGAGGAAAAGGGAAAGCTTATAGACGGACAGGTCTATGTGGATACGGATTTCCTGTATGAAAGGCTGAATTCCCGGTTTTACTGGGATTTCCAGGAGAACAGCCTGTTGTATGCCATGCCCACGGAGCTGGTGACGGCGGCGGCCGGAAGCAATGAGTACACCATGGGAAAGACAAAGCAGAGCGAAGCATACGCGCCGGTGAGGCTGGACGGAAGTACGGCCTATGTGGCGTTGGAATATATTCAGAAATTTACGGCCATGACATTTGACTACCAGGCGGAGCCTGTACACCGGGTGACCATCAGTACGGAGTTTGGAACCGTAAAGACGGCGGAAGTGAAGAAGGACACCCAGGTCCGGGACCAGGCGGGTATCAAGCGGCCGGTTCTCACGGAGGTGAAAAAGGGAGATAAGCTCTATGTGCTGGAGGAGCCGGAGGAGATCGAGGAGTGGACACGGGTACGCACCCAGGACGGCTTTATCGGATATGTGCAGGATAAGCGGCTTCTTAGTACCTTTGGGGAGGAAACCTTAAGCGCACAGTTCCAGGAGCCCGTTTACGAGAGCATTTCCAAGGATTACAAGATCAATCTGGCATGGCACCAGGTAACAAACCAGACGGCCAATGAGAATATTTATAAGGTGCTGGCGGACGTAAAGGGGCTGAATACCATTTCCCCCACCTGGTTCCGGTTAAAGGACAATGAGGGGGGAATCGAATCCCTGGCCAGCCAGGAGTATGTAAACCATTGTCATCAGAACGGCATAGAGGTGTGGGCTCTGGTGGAGGATATCACCTACAAGGACGAGATCACCAATTACGAGATCTTCACCAAGACTTCCAACAGGCAGAGGCTGGTGAGCAACTTGATTGCCCAGGCAATCCAGTATGACCTGGACGGTATCAACCTGGATATGGAGTATATTAACGGGGAGACGGCCAGGGGCTATGTGGAGTTTATCCGGGAGCTGTCCATTATGTGCCGCATCAACGGGATCGTGCTTTCTGTGGACAACTATGTGCCGGCGGAATACAATCTGTTTTATGACCGTGCGGAGCAGGGCGTGTTTGCGGATTATGTGATTATTATGGGATATGACGAGACTCCCAAGGGCTCCACAACGGCGGGCTCCGTGGCATCCATTGATTTTGTAAGACAGGGAATCGAGGGGACGCTGGAGGAGGTGCCTGCGGAGAAGGTTATCAATGCGGTACCCTTCTACACCAGAGTATGGAAGCTGTCGCCATCCACAGACGAGGGGGCCGTGGACGGATATCTGGCTTCCTGCGAGGCTGAGGTGGGCATGGACAATGCGGACAAGTATGTGACCAACAACGGCGCGGAGCGCAACTGGTCGGAGGAACACGGACAGTATTACGTGGAATACCAGAACGAAAATGATATCTATAAAATCTGGCTGGAGGAGGAGACTTCCATAGAGGAGAAGGCGAAGCTCATCAAGGAGTACAACCTGGGCGGAATCGCCGCCTGGAAGCTGGGCCTGGAGCGTTCTACTATCTGGGATGTAATTTTAAAATATGTGAATTAAAAGGGAAAACTCCCACATATACTACAGTGAACTGAGTATATGCGGGGGTTTTTTATGGGGGTTGTTCATGACAGTAAAAGGACTCATTTTCCAGGCAGTCTGTTAAGGTATAGCAAAAGGCGCTTTCTGGAGATTCTTATGGCGTTTCTGGTGCTGGGAAGCGCCTGGTTCCTGTTTTCCGGAAAGAATGTACCGGCCAGATCCGGCTCGGCGGAGAAGGGAAAGGAGGAACTGTGTGTGATTCTGGATGCCGGCCATGGGGGGAATGATCCTGGAAAGATCGGCGTGGACGGAACCCAGGAAAAGGATCTGAACCTTATTCTGGCAAATAAGGTGAGGCTTCTTCTGGAGCAGCAGGGAATCCGGGTAATTATGACCCGGGAGAGCGATGCCGGCCTCTACGACGAGGGGGCCAGCAACAAAAAGGTGCAGGACATGAAACGCCGGTGCAGCCTGATGAACGAGGAGAATCCGGCCTGTGTGGTCAGTATCCACCAGAACAGCTACCATGAGGAGAGCATTCACGGAGCCCAGGTTTTTTATTATAGTACCTCCACGGAGGGGAAGGCTATGGCGGAGATTCTCCAGGAGGAGCTGATCCGGGTGGCAGATCCCGACAACAAACGCCAGGCAAAGGCCAATGACAGCTATTATCTGCTGAAGAAAACGAGTCCGCCCATCTGTATTGTGGAGTGCGGTTTCCTAAGCAACTGGGAGGAATGCAAAAAACTCCAGGATGAAAACTATCAGGAACGGCTGGCCTGGGCCATTCATATGGGGGTTATGCGGTATCTGAACCAGTGAAGGGATCTTAGGGCATGAGCAGACAGGGAATCCCCTATAGGGATGGGATAAATTACCGCTTGAAGTAAGAACGTACGTTTGATAAAATCCTCTTACGGGAGGTGAGGAACATACGTTTGAAAAATGTTGTTTTTCATGTTGATGTAAATTCGGCCTTCCTTTCCTGGGAGGCCGTTTACCGTCTGGCGCATAAAGGGGGAAAACAGGATTTAAGGGAGATTGCATCGGCGGTGGGAGGGGACGTCGCTTTGCGGCATGGGATAATACTGGCAAAGTCCATTCCGGCCAAAAAATATGGAATCAGGACAGGTGAGGCCATCTGGGAAGCCCGGAGGAAATGCCCTGCCCTGGTACTGGCGCCGCCCAATTATAATCTGTATGAGAAATGCTCCGCCGCATTTATGGAAATCCTGCGGGAGTATTCGGATGTGGTGGAGCAGTACAGCATCGATGAGGCGTTTGTGGATATGAGCGCAAGCTGCCACCTCTTCGGCTCCCCGGAGGCAGTGGCGGCCCAGATAAAAGACCGCATCCGGGAGGAGCTGGGCTTTACGGTCAATGTGGGAGTATCCAAAAATAAACTGCTTGCGAAGATGGCCTCTGATTTTCGGAAACCGGACCGGGTACACACACTGTATCCGGAGGAGCTGGGGGAAAAAATGTGGCCGCTGCCTGTGTCGGATCTGTTTTTTGTGGGACAGGCCACCAGGGATAAGCTGCTCTCCATGGGGATACGGACCATCGGACAGCTGGCAAAGGCGGATCCCGCATGGTTAAAAAGCGTGCTGAAAAAACAGGGGGAGATGATCTGGAGCTTTGCCAATGGGATAGACATTTCCCCGGTGCTGAAAGAACCGCCCGCAAACAAGGGATACGGAAACAGCACCACCACGCCTTTTGACGTGACGGATGCCGGGACGGCAGGCCGGGTACTTCTGGCGCTCTGTGAGACGGTGGCAGGCCGCCTGCGCCGGGACGGCGTGCAGATCTGTGTGGTGTCTGTGGGAATCCGCTATACAGACCTTTCTAATGTGTCTCACCAGAGGAAGCTGCAAAGCCCCACCAATATTACCTGGGAAATCTATGAGACGGTTTTCCGGCTGTTCCGGGAATTGTGGAACGGAAGGCCCATCCGTCACCTGGGAGTCCATACGGGCGGGGTGAGGGGAGCCGGGCTGGGAAGGCAGATGGATATTTTTGACGAGACGGACTATGAGAAGCTTGGCAGGATGGATTATACTGTGGATGAGATCAGAAGGCGTTTTGGAGCGGATGCCGTAATGCGGGCCGGGTTTTTAAACCAGCCCATTGACCATATGAGCGGAGGGATATCCAGGGAGAAACGTTCTGTGGATTATGGGAAAATAAGCGTCCTGTAGGGGCGGAAAGGGGGAAGAGGTCATGGCATTTGGAATTGGCGTAAACGGGCCTGGAGCGGATGCCGGCAGCGTCAGGGGCACACAGAAGAAAATCGCCTGCGAGTGCTGGTTTACCAGTACGGGGCGGGTTATGCCACTGATGCTGAAGCTTCGGGATGAGGAGGGGGAAATCCAGACAGTCCGGGACATTACGGTGCATTCCCAGGAGAAGAAAAAATATGCGGGGATTCCCTCCATAGAGTATGACTGCACGCTGGCGCTTCATGGGAAGAAAATAAGGGTCTGGCTGATTTATTATCAGTCGGAGAACAGGTGGGTGCTGAAATTCCGGGATTATCCGGACTTTGTCTGAATCCCCCTGGCTTTCTGAGGGGAAATATTAAAAATGCACAAAAATGCAGAGCGATATTTAGATAAAATATATATATCATCAGATGAATATTGCAGAAAACGACAAAAAATTAAGAAAATGTACATTTTGTGTTGACTTTTTTTCGAAATAATGGTATGTTTATAACAATTAAATAAAAAGAAAGAGATGATTCATCAGATGATTACAAATAAAAACTCGGTCCTTGTGGCAGGTACACTGGTTCTGGATATCATTCCTGTCTTTGAAACAGAAAATCCTGGAAGCGAGAGAGCAGGCGCAGGCGGTACGGTTTATCTGGATAAAATCAAGACCCAGCTTGGAGGCTCCGCCGGCAATACTGGTATGGCCCTTTATGCCCTAGGGGCGGACGTCACCATTTTCAGCCGGGTGGGAAAGGATCCTTTTGGGGGGATCGTATCGAAGCTGCTGCAGGACACAGGGTGCAAACAGATCGTTTCCCAGGCGGAAGATTTGCATACCTCGGCCTCTGTGGTGGTGGCCATGCCCGGCCAGGACCGGATGATCCTGCACAGCCGGGGGGCTTCCCAGAAGTATGATGTCCGGGCGGTTCCTCTGGAGCTGCTGGAGGAAAAGGCTCTTTTTCATTTTGGCTATCCCACAGGAATGCAGTGCATGTATGAAGACGGGGGGGAAACGCTGGGAGAATTCTTCTCACGTATTAAGGCCACGGGGATCACCACCTCCCTGGACACCAGCTTTCCGGGAATCCATACCCCGGCGGGAAAGGCTGACTGGAAGCGTATTTTCCGGAAAACACTGCCCTATACCGATATTTTTATGCCAAGCTACGAAGAACTTTTCCTTATGCTGCGCCGGGACGCCTATCTGAAGGCTATGGAGAAATATCCCGAAATGAAGCTGGATCAGATTTTTGACCTTGCCATGGTTGCGGATATGGCAGATGAATTGCTGGAATATGGCGTAAAGGCAGTCGTTATCAAATGTGGGGAAAAGGGAGCTTATCTGAAAACCAGGGAGACCATAAGCACAGCCGCTTTCGGAAGGGCGGCGCCTGCAGATATTGCGTCGTGGCAGGGAAAAGAGTGCTTTGCACCGCCCTTTAAGGTTGAAAGCATCCGTTCCACCAATGGGGCGGGAGATACCTTTGTGGCCGGATTTTTGCAGGGAGTGCTTCTGGGACAAAGTCCCGGGGAGGCGCTGGCCCTGGCGGCGGGCAGCGCAGGCCTGCGAATCAGTACAGGAGGAGACTTTAGCTCCCTGGACACGTATATGGCTATTGAGAAGCGTATCTCCCAGGGGTGGCCCAGGATGCAGGCGGATCCGGGAGAACCGGAATGGGAGCAGGCGGCGGACGGTTTGTTTTACAGGAAAAATCCAGGGGAAAATATGAAAACCGGGAAATAATTTATTAGATAATGAGGTGTCATAATGAAATATTATCAGAGAGAGGTCAGCAGCAGATCAAAGGAGGTGGCGGCGAAAATCTCTGCCAGAATCCAGTCCGGGGAGCTGCCGGTGGGGGCAAAGCTGCCCATTGAGCCAGAGCTGTCCAGGGAGTATGAGGTAAGCCGTTCTACCATTCGGGAAGCCATGAAGTATCTGGCGGCGGACGGGTTTGTGTCTATCCAGCAGGGGCGCGGTACGTTTGTGACAAGCTCTACCTGTGTGAGAGACGATTTCTTTGATTTTGATATGGAGGATAAGGGGGAGCTTCTCAGACAGCTTCTGGAAACAAGGCTCCTTCTGGAACCGCAGATTGCGCTGGCGGCTGTACAGAAGGCCACGGAGCAGGACATTGAGAGGCTGGAAAGGATTGTGAAGGATTTCCAGAGCCGTACAGTCAATGACCAGGAGGCCCTGCAGCTGGATATCCAGTTTCACCGGGCGGTGGCGGAATGTACCCACAACCAGGTGCTTACCAGGCTGGCGCCGCTGTTCTGCGAGGCGGTGGCAAAAACCAGCCAGCTGCTCACAAACCAGTCCCAGGGACTCCAGCAGGCCCAGGAGATCCATGTAAAGATTTTTGAGGCCATAAAAACCCATGATGCCATTGGGGCCAGATATGCCATGGAAAAGCATATCCAGGAGACAATTCAACTGACCAGGCGGGCATAGTCCGCAGCAGTTTTGGAGGTGAAACAGAAATTGAGTGGAAACAGGAGACGATGGATTGAGAAGAAAGCCCTCTGGGGATATCTTCTGGTAGCGCCGGCATTTTTATCCGTATGCCTGGTGGTTTTTATCCCGGCGGCTAAGGCGCTGATTATGAGCCTGCAAAGCTATGATCTGCGGTATGGACCGGAAAGCATTGCCTTTATAGGGATGAAAAATTTCGGGCAGATATTCCGGGATGAGCTGTTCTGGAGCTCGTTTCTGCGGACGCTTCTGATGGTGGTAGTCTGTGTGAGCCTGCAGTTTATCCTTGGATTTGCGCTGGCGCTGCTCTTAAACCGTGGATTTTACGGACGGGGCGTCGTAAGGGCGGTCAGCATGATTCCCTGGGTGGTTCCCGGCGTCCTTGTGGGTCTTATCTGGCGGTGGATGTTTGACGGCAACTACGGGGTAATCAATGACATTCTGGTCAAAATGGGCATTCTGGACAGCTACTATGGATTTCTTGCCCAGCCGGTTTCAGCTCTGTGGTCGGTGTTTGTGACGTATATCTGGCAGGGGATCCCGTTCTTTATGCTGATGATCCTGGCGGGATTACAGGGAATCCCCTGGGATGTGTATGAGGCGGCCACCATTGACGGAGCCACAGGATGGCAGCGTCTGATCTATGTGACCATTCCCAGCATCAAAAACTCGATTTCTGTTTCGGTTATGCTCCGGATTATCTGGGTGGCCAATTCTGTGGACGTGATCTTTAATATGACGGAGGGCGGCCCGGCCAATGCCACCCAGACCCTGGCAGTATATATTTACCAGAAAGCGAAATCCATGAATCTGGGGTATTCTTCCGCACTGGCGCTTCTTCTGATGGCTGCGCTTATGTGTGTGGCCGTTCCCTATATGGTGCGCACATTCCGGAGTGAGACAGGCTAAGCAAAAGAAAGGGGGAAATGCTATGACACGGCAACATCTGGGCAGACGGGTACTTTTCTACCTTGTACTGATTGTCTTTATTATCGTACTGTGCTTTCCGTTTTACTGGATTTTTGTCACTTCCATTAAACCGGAGTCGGAGCTTTACAGCAGTGTGGTTACATACTATGCCCATAAGGTTTCCTTTAACGCCTACAGGGAGCTGTTTACATCCTTTAATTTTCCCAAATATATGCTGAACAGCCTGGTGGTTTCGGTGGTCACCACTGCAATATCCCTGCTGTTTTCCCTTCTGGCGGCATACTCCTTCTGCCGGTTTCACTATCCGGGGCGGAAGTTTCTTATGGGATTGTTCCTGTGCAACAATATGTTTCCTACGGTGCTGCTGCTTATACCGCTGTACTCCATTATGCGCCAGTTAAACGTGCTCTACACACCCACGGCGCTGATTCTGGCCTATACGACCTTTACGCTCCCCTTCTCCATATGGCTGCTTAACGGCTATATCAAGGACTGCCCCATGGCGCTGGAGGAGGCGGCTCTGATAGATGGCTGTAACCGCTTCCAGGCATTTGTGCGGGTATTCCTTCCGATTATGAAGCCCTGCCTGGTGGCTACGGGAGTGTATATTTTTATGCAGTCCTGGAATGAGTATACCTACGCGTCCCTTCTTACAAACGCGGAGAGCCGCACGATCACAGTGGCCTTAAAAACGCTCATCGGCCAGCTTGGCGTCCAGTGGGATATGCTTACCGCAGGAGGGATTATCAGCGTGCTGCCTGTGTGTATTATGTTCTTTTTTGCACAGAAGCGTCTGATCGAAGGTCTGACGGCGGGAGCGGTAAAGGGTTAAGGAATAAAAATAAGGAGGAGTTAAATGTAATGGACTATCAGAACAAAGAGAAGGAACTGCAAAGAGATATCATAAAAATGATTTATGAAGCGGGCTCCGGCCATGCTGGGGGATCCCTTTCCGTACTTGACATTCTTATGGTGCTCTACTATGACGTAATGAAGACAGACCCGGAAAATCCGGACTGGGAGGACCGGGACCGGCTTGTGCTGAGCAAGGGCCATGCGTGTCCGGCGCTGTATGCGATTCTGGCTGACAGGGGGTATTTTCCAAAAGAGGAGCTCTGGACGCTTCGGAAGCTTGGAAGCCGCCTTCAGGGGCACCCGGATGCCAATAAGACGCCTGGCGTAGACTGCAACACCGGTTCCCTGGGACAGGGAGCTTCCATAGCGGCGGGTATGGCCATGGGCGCAAAATATCTGAAGAAGGATTACCATGTCTATACGGTCATCGGCGACGGGGAAAGCCAGGAGGGGATGATCTGGGAGGTGGCCATGTCGGCGGCACACTTTAAGCTTGACAATTTTACCATGATTCTGGACCATAACGGCTTACAGATTGACGGCTCCAACGATGATGTTATGGGGATCGGGGACATCTGCGGGAAATTTGCGGCATCCGGATGGAATGTCATCCGGGTAAAGGACGGGCATGATTTTGACGAAATCCGTCTGGCCCTTGGACAGCGCTGTGACAAAAAGCCCACCTTTATCTGCTGCGAGACAGTAAAAGGACACGGCGTTTCCTTTATGGAAAACGATTACGGATGGCACGGGAAAACCATTGATACACCTACATATGAAGCGGCAATGAAAGAACTGGGAGGGAGATAAAAATGGCAGAATCCATGAGGACGGCCTATGCGGAGGCCTTGATTGAGCTTGGGAAGACAAATGAAAAGGTGGTGGTGCTGGACGCGGATCTGGGCCATACCACCATGACCTGTGCGTTCCAGGAGCAGTTTCCGGAAAAGCATTTTAATTTTGGCATAGCGGAAGAAAATATGATCTGCGGGGCAGCAGGCTTTTCGAAGGCAGGGCTGGTTCCCTTTGCCAGTACCATGGCCATGTTTGGGATGGGCCGGGCCTTTGAACAGATCCGCAATACCGTGTGCTATATGAATGCGAATGTAAAGCTGGCTTTTTCCCATCCCGGCATCAGCGTGGGGGCCGACGGCGGCAGTCACCAGACCGTGGAAGATCTGGCCGTTATGCGTTGCCTTCCCCATATGCGGATTTTTGCCCCCTGTGACCCGGTAGAGATGAAGAAGGCTGTTTTCACGGCGGCCCGGATGGAGGGTCCTGTGTATATCCGGATTTCCAGGCCGGATGTGGAGAACATCACGGATGAGAACACGCCCTTTATTCCGGGTAAGGCAAATATTGTCCGAAACGGAGAGGATGTCTGCATTATGGCTACAGGACTTATGGTTCACGATGCGCTGAAGGCGGCCGACAGGCTGGAGGAAGAGGGGATTTCGGCGGCTGTTGTGAATTTCCATACCATTAAACCTATAGATAAGGATATGATTTTACAGATGGCCGGAAGGGTAAGGGCCATAGTCACGGCCGAGGAGCATACGGTGCTGGGGGGCTTTGGTTCCGCCGTGGCAGAGGTGCTCTGCGGACAGAACGTAGGGTTTGCCATGGTAGGCATTGAGGACCGCTTCGGCCAGTCCGGCCAGCCGGAGGAACTGTTCCGGGAATACGGTCTGACTCCGGAAAACATTTATGACAAGTGCAAAATGCTCTTAAGTAAATCCGGGAAGTAAGCATAAGGGAAACATAATTGAAAGGAGAAGGGAATATGAAGAAAAAATCGGCGATTTTTCTGGCAGTTATTCTGACACTGGGGCTTACAGCGTGTTCTTCCAAGGGGGATTCCGCAGAAAATGCGGGAGCCGGCGGGGAAACCAGGGAAGTGTCTGGGGAAACCGAAGCTTCTGGGGAGGCCATAGAGCTTACCTACTGGTACTGGGCGGATACCACTGAGCAGTCGGATCTCATGAAGAGTATTGTTGCGGAATATAATGCCACAAATACCATGAATGTCACGGTTCACGCAGAGGAGAACGCATGGAACGGCGGGGCTTATGTGGAGGATATGTATGTGGCGGTGGCCGGAGGTGGCGGGCCTGATATCTCAACCTTCCGCATTTCCGGGGCGTCCATGTTCCACAACGGGGGATATCTCTATAACTGCACGGACCTTGTCAATGGCTGGGAGGACAAGGGCGCTCTGGCCGACTCCATCTGGGAAAGCATTTCGGAGTCAACGGGAACGCCCGGAGAATACTATTCTGTCCCCTGGACTTATGAGACGCTGTATGTCTACTACAGGCCTTCCATGTTTGAAGAGCTGAACATCAAGGTGCCGGAAACTTATGAGGAGTTTATGACTGCCATTGAAAAGTGTACCCGGGACACCGACGGAGACGGGAAAACAGACGTCTACGGCTTATCCCTTCGGGGGCCTGGCGGACAGGAGCCCTGGTATTACTGGCTTTACGCCAATGGGGCCACCTTTGACGATCTGACCTCGGAGGCGGCTGTCAAAGGCATGGAGGCTTATAAGAGCATCTATACAAACGGCTGGGCGCCGGAGACTGCCCCCACAGACGCATACTCTGAGATTATGGCTAATTTTAAATCCGGAAGGGCGGCCATGGTGATTCATCATGTAGGCTCCTCGGTGGATATGACAGACACCTTTGGGGAGGATGTGGCGGCCTTTACCCTGCCGGCCAGCGAGGCCGGAAACGGATGGGACGCTCTGTGCGACACGGAACTGGTTATTATGTCCTCCACAAAGCATCCGGAAGCCGCTTTTGACTTTGCAAAGTTTATGGCCACGGGAAAGGGACAGGAAATGTGGTTTGAGGGGACGAGAAAGTGCAATCTGAATGAAAAGATCTCTGCCAGGGAAGATTTTCAGAACAACCAGTTTCTTAAGACTTCCCTTGAGGGGCTTGACCATGCGGGAATGTTCCCCTTTACCCCTCACTGCTCAGAGTTCATTTCCACCACATGGGCTTCCATTACCCAGAGGATCCTTCTTGACCAGCTTTCGGTGGAGGAAGGCATGCAGGAATACAAGACTGCGCTTTACGGGGAATAAGGATTGGAGGAAATAGCGGGATGTATGTGACAATGAAACCATTGCTTGATCACGCTGCCACAAATCACTATGCGGTTATGGCTGCAAATGTATTAAATATGGAGATGGCCCGGGCCGTTATCTCGGCCGCCGATGAAAAGCAGGCGCCCTTGATTATTATTATTGGGAGTATGGCCATGGCAAAGCATTCGGCTGCGGAGCTTATGGCGCCCTTGATAAGACGGCTGGCCGCACAGACCACGGCTCCCATTGCCCTCTGTCTGGATCACGGGAAGGATATTCACAAGGTGGCTTACGCCCTGCACAATGGGTTTAATTCTATTATGCTGGACGGTTCCCAGTATGAGATGGGGGAAAATATGGAAAAAACACGTCAGATTGTGGAGCTCTGTCATCCCTTACATATTTCCGTAGAGGGGGAGATCGGGCACGTGGGACAGGCGGCAAGCCTGGACGGCCGGGACGCCTCCCTCTACACAAAGCCGGAGGACGCCGCTTATTTCGCAAAGGCCACAGGCGTGGACTGCCTGGCCGTGGCAATCGGTACGGCCCACGGGAAATATCCGGAAGGGTTTGTCCCCCATATAAATCTGGAGCTTCTGCGGGAGATCAAAGAGGCCACAAACCAGATGCCTATCGCGCTTCACGGGGGCTCTGGCTCCGGGGATGAAAATATCATTGCAGCGGTTGAGGCAGGGATCAATAAGATCAATCTGGCGACGGATCTCCAGGAGGCGGCGAAAAAGGGAGCCGGGGAAGCTTTCCAGAAGGGGGCGGATTACATAAAGACCCTTCAGGAAGCGGAGCTGGCCTGCAAAAACCTGCTTATGCACTGGATGGAGCTGAGTGGAAGCTGCAACCGGGCAAAGGACATTCCGGTTCCCTGGCGTTTTTCCGATCTCCAGGGGGATTACAAGAATCATTCCATAGAAGAATAACAACTACTGTTTTGCATGGGGAAAATAACCGGCGGAAGATTTAAGCTTCTTCCTCACCGGTTATTTTTCTGTTGTCTGATAAACTCTTCCCTTTACAATGGGAAATCCGCCGTCGGAGAAATCGCATTGACGCCCCGGCCATTTCCCCGTATAATAGGGGATAGAAATATGCACATGGAAAATCAGCGGCCATCTGAACAGAAGGGGCTGTGGAACCTGGAAAAGGAGGAACAGAAAGATGATAGCATTGGGATGTGACCACGGCGGTTACGAGTTAAAGAAAGAGATTATGGCGTATCTGGAAAAAGAGGGGCTGGAATACAGGGATTTTGGCTGTGACAGCACGGAGGCAGTGGATTATCCGGTGTATGCAAAGCTTGTGGCGAAAGCCATCCAGTCCGGAGAATGCGACAAAGGAATCTTGATCTGCGGCACAGGCATCGGCATTTCCATTACGGCCAACAAGTTTAAGGGAATCCGCGCGGCCCTCTGTACAGACTGTTTCTGCGCGGAGGCTACCAGGCTTCACAATGACGCCAATGTGCTGGCCATGGGCGGCAGGGTGGTAGGCCCCGGCCTGGCCATAAAGATTGTGGATACCTTTTTAAAGACGCCCTTCTCCAACGAGGAGCGCCACAAAAACAGAATCAGCCAGATGGAGAGCCAGACTGTCTGCAAAACTGGGATAGAGAGGTACAAATGTCAAAGATTGTGATAATGGAGCATCCGCTGATTCAGCATAAAATCGGCGTGATTCGCAGAATAGAGACGGGTTCCCGGGATTTCCGGGAAATGATTGGGGAGATTGCCAGTCTTATTACTTACGAAGCCACCAAAGATTTAAAGCTTCAGGATGTGGAGATCGAAACGCCCATCTGCAGGACGGTGGTGAAGGAGCTGGAGGGGAAGAAGCTGGCTATTGTTCCCATTCTGAGGGCGGGCCTTGGGATGGTGGACGGAATGCTGGCCATGATACCCTCCGCCAAGGTGGGGCATATCGGCCTTTACCGGAATGAGGAGACGCTGGAACCGGTGGAATATTACTGTAAGGTGCCAAAGGACTGCGCGGAGCGGGATGTGTTCGTGGTGGATCCCATGCTGGCCACCGGCGGCTCTTCTGTGGCGGCCATTCAGATGCTCAAAGACAGGGGCATAAAAAATATCCGGTTTATATGCATTATCGCCGCGCCGGAGGGGGTAAAGCGTATGCAGGAGGCGCACCCGGACGTGGATATCTATATCGGCGCCCTGGACGAGCATCTGAATGAACATGGCTATATCGTCCCGGGCCTTGGGGACGCCGGAGACCGGATCTTTGGCACAAAATAAAAACGTGCTATTGGACTTTAGAGCTGTCGCACAGTGATTTCAAAAGGGAAGTCTCGAAGGCGCACGAGAGGAATTTTCATGAGGGCATTTCCGAATGAAAGATTCTCTCAGAACATGTGCGCCGAAGTGACTTCACTCTTTAGTGCTGTCGCGCAGCGACTTAAAAATAGGAGGAACTATGGCGGGAAAACGCAAAGATTATATCAGCTGGGACGCGTATTTTATGGGGGTAGCCAAGCTTTCTGCCCTGCGCTCCAAGGATCCCAGCACCCAGGTGGGGGCGTGCATTGTGAGCCAGGACAATAAAATCCTGTCCATGGGCTATAACGGATTCCCCCTGGGATGCGACGACGACGAATACCCCTGGGAGCGGGAGGGGGAGGAAAACGAGACAAAATATCCCTTTGTAACCCACAGCGAGCTGAATGCCATTCTGAATTACAGGGGCGGCAGCCTGGAGGGCTCCAAGATCTATGTGTCCCTGTTTCCCTGCAACGAGTGTGCCAAGGCTATTATCCAGGCAGGGATAAAAACCGTGATTTACGACTGTGACAAATATGCCAATACAGCCCCCATTATGGCGTCTAAGCGCATGTTCCGGTCTGCGGGGGTGAAGTTTTATCCCTATGAGAGATCGGAAAGAATCGTGAAGCTGGAGCTGTAAGCCATTTTGTAAGCAGCAAAAGCCGGCGTAACAGACAGATGGCAGACCCTTCTACCCCGTATCCGGACTGCACAAAAACTTCCGGTACGGGGATTTTATCCGGATACCTGACTGACGTTCCGGCTGTTTTATCAGTCCCCCAGCTCTACCATTTTTTGCACGGGCGTCATTTCAAAGAGCCCCCCTGCGTAAATTTTTAGCAGCAGGGAGTTGAGCTTTCGCATACAGGATTTCATCTGCTCTATGGTAATCAGATTTTCCTCCAGCGCGTCTGCCACCTCATCCAGATCCACCACATGAATCCGTCCGTCTGGGTAGACCAGCACATCGGCCAGCAGGTCCACAAAAGTGTAGGCATTCTGGGCGGCATCATACTCCGCATCGATAATATCGCAATACCAGCAGAGCAGCTCCCCGTTGGCATTTAGAAATTTGCTCACCTTCCAGCCCTCCTTTAGGAGATAGCAGGAACAGCCATGATCCAGATCCTTTTTGGGCCGGATGGTATTCCAGCTGGTAATGAGGAAATCCTCGTCCTGCCAGAGGATTCTGTCGTTTTTCAGCAGGATGCATTCGGCGGGAATGAGGCGTTTGCGGTAGAGAAGCAGAGAATCAGACATGGTGGGACTCCTTTCCTTGCTCCCGGCCGGCTTTTCGACCGGAATAGTTCGCTTCCGCGGGATTTTCGCGGGGATGATTGATAATAGTAAGGGAATCGTTTTCCACAAACTGTTTTTCGGAGGAACGGCGGTTATAGTAGGTCATTTTGTAGGCGTCCGGGTCGGGCTGGAGCAGGAAGGCGGAAGGGGTAAAGCCTGTGATCTCCTTAAAGACCCGGTTAAAGGTGCGGATATTGTTGAAGCCGCAGTCCAGGGCGATATCCGTCACCTTGCGGCTGGATTCCCGGAGCTGTCTGGCAGCCTCCTCCACCCGCACCAGATTTAAATAGGTGACAAAATTGATCCCCACCAGATTCTTGAAGACCCGGGAAAAGTAGCTGGGGCTGAAATTCATGCGGTCCGCCGCGTACTCCAGGGAAATATTGTCCGTAAAATGGGAATCTATGTAGTCCAGAAGGAGCTGCAGCTCCGTCAGCATATGCTCCCTGCGGTTCTCCGCGGGAGAGTGATCCGTGTTTCTGGGATGCCAGCGCCTGAGCAGGTTCCAGAAGCGGGCCAGGGAGGCCTCCACGATCTCCTGGTAGTAGGGCTTCTTGTCCGAGAGCTCCCGGGCCACCAGAAGGATCAGCTTTTCCAGCTCCTCCGTAAGGCCGTAGGAGGCCAGCTCCTCCCGGGAGATCAGCGGGCGGATAAAATGAGGGTTCTGGAACATGGAGCTTAGGATCCCGGTATCGCAGATGATAAAGTCCAGAGAATTGTCCAGGTCAAAGGAATCGCTGTAGTGGATAACGCCGCTCTCGCAGACCACCAGGTCCCCGGTCCGGGCCAGAAAGGTCTGGTCGGACACGCTGAGACGGCAGCATCCGGAGCGGACAAAGATAAACTCCACCTCCTTGTGCCAGTGGGCCAGAAAACTGATGTTTGTGTAGGCGGAGTGCCAGACCATGAAATCGGAATCATAGCTGCGCACTTCGTGGAATGCTTTCATAGCTGGGCCTCCTTTCTCCCCCGGCATTGGTGCGACAGCCAGGAGTCCGCAGTGTGCATTCGCCCTATCAAAACAGTCATGAACAGATTCGTCTGTAAGCAGCCGACCTGTTTATGACTGTTCTGGCACTGCTCATTGCTTTTATACATTGTATCAATTATCACAAAAAATGTCCATATCCAGATATAAATTTACGTGCCAATGGACAAATTTTGTTGTATAATTGGCACATAAAATAAGAAGAAATCAACTTCTTATTCGTGAAAACTCATAATTCATTTATTTAAGTGGAGGGAAAGACATGGCAAAAAACAGATTGATTGGTGATTATCCCGTAATCGGCATCCGTCCGACCATCGACGGAAGAAGAGGCGCTCTGGACGTGCGCGGTTCTCTGGAGGAGCAGACCATGAATATGGCAAAGTCTGCTGCGAAGCTTTTTGAGGAGAACTTAAGATACAGCAACGGAGAGCCGGTAAAGACCGTGATTGCGGACACCACCATCGGACGCGTAGGAGAGGCTGCGGCGTGTGCGGATAAATTCAAGAAGGCTGGCGTGGATATTACTCTTACCGTTACTCCCTGCTGGTGCTATGGCTCCGAGACCATGGATACGGATCCCATGACCATTAAGGGCGTGTGGGGCCTTAACGCTACAGAGCGTCCCGGCGCCGTTTATCTGGCCTCTGTTCTGGCAACCCACGCACAGAAAGGACTTCCGGCTTTCGGTATCTACGGACATGACGTACAGGACGCCACCGATACCGTAATTCCGGAGGATGTAAAAGAGAAACTGCTGCGCTTTGGCCGCGCGGCTGTGGCGGCTGCCACCATGAGAGGAAAATCCTACCTGCAGATCGGTTCCATCTGCATGGGTATCGGCGGCTCCATCATTGACCCGGCTTTCATCGAGGAGTATTTAGGTATGCGCGTGGAGTCCGTGGATGAGGTGGAAATCATCCGCCGCATGACAGAGGGCATCTACGATGAGGAAGAGTTCCAGAAAGCCCTCAAGTGGACAAAAGAAAAATGCAAGGAAGGCTTCGACAAGAATCCGGAAGAGCTTCAGAAGTCCCCGGAGCAGAAGGAGAAAGACTGGGAGTTCGTGGTTAAGATGATGGTTATCATCAAAGACCTTATGAGCGGCAGCGACAAGTTGGATCCGAAGTTTTCCGAGGAAGCCATCGGACACAACGCCATCGCGGCAGGCTTCCAGGGCCAGAGACAGTGGACAGATTTTTATCCCAACTGCGACTTCCCGGAGGCAATGCTCAACACCTCCTTTGACTGGAACGGCGCAAGAGAGCCCTATGTCCTTGCGACAGAGAATGATACCTTAAACGGTCTTGGTATGCTTTTCTTAAAACTGCTCACCAACCGGGCGCAGATTTTTGCGGATGTGCGTACCTACTGGAGCGGTGAGGCGGTGAAAAGAGTAACCGGCTATGATATCGAAGGAAAGGCAAAAGACGCCGACGGATTTATCCATCTGATTAACTCCGGCGCTGCCTGCCTGGATGCCTGCGGACAGGCAAAAGACGAGAACGGCAACCCCTGCATGAAGGAGTGGTGGAATGTGACAGAAGCAGACCAGGAGGCCATCTTAAAGGCAACTACCTGGAATGCGGCTGACAACGGCTACTTCCGCGGCGGCGGATATTCTTCCCGTTTTGTGACAGAGGCAGAGATGCCCGCAACCATGATCCGTCTGAATCTGGTGAAGGGATTAGGCCCCGTGGTGCAGATCGCAGAGGGCTGGACTATCAAGCTTCCGGATGAGGTGACGGATACCTTGTGGAAGAGAACCGATTATACCTGGCCCTGCACCTGGTTTGCTCCCAGATGTACAGGAGAGGGCGCCTTCAAGACCGCTTACGACGTAATGAATAACTGGGGCGCAAATCATGGCGCTATCAGCTACGGCCATGTAGGCGCGGATCTTATCACCTTCTGCGCAATGCTGAGAATCCCGGTTTGCATGCACAACGTACCGGAGGAGAAGATCTTCCGTCCCGCAGCCTGGAACGCCTTCGGCATGGACAAAGAGGGACAGGATTACAGAGCATGTCAGGCATATGGCCCGCTTTACAAGACCATCCGCTAAAAAGAGAAAAACCAGATGGGCTGCTTCCGGAAGGAGGCAGCTCATTTTTTGCCTGGAAGCTCCTTGACAAGGCGCTTTTTTCCAGTTTAGAAAAAATTTATATTTTTTAGAATACTTTTTTCGTCGCATCCCCCAAAATAGTGTTATACTATTCCTATATGCTAAAACCATCCTGTGCCCATCCCTGCAAGGGCCTGCACAGCCAGGAGAACTGCCTTGAAATTGAAAAACAAGCTTATCATTTCCTTTTTAATTATTATCCTGGTGCCCCTCGCTTTGACGGTCATGGCCTTTATCGGCCTGGGAACCTATCAGCTCAGCTCTATGGAGAAGAGGTTTGGAATTGAAGATACGGATTACGAGAGCTTTTCCAACCCTACGGCTATCTTAAGTAAAATGACAAGGAGCATTTACCAGTCCATGCAAAACCAGGCCGCCCAGGATGTGGGGGCTTTTGAGGATACGGCCTATCTGGACGGTATCAATGTGGAGCTGGAATCCCGCTATTCCTACCTTCTGGTGCGGAAAGGGGAGGACTTTATCTACAAGGGAACTAAGGAGGAGATCGACCCGCTGGTTCAGAGGCTTCCGGACTACGGGGAGTACGCTAACACCCAGGACGTGGGAGTATTTATGGGCGGGGAGGTGCAGACCCTGGTAAAGAAGCTGGATCTGGTGTTTCTGGATGGAAGTGAGGGAAGCGCCTTTATTGTCACCTCCGTAAGGGGCATGATTCCCCAGGTGAAGTCCCTGCTCATCGACATGGGTCTGGCCATTATTTCCATATTGATTTTTACAAGCGCCCTGCTAACGGTCTGGATTTACAAGAGCATCGTAACGCCCATCCACCATCTGGAAATTGCCACCCAGAATATCAAGGAGGGAAACCTGGATTTTGAGATGCAGGTGGAGGGAAAAGACGAGATCGGCCAGCTATGCAGGGACTTTGAGGAAATGCGCAGGCGCCTTAAAGAGTCCACGGAGGAGAAGGTGCGGGTAGATCAGCAGAACAAGGAGCTAATCAGCAATATTTCCCATGATCTGAAAACGCCCATTACGGCGGTGAAGGGGTATGTGGAGGGCCTTATGGACGGGGTGGCGGATACGCCGGAGAAGCAGGAGAAATATATCCGTACCATCTACAACAAGGCCAACGACATGGACCGGCTGATTAATGAGCTGACCTTTTACTCCAAGATTGACACAAACCGGATTCCTTATACTTTTGATAAGATTAACGTGCGGGATTACTTTGCGGACTGCGTGGAGGAGATCGGTCTGGAACTGGAGCAGAGCAGGATCCGGCTGGGGTACTTTAATTACGTGGAGGAGGATGTGCTGGTCATTGCGGACGCGGAGCAGATCAAGCGGGTCATTAACAATATTATCGGCAATTCCTCCAAATATATGGATAAGGTCAACGGCGCCATAAACATCGGCATCCGGGATGTGGGGGACTTTATCCAGGTGGAAATCGAGGACAACGGGCGGGGAATCGACGCCCGGGATCTGCCCTATATTTTTGACCGGTTTTACCGGACGGACGCCTCACGGAATTCCTCCAAGGGAGGAAGCGGTATCGGGCTGTCCATTGTGAAAAAAATCGTTGAGGATCACGGAGGCAAGATCTGGGCCACCAGCAGGCCGGGAACCGGCACGGTCATGCACTTTGTGTTGAGAAAATATCAGGAGGTATTCCATTCATGAGCAGAATTTTAATTGTGGAGGACGAGGACGTCATTGCGGATCTGGAGAAGGACTATCTGGAGCTCAGCGGCTTTGAGGTGGAGATTTCCCCGGACGGAAATACCGGGCTTAAAAGGGCCCTGGAGGAGGATTTTAATCTTCTGATTCTGGATCTGATGCTTCCGGGAGTGGATGGCTTTGAGATCTGCAAACAGGTGCGGGCTGTGAAGAATACGCCTATAATTATGGTCTCCGCCAAGAAGGACGATATCGACAAGATCCGGGGACTGGGCCTTGGAGCTGACGACTATATGACGAAGCCCTTCAGCCCCAGCGAGCTGGTGGCCCGGGTAAAGGCACATCTGACCCGCTATGACCGTCTGGTCAGCAGCAATGTGAAGGAGAATTCCATGGTGGAAATCCGGGGTATTAAGATCGACAAGACAGCCCGGAGGGTGTGGGTCAACGGGGAGGAAAAGAACTTCACATCCCGGGAGTTTGATCTTCTGGCTTTCCTGGCGGAAAATCCCAACCATGTATTTACAAAGGAGGAGCTTTTTAAGGAGATCTGGGATATGGATTCCATTGGCGATATCGCCACGGTGACGGTGCATATCAAGAAAATACGGGAAAAGATTGAGTTTAATTCGGCCAAGCCCCAGTATATCGAGACTATCTGGGGAGTAGGCTACCGGTTTAAGGTGTAGTGTCAGAGGGAATATTTCAAAGGAAAAAGGAGGCAGATGTTGTCAGACATACGGCCTCCTTTTTTAGGTACATGTTTTTCAAGGGGGAAAGCCCTGGTTCCTTCCAGGAAGGGGGACGGCCGGGCCCGGTCAGAGAATCTGCTCTTCCGAAATGGCATGGATTTCCCCGGCCTTGTATTTTTCCACAAGGTTGCGGATCCTCTCATAGGGATCCAGAAGGTCGCTTATGGATACGTCGTGGTTCAGGGTATCGATGATAAGGGCAACGTACTTGCTCATATCACAGCTCACATAGTAGGGACGGTCCAGGAGCTCCGGTGTCTGATAGACCAGGTTGGTGGTAAATACCCGGGAGATGACGCCTTCCTCATAAGCTCTGTCAAATTTTTCCAGGCCACTGGTAAACAAGCCGAAGGTAGAGAAGATAAAGATCCGCCGCGCCTTGCGGGCTTTCAGCTCCGTGGCAACCTCCAGCATGCTGTCGCCGGAGGAAATCATATCGTCCACAATGAGCATATCCTTGCCTTCCACATCGCTTCCCAGGAATTCGTGGGCGATAATGGGATTGCGCCCATTGATAACCTTTGTGTAGTCCCGGCGTTTGTAGAACATGCCGATATCCAGTCCCAGCACATTGGCCATGTAGATGGCGCGGCTCATGCCGCCCTCGTCCGGGCTTATGACCATCATATGCTGGCTGTCGATGGAGAGGTCGTCCACGCTGCTTAGGAGTCCCTTTACAAACTGATAGGTAGGCTGTACGGTCTCAAAACCGTGAAGGGGGATGGCGTTCTGCACCCTGGGATCGTGGGCGTCAAAGGTAATGATATTTTCCACACCCATCTTGGTGAGCTCCTGCAGCGCCAGGGCGCAGTCCAGGGATTCCCTGGCGGTGCGTTTGTGCTGGCGGCTCTCGTAGAGGAAGGGCATGATTACGGTAATGCGCCGGGCTTTTCCGCCAACGGCCGCAATCACCCGCTTTAAGTCCTGGAAATGGTCATCCGGAGACATGTGGTTGGTATGGCCGCACAGGGAATAGGTGAGGCTGTAATTGCATACGTCCACAAGAAGATACAGATCGCTTCCCCGGACAGAGTCCTCAATGATGCCCTTTGCCTCGCCGGTTCCAAAGCGGGGAACCCTGGCGTTAATCAGATAGGAATCCCGTTCATATCCGTTAAATACAATGCTGGATTTGTGCGCAAGCTGGCTGTCATGTCTCCATGCCACCAGGTAGCCGTTGACCTTCTCGCCCAGTTCCCTACAGCTGTCCAGGGGAATCAGTCCCAGAGAGCCTGTGGGAATCGTTTCCAGTACGCGCTGACTGCGTTGCAACATAGTAGTGTCCTCCGTGTAATGATCTTAAGTGTTTCCCAATAATTTTTTCTTTAACCGGATATCATTTCCGGGTAATTTCAGGATGGTGTAATAACTTGTGATGCGGGAAAAGGTGCGCTCGGAATAGGCATCCCGCAAAGTCTCAAGGCTTAGGTTAGAGGAAATAATGGTGGCTTTCCTCTTTAAAATGCGTTCGTTGACGCACAGGAAGAGCTGGGAGGATACAAAGGAGTTGTTCAGCTCCGTTCCCAGGTCGTCCAGGATAAGCAGGTCGCAGGCAAAAATATAGGGGTAGCTCTGCCGCGAGACCTCCGCCTCCGGGTTATGGTTGAAATGGGCGCTGGCCAGCAGGTCAAAGAGCTCAAAGGCCGTCAGGTAAACCACGGAAAAGCAGCGGTTTAAGAGCTCCCTGGCAATGCAGTTGGACAGAAAGGTCTTTCCCGTTCCCGTATCACCAAGAAAAAACAGGTTCTGGAATTCACGGCCAAAATTTTCGATAAAGAGCTGGGCATCCATAACAGCCTTCCGGATGGCCGGAAGATGCTGTTCCTCATAATATGCATAGGAAAAGGTGTTAAAATTTTCCCGGGCCAGCACCTCCTCCAGCCGGGACTGTCCGTAGAGGTATTGAATGACAGCCTGCTTCAGACAGCGGCACTTTTCGCTGCCCACATAGCCTGTATCCTGGCAGTCCGGGCAGTCGTAGGAGAGCTCACAGTCCGCCGGGGAAAATCCGTGGGAGGCAAGAAGCGCCTCTTTCTCCCGGGAGAGCTTCAGCCAGTCCTTCCTGAGGGAGGCCTGTCCCTCCTTATCGCCCTCCACGGCGGCCCTTGCCTGGGCTGCTGCCAGGGAGACCATTTTGCCTTCTATGGAGGAGAGGGCGGGGATCCGGCGGTGAATGTGCTCCAGCCGTTTTTCCAGCTCTTTACGCTGCCTGGCGCGCCTGGCTGTATAGGCGCGCATAATTGCGTCATATTGTACATTGTTTAAAGACAAGGGAATACCTCCCGGTAAGTCAGTTGTTGATTAGCTTCTGTTCCAACTCCGCAAAATTATAATCCCGCTGGTTAAAGTTGTGGAACCGGTTGGAGGCGGAGGCCTTTTTCACGGCGGATGAAACATCCTTGTGCCTGGGGGGTCTGGCTGGTCTGGCGGCCCATTTGGCGTCCAGGGCGGCCACCTCCTCCAGAGACATGGCATTTTCCAGGCGCCAGCCGTTTAATATGGAATCCGTGTACTCGAAACTTGGTTCATGGATTTTGGACATGGTACGTCCGCAGGCCTCCAGCACAAGCTCCAGGGAAAAGCCCCAGGTTTTTATCCATTTATCCACATAACCGGTCTCTGATTCCACGGGATTTCTGCCCTTGATGCCAAAGGCCTTCAGCACGGCAAAGTAAGTCTGGGAGAACAGGGAGCTCTCCTTTTTGGCCTGCTCCACGGTCTGGTAGCCTGCCTTGTGCCAGGCCAGGGCCACGGATTCCATGTAACGCAGGTTTTTGTGTCCTCTGGTGACGCAGTACTCGATGAGATACTCGATAAGCTCCACCGAAAAGGACAGGCCGTCGTAAAAATACAGAATTGTGGAGATCTCGGAGGGATTTAAGGGCCTGCCAATGTACTGTTCACTGATAAACAACAGCTGGCGGATATCTTCCTGCTCCTGGAACCGGGCCAGACGCCTGGGGCTGTAGGCCGTCTTTGCAGGCGGGGAAGCCTCCTTTAGGGGCTGCGCCGGGGAAATGCTTCCGGATGGCGCTAAGGTGTCCGTAAGCCTGGCGGGACTTTTGTGCCGGGGCTCAAGAAGGCAGATGCCGGACAGCTCCTTCTTTTCGTTGTGCTCCAGACGGAGAAGATTCAGCTTTTCCCAGTAAGCCAGGGCCCGGTGGACGTCGTTTTCCGTGTGCTCAAAGCGGTCGGCTATGGAAGAAACAGAGAGGGCGTCCGCACCGGATTTTATGCAGCGCAGCAGATAGAGATAAATTTTCACGTATGCGCCGTTGGCCTCAGGCATATATTCGTCTAAAAAAATATTGGATACGGGAGTCTCGGTCTGTTCCTGCTCCATATGTATAAGAAAATCGCTCATAGTGACTGCCTTTCAGAATCCTGGTCATAGAATAAGGAAACGGGGCGGGATTTTGTACACACCCGGCTCCCGGGTATACGGACAGTATAACACATAAAACCGAAAAAAAAAACAGGGATTTTTCCAGGCGGGGCCGGATTTATCTTGAGTTACATAATATTTTCACAATGTGGATAATGTGGATAACTTTGTGGAAGAAAATTATTTGCAACCGGAAATTCACAAAAATAATGGAATAGACAAGGGATCCGGGCTATAAAATGGGACAAGAGGGGGGAAATGCCTGGGATAATTTATGTAAACGAGCCATCCACAAAAAAATCCACATGCTCATGTCCGGGAAAATGTGCATAAACATGTGGATAATGTGGATAACTATCGGGAAATCAGATTTTCACCGATATTTACCACGTCTCCGGCGCCCATAGTTATACACAGGTCGCCGTGCATACATTTTTTTAATAAAAAATTTTCAATGCCGGAGAAGGAGGGAAAATAGTGGGCGTCCACACCCAGCGCCTTAAGCTCTTCCAGAAGGGTTTCCGAGCTGATGCCAAGGGTGTCCGTTTCCCTGGCGGCGTAAATGTCCGCCAGAACCACATGGTCGGAGAGGGACAGGGCCTTTGCGAAGTCCTTAAGGAAGGCTTTGGTACGGGTGTAGGTGTGGGGCTGGAACACGCACCAGATTTCCCGGTGGGGATATTGCCGGGCGGCCTCAAGGGTGGCGGTGATCTCCGTGGGGTGATGGGCGTAGTCGTCCACCACCGTAAAGCCGTGGACTTCCCCTTTGTACTGGAAGCGGCGGTCCGTGCCGGAAAAAGTGAGAAGCCCCTGGCAGGCAGTCTCAAAGGAAATGGAGAGCTCGTCGGCCAGGGCCAGGGCCGCCAGGGCGTTTAAGACATTGTGGCGTCCCGGCACGGCCAGGGCGACGCGCCCCTGGGAAATACCGTCCTTTAATAAGGTAAAGGAGGGCCTTGCCATGGCATCGTAAGCGATGTCCACGGCCTGGTAGGTATCCTCCGGGGCCGTGCCGCAGGTTACGACGCGGCAGGAAAGTCCGGCCCGGATCAGGGAGAGATCGTCAATCTCTCCGTTTAAGATCAGAAGGCCTTTTGGGGGCAGCAGGGCGGCAAAACGGTGGAAGGAGTCGTAAATATGATTCAGATCCCGGAAAAAATCCATATGGTCCTCCTCGATATTGAGGATGATGCCGATGGTTGGATGAAATGAGAGAAAGCTGTTGGTATATTCACAGGCCTCCGTGAGAAAGGTCTTTGATTTCCCCACGCGGATATTTCCGCCGATAAGGGGCAGCATCCCTCCTACGGAGATGGTGGGATCCGCCTCTGCCTTCATTAAGATAGCGGAGATCATGGAAGTAGTGGTGGTTTTTCCGTGGGTGCCGGCAACAGCGATGGCAGTCTGGTAGTTCTTCATGAGCTGCCCCAGAAGCTGGGCCCTGGACAGCATGGGAAGCCCCAGCTCTTTTGCCCTGGCAAACTCCGGGTTATCCTCATGGATGGCGGCGGTGTAGACCACCACGTCGCATCCTTCCTGTATATTGTCCGGGGACTGGCCAATAAAGATACGGGCGCCCTTCTCCTCCAGAAGATCTGTCAGGGGGGAGCGTCTGCTGTCGGAGCCGGAGACGGGAAAGCGTTCCTCCAGAAGGATTTCGGCCAGGCCGCTCATGCTGATTCCTCCGATACCGATAAAATGTACATGGACGGGAGTCTGAAAATGAATCTGATACATAGTTACACATCCTCTTCTTTATACCTTATTTTATGTAAGTATACCCCTAAATCGTGCAAAAAGCAAAGGGAGGGGGAAAATAAAAAAATAGTCGCAAAATGTTTAAAAAAAATTGATTTCCTTCACAAAAAATGTTCACTATTTACAAAATGTGTGTTATAATGCCACTATAGCAAGGACTAATTCATTATTACTACAAGAGGTGATAGCGTGATTAAAAAAGAAATGATCGCCATGCTTCTGGCTGGCGGACAAGGTAGCAGGCTGGGTGTCTTAACTGCGAAGGTGGCGAAACCAGCCGTAGCGTTTGGGGGTAAATACCGGATCATCGACTTTCCCCTAAGCAACTGCATCAATTCGGGTATTGACACCGTGGGTGTATTGACGCAGTACCAGCCCCTTCGCCTGAACACGCATATCGGAATCGGTATGCCCTGGGATCTGGACCGGAATAACGGCGGCGTTACGGTGCTTCCCCCTTACGAGAAGAGTACCAGCAGTGAATGGTATACGGGTACGGCAAATGCCATTTACCAGAACCTGGACTATATCGAGACTTACAATCCGGATTATGTCCTGATCTTGTCCGGCGATCACATCTACAAGATGGATTACGAGGTGATGCTGGACTTCCACAAAGAAAACAACGCGGATGTGACCATTGCGGCCATGCCTGTGCCCATTGAGGAGGCCAGCCGTTTCGGAGTCGTCATTACGGACGACAACAGCAGGATCACAGAGTTTGAGGAGAAGCCGGAGCATCCCAGGAGTAATCTGGCGTCCATGGGTATTTACATATTCAGCTGGCCCATCCTTAGGAATGCCCTGGTGGAGATGTCCGACCAGCAGAACTGTGACTTCGGAAAGCATGTGATCCCTTACTGTCACGGAAACGGAAACCGGATTTTTGCCTATGAGTACAACGGGTACTGGAAGGATGTGGGAACCCTGGGCTCTTACTGGGAGGCCAACATGGAGCTCATTGACATTATTCCGGAGTTTAACCTTTATGAGGAATTCTGGAAGATCTACACAAAGAGCGATGCTGTGCCGCCCCAGTATATCTCGGCGGATTCCAGGATAGAGCGGAGCATTATAAGCGGCGGCTCCGAGATCTACGGTGAAGTTTACAATTCTGTCATTGGTTCGGGCGTGACCATTGGAGAGGGCACGGTAGTGCGGGATTCCATTGTCATGAAGAACACCGTCATAGGCGCCAGATGTACCATCAACAAAGCCATTATCGCGGAGGAAGTGGAGGTTTCCGACGGCGTTGTTATGGGCGAGGGGGAAGAGGTGCCAAATAAAGCCCAGCCGAAGATTTATTCCTTTGGCCTGGTAACCGTGGGGGAGGATTCCTATATTCCGCCTAATGTATGGATCGGAAAGAATACGGCCATTTCCGGGAACACCACCCCGGAGGACTATTCCGGCGGCGCTCTGAAAAGCGGAGAATCAATCATAAAGGCAGGTGACAGAGGATGAGAGCGATAGGTATTATACTGGCAGGCGGAAACAACCACAGAATGAGAGAGCTGTCCAACAGAAGGGCTATAGCGGCCATGCCTGTGGCGGGAAGTTACCGGAGCATTGATTTTTCCCTCAGCAATATGTCAAATTCCCATATCCAGAAGGTGGCGGTATTGACGCAGTTTAACGCCCGATCTCTGAACGAGCACTTGAATTCCTCCAAATGGTGGGATTTCGGAAGAAAGCAGGGGGGCTTATATCTTCTGACACCTACCATCACTACAGACAACAGCGTTTGGTACAGAGGTACGGCAGACTCCATTTACCAGAACCTGGACTGGCTGAAGCAGAGCCATGAGCCCTATGTGATTATTGCCTCCGGCGACGGCATTTACAAGATGGATTACAATAAAATCCTGGAATATCACATTGAGCGCAAGGCGGATATCACCATTGTCTGTAAGGAGATGCCGGAGGGCACGGATGTCAGTCGTTTCGGCGTTGTGCGCCTGGCAGAGGACGGACGTCTGGAGGACTTTGAGGAAAAGCCTGTGGCGTCCCATGGAACCATGATTTCCTGTGGTATCTACGTGATCCGCAGAAGGCAGCTCATTGAGCTTATTGAGAAGTGCGCCCAGGAGGAGCGGTACGACTTCGTGCAGGATATCCTGATCCGCTACAAGAGTCTGAAGCGCATTTACGGCTATGAGATGAAGGATTACTGGAGCAGCATTGCTTCCGTGGAGGCATACTACCAGACAAACATGGATTTCCTGAAGAAGGATGTGCGGAATTATTTTACCAAGCAGTACCCGGATATTTATTCCAAGGTGCAGGATCTGCCACCGGCAAAATACAACGTTGGCGCAAACGTACGAAACTCCCTGGTATCCAGCGGATGTATTATCAACGGCGTGGTGGAAAATTCGGTGCTGTTTAAAAAGGTGTTTGTAGGCAATAACTGCGTCATTAAGAATTCCGTGATTCTGAATGACGTTTATATCGGCGATAATACTTATATCGAGAACTGCATAGTGGAGAGCAGGGATACCATCCGTGCCAACTCCAGGTATGTAGGGGATGATGGAATCAAGATTGTCGTTGAAAAGAACGAGCGGTATGTGATTTGAATGCTTTAAAAAGTCAGAATTACAGACGTTTTACGTTAAGAGAAGTCTGAAGGGAGAGGTGTTACGTGCAGATTACAGATGTACGCGTACGAAAAGTTGCGAAAGAAGGAAAAATGAAGGCGGTTGTATCTATTACCATCGATGACGAGTTTGTGGTACATGATATCAAGGTAATCGAGGGTGAAAAGGGCCTCTTCATTGCAATGCCCAGCAGAAAGGCCTCGGACGGGGAGTATCGGGATATTGCGCATCCGATTAACTCAGAGACAAGGGAGGCAATCCAGAAAATTATCCTGGATAAATATGAGGCGATCTTAATGGAAACGGAGGAAGATAAGTAAGGAGAAGGATTAGATATAAGAATAAACAGGTTTTTCCAGGTTTAAATGTGAGAGGGGATCCTGCCATGGGCGGGATCCCTTTTTTGCCGGGGTTTTGCCTATTCAGCCTTGCAAAATCCCGGAATCTCCTGTAAGATAAGGGAGCAGATAATGGAGGAGAGACGATGTATGTGATAGCGGGATTGGGAAATCCTACGGGAAAATATGAGCATACCCGGCACAATATGGGATTTGACGTGGTGGATTACATTGCCGGGAAATATAGTATAGAGATAAACCAGAAAAAGCACAAGGGCCTCTGTGGGACCGGGTATCTGGAGGGGGGTAAAGTGCTCCTTCTAAAGCCCCAGACCTTTATGAACTTAAGCGGCGCCAGCATCCGGGAGGCCGTGGATTTTTATAAGCTGGATGCTTCCAGGGAGCTCATCGTGATTTACGACGATATCCACCTGGCGGCGGGAAATCTACGCATCCGCAGGAAAGGAAGCGCCGGAGGCCATAATGGCATCAAGGATATAATCGCCAGCCTGGGCACGGAGGAGTTTATGCGGATCCGGGTGGGCGTTGGGGAACAGTCCTCCGGGCGGGATCTGGTGTCCCATGTGCTGGGGCGGTTTGGAAAAGAGGAGCGGGCCCTGGTGGAGGAGGCCATTGTCCGGGCAGCGGAGGCTGTCCTGATGATGGTGGCCGGAGATATTGACGGGGCTATGAACCGGTATAATAAGAAGGTGGTAGAGACATGAAAGCCTTTCTGGAGCCTCTGGGGCAGCTGGAGGCATTTTCGGAGCTTAAGGGGAAGCTTATGAAAACCCCGGGGATCACCCTGCTTTCCGGCTGTGTGGAGTCCCAGAAAACCCATATGGCATACGGTTTTGGGGCGGATTTTAAGAGAAGGCTGATCCTTACCTATAGTGAGAAAAAAGCAAAGGAGATCTATGAGGAATACAGGTTCTTTGACAGGGGAGTGCAGTTGTATCCGGCAAAAGATTTCCTGTTTTTTCATGCGGATATTCAGGGAAAGCTTCTCCAGCAGCAGAGGATTTGCGCGGTAAAGGCCATACTTTCCCAGGAGGAGGCGACGGTTATCACCACCCTGGACGGATGTATGGACCGGCTTCTGCCCCTGGAGGAGATTGAGAAGCTTTTGCTCCATATGGAGGTGGGAGGCGTGCTGAATATGGACGCCTGGGCCGCGAAGCTTGTTTTCCTGGGCTACGAGCGGGTGGACCAGGTGGAAAGCCCCGGCCAGTTTGCCATCCGGGGCGGGATCCTGGATATTTTTCCTCTGACGGAGGAAAATCCCGTCCGCATAGAGCTGTGGGACGACGAGGTGGATTCCATCAGAAGCTTTGACGTGGAGAGTCAGCGGTCCCTGGAAAATATGGAGGATATCTGTATCTATCCGGCGGCAGAACTGGCCCTGGGCAGACCCTTAAAAAAACTGGTTACCTTTCTGGATTATTTTGACAAAAGGGATTCCCTGGTGATTTTAGACGAGCCCAACCGTCTGACTGAGTGCGGAAAGGGCGTGGAGGCGGAGTTTCAGGAAAGCCTGGCAAACCGGGCGGAGAAGGGGGAGAAGCTTCCCGAGGGGGCGGAGCTTTTCTGCGGGTACGAGGAAGTCTGCGGAAAGATAAACGGGCGCGTCTGCGTGGCTCTGTGTACCATGGAGCCCCAGCTAAGCGGCTGGAATATGGGGCAGAAGGCCCAGGTGACGGCCCGGACCATCAATCCCTACCACAACAGCTTTGAACTGCTGGTGAAAGACCTGAAGCGCTGGAAACGGGAAAAATGCAGCGTGATTCTTCTTTGCTCCTCCAGGACAAGGGCCCGGCGTCTGGCACAGGATCTCCAGAACGAGGAGCTGAACAGCTTTTACTCCGAGGATATGGACCGGGTGGTGGCAGGCGGGGAGATCATGGTGGCCCACGGGACGCTGCACCAGGGGTATGAATATCCGCTTATCCGCTTTGTGGTGCTGTCGGAAACAGACATTTTCGGAAGGGAAAAGAAGAAAAAAAAGCGACGGAGAATCTACGAAGGCCAGAAGATCAACAGCTTTTCCGAGCTGAACGTGGGGGATTACGTGGTGCATGAAAACCATGGGCTTGGCATCTACAGAGGGCTGGAAAAGGTGGAGGTAGACAAGGTCCTGAAGGACTATATCAAGATCGAGTACGCAGCCGGTGGAAATCTCTATATTCTTGCCACACAGCTGGAGCTGATCCAGAAATACGCGGGGGCCGGGGAGCGAAGCCCGAAGCTTAACAAGCTTGGCGGGGCGGAGTGGAACCGGACAAAGAGTAAGGTCCGCACGGCAGTCCAGGATATCGCGAAGGATCTGGTGGCCCTGTATGCGGCCAGACAGCAGAAAAACGGCTATGTATACGGGCCGGATACGGTGTGGCAGCGGGAGTTTGAGGAGCTGTTTCCCTTTGAGGAGACGGAGGATCAGCTTCTGGCCATTGAGGCGGCCAAGCAGGATATGGAGAGCAGGAAAATCATGGACCGCCTGATCTGTGGGGACGTGGGCTACGGCAAGACGGAGATCGCCATCCGGGCGGCCTTTAAGGCGGTGCAGGAGAACAAGCAGGTGGTTTACCTGGTGCCTACCACCATCCTGGCCCAGCAGCACTACAACACTTTTGTGCAGCGGATGAAGGAGTTCCCGGTGCGGGTGGATCTTTTGTCCCGGTTCCGCACGGCCACAGAACAGAAGAAAACCATCCAGGATCTGAAAAAGGGCTTTGTGGATATTGTCATTGGCACCCACAGGGTTTTGTCCGCGGATGTGGAGTATAAGGATCTGGGGCTTCTCATTATTGACGAGGAACAGCGCTTCGGGGTGGCCCACAAGGAGAAGATCAAGAAGCTTAAAGAAAATGTGGATGTACTGACTCTGACGGCCACGCCTATACCCAGAACCCTTCACATGAGCCTTATAGGCATCCGGGATATGAGCGTCCTGGAGGAGGCTCCCCAGGACCGGGTGCCCATCCAGACCTATGTGATGGAATACGACGACGAGATGGTGCGGGCGGCCATCAGCCGGGAGATCTCTAGGGGCGGCCAGGTCTATTATGTATACAACCGGGTCAACACCATAGTGGAGATTACCAGCCAGGTGGCCAGGCTTGTCCCGGAGGCCAATGTGGCCTTTGCCCACGGGCAGATGAAGGAACAGGAGCTGGAGCGTATCATGTACGACTTTATCTCCGGGGATATTGACGTGCTGGTTTCCACCACCATTATCGAGACGGGCCTGGATATTTCCAATGTAAATACCATGATTATTCATGACGCGGACAATATGGGCCTCTCCCAGCTCTACCAGCTGCGGGGAAGGGTGGGACGTTCCAACCGGACAGCCTATGCCTTTCTTATGTACAGGCGGGATAAGATGCTTAAGGAGGTGGCGGAGAAGCGCCTGAGCGCTATCCGGGAGTTTACGGAGCTGGGAAGCGGCTTCAAGATCGCCATGCGGGATCTGGAAATCCGGGGGGCCGGAAACCTTCTGGGGGCCAGCCAGCACGGCCATATGCAGGACGTGGGCTATGATCTGTACTGCAAAATGCTTAATGAGGCGGTAAAGGAGCTGAAGGGAATCCCGGTGGAGGAGAGCTTTGGCACGGTGATCGAGCTGAACCTGGACGCCTTTATCCCGGAGACCTATATCCGCAGCGAGAGCCAGAGGCTGGATATTTACAAGCGGATTGCCGGGATTGAAAGCCAGGAGGAGTGCTCGGATATGCAGGATGAGCTCATCGACCGGTTTGGGGATCCGCCAAAATCCGTGGAGAACCTGCTGACCGTGGCGGGCCTTAAGGTGCTGGCCCACAGGGTCTATGTGAAGGAGATCTCCCAGAAGGAGCGGGAGCTTCGCTTTGCCCTCTATGAGCGGGCGAAGCTTCGCCCGGAGAAAATCCCGGAGTTTGCGGATGCCTACAGGGGCAGGATGAAGCTTGTCATGGGAGAGAATCCCAGCCTGCTCTACCAGTACAGGAAAAACAGCCGGGAGGAGATAAAGGATATCACAGGCCTGGTGAAAGAGGTGCTGGAGCATATGGCGACGTTGCTTTGAAGTCCAGAAGTTAAGATAAAGGGTTAAAAAAGGGGAAGTTTACAAAGAAATGAAAGTACAAAAGAAAAAAAGAAACTGGACCGCGCCTCTGCTGGCCGTGATTCTGGTTTTGCTTCTGTCCGGGGGCTGCGCAGGACATACCGGGGAGAAAACCGTTGCCGTGCTGGACGGGGAGGAGATTTCCCTCTCCGAGGCGGTCTTTTACACCCGCATGAACCAGCTCCAGTGGGAGCGCTCATATGTGGAGGAGCTGGGGACGAAGTTCTGGACAGAGCCTGTAAGCCAGGGGGGCCCGACCTTCGGGGAGGAGCTGAAAAGCCAGGTTATGGACACCATCTGCCAGATCCATCTGATGAATGCCCACATGGAGGAGTACCAGGTGTCTTTGACGGCAGAGGAAACAGAGGAGATCGCCCAGCGTGTGGATCATTTCATGGAAACCTATGGGCGCGACGTTCTCAAAGAGGCCGGGGCTGACAGGAAGCTGGTGGAAAAGCTGCTTACACAGCGCTTTCTGGCGGATAAGGTGGCAGAGGCTGCGGTGGCAGATTACGAGGCCCAGGTCAGCCAGGAGGAGGCAGCCCTTAGCAGGATGACCTACTGTCTGTTTTCCACCATGGGAACCTATGACACAGAGGGCGGCCACCGGGAGGCGACGCCGGAGGAAATCATAGAGATCCGGGAGGAGGCGGAAGCCTTTGCACGCCGGACCAAGGAGCTTCAGAGCATAACGGCGGCAGCGGAGGAGTTTTCCCACACCTGCGTGGATGTGTTTTTTAACGACTATACAAACGGAGGGGCTCACGAGGCGGTGGCAGAGCGGATGCGAAAGCTTTCTCCTGGAGAGACGGACGGCCCCATAGAGACGGAGGAGGGCTACTATGTCATCCAGTATATCACCCCGTTGGATGAGGAGGCTACAGCGGAAAACCGGGAGATGCTTCTGCTTATGAAAAAGGAGGAGCGGTGCCGGGAGATCTATGAGGGATGGAAGGCGGAGGCGGATTTTGTCATCGACCAGGAGGTGTGGGATACGGTGCAGGTGGACCGGGTTTTGTTTACAGACTGATTCGTGAAAAATCCGTGTCCGGACCAAGAAAACCGTTGCCGCAGGGGGGAAAATAGGGTATACTATCCGGGTAAATAATAGCATGCCGGACAGAGCATGACAGGAAGGATGTAAAGAGGATGAAAAAGAAATTCTGTATTATAACAGCAGCGCTTCTGGCGCTTTCCATAAGCCTTACGGGCTGCAACAGGAAGCTTGACGGCACCCAGGCCGTGGCAGTCATGGATGAGACCAGCATCCCGCTGGCGGAGGTAAATCTTCTGCTTCGCTATCAGCAGGCCCAGATGGAGACTTATTATGGCGGCATGATGGGCAACAATATATACCAGCAGGATCTGGGTGGAGACGGAATTATTTATGGGGAAACCGTCAAAACGTCTCTGATGGAAACCTTCCAGGAACTGTACATTCTGGAGGCCGAAGCGGCAGAATACGGGGTGTCTTTGAGCGAGGAGGAGAAGAGCGCCATCACAGAGGCGGCCACGAAGTTTATGGAGAGCAACCCGGATGAGAAGGTCCGGGCAGCCTTGACAGCGTCCCAGCAGACTGTGGAGCGGCTGCTGACCCTTCTGACCCTGGAGGACAAGATGAAGGAGGCCCTGTGGGCGGATGTGGATACAAACGTTTCTGACCAGGAGGCGGCCCAGAAAAAGGCTACCTACCTGTATGTGTCCAAGAGCGGCACAGAAACGGATGCGGACGGAAACGCCATTCCCCTTACGGGGGAGGAGCTGGAGGCTCTTAAGGAGAAGGCGCAGGGCATTCTGGATGAGGCGAAAAAGAGCAAAGACCTCTCCGGGGCAGCCCAGGCCCAGGAGATGACTACCAGCACGGTTACCTATGACGATGATACCGCCATGTTCCCGGATGAGGTGCGGGCGGAGGCGGATAAGCTTTCCGAGGGTGAATATACGGGGCTTGTGGAGACGGACAAGGCATTTTACATTGTGCAGATGGACAGCATGATGGACAGGAATGCCACGGATGCAAAGAAGGAGAGTATTGTACAGGAGCGTAAAGACGCTATGTTTGCCGAGAAATACGAAGCTCTTAAGGGTAACCATACCTTTGAGATCAGGGATTCCGTGCTGGCCCAGATGACTTTTGAACAGACCATTACGCTGAAGATTGAGGAGTAAGCAGGGAAAGCTTTTTCTGAGGGGGAGCGCTTTGATGAACAGCAAAAAGAGACCATTACAGGATATTGCCTATGGCCTGTTTCTTCTGGTTGCCATTGTGGCTTTATTTTACTGGTATACTACCCAGAACAGCAGTCGTGTGGAGGAGAGAAACAAGAATTACGCGGCGGATTCCGCCCGGCTGACGGCGGAACGGGTGGATCAGGAGCTGAACAATGCCCAGAACCTGGTGGATACCTACATCTATTTTATAGAGGAGGGTCTTACGGAGCCTATGGTCAGCGCCGATATGCTTGCAAGGATGGAGGAGAATTCCCGGTTTGACGCCGTGCTGTACACGGATTTTGACGGCAACGACTATGCCTCCGACGGCCGGGTGTCAGACGTGACGGCCAGGGATTTTTACCAGGAGGGCATTATTGGGGAGAGAAACAGCTCCATCATATACGATCCGCATTTTTTTGATGAGACCATGCTCTGCTTCTATGCGCCTGTCCACTATCAGGGGGAGATCATCGGTGTGCTCAGGGGAGCGTATCTGGCGGAAGAGAATCTTCAGGAGATGCTTTCCACCACTTATTTTGGAGAGCGGGCGGCCGTGTATCTCTGCGCGCCGGACGGAAGCGTTATTGCCAGCTCCGACGACAATGAGGACAAGGGGAATCTCATCGATATCCTGGTGGACTCAGATATCATCGGAGACCGGGTGGCGGCTTCCGTGGAAGGTATCTTTAAAAACGGCGGCGAGGGGGCGTTTGTCTGTGACACCAGCCGGAAAACGGATAATATCTGTGTCAGATACCTGGAGGACAACGACTTTGTTCTTGTACAGACGTTTCCAAAGGTCGTCACCCAGAGAATGATAGAGGAAGGAAATCTGGTGGGCGTCCGGCTGGAATTTATGCTGATCCTGCTGTTTGTGCTCTATATCATTGCTCTGGTTATCCGGGGAGAACGCTTAAAGAAGCGGCTTGAACAGGAAAACCAGGAGATGGGGTATATTACCAGCGGTGTTAACACGTTGTTTTCCCGCTTTGCCATGGTTGATTTTGAGGAGGATACTTACCAGTATCTGGCCGGGACAAAGCCGGAGGGAGACAAAATTTCCCTTAAAGGCGGGTACCAGCAGTTTACTGAACATCTATGTACCGCCATGATCGGGGAGGAGGAGAGCAGGGAGCTTTCCGCATTTCTTGACAGGAATGCCATTATTGAGGCTCTGGCAGAGCACAATGATCTGCGCATTGAGTGTCATGTGCTTCAGAACGGACAGCCGGAGTGGGAGCATATGAATGTGATCTGCCTGGAGAGGAAGGACGGGCAGGCGGCAAAGGTTTTGTTTATCCGCCAGAATATTACGGAGATAAAGGAAAAGGAACTGCGGATCCAGGCAGAAATGTCTCTGGCAGACAGGAAGGAACGCCAGTACCGGGTTGCGGTAACGGCGGATTCTATCTGCACCTATGAATTTAATCTCACCAGGGATCTGGTGGAAAGTGATATTTTCCGTGTGATGAACGGAAAGAAGATTTCTCTTCTGGAAGTGATAGGCCTTCATGCGCCCTGTAAAGCGTCAGAGGCCTTTGAGCGCTGGAAACAGTTTGTTGCGGAGGAATCCCTGGAGACATACTCTGAGATGGTCAATACAGAATATATGAAGAGCTGCTTTGCAAAGGGGGGCGCGGAGGTCAATGTGGAGTACTGGGGTGCGGATTCCCGGGGAGAAAGGCTCTGTGTCCGTCAGTCCTTTATCATGACGGAGGATGCCACCACAGGGGAGACAATGGTGATGGTGGTGTCAAAGGAGATTACCGCCCAGGTGAGAAAACAGATGGAGCAGACCCGGGCGCTCCAGGAGGCCCTGCTGCAGGCCCAGCACGCCAACAACGCAAAGACCACCTTCCTGTCCAATATGTCCCACGATATCCGTACGCCCATGAATGCAATCATTGGCTTCACCACCATTGCGTATAGCCATATTGACAATCAGGAGCAGGTAAAAGGCTGTCTTCAGAAGGTTCTTGCTTCCGGCAATCACCTGCTGAGCCTTATCAACGACATTCTGGATATGAGCAGGATAGAAAGCGGAAAGGTGCAGATCAAGGAGCAGGAGTGTAATATTTCCGAGGTGATGCATAATCTGGTAAATATTATCCAGCCCCAGGTGAAGGCAAAGCAGCTGGATCTGTTTATTGATACCTTTGATATTGCCAACGAGGATGTCATCGCCGACGGGCTTAAGCTTAACCAGGTGTTTATTAACCTTTTGAGCAACGCCGTAAAATATACCCCGGCCGGGGGAACCATCAGCTTCCGCATTATGCAGAATACCACCTTCCGCCACGGGTATGGGGATTATATATTTATAATAAAAGACAACGGCATCGGGATGTCTCCGGAATTCGTGGAGCATATCTTTGAACCCTTTGAGCGGGAGGCCAGCGCCACAAAATCCGGCATCCAGGGTACGGGCCTTGGCATGGCCATCACAAAAAATATTGTGGAGATGATGAACGGCACCATTACCGTGAAGAGTGAAGTGGGAAAAGGCAGCGAATTTACGGTAAAACTGTCCTTGAAGCTGCAGAATACGGAAAAGAACGCGGAGCAGATCAGGGAGCTGGAGGGCTTAAGAGCCCTGGTGGTGGACGACGATTTTCATACCTGCGACAGTGTAAGCAGGATGCTGAATCAGATCGGCCTTCGGGCGGAATGGACGACTTCGGGACGGGAGGCGGCATACCGGGCAGAGCTTGCCCATAATGACGGAGACTCCTACCACACCTATATTATCGACTGGCAGATGCCCGAGATCACCGGAGTGGAGACGGCCAGGAGAATCCGCAAGGCGGTGGGGGACGAGGCCCCTATTATCATCCTGACAGCCTACGAGTGGTCGGATATTGAGGAGGAGGCAAGAGAGGCGGGAGTAACCGCGTTTTGCGCAAAACCCCTCTTTATGTCGGATCTCAAAGCTGCTCTGCTTGCGGCGAACAACCTTATTGAAAAAGAGGAGGCTGTTTCCTGGACCCAGGCGGATTTCAACGGGAAGAGGATTCTTCTGGTGGAGGACAATGAGCTGAACCGGGAGATTGCGGAGGAAATTCTTACGGAAACCGGTTTTCTTGTGGAGACGGCTCCGGACGGGACGGACGCTGTGGACTTGATGCGGACAGTGGAGGAGAATTATTTCGATGCCATTCTGATGGATGTGCAGATGCCCATTATGGACGGCTACGAAGCTACCAGAACCATACGGATGCTGCCAAGACAGGATGTAAAAGGGCTCCCCATAATTGCCATGACTGCCAACGCTATGGACGAGGACAAGGAGGCGGCTCTGAAGAACGGCATGAACGCCCACATTGCCAAGCCCATTGACATAGATATATTTATGGATGTGCTCAGCCAGTTTTTAAAATGATTTTTTGAATAATTCCGGGCCGGATGGCGCATACTCAGTAGAAAGAACAGCTTAGGCTGTTCTTTCAATTTGGCCAAAAGGAAAGGAGAATCATATGAAAAGGTTTAGGAAGTTCACAATGGTGGCAGCAGTAATTATGATAATGTTCACCGTGACAGCCTGCAGGAGTAACAGAAACGATACCAATGGAAACGACAACAATGGAGTGACCAACGAGACCACCAACGGAACCAACGGAACCACCAATGGCACCAATAGCACCAACGGAACTAATAATACTACTAACGGAACCAATAATACTACCAACGGAACCACCAACGACGGAAACATCAACAACGATGCGGGAACCGGTGACGGCGACGGCCTGGTAGATGATATCGGCGACGGAATCGATAATGTGGTGGACGATGTGACCGACGGCGTAGACGATGTGGTGGATGATATGACCGGAAATGGAACCGGGAACGGAAATACAAACCCGGGAGCAAACTCCACAAGCCGCTAATTGGCGTTAATAAGGACTCTGGGACAGGGATGCTGTGTGAAATGGCGTCCCTGTTTTTTGTCCCGGCCTTTCTGTTGCGCCCAGATTAAAAAAGGGGTATACTTAAAACTGATATGGAAGAAAAAATTTTTGAATGGATGAAAATGCGGCTTTATGAAAGGAGCCGCAGCCTTTCTCTGGCCCTGGGAATCCTTAAGCTTGAGGTGGGGGAGGAGACGGCTTCCATGGGCGCGGACGGCTGGTGTCTGTATATAAACGGCGCCTGGCTGCGGGAAGCTTTCCTTACGGACAGCGAGGCTTTGTGCAGGCTTTTCCTTCATGTGCTTTGCCATTGTATGCTGGGGCATCCTTTCCGGTATTGGCAGGAGAGAACAAGAGCTGACCTTTCCCAGAGGGAGAGGCCCGGAAAGGGTATCTCTGTGGGAGAGGCCAAAGGGCAAAGGAATGGGAAAATCCTGTCGGAAACAGAGTTGCTGCGCATATGGGAGGATGAGGCCTGGGAGCTTCTGGATACCATACTGGAAAAAAACGGCCGTGTCTTTGTAAACATGCAGGACGACCACAGCCTCTGGGGGAAGAAACCTCTGGTTTTGGAGAAATGTATCCCCGGCCTGGGCCCGGGAAGCGGGAAAAAAGGCTGGGGGGAGGAAGATAGCCTTGAAAAGTCCCGGAAGTGGGAGCAGGCGTTTCGGGCATTAATCAGGGACAGGGACAGACGTCAGAGAGCCGGGAACCGCCAGATGTCTGTCCTAAGGAGCCTTACCCTCACAGAGGAAAAACGTTGCAGCTACCGTGTTTTCCTAAAGCAGTTTGCCTGCCTTAGGGAGGAGGGAGGCCTGGATATGGAGCAGTTTGATTACGGGCTCTATTTCCGGGGGCTTTCCTGGTACGGAAACATTCCCCTTATCGAACCGCTGGAATACAGGGAGCGGCAGAAGATTGGGGAGCTGGTTATAGTCATCGATACCTCCGGCTCCTGCGGGGAGGATCTGGTCCGCATGTTTCTGGAGGAGACACGGAATATCCTAAAGGAGGAAGCTCTTTTTTTCAGCCGCTTCTGTCTGCATATTCTCCAGTGTGACAACCGGGTTCAGAGGGACGACCGCATTACCTGTCAGGGGGAGCTGGACGCTTATCTGGAAGATCTCTTTGTTGTGGGGGGCGGGGGGACGGATTTCCGCCCTGCCTTTTCCCGGATTGAGGAGCTGCGGCGTGAGGAGCTTTACCGGCTCAAAGGGGTTTTGTATTTTACGGACGGATATGGGATATATCCGGCGGCGGAGCCGGATTACAAGGTGGCCTTTGTATTTCTTAAATACAGATACGACGATATTGATGTGCCTGTATGGGCAGAAAAATTAGTTCTGGATGCAAAGAGACCGGGGGGAGTAAAATGAACATTCAGGATGCAAAAGAAGAACTGAAACGGACAATCCAGGCCTACACAGCCAAAACCCATGAGGGCCTCTACCGGATTCCTGTGACAGGGCAGCGGCCGGTGCTGCTGATGGGACCGCCGGGCATTGGGAAGACGGCCATTGTGGAGCAGGCAGCCGGGGAGTGCGGCCTGGGTATGGTGGCTTATACCATGACCCACCATACCCGCCAGAGTGCCATCGGCCTTCCCATGATTGAGAAGAAAAGCTTTGGAGGCCAGGAATATGCGGTAACGGATTACACCATGAGCGAAATCCTGGCGTCTGTCTATGAGCAGGCAGAGTATACGGGAAAGCAGGAGGGGATTCTCTTTCTGGATGAGATCAACTGTGTATCCGAGACGCTGATGCCGGCCCTTTTGCAGTTTTTGCAGTACAAAACCTTTGGCACCCACAGATTGCCCCGGGGGTGGATTGTGGTGGCCGCCGGAAATCCCGCCCGCTACAACCAGTCTGTGCGGGAGCTGGATATGGCGGTTCTGGACAGGGTAAAGTGGATGGAGATTGAGCCGGAGCTGTCCGTGTGGAAAGCCTACGCCAGAAACCGGGGGCTTCACCCGGCGGTGCTGTCCTTTCTGGACTGGAAGCCGGAGAGTTTTTATGCGGCCCAGACCGACGCCCGGGGCCGGGGATTTGTGACGGCCCGGGGTTGGGAGGATCTCTCCCGGATGCTGGAGACTCTGGAGGAGCTGGGACTTCCGGTGACGGAGGAGCTTCCCGGCCAGTATCTGCAACAGGGGGAGATTGCCAGAGAGTTTTGCATTTATTACCGGCTTTACGAGGCCTGTAAAGCTACTCCCTACCAGGAGCTTTTAAGACTTCCTTACGATGAGCGGCTCTGTGTGCTCCAGCTGATGCTGCAGCGGGTTTACCGTATGGCAGACGACTGGAGAAATGCAGGTGAGCTTGGGGAAAGCCTAAGGTATTTCTTCCAGGGCATTCCCTGGGAAGATCTGTCCGGCAGAGAAAAAGAGGGAATGTTTCCGGAAAAAAAGAGACAAGAGAACCAGTCCCAGATTCTTGCGTGGAGCGTCCGGTGTGAGGAACAGCTAGGGCGGAGAAAACAGGGAATCCAGGTAAAAAAAGACTGTGGCATCCTGTCCTGGCAGGAGGAGCAAAAGGAGCTTTTGCTGGAAAAGGAGATCCGCAGATACCTGGGAATCTGGAGGGTAGAGACAGCCAAAGGGTCTGTCCGGGCCGGGGAAGCCTCTGACCCGGGAGAGGAAGAAGCTTTGGACAACACTTCCGGATTTAGGAAGGATTTCCGGAGGCAGGCCTGGGAAAAGCAGGAGGAGAGACAGGTTCAGACAGCGGGGGAGCTTGGGAAGCTTTTGCAGGAGTACGGGACCTTTATGGAGGAGGCGTTTGCCGGTAAGCAGGAGCTGTTTCTCTTCTGTATGGGGCTTCTGGAGCATAAAAATACGGTTCTTTTCCTGGGGGAAAATCTTCCGGGATTTCTGGAAAGGCTGGAAAAAGGGCGGGATCTGAAACGTGCAGAGGAGGAGCTAAGGGCAGCGCTTTCTTCTTGAAAACCGGAACTGCGGTCCCCGGGGGTGGGTTGTTTTCCGGGGGTTCCTATGCTATACTAGCCTTAAGCAGGCAGGAAGCTGTTTTGTCTGCCCAAGGGACAACAAAGGGCCGGATTTCCGGCAGAAACCGAGGATTTTATATGAGCGAGCACACACATTCACACATTGCAGAGGACGGCTCCGTCTATGTGCATACCCACAGTCATACCCATACCCATCAGAACACAAAGGCCGTGCTGAACCGCCTGTCCAGGGCCATTGGCCATATGGAGTCCATCAAGCGCATGGTGGAGGACGGAAGGGATTGCAGCGAGGTTCTGGTGCAGCTGTCTGCGGTGAAGGCGGCCATTAACAATACGGCCAAGGTGATTTTAAAGGATCACATTGAGCACTGTCTGGTGGACGCGGTGGAGGCCGGGGACCACGAGGCTATTGTGGAACTGACGGAGGCCATTGACCGTTTTATGAAGTAGGATGGAGGGCAGTATGGGAAAATATGTCATGGCGCTGGATGCGGGAACCACCAGCAACCGGTGTATTTTATTTAACGAAAAGGGCGAAATGTGCAGCGTGGCCCAGAAGGAGTTTACCCAGTATTTTCCAAAACCCGGCTGGGTGGAACACGATGCCGACGAGATCTGGTCTACCCAGCTGGGGGTGGCGGTGGAGGCCATGAGCAAGATCGGGGCCTCGGCGGCGGACATTGCGGCCATCGGCATCACCAACCAGAGGGAGACGGTGGTGGTGTGGGACAAGACTACGGGAACCCCGGTTTACCATGCCATTGTCTGGCAGTGCCGCCGGACTTCGGCCTACTGCGACTCCCTGAAGGAGCAGGGGCTTACGGAATGGTTCAGGGAAAAGACGGGCCTTGTCATCGACGCGTATTTCTCTGCCACAAAGGTAAAATGGATTTTAGACCATGTGGAGGGAGTAAGGGAACGGGCCAAAAGAGGAGAATTGCTGTTTGGTACCGTGGAGACATGGCTTATCTGGAAGCTTACAAAAGGGCGCGTGCATGTGACGGATTACTCCAATGCCTCCCGCACCATGCTCTTTAATATAAAAGAGCTCAGATGGGATCCGGAGATCCTGGAGCTTCTGGATATTCCCGCTTCCATGCTGCCTCAGGCGGTTCCCAGCAGCCAGGTATACGGCATGACGGACACGGCCTTCCTGGGAGGGGAGATTCCCATCGGCGGTGCGGCGGGAGACCAGCAGGCGGCTCTGTTCGGACAGACCTGCTTTGAGGCGGGGGAGGCGAAAAACACCTATGGAACCGGCTGTTTTCTTTTGATGAATACAGGGGAAAAGCCTGTGTTTTCTCCCAAAGGCCTGGTGACCACTATTGCCTGGGGGCTGGACGGAAAAGTGACCTATGCCCTGGAGGGTTCCATCTTTGTGGGCGGTGCGGTGGTTCAGTGGCTGCGGGACGAGATGCGGCTTATCGATTCGGCTGCGGATTCCGCCTACATGGCCGGAAAGGTGCCGGATACAAACGGCTGCTATGTAGTGCCCGCCTTTACGGGCCTTGGGGCTCCCCACTGGGATCAGTATGCCAGGGGAACCATTGTGGGCATTACCAGAGGAGTGAATAAATACCATATTATCCGGGCGGCCCTGGAGTCCGTTGCGTTCCAGGTCCACGATGTCATTGAGGTTATGCAGGCGGACGCGGGTCTTTCCCTAAGCGGTCTTAAGGTGGACGGCGGCGCCAGCGCCAATGATTTTCTCATGCAGGCCCAGGCTGACATGAATCTGGCTCCGGTGTACCGCCCCTCCTGTGTGGAGACAACGGCCATGGGAGCCGCTTATCTGGCCGGACTTGCGACAGGGTATTGGGGAAATATAGAAGAAATACGCGGAAACTGGGCTGTGGACGCGGTGTTTTCACCGGAAATTTCCCGGGAATCCCGACAGAAGAAGCTTAAAGGGTGGGCCAGGGCAGTCCGCTATTCCTACGGCTGGGCCAGGGAGGAACCCCGGTAAGCTATACAAACAGCCGGTAAAGCTCCTGCTGGCCGTCCTTTAAGGCCTGCTCAATGGGAATCCCGTTCTCACAGACCTGGTGAAAGACCTGGCAGAGAACGGATTCCACCTGGTGGGGAGGGATATTGCGGTCCTTTCCCCGGATGGGATAGATGCGGGAATGGGACAGGCGGATACCCTCGTCCGTGAGATTCAGCCAGGGGTAAAGCTTTAAAAGCTCATGGTTGTGGTAGGGGTAGGTCATGACGGCCTGCCCGTCCAGGATAGTGAGATAATAACTGGTGTGCTTTTTGCAGAGCCATTTGAAAAACTCTGCGATGAGAGGCCAGTTTTTTGTTGTCCTGCTGACCCCGAGCTGCCAGCCCACATTGGCGGGAGTGCCCCCGGGAATGGTACAGCAGCCTACGTTGGAAACCATGTCGCTGGACATGTATTTGCGGATGTCGCTGGCATATTCCGTAAAGGAGATAAGCATGGCCGTTTTGCCTGCGCTGAAATCCTGGAAAGACTGGGCGTGATCCCGGGAGAGAAAATCTGGGGAGACGTAGCTGCGGGTTTCCAGGATACTGGAATAGCCCCGGCGGTTCTGGAGGGTGTCCAGGGCCAGACGGCTGTTGTGGTCAAAGAGCCCTCCGCCGTAGCTCCACAGGCGGATAAGGATTTCCAGGGCCAGCTCCGCGCTCAGCTGGGCCGGGAGAGCGGTACCGTAAACGGAAGGGGAGGCAGGATTGTATTCCCTTGTGAAAAACCGGGCTACGCCGTTAAATTCCGTCCAGGTTTTCGGGGGGCGAAGAGAAATCTGGTGCTGGTTCTGAAAGGCCTGCTGAAGGCGGGTGCTGCCAAAATAATCCTTCCGGTAAAACAACAGATGGGTGCCCCCGATAATGGGGAGCGCATAGTAGTGTCCCTTAAAGCAGCAGTTTTCCAGGTTTTTCCGTACAATATGGGAGGTGTCCAAAGACCGGGACTGTATAAACTTTGTGATGTCCAGCAGGCATTCCTCCTGGGTCAGATAGCGCATCCAGGACACGTCCGCCACATAAATATCGTACAGGCTCTGTTTTCTTCTGGAATCCCGGCAGATCTCGTCAAAGAGCTCCCGCATGGGAAGGTATTCCACCTGGATCTGGATGCCGCGCAGACAGAAAAATTCCTGGGACACGGAGGCCAGGGCCCGGATGGAGGGCAGATCCAGGGTCAGGATACGCAGCCTCTTGTGGCTTACGGGAAAGGACACGGGCTTTGGAGGAGCCGGTATTGTAAGAGATTCCTCCAGATAGCGTTCCTGGTAAAGCATAAATTCCGATTCAAAGAGATGGGGAGACTGGATATTGCGGATCAGAAGCCTGCAGCAGTCCCGGCCCAGGGTATAGGCCCGCCGGGAGGTGTGAATCACCTGGGGGTGATAGTTGGACTGGTTCCAGCACTCGATTCCCAGCGTAATCACACAGATATCCTCCGGAATCCGTATATGGCACAGGGCCAGAGCCTCCACAATGCCCTTTGTCATATTCTCCGAGGAGGAAATGACGGCCTGGGGAATCCGGCTCTGGAGGGCGTTCATAAAAATGCGGAAGGCACCTTCTTTTGTCATGTCACAGGAGTAGATAAGCTCTGTGTAACAGGTTTTCTTCTGCTTTACGTGGGCGTCCGTAAAGGCGTAGACACAGTCGGATTCACCCAGAAGCTCCTCGGGCCCGGTGATTAGCCCGATGCGCTCGTAGCCCTTTAGGAGAAGCTGCTCCGTCAGATAGTGGATGGTGGTATAATTGTCAAAGGCCTGGAAATTTACGTCCAGTCCCTTTGGAATACGGTCGATAAACACGTTTGGCACATGGTAGCGGATAATGCTGTTTCTGAAAAAATCCGTGTTGGAGGGCTGGCAGGTCATGATGGCCAGACCGCTTACATTCCTGCTGATAAAGTCCTGGATAATCCGGCATTCCTGGGCTGCCTGCTGGTAGGTGAAGGCGATATTTAAGGTATAACCGGAAGTTTCCGCCTCATAGACCAGCCCCTTCAGGATCTCGGAGTAATAGGGGTCCTCGATGTCCGGGATCACGATGCCAATCTCCCTGGAATCCGGCTCCCTTAGGGTCTGGGCGGAGCGGTTGGGGATATAGTTGAGCTCCTCGATGGCCTGCATTACTTTAAGGCGGGTATCGGGGCGGATATTTTTTGTGCCGTTGATGCAGTAGGAAACAGTTGCAATGGAGACGCCGGCCAGCCTGGCCACATCCTTCAGAGTCGTCATGTGGGAGTCCCTCCTGAATTTTACCCTTTGTACCATGAAATGGAAAATATGTAAAAAAGAAACCTTGCTTTTTTCATCACTCTTTGTTAAAATATATAAAAATCTACTTCATTATTATCTAAAATTATTCAAAATGTCAAGGTAAATTTCCAAAACGCCGGAGAATTACGCAGAAAAAAAGGCTGGACAACGGCTGGGAAAAGGGTTAAAATAATAGTTAAATTTAAATAAAAAGGTTAAACGATTAAATTCAAAAATAAGTTTTTGTTGAATCCGACGAAAAAAAAGATATAATAGAATTATACCTTTATTGAACTTTAGCAGTGGAAAGGAGCCTATTTGATGAATAGTATTGAAAGATTCTATGCAACCATCGAGAGAAAACCGGTTGACAGGCCGGCCTGCTGGATGGGAGATCCCACTCCCGAGGCGGTGGAGCGTCTCTGCGCCCACTACGGCGTACCGGATGTAAAAGAACTGAAAAAAGTCTGCGGAGATGATTTTTACGCGGTGGAGATTCCCTATCACTCGGAAACCTGCAACGCCATCTTTGCCGCCTTTGACTGGTATATGAACGGAACCAATGTGGATGTGGAGCACCGCACCTTGACGGCGGACGGATGCTTTTCTGCCTGTGAGGATGTGGACGACGTAAAGGCTGTAAACTTCCCCTGGCCCGACCCGGAGAAATACATAGATCCCGCCCTGTGCAAAAAGCTTGTGGATGAGGCGCCTGCTGACAAGACCGTGATGGGTATGCTGTGGGCCTGCCATTTCCAGGATACCTGCGCTGCCTTCGGTATGCAGACCGCCCTTATGAACATGGTGGCGGAGCCCGAGATGGTGCATTATGTGGACGATCACATCGTGGCTTTCTATGAGAAGGCGCTGAAGATCTTCCTGGAGGCAACCAAGGGCAAGGTACACGCTATCCTAATTGGCGATGACATGGGAAGCCAGAGAGGACTGATGCTGAGTCCCGCCCTCGTCTCCGAGTTTATTATTCCGGGAGCAAAGAAGCTTATCGATATCGCCCACAGCTACGGCGTAAAGGTGGTATATCACTCCTGTGGTTCCATTATCGACGCCATCCCGCTTCTTATTGAGGCAGGCGTAGACGCTATCCATCCCATCCAGGCCCTGGCGGCAGGTATGCAGCCGGATAACCTGAAGGCGAAGTTTGAGGGGAAGGTTTCCTTCTGCGGCGGCGTGGACACCCAGGATCTTCTGCCCAACGGAACGCCGGAGCAGGTGAAAGAGAAGGTAAAGGAGCTGAGAGGATACTTCCCCACAGGCCTTATTATCTCTCCCAGCCATGAGGCCCTTCAGGGGGATGTGCCGCCGGCCAATGTGCAGGCGCTCTTTGAGGAAGCCAACAAAATCTACTAGGATTTTAAGAAAGGCGGTTTTGATATGATGAGGATAGGACAAGTGATCCAGGTAAAGCCGGAAGGGCTGGAGGCGTACAAACGGTACCATGCAGACCCTCTTCCCGGCGTAAACGAGATGATTAAAGCCTGCAATATCCAGAACTACAGCATTTACAGCAGAGGGGATTATCTCTTTACCTATTTTGAGTATGTGGGAGAGGATTACGAAGCCGATATGGCAAAGATGGCTGCGGATCCAACCACCCAGAAGTGGTGGGATCTGGTGAAACCATTGATGTCGCCTCTGCCAGACAAGGCGGAGGGGGAATTCTGGTCTGATATGGAAGAGATCTACCATCTGGACTAGATTCCTGAAAAAGGGGGCTTTCCCCCGGGACGAAAGGGTCCCATTTACATATGGTAATTTCCGCGTCTGCGGAGGTTATAGAAAAATATTATTAAATTCAGGAGGAAGACAAAAATGAAAAAGATGCTTGCGTTATTATTAACGGCAGCTATGACTGTAGGCCTTGTGGCCTGCGGTTCCAAACCCGCTGAGCAGCCTGCGCAGTCAGAGCCTGCAACAACGGAGGGCACCGACGGTGCAGAGGCTCCCGCTGACATAGAAGCTCCGGCAGAGCCCAAAGGCGACACACCGACCATCGCTTTCGTACCCAAGGTAGAAGGCCAGGCATGGTGGGAGCATGTGCGCGGCGGCGTAACAGAGTGGGCAGCAGACAACGGAATGGAAGTTATCTACAAAGGACCGGCTGAGGTTGACGCAGCAGCTCAGGTTCAGATCATGACAGACCTGGTAAACCAGGGTGTTGACATCCTCTGCTTCTCCCCCAACGACCCCGCAGCCTGCGAGGCGATCTGCAAGACCGCTCTGGATAAGGGAATTATCGTGATCGCAACCGAGGCATCCGGTATGGAGAACATCACCTTTGACGTAGAGGCATTTGATGAGGCAGGCCTTGGCGCATTCCTTATGGATCAGCTTGCAGCTCAGATGGGCGAGGAAGGCGAGTACATCACCATGGTAGGTTCCTTTACCATGGAGTCCCAGAACAACTGGGCTGACGGAGCCGTAGCCCGTCAGGAAGAAGCATACCCCAACATGAAGCTGGTAGACGACAAGCGCGTAGAGGATGATTCCGACGCACAGAAGGCTTATGAGCTGACCAAGCAGCTTCGCGAGAAATATCCGAATCTGAAGGGTATCCTGGGAACAGGCTCCTTCGACGCTCCGGGAGCGGCCCGTGCCATCCAGGAGATGGGCCTTACCGGTGAGATGTTCGCAATTTCCGTTGCAATGCCTCTGGAAGTAAAGGACTACCTGGCTGACGGTACTCTGGGCAGCGTTGCTCTGTGGGATCCGGCTGTTTCCGCTAAGGTTATGCTGAACGCTGGTATGGAGCTGTACAACGGCGGCACCATCGAGACCGGTACAGACCTGAAGGAAGAGGGATACACCTCTGTAAGAGTAGACGGCAAGGTTATCATTGGAGACGGCCAGATCGCCATCACCATGGACAACGTGGATGACTTTGGTTTCTAAACCCGGAAACAGGGAACGCAACTGAATAACCAAAAACATGTTCCGGGGCAGAGGAGCGTTGCTTCTCTGCCTCGGTAGCCATTAAGACAACCCGGCCTGCCTGGTTCGGGATGTGAAGAGAAGGAGTTTGCACATCTATGTCAGAATATCTGCTTCAAATGACCGGAATCTGCAAATCATTTGCTGGTGTCCACGCGCTGGACCACGTAAACTTTGCAATCAGACCCGGTAAGGTTATGTGTCTGGCTGGCGAGAACGGCTGCGGCAAATCCACGCTCGTAAAGATCATTTCCGGTGTTTATACAAGAGATGAGGGGGAAGTGGTTTTTGAGGGGAATCCGATTTCCAAGATCACGCCTGCAGAGGCGACCCGCCTGGGCATTCAGGTAATTTACCAGGACCTGTCCATTTTCCCGAACCTTACGGTAATGGAGAACCTGGCTATTAACTCAGAAATTACAGAGGGCAAAAAATTTGTAAACAGGAAGCGCTGGGAAGCCACGGCGAAGGAAGCTTTGTCCAAGATTGGTTACGAAATCGATCTGCAGGCAAAGATGGGAGAGCTGAGCGTAGCGGATAAGCAGCTGGTTGCCATCTGTCGCGCCCTTCTGTTTAACGCAAAGCTGATTATTATGGATGAGCCTACCACGGCCCTTACAAAGAGAGAGGTGGACGCCCTCTTTAAGACAGTCCGCCAGCTGAAGGACTCCGGGATTGCCATCATGTTTATCAGTCATAAAACGGAAGAAATTTTTGAGATTTCCGATGATGTCTGTATCATGCGGAACGGGAAAAATGTGTACGCGGGCCCCACGGCCGAGCTGACCCGCCAGGACTTCACCTTCCATATGACAGGAAGGGAACTGACGGACGATCACTTTGTTCCCAAAAACATCAGTAAGGAGCCGGTGCTGAAGGTAGAGCATCTGTGTCAGAAGAATAAATACCAGGATGTTTCTTTTGAACTTCGCAAGGGAGAAATTTTAGGCGTTACCGGCCTTCTTGGTTCCGGCCGTACGGAACTGGCCTTAAGCCTCTTCGGCCTTGGGAAACCCGACAGCGGAACCATTACCTTAAACGGGCAGGAGGTAAAGATCACATCGCCGATTCAGGCACAGAAGCTTCGCATCGGATATGTGCCCGAGGATCGTCTGACAGAGGGCCTCTGTCTGCAGCAGCCCATCGCGGATAACATTACTTTGTCCTCTCTGAAACGGCTTTCCAAAGCAATGGGCTTTCTGAGGCATCAGGACATTCTGGACGACGCCAATATTTGGAAAGAGAAATTCTCCATTGCCACAGATGATGTGCGCAGGTTTGCCTCCACTCTGTCGGGAGGAAACCAGCAGAAGATCGTACTCTCCAAGTGGCTGAGCAATGATCTGGACGTTCTGATCTTAAACGGCCCCACCGTAGGCGTAGATGTGGGCGCGAAGCAGGACATCCATCATCTGATTCACGAGCTTGCCAATGAAGGCCTGGCGGTTATCATTATTTCCGACGACTTATCCGAGGTGGTTGTGAACTGCAGCCGGGTCATTGTTATGAGGGATGGCAGCATCGTAGGTGAGCTGACAGGCAGTGATATCCCAGAGGAAGATATCATTGAAATAATTCGCTAAGGAGGGGACATGAGATTATGAATAAAGCTACTTTAAAGCGCATGACCCGCAGAACGGAATTCTGGATTTTCCTGGTTCTGGTAATCATGTGTATCGGAATCCAGGCAGCCTCCGGCGGTGGTCTTTTCAAATCCTCTACAGTGGTGACGATCCTTCGTTCTATGGTAGTGGACGGCATGTTTGCCATGTGTTGTCTGGTAGTTATGGTTTCCGGCGGTTTTGACCTTTCCTTCCCAGCTGTGGCAGCTCTGGCTTATTCTCTGGCTACCACCATCTGTGTGAATATGGGATGGTGTGCTACTAACCCCATTGCAGGCCTTCTGCTTGCCACGCTGATTGGTTTTGTACTGGGTATGCTGAACGGATGGATTATTGCCAACTTCAAACTGAATACCATGATCGTAACGCTGGGAACGCAGACCTTTTTCACTGGTGTTTCTATGGGACTTCTCCAGATGCAGGAGATCACGTCCACGCTGCCCCTGGGTTTTAGGGCTATGGGAGAGTCCTATCTCTTTGAGGTTTATAATGAGGCAGGCATCCGTTCTACCATGAGCACCATGTTCCTGTTCTTTGTGGCTTTGGCGGCGGTTACATCCTTTGTGCTGAACCATACCATGTTTGGCCGGGCCCTTTACGCCATTGGTGGAAACGAAGTGTCCGCAGAGCGTGCCGGCTACAATGTAAAGCGTGTGAAATTTATCCTCTACTCCGTAGTTGGAGCTGTTTCCGGTTTTATCGGAATGATCCGTGTGTGCATGGAGCGTCAGTCTATTCCCAAGGCTATGGTGGGAAGGGAAATGACCATTATTCCGGCTGTTATCTTAGGCGGCGCCAGTATCTTCGGCGGCGAGGGAACGGTCTTTGGAACCATCTGCGCCGTGGGCATTATCACTGTGGTTTCCAACAGTATGCTGCTGATGGGGATCGATACATACTGGCAGAGCTTCTTTAACGGGCTCGTAATTCTGATTGGTATCACCGTGTCGGCCGTTCAGGCTATGCGGCAGAAACGCTAAGGGAGGGAGGTAGATTTATGTTAACTAAAGTAAAGGAATTTTCCCAGAAAAACCTGTACACTTCCATGCTCCTGGCCCTGCTGGTGCTCCTGCTCCTGTTTTTTAGTATTACAAAGGGAGGAACCTTGTGGTCCCTCGGAACCTGGAATGGAATCTTTATGCAGTTTCCGGAATATGGAGTTATGACCATCGGAGTCATGTTCTGTTTTATCAGCGGAAACATTGATATGTCTTTTGTGGCCCTGGGTAACTTTGCCTGCATTCTGGGCGTACAGTATATGGCGGCCAATGTGACGGAGGGCATGGGTAACGGCCAGATCATCGGTGTGATGCTGGTGGCGGTTCTCATTGTAATGGTGATTGGAGCTATCGGCGGCGTGATTAACGGCCTGTTGATCAGCCTCTTAAATATCCCGCCTGTTATGGCCACCATTGCCATGCAGCTTGTGTGGACAGGAGTTTCCGTGGCCATCACGGAAGGAAAGGCCGTGTCTGGACTTCCCTCTCTCTATACGGATATCGGACATAAGATGGTATTTGGGTTCCTGCCCTTCCCGTTCTTGATTTTCCTCATTATTTTCGTGATTTCAGCCTTCCTGCTGAAATACACCACCTATGGGGAGAAGCTCTACATGATCGGAACCAATATTAAGGCCGCTAAGTTTTCGGCTATCAACACTACCGGAATGACTGTGGCAACCTTTGTGCTGTGTGATGTGATCTGCTGTATCGGAAGCCTTCTGATGGTGTCCACCATGGCCTCCACCAAGGCAGACTACGGTACGTCCTATGTGATGCGCTGTATCCTGATCCTGGTGCTGGCAGGCGTGCTTCCGGACGGTGGAATGGGTAAGATTTCCAATGTATTCCTGGCTATTATCTCCATTCAGATTATCGCCTCCGGCGTAAATATGTTCCCATCCATGAACACCTACTACGCCAGCCTGATCTGGGGAGGCCTTCTGATTATCGTGCTGATCTTAAGCACGAAGCTTACCGGGAACGGGTTCTTTGTAAAGAAGAGGAAGAAGTCATCCTGACGTTTCTATATGCTCCTTGAATTATGTAATTATAGAGTAAGAAAAAGCCTGGCAGGCAGATTCCTGGCCAGGCTTTTTCTGTTGGGTAGTGCAGATATATTTTTGCGCTTTTCAGTTGTTGTGAAGTCCGGATTCCCATAGCCGCTTATGGGCAAATGTTCAGACAAGGGTCTGGATATCCGTATAGGAAAGCTCCAGGCTGTCCGCCACATTTTTGCAGGTCATCTGTCCTGCGTAGGTGTTGATGCCAGAGTACAGAGCCGGATAATCCCTGCAGGCCTGCTCCAGCCCTTTGTCTGCGATCATCAGACCATATCTCAGGGTAGCGTTATTAAGGGCTATGGTGGAGGTACGGGGAACGGCTCCCGGCATGTTGCCCACACAGTAGTGGTTGATGCCGTCTACCTGGAAGGTGGGGGCGTCGTGGTAAGTCACATGGGAGGTTTCGCAGCAGCCGCCCTGGTCGATGGCCACATCCACGATCAGGCTGCCTGGCTTCATCAGCTTTAGATACTCCCGCTTTACAAGTTTTGGCGCTGCTTTTCCGGGAATCAATACGGAGCCGATTACCAGGTCGGCATCTTTTAATACTTCCCGGATGTTTTCCGCGGTGCTGTAAAGGGTCTGTATTTTCGTGCCGAAGATATCATCCAGATAGGCCAGGCGGTCCAGACTGATATCCAGAATGGTAACTCTTGCGCCCATGCCGACGGCGATCCTGCAGGCGTTGGTTCCCACCATTCCGGCTCCCAGGATTACCACATGGGCCCTGGGTGTTCCCGGAACACCGGATAAGAGGATGCCGGAGCCGCCGAAAGGCTTCTCCAGATATTTCGCACCTTCCTGGATGCTGAGACGACCGGCAATCTGGCTCATGGGGGTGAGCAGGGGGATGCTGCGGTTGGATTCGATCAGGGTTTCATAGGCAAATCCCTTTACTTTGGAGGAGAGCAGAGCTTCTGTCAGGGGACGGTCCGCAGCCAGATGCAGGTAGGTGTAGAGGACCAGGCCTTCGTGAAAGCAGGCGTATTCTTCTTCCAGAGGCTCTTTTACCTTTACCATCATCTCACAGGCGTCCCACACTTCCCGGGCCGTATCCAGAATAACAGCGCCTGCGGCCGTGTATTCTTCGGTAGAAAAGCCGGATCCGCATCCTGCGTCCCTTTCCACATAGACCGTATGGCCTGCTTCACAGTAGGATTTTACACTGGCCGGGGTCAGTCCCACCCGGAATTCGTTGTTCTTGATTTCTCTTACACATCCAATTTTCATAAGCGACCTCCTGTTTAAAGTTCTGTATCACGTTTCTGATCTTATAATAATATATGAAAATAATTTTGTAAATACACAAAAATACCATAATATTTATCGATATTATCATACATATAAATAATAAATATTGATTTATATGAATAAACAAAAATAATTTCTTTAACACAATCCTGTTTATGGCGATTTTGCCGAAAAAACAGGGGCAAATAAACGCTTTACAAAGATAAAGTGGAAAAAGTAAGAAGGATGTGATAAACTCTTATTACTTATAATTAAGAGAGGGAGAAAAGAAAAATGAAACATGAGAGAAGTAATTTTTCCAACAGGATAGGCTTTGTGCTGGCTGCTGCCGGTTCGGCCGTGGGTCTGGGAAATATCTGGAGATTCCCTTACCTGGCGGCGAAATACGGCGGAGGCATTTTCCTGCTGGTTTATCTGATTCTGGCTGTGACACTGGGTTTTGCGCTTATGATTACGGAGATTTCCCTGGGAAGAAAGACGGGCTTAAGCTGTATTGGCGCATACAGTGCTTTAAGCAAAAAATTCAGCTTTCTGGGATGGCTTGCTTCCCTGGTTCCCATTATTATCACGCCCTATTACTGTGTAATCGGCGGCTGGGTTATCAAGTATTTCTTTGAGTTTTTAAGAGGACATGCCGCTCTGACTACGGAGGATACTTTCTTTTCCAATTTTATCGGAGTTACAGAAGGGGGACTTCTGGGGAATCCGTTGTTCTGGTTTGTGATCTATGTGGTTCTGACGACAATCGTAGTGCTCTTTGGTGTGGAAAAGGGTATTGAAAAGGCCAGCCGGGTTATGATGCCATTGCTGGTGGTGCTGTCCCTTGTGGTGGCTATATTCTCGCTGACCATTCCCGGCTCCATTGAGGGATTGAAGTACTATCTGCTTCCGGATTTCAAGGATTTTTCCACTACCACGGTTCTGGGAGCCATGGGGCAGCTCTTTTACTCCATGTCTCTGGCTATGGGCATTATGATTACCTACGGTTCCTATATGAAGAAAGAGGACAATCTGGAGAAATCCGTTGCCCAGATTGAAATTTTCGATACGGCCATTGCTTTTATCGCCGGCCTTATGATTATTCCCGCGGTATTTGCCTTCTCCGGCGGCGCCGATATCAATGCGGGCCCGGGACTGATGTTTGTAACCCTGCCCAAGGTATTTGGAGCCATGACCGGTGGTACGATTATCGGCGTGGTATTTTTCCTGCTGGTGCTGTTTGCGGCTCTGACCTCCTCCATCTCCCTGATGGAGACGGTGGTGTCTATCTTTATGGACCGGCTGCAGTGGAACCGCCGCGTGGCAACGCTTGTTGTGGCGGTGGGAATCCTTATTCTTGGCGTGCCCTCCTGTCTTGGATACGGCCCGCTGGCTTCTGTGACTGTAGTGGGAATGGCGTTCCTGGATTTCTTCGATTTCATTTCCAACTCCATTCTGATGCCCATTGTGGCCTTCCTTACCTGTATCCTGGTTGGACATGTGGTGGGAACCAGGGTGGTTTCCGATGAGGTAGAGTCTTCTGGGTCATTTAAGAGAAAGAAGCTGTTTGAGGTTATGGTCCGTTGGATCGCCCCTATCTGTCTGGTGGCAATCCTGCTGGGAGAGATTCTGAAGGTGCTGGGTGTAATCTCCATTTAACCGGTCAGCAGCAGATGCTCCCGCAAAGGGAAAACATGGGAGAAAAATACTAAAAAAGTATTGGAAAACGGAAAAAAAACCGTTAGAATGCACTCCTGTGTATATCTTGACATTTATTTGACAAAATGAGATAATAAACGCAAATACGAATTCAAGGAGGAGTCACTGATGTCAACAAAGGCTTATTATCCGATTAGTGAGATTGGCAAAGACAAGCCGGGATTTTCCAAAACACGTTCCATTATTGAGGCTGCTTTTTATGGAAACAATGTAGTAAAGGTAAACACGTTAAAGGAGGCTTATGAATTAGCAAAGAATTCTCCGGGAACCGTTGTTACCGATATGCCCGTATACAGAGGAGAAGAGTTTGGTCTGGAGAAGGACGCAAAGGTTCTTCTGTTCAACGACGGCGCTATCACAGGACGTTACGCAACCGCACGCCGCATTGCAGGCGAGCCGGGTGTAGACTGCGAGGCTCTGGACAAAATTGCTATGGACGCTGTATACAACAGCCGCTGGAAAACCATGTATCACGCGGAGGTTTTTGTAGGCCTGGATCCCGAATTTATGGTAAAGGCTCATCTGATGCTTCCCGAAGGTGAGGAGAATATTCTGTACAACTGGATGCTGAACTTCCAGTATATGTCTGACGAGTATGTGAAGATGTACAGGGATTCCAAGCCCGTAGGAGACGGCAAAGAGCCGGATATCTTTATTTTCTCCGATCCCCAGTGGACACCGGTTGAATATCCGGGTGTAAGCTTTGAGGCTTTAAGCGATCCCGCAAAGAAAACCCTGTGCTACTTTAACACCAATACCAACTGCGCCTGCATCCTTGGTATGCGGTATTTCGGAGAGCATAAGAAGGGGACACTGACCATGGCATGGGCTATCGCAAACCGCAACGGTTATGCTTCCTGCCACGGCGGACAGAAGGAGTATACCCTGCAGGATGGCACCAAGTATGTAGCATCCGTGTTTGGTCTTTCGGGATCCGGAAAGTCTACGCTGACCCATGCAAAACATGGCGGAAAGTATGGCGTTACCGTTCTTCATGACGATGCGTTTATCATCAATACAGATACCTGCGCATCTGTAGCTCTGGAGCCCACCTATTTTGATAAGACTGCAGATTATCCTACCGGATGCCCGGACAATCAGTACCTGCTGACTGCCCAGAACTGCTCCGCAACTCTGGACGACGAGGGTAAGATCCAGTTAGTGACAGAGGATATCAGAAACGGAAACGGCCGTGCCATCAAGTCCAAGCTGTGGTCTCCGAACCGTGTGGACCGTATTGATTCGCCGGTAAACTCCATTTTCTGGATTATGAAAGACCCCACCATTCCGCCTGTAGTGAAGCTTAAAGGCGCTTCCCTGGCTTCTGTAATGGGTGCAACCCTGGCAACCAAGCGTTCCACTGCAGAGAGGCTGGCTCCCGGCGTGGATCCTAACAAGCTGGTAGTGGTTCCCTACGCGAACCCCTTCCGCACCTATCCGCTGGCTCATGACTATGAGAAGTTCAAGAAGCTGGTGGAGGAGAAGAATGTAGACTGCTACATTATTAACACCGGTGATTTTATGGGCAAGAAAGTACAGCCGAAGGATACCCTTGGCATCCTGGAAGCCATCGTTGAGAAGAAAGCAGACTTCAAGAAATGGGGTCCCTTCTCTGACATTGAGATTCTTGATTGGGAAGGATTTGTGCCGGATATGAACGATGCAGAGTATGTATCCCAGTTAAAGGCCCGTATGCAGGATCGTGTTAACGAGATCAAAGCTTTTGAGACCGCAAAGGGCGGCTACGACAAGCTTCCGGAGGACGCGCTTGCGGCGATTGAGAAGGTTGTAGCGGAGCTGGGCTGATCCGTAAGGGTTATGCGTAGATTTTAAAAGAAAACATGTATTTACAGAGGAGGTCTGGGGAATAAAAGCCCTGGCCTCTTCTTTTTCTATGCATATCCCGGTTGAAAAATATTTGTAAAAACCTGTCAGCCCAATTTATTATTTTCCAGTTGAAAAATGTCTCTGCATGGGGTATAATATCTTTTGTAAAGAGGTTGTGGATTCCTGGAATGTGCGATAACTTCACTTATTTTGAACCTACATTTACGTTTATGGGATTCCTATATCACAGGCTGGATGTCAGGCCTCCGTTTGCAGTGGAAGGCAGTAAGGTCTGTTGCGGTTACCCACCTGGCTTTTGGCTAGGCGTCAAAATAGTGAAACCGGCATTTTGGGATTGCAAAAGAAAAAAAGCATCTGCTTGCAGATGCTTTTTTAATTCGTAAATACAATAAAAAGCCACAAGGAGGCGGTTATGAGGCCGGAGGTAAAGGAGAAGCTTAAGCTGCTGGCTCTGGGTATTCTGACACTGGCAGTTTTGCTTATGATTGGCAGAACCGGACAGAAGGCAAAGGAGAACAGGGAAGAGGACAACAAAAGGGAGGAAAGGCAGGAAGAACCGTCTGCAGAGAGGGAAGCCCAGGAGACGCCTCCCCAGGTTCCTGTGCCTGTATACAATGGGAGGATCCGTGTGCTGATTAAGACAGACGGGTACAGGGATGTGTACCATGAGGCTTTGGAGATCACAGGGGAGGAGGAAGCATGGGTGTTCCGAAGGGAGGAAGGTACATACTATATAAATGACGCGCCTGTGGAGGAGACGGATTTTCCGGTGATTCTTGAGGAGAGGGAGACCGGGAAGTGGACTATTGGCTCTCTGAACCGGGCATACGGCCATCCGGCCATGGAGGGCAGTCTGGAAATCTATGGGACAGAACAGGGATTTGTGCTGGTCAACGACCTGCCTCTGGAATGTTATCTGAAATATGTGGTGCCCAGCGAAATGCCGGCGTCTTATGAGCTGGAGGCTTTGAAAGCCCAGGCAGTCTGCGCCAGGACTTACGCCTGTATGCAGATGCAGGCCTATGCGTACCCGGAATACCTGGCCCATGTGGACGACAGCGTCAGCTATCAGGTATACCAGAATCTGGATGAGGCGGAGCGCTCCAGCCAGGCTGTGGCGGAGACGACAGGTCAGGTTATGACCTATGAAGGCCAGATTATTCACGCCTATTATTTTTCCACCTCCTTTGGGCACACGGGAAATGAGGAGATCTGGTGGGAGGGAGACCCCCAACAGACGCCCTACCTTAAGGGAAAGTGTGTGAATGCCTCCGGGGAAAACCTGGATCTGACCTCAGAGGAAGCTTTTGCCGCGTTTCTGGAGGAGACGGATGAGGGATGTTACGACCGCCCCATAAGCTGGTATCGCTGGAATACCCGGGTGGATGTGGATACCCTGTCTGAGCACCTGAATCAGAGCTTGATGGACCGCTACAAGGCAAACCCGGAGGCGATCTTAAATATCCGGGCGGGAAAATTTGTCAGCGCCCCGGTGAAGAGTGTGGGAACCATTGAGGAAATCACCGTGCTGGAGCGGGGCGAGGGTGGCGTTTTACAGAAGATAGAGGTAAAGGGCAGCCGCAGAACAGTGCAGATTATGACGGAGTATAATATCCGCGCCCTTTTAAACGCCCAGGGGGAGACTATTTACCGCCACGACGGCAGCCAGGCGGAGGGAGGAGCCCTTCTGCCCAGCGGCTATTGCTCTTTTTCGCCGGAATATGAGGATGGGGAACTGGTTGCGTTCACAATCCGGGGCGGCGGGCTGGGACATGGAGTAGGTATGAGCCAGAACGGCGCCAACCAGATGGCAAAAGAGGGATATTCCTTTGGGGAAATCTTAAAGTTTTTTTATACAGGGGTTGATTTGACAGGCGTTGATGCGGTATACTCTTAGGAATAAATAGAAAAATTGAGGGATGAAATGCTGTTTAAAATGATCCGGTATATCCGGGGATTTCTAGGGGAGATGCGGGAGCACCATGTGAGCGCGTATGCCGCCCAGGCGGCTTATTTTGTTATGCTCTCCTTTATTCCCTTTATTCTGCTTCTTCTGACCCTGCTCCAGTATACGGCGCTGACAAAGTCCGATCTCTATGTGGTGGCCCAGGCCATTCTGCCAGACACCTTGGACCGGTTTGTCATTGGAATTATCGATGAGGTATACAACCGGGGCGCGCTGACTATCTCCGTCTCTGCTGTAGTGGCCACCTGGTCGGCGGGGAAGGCGTTTCTGTCCCTTATGCGGGGAATGAATGTGATTTACCATGTGGAGGAGCACAGGAATTATGTGGTGCTGCGCCTGCGGGCGGCTGTCTATACGCTGCTTTTTGTGATTGCCATTATCCTCTCCCTGGTGCTGCTGGTGTTTGGAAACAGTATTCATCAGATTATTCTGGCTTACGTACCGATTCTTGGCGTTATCACCGGCGCGATTATCGGTCTGAAAAATATTATTGCCCTTGGGGTCTTTGCCAGCTTTTTTGTGGTTCTCTTCCGCTTTGTGCCCAACAGGAAGGCCACCCTCTTAAGCCAGGTGCCGGGAGCCCTGTTTGCCGCCATAGGGTGGTATGTGTTTTCTACCGGATTTTCCATGTATGTGGATATATCCCACAGCTTTTCGAATATGTATGGCAGCCTGACCACCATTATCCTGGTGCTGTTGTGGCTGTATTTCTGTATGTACATTATGTTGATCGGAGCGGAGATCAACTCTTACTTTGAGGACCAGTTCTACTATTTGCGGGAGTACCGGAAAGTGGGGAAACAGGCGGGGAGGAAGTAGAACCAAGAGGAAGCAGCCATGCCACCAATCAAGGAAAAATCCATAAACTTAGAGGCCGAGACCCAGGCGGCCAAAATCAACCTGGAAATGGAGACCGGCAAGGTATTGCTGGCCCAGAGCCAGAAGCGTATGGCGGAGACAAAGCAGAGGCTGGAGGAAGAGCAGGAGGCCAGGGAAGAGAAGCAGAAACAGGAGAACAGGGACCGGGAAAAGCGGGACACGCCGGAGCTTTCCAGACAGAGCCGGTGGTTTGGCGTAGAGGGGCGGCTTCTCACGGAGGCCAATCTGAAATGGGTTCTGGAGATGGAGCAGGAGCTCTGGGAGGCGCTGCTTACCTGGGAACCTGTGCCGGGAGCAGAGCTCTCCAAACAGCTTGCGGAGCTGTCCCGGCTGTATCTGGCTCTTCTGGAGGCGGTTCTGACCCATACCATGGGGGAGGAACAGATTATTCAGACAGACAGGCTCAATGATCTGCTGGCACAGAAACTGGAGTTGCTGCTGAGAGTAACCCTGCAGGATCTTATGAAGCTACTGGAACAGAACAGACAGCCGGAGGCGGCAAGAGAAGTCAGGACTGCTCTTTACAGGCGCGTTACGGGAACGGGCCTTTCCCATAGGGAGGCGGACGCCATCTTTTCCGGCGCAAAAGGAAAGAATACGGATCTGGCCCCCGGGGCTGCCCATGCCGGAGCCCGGGAGGGCGGTCACCCGGCGGGAATTTCCAGGGAGGGGACCCTCTACAAATCCGCCGGGGGAGGGAATATCCGGGTAAACCAGGCGTTTGAGGCCCACAGGAAGTCAGAGGAATTTCAAGAGAGCCTGCGAAATGTGTCCGCCGGAAGCCCGGGAAAAGGGAGCTTTGCAGAGGAGGAGTTTTCGTTGGCGAACCGGTTTGCGGGGCATTTGCAGGGGAACGGAAACCTCTTTGCCCATGCCGGCATTACTGCCCGGAATGAGGAGCTTAAAGGGCTTCTGGCCGCGATTACTTCCATAAAGGCCCAGGTATACGCCACGGACTATGCCAGGGGGCATTCCCTGGATGGCCCTTTAAAAAGCGCGGTAAACCAGATGGTGGATTATTATCTGTCCGGCAGAGGAGCTTACAGCGTGTATTATCAGACAACCGGCGTATACGAAAAGACAAAAGACCCCTATAAGGCCATAGCGGAGGGACTGGAATACGCCTATAGGCAGTTTCAGGAGAAAAAGGGAGCTTCCGGGGAGGGAAAGAAAGGCGCTTACGGGGAGCAGGCGGGGTTTTTCCAGCATCTGTTGTGGAACCAGACCCAGGAAGAGGAGCTGAAAAGAGGCCGCCGGCTTCTGGAAGAGAACTGGAGGGAATTTCTGGATGCCCTTAGAGGAGGAGGCCGTATGGCATCGTCTATGTCCATGCACAGGTACAGTCCCTGGGGAAGCCTTCTGGGGACGGAAGGGCCGGATAAATCCCGGAAGGATAAACGGTTTGTAATAAAGGCGGCCTGGGTGGCCGTGGCGCTGGCGGCGGGAGCCTTGTGCTACCTGGTTTTTCGATGAGTTTTCCCTTAACTTTTCCGGGGGCAGACCGATATAATTAATAGAAGGAAGCGTTTTCCAGATATTAAGACAAAGAGAAAAGGGGGAAAAGTCGTGAAAGTAAATGACGATCTTTATTACCAGAATATTCAGAATGCCGGTGTTTATAATCCTGCAAGCGCCACAGGCACCGCAGCGGCTAAGGAGGTTACCTCTGCCCAGAATAAGGATGCAGTTGCAGCTGTAAATAGCAATACCGCAAAGCAGAACACAGACCGCATGGAGTTCAGCCAGGACACCAAGGTTACAAAGAAGATGAGCGATTCTGAGAGAGCCGAGCTTGTAAAGAGCCTTAAGGCTGATATGGACAATCAGATGAGCCGCTTCACCAATATGATGATGCAGATGTTCCAGAAACAGGGCATCACAGGCGTGTCGGCACAGGGAGACAGCCTTTGGAGAACCATTGCCAGCGGCAATTTCACAGTGGATGCCAAGACAAAGGCAGACGCCCAGGAAGCTATTTCCGAGGACGGCTACTGGGGAGTAAAGCAGACCTCCGAGAGAATCTTTAATTTTGCCCAGGCCCTTGCGGGGGATGACCCAGACAAGATGAAGGAGATGCAGGAGGCTGTGGAGAAGGGCTACAAGCAGGCTACCCAGGCATGGGGCAAGTCTCTTCCCTCCATTTCACAGGATACCATGAATGCGGTGAACAACCTGTTCAGCGATTATTACAAGAGTAAAGGTATAGAGGATTAATAATCCCTTGACAGAATCGGATTTTATGTTAAAATAGGATTCGATACAGAGAAATGCAGTGAAAGTGTCAGTAGATGATTACAATTCTGTCAGAGAGGGGCCGTCACCGGCTGAAAGCGGCCTTCGGTTCCTGTAGTCATTGAATTTCCCACTGGAGCAGCGTTGCTGAACGCGAATAGCAGTAAGCGGCGACGGCGCCTGCACGTTACGCAGAAGACTTAAGCGCCTGCCCCGGGGCAGGAATAAGGGTGGTACCGCGAGCAAAGCTTCGTCCCTTTTTGGGACGGAGCTTTTTTTATGCACAGAGGTGCGGAACGGAATTAAGCAGCTTACGCTGCCCGCACCTCGCGCGGCGAGTAGGGGAAGATAAATCTTCCCTACTCGATTTTATTTTGGGCCACTTCCGGTACGCGCCAAAGCGGCAGGCAGCGGGGAAGTGCAGGTGAACGGATGGAGTTCTGGCAGACTGCATGAAAGATCAGAATATGAAATGGAGTTTGGGAAAAGAAAGGAAACGGATTATGAAAGAGAAGTTGCAGAAAATCAGAGAGGAAGCCATGTCCCAGATTCGGGATGCCGTGGATCTGAACATGCTCAACGACGTGCGTGTGGGCATCCTTGGCAAGAAAGGGGCGCTGACCAGCGTGCTGAAAAGCATGAAGGATGTGGCGGTTGAGGAGCGTCCCAAAGTAGGCCAGATGGTCAACGACGTGAGAGGCGAGATTGAGAAGATGCTGGAGGAAGCCAGAACTTCCATGGAGGCGGCTGTGCGGGAGGCCAGGCTGAAGGCAGAGGTTATTGATGTGACCCTCCCGGCAAAGAAGAACAATGTGGGGCACCGCCATCCAAACACCATTGCCCTGGAAGAGGTGGAGCGCATCTTTATCGGTATGGGCTATGAGGTGGTAGAAGGCCCTGAGGTGGAGTACGATCTGTACAATTTCGAAAAACTGAATATTCCCGCCGACCATCCTGCCAAGGATGAGCAGGATACCTTCTATATTAATAAGGAGATTGTGCTGCGTACCCAGACATCCCCCTGCCAGGCCCGTGTCATGGAGCAGGGAAAGCTTCCCATCCGCATGATCTCCCCGGGAAGGGTGTTCCGCTCCGACGAGGTCGACGCCACCCATTCCCCCTCCTTTCATCAGGTTGAGGGACTTGTGGTAGATAAAAATATTACCTTTGCAGATCTGAAGGGAACGCTGGAGGAATTTGCCAGGGAGCTTTTCGGGGAGAATACAAAGACAAAATTCCGTCCCCATCACTTCCCCTTCACGGAACCCAGCGCGGAGGTGGACGTAAGCTGTTTTAAGTGCGGCGGCAAGGGATGCCGGTTCTGCAAGGGAAGCGGCTGGATAGAGATTCTGGGCTGCGGCATGGTGCATCCCCATGTGCTGGAAATGTGCGGCATTGACCCGGAGGCGTACACAGGCTTTGCCTTTGGCATGGGCCTGGAGCGGATTGCCCTCCTTAAATATGAGATTGACGATATGCGCCTGCTGTACGAGAACGATACCCGTTTCCTAAAGCAGTTCTGAGCAGGGCAGCGGTTCCAGGGCGGAAGGAGGGACCGGGAAGTCCGGGCGGCAAAAACCCGCGGCAACAAACAAAGCAAAAAAATCCTATTAAAGGATAGATGGAAAAGAAAAGAACAGTGGGCCTGTATGGGCAGGCAGCGCAAGGAAAGGAATTAGAATAGATATGGATACTTCTTTATCATGGATTAAAGCATATGTGCCGGAGCTGGACGTGACGGCACAGGAATATATGGACGCCATGACCTTGTCTGGCACGAAGGTGGAGGGCTTTCAGAGGCTGGACGCGGATCTGGACAAAATTATAATCGGTCAGATCGTGAAAATCGAGCCCCATCCCGACGCAGACAAGCTGGTGGTGTGCCAGGTGGATATGGGACAGGGGGAGCCGGTGCAGATCGTGACGGGAGCGCCTAATGTGGAGGAAGGCCAGAAGGTGCCGGTGGTGCTGGACGGCGGAAGAGTGGCCGGAGGCCATGACGGCAAAATGACGCCCGGTGGAATTGCCATTAAGAAGGGGAAGCTTAGGGGCGTGGAGTCAAACGGCATGATGTGTTCCATTGAGGAGCTGGGCCAGAGCCGGGAACTGTTTCCGGAGGCGCCGGAGAACGGCATTTATATTTTCCCGGATAGCGTGAAGGTGGGAGAGAGCGCCATCAAGGCCCTGGGCCTTGACGACGTGATCTTTGAGTATGAGATCACCTCCAACCGGGTGGACTGCTACAGCGTAATCGGCATCGCCAGAGAGGCGGCCGCCACCTTCCGCAAAAAATTTGTGCCTCCTGTGGTGACGGTAAAGGGCTCCGGGGGGGATGTGAACGATTATATCAAGGTGGATGTAAAGGACATAGATCTGTGCCCCCGGTACTGCGCCAGGGTGGTAAAAAATATCCGTCTGGCTCCCTCACCCAAATGGATGCAGCGCCGACTGGCGGTAAACGGCATCCGCCCCATTAACAATATCGTGGACATTACCAACTATGTCATGGAAGAGTATGGTCAGCCCATGCACGCCTACGACCTGGATACCATTGCCGGACACCAGATTCTGGTGCGCAGGGCAGAGGAGGGGGAAAAATTTGTGACCCTGGACGGCCAGGAGCGGATTATGGACGAGTCTGTGCTGATGATCTGCGACGGTGAGAAGGCCGTAGGCGTCGCCGGCATTATGGGCGGTGAGAATTCCATGATTACGGACAGTGTGCAGACCATGCTTTTTGAGGCGGCCTGCTTCGACGGCCCCAACATCCGCCTGTCGGCCAAGAAAATCGGCCTTCGCACGGATGCTTCCGGAAAATTTGAGAAAGGGCTGGATCCCAATAACGCAAAGGATGCCATTGACAGGGCCTGTCAGTTGATTGAGGAACTGGACGCTGGCGATGTGGTAGACGGCATGGTAGACGTGTATCCGGGGGTAAAGGAGCCGGTACGGGTGCCTTTTGAGCCAGAGAAGATCAACGCCCTTCTGGGAACAGACATTGACACTGACCGGATGCTGGAGTATTTTGATATGCTGGGGCTTGCGTATGACAGGAAGGAGGGGGAGGTTATCGCACCTACCTTCCGTCAGGATATTTCCTGCACGGCGGATCTGGCAGAGGAGGTGGCCCGGTTCTACGGGTACGACAACATCCCTGTAACCCTGCCAAGAGGGGAGGCCACTACCGGAAAGCTGCCCTTTAAGCTTCGGGTGGAGGAGGTTGCCAGGGAGATTGCGGAGTTTAGTGGATTTTCCCAGGGTATGACCTACTCCTTCGAGAGTCCCAAGGTGTTTGATAAGCTGCGTCTGGACGCGGAGGATGCCCTGCGTCAGACCGTCAATATTTCCAATCCCCTGGGGGAGGATTTCAGCATTATGCGTACCATCTCCCTAAACGGCATGCTGACTTCCCTTGGCACCAACTACAATCGCCGGAACAGGAACGTGCGTCTTTACGAGCTGGGAAATATTTACCTGCCCAAGGCTCTGCCGGTGACTGAGCTGCCGGATGAGCGCATGCAGTTTACCCTGGGAATGTACGGGGAGGGGGATTTCTTTACCATGAAGGGAGTGGTAGAGGAGTTCTTTGACAAGATCGGCATGACAAAGAAAAGGTCCTATGACCCGGAGGCAGGCAGAAATTATCTCCACCCGGGACGCCAGGCGGATATCTATTACGAGGGAACCAGGGTAGGATACCTTGGGGAGGTTCATCCGGCCGTGGCCGACACCTACGAGATCGGAGAGCGGGTGTATGTGGCTGTGCTGGATATGCCATCCATTCTGCCCTATGCCTCCTTTGACCGGAAATACGAGGGCATAGCCCGGTACCCGGCTGTGACCAGGGATTTGTCTATGGTTGTACCGAAGAATATCCTGGCCGGGCAGATTGAGACTGTCATTGAACAAAGAGGCGGGAAGCTTCTGGAAAGCTGCCAGCTGTTTGATATCTACGAGGGAAGCCAGATTAAGGAGGGATACAAATCCCTGGCCTACTCCATTGTGTTCCGGGCCAAAGACCGGACGCTGGAGGAAGCGGATGTGACGGCTGCCATGAAGAAAATCCTTAATGGGCTGGAATCCATGGGAATTGAGCTTCGCCAGTAGAGAAATTTAAATTCCGCAATCCACAGTTTCCGGGGAGCAGATTGGGTCGGGAAGCACATGGAAAAAACAGGGGAGCTTTGCGGTTCTGCCAGATTAAGAGCCCAGGTTCCCAGAGCCTGTTTCTCCTAAAGAAGCCTGGCTTATCAGGACCGGACAGAGAGGAGGGGAATCCTGGGTGAAGAAAATGAAAGGCAGCTGCGAGAGCTGTATGAATTATGAATACGACGAGGACTATGAATGCTATGTGTGCGGCATGGATCTGGATGAGGATGAAATGTACAATTTTCTCACAGGTCATTTTGAAAACTGCCCATATTTTCAATACCATGACGAGTACAGAATTGTGCGTAAGCAGATGTGAGGTCTGGCGTCTGGGGAACAGGCATTTGGAAACCGGAGAACAGCAGGGCTCCTACAGGGGACCTGTCAAAGATTAGAAATAGGAAAGCGTATGAAAACATCTGATTTTTACTATGATCTGCCCCAGGAGCTGATTGCCCAGGATCCCCTGGAGGACCGCAGCAGTTCCCGGCTTCTGGTGCTTCACAGGGATACGGACGGGCTGGAGCACCGGATTTTCAAGGATGTGACGGAATACCTGCAGCCGGGGGACTGCCTGGTGGTGAACAACACCAAGGTAATCCCGGCACGGCTTATAGGGGAGAAAGAGGATACGGGGGCCGGTATAGAGGTTCTTCTGCTGAAACGGCGGGAGGGAAAGAAAGGCACTGAGGAAGATGCGGGGACAATCTGGGAAACCCTGGTGAAGCCGGGAAAGAAGGCCCGGCCCGGCGCGCGTATCCGTTTTGGAGACGGGCTTCTCGTAGGGGAAGTGCTGGACGTGGTGGAGGAGGGGAACCGGCTTATCCGGTTTACCTACGAGGGCATTTTCGAGGAGATTCTGGATAAGCTGGGCCAGATGCCCCTGCCTCCCTATATTACCCATCAGTTAAAGGACAAAAACCGTTACCAGACCGTGTATGCCAGGCACGAGGGCTCCGCGGCCGCGCCTACGGCCGGGCTTCATTTTACGCCTGGGCTCCTGGAAGAGATTAAGGGAAAAGGCATAAAGCTGGCTCACGTGACTCTCCATGTAGGGCTTGGAACCTTCCGCCCCGTTAAGGTGGAGGATGTGGCCAGCCACCATATGCACTCCGAATTTTACATGGTGGAGGAGGAGCAGGCCAGGCTTATAAATGAGACAAAGGCGGCCGGCGGCCGGGTAATCTGTGTGGGAACCACAAGCTGCCGTACCCTGGAGTCGGCCACGGGACACGACGGGATTCTGCGCCCGGGAAGCGGCTGGACAGATATTTTCATCTATCCCGGCTACAGATTCCGCATGATGGACGCCCTTATCACCAATTTCCATCTTCCCGAGTCCACCCTTCTTATGCTGGTGTCCGCCTTTGCGGGCCGGGAGCGGATGCTGGCGGCTTATGAGGAGGCGGTGAGGGAGAGATACCGGTTTTTTTCTTTTGGGGATGCGATGTTAATCAAATGACATCCAGATTTAACTTTTGTAAAGTGAATAAGAGAATCGAATAAAAATCAAAAGATGAATATGTGCTGACTTGAGATTTTAAATCCCAGTGCGGAGTTAAATTCGCACTTAGGGCTTGCTTTCTGGTGAAGGGCTATTTATAATTGTTGATATGTCATAACAGGTAAATCATAGATGAACCGTGGCAAAAAATGCATCTTGCATTCAAAATCCGCATATGCTATAATGCCAGTAGGCAAAAAAGCAATGTGTACTCAAAGAGTGACACGAAGAAAAGGCCGGGTGAGCAGACCCGACCTTTTCTTTTTTGGGCTAGTTGTCGCTTCCGTCATCCTCTAACCACTTGCAGAAGTAGTAGCAGGCTACTCCCGCCAAAAAGGAGACGATAAAAGCAATAATGTACTCAAGCAAGAATGACACCCCCTTTCTGTTGCCAGTATGGGGTGCGACAACACAGCCATTATAACATGCACTCCCGCATTATTCTACAATTTTCATCACAAAAGCTCCCGGGGTGTGCCGGAGGTATGGATGCCGGATGTATTAAGCTGACAAATAGCGTTTATGCGCTGCCCGGACATTATCACGTGCCACGGTGCAGTAAATCATTGTCGTACTTATATCTTCATGACCAAGCAACGCCTGGACGTCCTGGATAGGCATTCCCCGGTTTAGTGCATTTGTGGCCGCTGTGGCCCGGTAACGATGGGGATGCACTTTTTCCACCCCAGCACGGATCCCCAGCCGCTGAAGAATCTGGCGGACGCCGTGCTCCGTGAGGCGGGAATATGGTGATTTAGAGGAAACAAATAATGCCGGATTGGTATCTTTCCGGGAAAGTAAGTACTTCTTCAAGTGATAACAGGAGGAGGCGTTCAGATACACCTCCCGTTCCTTGGCCCCTTTGCCAAAGACGACGCAGTCCATAGTATTCCAGTGAATATCCTGGCGATTCAGCCGGACAAGCTCACCTACACGCATCCCGGTGCTGTATAACAGCTCAATGAGGGCTAGATCCCGCTCCCGTTTGCAGGCACAGCGCAGGATTTCCCGTTTCTCGTCACTGTAGGGCTTTTTGACCTTCTTTTCATAGTGGATCTGATCGAGAGCCGCCGCTGGATTGTAGACGATATGCTTTTTCCGTTGGAGCCAGCCAAAGAAGCTGTTAAAACAGATCCGTTTATTGTTCAGATACCGGTTCCCGACCTGTCGCTGGGCCTTACACTGGGCCAGATAAGTAAAGAGATCTTCCGTCGTGATTTCCTGGACGGGCTTGGCCAGGGCGTGAAGCATTAAACTAAGTTGAAGTTTATAATGCTCAATGGTTTTATCGCTCCGATCGGCCATTTTCAGACTGGCCAGGTACATGTAAAGATAGTCCATATAGGTTTTTTCCTCCCGCACGGCCACATCCGTGCATTTTTTGGTTACGTCGTACTCGGCCAACTGATAGTAGAGGTATAGCCTTAGGTCAGTGGCATGTTCGGCTGGGAGCTTCCCGGTCAGAAACTGCAATACATCATTAATTAACTGCTCTTTCAAGGTATCCATCCCTCCTTTGTAAGTTATGGGCATAGTATACCAGAAAGATGCCTCAGCAGAAAAGCAAGCCCTAAGTGCGAATCTATATCCGGTGGGAGCCGTGTATATGTCATTTGATTCCACGGATCCCGCTGATCTGTTTGGCGGGACGTGGGAACGGATTGAGGGGCGGTTCCTGTTAGGGGCTAGTGATGGTTATCCCGTTGATAGTACTGGGGGTTCAACGAGCGGCAGCGTTAATATACCCGTAACAGCATATAAGGATGGAACGTGGGGTCTGTATCCAAAATCAGCCCCCAATGGCGATTGGGTACAATGGGGCAGTACAGTGGCAAGGATGGGCGTATATTCTGTTAGCACTATGCCGCCCTATCTGTCCATATACATGTGGCGGCGGGTGGGGTGAACACTTCCATAATGACAAATAAAATAGTTGAAATCCACACATCCATATGCTATGATAATTATGAAAAGGGAAAGCCAGAGAAGCGGCTACCCTCAGATAACAGCCGTTACTTAATAACAGCCGTCACTACTGCGAATAGTGGCGGCTATCTCTTTCCCTTAAAGATCTGAAATATCAGACTGATAAGGGCAACAACGAACGTACAAAACAGGAAAAAGTCCTGGTATGTAATCATTGCTATCCCCTCCTTCCTCTTTGGTCTGGAGGGTTAGCCCCTCCGAAGATGGAGGGTAGCCGCCTGGCTCTCTGGTTTTCCCATGTGCCTATTTTAACATGGGGGCACTAAATATACAACATATATATAAAATCCGGAACCTGTTTGCCAATGAACAGGAATGGATGTTTTCTATTTACAAGGTATAACAGTTAACCTTGGTGTTTTCCATCCATCATTTACAAATTTAACTGTATTGCCTTGCCGCAATGGAAACATACGTGTCATGGATATGTATATATCCTGCGTATTTTCTTTAATATCACTAAATGAAAATGCATCAATCGGTGTGTTCTCTATAAACATTTGAAATGTAGTTCCCTTACCAGTTATGCTATTTCTTTGAATAGAAACCACAAACCAGCAATCTTCGGTTGCAGTATAAGATTGAGGAAAAGGGGTTATTTGTGTTGCGCTACCATAATCTGGCCATTTAACCGATACCCCTTGCAAATTTGCACTTAGGGCTTGTTTTCTGGCGAATGATTGCTTATAATTATTGATGAGCCTTAACGGCTAATTATTGCTGATTCGTGGCGAAAAATGCATCTTGCATTAAAATTCTGCATATGCTATAATGCCAGTAGGCAAAACGTAACAAATAGTCCACGCAGGACGACAAACAAAAAGCTCCAGAGCGTCACCTCTGGAGCTTTTCTATTCCCAATTTTGGTAATGGTAGGGCTTAACACCATAGGCTAGTTACCGACTATTCGTCACTGTCTAACCATTTGATGATGTAGTGGCAAGCTACATCAGCCGCAACAGCGACCAAAAACGCAACAAATATTTCCACGCCGCCCCCCCTTTCTGTACCAGTCTAGGGGCGGTAACAAAAGTATTGTATCACGTTTTTACACAGTATTCTACAATTTTCATCACAAAAGCTTCCGGAGCATGCAGGCAGCCAGAAGGAACCTTACTTGTAGTTGTTCCCCTGCCTCGTCCAACAGACCGGCGGAATCCGTAGGGCCAAATGACAGGTATACGGCTCCCGCTGGATACGCCTTCGCGTCTGGGACTTTGTGAATTCCTGTAGCATCTTTCTGCCCAGGATTTAAAGGGTTCTTTATTTTTTTCGTCTGAACTGCCTTTCTTCCACATATACTATGTAATAATAAAGAGTGGAACGTGCTATATGAAAGAACAATGGAAATTCGTGAGGAAATGGATCGGAGTTATTCTGCTGTTTGTGCTGTCTTTTTGCGGTGGTCATCTGCTGGCCAGGCTTCTGGATACGGGGGCGGCCCTTCCGGCCAACGCAGGGGCCCAGAGTAGCTGGGGACTTAGCTTCCAGGAGGAGGGGAAGGCTCCGGTGGGAAACGCAAGCCCTGCCTATCTGAAGGATTTTAACGCCTACTACATAAACGAGACAGAAGAGAAGGTGATTTATCTGACCTTTGACTGTGGCTTTGAAAACGGAAATACCCCGAAGATTCTGGACGCCTTGAAAAAGCACAAGGCCCCGGCTACCTTTTTTATTGTGGGCAATTTTATGGAGACCAGCCCGGACCTTGTAAAGCGCATGGTGGAGGAGGGGCATACGGTGGGCAATCATACCTATCACCACCCGGATATGTCCAAGATGGGAACGAAGGAGGATTTTTCCAGTGAATTAAAGAGCCTGGAAGAGCTGTATGAAAAAAGCATCGGAAAACCCATGTCTACCTACTACCGGCCGCCCCAGGGCATCTACAGCGAGGATAATCTCAAAATGGCAAAGGAGATGGGGTATCAGACCGTATTCTGGAGCCTGGCCTATGTGGACTGGAACCAGGACAGACAGCCAACAAAGGAGGAGGCCTTTGAAAAGCTTCTGGGGCGCATTCATCCCGGGGCCGTGGTGCTGCTCCACAATACTTCTGCCACCAACGGGCAGATTCTGGATGAGCTGCTGACGAAGTGGGAGGAGATGGGGTATGAATTCCGGCCTTTAAGCGAGCTCACAAAGAGCACAGGGAAACCCACGAAAGAGGCGGCATAAAAAAGGCAGGTGCAGGGGGCAATAGCAGAAAATGGAAGGGCGGCGGAAAATTTTTACTCCGCCGTCTTTTTAAAACAGGCCTTCACGTCCACGCCGCCGCCTTCCAGACTCAATGTAATAGAAGGGGAGGATCCGGTTCCCTCCTCAAGTACGCCTCCGGTGATTTCCCATCCGGTAAAGCGGTAGCCCTCCGCCGGGCAGGCGTTTAGGGTGACGGGGTAATCCGTGTAATACTGTCCGGTCCAGCTTCCGTTTTCCAGGCTGGGAGAAATGGTATTGAGGGTCAGGCTTCCGGCCTGGGGATCGTCTGAGGATAAAGTGATTGTAGCCAGCTCCCCGCTTAGGGAAAAATGCTCTGCCAGGCAGGGGACAATGGCGTTGAAGCGATGCAGGAAGAAGTCCCGGATAAATTCCGCTTCCTCCTGGAAGGCCGTGGAATCGTAAGTATGGTCTGGCTCCCACCTCTCTGCGCTTTTGGCGTTCCAGGAAGCCTGCTGTTCCAGAATATCGTTGATCTGGCGGGAGACGGTTTCTGCCCGGAAGTTTTCATTTGCCATATCCAGAAAGGTAAGGACAAACTGTCTGCGGAAGCTTTCATTTGCCATAAGAGTGGTCATGGGAGGCGAGTCCAGAAAGCCTGCCGGGGAATAGCCCGGGTGATCCGTAAAGGAGTCTATGGCCCAGGCAGGGCGTTCCGGGCTGATTTCCATGCCGGCCCCAAAGGAATTGTCCGTGTCATAGAGCATCCAGCGCCAGCGGCCATCCTCATAGGGGGCGGCGCCTTCCCGGATGCTTTTCCAGGTAAACACATTCCCTCCCAGGGGCTTGGTGTCCGTGTTGGCAACATAGATATTTGTACACAGCCAGTCTATAAGGCTCTGCATATCCATCTGCGCGTTTACCTGGCTGTAGAGGAGGGGATCGGACATGTCTTTTTCCAGAAGATTGCGCAAATCCTTGAAATATTTCAGATCGTCCGGCTCTCCTTCGGCAACCTCGTAGGTGGATTCAATCATCAGCACATTTCCGGCTTCCATTCCGTAATAATGCTCCACGTAAATACTGTCAAATTTTTCCATAATATCATAGAGACCCCAGTATTCCCCGTTTAAAAATACCTGGCAGGGCTGGTACTGCTGGGTGGCAATGCTGCGGTCGCTGACCAGAGGGCCGATCAGCACCTTTGCCAGAGTATAGCTTCCATTCAGGGTGAGGGAAGAGTAGGAGACGTTGCTTCCAAAGAATACAGGTGCAAAGTCTTTTGTTCCATACCGTTCCCGGCTGAACAGAGAGAAGCTCTTCTGGGGCAGATTCCGGGAATAATTGCCGCGGATGCGGAATCCGCCCTCCTGACTTAGGAGCAGCTCCCGCCGCGGGGAAAAATAGTCCAGGTGGACAGGCCTCTCATAGAGGGAGCCTCTCTGGCCGTAATTGGTATAGGGCATGAGATCTGCCCATACAAAGTCCGGGCTGACCTTACCGGCGGCAAGGCCTTCCTGGTAGAGGGAGCCCATGACGTAGATGCCGCGATTTTCGTCAAAGAGAGCTTCCGGATCGGTAACCAGGGAGAGGATGGGAATATTCTCGTACCCCTCTTTTTCCTGGAGACCACAGAAATATACGCCCGTGACAGCGGGGCTGTAATTTCCCTCCCCGTCTATGGCTACAGCCCGCAGGATCAGCGCTTCATCCACAGGCTTCGTGGGCGGCTCATAGGGAAATTCCATGCTGGAAATATCCGTGCGGGCGGAGAGGGGCGCATCCTCATGGGAAATCATATCTGAGAGGATAAGAGTCCCGTCATATAGTATAGAGGTTTCATCTGGGATACTGCCATCCAGAGTATAGTAGATGCGGACATTTTCTCCTGCCGACAGGGAAAGGGGGGTGTCCTCCTGGTAAAAGCCGCTTTCCAGGGAGAGGACAGGGGCATCTATGGGAAGGGCTGCCGTCTTGTTGGAGAGCCCGGGAGACATCCAGAGTTCCAGAAAGGAACCGGAACCATCCGTTCTCCGGGAGAGGGAAGCGCCCGGCTGAAGGACAGGAAGCTCCACAGAATCCAGAATGCCGCTCTGACTGCTTAGAACCAGGGTTTCCCCGGCTTTTAACTGAAAGTCCGCAGAAAGGGCGGAGTCCGGGAGACGGGCGGTATCCTTTTCCGCATAGATCAGAAGAAACTCCCCTGGTTCCAGGGAAATGCCGGTTGGGAGGGGGCTTTTTAAGGGGGCATCCGGATCGTCGGACAGGTAGAGGCCGTCCAGGGAAAGAGAGGATGCTCCGGGATTATAAAGTTCTATATAATCGGAGGAAATAAGGAGATTTCCCACATAAAAGCCGGAATTTGAGGCGCAGATTTCGTTGATTACAGGATACCGGATGGAGATGTCCGGAGACAGGGAGTCCGTAAGACCAGAGCCCTGGCCGGAACCGGAAAGATTTTGAGGGCGGGAAGCATACCAGGGGGAGACGAAAAAAACGCAAAAAAGACAGCCGGACAAAAGCAGTCCGGCAAAAGTCAGATTACGCCTGCGTCTGGCAGATGGCTTTTTCATGGCGTTTCCTCCTCAAAAAGAAGGACTTCTCCCTGAAACAAGGCATACCAGCAGGCGTTCAAGGGCTCAAGATGTGCCTTTCCGTTAGTTCCTTCCGTAAGCTTGTCCTGGATCTCCGCCAACAGAGCAAGAGGAACCAGTATCTCCAGGGAAACCGTATCCGTGTACGTTGAATCCAGAATGGAGATACCGGCCTGGCCCAGCAGATACTGGATTTTTCCGATGCTATTGTAGTCTGTGCCGATGCGCAGCCGTCTGGCCAGCTTCTTTTCAATGACGGCGGCCCGGGCCAGGCCTTCCTGGGCGGCTTTTGTGTAGGCCCGTACCAGGCCTCCCGTGCCCAGCAGGGTTCCCCCAAAATAGCGGGTGACTACTACGGCCGTATCGCAGAGCCCGGCGCCCAGCAGCACCTCCAGCATGGGGCGTCCTGCCGTGCCGCCCGGCTCTCCGTCGTCACTGTAGCGCTGCAGATGGCTGTCCTTTCCGATCACATACGCGGAGCAGTTGTGGGATGCATCCCAGTACTTTTTCTTTACGCGTTCCAAAAAGGCCAGAGCCTCCTCTTCGCTGTGAACAGGTTCCACGGTGGCGATAAAGCGGGATTTCTTTTCCACAATTTCCCCCTGTCCTCCCTGGTAAACCGTTATGTAAGATGTAATCATAAAAAATCCTTTCGCGTTATCCTGTGGCCTGCATGGAGGTTAAGAGCTCGTCCAGTGTTTCCAGCAGGCAGAGTGGTGTTACAGCATTCTGGATTAAATGCTGTAACAGCTGGCGTACAAATCCCTCCGAGTAGGAAATGGGAGGCGTGACGGCCTCCTCCGGCGTACCCTGGTCCCCGGAATATTTGCGGACACAGATGCCGTACAAAAAGAGGGAGGTATCCAGAGAGGGCCGGCGGGTGAGAAAATACTGTAGCCGCAAAGGCTCTCCGTCGGCTTTTAGCCGGGTGACTTCCGTTATCCAGATGTATTGACAGGTTTTCATTTTATCATACTCCTTTTCAGATTTTTCCATATGGGAATGAGATTCCACTTCCAGTATATAGAAAGGAGCAGTGAATTTTTGTCAAAACCTGTCGGCCATAAAAAATTATACCAGAAACGGGACAGAAACACAATTATTCCGGAAACACTTTTTGCTTATTTGACTAAACATATATTCTCTGTTATAATGGGGGGACATAGAGGAGGCAATTATATGAACTATGGAAAGAAGGGGACTTCGAAAAAGAAGAAGCTGGTCAACTCTAAGTCCAGACAGTTCGGAAAGAAAGCCGGCGTTATTTTTTTCAAAGCCTTTTTAGTCTGTATGATGGCGGTCGTGGTGGTGGGACTGTGCTCCGGGGTTGGAATTATAAAGGGCGTTGTGGATAATGCCCCCGATATTACCAGTGACAGCGTAATTCCCAGAGGATATAAGTCCGTAGTGCTGGACAGCCAGGGAACCAAGACGGCTGATCTGATCGCGGAGGGCTCCAACCGGATCTGGGTGAGTATAGATCAGATTCCGCTTGATGTGCAGCATGCCTTTGTAGCTGTGGAGGACGCGCGTTTCTATGAGCATAACGGTATTGATATTAAGGGTATTGTCCGTGCAGGTGTCAAGGGTATTACCAATGGCTTCAAGTTCCGGGAGGGCGCCAGCACCATCACCCAGCAGCTCTTGAAAAACAGCGTCTTTGACTTTATGAGCGAGGACGGATTCGCGGAGAAGGTGGAGCGCAAACTCCAGGAGCAGTATCTGGCCCTCAAGCTGGAGCAGGATATCATGACGAAGGATGAAATCCTGGAGGCTTACTTAAATACCATCAATCTGGGACAGAATACCCTGGGCATCCAGGCGGCGGCCAACCGGTATTTCGGAAAGGATGTGTCCCAGCTTACCATCTCTGAGGCGGCGGTAATTGCGGGCATTACGAAGAATCCCGTTTACAATAATCCCATCAGCTACCCGGAAACCAACCGGGAGCGTCAGGAGATCGTGCTGAACGATATGCTGGATCAAGGGTACATTGATCAGAGCCAATACGAGGAAGCCCTGGCGGACGACGTATATTCCCGCATTAAAAATGTGGATGAGGTTACCCAGAAACAGAACGTGTACTCTTATTATGTGGACGCCACCGTCAAAGAAGTACTGGATGATCTGCAGGAGTACAAGGGGTATACTTACCAGCAGGCCTACAATGCCCTGTACTACGGCGGTCTTACCATAGAGAGCGCCCAGGATCCGGATATCCAGGCCATTATGGATGAGGAGATGCAGAATGAGGAGAATTATCCTTCCAATGTCCGTATCGGTCTGGAATATGCTCTGACTGTGGTGAAGCCCGACGGAGAACAGATCAACTACAGCAAAGAGCACATGATTAAATATTTCAAGGAAACCACCCAGAATCCCAATTTCAGCCTGCTGTTTGACAGTGAGGAGACGGCCCAGACGTATATTGACGGTTTTAAGGAGTCTGTGGTGGAACCGGGGGATACGGTCTACGAAAATATGGATTTTACCATACAGCCCCAGGCGTCCATGGTGATTATGGAGCAGTCCTCGGGTCTGGTAAAGGGCGTTGTGGGCGGCCGGGGAGCCAAGGAGAAGAGCCTTACGCTGAACCGGGCTACGGATGCGATACGTCAGCCGGGATCCTGCTTTAAGATTGTTTCTACCTACGCTCCGGCCCTGGATACGGCGGGGCTGACCCTGGCGACCACCCAGTTTGACGCGCCCTACACATACCTGGACGGAACCAAGATTCACAACTGGGACGGAGAGGTATATGAGGGATGGACTTCCCTGCGGCGCGGCATCGAGCATTCCATGAACATTGTGGCGGTCAAAACCATCACGGATATTACGCCGGATCTGGGCTACAGCTATCTGCTGAATTTCGGGTTTACCACCCTGGTAGGCGAAGGTGCGGACGGAAAAACGGATATTGTCCAGTCTACCGCTCTGGGAGGTATTACAAACGGCGTGACAAACCTGGAGCTTACGGCGGCTTATGCGGCCATTGCCAACAACGGCGTTTACGTGGAGCCGATATTTTATACCCGGGTTCTGGATCACGATGGCAATGTGCTCATTGAGAAAGAACCTCAGACAAGGACTGTGCTTAAAGATACCACTGCATGGCTTCTCACAAGCGCCATGAAGGATGTGGTGACCCAGGGTACCGGTACGGCGGCCCGTTTCCCGGGCATGACCATCGCCGGAAAGACGGGTACTACCACAAAGAACAACGATATCTGGTTTGTGGGCTACACGCCCTATTACACAGGCGGCATCTGGGCCGGTATCGACAACAACGATAAGCTGCAGAAGAATGAGACAAACTTCCACCGGATTCTCTGGAAGAATGTCATGTCCCGGGTGCATGAAGGCCTGGAAAACAAGGACTTTGACATGCCTGCGGACATTACCAGCGCTACGGTGTGCAGCCAGTCTGGCGCGCTGCCCATTCCCGGTATCTGCGACGGCTGCCGGAAAACGGAATATTTTGCCACGGGAACCGTGCCCACAGAGTACTGCGATGTGCATGTGGTGGGAACGGCCTGTATAGAGAGCAATCAGCTGGCCACGGATATGTGTCCGGGTGTGGAGGCCAGGATCATCACTATGATTCCCCAGGATCTCCAGGGACCCTGTTCCTCTGTAGGTACCCGTATTCTGGCGGCTCCCAGCTGTACGCTTCATCCCGGAAACGTTATCGGTGGGCTGGATCCCAGCTATGCGCTGCCCGGCGGGGACGCCACGGTAGACACGGGGGCTCCGCCGCCAGAGACACCGTTGGAACAGCCGGTGGACCCCAATGCTGTGCCAGCAGGATAAAAACTGCCCCTGGCAGACAGGAAAGACTTGTCTGCCAGGGGATTTTTATAAACTTTTAAGATTTATTTCCTTGACTTTCCATATAGAAAAATCACATAATATATAGAATAAAATGAAGTTTGGCACTAAAATAGGAGGATAAAATGTTTGCAACACTAAAACCATATGCAGTTGAATTTAAGAGACAGGCTATCCTTACTCCGGTTTTTATTATCTTAGAGGTGATCCTGGAAATGATTATCCCATTTCTCATGGCGGAGATCATTGACAACGGATTGGAGAAGGGCAATGTAGACTACGTGGTTAAGGTAGGCCTTATTATGGTGGTGGTGGCCATGTGTTCCCTGGCCTGCGGCGCCCTGGCGGGAAAATACGGAGCGGTGGCATCCACAGGACTGGCCAGGAACCTGCGCTTTGCCATGTATGACAACATCCAGGAATTTTCATTTTCCAATATTGACAAATATTCCACGGCAGGCCTTGTAACCAGGCTTACCACGGACGTTACCAATGTGCAGAATGCCTATCAGATGCTTCTGCGCATGTTTACCAGAGCGCCGATTACCCTGGTTGTAGCTATGACCATGGCGTTTATCATCAACAGCAGGCTTTCCATGGTGTTTCTGGTGGCGATTATTTTCCTTGGCGTGGTTATTACCTTTCTGGTGCGGAAGGTAGGGCCTTATTTCAAGGAAATGTTTGAGAAATACGACGCCCTGAACGCCAATGTCCAGGAGAATCTCACGGGCATCCGGGCGGTAAAGGCCTATGTACGGGAGGATTTTGAGACGGAAAAATTTAAAAAGACCTCCGGTCTTTTGTATCTGTGCTCTGTCCGGGCGGAGAAGCTGATGGTAATGACCATGCCGCTGATGCAGTTTACGGTGTATGTCTGCATCCTCATGCTGTCCTGGCTGGGGGCGCGGATGATCGTGTCGGAGAGTATGACTACCGGGCAGCTTATGAGCCTGTTTACCTATACCATGAATATTCTTATGAGTCTTATGATGATTGCCATGGTTACGGTTATGGTCACCATGGCGAAATCTTCGGCGGACCGTATCTGTGAGGTGCTAAAGGAAAAGAGCAGTATGGAAAATAAGCCCGGCGCGGTGCGGACCGTGGCGGACGGCTCCATCCGGTTTGCGGACGTGTGCTTCAGTTACCACGGGGACGCGGAAAATCTTCACCTGTCCCATGTAAATCTGGACATAAAATCCGGCATGACAGTGGGAATCTTAGGGGGCACGGGAAGCGCCAAGTCCACCCTGGTGCAGCTGATTCCCAGGCTCTACGATGTGACCAGCGGAAGCGTACAGGTGGGAGGCCTTGACGTGCGGGAGTACGATATGGAAGCCCTTCGGAATGAGGTGTCCATGGTGCTGCAGAAGAATGTGCTGTTTTCCGGCACCATTGCGGAAAACCTGCGCTGGGGGAATAAAGAGGCCAGCCAGGAGGAGCTGGAGCGTGTGTGCCGCCTGGCCTGCGCCCACGAATTTATAGAGAAATTTCCCGACGGTTATGAGACGTATATTGAGCAGGGAGGAACCAATGTGTCCGGCGGCCAGAAACAGCGTCTCTGTATCGCCAGAGCCCTTCTGAAGAAGCCGAAAATACTCATTCTGGACGATTCCACCAGCGCGGTGGATACTCACACGGATGCCACGATACGCAAAGCTTTCCGGGAGGAAATTCCGGATACTACCAAGCTTATCATTGCCCAGAGGATTTCCTCTGTGCAGGACGCGGACAGGATACTGGTTCTCAATGACGGAAGCATAGACGGCTGCGGCACCCATGAGGAGCTGCTTGCCTCCAATGCCATTTACCAGGAAGTATATCATTCCCAGCAGAAAGGCGGTGAGGACCATGAGTAACCAGCAGCCCAGAGCTATGAAAGGCCCCAGGGGAATGCGCGGGCGCGGCGGCCCCAAAGCCAGGAATCCCAGGAAAACCCTTAAGCGGGTTTTGGGAATTGTAATGAAAGAATACTCCATCCAGTGCGTGATTGTGCTGCTTGGAATCCTACTGGGAGTATTTGCCAACGTAAGGGGAACCCTTTTTTTGCAGACCCTTATTGACGATTATATTACGCCCATGATCGGTGCGGAAAATCCGGATTTTGCGCCTCTTTTCAAGGCATTGTCCACCATGGCCCTTATTTACCTGGTGGGCGTGGGATCCACATATCTTTATAACCGGGTTATGATTAAGGTGTCCCAGGGAACCTTAAAAAGGATTCGGGATGAGCTCTTTACCCATATGGAAACCCTGTCCATCCCTTATTTTGACAGGCATTCCCACGGGGATATTATGAGTATTTACACAAATGACACAGATACCCTGCGCCAGCTTATCAGCCAGAGTATCCCCCAGCTGATCTCTTCGGGCATTACCATAGTCAGCGTGTTTTTCTCAATGCTGTACTTAAGTCCCATTCTGACGATGCTTGTGCTGTTTATGGTCTTTATTATGATCCGTGTCACCGGAAAGATCGGCGGGCAGTCCGGCCGGTATTTCATGGCCCAGCAAAAAGACCTGGGAGCTGTGAACGGCTATATTGAGGAGATGATGGAGGGCCAGAAAGTAGTCAAGGTATTCTGCCATGAAGACGAGGCCAGGGAGCGTTTCGGGAAGCTTAACGACCAGCTTCTGGACAGCGCCAGAAACGCCAATATTTATGCCAACATCCTTATGCCCATTATGTCAAATATTGGGAACCTAAGCTATGTGCTGACAGCCATGGTGGGAGCCCTGGTGGCAATCAAGGGCATCGGCGGACTTACCTTAGGAGGACTTGCCTCTTTCCTTCAGCTTAACAAGAGCTTCAGTCAGCCCATTGCCCAGGTGGCCCAGCAGTTTAACGCCATTATTATGGCCCTGGCCGGGGCGGAGCGTATTTTCGATCTTATGGATGAGGAGCCGGAGCAGGACGAGGGCTACGTGACCCTGGTAAATGCCCGGGTGGACGATCAGGGAAACATCACCGAGAGCGACCAGCGCACAGGCTTCTGGGCCTGGAAGCATCCCCACAGGGACGGTACGCTGACCTACAGGCTGCTTAAGGGCCATGTGGTTATGGACGGGGTGGATTTTGGATATACGGATGAGAAGATGGTGCTCCACGACATTAAGCTTTTTGCGGAGCCCGGCCAGAAGATCGCCTTTGTGGGAGCCACTGGAGCCGGAAAGACTACAATCACCAACCTTATTAACCGCTTTTATGATATCCAGGACGGCAAAATCCGTTACGACGGCATCAATATTAACAAGATCCGAAAGACAGATCTTCGCCGTTCTCTGGGAATGGTGCTCCAGGACACCCATCTTTTTACGGGCACAGTGGCGGAAAACATCCGATACGGGAAGCTGGACGCCACGGATTCGGAGGTAAAAGGAGCCGCCATGCTGGCGGGGGCCGACACCTTTATCCGGCATCTTCCGGAGGGGTATGATACCATGCTGACCGGGGACGGGGCGAACCTTTCCCAGGGCCAGAGGCAGCTTCTGGCCATTGCCCGGGCCGCCATTGCAGATCCGCCGGTTCTGATTCTGGATGAGGCGACTTCCAGCATCGATACCCGCACGGAGGCTATAGTGCAGCGGGGCATGGACAGCCTTATGGAGGGGCGGACCGTGTTCGTCATTGCCCATCGCCTGTCCACCGTCCAGAATTCCAATGTGATTATGGTGCTGGAACAGGGGCGCATTATCGAGCGGGGCAGCCATCAAGAGCTTATCGCCCAGAAGGGCAAATATTATCAGCTGTATACGGGAGCATTTGAATTGTCATAAAAACATAGGAGGTGTTCAGAATATGAAAGACGCAATGGAGGTTTTACGGAACCGGAGAAGTATCCGGAAATTCAAACCAGATCAGATTACGAGGGAGGAGCTGGAAGCTGTCATTGAGGCGGGCCGCTATGCCCCAACGGCCATGAACCGTCAGCCGGGGCTTATTGTGGCGGTGCAGGATGCGGATACCCTGGACCGGCTGCGCAGGATTAATGCGGAGATCTGGGGTTCTGATAAGGATCCCTTCTACGGGGCTCCAACGCTTGTGCTGGTTCTGGTCAGAGCGGATGTGCCCATGCCCACAGGGGTATGCGATGGAAGCCTGATGCTGGGCAATATGATGAATGCCGCCTATTCCCTGGGTCTTGGCTCCTGCTGGATTAACCGGATCCGGGAGACCTTTGAACGGGAGGACGGAAAGGCTCTCTTAAAGGAGTGGGGGGTGGAAGGAGAGTATATTGGCGTGGGCTCCTGCATCCTTGGCTACCCGGAAGGGGAGCACCCGGAGGCAAAGAAGCGTACCAGCCAGGTAGTTCTTGTGGGGTGAAATTCCAGAGGCTATGAAAGAGTGCTGTGTACGCGGCTTCCTGTCTCTGGTTACTTGATTACCAGGGACACACCTGGTTGGCAGGCATATAATAGCCCCGCTCCGACAGGCCGGAAGCGTCCATAAGAAGGTACTGGCTGTTTCCTGTGGAGTCCGCGGAGGTGCAGTCTACAAAGTAGGTTTTTCCGTCGAGCCGGATCATGTTCCATGCATGGCCGGCTCCCTTTATATTTCCGGAAATTACCCAGCAGGGCAGTCCCAGGCGGTCACACAGGGCCTTGTGTGCCATGGCGTACCCGGTACAGATGGTTTTCCCGGAGATCAGGGCGCCATAGGCGCTGCTGTTGATCCATTCTTCCTCGCTGCGGTTATCGGAATAAATGGAATTTATGGAGGCGTGGTCGTAGTCTGCCCGTTCCAGGATGACCTTGCTTACGGCGTCGTAAAGCTCCCGTTCCGTGGTAAGCCCCCGGGACAGGATTTCTGCGGCAATGGCGTCAAGCTCTTCCTTAAGCTCCTGGCTGCGGGCGCGCAGGCGATCCTCATCCACAGAGTAGATAAGCTCAATAAAGGAAAGTTTTTCCCTTTCCCCAGGCCGCTCCTGGATCATGTAATTGAAGCTGCTGGGGAGGGCAGCCGTGTCGGCGGTGTTCATCTCCGCGGCATTTCCCATATTGTACAGGGTATCCCCCGTCCAGTCCTCCGAGCAGCGAAACCAGACTTCCCGGAGTCCGCCATCCCATTCTCCCGCCAGGTATTCTGCGGCGTCTGCCGGAGCGGAGAAGGATGCCAGGTCATGGTAGGGGACGATATCCGGGATATAAAGGATCCGTACCCGGACAGTAATATGGGACAGCTTTTTTACAAGGGAGTAGGTCATCCGGTCCACCTCATAGCTGCACTGGAGGCTGTTGGCGCTCAGATCATCCATGCAGGCATCCAGCCTTTCCTCCACGACGGCCAGGTCCTTTCCGGAAAAATTTCTGGATTCCTCGCCAAGATGTCCCTCCAGCATGGAAGATATCCAGGGCTCTATTTCCGCAACCTCAAACACAGGCCCATCCAGGAAATTCTCGCTGTAGACCGTAAGCACAGGCTTCCCGGCAATATCCGTGAGTCCGCCGTAAGCGCTGCGTCTGTCCTGCTTTCCCGCGTATAGGAAGATAAAGAGAATCAGCAGCAGAACTGCGTTCATAAGGATGGAAAAGGATTTTATATTATCTCGCATAGGGTACGTTACTCCTTGTGTTTACTGTTTCCCTGGTAAAATCCAGAGAATGTGAAATGATAAAGTCATGAAAATTATAACAGAAAATAAGGGGAATGTGAATGGAATTAATTCCGGAATATGGTTGATTTTTTTTCCTTTTGAGATACAATAAATCCAGGACAGATTTAAGAACGGGAGCTTAGACAAACCATGACAGAAATCCATTTGATTTCATGCGGAAATGTAAACTGCTATATTATAGCCGAAAACAAAAATGCCCTTTTGGTTGACACGGGCCGGGAGAAGTACAGGGAAAAGGTGCTGGAAAAATGCCGGGAATTTCATGTGAATCTGCTTGTGTTGACGCACGGCCATGTAGACCACTGCCAGAATGCCGCCTATCTTGCCAGGGCGCTGCAGGTTCCCATTGCCATGAGCGGGAGGGACAGGAATCTGATTGCGGACAATAAAAGCCAGCCTCTGTCAGCAAAAACATTTCCGGGGAAGATTGTGCTGGCCGCTTCCCTAAGCAGCTTTGAAAAAGACAGGATTGAGGCTTTTGAACCAGAGATCCTGGTAAGAGACGGGGATTCCTTGAAAGAATTCGGAGTGGACGCACAGGTGGTGGACCTGCCTGGCCATACCCGGGGATCTGTGGGCATTCGGGCCGGAGAGGGCCTTCTCGTGGGAGACGCCTTAATGAATATGTTTTATCCCACGGTATCCATGCTCTATACAGACGCTGACCGGATGCTGGAGAGCGCCGGGAAAATCAGCGGCATGGGGAGGCTGAAGATCTGTTTTGGCCATGGAAAACCGGTGGAGAACCGGGTATGGGGAAGGGCTCAGTGAGAGGGGAAGCAGTGGGGAATTCATTTTCCTGCTTTGCCCTTGTTTATGAGGTATGATAAAAAGGAGGGAAATATATTATGATATCAGAAAAATGCTACCAGCTGGGAAGCAGAAGCTCCATTATCCGTGAAATCTTTGCTTTTGGCCAGAAGCGGAAGGCGGAGGTGGGGGCGGACAAGGTCTATGATTTCAGCCTTGGCAATCCCAGCATCCCGGCCCCGGAGTCGGTAAAAAGGGCGATTCTGGATTTGCTGGATTCCGGGGAGGAAGAAATACACGCCTACACAGCCGCCTCTGGCGACGCCTCTGTCAGGAGGGTGATTGCCCAGTCTCTTAACCGCCGGTTCGGGGAGGAATTTACAGAGAACAATATCTTTATGACCTGTGGGGCCGCGGCGTCCTTAAATATTTCCATCCATGCCCTGGTAAATGCCGGGGATGAAGTCATTGTTTTCGCCCCCTTCTTCCCGGAATACAGATGCTGGGTGGAGGGCGTGGGGGCAAAGCTTTGGGTGACGCCGCCCAGAATACCGGATTTTCAGATTGATTTTGAGGCCTTCCAGAGGGCGCTTAGCCCAAAGACAAAGGCGGTGATCGTCAATTCGCCAAACAACCCTTCCGGCGTGGTGTACTCGGAGGAGACAATTCGGCGGCTGGCAGACACCCTGCGGAGAAAATCGGAGGAGTACGGTTCCCCGATCTATCTCATTACGGATGAGCCCTACCGGGAGATTGTCTATGACGGCCTTAAGGTCCCCTTTGTGACAAGATACTATGAAAATACCCTGGTCTGCTATTCCTACAGCAAATCCCTGTCCCTTCCCGGGGAACGGATTGGCTATATTGCGGTGCCGGAACGTGTCCATGAATCCGCCCGTGTGATGGCGGCCATTGCAGGCGCCGCCCGGGTGCTGGGGTATGTCTGCGCGCCCAGCCTGTTCCAGCAGGTGATTGCCCGCTGTGTGGAGGACACAGGAGATATTAACGCCTACAAGAGGAACCGGGATCTTCTGTACCAGGGGCTTACGGAGGCCGGCTACACCTGCGTTATGCCCCAGGGGGCTTTTTATCTCTTTGTGAAGGCTTTGGAAGAGGATGCCTGCGCTTTCAGCGAAAAGGCAAAGAAATACGATCTGCTGCTGGTGCCGGGGGATGATTTCGGATGCCCGGGCTATGTGCGGGTGGCCTACTGCGTGGCGGAGAAGACGATTGTGGATTCCATGCCGGCATTCCGGAAGCTGGTCCGGGAGTATCTCCCCAGCTGAAAAAATCCGGATATACGGCTGTGAACTATATGCAATGAGAGACAGGAATGGGAATACATGTACTACAAAAATATGGAAAAGGCAGTTTTTCTGGAAAGACCCAACCGTTTTATTGCCTGGGTGGAGACGGAGCAGGGAAGGGAGATCTGCCATGTAAAGAATACAGGCCGCTGCCGGGAACTATTGCTTCCCGGCGCGGTCTTGTATGTGCAGAGAAATGAAAATCCGGCCCGCAAAACCCCTCTGGATCTTATCTGTGTGCAGAAGGGGAAAACCCTTATCAATATGGATTCCCAGGCGCCCAACAAGGTGGTGGCGGAATGGCTTAAGAAGAAGGGGGCACATTTCCGGCCGGAGTACCGTTATGGGGATTCCCGGATTGACTTTTATATAGAGGCGGGAGAACGGAAAATCCTGCTGGAGGTCAAGGGAGTAACTCTGGAGGAGGAGGGGATCGCCCGTTTCCCGGATGCCCCTACAGAGCGGGGAATCAAGCATATCAGGGAGCTGGCCGGAAGTCTTGGGAAGGGCTATGAGGCTTACGTGTTCTTTGTAATCCAAATGAAAGGAATCCGTCATATGGAGCCAAACGACAACACCCACGCGGCCTTTGGGGATGCCCTGCGGGAGGCGGAGAAGGCCGGGGTAAAGGTATTGGCCTTCGACTGCATGGTAGAGCCGGACAGACTGGAACTGGGCGGGCAGATTCCTGTCCGGCTGTAAAAGGCGCTGTATTAATTCTTAAGATTTAGCAAGCCTGGTCTTAAGAAATCCGAAGATTTGTGGTAATTTGCGAAAAGTTGTGTTAGACTAATAAAAGACAAAAGAACAGGAGCCCCAGGACCATGGAATTAAACGAAATCGTGGAGCCTCTCCTGGTCTGGTACGATGCCCATGCCAGAATTCTTCCCTGGCGGTCCGTGCCCACGCCTTACCGGGTGTGGGTGTCGGAAATCATGCTGCAGCAGACCAGGGTGGAGGCAGTAAAGCCGTTTTTTAGGCGTTTCTTAGAGGAGCTCCCCACCATAACCGCCCTGGCAGAGGCGGCGGAGGATCAGATTTTAAAGTTGTGGGAGGGCTTAGGCTACTATAACCGGGTGCGGAATATGCAGAAGGCTGCCCGGTTGATTGCGGCGGAATACGGCGGAGAGATGCCAGGGGATTTTGAAAAAATCCGTGGGCTTCCGGGCATTGGCAGTTACACGGCCGGAGCCATTGCCTCCATTGCCTTTGGCATTTGCAAGCCTGCGGTGGACGGAAATGTCCTAAGGGTTTTATCCCGGCTTATGGCCAGCCAGGAGGATATTCTGAAGCAGTCTGTAAAAAGACGCATGGAAGAGCAGGTGGAAGGAATCATTCCGGAAACGCGACCGGGGGATTTTAACCAGTCCCTTATAGAGCTTGGAGCCCTGGTATGCGTGCCAAAGGGGCCGCCTAAATGCGGGGAATGCCCTCTGAAGCATTTATGCAAAGCCCGGCAACAGGGTATCCAGGAGACATTGCCCAGGAAAACCCCGCCGAAAAAGCGCAGGAAGGAAGCGCGGACGGTGCTGGTGCTGGTGTCGGATAATAAAGCGGTTCTTCGCAAAAGGCCGGAGAAAGGCCTGCTGGCAGGGCTCTATGAGCTGCCCAACCTGGAGGGAACCCTGTCCAGGGAGCAGGTACTGGACAATGTGCAGGCCTGGCAGCTCTCTCCCATCCGGATCCGGCCTCTGCCGGAGGCAAAGCATATCTTCAGCCATATCGAATGGCATATGCTGGGCTACCTGGTGCAAATCGAAGAGCCGGAGATGAACCCCGGCAAGGAGCCGGAAGAGGGGTTCCTGTTTGTGGAGAAGGAGGACATGGACAGAAAGTATTCCATTCCCTCCGCTTTTGGAGCATATGTAAAATATCTGAGAGAGATACTATAAACAGCATTCCCCAGGGACTTGTAGGGAGGATGCGGGACTAACAATAGGAGAGAAGAAATGGACGCAATCGTAATCGGCTCCGGCATCGCCGGCGCAGTGGCCGCCCGCTGTATGGCGGAGGAACAGGGAAAGCGGGTTCTGGTGCTGGAAAAGAAGGAGCATATCGGCGGAAACTGTTATGACGAAAAGGATGCCCACGGTATTCTGATACACAAATACGGCCCTCATATTTTCCATACCAGCGACGAGGAGGTCTATGCGTGGCTGTCCCGCTTCACCAGGTGGTATGCCTTTGGGCACGAGGTAGTGGCCAGGGTGGGCAATGAACTGATTCCGGTGCCTTTTAACCTGAATACGCTGAGGCAGGTTTACGGGGAAGAAAAGGGAAGCGTTCTGGAACGGAAGCTTGTGGAAGCCTTTGGGGAAGGGGCCCGGGTGCCTGTTCTGAAGCTGCGTCAGCATCCGGATCCGGAAATACAGGACATTGCGGAGTATGTGTACCAGAACATATTTCTGCGCTACACCATGAAGCAGTGGGGCCAGAAGCCAGAAGACATAGATCCGGCGGTAACCGGCCGCGTGCCGGTGGTGATCTCCTATGACAACCGGTATTTCGGCGACAAATACCAGGGTATGCCCCTGGATGGATTTACCCCCATGTTTGAAAAAATCCTGGATCACCCGGGAATTACCGTAAAGACCGGGACAGAGGCCAGAGAGGTGTTGGATTTTTCCCTGGAAAATGGCAGCGTGCTTCTGGAGGGAGAGGCCTTTAGGGGCCCTGTGATCTATACAGGCCCTGTGGATGAGCTCTTTGACAACTGTTATGGCCGCCTGCCATACCGGAGTCTGCGTTTTGACTTTGAGCATTATGACAGGCCGGATTACCAGGGCCACAGCGTGGTGAATTACACGGTTAGCGAGGACTTTACCCGGATTACAGAATTTAAGTATCTCACCGGGCAGCAGGCGCCAGACACTACCATAGTGAAGGAATATCCCTTCGCCTACACGGGGGCAGATGGGGAAATCCCCTACTACGCCATCCAGAATCCGGAAAACCAGGCCCTCTATGAGAGGTACGCAGCCCTGGGCGGAAAAATAAAAAATCTTTATCTGCTGGGACGCCTGGCAGAATACAAATATTACAATATAGACGCCATGGCGGCCCGGGCCCTTAAGACGGCCCGCAGCCTTGGGTGACAGACAGCTAGGAGGCAGATCAGACATGAAACTATTATCAATCGCAATCCCCTGCTACAATTCCCAGGAGTATATGAGAAACTGTATAGAATCCCTGCTCCCGGGAGGGGAGGAGGTGGAGATCATCATTGTGGACGACGGCTCCAGGGACAATACGGCGGCTATTGCTGACGAGTATGCGGCGAAATACCCTGGCATTGTCAAGGCCATACACCAGGAAAACGGCGGCCACGGGGAAGCGGTCAATACCGGGATACGAAATGCCACCGGACTATATTTCAAGGTGGTGGACAGCGACGACTGGGTAAACCAGGCAGCCTATGAGGAGATTCTTTCCACCATCACAGAACTGGCTGGGGGACACACCACCGTGGATATGATTGTCAGTAATTTTGTCTATGAAAAGGAGGGCCAGAAGCGCAAGAAAGTCATGCGGTACACCAGCGCATTCCCGCAAAAGCAGGTATTTTCCTGGGACGACGTGCGCTTTCTCCACAAGGGGCAGTATATCCTTATGCACTCTGTAATCTATCGGACAAAGCTTTTGATGGAGTGCGGGCTTAAACTGCCTGCCCATACCTTTTATGTGGACAATATTTTCGTGTACCATCCCCTGCCCTATGTAAAGAATCTGTATTATCTCAATGTGAATTTCTACAGATACTACATTGGAAGAGAGGACCAGTCTGTCAACGAAACCGTTATGATTGGACGTCTGGACCAGCAGCTTACCGTAAACCGTCTTATGATTGACGACTACAGGCTGTCAGACAAGAAAGCTCTGCCCAGCAGGAAGCTGCGCCACTATATGAAAAATTACCTGGAGATTATGATGGTGGTGTCCTCCATTATTGCCATCCGTTCCAACGAGAAGGAGAATCTGGAAAAGAAATACGAGCTCTGGAAATATCTGAAGAAAAAAGACCCCAAGGTCTACTATGAACTGAAGTGGGGGATTCTGGGCCGCACCATGAACCTGCCTGGACGAAGCGGGCGGAAGATTTCCGTGATGGCTTATAAGCTGGCCCAGCGATTTGTGGGATTTAACTGAGCAGGCTTTATATTGGGGCCGTTTCCAAAACAGCAATGGACCTGTTTTTTGGAAGCGGCCTTTTTCCGGAAGGAAAAGGAAGAAAAAACTAATTGACAAATGGAGTTTCATACGTTAATATACAATTATTATAGTAATTAAAATAATTAATAAAATAATAATTAGAATAATATGGGACAGGGGGAGAGAAAATGAAAATCGAAAGCTCCGTGGAATTAAAAAAGGTTCACGCTAAGGATATTGTGGAATACCTGCGGAAAAATAAAGACTGCACCAAGAAGCTTATGACAAAAGAGCTGGGCTTCAGCTTTGCCACTATTTCCAACATCTGCAATGAGCTGCGGGAGAGGGGATACATTAGGGAGGCGGTTCTGGATGACGTAAAGGTGGTGGGGCGCAATCCCATGGAGATCTCTTTAAATTATGAGAATCTCCTGTGCCTCTGCCTGGATCTGACCGTGTCCGAAAGCATCCGGGCCGCTGTCATGGACTATGGGAGAAATATGGTATACAGCGAGGATTTCGCCTATCCCGGAGACAGCGGTGCAAAGCAGGTAGTGGAGGTGTGCAGAGAGATATATGAACAGCATATTCTGCGGAAATTTTCTCCCGGCCAGATTATCGGCGTAGGTGTGGCGGTGCCCGGTATTTTTGAGCGGAAGAGCCGCAATATCGTCTCCTCGGAGATTGAGATTTTCAACGATCAGCCCTTAAAGGCCATGCTGGAGGAGGCCCTTGGAAAAAGCGTCTACATTGATAATGAATCAAACCTCTGTGTGCTCTCCAGATACAGAAAGGCGGATACCTACAGGGAGGAAGAGGATATTATCTATATCTTTGCGGACGAAGGACTTGGGATCGGCGTTGTGTCCGGAGGCACACTTGTGCGGGGAAGCGGCGGGTACGCCCCGGAGATCTGCCATATGCCCATTGGAAATATGCGGATGAAATGCCATCTCTGTTCCAGCATGGGGTGTGTGGAGAGCGACCTGCGCATGGAGGGCTATGTGGAGAAATACCGGCTTTTTGCGGCGGATTCCAGGGAGAAGGGGGAGGTCCCCCCAAAGGATATCCATACATGGGAGGAATTTGAAAACCTGGCGGCAAAGGGAGATGACACGGCCCGGAAGGTACTGGAGGAAAACGGGGAGATTTTTGGAAAGCTGCTCTCCGTCCTTAACAATATGTTTAACCCGGACTGCATTTACATCGGCGGGAAAACAGCCAGCGTGATAAAAGACAGGCTGGAGGACAGCATGAGGCAGGTAAGGGCGCGCCTGCTGGCGGCGGACTACGTGTTGCCAAGACTCTGCCTGGACAGCGACAGCGGCACAACGGCCTTAAAGGGTGCGTCGGAGATGGTATTTGCCCAGTGGATGCCGCTGTAAGGAACCGGAAACTAAAAAACAGGCATCGGCCTTAGAAGGGCAGATGCGGAACTTAAAATAGGAGGATATTATGGTAAAGAAACTGACGGCAATTTTTTATGTATGTGTTCTGTTATTTTCCCTGGCGGGATGCGCCGGGAAAGGCAGCGATAGGGACGGCGGCGGAGGCATGGAAAATGCCTCCGGGGATGAGGCAGAGACAAAGGGGAATATCACCATCCGGATTATGTGGCAGCAGGAAGTGACGGAACAGTTCTGGGATCTTCCCCTGGAAAAATTTAAGGAAAACCACCCGGATGTCCAGGTGGAATTTGAGAGCAATGCCAAGGCTGCGGAGGTAATCCGAAACCTCCTGAATGTGGGGGAAGCGCCGGATATCTTTTACACCTGGATCAGCGACGTGGACTATTATGGGTTTGCCAGGGAGGGGCTTTTGTACCCGGTAGACGATATTCTGGCGGAGTCCAACCTGGAGGGGACAGGGAAGCTGGCCGACACCATTTTCTCCGCCGGGCTGGAGCTTGGGGAGGTGGACAAAGCCCATTATTTCCTGCCCACCAGCAAGCTTATAGCGGGCAACTTCTACAGTGGAAAGCTTTTTGCGGAGCATGGCTGGGAGGCTCCTTCCGACTGGGATGCGTATATTGAGCTTTGCGGGGAAATTAAGGCGGATGGCATAACCCCCATGATTTATGCTGGCGTATACCCCTTTATGCTGGCGGACGCGGTGCTGGTGCCCATGATTCAGAACATAGATCCGGCGGCTCTGGAGGCGTTAAACAACAATGAGGAGGGGGCGTGGCTTGACCCTGCGGTAGTGGAGGCAGTAGGGAGGCTTGAGGCCATGCGGGATGCCGGATTCATCGACAAAAATTCCCTGGCTATGGACCATATCCAGTCCCAGATCGACTTTATCGGAAACAAGGACGCCTTTGTGCCCTCCGGAAGCTGGCTGGAAGGGGAGATGGAGGATCAATGGCCGGAGGACTTTGACCTGCAGCCCATGTTTGTGCCAGGAGAGGGTGACGGAAAGACGGCGGCCACTGCAGTGGTGGAGTGCATGGTGCTTCCCAGGCAGGAGGACGATTCCCGGCTGGAATACATCAAAGAGCTGGTTCAGCTTTTCTACTCGGATGAGAACGCGGAATATGTAGCGGAAAAGACAGGCTTTATGCTGGCCACAGAGAAGCAGACAGAGGAAGTTATGCAGTTTCTTCCGGAAAGCGTACAGACTATGTGGGGCATGGCGGATGATTCCGTCACAGTGATCTCCCCCTCCTACAAGGTGCGCTACAAGGAAATCCTAACGGAGCTTAACAACTGTATCAATGCGTTAATCCAGGAGGAGATCAACGGACAGGAATTCTGTGAGAGAATGGACGCGAAGGCGGGAGAGACAGGCAGCGGTGAATAACACATTATTGTTGGAACGGTTAAAACAAATCCAGGAGACAGGCGGCGGTTTTACGGCTGCCGCTGGTTTTGATGGAGTGGCGGACGCCATAGTCCGGGTGATTAAAAATAAAGATGCCAGAGGATGGGAAAGATATTTCCAGACCATAGAGGAATTCGGACAGTACCTTATCTCTAAGAAAAATATGAGCTGTTCCCTGGAAATGGAGCTGCAGCAGGAGAAGATAGGGGGAAATATGACCATATTTTCCAACAGCCTGGGGCGGCTTGGAATTCCCGTTCACTGTATCGGAAGTCTTGGGGAGCCCCGGGTTTATCCCCTGTTTCACAGTATGAGCGAAAACTGCACGCTCCACACGGTATGCCGGATGGGAAAAAGCAACGCCCTGGAATTTTTCGACGGCAAGGTGATGCTGTATGAGATGGCGGAGCTTGCGGAAATGAGCTGGGAAATGATCTGCCGCCGGCTTGGGAGAGACCTGGTTGTGGACTGTTTTGCGTCCAGCGATCTGATCGCCCTTTTAAACTGGAGTGAGCTTCCAGGCGCGCCAAAGTTGTTTGAGGAAGTCTACAGCCAGTGTATAAAGACCGGGAAAGAAAAGGGAAAGTGGGCGCTTCTGGACCTCTCGGACGCCTCCGGGAAAAAGGAGACGGAGCTTCTTCAGATTCTGGAACTAAGCCAGCGGATCAACCGGCACCGCAGGACAATCTTAAGTCTCAATGAAAATGAAGGCCGTCTGATCTACAAGGCGCTTTTTAGGGAGGAGGCCCCAGAGCTTTCCGGAATGGGAGAGCGCCTCATCCGCTATCTGAGAGTGGATTATCTCATCCTTCACCTGGCGGACCGGGCATATGGATACCAGGGAGGGGAAATGGCCATGGAGATGGGATATTACACCAGGATTCCCAAAATTTCCACTGGAGGCGGGGACAATTTTAACGCGGGCCTGTGCTTTGGACTGCTCCAGGGCTTTTCTCTCAGGGAAAGCCTGCGGCTTGGAAACGCGGTCTCCGGGTATTATGTGCGCACAGGGGAGAGCCCGCAGCTTGGGGAGCTTCTTGACTTTATGGGAAAGGCAGGTGAGGAGACATGATTGGAAATAAGAAAAGCTTTGTGGCCCTGTATCTGGTGCCTACCCTGCTGGTTTACGGTGTTTTCTGCGTCTATCCCTGTCTTAAATCCCTCTTTTTAAGCCTGTGTTCCTGGAGCGGGTTTTCGTCTGGGATTAAGTTTGTGGGGATGGAAAATTTTGTAAAACTTTTCGCGGACCCCGTAGTGTGGAAAGCCCTTAAAAACAATCTGTTTCTCCTGATAGTCTGTACCATCGTTACTTTTGCCCTTGCCCTGGCTTTTGCCATAATGGCGGCCGGGAAGAAAAGCAGGTATCACCAGGGACTTCGCGTCATTTATTTTATTCCCTATGTTATGTCCATTGCCATTGTATCCGTGCTGTGGACGTTCATCTACAATCCTTCCTTTGGGCTGGTAAACGGGTTTCTGGAGAAAATTGGTCTTGGGAGCCTTACCCATGTGTGGCTGGGGGAGGCGGAGGTGATTATGGGAGCCCTGTCTGTGCCGCTGATCTGGATAAATACAGGGTTCTATATGATTATGTTCCTGGCGGCCATCCTTAATATACCCGACGACCGGTATGAGGCGGCCCGCATAGACGGGGCGGGAGCCTTCCAGCAGTTCCGCTTTGTGACAATTCCGGGAATCTGGCATGAAATCCGGACGTCCCTGGTATTTTTCAGTGTCACAGCCCTCAATTTTTCCTTTGAGCTGGTGTATGTGATGACCAGGGGAGGCCCCAACCGTTCCTCGGAGCTTCTCACCACATATCTCTATGAAAATGCCTTTGTCTACAGCGATTACGGGTATGCGTCCGCCATTGGCGTGCTGCTGTCTGGGATTCTTTTTGTTATGATATTCGTGATTATGCAGACCATGAAACGGGGGTACCGGGATGAGTAAGAGACAAAAAGGAAAGGCCTTGGGAGGCCTTAGGGACATTCTGGCGGGGTGCTATGGACTTGCGGTTCTGTTTCCGGTGTTCTGGGTGTTTTATACTTCCTTTAAGACGAACAAGGAATTTGTGGCAAATCCCTGGGCGCTGCCGGAATCCTGGCAGGTGGTTAACTACGCCAATGCCTGGGTGAAGATTGATTTTAAGACTTATGCCTTAAACAGTGTGTTTACGACCCTTGTCTCCGTGGCCATTGTGGTGGTGCTGTCCAGCACGGTTTCCTACATTCTGGTGCGCAGCGCAGCGTGGTGGAGCGAGGCCCTTCTGATGCTGTTTATCGCAGGGCTGTATGTGCCCACGGCGCTGATTCTGCCGTCGGAATTTACGGTTTTCTATAAACTGCACCTGTGGAATACCCGGCCCGGGTTGATTCTTCTGTATGTGGTGTTCAGCCTTCCCTATTCCATGCTCATTATGAGCGGCTTTTTCCGGAGCATGCCAGGGGAGCTGGAGGAAGCGGCGGCCATGGACGGAAGCGGGATCCACAATACCTTTTGGAAGATTATTTTTCCACTATCAAAGAACGGGATTATCACCATTATTATCTTTAACTTTGTCTGGATCTGGAATGACTACCTCTTTGCGCTGACATTCCTCCATGACAGGAATCTGATGACCCTTCCGGTGGGAATTATCGCTCTTATGGAATCCTTCAAACTGAAGGCGGACTGGGTTACGTTATTTGCGGGGCTTAATATCGTTATGATTCCGTCTCTTCTCGTCTATCTGTGTTTCCAGAAGTATCTCACAAAGGGACTGGCCACAGGGTCGGTGAAAGGATAGAAGAGGGGCGGATACACAACTGGAAAACACCGTCTGTCCGGATCTGGAAAGGCAGACGCAGAGCTTTTAAAGGAGAATATAATAGAATGAATACAGCAATGTGGCAGGAAATTCACCATCAGCCGGAGGTGGCGGAAAAGATTCTGGAGGAATATCTTCCGAAAGCTGACTATTACCGCGGCCTCCTGCTGGAAAAAAAGAAACTGATTCTCACAGGCATCGGAGCGTCCCTCAATGCCTGCTATATGGCCCGGTATGCCTTTTTAAAATACGGTAACCTGGCGCCCCAGATTATCCAGTCGGATGAGCTGCCCTATGTGCTGCCGGGTATTGACCGGGATACCCTTGTGATTTTTGTTTCCCAGTCCGGGGAGAGCTATGAGACAAAACTATTCGGACAGAAGCTAAAAGAACAGGGCGTGGAGTTTTGGGGAATCACCAACGACGCTTCCTCCAGCCTGGCGCGCCATGCAAAGGAGGTGCTTCTTTTGCACAGCGGACGGGAGATCAGCTCTGCTACAAAGACAAACCTGGCCTCCCTTCTGATTCTGTATATTCTGGCAGCCGGATATGACGTCCAGGTGCAGGCAGAGCTTAAAAGGCTCCCCGGTCTGATACAAAAAACCCTGGAGGGCTGCATGGAAAGGCTTTCCCCCCTGGCGGAGAAACTTTTGGAGACGGAGCAGTTTTATATTCTGGGCACAGGGGCCAACGCGGCTGCGGCTCTGGAGGGGGCGCTGATGATGAAGGAGAAAACCTTTATCCATACCGCAGGCACAAGCATCTCCGATTTCCGCCACGGGGCGGTGGAGGTTGTGGAAAAGGGCCTTCCCATCCTGCTTCTGGCATCCGGGGAGGAAAACCGGGAGAGAGCCCTCGGGCATGGGGAATACCTGAAGCGCATCGGAGCGGATGTTACCCTGTGTATGGACCAGGAATCACAAGCCCTGCCGACGATTCGGGTGGAAGCCTGTATGGAAGTCCTCTCTCCCGCAGTATTTCTGATTCCCCTGCAGCTTCTGGCGGAGCGGGTAGCCGTGAAGAAAGGGCTGGATGTAGATGGGTTCCGTTATCTGTCCAAGGTGGTGGACACCTATACCAAAGACGACTGTGCCGGATAAACCTATAGCCTGTTTTGATTGGCTAAAAATTATTATACGAGGAGACAGAGTATGAGATTGGAGACGGGCAGGCACCTTTCCCGGGAACAGGCAGAAAAGATACTGGATGCAACGGGGAATATTTTACAGACCATAGGAATCAAGGTGGCCAGCGGGGAGTGCCAGAAAAAACTGAAAAGCTGCCAGGGAATTTCCCTCAAAGGAGACAGGGCTCTTATTTCAACCAGGGCTTATCAGGATTTTATGCAGAAACAGAAAGGGCGGGGAGCGCCCCCGGATAAACACGGAGAGCGCCTTCACGGGGAACCAAGCCCCTATACCTACCAATACCGGGACGCGCAGAATGGAAAAATAAAGGTCTACACTACAGAAAGCCTGGCCCGCTGCGCCGGATTTGTGGAGAAGGCCAGCCACATATACCCGGTAAATCCAGTGATTCCCGGATATCCCACAGATGTTCCCCCAGAGATATCCTCCCTGGCCCGGTACAGGCTGGCGGCGGAGAATTGCTCCTCTGGGTGGCCTCTGGCTCCGGACTCCCTGCTGGCGGCAGAATATCTGGCTGAGATGGCAGCGGTTATGGGGCAGGAGATGAATCACCTTCCGGTATACATGGTGAGCCCGCTGACCCTGGGCGGGGAATCCCTGGAGATCGTCCTTGCAAACAAAGGAAGGCTGAAATCCTTCTATACCTTTGCCATGCCAGACCTGGGGGTGACGACGCCCATGAGCGTGTCCATGGGACTGGCCATGGCCCTGGCGGAGGTGGCGGGAGGATGCATTCTGGTGGAAGCGCTCACGGGCCTTGAGGGAGAAATCCGGCCAAATCTTTTTCCTTTTGATTTCCGCTATTTTAACATTGCCTTTGGAAGCCCGGAAAAGTTTTTATATGAGCAGGCCTCCGCGGAGCTGTTGGCGTATATCACAGGAGGATGTCCGGATTATTCCAGCACCAACATTCACACCTGGGCTAAGGAGGCGGACGGAAGAAGCGCCATGGAGAAGGGAATGATGATAATGGCAGGGGCGCTCTCCGGGGCAAAACGCTTTTACTGTGTGGGGGCGCTGAGCCTGGACGAGGTATTTGATCCCTTACAACTGATCCAGGACCTGGAATGTATTTCCTTTACCCAGAGGATCCTGGAGGGAATTCCGGAAGATTCTGTTGAGGAGTGTATAATGGAGGAGATCAGGGAAGGACTGGAGGCCGGGTTTGTGTGCAGCGACCGCTCCCTGGACGAATATGCCGGATATGTGGCCTCCCCGGCTCTTTTCCCCAGGGAGACTTTACAGAAATGGCAGCAGAATGGGGAGAAGAGGCACAGAGACTATCTTGTGGAGCAGTACCGAAAAACAGATTCCATAGACTGCCCTTATATTCTGGAGGCAGAAAAGAAAAAGGAGCTTCGGAAAATTTATGACAGCGCTCTTAGGCGCCTGGGAGAAGGGAAGGCTTCTTTATAAAAAAGTATCTGACGAAAGAGAACGCCTGTCCGGTGGATAATTCTGACCGGACAGGCGTTTATTTACAAAATCCTTTTTTTCAAGCGATCATACCCCTCCGGGGCCGTCTGCGCACCTGGCGCTGGCGTCTCTGTTCCTTAAGCAGGCTGTAATCCGTGTGGTATATGGCCTGGTTCAGCACAAAGCCCAGCAGAATACCACCCACCACATCCACAGTGGAATGCTGTTTCAGGAATACGGTGGCCAGGATAATGGAAACCATGAGAATCCAGGAGCCCCCCCTCACCCAGCGGTTACTGCCAAGCTCCTGGTTGTGTGCGATTGCCATATGGGCAGCAACGGAGTTGAACACGTGGAGACTGGGAAAGATATTGGTGGAGGTGTCGGCCTGGTACAGAAACTGCACGCAGGCGGTAAAAATATTCTGCCGTTCAAATTCCATGGGCCTAAGCAGATGGCCGTTGGGGTAAACGGTGGATATAATCAGAAACAGGGTCATACCCGTAAAGGCAAACACTGCGTATTGGTAAAATTCTTTCCGGCTCTTAAAAAAGAGATATACAAATACAGCAGGCACATAAAAAAACCAGATAAAATACGGAATGATAAAATACTCGCAAAAGGGAATGATATCATCAAGGGGCATGTGGATCACATGATAGGGCAGGTTGGCCCTGCTTTCCAGCCAGATAAACCAGGGCATATAAATGAAGGCGTAGGATGCCACCCAGATGTGTTTGTGCGTCCGAAAAAATTCTTTCATGGTATCAGCTTCTTTCCTATTTGATGTCGGGGCTCTTTCTGGTTCCGGACCCTTGTAATGGTTTGTCAGCCTCTTTTGAGAGAATAGCACAATGCATGACAAAGTACAATAATCTTTATTATATTTTAAGAATTAATTTAGAAATCATTCCTGTTTCCGGTAATTACCTTTAAACGGGCGGGCAGGCAGCGAAGGGAGATGTCAGTCTGGCACTGGCAGGATTCTCCGTCCACATGGACAGGCATGGGCACAGTGGTTTTCAAGTGAATGGATTCGCCCTTATATAGATGTACCCAGCGGAATATGGTGTGTTTGCCGAAATAGGCTGTGGGAAGCACGGCTGCCAGGAAGAGCTTGCTAAGCCGTTCTACCACGCACAGATCAAGCTTTCCGTCCTTATAATCCGCATGGGGACATATCTTAAGGCCGCCGCCTTCGTAGGGGAAATTCTGCACGGAGACAAAAAATATTTTCGGAAAGGGCAGCTTAAGGCCGTTATTTAAGCGTATGGAGATGGGAAATGCAGGCAGCAGCAGGAGCTGGCGAAGGGCAATGCCCACATAGGTAAGCTTCCCAAGCCCAAGATGGTTGAGAACATCCTTTATACGGGAGCGCAGCGCCTCATGGCAGACGGCGGCGTCAAAGCCGATGCCGCAGCTCACCACAAAAAGCCGGGTATTTCCGTTGTATCGAAGCTCTCCCAGATCGGTTTTCACATAGTAGGTGGGACAAAGAATATTCTGTACAGCGGCTACCGGGTCATGGGGAAGCCCCAGGCTTCTGGCGAAGTCATTGCTGGAGCCTGTGGGAATATAGGCAAAGGTAACCCGGCTGAAATCCTGGATGCCGTTGACCGCCTCGTTTACGGTCCCGTCGCCTCCCAGGGCCACAATGGTGTGCTGTCCGGGCTGCCCGGTGATATCCCTTACCAGCTCCGTTGCGGATAAATGCTTTGATGTGAAAAATACCCGGTATTCCACGGAAACGCGTTCCAGCTCTGCCTCAACCTTCTGCCAGACCTTTAAGCCGTGGCCGGAGCGGGAGCTGGGATTAACGATAAAATAATACATAGAAATCCCCCTGCTGCCTCAGAAATCTGTGGTTTGTCATAAAAATGTAATAATTTTGTAATATTTATAAGACAAGTATAGCATTCAGGCAGGAAAAGCACAAGTGCAAATTCGCGCTATTTTGCGGGAATGATTCAGAAAAACACCCTTTTCAACAGGGATATATCAGGGTATAATCTATAGATAGGTAACCAGCAGTGTGAAACACAGCAGAAAGAGACAGGTAATAAGATATGAAAAAAGCGGTGATTATCGGGGCGGGTCCGGCCGGCATAACGGCGGCTTTTGAGCTCTTAAAGCGTTCCGGGGAATATGAGGTAGTGATACTGGAGGAGAGCCAGGAAATCGGCGGCATTTCCCGGACAGTGCGCTACAATGGTAACCGCATGGATATCGGTGGTCATCGGTTTTTCTCCAAGGACGACCGGGTAACCAGGTGGTGGGACGGGCTTATGCCCAGACAGGGAATGCCCTCTTACGACGACAGGATCCTTGGGAGAAAGGTTCCTCTGAAAAAGGGGGGGCCGGATCCGGAAAAAGAGGATACGGTGATGCTGACCCGGAACCGGGTATCCAGGATTTACTACAGAAAGAAATTTTTCGATTATCCCATTAAGCTTAACGTCAAGCTGTTTAAAAATATGGGACTTATGACCAGTATGCAGGCGGGCTTCAGCTATCTGGGCGCTGCGGCAAAGAAAAAGCCAGTGAATTCCCTGGAGGATTTCTATATCAACTGCTTTGGAAAGAAGCTGTACTCCATGTTCTTTGAGGGCTATACGGAAAAGCTGTGGGGACGCCATCCCAGCCAGATTGCCCCGGACTGGGGCGCCCAGCGCACCAAGGGGCTTTCCATTGTGGGGATTCTCAAGGATAATTTTGTGAAAATGCTTCCCCATAAGCAGGACAGGCATAAGGTGCAGACCTCTTTAATCGAGGAGTTCAATTATCCCAAATACGGTCCGGGCCAGCTCTGGGAGACGGCGGCCGCCCAGGTGGAGCAGATGGGCGGGGAAATCCGTAAGGGCTGTAAGGTGACCGGGGTGCGCACAGAGGGAAATAAGGTGACGGCCCTGGAGTATGAGCTGGACGGACAGACCCATACGGTGGAAGGGGATGTGTTCTTTTCCTCCATGCCCTTGAAAGACCTGGTGGCCGGCATGCCGGATGTGCCGGAGGAGGAGGGGAGAATCGCGGCGGGGCTTCCCTACCGGGATTTTGTCACCGTGGGCCTTCTGGTAAACCGCCTGAATCTGAAAAATGAGACAAAGCTAAAGACCTTATCCAATATTGTACCGGACTGCTGGATTTATGTGCAGGATGTGGGGGTGAAGATCGGCCGGATCCAGATTTTCAATAACTGGTCCCCGTATCTGGTAAAGGACCCAAAGAACACCGTCTGGATTGGTCTGGAATATTTCTGCAATGAGGGGGACAAATACTGGAAGCTCAGTGAGGAGAAATGGGTGAAGCTTGGCATTCACGAGCTTATAAAAATGGGCGTGATCTCCGATGAAAAACAGGTGCTGGATTCCCATAGAGAGCGGGTCAAAAAGGCATACCCGGCCTATTTTGACACCTATGAGGATATTGACAGGCTTATCGCCTACCTCAACCGCTTTGAGAACCTCTACTGTGTGGGCCGGAACGGCCAGCACCGCTATAACAACATGGATCACTCCATGGCTACCGCCTTTGAGGCTGTGGACAATGTTTTAAGCGGGAAAACAGACAAGACTAATGTGTGGAGCGTGAACACAGAGGAGGAATACCACGAGGAGAAGAAGGACGGCACAGAGGGCTGACAAGGCCCTGGGCGTTGACGCAAAGGTTTCAGGAAATGGCAGGGGGAAGATAGCTCCCCCTGTTGCTTTGTCTAAACCACAATATCAAAAGCAGCGTTTCCACAACCGCAAGCGTCACAACCCCGCCCAGGCTTCCCAGCATGCGCAGGTCACAGTGGAGCAGGGGTTCCTTTATGAGAATAAGGATACTCCTGCTTTTTTGCGCAAATAATTCCGTCCAGAAGGAAAAGTCAGACCAGGCGGTGGGTACATAGTCGTCGGAAAAGTGAAGGGAGACAAGGAGGATCCAGCAACCGGCGCCAAAGGACAGGATAAAGCGAAGCTGTCCAAGGAGTGTGAAAAGGAGGGCTCCCCAGGGCTTTCCGGCAAAACAGGTCTGCGTTTTCCGGTACAATGGGGCCGTTATTTTTGTGAAATAAAAGAGAAGCCCCCAGGCCGGAAGCCAGAGAAATACACCTCCGATGCCCCGGTAAAGGCTGCCTTCCGAGACCACGGCGGCTCCCAGGGAGAGAAGGCCCGCCAGCTGCTGCTGTGCGGCGGACAGGGGCAGACCCGGGGCGTCCACGCAGAGATTGGAGTAGGAGACGTCCCTTCCGCCCTGGATGAGGCAAAGCTGGGCATCCCTGTCAAGGATTCCCCGGACCATATAGTCTTTCCCGTTTAGGGACAGGGATTCCCCCAGGGCTTCCCGGGAGGAATAGAGGCTTTCGGCGGTTTTCCGGCTGATCACGCAGCCCCTTTCATCGCCGGAGGAGGGAAAATTTCCCAGCATCAAGGTGTCGGGCACAAGGAGACGCATAGCTCCTGCGGTCTCCCCTAATGTGACGGAGACGCTGCGATTTAGCCCGGGATTCTCCACCAGGACATCCGCCTTTATTTCAAACAACGCCATATCCAGGAGGCCGGATTCTTTTATGTCCTGTGTGTCATGGGGCTTGGAAGAGGGGGCCTGCCCTCCGGACAACTGCGGGGTTTCGAGCCAGAAGTTATCCATCTGCTCTCTGGTTACAGGCGCATTTAAGCTGTAAAATCCGATTCTGCTTCCGGTGGAGAGGAGATTTCCGTAGAGGCGTAGGGACAGACCGAGAAGGCTTCCCAAAAGGACAGGCAGGAGAAGAGAGCCCGCCAGGGCCCTTGGACTTTTGGGAGTGAAATCCAGAAGAGCCCTGGAAAAGGAAGAGAAAAAGCGTATACATTTTAACTTGAGGGAATTTACTCGTTTAAGCGTACCCGGTCACCTTCTTTCACGTATTTGCTGGATGAGGTAATTATTAAGGCCTCCCTTCCCAGGCTGGTCTGGACGGCGGCATAGAGATCGTCTTTTTCCAGCAGGGTCACAGGCACCTTCACAGCTGTGTAGGAATCCCCCAGAATGCCGGAGCGCACCTCCGCAGTCAATACATAGAAGGAGCCTGCGGATTCATACAGGGCGGAGAGGGGGATAAGCTGGTCGTAGCTGGCAGCAGACTTCTGGCTGTAATCGTAGGCAAAGGCCGTCCCGCTTACGGGATTTCCGGCGCCGGTATAGGGGGCAAACCAGAACACTGCGCCCTCCTGGCCGGTCTCCAGCCGTTCAATGGATAAGACCACAGGCTTGCCGTAGCCTGTGATGCGCACCTCCACCTCATCCCCGGCCTTTACATTTCCGATTTCTCCGGCGGGAATTTCCCCGCAGGCTTCCAGCTCTGTGGAGGCCAGTACCAGGGGCTCTGTCCCGGCGGTAATAGTTCCTTCGGAAACGCCTATGGATTCCAGAATACCGGAGGTTTCCGCTGTCACGATGCCGTCCGCACTCTGGACAGCCGTTAATCTGGCCAGGTCTTCTTCCAGCTCTTCCAGATCCAGGGAAAGCCCTTGCAGCGTCAGCCTTGAGGACTGGGCCTGGCGGGCCTCGTTTGTCCGGGTATTCTGTTCCTCCTGCTCTGCAAGCCGGTAGGTTTCTTTTGTCTGGTCATAGGCATCCTGGGCGGCGTCCATCTGCTCCCTGGCAGCATCCATCTGCTGTTGCAGCTCCTGTTTTTTCTGCTGGGCGGCCTCCCCGGCTGAACCTGGTGCAGACGCCACAAGAGACACCGTGTGGGGCCGGATCAAGGGAAGGCCTGCGGTATTCCCGGCAATACTGCCGGTACCGGCCGTGCCGGAATCACTGGAAGCTCTCTCTGGCCTGCCCGTGTCTGCCTCGCCGGAAACACTGTCTGTACCTGCCGCACCGGAACCGCCGGGGGTTCCCTCCGGCCTGCCCGTGCCGGAATCATCGGAAGCTCCGCCTGGCCTGCCCGTGCCGGAACTACCGGAAGCTCCGCCAGAAATGTCCGTGCCGGAACCACCGGAAGCTCCGTCAGAACTGTCCGTGCCGGAACCGCCGGAAGCTCCGTCCGAACCGTCTGTGCCGGAATCCCCGGAGGGAGGCGCTTCCGGGCTTTCAAGGGCGGCCTTATATTCCGAACTGTTTATATAGCTGTTGTAGGCCTCCTCAGCATGATGGAAGGCCTCCCGGGCCTTGTTGCGGGCCTCCCTGGCAGCATTTAGGGACAGCTCCGCCTGGGCGGTGGCCGGAAGGCGGGCGGCCGTCTGGCCGTTTAATTTCTGCTGTTCCATCTGAAGCTTCATTTTCTGGATTTCCCGGTTTTTATCTGAAATCTGCGCCTGTAGATAATCTTTGTCAAGCTGCACCAGGGGCTGGCCTGCCTCCACCGTATTGCCGGGACGGGCCAGGATTCTGGCTACCTTCTGGTTTTCTGGAAGAAACTGAAAGCTCTGGTTTTTTGCCTGGAGTTTCCCTGTGCCGGAAAAAGAATGGGTCAGACTTCCGTTTTTGAATGTTGTGGTCTGTATCCTGGCCACGGTGACGGAATCCGCGCCTCTGGCCACAAGGGTACAGCAGATCATGACAACGAAAAATGACAGAATCAACTTTCCGATTTTTTCTTTCATGGATAAACCTCTTACTTTTCTATTCTTTCAGCCCGGAGGCCGCGATACCTGCCTGTAGATATTCCTGCCCCCAGAGAAAACCCAGGATGGCAGGCAGCATCATGACCACGGAAGCCGCGAAGGACACGCTCATCTGATCGGTGGTGATCTCGGGCAGATAGAGGGACAGGGGAAACTTTGCCTTTGTCTTGAGAAAGGTCATGGGCGCTTCCATGGCGTTCCAGTATTCCAGGAAATTTAAGATCAGGGCGGACATAACGCCTGGAAGCCCTAAGGGGACGCCGATATGCCAGAATATCGTAAAGGCTCCCGCCCCGTCCACACGGGCGGCCTCCAGGAGAGAATCCGGAATGGCCCGGAAAAATTTCTCCATAATAAAGACCGGAAAGGTGGAGAAGATTCCTGGCAGGCAGATGGCCAGATGGGTGTCCATAAGGGACAGGCGGCTTAGGACCAGGTAGCTGGAAACCATGGTTACCTGGAAGGGCATCACCATTAGGACCATATAGAGCCAGAAGAGGACTTTTCTTCCGGGAAATCTGTAGCGGGCAAAGGCCCAGGCCGCAGGCATGCCCACCATAGTCTGCCCCAGCAGGATAGGAAATACCTGCCTGCAGGAATTCCAGAACATAACGAAGAAGTCCGGGGAATCCAGCAGCAGCTCCACAAAGGGCTGGAGAGTGGGATACTGGGGAAGGGGTTTCCACAAAATATTTTCGCCCCCGGCTCCAAGAACCGCCCCGTAGGATTCCCTAAGCTCCCCAGGGCCCATAAGGGAGCTTAAGGCCATGGTCAGCACCGGAAAGAGCATAAGGAGGGCCAGCAGGGATAAAAATACATAGACTGGCCACTGGCGATGGACGCCTGTAAAGCGCTGTGTCAGAGACTTCATGAATCCGTCCTTTCCTTTCTTTCATTCCGGCGTTCCAGAAAAAGGAACATAAGGCTTATGACAACGGCCAGCATAACGGCTGCGGCGCTCATTTTCTGGATATCCAGCTTGGTAAACCAGTTGTTGAACAGGTGTTGCAGCATGTAAATGCTGTTGTGGGGATAATTCCCGGCGATCAAGTAGGCTTCCCGGAATACCCGGAAGGCATTGACAAAGGAGAGAACGCCGATCATCAGTATGGTATCCCCCATCTGGGGAAGGGTGATGGAGAAGAAGCAGCGAAGCTCCCCGGCTCCGCTGACCCTGGCAGCTTCGTACTGCTCCTTTGGAATCTGGGACAGGCCAGCTATCCAGAGAATGACGTCGTATCCCAGATTTTTCCAGATATAAGAGAACACCAGCACGCCAAAGGCTGCGTCCGTATTCATCCAGTCCCCGCCGGAAAACCCACCATATCCCAAAAGCCCGTTTAACAGGCCGTCTGTGTGGAACAGCATCCGCCAGAATACCACCACGGAGGCCACGGGGATTGCCATGGGAAGCAGGAAAAAAGCCTCAAAAAAGGAGCGGGCAAAGGGCAGGGAATACAACAGGACGGCCAGGGCAAAGGATAATCCCAGCAAAAGCGGCAGGCAGACCAGAAGAAAGCGCAGGGTATTGGACAACGCCTGGAGAAAGGCTTCATTCTCCAGTACTGCGATATAGTTGGAGAGGCCCACAAAGGAGCCTCCCACAGCTTGAAAAAAGGAGCGGCGAAAGACGTCCAGAAAGGGGATCAGGACAAAGACCGCCGTACCCAGAAAGCTGGGCAGCAGTAAAAGAAAAGCAGTCAGCGTTTGTTTTTTCATAAATGCTTCCTTTCTGGGCGCTTGGCCGGTATTCTGCCTGTGGGAGCGCCCACAGGCAGACGCTTATGTTTATTCTGCAAGATACATGCGCACCTTCTGGCAGATGGCCGCAGCTGCTTCCCGGGCGCTCTGTTCCCCATTGTAGAAGCGCTCCGCCTCTTCCAGGAAGGTATTGGTGATGTCGCTTTCCACCAGGAAGGGGGTGCGAAGCCCTTTGATTGTTGTGATGAGGGCCTCCACCCACTCTCTGGAGGGACAGACGCCATTCAGATGGCATTCCTCGCCAGTTAGGGGATCTTCATAGCCGCTGCCCACGGTTATATTCTGGGCGGCGTCTGTCTCTACGTAATCCGCCATGGCTTCCAGGGCCTGTTCTGTCACCGGAAAGCCGTTGTAGCCGTTTGGCTGCTGGACATTTTCTGAGAACAGCGTTTCAATAAATTCCCTGGCCAGCTCCTGCTGGGCAGAGGAGGCGTTAACGCCTGCGATGGTGTGGGGGATATAATAACCCTTTAAATCCCTGGGCGTCTGGCCGTTCTTATCCATCTGGGTGTAGGCGATCATGGTGGAACCAAGACCGGAAAATTCTTCCAGAAAGACATCGGCATCGCTGGAATAAAACGCGCCCGTATTAAATGCAACTCCCAGTGAGCCCCATTTTGGGATATCCTCTGTCCCCAGGGCTTCCTCAAATTCCGGGGTCTGGGCATTTTCACAGATCTGCATCCAGTCCTCCAGAAGACGGGAGAGCTTTTCTTCATCGGGAGCGCCGTCCGCAGCCAGTATTTCGTCGTACATGACGTGGAACAGGGTGCCGCCGGAAAAGCCGTGGAAGCTCCTTCCAAACAGGGGGCTGTCCGGATGCTGTTCCAGATAGCTGTGCAGGGCGTCCGGGCTTTCCAGGGCGTTTATGCCCTCCTCACTGCCGAAACGTATAGGGACGTTGATGGTGGCGGGATAGGCGTAGGTTTTTCCGTCAAGCTGTGCCGTGTTTCCGATCACATCCAGCAGGACGCCTTTTTCACTTAAGGGCTCTTTCAGGTCACTGATATCGGAGAGAACACCTTTTTCCATATAAGCCTGGACAGGCAGGCTGTCAAGAATCAGCACATCCGCCCCGCTTCCGTTTAAAAGCTCGGCGTTCAGCGTGCGTATATCATCGGAGGAGGGATGTTCCCATTCCCCTACGGCAAAATTGTATTCGATGCGCACCTCCGGGTGGGCGTTCTGGAACTCGTAGACAGCCTGGGAGACCACAGGATTTTCCCGGAGCCCGTAAATACTTAAGGAGTCGGAGGAGACGGCGGGAACAGAGTCGTTGTAGCTGTAGTATTTCAGATGGCAGGTATTCTGGCTGTACTCCCTGTACAGGCAGTAGAAATCATCCTGTCCACCGGCCACAAAGTTCATTTTGTCTGCTGTGGAGGAACCCATAAGCCCCTGGGAGCCCTCCATAATGGTCTCCACAATGCTGCCGTCCTCCGAGATGCGTAAGAGCCCGCGGCTGTGCATAAGATACCAGACGCCATCGTTCCCGGGGGCGATAAGGGCCTCCATAAGATCCAGATCTACGGGTACATTGCCAAGATTCTGGAAGTCTTTGGCATTGTAGAAATCCACGCTCTTTCCGTCCTCTGAGAACACGGCGATGGTTTCTCCGGACGCGGTCAGGCAGGCCTGGTGATCGCTGGAAAAGGAAATGCCGTTGGTTTCGAATATCTGCTTTCCGTCCCGGTAAAACTGTATGCCGGGCCGGGAGGAGCAGGCAATGCCTAAGGAGCCGTCTTTCAGCACAGTCATATCCAGGATATAGTCTCTGGATTCCCCCTTTTCTGTGATGGATGGGGGGGTCAGATCCACAGCTGTGGCGCCATCTTCGGAGGAGAGGATATACTGTCCATAAAAAAGGGTGTCGTCATCCTCGGCAGGATAGGCCATAGCGTACAGACGGCCGTCCATACCGCCATAGATATAGCAGGCACACAGGTGAAGCCTTTCGGCCGCGTCCGCAAGCCATGGAATCTCAGTGCCCGTTGACCATTCCTGGCCATTATACTGGTAGCGCAGGAAACTTGTGTGGGAGGCGTCTGTGGCAGTGTAGAGGGAGAGCCCCCCCTCCTCCCAGAGAATGCCAAGAGGCTCCTCCCCCTGACCGGGAAGGGGCACATCCGTTTCCACATAGCGTCCCATGGCGCCGTCCCCCTGGTCTGCCTGGGGAGCGTCCCCGCCCTGTGGGGAATCCCCGTTTTTTTTCCCGCATCCGGCAATGGAACCCAGAATCAGAGTCAGGGAAGCTGCCAGACATAAAAGTTTTTTGAATTTCATATAGATAAACCTCCTGTTTGCGTACTGCATCCGCCTAAGCAGATGCTGATTTCAGAGTTCTTCTCCAGCATAACAGGGAAAGTTCAGAAAATCTTGCCGGATCCTCAGAAAAGCTTAAAGATTTTTTTGAGATTTGTATGCTATAATCTCCACGATAGCAATGAACAGTGCGAAAACAGCCGGATGCGCGCTGCGGATGGGATATAAAATACCTTTTCCAGGAGGAATGTCTATGCGGATTTTATTGATAGAGGACGACCAGCAGCTCTGCGAAGCCCTCAAGCTTCAGCTTGTACACGCGGGTTACCAGGTAGACTGCGTATACCACGGGGCAGACGCGGCGTTTTATGCCCTGCAGCCGGTCTATGATCTGATGATTCTGGACAGGATGCTTCCGGGGCTTGACGGGCTGTCGCTTTTGCGGATGATTCGGGAAAACGGCATCCGTACGCCGGTGATTCTGGCCACAGCCCTGGACGACGTGCGGGAGCGCATTGCGGGGCTTGACGGGGGCGCAGACGATTATATCGGAAAGCCCTATGATGTGGAGGAGCTTCTGGCGAGAATCCGGGCCCTGGTGCGCCGCCCGGCTGTGCTGAAAAAGCAGGAGAGTCTCCGGTATGGGGATCTGGAATACCAGGTACAGAATCATGAGCTGTCTGTGGGTGGAGAAATGATCCGGCTGTCCAGGCGGGAGGCCCTGCTGATGGAATATTTTATGCAGAATCCGGAGAAAATCCTGGCCCGGGCCCTGCTTTTCGGGCGGGTGTGGGGGCCGGACGGCCAGGTGGAGGACGGAAATCTGGACACTTACATCTATTATCTGAGGAAACACCTGCGTACCTTAAAGAGCGCTGTAAAAATATTTACGGTTCACGGGGTGGGCTATAAGCTGGGAAAAACGTCATGATTCAGAAGCTGTATCGTCATTTAACCCTCCTTTTTACCTGCGTCACCAGTCTGATTCTGTTTTTCATGCTTTGTATCGCCTGGTTTTATCAGATAACCTGGGCAGACAGCAGGACGGAAGAAGCTTTCCGGAATCAGATGCTGGATCTGAAGCGGAAGCTTGAGATGGATTCCGAAATATCCGATAGCTGGCTTGCCAGAGTGGAGGCGGAGGGAAGGTTCATTATTTATATAGAAGAAAATGGCCGTCCGCTGTTCTTTAACGGCTCCTGGAAGCCTGAGACTCCCAGGGAGATTTTGATTTCCCGGCTGCGGGAGCAGGCCCTTCAGGAGAATGTGGATCTTTCCATCAGGCCCTTTTCCCTTTCCAGCCAGGAGAGCTCTGTCTTCTCCCTGAAGGGGGACGGGGGGGATACCTACCTTGGCGGCGCGGCCGTGATGTCACGGGACAGAGGCTTTTGCGGGCTGATACTGCTTCTGGACACTACGGCTGAGAAAAGAAGCCGTCAGTGGCAGGGGGCGCTCTATATTTCCCTGGAGATTCTGGGGACCGCGGCCCTGTTTCTGGTCAGCAGGCGGCTTATGAGGCGGGCCATAAGGCCTGTGGAGGAATACCACCGGAAGCAGACGGAATTTGTGGCGGCTGCTTCCCACGAGCTTCGTTCGCCCTTAAGCGTCATACAGACCTGCGCCACGGCCATTACCACCGTACCAGAGCAGACGGACCATATGGCAGAGCTTATCGGGAAGGAATGCGTCCGCGCCGGGCGTCTGGTGAAAAACCTGCTTTTCCTGGCCTCCCTGGACAAGGAGGAGGACGTAAAAAGAGGTTGGGGACAAAAGAGAACAGGCGGCGCTTCGAAGATGGAGCGGGTGGAGGCTGACGGGGTACTTTTACAGCTTCTGGAAACCTATGAACCCCTCTGTGAGAGCAGGGGAATCCGGCTTTGCCTAAAGCTTCCCGAAGATATTCTGCCGCCTGTGTACGGAAATGCCCAGTGGATTTACCAGGTGCTGGCTATTTTCCTGGACAATGCCATGGCTTACGGCTGCCCGGAAGCAGAGAAGGGTTCTGGACTGGATACTTCCGGGAAGCATGGTGCAGGAAAAATAGAACTGTCGGCGTGCCAAAAGGGGGGCCGGGTGCTTCTGTCCGTATGCGATCACGGCCCGGGAATCCCGGATGGATGGAAAGACCGGGTCTTTGACCGCTTCAGCCGCATGGATCCCTCCCGCAAGGATAAGGAGCATTTCGGGCTGGGCCTTGGAATAGCCGTGTCCCTGGCACGAAGCATGAAGGCAGAGCTGGAAGCCGTGGATACGGATGGGGGAGGGTGTACTTTCCGGCTTGCCATGAAGGCGGGAAGGTGAAAGATAGTCGGGCTTTCCCATATTTCCTTGACATTTTCCGTTTTTTCTATATAATGTGTTTTTGGAAAAGCCTTTTTAGGGCGTTTCCAAAAAACCGTGTGTTCGAGACCTTCCACACGTAAAAAAAATACTAGAGGAGAACAAAAAAATGAAAGAAAACAAAGTAACCCTGATGACCCAGGCTGCCATGATAGCGGCTATTTACGTGGCTCTGTGCATGCTGTTTGCACCGGCCAGCTACGGATATGTGCAGATCCGTGTGGCGGAGGCGCTGACGATTCTGCCCTTTTTCACGCCGGCGGCAATTCCGGGACTGTTCATAGGATGTCTCATTGCCAACCTTATGGGAGGGGCCATTGTGCTGGATGTGGTGTTTGGAAGCCTGGCTACCCTGATTGGCGCGGTGGGAACTTACCTGTTGAGAAAGAAAAGCCGGTATCTGGCTCCATTGCCGCCTATTCTTGCCAATACCCTGATCGTGCCGTTTGTGCTGTACTATGGATATGGGGAGAAGCTTCCGATTCCCTTTATGATGGCCACCGTGGGAGCCGGTGAGATTGTGGGATGCGGCGTGCTGGGACTGATTCTGCTGATGGCGGTGGCCAGGGTGAGAGGTCATATTTTCAAGACGGCGTAATATCGGACGCGGAAATCCCCTTTTCTGGCAAAGATTAACAAAGCTTAAGAAAAGTTTTTGTAAAAAACCTTTGCAAATCCAGTAGAATTGTTTATAATAGAGTGTACTTGCAGCCATGCCCTTCTGGAAGGGGCTTTGACGGAAATATACATGAGAATATTTTCCATAAAAATGGAAATACATATATAGAGTAAAGGAAAGGGGACAGAAGCGTAAATGGGAAACGGAACGGATATCGGGATTGATCTGGGAACTGCCAGTATTCTGGTTTATATAAAGGGAAAAGGCGTTGTGTTAAAGGAGCCGTCAGTAGTGGCTTTTGACCGTGATACAAATAAAATCCGGGCTATCGGTGAGGAGGCAAGGCTGATGCTGGGAAGAACTCCCGGCAATATTGTCGCCGTGCGTCCCCTGCGCCAGGGTGTGATTTCGGATTATACGGTGACGGAGAAAATGCTCCGGTATTTTATAGGAAAAGCCCTGGGAAAACGTCATATGCGTAAGCCCAGGATTGCGGTATGCGTGCCCAGCGGTGTGACGGAGGTAGAGAAGAAGGCAGTGGAGGACGCCACCTACCAGGCAGGAGCCAGGGAGGTGCTGATTATAGAGGAGCCCATTGCAGCCGCCATTGGGGCCGGCATTGATATTTCCAGGCCCTGCGGCAATATGATCGTGGATATCGGCGGTGGTACTACGGATGTGGCTGTGATTTCCCTTGGCGGAACCGTTGTCAGCAGCTCCGTGAAGATTGCCGGAGATGATTTTGACGAGGCTATCGTCCGGTATATGAGAAAGAAACACAACCTGCTGATCGGAGAGCGAACAGCAGAGGACATTAAGATCAAGGTGGGAAGCTGCTACCGCCGTGTGGAGGCGGAAACCATGGATGTGAGAGGCCGGAACCTGGTAACCGGACTTCCCAAGACTGTGAGTGTTTCCTCGGAGGATACGGAGGAAGCCCTCCGGGAGACTACCCTTCAGATTGTGGAAACCGTGCATAGCGTGCTGGAGAGGACTCCGCCAGAGCTGGCCGCGGATATTGCGGACAGGGGCATTGTGCTTACCGGCGGCGGCGCCCTGCTTAGAGGCCTGGAAGAACTTCTGGAGGAAAAAACAGGCATCAATACCATGACAGCCGAGGATACCATGCAGTGCGTGGCTATCGGAACCGGCAAGTTTGTGGAATTTATGTCCGGACACAGGGACAGCGAGTAGACAAAACCGGAAAAGAGAATAGAGAGGGGCATGGCGTTTTTTCGTCATGCCTTTGTGTATGTAAAGAGATGGGACAACAAGAGGGGTGTATAAAGGGGCGGCATGAGGCTGGAAGGATACATAGAGCATGTAATCTATCATAATGAAAACGGATACACCGTGTTTGTGCTGATGAGTGAGGAGCAGGAGATTACCTGTGTGGGCAGCTTCTCGTCTTTAAGCGAAGGGGAGTATCTGGAGCTTGAGGGTGCCTACAAGGTGCATCCCATGTACGGTGAGCAGTTCCAGGTGGAGAGCTTTAGGAGCCTTGCGCCAAAGGATATGCTGGCAATGGAGCGGTATCTGGGAAGCGGGGCTGTCAAAGGGGTAGGCGCTGCTCTGGCGGCCAGGATTGTGCGCCGCTTTAAGGAGGATACCTTCCGCATTATCGAGGAGGAGCCGGAGCGTCTGGCGGAGGTTAAGGGTATCAGCGAAAAGAAGGCCCGGGAGATCGCCGTCCAGGTGGAGGAGAAAAGAGAGCTCCACCAGGCCATGCTGTTTCTCCAGCAATACGGCGTTACCACGGGATTGGCTGTAAAAATTTACCAAAAATACGGGCAATCCATTTATGAGAAGATAAAGAAAAACCCATATCAGCTTGCGGACGATATAGAGGGCGTGGGATTCTGCACGGCGGACGAGATTGCCCGGCGTGTGGGCATTCACCAGGACTCGGATTACAGGGTGCGAAGCGGGATTTTATATACCCTGCAGCAGGCGGCCGGGGAGGGGCACACCTGCCTTCCGGGAGAGCGGCTGAAGGACCAGGCCATGGAGCTTCTTGAGGTGCCCCGGGAGACGGTGGAAAAGCATTTGATGGATTTGTATGTGGAGAGAAAGCTTGTGCGGCGGATGCTGCCAGACCCGGCGTATACGGGAATGCGGGAGGATGAACAGCGGGAAATCCCCTTTTTCTACGGGGCGGGCTATTATCACACGGAGCTCAATGTGGCCGCCATGCTGTGCGCCTTAAACCAGCCCATGGAGGAGCTGGACAGACGGGCGGAGGAGAAAATGCGCCGGGTGGAAGATTACTCCCGGATCCATCTGGAGGAGGAGCAGCGAAAGGCCATGGCGGAGGCGGTGAAGAACGGCCTTCTGATTATAACCGGCGGGCCGGGAACCGGAAAAACCACCACTATCAATACCATTATCCGGTATTTTGAGGCGGAGAACCTGGAAATCCTGCTGGCTGCGCCTACGGGGCGGGCGGCAAAGCGGATGACAGAAGCCACGGGCTATGAGGCCCGGACCATTCACCGGATGCTGGAGCTGTCCGGAAGTCCCGACCAGGGAGGAAACCGGGCGGTATTCCAGCGGGACGCTGACAATCCTCTGGAGGCGGACGTGGTCATTATCGATGAAATGTCCATGGTGGATCTCTATCTGATGCAGGCTCTATTAAAAGCAATCCTGCCTGGCACACGTTTGATTCTGGTGGGGGACGTAAACCAGCTCCCCAGCGTGGGGCCGGGTAATGTACTGCGGGACGTGATCGGCAGCGGGGTATTCCCGGTAGTGCGCCTGTCCCGGATTTTCCGTCAGGCAGCCCAGAGCGATATCATTGTAAACGCCCATAAGATAAACCAGGGAGAGCGGGTGGCCTTAAACAACAAGAGCCGGGATTTCTTCTTTCTGGAGCGGCAGGATCCCACGGTGGTAGCCAGAGTGGTTCTGGCTCTGGTGCAGGAGAAGCTTCCCAGATATGTGGAGGCGAAGCCCTTTGATATCCAGGTACTGACCCCCATGCGGAAAGGTGCACTGGGGGTGGAGCAGCTGAATATAGTATTGCAGAGATACTTAAACCCCCAGTCTCCGGATAAGGAGGAGCGGGAGCATGGAAACGGCCTCTTCCGGGAGGGGGACAAGGTCATGCAGATACGCAACAACTACCAGATGGAGTGGGAGGTACGCAACCGGTACGGGCTGGCCGTGGATAAAGGGCTTGGGATTTTCAACGGGGATATGGGTCTTATCCGTCAGATTAACACCTTTGCGGAAACCATGCAGGTAGAGTTTGACGAGGGGCGGCTTGTGACCTACGACTTTAAGCAGCTTGACGAGCTGGAGCTGGCCTACGCCATCACCATCCACAAATCCCAGGGAAGCGAATACCCGGCTGTGGTGATCCCCCTTCTGGGAGGTCCCAGGATGCTGATGAACCGGAACCTTCTGTACACGGCGGTTACCAGGGCGCGCTCCTGCGTAACCCTGGTGGGAAGTAAGGAAGCCTTTGAGAATATGGTGGGAAATGAGAGTGAGCAGAAACGCTATTCGGGTCTGGCAAGGACTATTGAATCTTATCTATCCGCCCAGATGTCCGGTCTGTCATAAGGTCCTTCCCTGGAGCGCCAGGTATGTCTGCCCCTCCTGCAGGGGAGTTTTTAAGCGGGTGGAGGAGCCTTTTTGTATGAAGTGCGGGAAGCCTCTGGGAGAATCTGACGGGGAGTATTGTATGGATTGCGGGAAAACGGGCCATGCTTATGACAGAGGGAGAGCCTTATTTCTCTATGACGACAGGCTGCGGGATTCCATAGCGGCTTTTAAATACCGGGGACGCAGGGAATATAAGCGGTTTTATGGGGAGGAAATGTCCCTGGCTTTTGGCGTGCAGGCAGCCAGGTGGCGGCCGGAGGTTCTGATTCCGGTTCCCCTGCATCCATCCAGAAGGCGGAAGCGGGGCTATAACCAGGCGGAGCTTCTGGCCAGGGAGCTTGGAAGAAGCTGGCATATTCCGGTGGAAACGGGCCTTCTTGTCCGTGTGGAAAAGACACTTCCCCAGAAGGGACTTGGGGGGAGGGAGCGGAGAAGAAATATGAAAACTGCTTTTAAAATCCGGCCGGATCATGTAAAATTTAAGACAATTCTTCTTATTGACGATATATATACGACGGGAAGTACCATGGATGCGGCGGCCAGGGCTCTGAAAGAAAAAGGGGCCGGGAAGGTATATTTTTTGTGTATTGGTATTGGAAGCGGCCGGTAGATGTGGTATACTTAAAAGATAAAGGAGTGGCCTATGTTGAATGAAGAAAAAATCAGGCTGATGACCAGGGCGGCCGCCTACGAGACACACGAGGGAAAAAGGAGCATCCCCATCAACCATTATTTCCGGGGGGATTACATCGGCCTCAATCTGATATGGAGCGTGATCTGCTACACGCTGGTTTACGGGCTCTGCCTGGGCCTCTGGGGCTTTTACAAGCTGGAATATCTCATGGCGAACATCCATAAGATGGATCTGGTGGCATTTGGAAAGCAGCTTGCCACCTGCTACGTGGCAGGCCTTATTGTCTACGTGGTGATAACTTATTTCTACTATAGCTGGAAATACAAAAAAAACCGGAAGAGCCTGTCCGGATACTACCAGCTGCTGAAGCATATTTCTGCCTTTTATGAAGCGGAGGGCAAGGCCGGAGGCAGCAATCATACCGCAGGAGGAACATCATAACATGACAACTTTACTGGAAATCAGAGAAAAAATAAAGCTTTTTTACGCAAAGTACGATATTTACGTCATGCCGCTTTTGAAGTTCCTGCTGGCGCTGACGACCTTCCTTATGATTAATCAGAACGTGGGATTTATGAGCCGTCTGAAGAACCCGGCCATTGTCCTGATGATGGCGCTTCTGTGCTCCATTCTTCCGGTGAACCTGATTGTGATACTGGGAGGGCTTATGATAATGGCCCATGCCTACGCACTGTCCCTGGAAATATTTGCCATATCGGCGATTCTGATACTGATTATGTTTCTGCTGTATTTCAGAATGACACCCCAGTACGGGTATCTGCTGGTGGCGGCCCCCCTGGCGTTTGTCTTTAAGGTGCCCTATGTGCTCCCCCTTGTCATGGGACTTACGGCGGGCCCCCTTACGGCGATTCCGGTGGCCTGCGGCACAGTGGTTTACTACCTGCTTCACTATATGAAGCTTAACACAAATATTATCAGCGAGTCTGAGTCGGATACCATGAAACAGAAGGTGACATATCTTATAGATAATGTGGTGAACAACAAGGAAATGCTGCTGTTTATCGCGGCCTTTACCTTGACTCTCGTCCTGGTTTATGTGATACGCCGCCTGTCCATGGATTATGCGTGGCAGATTGCTATCGTGTCGGGAGCCATTACGGATTTTATGGTGCTTCTCATAGGGGGAATGATGATGCAGACCTCCATTAAGGTTCTGCCGCTGATTCTGGGAAGCCTGTTTTCCGTGGGCGTTGCCGTGGTTTTGCAGTTCTTCCTGTTCAGCGTGGACTATTCCCGGACGGAATATGTGCAGTTTGAGGATGATGAATACTATTATTATGTGAAGGCAGTGCCAAAAGTATCCATTGCTGTTTCGGATAAAAAAGTGAAGAAGATCAATACCCAGAAAAAGAGCCATTCCGGAAAAAGACCGGCGGGCCACGGGAAACCGGAGGCGAGACGGTAGGGGGCGGCTTCAGCTAAAGACATAATCTGCTTGAAGAAAGGATTACCCACAGGCCATGAATATCAGTGATTTTATAAGAAAATATGTCAGCCTGGATTCCATTCCAGACATTACAAAAACTGATATTGCGGAAATTATCATTCTTTCTTTTGTGATTTATCAGTTAATGGTCTGGATCAAGAAAACCAGAACCTGGATGCTTGTCCGGGGCCTTGCGGTCATGGGCGTTTTTGTCTTTGTCGCCTTTGTTTTCCGCATGAATACGATTCTGTGGATTTTCAAGAATGTGTTCAGCATCGGAGTGACGGCCCTGGTGATCGTGTTTCACCCGGAGCTTCGGAAAGCTATGGAGCAGCTTGGCAGACAGAACCTCTTAAGCTCGGTTTTCAGCTTTGACAGTACCAAGGACAGACAGGTGGTTTTCTCCGACCGGATTATCCATGAGATCGTGAAGGCATCTTTTGAGATGGGGAAGGTAAAGACAGGAGCCCTGATGGTGATTGAGCGCAACACGCCTCTGGGAGAATACGAACGGACGGGAATCAGCCTGGATTCCCTTCTGTCCAGTCAGCTTCTCATAAATATTTTTGAGCATAACACGCCGCTTCACGACGGGGCGGTTCTAATTCGGGGAAACCGGATTCTGTCTGCCACCTGCTATCTGCCCCTGTCGGATAACCTGCTTCTGAGCAAGGAGCTGGGAACCAGGCACAGGGCTGCGGTGGGTATCAGCGAGGTGACAGACTCCTTTACGATTGTGGTATCGGAGGAAACCGGATTTGTGTCGGTGGCTTTGGAGGGGGAGCTTTACCGGAATGTAAGCCCGGCGGAGCTGGAGGAGCGCTTAAAGCTCCTGCAGGAAAAGTCCCAGGACAGCCGGAAGTTTAAGCTGTGGAAAGGAAGGGGTAAGAGTGGGCGGAAAACTGACGAATAATCTTGGCCTGAAGATTCTTTCCCTGTTGTTTGCCGTGTTGCTGTGGCTGGTGGTGGTGAATGTGGACGATCCGGTGAAAACAGAGACATACCGGGGGATCCGGGTGACCATGCTGAATGAAAACGCCATTACCAGCATGGGAAAGGTATATAAGATAGAGGATGACAGCGATCTGATTTCCGTGACGGTCAGCGCCAAGCGCTCCGTACACAAGAAGCTTTCCAGCGCGGATTTTATTGCCACCGCCGATATGGAGAAGGACATCCAATTTGGCAATCTGGTGGCTATCAACGTCAGCTGCACCAACAGGGATGTGGAGACGGAAAATATAAGAAAGAGCTGGAACAATGTGAAGGTCAGCATTGAGGACTCTGCCACAGAAGAATTTAACGTGGTGGTGAAGCAGAAGGGAACGCCGGGAAGCGGCTATATGGTAGGTGAGATGGTGCCGGAGCAGCGGGTGATTGCCGTAACGGGCCCTGCCTCCATCATATCCCGCATTAAGCGCATTGAGGCGGAGGTGGATGTGACCGGCCGCAGTGCGGACGACACGGTGATCTGTAATTTAACCGTGCTGAACAGTGATGGGGATTCCCTGGACACCACCTATCTGGAATATAACGGTAAGGCAAACGGTATGCCTGTGAAGCTTACCATGTTAAAGACAAAAGAGGTGGGCTTGCAGTTTGAGGTGACGGGAACGCCGGCTGACGGCTACAGCTATACGGGCATGACCTTCAAGCCGGACACCATTGAGATCGCAGGCTCCACAGCCAATCTGCAGGGGCTGAATACCATCTCGATTCCCGGGGAGGCCGTAAACATTAACGGGTTTACCCAGACCCAGCAGATTGAGGTGAATCTGGTTCCCTATCTGCCGGAAAATATACGTGTAGTAGACGAGGCAAAGGACGGCCTGGCCGTGGTGACGGTGGAGATTGAGGCCCACGAGAAGCGGGACGTCACGCTTCCGGTTTCCAGGATTGAGATAACCGGGGTGCCCAGGGGCTACAGTGTGGATTTCGAGGATTTGGAAGAAATTACCATTCCGGTGACGGGACTTACCACGGCGCTGGAGGAACTGAATACAGAGGACATCGTGGTGATTCTGGACGTGGCGCCTGCCAGCAGGGCGGGAAGCTACACCAGGACGCTGCAGATCGATGTGCCGGGAGAATGCGGCCTGGGGGGCGACGTAAAGGTTTCCTTTGAGCTGCTGAAAGGAACCAGCGGCCGGGGGAATACGGAGAGGCCGGATACCGGGAGACAGGAAGAAAACAACTAGGAGAGGCAAAGAAAGGGAGGTTTTACTTATGGTAAGCAGAAAACTGGTAATCAAGAATCCTACAGGGCTTCATCTTCGGCCTGCGGGCATCCTGTGCAAGACGGCAATGCAGTTTAAATCTCTGATTACGTTTACGTTTGGGGACACCACGGCAAATGCCAAGAGCGTCTTGAGTGTGCTGGGAGCCTGCGTTAAATCCGGGGACGAGATTGAGCTGATCTGCAACGGTGCGGACGAGGAGCTGGCCCTTAAGACACTGACGGATGCCATTGAGGGCGGTCTTGGTGAGTAGGGGGCTCATGCAGACGCTGCAAAGGAATAAAAAGAAGTGTCTCCTGGGGTATCTGCTCCTTTGCCTTCTTTATCTGGCTGTCAGCATAGGGATTCCCCATGACAAACTGGCTGCAAGGGGGCTGGAGGGCGTGGGGAAACCGTCCCTGGCCCTCAAAACCCAGGAGATTACGGATGAAACGGTCCTTACCTTTCATTATGAGATACAAAAGGAGGTTTTGAAAGATATCTCCTTTTATTTTACTGCAAACCAACAGGTTTTTACCCAGGGATACATCTGGCTGGAGGCGTGGGACGAGGAAGGCCGGGAACTGCTGGGACAGGAGAGCCATGCCCTCACGGACTTAAAGGAGGAGGCCTTCTGGGGCGTTTCCCTGGACACGGAGCTTACGGAGGGAACGATAGAGGTTCGTATCTGGGGAGAGGACGTAAAAGAGGGCCCCTCCATCTGGCTGAACACCGAGGTGGACACGCCGGGCAGCAGCTTTGAGAACGGACAGGCTCTGGAGAAAAACCTGATCTACAACGCTATTTATCTCACCCAGGTACACTATGTGAAGCAGTATCTGGTGCAGTTTGCCATGCTGGCCCTTCTGGGACTGATGCTGTACGCGGTGTGGGAGGATGCGCCCGGTGAATCAGGGAAGGCTTTTGCGGATGTAAAGGGCAGCCAGGGGAAAGCTGAGGCTTTGGCTGCGCCGTCCAGTGAGTCTGTGAAGAGTTTGGCGGACGCGAAAGGCAGCCAGGAGAAAGCGGGGGCTTTGGCTGCGTCGTCCGGGGAACCGGGAGAGAGTTTTTGTCCGGAAGAGGCGGAGCTGGGGAATACAGAAAGTGAGGCCTCCCGGGATAAGAAAGGGCGCCGGCTGGCGGCCCGTATGCAGGCTCTGTATGGAAAGTACCGTCTGCTGATAGGCTTAGGGCTTCTGCTCCTTCTGGTGGCCCTTGTGTTCTACCATGTCTACGACGTACAGATAAGAAAAGCCATGAATACCACCAACCGGATGGCGGTTATGCGGGATAACCAGGAGATTCTTCCAATCACGGAGGAGACCTCCCGTCTGGAACAGCATTATGTGACGGAGGAGGACGACCTGGTGGGTCTTGGGGTGCGTATGGACCTGGCGGAGGATTTTGTGGCAGAGGGAACCGTTTCCGCTTCCGTGACAGACCTCACTACCGGGGAACAGCTGTGCAGCACTCTGGCGGAGGCCGGGAATATCCTGGACGGCCAGTATCTGGGGCTGATTTTCGACAATTCCCAGAGGGACGTGAAAGGGCACGAATATGTGGTAGAGCTGGAATTTTCCCCGGAACTTTTGGGAAGCGGCCTGGGTGTATTTGTGACGCCGGAAGGGTACTACCCGGAAAATACGCTTTTTATCAATGGTCAGGAGAGCGGCAAGAGGCTTAGCATGAATGTGCACCAGTATTTCAATCTGTTTCTGAAGAAGTACTTTTTTGCCATGTGCGTATTTTTTGAGCTGTTTGCGGCTGCCTTTTACTGGGCTCTTTTTCTGCGCAGATGGCGGATAGAACGGGTATTTCTGCTGACCATCCTTTGTCTGGGCGTGGTGTACAATTTTCTCCTTGTGCCCTATATGACGCCAGATGAGAAATATCATATTGACATGACCTACCGCCATTCCAACGCCCTGCTGGGCATAGAGACGGCGGGAGAGAATAAATGCTACAAGCGGGCGGACGATGAGAAGATCCGGTTTACGTCGGAGCCCACCCTAACTAACTATAAGGAGGTCTATGACGGGCTCTTTACCCTGGCAAAGGATGAAAGCCTGGTGGAAGCGGACGCTACCTCCAACACCCAGGCGCCCCTCGTGGTGTATCTGCCTGCGGTGCTGGGGATGACCCTGGCGCGGCTCCTTCACCTGGGCACGGTGCCCATGCTTCTGCTTGCCCGCTGGTGCAGCCTTCTGTTTTTTGCCCTTCTTGCCTACTGGAGCATGCGAAAGCTTCCCTTTGGGAAAACCACGTTGTTTCTGCTGGCGGTACTGCCCATGAATTTACAGCAGTGTACCTCCTTTTCCTATGACGCGGTTATCAGTGGCGTGATTTTCCTGTATACAAGCTACTGTCTGTCCCTTGCTTACGGGGAGGAGCCGGTGCGGCCAAAGGATATTCTGGCGATGGGCATTCTGGCCATTGTGATGATTTATGGCAAGAGCGGCGTCTACCTGCCGGTGTGTTTCCTGGCCCTTCTGATTCCCGCCAGGAAATTCAGAAACAGGCGTGTGCAGATATTTTCCGTGGCCGGATTGTTCATGCTTCCGGTTCTTGGCTTTTTTAATAAAAATACGGATACGGTCACCCAGATTGTGGCCACCACGGAGGCCACAAGCACCGTAGGCTCCTCCACCACAGCGGGCTATACCATCGGCTATTTTCTCCAGGATCCCCTGGCGTTTGTGTCCATGATGACAAGCACACTGACGGACAAGCTGGGCTTTTACCTGCAATCTGTGGTGGGACAGAAGATGGGATGGGTGGAGATCGAGATCTCCGAGGCCATTCCCATTCTGTTTCTGCTTCTTCTGGCATTATCTGTGTGCAAGGAACAAAGGGAACCTGTATTTGTAAAAACATGGCAGAAATGGTGGGTAACTCTGGTCTGCGGGGCCAGTTTCGGCATTATCCTGGTGGGAATGCTTCTGACCTGGACGCCTATGGGAAACGTGTCCATAGAGGGCGTCCAGGGCCGGTATCTCATTCCGCTGCTTCCGGCCTTTGCCCTGGTGGGGCGCAACCGGCTGCTGATGTATGAGAAAAATCCCGAGAGAGGCCTGGTGTACGCGGCCTTTGTGGGCCAGCTCCTGACGGTGATGTATCTAATCAAGGCGGTGCTGGTGATCCGGTAGGGGCGATTGCGGAACTGGAATAGGAGAATGAGATAGATGGACAAAAAACGTCTTGCAATCAATATGTCGGCCCAGCTCCTGGTGTTTATCATTAATCTGGGCATCAGCTTTGTGCTGACAGCTGTCATTGACAGCAGTATTGACGATGCCTACGGATTTACCAAGACTGCCAACGATATTGTGACCTGGGCCCAGATTGTGGTGTCAGCCTTAAACACTATGGCAAGCCGTTTTATCACGATTCAGCTCCACAAGAAGGATCACCAGGGGGCAAACGAATATTTTTCTTCTGTTTTTTACGCAAATCTTATGATGGCGGGGATTTTTCTGGTTCCGGCTATCTGTGTGGTTATGTTTCTGAACCATCTCTTCCAGGTGCCCGGGGGAATCCTGCGGGATGTGCAGATGCTCTGGGGCTTTGTGTTTCTGAATTTTTTTGTCAGTATCATTACCTCGGTCTTTGGCGTGACCACCTACAGCTTAAACAGGCTGGAGCTCACGTCCCTGGCAACCATTGTGTCGGAGCTGGTGCGGGTATCCATTCTTTTTGTCACCTACCGTTTTTTTCCGGCCCATCTGTGGTATGTGGGACTGGGAAGCGTGGCGGCTACGGTGGTTGTGGCCTTTGCCAACAGGCGGTTTACCAGACGGCTTCTGCCCCAGATTCACATTGGATTTAAGTATTTCCGGTGGCAGAAGGTGCGGGAGCTTATTTCCCTTGGGGCCTGGAATTCTGTCACAAGGCTGGGGCAGGTACTGCTGGACGGGCTGGATACAGTAATTGCCAACGTATTTATCAACGCGGCGGCCATGAATTCCCTGTCCATTGCCAAGCAAATTCCAACCATGCTCTCCTCTCTTATGGGAACTGTGGTGGGGGTCTTTACCCCCAGCATTACCATCGCTTATGCCAAAGAAAATAAACAGGAGCTGTTGGACATTATCAAAAGCTCCAACCGGATTATGATTTTCATGATGAGCATTCCCATCGCCTTTGTGGTAGCCTATGGGAGAGCCTTCTTTTCCTTGTGGATGAGCTGGCGGGACGACCAGGAGCTGTTATACCGGCTGGCCGTGCTCTCCATGGCTGTGCTCTTTGTGAGCGCCAGCATCCAGGTGCTGTACCATGTATTTATTATCACGAAAAAAGTGCGGGTAAATTCCCTTGTGATGGTGGGCAGCGGGGCTGTGACCACGGCTATTGTCTTTGTGCTGCTACAGGCCACGGACCTGGGGCTTTATGTGATTGCAGGCGTAAGCACAGTTATCGGGCTTTTGCGAAATCTTACCTTTACGCCCATCTATGCGGCAAAATGTCTGGAGCTTAAGTGGAATTATTTTTACGGGGATATCGGCATGGGGCTGGTATCCATCACATGTATCTGGGCTCTGGGAACGGTTTCCCAGTGGCTGGTTCCCATCCATAGCTGGCTAAACCTGTTTCTGGTGGGAGGCTGCACAGGACTTCTGGCTCTCGGCGCAAACTTTTTCATTGTGCTTCGAAAGGGTGAGCGGGAAATGGTTTTCGGGAAAATCCGTGAGAAAACAGGGCGCAGGTAAGGAAGTTGCGGAACTTTAAAACAGCAAGTGCCCGGACAAGGCCCCGGAAGGATTTCCAGACGTAAACGTCGGGAAAACCTTCCAGACCCCAGGGCCTTGGTAGGGGAGTTGCGGAACTTTAAATGGAGGAAATATGAATGAATTGGCGGTGCGGGCAGTCTTATCTCTGCCCAGGGTTTTTTTCTGGAAGGTGAGATATGGCGGCCGCTTAAGGCTTACCTGGGTGCAGGCTTTTGGAAAGCATGCGGAGCTGCACATGGACAAGAAGGCCAGGGTTTCCCTGGGGCGGGAGACGGTTTCCCGGTTTGGCCTGTTCTTGCGGGCGGAAGGGGGAAGGCTTACGATTGGGGACAAGTGCTTTTTCAACACCCACGTCAGCGTCACCTGCCTGGAGCGCATAGAGATCGGGGACAGATGCCAGATTGCCAACAATGTGGTGATTGTAGACCAGGATCACGATTACCGGGCCGGCTGGGGCCGGTATCAGACTGCCCCGGTAGTTATTGGAAACGACGTATGGATTGGCGCTAACGCGGTGATATTAAAAGGAAGCGAGATCGGAGACGGGGCGGTGATTGCTGCGGGAGCCGTGGTGAGAGGAAAGGTAGAGCCCCACAGCCTTTATCTGGGAATCGCCAAAGGAGGGCGGCCGCTTTCCAGGGAAGAGGAAAAGCCGGAGACTGCTGACCGGGAATAAGTCCTTTGGGATAGCCAGGTCTGCTGGCGGGAAAATGTATAGGGGAGGATTTGCCGGGATGAAGGGCTTAATATCAGTAATTATTCCTGTTTACAAGGCGGAAAACGACCTGCGTCGCTGTGTGGAAAGCCTGCAGGCCCAGACTTATGAAAACCTGGAGATTATTCTGGTGGACGACGGTTCCCCGGATGGGTGCCCGGCCCTCTGTGATGTCTTTCAAGAGGCGGATCCGCGCATCCGGGTGATTCACAAAGCGAACGGAGGCGTATCCTCGGCCCGGAATGCTGGGCTTTCCAAGGCGGGAGGCATGTATGTGCAGTTTGTGGACAGCGACGATTTCGTGGAGCCGGATTACTGCGCCGCTATGGCGGATGCCCTGGAAAAAACCAGAGGAAGCCTGGCTGTCTGCGGTTTTCATCATCATTATGTGGGGGCGGACGTGGAAAAGGTTCCCCAGGCCGGAGCAGATCTTCTGGAGCTTTATGGGACGGGATTTTTAAATATGCCCTGGAATAAGCTGTACCGGAAAGAATATATGGGGCATTTCCCGGAGGATTTAAGCCTTGGGGAAGACCTGCTCTTTAACCTGGAATATCTGCGGCGGGCTGCCGGGAGAGGAAAAGAGGGAGGGGGCGCTTCCAGAACAGGGGAAGGCGGCCAGGCAGATCTAAGGCCGGACACAGCCCTGGTGGAAAGGCCCCTCTATCATTATATCCAGGAGGAGAGCAGGCAGACCCTGTCAAACCAGAAGCGTGCCGATAAGCTGGAGCTTGCCAGGAGGATACGCAGGGAAACCGGGGATTTTTTCCGGGAGGAAGCGTGCCCTGGGGCAAAAGGGGGGCGTCTGGTTTCCGGCCCAGATGGGGGATACCAGGAGGAGCGGATCCGGCGCGTGGTGGACACCCGCTTTTTATGCGAATGTCTGGATGATGTGGAGCGGCTTCCCTTTGACAGGGAAATGACGGCCAGGGAAAAGCGGGAGGCAATCCGCCGACTCTGCCTGGATGCGGACGTGCGGGAGGCCTGCCGCAAGGGGCAGCCGAAACCTTTGGATTACCGTCTGCTTAAGTGGAGCCTGGGCCATGGAATGGTGTGGACAACCTGCCTTTTAAATGCGCTTCGTAGTGTGGCGGTACGGCTTAAAAGAAAGATTTAAGGGCATATAGGGAGATTTTAGATGAAGGATTTAATTTCAGTAATCATTCCTGTTTATAAGGTGGAGGCTTATGTGGGCTGCTGCCTGGATTCTGTACTGGCGCAGACTTATACAGAGTTGGAAATTATTCTGGTGGACGACGGCTCCCCGGACGAATGTCCGGCTATCTGTGACGCCTATGCCAGAAAAGATGCCCGTGTGAAGGTGATTCACCAGAAAAACGCAGGATTGTCGGGGGCGAGAAACGCAGGAATGGATATTGCCCAGGGAAGCTTTTTTGCCTTTATCGATTCAGACGATTTTGTGGCGCCGGATTTTATAGAGTGCCTTTACAACGCCTGTGTCAGCACAGACAGTGAGATCGCAATCTGCAGATGGGATTACGTCCACGGACATGAGGCCAGGGATGCGGCCGCCGCCTTTGGGCGGCTGGCTTTCGGGGAAAATGGACCGGAGGTGAGGCCTCCCGAGCCGGAAAATCCAAAAGAGAAGAATTGGCAAAAGGAGAGCGCAGACAGAGAGGGAGGGGCTGCCCCGCTGATTTCCCTTACGGGCCGGGAGCTGATGGAAAACCTGTATCGCCAGCCGGACGGGGCTTATTTTGTGGTGGCGTGGAATAAACTATACCGGCGGGAACTGTTTGACGGAATCCGCTATCCCCTGGGCCAGATTCACGAGGATGAGGCCACCACCCACAGGATTTTCCACCGGGTGCAGAGAGGAGCTTTTGTGGACAGGACGCTTTACGGGTATTTTGTGTCGCCAAAGAGTATCACCCACGGCTTCAATCCCCGGCGTCTGGACTGGATTACCGGGGTTTCCGGTCGCCTTGATTTTTTTGAGGAGAACGGTTATGAAGAACTGATGCCACAAGCGTTGCAGGCCTTTGCGGACGGCATGATCGATATTTATTTTGGCCTTGTGGATTTCCAGCCGGAGAATAAGACGGAGCAGAGGCGCATCCGGGCCCTGGTGAGGGAGGGGCAGAGAAGGATAAAAAAATACGGGAGATTTCCTCTTCGCACGGCCATTGGCTACTGGCTTTTTGTCCGTGTACCAGGGATTTACCGAAAGCTCCTGGACAGGGTGAAGGAGGAGAACGGAAAACAATGACAGTCAGTGTAATTGTGCCGGTTTACAATGTGGAACGGCTTTTAGAGCGCTGTGTGGACAGCATTTTGAATCAGACAAAGAGGGAGCTGGAGATTATTCTGGTGGACGACGGTTCTACAGACGGCTCCGGGGAGCTCTGCGACGCTTATGCCGGGAAGGATGAGAGAATTAAGGTACTCCACAAGGAGAATGGCGGGCTGACCTCCGCCTGGAAGGCGGGGCTTGCAAGCGCTACGGGCAGTTATGTGGGATTTGTGGACAGCGACGACTGGATTGAGGCGGACATGTATGAGCGCATGTATCAGGCGGCCCGGGAAGAGCAGGCGGATATGGTGGTCTGCGGCCTGGTTTATGATTTTGAGGATTCCCGGATTCCGGGACACCGCGAGGGCTCTAATTTCCGCCATAAGGTCTATGACAGGGAACTTCTGGAGGCAGAGTTTCCCACACTTATCAATGATGGGCGTTTTTTTGGACGGACAATCCAGCCGGCCCGGGTGACAAAGCTTTACAGGAGGCAGCTTCTACTTGAGAATGCCAGGTTTTGCAGCGATAAGGTATCTGTGGGGGAGGATTTGCAGATTACTCTTCCTGTACTGTGCGATGTACGGAAGCTGTGCGTGCTCCAGGATTTCTTTCCCTATCATTACTGGATAAACCAGGCATCCATGACGGGAAAGCACGACGGCGCGTATCTGGAAAAGATCAGGCAGATGGTATGCCAGCTAAACCGTATCAGCGACGCCAAAGGAGTTTACGACTTCCGGCCCCAGATACGAAATGATTTTCTAAGCCTTTCCGTTCTGGCGGTAAAAAACGAGATTTTCCGCAACTATAGGGCCGGCCGGAAAACGGTGGTGAAGCATATCCGGGCCATCTGTGAGGACGAGATGGTGAAGGAAGCCCTGGCCCATCACACCATGGACAAGCTCTCCCAATCCATCCGTCTGTATCTGTACCTTATGAGGCGGCGTCATTATGGAGCCTGTTACTGGCTGGTGCTTGTTTTTTTTAAGCTGCAATATTATCTGGGAAGAGAGTATAAGAGACGGTAGCAGGAGAGCTGCATGGAGGGATATGGGAAGGGCATCACAGCCCCTATGGGCTTACACGGCAATCCCATTTTGCCTCTTGCACTTCCCGGCAAACCTATGATAAAATATAGAAAATTACTGCAGATCAGAAAAACAGATTGTTGCAACAGGAATCAGATACCCGCAACACGCTGATGGAGCATAGAACCCGCAACGCAGCAGGCTGCGGTTTATTTGTGTTTATAGGGCGGCCGCTCTCGTGACGGCGTCTGTGTTCTGCGGCAGATAAAGAAATACTGGAACGGGTAACGTCTGGAGGGGAAAACGTGGGAAAAGAGAGGAAAGAACAGGGAAAAACCCTGCCTGCCATGGAGGTGTCGTTGTTCTGTCAGCAGGTGGCCATGATTATGAAATCGGGGATTCCGCTGTATGACGGGATGGAGCTTCTTTACCAGAATTATAAGGAGACGGAATACGCGCCAGCCTTTGAGAAAATTTACGTGGGAGTACGGGACGGAGGAACCCTGTATGAGGGAGTGAATACAGCGGGGTATTTTCCGGATTATATGGTACATATGATTCATGTGGGGGAGATGGCCGGGAAGCTGGACGATGTGCTGGAATCGCTGGCAGCCCACTATGAGCGGGAGGACAGACTTAAGTCCTCTGTCAGAAGCGCCATTCTCTATCCGCTGATTCTGACGTTGATGCTGGCCGTGGTCATCGGGATTCTGACGGCCAGGGTGCTGCCTGTGTTTACGGAGGTGTTCCAGAGTATGGGAACTGACCTGTCCGCCACGTCGGCGGTGCTTCTGTCCGGCGGCGTGCAGCTGGGGCGGATTGCCCTTGTGGCGGCGGCAGCGCTCCTTGTGGGGGCCCTGCTTTTGTTTCTTCTCTGGAGAATGGGAGGAAAGGATCAGGTGCTCCACCTGGCATCCGGTATGTTTCCCCGGATCCGCCGCCTGCTGGAAAAGCAGACGGCCCAGCGGTTTGCGGATGTGATTTCCATGGTGCTTTCAAGCGGTTACAGCCTGGAGAGCGCCCTGGATATGATTCCGGAGGTGCTTCCGGATGAGCGCAGCGCCGCAAAGGCCAGACTGTGCAAGGAGACCATGGAGGAGTGCGGGGATTTTGCGGAATCTATCAAGAAGGCCGGGCTGTTTGACCCGTTATACCAGAAAATGATCCGGGTGGGCGTCCAGGCCGGCCAGACAGACCAGGTGATGGGCCGCCTTTCCCATATCTATGAGGGAGAGGTGGAGGACGGTATCCAGAGCATGGTATCCTGGATTGAACCGGCTCTTGTGGCAGTCCTCACCATTGTTATCGGGGGAATTCTGCTTTCCGTGATGCTGCCCCTTGTGAGCATTATGACATCCATAGGTTAAGGAGGGCCTTTTATGCATCTGTACAAGAGAGGGGGCCGCTTAAGAGCCCGGTGGTTCATAGGAACGGGTATTTTTCTCTGTGGAATCCTGGCTCTTGAGATAGCGGGAACCCAGATGAGAAAGACTACCCAGGCAGAGCAGACCCAGCTTCTTAAGGATGCCATTGACCAGGCTGTGGTGGGGTGCTATGCCATGGAAGGCCGGTATCCGGAAAATCTGGATTATCTTATCGAAAACTATGGGATACAGGTGGATTTTGACAAATACGCGGTGCGGTATGAAATCTTTGCGGACAATATCCGGCCGGAGGTTCGGGTAATCCGCCTGGGAGAATCCGGGGGAAACTAGTGGAGATGGGAAAATGAGAATGCGAAGAAATTCGGTTAACGGACTGTTGCTTTTTCTGATATATGGAATGTTTGCCCTGTTCTCCATGCTTCTGGTGGTGATCGGCGCCAGGGTTTACCGCAACATTGTGGCTGTGGGGGAGGAGAATACCCAGACCCGGGCTGCCTTTTCCTATGTGGCCAACAAGGTACGGGCAAAAGGCGGGGCAGAGGATGCGGTTTCCCTGGAAGAGCGGGAAGGCATCGGGGTCCTTACGCTGGGGGGGGATGTGGAAAACCAGGGATATGAGACCTGCATTTATTTTTATGACGGAAAGCTCTGCGAGTCTTACCGGTCAGTGGGACAGCCGTTTTCTCCTAAGCTTGGGGAAAAAATTGTGGAAGTGGAAGATTTTATAATGGAAGAGACGGATACGGGACAACTGCTGATAAGCGTAAAGGACTCCCACGGGAACTGGCGCAGCATGCATCTGAATGAGTGAGGTGAAGGGAATGAAAAGAAGGAATCCGGCACTGATAGAGCTGATCCTTGTAATCCTGTTTTTTTCCCTGTCCTCCGTGGTTCTGGTGGAGCTCTTTGTGAAGGCAAAGACTGTCAGCGATACAAGTCAGGCCCAGACCCGTGGGGTGGTGGTGGCCCAGGATCTTGTGGAGCAGTGGAAGGGGGAGCCTTCCTGGCCCGAGGCGGTGTTTACCAGGGAAGAGCACTGGATAGAGGAAATTTACAGCGAGGAGGTGCGGGTGTTCCGCACCGGAAGCGGAGAGGCTCTTGACGGGAACTTTGGGGAGGACGGCGCCTACCGGCTGGAGGCTGTTTACTGGACCAGTGAGGAGCCTGCGGGGAAGATGCATCATCTGCGGGTGACGATTACGCGGCAGCGGGATGATGAAGTCATTACGGAACTTGTTGCGGCAAAATATCAGTGACAGGGGGAAGGAGGCTTAGGGATGGAGACCAGAAGTGACATGTCCTTTCTCCGGGTGAGAAGGACAGAAAGAAGAACAGACCACGGCAGGGGCGTAGGAGCCGCCTCCGTGTTAATGATTGTGATGGTACTGGCATTTACGACCTTTGGAATCCTGTCCCTGGTGTCGGCGCTGACAGACGCCAGAATGAGCAGAAGGGCCATCGAGAGGGTGTCTGCCTACTATGAGGCGGAGGGGCGTCTCCAGCAGCAGCTTGCGGATTTTGACGCGGCCCTAAAGGACGGGGCGGCTCCGGAGCCGGTGGAGGGCCAGTGGGTGCTGACAGAGAATATTATGGAAGGGCAGCGGCTGGAGCTTACCCTGCAAAAAGAGGCGGGGGGAGGCTACACGGTGCTTATGCAGAAGGTGGTTAATACAGGAGAGTGGAATCCAGACAACGGGTTTGAAATTTGGGATGGAGGGATGTAATATGGCACAGGATATCAAGGAAATCTTAAAACTGGGACTGGACCAGGAGGGATCGGATATTTTTCTGATTCCCGGTTCCCCCATATGTCTGAAACGGGAGGGAGAAATCTACGCTATCACGGAAGAGCGCATGATGCCGGCGGATTCGGAAAAACTGATCCGTCAGATCTATGAGATCAGCGGAAGGGATATTGATCTGCTTCTGCACACAGGGGACGACGACTTTTCCGTGTCTGTTCCTGGGGCCGGACGTTTCCGCTGTAATGCGTACAAACAGAGGAGCTCCCTGGCCGCAGTGCTCCGCATCGTGACCTTTGGGCTTCCAGACTGTGAAAAAATGCATATTCCTCCTGCGGTGATGGGGCTTTCCAGGATTAAGAACGGAATGATCCTGGTAACCGGCCCTGCGGGAAGCGGAAAGAGCACCACCCTGTCCTGCCTTATTGACAGAATTAACCAGGAAAAAAGCGGTCATATTATTACCATAGAAGATCCTATCGAATACATCCATTCCCACAGGAAAAGCCTGGTGAGCCAGCGGGAGATCTCCCATGACACAGAAAACTACGAGGTGGCTCTGCGGGCGGCGCTTCGCCAGACGCCCAATGTGATACTGCTGGGAGAGATGCGCGATTTTGAGACCATCCAGACGGCCCTTACGGCGGCGGAGACCGGGCAGCTTCTCCTGTCCTCCCTCCACACGGTGGGAGCGGCCAAAACCATAGACAGAATCGTGGATGTGTTCCCGGCGGGGCAGCAGGAGCAGATCCGGGTGCAGATTTCCATGGTGCTGCGGGCCGTAGTGTCCCAGCAGCTTCTGCCTGTCATCGGCGGCGGCCTGGAGCCTGCCTTTGAGATTATGATTGTGAATCCGGCCATCCAGAATATGATCCGGGAGGGTAAGGTTCACCAGATGGATAATGTGATCTATGCCGGGGCCGAGGCCGGTATGCGCACCATGGACAACGATATCCTTCGTCTGTACCGGGAGGGAAAGATTACCAGGGATACGGCGCTGACTTATGCGGTGAACCCGGATATCCTGGAGAGGAAGTTAAATTAGGAGTGCTGTGAAACATGTGTCTGAAAAAGGGAATCCTGATTCTGGCTGTTGCCTGCATATGTACCGGCTGTGCCGGGCCATCCTCCGCGTCGGGGACGTCCCAGGGTAATCCCGCAGGAGCAGGCGCCGGACAGGAAAGTAAAAATGAAGATAGGAACCCGTCCGGGATTTCCATGATAGACGCAGAGGGAGACTGGAAGGAGATTGAGCCGGGCTCTGTCTATGACGGGGAGATTTCCATCCATGTCCCCGAGGCCTCCGGGACGACTGTTTACGGGGAAGACGGGTTCACGGTGGACGCCAGCCATACGGACGACGGCTATATTATGGTAAAATATGAGGGGGCTGTGTCCGCTCTTAAGCTGCGGGTAATCCTGGGGGAGAGCCAATACACTTACGATCTGAACACAGAGGGACAGTACGAGGTGTTTCCTCTGCAGATGGGTAACGGGCTATATGAGGTGAAGATTTTCCAGCATGTGGAGGGCACCAGGTACACCCCTTTGCAGTCTGTCCAGTTTGAGGTAAATATGCCGGACACGGACAGGGTGTTCGTGTTCCCCAGCCAGTATGTGTGGTATACCAATGCGGACAGCGCCGTGAAGCTCTCCTATGACTTATGCGGGAATCTTACAGATAATACAGATAAGGCTGAGCGGATTTACAATTATATTGTGAACCTGATGAGCTACGATTATGAGCTGGCTGCCACTGTAGAGTCCGGCTATATTCCGGATCTGGAGCAGGTGCTGAAGAATAAAAAGGGAATCTGTTTCGACTATTCCGCCCTGTACGCGTCCATGCTGCGGGCCCAGGATATTCCTGTTCGGCTGGTGATCGGCTATGTGCAGCCGGAAAATATTTACCATGCCTGGAATCAGGTTTATCTGGATGGAAAATGGGTCTGGAAGGATCCCACTTTTGGTCCCGGCGACTCCCACAAGGAGGATAATTACGCCCAGGAACGGGAATATTAGAAAGTTAAAAGTCATGGCAGGAGAGCAGAATCAGGCTTCCCCTGCGATGACTTTTTCGATTTTGCCCATGTCCGCGGCAATGTCCGTGAAAGAGCTCCAGTAGCTTCCGATAAGCTTGTCCGTGGCAGAAAGACAGTAGAGATCCAGGAGGGCGTCGTGCATACCATCCACGGAGTCCCGCTTCAGGGTACGGGTTTCGTTGCTGATAATCTTTCCCGGAAAGAGTTCCCGCAGAAGCATTTCCTCCGCCATATCGTCTGTGGCAAGAAAGAATCTGGTTTCCGGGAAGTCTGCAAGTTCTTTTTTCATTAGGGAAATAAACTGCTCCGTGGTGCTTTTTCCCATGGAGACGGCATTGTCTGTCCGCCGTATATGGACACCCACGCAGCGTCCCGAAAAGGAGGCCGTCATGGCGTCAATGCGCTTCTGAAGGGACTTCGTGGGCACATAGATGCTGTAGTCGGAGGAGGGATAAAAATGCTCCCAGGTAAAGATATAGACGGGATTTTTCAGAGACTGGAAGAAGGCCTCGTGGAGAGTCCCGTCTGTTTTATTTTGAAGAATATCGTCGTTTCCAAAGCGCTGGCGGGATAGGAGCTGGTAAAAGAGCTTCCTGGGATCCTTTAGGGAACGGATGTTGTGGATAGTAAGGCCCCTGACGGGCAAAAATAAATCTTCAAAGGAACAATTCAGCTCCGGGCAGGCGTACCACAGCACAATAAGGGGTTCGTTTCGTCTGCCAGCCAGTACCTTTGCGGAATTTATTACCCGCATTCTATTGCATAAACCGCCGGAAGGTTGTATTATTAACATAATCTTGCCTGCCTTTCCCGATAGAGTGATTTTCTGGAATTATCTTATCACAGGCAGATAAAAATGAAAAGGGGTAATGAAGCGGTTATGAAACTGGAAAAATTAAAAAATCTGTTTCTGCGTCAGAGCTACCAGGACGCCTGGGCAGATTATGAGAGGTCTCTGTCAAAAACATATTTTATTCACTGGGATTACGTGATCTTAACGGCTTCTAACGAGGATCAGGCAAAGGCCTATCGGGAGCAGATTGAGATACGTCAGAAGGGAGGCTTCCTGCCAAAGAAAACCCACTATGCGGTACTGCCGGACCCGGGCGGAAGGCGGGTGGGCTCCGGCGGGGCGACTTTCCATGTAATGAAATATATCTGGGAGCACACAGGAGAAACGGAGTGCTTTGAGGGGAAACGGATCCTGGTGATCCATTCCGGCGGGGATTCCAAGCGGGTGCCCCAGTATTCTGCCTGCGGCAAGCTTTTTTCGCCGGTGCCCCGGGAGCTGCCCGATGGCAGGCGTTCCACCCTGTTTGACGAGCTTATGATTGTTATGTCCGGTATGACGGCCAGATTCAAAGAGGGCATGCTGGTGCTGTCCGGGGATGTGTTACTTTTATTTAATCCCTTACAGATCGATTTTTCCTTCCGGGGTGCGGCGGCTATCTCCGTCAAGGAGACGGTGGATATCGGAAAGGACCACGGCGTGTTCCTGTGCGATTCCCAAGGGAATGTGGGACGCTTCCTCCACAAGCAGAGCGTGGCCCAGCTGATGGATCTGGGGGCAGTCAATGAGCATGGCAGTGTGGATCTGGATACCGGGGCAATTCTCCTGGATACGGAGCTGCTTCACGATCTCTTCGGGCTTATCAGCGAGGGAGACCGGGTGATTCCGGAGAAATTCGACAAATTTGTAAACGACAAGGCCAGGGTAAGCTTCTACGGGGATTTCCTGTATCCCCTTGCCAGCGAGGCTGTTTTTGAGCAGTATATGAAGGAGAAGCCCGAGGGAGAATTCTGTCCGGAGCTTACAGAGTGCAGGAAGGAATTGTGGCGGGTACTGCATCCCTACGGCCTCAAGCTTGTGAGCCTTTCCCCGGCCCAGTTTATCCATTTCGGAACCACCCGGGAGCTTTTAAGCCTGATGACCGAGGAGATCGACAACTACGAGTTCCTGGACTGGAAGGGGCAGATTCTGGGGGTGGAGGAGGCGCCGGGCTCCTGCGCCTACAGCAACAGCTACATTGAGCGGGATACGAAAACCTCTGCGACCTCTTATATTGAGGACAGCTATATTTACAGCGGCACCCAGATCGGACAGCGCTGTGTCATTTCCGGTCTGACCCTTAGGGGAGAGCGGATTCCGGACGATGTGGTCATGCATGGGCTGAAGCTGAAAGACGGCCGGTTTGTCGTGCGTGTATACGGTACCATGGATAATTCCAAGGGAACCCTGGAGAGCTGTACGCCGTTTCTTAACACCACTCTGCCGGAATTTCTGTCCCGGGCGGGGCTTTCCGTGGAGGAGGTCTGGCCGGAGCAGGAGCATTACCTCTGGTTTGCCAGCCTGTATCCCGTCTGCGACACCATTGAGGAGGCGGTGCAGGCGGCGGTGATGATCTGCGCCCTGGCTTCACGGGGCCGGATTGTATGCACCCCGGATGAGCGGGAGACCCCGGTGTGGACGGAGGAAGCGCCAAAGGAGGATAAGGTGCCCGGTGAGCAGGAGCTTAAAAAAATGGCGGAAAAATACCGGGCCATGGAGCGCATGAGCCTGTTTGAGAGCTTTAATCAGGCGGACGCCAGGGAAATCCTGGCCTGGCAGCACAAGCTTAACAGCCAGGTACTGATTGCCAGATTCCTGCGCGCCCTGGAGCAGCGGGAGAGCGTGGAGCAGGCCATGGCCGTTTTTGGGGCCGAGGGAATTTCCCCGGAGCAGGTAGAGCGTCTGACAAAGATTGCGGAGACCTCCCCCTTTGGCATTCGTATGCGCCTCTATTATTATCTCTCGAAAATGACCCAGGGATTTGCCAGCGAGGTTCTGGAAAACCAGTGCTTCGGTTATCTCTGCGACAGCCTCTGTGAGGCCAGCATCGGAAAGAGAAACGAAAAACGGGATTTCCATATTACAAAGGAGGAAGTGGTGGTAAAGCTTCCCGTAAGGGTGAATTTCGGCGGCGGCTGGTCCGACACGCCCCCCTACTGCAACGAGTGCGGCGGCACGGTGCTTAACGCGGCGGTGAAGCTGAACGGGATGCTGCCTGTGGTGGTAACCATCCGCCATATGGATAAGCCCTGCATCGCCCTGGCCAGCACGGACCTGGGGGCGTACCAGGAGTTTACGAGCCTTCGGGAGCTTCAGAACTGCCGGGATCCCTTTGACTCCTTTGCCCTTCACAAGGCGGCTCTTCTGGCCTGTGGCATTCTTCCTATGCCAGAGTCTGTGGATCAGCTTCCCACAGGGAATTTTGCGGGACTGCCGGAAGGGGAGGACGACGGGCTTGCGGAGGTTTTGGAGAAACTAAAGGGGGGCCTTTACTTAAATACGGAGGTGACGGGGGTGCCCAAGGGCTCGGGCCTTGGCACCAGCAGTATCCTGGCCGGAGCCTGTGTCAGGGCAATCCTGGAATATATCGGGGAAGAGGCCACGGAAAACGAGCTGTATACCTTTGTGCTCTGTATGGAACAGCTTATGAGCACCGGCGGCGGCTGGCAGGACCAGGTGGGCGGCCTTACAAACGGCATCAAGCTGGCCCACACCAAGCCGGGTCTTTTCCAGGAAATCCATGTGGATCATCTGGAAATTCCGGAGGATGCCATGGAGGAGCTGAAAAGCCGGTTTGCCTTGATCTACACGGGCCAGCGCCGTCTGGCGAGAAATCTTCTGCGGGAGGTGGTGGGAGGCTATATCGGCTCCAATCCAAACTCCATAGAGGTGCTCTCGGATATCCAGAGGAAGGCCGTGCTTATGCGGTTTGAGCTGGAAAAAGGGGATATCGACGCCTTTGCGAAGCTGATGGATGAGCATTGGGAATTGTCCAAAAAGCTTGACCGGGGCTGTACCAACACCTGTATTGAGCAGATATTTTTAAGCTGTGAGGATCTTCTGGACGCCAGAATGATCTGCGGCGCAGGGGGCGGGGGATTCCTGCAGGTGATTCTGAAAAAAGGCTGCACCAGGGAGGATCTGCGCCAGCGCATTTACCAGGTGTTCCAGGACAGCGGCATTGATGTGTGGGATTGCCAGTTAGTGTAATATACGGTTCTGTCAGACCCCGGTCAGCCGGCAGATTATGCCTGTACAGATTTGCCGGCTGTCCGGGGGTAAGAGGGAACGCCTGTTTATGAGCAAAAGGAGCAGCGATTTGAAGGTTTTGCAGATAAATACGGTCTGCGGCAATGGCAGCGTGGGGCGTATCACAGTGGATATCAGCCATGCCCTGGAAAAGGAGGGGGAGGAGAGCCTTATCGCCTATGGAAGGAGAGAGGCTCCGGCAAACGTGAACGCCTGGCGGTTTGGCACAGACCGGGATATGGCCGTTCATGTGCTCCATACCTTCTTTAAGGGGGAGCATGGCTTTGCCTCTGGCAGGCAGACGTCACGTCTGATTGAGAGGATAGAGGAATATGACCCGGATGTGATTCATCTCCACAATATCCATGGCTTTTACCTGGATGTGGAGCAGCTCTTCTGGTATCTTAGGCAGGCGGGAAAGCCGGTGGTGTGGACTCTTCACGACTGCTGGGCATTTACGGGCCACTGCGCGTATTCTGACTTCGCGGGCTGTGAAAAGTGGAAGACGGCATGTGAAAAGTGTCCCCTTTACCGAAGCGCTTACCCTTACGCGCTGTTTCGCGACAATTCCAGGGACAATTTTGCCCGGAAACGGAAAATGCTTGCGGAAAATCCCGTTCCGGGAATGGTTCTGGTGACGCCTTCCAGATGGCTTGCCTCTCTGGTGAAAGAGTCTTTTTTAAAGGAATATCCCGTGCGGGTCATTTACAACGGCATAGACCTTGCCCGGTTCCGGCCGGACAGTAAGGACCGCCTGGCCTCCCAAACACTGGATGCAAAACAAGGCGTGACCCCGGGGGCGCCGGAGGCAGGGCCTGGAGAGCTTCTCCGGGAAAAGCTTGGCCTTAGGGGAAAAATGGTGATCCTGGGGGTGGCCAATATGTGGGAGGAGCGAAAAGGCTATCCGTATTTTGTAGAGCTTGCCTCCAGGCTTGGGGAAGGCTTTCAGGTGATTCTTATCGGCCTTGACAGGAAAAAGCGCAAAAGCCTGCCGGGGAATGTCATGGGGCTGGCCCGCACGGACAGCGTGGAAGAACTGGCCGCCTACTATGCCATGGCGGACGTGTATGTGAACGCCACCCTGGAGGATAATTTTCCCACCACCAATCTGGAAGCTCTGGCCTGCGGCACGCCGGTTATTACCTTTGCCACAGGAGGGAGCGTGGAGTCCGTGGATGAGAGCTGCGGGCGCATTGTGCCAAAGGGAGATCTGGAGGGCCTAAAGGAGGCGGTATTGTCCTTAAAGGAGCAGCCATTGTCCCCGGACGCGTGCAGGAAAAAGGCCATGGGGTATGATAAATATGACAGGTTCCGGGAGTATGTGGAGCTGTACCGGGAGCTGGTAACCATGAAGGGGAAGCCATGAACCAGGAGAAAAAGATTTCTGTGGTAACAGCCACCTACAACGACGCGGAGAATCTGAGGCGGATTGTAAAGCAGGTGCTGTCCCAGGATTACAAAAACTTGGAATATATTATTGTGGACGGAGCCTCCAGGGACGACACCATGGAGGTGATCCGGGAGACAAAGGAGCGGATGGGAGAGCGGCTCTTATGGATTTCCGAGCCGGACAGCGGCATCTACGACGCCCTTAACAAGGGCTTTGGTATGGCTACGGGGGATATCCTGGGCTGCTGCTTTGACGAGTACGCCCATCCCCAGGTATTAAGCCATATGGTGGAAATCATAGAGCGGGAAGGCACGGACGGCGTACACGGCGATCTGGACTACGTGGACGGGGACACCATAGTCCGCAGATGGCGTCAAGGCCAGGGAAGCATCCGCACAGGCTGGATGCCGGGCCATCCGACCCTGTATCTGAAGCGACAGGTTTACGAAACCTACGGCTACTATAAAACCGACTACCGCATATCCGCAGACTATGAGTTTATGATCCGCATTCTAAAGGACAAGAAGGTACGTTTATCCTATCTGCCAGAGGTACTCATAAAAATGTCCCACGGCGGCACCAGCACCAACAGCCTGGGCTCCTACCTGGCCGGAATGAAAGAGGGCCACCGGGCGCTGAAAGAAAACGGAGTACACGCTGCGTGGTTCACAGATATATGCAGAACCCTGCGGGTAATAAAACAATTCCTAAGAAAATAAACAAAAATTTGCAAACTATAGGAAAAGATGGTAAAATGTGCGGATAGGCAGAGGAAAATGAAAATCGAAGTTTTTCCGAACCTCTGCCGTAAAAGGAGCCAAAGTACTATGAAATGTCTAATCATCATCCCGGCCTTTAACGAGGAGAAAAATATAGAGCATGTAGTTGAAAATCTACAGGCGAATTACTCCGCCTACGATTACGTGGTCATCAATGACGGCTCCTCCGACAGCACGGCGGCTATCTGCAGAAAACGGGGCTATTCCCTGATTGACCTTCCGGTGAACTTAGGGCTTGCCGGGGCATTTCAGACAGGCCTTAAATACGCGTACCGGAAAGGCTATGACTGCGCTCTTCAGTTTGACGCGGACGGGCAGCACCGGCCGGAATTTATTGCGTCCATGATTGAAAAGATGCAGGAGGGGTATGATATTGTTATCGGCTCCCGGTTTGTGACAGAGAAAAAGCCGGGGAGCCTTAGGATGCTGGGCAGCAACCTGATTTCCGTGGCTACCTGGATGACCACGGGAAAGAAAGTGAAGGATCCCACCTCCGGCATGCGGATATTTAACAGGAAGATGATAGGAGAGTTTGCCTTGAATATGAATTACGGCCCGGAGCCGGACACCATTTCCTACCTGTTGAAGCAGGGAGCCACCATTGCGGAGGTGCAGGTGCGGATGGACGAGCGTCAGGCAGGAGAGAGTTATCTGAACCTGTCCCGGTCAGTCATGTATATGATGCGGATGCTGTTGTCCATTCTGCTGATACAGAATTTTCGCAAACGCAGGGAGGTAAAGTGAAATGACACTTGTTTTTCGTCTGATTCTGATCGCGGCGTCACTGCTTACCACATACTATATCCTGAAGAGAATCCGCCAGTCAAAGCTTCAGATTGAGTATGCCATATTCTGGCTGGTTTTCGCGGGAATCCTGGTGGTGTTCAGCCTGTTTCCGGAGCTGATCGCGCTGTTTACCAGAATGATGGGTATGCAGCTTCCCGTGAATTTCATTTTCCTGTTCTTTATATTTGTGCTGATGCTGAAGCTTTTCCTTACAACCATCGAGTTGTCCACCCTGGAAAATAAGGTAAAAGATCTGACCCAGGAGGTTGCGCTGCTGGAGCGGGAGCGCCAGGAGACATCCATAGAAGGCGGGGACAAGCCCCAGGAACCATAAAACAGCGTCTGCCTTACCGGTACCCAGGGTCTTGGAAGGGCAGATGCGGGACTGGAAAACAGCATCAGCCCGAACAAGGCCCCGGAAGGATTTCAGGATGCAGGGCAGCCAGAAATCCTTCCAGTACCCAGAGTCTTGGAAGGGCAGATGCGGGACTTAAATAGGAGTGATTTATATGAAGAAAATTATTGTGACAGGCTGCAACGGCCAGCTTGGACGGGCCATTGGGCAACAGTACGCGGGGAGTACAGAATATGAGCTGATTAATACGGATGTGGGGGAGCTGGACATTACCAGGGTGGAGCCGGTACTGGCCCTTGCCAGGGAGGTAAAGCCCTATGCCATCATTAACTGCGCGGCTTACACCAATGTGGACAAGTGTGAGGTGGATGTGGATCTGGCTTATAAGATTAACGCTATAGGCGCGCGTAACCTGGCCATTGCCGCTTCGGACACCGGGGCGAAGCTTATGCATATTTCCACGGATTATGTATTCCCGGGCACTTCGCCGGATCCTCTTACCGAATTTGACAGTCCGGACCCCATCAGCATGTACGGGAAAACCAAGTACGCGGGAGAGCGGTTTGTGGAGCAGTTCGCGGACAAATACTTTATGATCCGGACAGCCTGGCTCTATGGGGACGGGCATAATTTTGCCAGGACCATGCTGAAGCTCTCCGAAAAGATGGATACCATCGGGGTGGTAAAAGACCAGTACGGCTCGCCTACCAGCGCCCTGGAGCTTGCCAAGGCAGTAAAATACCTCCTTCCGACGGAGAACTACGGCCTGTTTCACGGCACCTGTGAGGGAGATACCAACTGGGCAGAGTTCGCAAAGACCGTCCTCTGTCTGGCGGGAAAAAAGACAGAGATCGAGCCCATCACTTCGGAGGAGTATAAGCGGCGTTTTCCGGAATCCGCTTCCCGGCCGGCCTACTCTATTCTGGAAAATTATATGCTGAAGCTGACTACGGACTTTACCTTTGCCACCTGGCAGGATGCCATTGAGGTTTATATGAGAGAGCTTATGGGCTGACAGGGCGCTGAAATAGGAGAATCATTCATGAACAGAAAAGATGTGCTGTATCTGGTCGTTCCCTGTTATAATGAGGAGGCTGTGCTGCCGGAAACGGCAAAGCAGCTTCTGGAGAAAATGTATTCCATGATGGAGCGGGAGATGATTTCCAGGGAGAGCCGGATCCTCTTTGTCAACGACGGCTCCAGAGACAGAACCTGGGACATTATCGAGGAGCTTCACGGGAAAAATCCCATTTACATGGGGGTGAAGCTGTCCCGGAACAAGGGACATCAGAATGCTCTGCTGGCCGGACTGATGACAGCTAAGGAACGGGCGGATATGGCGGTTTCCCTGGATGCGGACCTGCAGGACGATGTAAACGTCATCGACCAGATGGTGGAGAAATACCATGAGGGAAACGATATTGTGTACGGGGTGCGCAGCGCCCGCAAGACAGATACCTTTTTCAAGAAATTTACGGCCCAGGGCTTTTATAAGATTATGAAGGCCCTGGGGGTGGATATTGTATACAACCATGCGGACTACCGTCTTATGAGCAGACGGGCCATAGAGGGCCTGGAGGAATTCCACGAGGTCAATTTATTTCTGCGGGGGATTGTGCCCCTGATCGGGTATTCTTCAGCCATTGTAACCTATGAGCGTCACGAGCGTTTCGCAGGGGAATCCAAATATCCCTTGAAGAAAATGCTTGCTTTTGCCACGGACGGCATCACCTCCTTCAGCATTAAACCCATACGGCTTATCACCACCTGTGGATTTTTGATCTTTGCGGTCAGTATGCTGATGCTGATCTATTTTCTGGTGGTGTATTTCACCGGAAAAACCGTCTGGGGCTGGACCAGCACCATTGTGTCCATATGGGCCATTGGAGGGCTGCAGCTTCTGGCCATTGGGATTGTGGGGGAGTATATCGGAAAGATCTACATGGAGACCAAGGCAAGGCCCAAGTACATTATCGAAAAAATACTGGAAGATTAAAAACAGCATCAGAACTTTAATAGGAGCTTTCTATGAACAGGCTTTTGAAGAAATATCAACTGGATGCCGTGGATGTGGCTTTTGTGCTGCTTCTGACGGCTGTGGGCCTTGGTATCCGTATGACCTTGCGCACGGTGACCACCGTGGACTGGACCACCTATTGGGATCCCTGGATTACCATCTTAAAGGAACAGGGCTTTAAAGCCATGGCCACGGATTTTTATGACTATGCGCCCCCCTTTGTGTATATTCTCTGGGGTATCAGCCGCCTTCCTGTAAATCCCATGACTGCCTACAAGGGGCTCTGCATGGCGGTGGATTTTGTGGCGGCTGTGGTGATGGCAAAGATTGTCTGGGAGGGCACAAAGAGCCGTGTAAAGAGCGTCTGCGTTTACGGGCTTACCCTGTTGCTTCCCACCATCTGGGCAAACAGCGCCCTCTGGGCCCAGTGCGACATTATTTTCATGACCTTTGTGCTGCTTTGCGTCTACGAGCTGTTCCGGGACAAACCGGGCCGGGCTATGTTTTTTTACGGCATTGCCTTTGCGTTCAAGCTTCAGTCCCTGTTTATCTTTCCCTTTCTGGTCATTCTCTGGGTGAATAAAAAGATCAGGCTACAGCATTTCCTGTGGATCCCGGCGATGTATGTCCTGGGAATCCTTCCGGCCTGGATTGCGGGGCGGCCGCTTTTGGAGCTTATCAATATTTATGCGGCCCAGGGAGCCCAGGATGTGTGGTCCCTGTCCATCAAATGGCCGAATATTTACCAGATTATCGGGAACCAGTACTTTCTGCTGGAGTATGCCGAGGCCGGAACCTGGCTGATTCTGGGAATCCTTATGTGCGTCATGTTCTGGATGGCTCTCCGGAAATACCGGGTGACAAACGAAATGATTATCCAGATGGCCCTGTTTTTCGCCATTCTTTCCCCCTATGTCCTGCCCCATATGCATGAGCGGTACGGATGTCTGGCGGATGTGCTGGCGGTGATCTACGCGCTGATGAACCGGAAACGGTTTTTTGTACCCATTTTGCAGATTACCCTGTCCTTTAACAGCTACATGGCCTACCTAAGCCATCTGGGGGCTGATGAACCGCCAGTTTACTATGGTGTGTGGGCGTTTGTGGAGCTGGGACTTCTGGTGATAACAGGTCTTGACCTGTACCGCTATTTTACCAACCGGGAAAATCTGGCGGAGCCGGAAAAATGACTGGAAATGCCTGGATAACGCAATGCCGGAAAGGGCATGTGCGAAGCCGGAATAAGAAAGGTTTGTTATGGATAATTTTTTGAGAAGTTTCATCTATAGACGTATTCCTCTGGGAAAGAACGGCATTTCCGTGCTGGAGCTTCTGCTTGGCGTCTGTATCACGGGCGTGGGGGCAATGCTTCGGAAATCTGTGGTGGAATACACACCTGTGGACGTCTTTAAGCTTTTAACCATGGGACTAGACTTTGTCATGGCTGTTTTCGGGGCTTTATTTGTCTGGGGCAGGACAAAGAGCAGGAATCGTACGATTCTCACGTATGCGTTAATGGTGATCTGGCCGGCATTTGTGGCAAACAGTGCCCTCTGGGGAAAGCGGGGAGCTTTCTGCGGCGTGCTTCTGGTGCTTGCCCTCTATACCTATGACCGGAATATGAAATTTGTAAGCGCAGCGGCGGCGCTGGGGGGAGCCTGTCTGGCGGCAATGGAGCTGCCCGGATCCGGTACGGGAGAATTTCTGACCCTGGGCTGGCCCAATGTTTTTGAACTGACGGGAAAATTTATGTTTGTGGATATGTATGAAAAGGTTTCCCGGCTGTTTGTGACGGGCATTCTGCTCTGCGTGGTATACTGCATGAAAAAGAAGGGGCTTCGCTTAAACAGGAAAAGCTACCTGCCGTTTCTTCTGTTTCTGGCATTATTCCTGCCGTATTTTCTGCCCTTTATGCCTGGGTGGGCCGGGTATGGGGCGGATGTGCTGGCTGTTCTTCTGGCTGTTCTGGAGCCGAAGAAGTTTTACGTGGCATTTTTACACCTTATGGTATCCTACAGCTCCTATGCCTTTGTGCTTAATGGGGAATCAAAGCTGCCCATGCCCCTTTACAGCGTGATTTTACTGGGGCTTATGCTGGATGTGGGAGCTTACACATACGGGCTTATAACTGAGGAGACAGCGTAATGGCGTCAAATGTGATGATTACCCTGTGCTTTCTGGCAGCGGTGCTGGGAGTTTATTACCTGCTTCCGGCAAAACGCCGCTGGATCTGGCTTCTTCTGGCCAGCTATGCATTTTATATGAGCGTCAGCCCCTGGATGGCCCTATTGCTTATGGGCAGCTCTCTGTGGGCCTGGTTTGTGGGGCTTTGTCTGGAAAGAGCCAAAGAGGCGGTGGGAGAAGACAGGGGAGAAAGCCCCGGGAGAGCTTTGGGAAATGGAATGGAAAAACGGGGGAAAGGCTGGCTGCTGGGCGGCATCCTGCCTCTTCTTGCCGTTTTGTTTCTGTTTAAATACCTGGATTTTTTTATCCGGTCCGTATCCTCCCTTTTGGCGTTTGCCGGGCTTGACTTTACGCCTTTGACAATAAGGCTTTTGATGCCCCTGGGTATTTCCTACTATACGTTTAAGCTGCTGGGATATCTTGTGGATGTATACAGGGGGAAGCTCTCTGCGGAGCGGCGTCCGGGATTTCTCGTTCTCTACGCCTCCTTTTTTCCACAGATATTGTCCGGGCCTATTGAGCGGGCCCAGGAGCTTCTGCCCCTGTTTAGGGAGCCGGTGTTTGACAGGGGGCTTTTTTCCAGGGGGCTTGGGCGCATTGTGCTGGGGCTCTTTAAGAAAATGGTGATTGCCAACCGCCTTTCCGCCTATGTAAACCTGGTTTTTGCGGCCCCTGGGGATTACCCGACCCTGGCGGCCTGGATGGCGGCGTTCTTTTATTCCGTTCAGCTTTACGCCGACTTCTCTGGTTACTCGGATCTGGCCCTTGGCATGTCGGATTGCATGGGTATCCGCTGCAGGGAAAATTTTTGCAGACCTTATTTTTCCATGGGAATCAAGGAATTCTGGAGCCGCTGGCACATTTCCCTCTCCTCCTGGCTGCGGGATTATGTGTATATCCCCCTGGGGGGGAACCGGGTGTCAAAGGCCCGGAAAAACTGGAATGTGTTTGTGACGTTTCTGGCAAGCGGATTGTGGCACGGGGATAACTGGACGTTTCTCTTCTGGGGAGGTCTTCACGGATTCTGGAATATGGCAGGAAAGAAACCAGGGCAGGAGCGGGGCTTAAGACGGCTCTGGAAAACGGTTGTGACTTTTGGGGGAGTGACATTCTGCTGGATTTTTTTCCGGGCGGAATCCCTGTCGGCGGCATTTTCCTTTTTGAAGAGAATGGTGACTGATTTTTCCCTGTCCTACGGGGAAATCCAGGCGGCGGTCCTTCCGTTCTCCGGGGATAACACCTGTGCTGCGCTGCTTCTGACAGTGTGTCTGTTTATATTCCTCCTGTTTCTGTATGAGTGGAGGGAGGATAACCGGGGGCGTAAGGGCATGATGGTTGTAGGTGTGGAAAACGGCAATACTCTGGGTGGACAGACGGAAGAGAGAGGGAGCCTTTCAAGGGTGTGGCTTGTAATCTTTCTGCTTTCTACCCTGCTATTTGGCGTATTTGGGGACTCGGGCTTTTTGTACGCGCAGTTTTGACAGGGCTATTGTTTCCACTTGAAAATGTGACTATAATAAAAAGAAAACGGCATCCGCCGGTACACAGGAGACTGGGAGGGGGATGCGGAAATAAAAATTATGAAGAAAACATTATGGGGCATTGCCCTGGCCTTTGGTCTGGCGCTGCTTTTTACCGGACTGAAAAATGAATATGCCAGATTCCTTCCGGGGGGCGATTACGGCATGAGCCCCCTTGTAGAGACTGGGGGCGCCCAGCATGTGTTTATAGGTTCCTCCATGTTCCGCCAGGGGCTGGATATAAGGATTCTGGAGGAGGAGCTGGGGGAGTCGGTCTATGTGCTGTCCTACAACGGAAACCAGCCCTTTTCTATGGCCATGGAGCTTCAGTATCTTCTGGAGGAGGGGGTGGAGATCTCCCATCTGTATGTTGACCTCTATGGGTATACGGCCTCCTCGGCCCCCTGGATCAGCGATACAAAGCTTCTTCTGGATACAGACTTCTCCTTTAAGTGGAAGACCTGGAGCCAGATGGAAGCATGGAACGACACGGATTTTCTGGATTTTTATGAGTTTTTTGTGACGGCCAACAATGAACAGATTCTTACCTGGCCTGTCCACAGGAGGCTTTTATCCTCCCAGTTTTACAAGGGGGGGACGCTCCTTCATTTTCCCGGCACTACCCGGGAAGCCCTGGATTATTCCCTGGGAAGCCGGGAGGGCGTTCATCCGGCCCAGGCGGAGGGGTACGCAAGGATTGCCGAGCTTGCCAAAGTACATCAAATAGAAGTGACGTTTATTGAGACGCCGAAATATGAGAGCATGTATGAGGATGAAACCTACCGGATGCTGCTGGCCCAGTGCCAGGAGGCTGTGGCAGGGGAGCGGGTGCTCCTGTCGGAGGAGACGGGCTTTGACAACCGGGATCCGGGACAGTTTCAGGATCTCATTCATCTGTCCAGCCAGGGAAGGGAAGATTATACCCGGAGGCTGTGCAGGCAGCTTAGGGACGGGGCAGATGCAGAACGGGAATAAGAATATGAAAAAGATTGCTTATATTGACGGTTTAAAGGGGCTTGGGGCCTTGATGGTATACCTGTGTCATTTTGTGTTTGCCTTCTATTATGGGGCCTACAGCCTGGACATGGCCCACGCGAACACGGCCTCGGGCCTGGAAATCGCTCTGGGAAAGACGCCCTTAAATCTGCTCTACAACGGAAATTTTGCCGTGGAGCTGTTTCTGGTGCTTGGCGGGTTTGTCCTGTGCCTGGGATTTTTTGGAACCGGGGATGCCGGAAAGCTTAAAAGCGGGGCAAAAAGGCGGTACATTCGTCTTATGGTTCCCATTCTGGCAGTGAATATCCTGGTATATTTTCTGATGGCCATGGGCCTTTACCGCAACAGCCAGGCGGCGGAGCTTACAAACTCCATGGACTGGTTTTATGGCTTTAATAACTTTAGCCCTCATTTTGGGGAGATGCTTCTGGAAAGTCTGGCGGGATGCTTTCTGTGGGGGAGCAATGCCTACAACGGGGTGCTCTGGACTATGCCGTATCTGTTTCTCGGATCCCTCACGGTTTACCTGGCGGCTGCCCTGGTGGGGAAAAATCCGCTGCGGTATGTGGCGTATGCGGTGATGATGGCCACGGCTCTTGTGACTAATATTTATTTTACCGGCATTTTCTTTGGCTTTTTTGTGTGCGACGTGGTCTGCACCCGGAAGCGGCTCCTTTCCTGGTATCAAAAGCGGCCCTGGCTTTCCTGGCTGTGCTTTGCGGTGGGAGTTTATCTGGCCTCGTACCCTTCTATCGGGACGGATATGGGGGGAACCATCTACAAAGTGATGGGAATACCCCGGGTGGTTCCCTATCATCTGGCGGGAGCAGCTTTAATTTTAGTGGGTGTGATTGGAAATGAAATTCTGCAGAAAGTATTTGCAGGTAAAGTACCCGTGTTCCTGGGGAAAATTTCCTATTCCTTATATCTTTTGCATTTTCCAGTAATTGCCACATTTTCCAGCATTTTCTTTCTGAAATTGCAGGGCAGGCTGGGATATCATCTGACGGTTGGGCTGGATTTTTTACTGACCACGCTAATTGTCCTGGGTCTGTCCGTTTTAAGTGAACATTATGTGGAGCCTCTGGGAAAACGGCTTGCAAACCGCTGGAAAAGAAAGACAGACGTTTAAAGAACGGTGGAGACAGGGCGGGTGGAACCTATAGGAACACCTGGGAGAAAAAGGAGAAACCATGGAAAAGAGACGGATTGCCTGGATGGATATGGCAAAGGGGCTGGGCATCCTGATGGTTTTGATAAACCATGCGGAGCTGAATCTGGGGCCCATAAACTGGCTGGGCGGCATGTTCTATATGCCGGTCTTTTTCGTGCTGGCCGGCATGACCTTTTCGGTAAGGCAGGAGGAGTCCCTGGCGCAGTTTGCCCTGCGTAAGGCGAAACGTCTGCTGGTTCCCTATGCTTTTTACAATCTGTTTCTGTTTTTGTTTTTCTTCTGCAAGGACAGCCTCCTCACCAGGCAGGTGACGGCGGAGAGCTTTTTCCCATTGGCCGGGATTCTGTATTCCAGAAACTGCCTGTACCCTGTGTCTGCAAAGAATAATCTGCAGTTTATGACTATCTTAAACGCGCCTACCTGGTTTCTCACCTGCCTGTTTCTGGCACTGGTTTTCTTTGGAGGCCTTTGGAAGCTGGGGGAGAGGAATAAGAGGGCGGCCTGGGGAACCGGGCTGGGCCTGGTGCTGCTGTCGGTGGCGCTCCACTACGCAAGCCCTGTGCTGCTGCCCTGGAGCCTGGACTGCGCCCTCTATGCCCTGGCATTTCTGGGGGCGGGGCATTATATCCGGAAATATAGCGTGGTAGAGAGACTCTATGAGAAAAAAGGGGTTCTCGCCCTGCTGGTTCTCCTTTTTGTGGGCCTTTCCTGGATGAACGGGCCGGTAAATATGTCCGTGGGCCATTACGGCGTTTCCATGCTGCTGTATGTGCTTGTGGGAAGCCTTGGCTCACTGCTCTGTATGGAGGCGTGTCTGTGGCTGGAGAGACGGGGGCCAAAGGGGCTTGTCTCCATGGGAACGGGGGCGGGGAGCGTCACCATGCGGATTCTCTGCCTGCATCTCTTTGTTTTTATGGCAGTAAAGACAGGGGCGGCCTTTCTTCCCTATATCGGAACGGAAGGGCCTTTTGTGAAAATCCTTATGATTCTTTTTGCCTTTTTTCTCCTTGTGCCGGGAAGCCTGGGGAAAAAGGCGGAGCTCCTTTTGTGGACGCTTCTCTTTACCTGGTATCTGCCCATTATCAATAAGGGCATCGACGTGCAGGACACCTGTTTTTATCTGGCCAATTACCGCTATGTGTTTACTCCTTCCATAGAGATCAATGAGCTCTATTATCTGTTTGGGGAGGTGCTGGGAGGGCTGGTGTACCACCTGTTCCCGGGATATGCGCTCCTGGCGCTGAACTGGACCTGCGCGGCTGTCTATACCGGGGTGGCGCTGCTGCTTTATGGAAAGCTTAAAGACAGGATGCCGCGGCTGTTATTATTGCTGTGTATGCTGGCGGGAAGCGTCTTTTCCATTACCTGGGTACACTGCGTCAACTGGAATGCATGGTCGGCGCTCTTTGTCACCATAGGGGCCTGGGTTCTTCTCTACGGGATTTTTAAGGAAAGCGGGAAACTGGTTGGAGCCGCCGGATTTCTTTTGGGGATTAACGCTTTTGTGCGGATGCCCAACATTTTGTTTTTATCCCTGGTGGTTGTGGTATTCTGGCACGGCTTAATGAGGGGGAGCTGGAAAAAGGGCCTTTGCAGGTGCCTTCCCATGGTGGCCGGGGGCGCTCTGGCCGGCGTTGTGGGAATCCTTATTTCCCTGGGGCTTCTGGGAGTGGATAAGTTTGTAGAGGATTTCCGGGTGCTTACGGTTCTGGGATCCGAGGGAGATCTTCACAGCGTCAGCACGGGAATCTATCAATTCCTGGTGGGTCTTAAGGACGGGCTTGCGGTGTGGTTCCGGTATGGCCTGGTGCTTCTGGCCGGGATTTCGGCCCTGGTTGCCTGGAAGAAGGTGGTAAAGCCCGGGGAAAAAGAGGAACGGTTTCTGGTTTTCATAGGGGTTTTCACTGCTGCAGCCCTGGGATTAATGAGAGGATGGCAGGAGGATATCTTAAAAATCCAGGTCTTTACGGCGGTGGCGGGTATTTTTCTGCCTGGCTTTGCTGCCTGGTATTACCGGAAACGGGATCTGGAATTTAGCTGTCTTTGCCTGACAGCCATGATAATAGAAGGGTTTCTGACCATCGGCACGGATACGGCGGTGATCTATTACCGGATCTATATGGGGCTGCCCCTTGCCATGACCGTGTGTATTCTTGTAAAATGGCTTCGAAACCGCAGGGAATGGCTGGCATTTCCTGCATTTGCCCTGGCCTTTGTGCTGGCCGGAGGACTTCACTATGCGGACAGTTATATTTACCATGACGGTCCAAAGGAAGAGCTGACGGAGACGGTAAACCATCCGGCTTTTACAGGCGTCTACACCACAAAGGAACGGGCAGACTGTCTGAACCGTTTACAGGAGCAGCTTGTCCCCTATGGGGAGTATGAGCTGATAACCATCGGAAATTTTACGGCCGCCCAGGCCATGACAGATATGAAGCCTTTCTTCCGCAGCTCCTGGCCGGATCTGGATTATCTGGTGGACAGCCTCTTTGAGGAAACCTTAAAGGAAAAGCTGGCCCGGGGGATTTACCCGGTGGTCATCATCGCCACGGAGGAGGTGAACGGCCCCTACTGGATGCCGGAGAAGGTGGAAATCCTGGAGGAGCTGGTGTCCGGGGAGCCTTACAGGAAGCTGTACGGGGACCATCTCTACAGCCTGTATGTGCCGGAAATGTAAATCCAGCGCATGGGGCCCGGATGGATGCGGTACTTAACGTATGCAAGGGAAAGTCGCGAAGGCGCACGAGAGGAAATTTCCTCTTTAGAGCTGTCACCCAGCGACTTATATAGGAGGTCAGAAATAAATGTATCAGTTGGCAGGAGTGGAACAGGTGCCGGCATTGCTGGCTTATTTTGAGCAGGACTTAAAGAACTGCCTGTACGGTTATATTGATCTTAAGAAATACGGAATCCAAAATCCCCATCTGCACATTTACTACAGTACCCGGGAGGGACATATTACGGCTGTGGCAACGGAGTATTACAAAGGAATTCAGCTGTTTTCCTACAGGGAAGAGCTGGATGTGGAGGAGACCCTGGAGCTGGTTCACCGGCTTAAGGCCCCCATGATAAACGGAAAACAGAAGGTGATCGCAATTCTGGAGCCCTATCTAAGAGGGGATTTTGCTATGGAGACAGGCTATGTAACCTGGATGAAAACGGCCCCGGGATCGGATGTGGGGCAGACAGGAGCGGGAGAGACAGAAGGACCGGGGAGGACGGGAGAGCGGCCCTTCAGGCAGGTGGAATGTTCCAGGGAAGAGGACTTCCCGGAGATTGCACGTCTGATCTGCAGCGACGAGGGATTGGGAGGCCACTACATGCCGGAGGAGTTTGCGCAGCAGATGCTGGACAGAAAGAAGGGAAAATTTGGAAGAAGCTATATTATCCGCAGAGACGGAAAGATTGTAAGCCATGCGTCCACCTATGCGGAGATTGATAACCTGGCCATTGTCAGCGGCGTAATAACCCGGCAGGAATACCGGGGGCTGGGGCTGGGCTATGAGGTCGTGTCAAAGCTCTGCCAGGATCTGATCCTGGAGGGAAAACGCCCCTGCCTTTTCTATTTTAAGAAGGAGGCCGTGGGGCTGTACGCTAAGGCGGGCTTCGAGGAAGGCACCCTGTGGGGCAAGCTTTCCCATCGTCACTAGTATAAACAGCATCAGCCTGGAAATTCTTCCAGAACCCAGAGGCTTCTCCGGGCAGATGCGGTACTGGAATAGGAGGAGAGAGATGTATTATGTAAATCCATATATCAGGGATTGCGTCCGGGTATTTCCGGAGCAGGGCCGCTACGGACAGATGCGGTATGACATGAACGAGAACCCGGAAGGCTTGCCAGAGGAGTTTGTGGACAGTGTGCGAAAGGAGATCACGCCGGAATTCCTGTCCACTTATCCGGAGCCGGATCCGTTTCTGGAAAAATACGCGGCCTTTGTGGGGATGAAAAAGGAAAACCTCTGCGCCACTAACGGCTCAGATATGGCTATCCGCTTTATCATGGAGACCTTTTCCAGGGAAGGCGGGGAAATAGTAACCGTGGCGCCCTCCTTTGAGATGTACTGGGTAAATTGCAGCATGCTGGGGCGGCGTCATGTGCCGGTGCAGCTGAATGGGGATTTTACGGTGCCTGTGGAGAAGCTTCTGGAGGCGGTAACAGAGAAAGCCGATATTGTGGCAATCTTAAATCCCAATAACCCGGTGGGAAAGGGATATTCCCTGGAGGACGGCAGGCGTCTGGCAAAAAAGGCCCGGGAGTGCGGGGCCATTCTTCTGGTGGACGAGGCCTACCACTATTTCCAGAAGGAGTCCCTGCTGTCTCTGACAGGGGAATTTGACAATGTGGTGGTGTTGCGGACCTTTTCCAAGCTGTTTTCCCTGGCGTCCCTGCGGCTGGGCGTGGCTGTCTCCAACCCGGAGCTGATTACATATCTTAAAAAATCCACCCCCTCCTTTGAGGTAAATGCCGTAGCGCTTTTATTTGGAGAGCGGATTCTGGAACACCCGGATATGATCGAAGAGCTGATCCGCAAGGCGGCGGAGGGAAAGGCCTACGCTGTGGAAGCCTTGAGAGAAAAGGGATATGAGGTGTTCCCGGAGGCGGGAAACTTTATCTTTGTGCGGCCCAGAAAGGAGATCTCCTGTCTGAAGGAGGAGCTTCATAGGCGGGGGGTTCTGGTAAAGTCGTATGGAAACGACCTGCTGAAGGATTACCTGCGTATTTCCACAGGCTCCAGGCAGGCCATGGAGAGGTATATAGAGGAATTTTTAAAGGCAGAGGAGGCATAGAATGAAAGCGATACTTTTGGCGGCCGGAGTAGGGAGCCGCATCAGCCGGGAAGTAAACAGACCTAAGAGCCTTCTGGACATCGGAAATGGAGAGACCCTGCTCCACTATACAGTGTCTATGCTCAGACGCCATGATATCCAGGTAGGAATCGTGGTGGGCTATCAGAAGGACCTTTTTTTTGAGGCCCTTAAGGACCTGGACGTGACCTTTTTTGAGAATCCTTTTTACCGGGTATCCAACAGCATTGCCTCCCTGTGGTTTGCCAGGGAAGCAATCCGGCCTGGGGAGGACTACCTCTTCGCCAATGCGGACGTGTATCTGGAAGAGGAGATTCTGGAAAAGCTGCTGGCGGCCCGGGAGGACGTGGTGATGCTGGCGGATTTCCGCCGTGTGCTGGAGGGAGATTATTTCTTCCACTGCGAAAACGGCCTGGTAAAGGGCTACGGAAAGGAAATGCCTGTGGAAAGGCGCACCTGCGAGTATGTGGGGGCAGCTAAGGTGGGACGGGGCTATATTGAGACCTTCAAGAAGGATATGGAGGCTATGGTGGCCGGGGAGGATTACCAGACCTGGTGGGAGACAGCCCTCTATGACCACTGCGACCAGGTGGACATCCATCCCATGGATGTGGCTCCCTGTTTCTGGGCGGAGATTGATTACATTGAGGACTATGAGCGGATTGTGGAGTTTGTCAAGGGAAAAGAAAAGCCTTAAGATTTATGGGGATATTGAAAAATGCCGCCAGACAGGGAACCTGTGCTTCCCGCCCGGCGGCATTTTTCAGAGCTTGCCGTAAAGGGCCTATACCCGGTCAAGGTTGTCATGTAAGACCTTTTCCGGACGGCTCATAAGCTGTTCCGGCCTGGAGATGCAGCTTTTGATCTGTCTGAATCCCAGAGCAAAGATGAACCCGTCGCAGATGCGCTCATCCACCACAAACTTCATGTTGAGATAGACTTTCCGGTGAACCTGTCCGTGGCGGTCTGTCTCATAGACTGTATTTTTGCTGCCAATGGCTCCAAAGATGGAGATGGTTCCGAACTCGTAGATGTGATGGTATACGGGCTCCATACCGATAGAGCCCATGTTTGTGATAAAGAAGCTGGAGTGGAAGGGACTTAAGGCAGTGATCGCCGCCGGGATCCATCCGTGCCGGTCCAGCCACTTTAACAGAAAGAATACAAAACGCAGGAGGAAGTTGGGAAGCAGATCCAGGGCCAGCTCCAGCTTGTCAAAATCGTTGGCGTTTTTATCGTTTTTCACCTTCACATTCCTGTCGATGGGATTGGCCAGCCGCTCGATTTCCTCGCAAACCTCCGTTAGGACGGCATCCATCTCAAAACGGGGCATAATCATGGTACGCTCGCTGTCCCGCTGCATTCCCTTCATGACCACCATGGAGCCCTTCATCTCGTTGCGGGCGTAGATGTTGTTCCCGGCCACAAAGCGGTTCAGCTCCGGCACCTGGGAATAAGCCCGCACGATGGCGGCAAAAATAATATGGTACAGGGTAAGCCTGGGGATTTGGCTTTTGCGCATGGTATGTAAAAAATCCTGAGTGTGCGTAATATCGATTTTGTCCTCAAATAAGACCCAGCTATCCGCTTTGGAGTGCATGATAAAAGGAATAAGCTTCCCCATGGGATCCAGATTGCGGACTAAAAAGCCGTCTTTTCTGTCCCGGAAACGGCGTTTCCGCCCCTCTAATGGTTTCATAATTTGATTTACCCCTCTCAGATTTATGATCTTATTTTACCTTTTTTGACATGTTGCGTCAACTGCTTTAGCTATGAGTGGGTCTTGCACGAAGCGGATGGACATGGTATAGTGGACATAGCAAGCAAGGAGGCTTTTGACATGAGGAGATTCTGGAAAAAAACAGCAGTGTGGGTTACGATAGTGGGTATGCTTTTGACAGGATGTGGAAAAAAAGAGACGGAACTGGATCCGGAGATAGATGTTGCAGATGTTATAGATGAGACAGGCCAGCCGGATACGGAGGCGCCGGCAGAAGAGCTTCCTCCGGTGGAGATGCTGTCGGATCTGGAGGCGGAGATTACCTGGTGGACATATCCGGTGTTTGTGCAGGATGAGGGGGCTGAGGCTGGGGCCTATGAGAGGGCTCTGGCAGACCGTTTTTCCCAGTATTATCCCAACATCAAGGTAAATGTGGAGGTGCTGGACTATGAAAGCGGGCCGGCCCGGGTGGAGGAGGCCATAGCAAACAATGCTCTTCCGGATATTCTCTTTGACGAACCGGGAAGAATCAGCGGCTATGCCAGGAAAGGTGTCCTCTCGGATCTTTCCGGGCTGTTTACGGAGGAGAGAAAGAATGACCTGGCAAGCCCGGGGGTGCTTTCCGCCTGCCAGATGGGAGAGAGCTATTATATGTATCCCCTAAGCATGGTAAATTATGTCATGGCCTTTAACAAGGGGATGCTGGAGACCACGGGAGCTATTGACCTTCTGGACAGGGAGGGAGCGCGGACCTGGGATACGGATACCTTTGCCCAGGTGCTGGAGCGTCTTAACAATTCCGGTTTTCGGGCGGGGGCTGTTTTCTGCTCCGGCGTAGGCGGGGACTATGCCACCCGGTCTTTTCTGACAAATCTCTATGACGCGCCTCTGATGAATGAGGATATGAGCGCCTACGCCTTCCAGGGGGACGTGGCCGCCAACACTCTGGGAAAGGTGAAAGAATGGGTGGACGCCGGATGGCTGCTTAACGGCTCCGGGGAGACGGGCGCAGGTTCCGTGGAGGACTTTGTAAACGGGGAAACTTCTTTTACCCTTCTCTGGAGCCTGCCCCAGGCCATCAGCAACAGCGCAGCCCTTGCGGAAAAGGGAATTGAGGTGGTGGAGATGCCCTACCCCTCCCAGGACGGCGCGCCTTCCCTGGAATATTTTATCAACGGCTTCTGCGCTTTCAAGACTGAGGAGGAGTCCAGAAAGCAGGCGGCGGAATATTTTATAGACTTTGTGTGCAACGGCCCGGAGGCGGCAGAGCATATCGTGCGCACAGGGGCGTTTCCGGTGCGGAAGTCCCTGGGAGACGTATACCAGGGGAATGAGCAGGCCCTGTTTTATGAGGCCCTTACCCCCTACAGCGGCCCTTACTATGGAAAGGGTCAGGGATTTGAGACCATGCGGGTGTACTGGTACCGGATGATTTCCCAGGTGCTTAACGGGGAGACGGCGGCCGGGGACGCCTCGGACACTTTCGTGGAAAACGCCAACGAGGCCTTGAAGGGCCAGTGAGAGGGGCAGATGCGGTACTGGAATAGGAGGTAGACTGTATGCTGATTCGACAGGTGCAGGCGCTGGACCTGGCAGGAGGGTCCAGGCGGGAGCTGGATATCAGGGTGGAGGGCGGACGGATTGCGGAGCTTGCGGAGCCGGGCGCCCTGGAGCCGGCAGACGAAAAGGAGTGTGTGCTTCAGGGCCGGGGGCTTGTGTGTACACCGGGGTTTATGGATGTGCATGTACATTTCCGGGATCCGGGATTTCCCCACAAGGAGGATATCGAGACGGGGGCCAGAGCGGCCGCAGCCGGAGGATTTACCCGGGTAGTGTGTATGGCTAACACAAAGCCGGCAGTGGATACGCCGGAGACCCTCCGGTATGTGCTGGAAAAGGGAAAAAGAACCGGGATCCGGGTCATGTCCTGCGCTACGGTCACAAAGGGGCTTAAGGGCCGGGAGCTGGTGGATATGGAAACCTTACGGGAGGCGGGAGCCGTGGGATTTACGGACGACGGCATTCCGCTTCTGGATGAGGGGCTTGTAAGGCAGGCTATGGAACAGGCGGCCGCCCTTGATATGCCGTTAAGCTTCCACGAGGAGCACCCCGGGCTTATTGCCCAGAACGGCATTAACCGGGGAGCGGTGTCGGAGGGGCTCGGTATCCAGGGCTCCCCCCACGAAGCCGAGGACTGCCTGGTGGAGCGGGATTGCCGCCTGGCTCTTGAGACCGGATGCAGAGTCTTAATCCAGCACATCAGCTCGGCGGTTTCCGTGGAGCTGGTACGAAAGGCAAAAGCGGCCGGGGCCCATGTTTTTGCGGAGGCGACGCCTCATCATTTCTCCCTTACCCAGGAGGCGGTGCTGGAGCACGGGAGCCTGGCAAAGATGAATCCTCCTCTTCGGACGGAGGAGGACCGGATGGCCATTATCCGGGGACTCCGGGACGGAACCATCGACGTTATCGCCACAGACCATGCGCCCCACAGCAAAGAAGAGAAGGCGCGCCCTCTGACAGAAGCGCCAAGCGGCATTATTGGCCTGGAGACGGCCTTTGCCCTGGGGGTCACCAATCTGGTGCGGCCGGGTTTTCTGACCCTGGAGGAGCTGGTGGCAAAGCTGACCCTGGGCCCGGCGATGCTGTACGGCTTGAAACCTCCCAGGATTGCCCTGGGAGAACCGGCGGATCTGGTGCTGTTCGATGTGGAGGAATGCTGGGAGGTGAAGGGATTTCTGTCCAGGGCCTCCAATTCCCCATTTCTGGGAGAAAAATTGTATGGCAAAATAAAAACCACAGTTTGTGGGGGGGAAGTTGTATATCTTCCAGGAAACTAAAAACAATATCTGATGCGGAACTGCAAAACAGCAGATGCGGAACTATAATAGGAGAGTGTTTTTATGAAGACAAAACGTGTATTTCTGATTGTACTGGACAGTGTAGGAATCGGTGAGCTCCCGGATGCGGCGGATTACAAAGACGTGGGAAGCAACACCTTAAAGGTCTGCTATGAGACAGGAAATTTAAAGGTCCCCAATATGGAAAAGCTTGGCTTGTTCCATATCTGCGGGAATGAGTATGGCAGGCGGGAACAGGAGCTTACAGGCTCATTTGCCAGGATGGCGGAAAAGTCCAGGGGAAAGGACACCACCATCGGACACTGGGAGATCGCCGGGATGATTTCTGAGAAGCCTCTGCCCACCTACCCGGAAGGATTTCCCCAGGAGGTGCTGGATGCCTTTTCCAAAGCCACCGGAAGGGGCGTTTTATGTAACAAGCCCTACTCGGGGACAGATGTTATCCGGGATTTTGGGGAAAAACACATGAAAACGGGTGACTTAATCGTTTATACTTCAGCGGATAGTGTATTTCAGATTGCGGCTCACGAGGAAATCGTTCCGGTACCGGAGCTTTATAAGTACTGTGAGATGGCGCGGGAGATCCTTCAGGGGGAGCACGGGGTAGGACGCGTGATCGCCCGTCCTTTTGTGGGAGAACCCGGAAACTTTACCCGGACGGCAAACCGGCATGACTATTCGCTGATTCCGCCCAGGGATACCATGTGCGACCTGTTAATGGCTAATGGGAGGGACGTTATTGGTATCGGAAAGATTTATGATATCTTTGCGGGAAAATCCATCGGGGAAACCACCCGGATTCAGAACAACCGGGATGGAATGGATAAGACGCTTGCGCTGCAGGCAAGGGATTTTTATGGTTTGGCATTTGTAAATCTGGTTGATTTTGATATGCTCTACGGACACAGAAATGATGTCCAGGGGTATACGCGCGCGTTAAATGAATTTGATGTGCAGCTGGGAGAATTTCTGAAGCAGATGCGGCAGGAAGACGTACTCATCATTACGGCTGACCACGGATGTGATCCCGTGACGGAAAGCACGGATCATTCCAGGGAGTATACCCCGATGCTGATTTATGGTGATGGGATAAGACAGGGAGTTGATCTGGGAATCCGGGATTCCTTTGCGGATATCAGCGCTACGGTTCTGGAGCTTCTGGATACGGAAAACACCATATGCGGCGAGAGCTTTGCGAAGCTGGTTCTCCGTTAACAAAAAAATAAGCCGTGCAGCCTGGAAGTTTTGGCTGACGCGGCGCTTTACTGGATTTTCTAAGACTTTTCCTGTTGGTCTTTCTTAAATTTGATAAATTCCCGCACTTCCTTCTGAACGGATTCGGGCAGCTGTTTAAAGGTAAGAAACATCTTGGCGTCCGGACCGTTCATGCGGATGGTGCTTCCCACAGGTGTGAGAGCCGTATGTCCGTAGGGGGAGGATTCTGCAATCACCCCGGCAGGATCTTTGGCATAGACCAGACGATCCAGGGGAATATGATAAAATTGTGCCAGCTTGGTAACAGTTTCCAGATCTGGCAGACGGGTACCTCTTTCATAGTTGGAATATGCCTGCCTTGAGATGTTCAGTTCATCACTGACATCCTGCTGACGATAGCTGTAAAAAGTACGCAGCCGCTTCAGATTCTGGGCAATATGGAACTGGTACATAAATTTACCTCCAAAAAATGCTGTAATGCAAACCGATTATAACAGGGGGTAAACTAAAGGAGACAGAATGGTAACGGGAATTATCGCAAAATTCAAAACGATTGTCGAATGTGTTGCAAATTATAGAAATTAGGGTATAATAAGAGAGAGAAGAGGAGTGCTCTCTATGGAAAGACAGGTAAGAAAGAAGGATCCGAAGGATTTTCCGGGGGTACTCACAAGGAAAATCGGGGTAAAGAATTTGAAGAAAGCAGTGGATATTCTCTGGAAACAACTGGAAGAGGAAGCAGGCAGGCTGGAAAAACGGGTCGGGGATCTTGTTATGGAGGATCCCACTGAGGAAAGGGACCCGGAGGAACTTTACGAGGAGCTGATAGCAAAGATTAATGACCGGGAAGAAAACGCAATTTCAGAGCAAAAAAGAAAATTTTTGTGAAAATTGTAAATAGACAAAAAAGATTGTTTTTGCTATGATAAAATACGAGATCGGGTAGACAAGGCGGTTTGCGGCAGCAGGCTGCCTTTGTTGTATACTCTGCCCCCGCAGACGCATACCTGGGACAGGAGGGAGAACTACATGGATAAAATTGATCTGGGCATCTTAAGATGCCTGAAGGAGAATTCCCGTCAGACGGCGTCAACCATCAGTCAGACCATCAATTTGTCGGTATCGGCGGTGATTGAACGCATCCGTAAGATGGAGCAGAAGGGCATTATCCGGCAGTATACGGTGGTGCTGGACGAGAAACAGCTTGGAAATGATCTGACAGTGTTTATTTCCATCCGTCTGGAGCACCCCAGGTACGGGGAAGCTTTTGCCAGGGAGGCGGCCCTGCATCCCAGCATATCAGAATGCCATTATATTGCAGGAGACGTGGATTACCTTCTGAAAGTCACCACAAATTCTTCCAACAACCTGGAAGCGGTTCACCAGGATATCAAGCAGATGTCCGGGGTATCCTGGACAAAAACCCTCTATGTGCTGTCCACGGTGAAAAATGATATTTCGGTGCTTCCCCAGGAATAACAAGAAAAATCTTCTCTGGAAAAATGGAGGATTGCCTGTTATAATAGATAGCGACAGTAAATAAGGAGCTGACAGTATGAGAGAGGTAAAAGAAGGAGAGTATTACAGACACATTGAGGATAAGCTGTACCAGGTCGTGACCGTAGCTACCCACACAGAGACAGGGGAAAAGATGGTGGTTTACCAGGGGCAGTCCGGGGAGAACGATATCTGGGCGTGTCCTCTTAAGAGGTTTACCGGGGAGGCAGATCCCGGGAAGTACCCGGACGGGGGACAGAAATACCTGTTTGAGAAAGTGGAGGAGCCCACAAAGGTAAATCCTATGCTGGTGCGCTTCCTGGACGCCAGGACTTACCGGGATAAGCTGGAGCTGTTCCAGTGCTGGGAGACCTATGCGGATGACCAGCTTCTGGAGAGTATAGCAGCATCCCTGGACATTACGTTGTCTGGCAGCAGTGAAAAAGATAAATTCAGACAGATTGTAAATTGTCTGAAAACAATGCAGCATTTTGAGACAGACCGGTTCCGGTAAAGAAATTTTTAGAATTAAACAATAAGGAGTGAAAGACATGAAGGTATTGGTATTGGGAGGCGTGGCGGCCGGTACAAAGGTGGCCGCGAAGCTGCTTAGGGCGGACAGAAGCGCAGAAGTCTGCATTCTCACCAGGGGAAAAGACATTTCTTACGCTGGCTGCGGCCTGCCCTACTATGTGGGAGACGTCATTCATGAGGAAAGCCAGCTGATTGTGAACACACCTGCAAAGTACGAGAAGCTCACCGGGGCGAAAGTGCTTACTGAGACTGAAGCCGTCAGCGTGAATCCCGGGGAGCACAAGGTGGAGGCCAGGGACCTTAGGACAGGGGAAGTAAAGGCGTATGCCTACGACAAGCTGGTGATAGCAACCGGCGCGTCCCCCTTTGTGCCGGAGATTCCGGGACTTGACCTGGAGAACGTCTTTGTGATGCGGACGCCCGGGGATGCCATAGCCCTTAGGAGGGCTGTGGAAACCGGCGGGGTGAAGCGGGCCGTGGTGGCCGGAGGCGGCTTTATCGGCCTGGAGGTGGCGGAAAACCTGGCGGCAAAGGGAGTAAAGGTCAGCGTTATTGATTTTGCTCCCCATGTGCTTCCGAATTTCCTGGATCCCGAGCTTTCCGCGTATGTGGAAGACAAAATGGCGGAGGAAGGGATTATGCCCATGACCGGGGTGACCCTGGAGGGCGTGGAAGGAGCAGGCAGGGTGGAGAAAGTGCTGACCAGCAGGCGGGCCATGAAGGCGGACGCCCTGGTGCTGGCTATCGGCATCCGCCCCAATACAGGTTTCCTGGAGGGCTCCGGAATCAAGATGTTTAAGGGGACGATTCTCACAGACGCCTGCTTAAGGACAAATGTGGAAGATATCTATGCAGCAGGGGACTGTGCCATGGTTACCAACCGCCAGACAGGCAAACCGGCCTGGTCCCCCATGGGCTCCACGGCCAATATTGCGGGCCGTATCCTGGCGGAAAACCTGGCGGGAAAAGAGATTTCCTATCCGGGAGTGCTGGGAACGGGCGTTGCGAAGCTTCCCGGCGGCCTTAATACGGGACGCACCGGCCTTACGGAGACAGCGGCCATAGCGGAGGGGTACGATGTGGTTTCTGCGCTGTCGGTAGTGGATGACAAGGCCCACTACTATCCCGGCGCGGGTTCTTTTATCATAAAGCTTACGGCGGATAAGTCCAGCAGGAAGCTTCTGGGTGTGCAGGTGCTGGGAAAAGGCGCTGTGGATAAGGTGACGGATATCGGTGTGACGGCCATTTCCCTGGGAGCCACGGTAGATCAGCTCACTGCCATGGACTTTGCTTATGCGCCGCCGTTTTCCACCGCCATTCATCCCTTTGCCCACGCGGTAAATATTCTGATGAACAAGATGGAGGGGACTCTTGAGAGCATTACCCCGGCGGAATACGCGGAAGGCAAGGCAGAGGGACGACGCATCATTGACTGTTCTCCGGCGCCGGCCCTTAGGGGAAAACAATACCTGGATCTGACCACCATCGGCGGCCTGGTGGAGGGCATGGACAGGGAGGAGCCGCTTCTTCTTGTCTGCGCAAAGGGAAAACGGGCATATCTGACCCAGAACCGGCTGAAATACTACGGCTACACCGATACCAGGATTCTGGAGGGCGGAACAACATTTACGGAAATTGAGGATGAAGAGGAAGAGTAATTTAAAGGAGGACGAGAGAGATGTCATCATTGACCATCAGCGCAGAGGATGAAAAGCGCGTAAAAGGGCTGGGATTTCTGAACAATAAGGGAACGGATAATTTTTCCGGCCGCATTATCACGGTAAACGGCAAAATAACGGCTGCCCAGCAGCGCTGTATCGCGGAGGCGGCCGAGAAATTCGGCAACGGCAACATTACGTTTACCACCCGCCTTACGGTGGAAGTGCAGGGAATTCCCTATGATAAGATTGAGGCATTCAGGGAGTACATAAAAAAAGAAGGTCTGGAGACGGGAGGGACCGGCTCCCTGGTGCGCCCGGTGGTAGCCTGCAAGGGAACCACCTGCCAGTACGGGCTTCTGGATTCCTTCGCCCTCTCTGAGGAGATTCACCACAGATTTTACGAAGGCTATCATACGGTGAAGCTGCCTCATAAATTTAAGATTGCAGTGGGGGGCTGCCCCAACAACTGCGTAAAGCCGGATCTCAACGACCTGGGCATTATCGGACAGCGGATTCCGGTACTGGATGAGGACGCGTGCAACGGCTGCAGGAAATGTTCCGTGGAGAAAACCTGCCCCATGGGAGCCGCAAAGGTGGTGGACGGCATTCTGGAGATTGATAAGGAGAAATGCAACAACTGCGGCCGGTGTGTGGGCAAATGTCATTTTGATGCCTTAAGCGAGGGAACCTACGGCTATAAGATCTACATCGGAGGCCGCTGGGGCAAAAAGACGGCGCACGGAAAAGCCCTTGGCAAGGTTTTTACGGACAAGGAGGAGGCTCTTAACGTAATCGAAAAGGCGATTCTTCTGTTCCGCCAGCAGGGAAAGACCGGGGAGCGCTTTGCAAAGACTATAGAACGCCTGGGATTTGAGCATGTGGAGGCCCAGCTTCTGGCGGATGACCTGCTGGAGAAAAAGCAGGAGATTCTTGAGGCGGAGCTTCATGTAAGCGGCGGAGCTACCTGTTAAATCCAGGGCTTCGTCCAGCCGTTTTACGGATACAACTTAAATCGAGAGGATACATCAGGAATGAAAGAAATAAAAAAAACAAAGAATAGGAGAGCATGGAAAGGCCTTTGGCTGTCCATGCTGTTGCTATTGACACTGGTTTTGCAGGGATGCGGTTCCAAAAGCCCGGAGCCTGCCATTAGCAAAGAGACTCCGGAGGAGACGGAAGGTGCAGGGCGTATGGACCGGACAGAGGAGTCTGCTGATTCGGAGGCGGAAGAGCAGGAAACAGTCCTGGATGAGGTGGAGCTTACGGACACGGTGCGCTGGTTTAATGCCTCCTACGCGGTTCTTACGGAGCTTAATGGATGGGATTACAACCGCTTTGGCGGCCTGGAGCCTACTAAGATGAACCAGATGCTGGAACAGGAGCTTCTGGTTCAGTGGTGGGGCGTGACAGACAGAACCACCGCAGACGAAACTCTGGAGTGGATTGTCAAAGAGGGCCACAGAATGGATTTTGCGGAGGAGATGGTAATGCTGGAGGAGGCCGGTATGGGAGATGTGCCGGAGGACCAGAGGGAGGCCTTTCTGATGGAGGTTTTTGAACTGGAGGAAGCGTCGGCCCAGACTTATGCCAGATGCTACGGCGCCTATGAGCAGTATGGGGAAAACGCAATTACCGGATGGGACTGCTGCCGGGCCATGAACCTGCTGGGCTTTTATTATCTGGCCGGATACTACACCCAGGAGGAGGCTCTTGATATGTCCCTGGAGATCGCCCAGACCATCCAGCCCTTGTACGAATCCTGGGATGAGCTTATAATGAGCTATATGTACGGGTATGAGTACTGGGCTGAGGAGAGCAGCCAGGAGCGCTGGGATATCTACGAGGATATCAAGGGAAGGGCGGACAGCCCTTACAATGTGGACTTTAAGATGACGCTGGAAAAGACGTGGTAACTTTTAGGCTTGGGAAAGGGGATTGCAATGAACATTGTGATTATCGGCGACGGAAAGGTGGGCCACAAGGTGGTGCGCCAGTTGTCAGAAGAAAATGACGATGTAGTACTGATTGACCAGAGCGAACGGAAGCTTAAGAATTCCAGTAATGAGCTGGATATTTCTTGCATAGCGGGAAACGGGGCCAGCGCGGAGACTCAGAAGCAGGCCGGCGTAGGGGAGGCGGATCTTGTGATTGCCTGCACTTCCACAGATGAGCTGAATATGCTGTGCTGTCTGCTGGCAAAGAGGCTGGGCGCGAAGCAGACGATTGCCAGGGTGCGCAATCCTGTGTATTTCCAGCAGATGCATCTCATCAAAGAGGACCTGAAGCTGAGTATGGCGGTAAACCCGGAGATGGCCCTGGCTGAGGAGATTTCCAGGGTGCTGATTTTTCCTTCCGCGGCAAAGGTGGAGACATTTGCCAAAGGGCGGGTGGAGCTGGTGGAGATCAGCCTGGGGCCGGGAAGCCCCATTGCCGACCTGTCTTTGATAGAGCTTTATAAGAAATACCAGATAAAAATACTGATCTGCGCTGTCCAGAGGGATCAGGAAATCTTTATCCCAGACGGAAGCTTCGTGTTAAAGGAGGGGGATAAGGTACACATTGCAGCCCCCCACAAGGCCATTGAGCGCTTCTTCAAAACGACAGGGGCAAAGCGGAACCGGGTGAAGACGGTTCTGGTGTGCGGCGGCGGCCGGACGGCCTATTATCTGACGGCCAGGCTGGTTACCCTGGGCATGCAGGTGAAGATTATCGAGCAGGACAAGGCACGCTGCGAGGAGCTCTGTGAGCTTCTGCCCAAAGCTACTGTCATCCAGGGGAATGCATCGGATCACGCTCTTCTGGACGAGGAGGGCCTGGAAAATGCCGATGCCTTCGTAGCGCTGACGGGCATTGACGAGGAAAATATTATTATGTCTCTCTACGCAAAGACCAGGAAGATTTCCAAGGTCATTGCAAAGGTTAATGAGGAGGGTCTGCAGGAAATGGCCCGGGAGATGGGGCTGGAGACCGTGGTCTCCGCCAAGGATGTGACGGCGAATATGGTGCTTGGCTATGTGCGGGCCATGAAAAATTCCCTGGGAAGCGCCAACATAGAGACTGTGTACCGGCTGCTGGGGGGCAAGGTGGAAGCGCTGGAGTTTATTATTCGGGAAAAGACCTCCTACACAGGAATTCCCCTAAAAGATCTGCCCATCAAGGAAAACCGGCTGATTGCGTGTATTGTCCGCAAGAGGCAGGTGATTATCCCCGGCGGAAACGACACCATGGAAGTGGGAGACAGCGTCATTGTGATCTGCAAGGGATGGCGTCTTGAGGACTTGAAGGATATTCTGGCGTAAAAGAGGGAAGGCTACCATGAACTATAAAATGATGAACTATCTGATGGGAAAAATGCTAGGCGTTGAGGGACTTCTGCTTTTTGTCCCCGGCCTGGTGTCCGTCATATACAGGGAGGAGACCTGGTATTATTTCTTTCTTGTGGCAGGAGCGCTTCTTGTGCTGTCCCTTATCATGTCCCACAGGAGGCCGGAGGATACGGCGATTTATTCAAAGGAAGGGTTTGTGATCGTAGCCCTTGCCTGGATTCTGTGGTCTTTGTTCGGGGCGCTGCCCTTTTATCTTTCGGGCACTATCCCCAGCTATGTGGACGCGTATTTTGAGACGGTTTCCGGCTTTACCACCACAGGCTCCACGATTCTCAACGAGATTGAGGGCCTTCCCAGGGGCATGAATTTCTGGCGGTGCTTTACCCACTGGGTTGGCGGCATGGGGGTGCTGGTATTTGTTATGGCCATTGTGCCTCTGGGGGAAAAGCGTTCCATGTTCTTGATGCGGGCGGAGGTGCCGGGCCCTACCTGCGAAAAGCTGGTGCCTAAGGCCCGCTCCACGGCCAAAATCCTTTACGGAATGTACCTGGCGTTGTCTGTGCTGGAAGCGCTGCTTTTGCTGGCCGGGGGCATGAGCCTCTACGACGCGGTGGTACACACCTTTAGCACGGCGGGAACAGGCGGATTTTCCAACCGGAACGCCAGCATCGGATTTTATGACAGCGCTTATATAGACGGGGTCATTACGGTGTTTATGCTGCTGTTCGGTATAAACTTCAACCTGTATTTTTTTCTTATACTGAAGCAGTTTAAGGAGGTTGTGCGAAGCGAGGAGCTGCGGGTGTACCTGGGAGTTGTGGCGGGCGCCATTGCCCTTATCACCCTCAATATTCTAAAGATTTACGGAACGCCCTTAAAGGCTTTCCGCTACGCGTCCTTCCAGGTGGCTTCCGTGATTACCACCACGGGCTTTGCCACGGCGGATTTTGACGTGTGGCCGGAGTTTTCCAAGTGTATTTTTCTGCTGCTGATGATTGTGGGGGCGTGTGCAGGCTCCACGGGAGGCGGTATGAAGGTGTCCCGGATTATCCTGCTCTGCAAGACCATTTCCAAGGAAATCCGCCAGACCCTCCATCCCAAGTCTGTCAATATCGTAAAGCTTGACGGAAAACGGGTGCCGGATGAGAGCATTCACGGTGTCTATGTGTATATTATCTGCTATATCCTGATTCTGGCAGGTTCGGTACTGCTGGTGTCCGTGGATAACTTTGACTTTGCCACCACCTTCAGCTCGGTGCTGACTACCCTCAACAATGTGGGGCCCGGCATCAACCTGGTGGGCCCCACCCAGAATTTCCACCAGTTTTCGGCATTTTCCAAGGTGGTGTTCAGCTTTGATATGTTGATCGGCAGGCTGGAGATATTGCCGATTATGATGTTGTTTGCGCCAAAAACCTGGCGGAAGCGGTTTTAATAACAGGAACTAAAAAACAGCGTCTGTCTGGGAAGACAGATGCGGAACCGAAATAGGAGATGGATTGTTATGGAAGAGAGAGGATGCAGCAATACCGGCTGCGACAAAGCAAGCTGCGAAGGATGTCCCAGCAAAAAGGAGCCCGCGGATTTCCAGGTGGCGGCAAATGCCCAGAGTAAGATCGGCCAGGTAATTGGCGTGGTCAGCGGCAAGGGAGGCGTGGGAAAATCCCTGGTGACTGCCTCTATGGCTAATCAGCTGACGGAGCAGGGATTCCGTGTGGGAATCCTGGACGCGGATATTACAGGGCCCTCTATCCCCAGGATGTACGGCACCCACGGCCCGGCCCAGGCGGACGAGGAGGGGATTGATCCGGTGTACACGAAAAACGGCATTGCCCTTATGTCCATCAATCTGCTGCTGCCAGACGAGGGCGCGCCTGTGATCTGGCGGGGGCCCATTCTGGCCAATATGGTAAAACAGTTCTGGAGTGATGTGCGCTGGGGAGAGCTTGACTACCTTCTGGTGGATATGCCTCCGGGAACCGGGGACGTGCCCCTAACTGTGTTCCAGTCCCTGCCTGTAGACGGTATTGTGGTGGTGACATCCCCCCAGGACCTGGTACAGCTTATTGTAAAGAAGGCTCTGGGAATGGCGGAGATGATGAAAATCCCGGTACTGGGCGTTATCGAAAACTACTCTTACCTTGTCTGCCCGGACTGCGGCAGGCAGATTAAGGTCTTTGGACCAGGCCACGTGGACGAGGCGGCCTCGGCCATGGGGCTTCGCGTTCTGGGGAAAATCCCCATTGAACCGGGCTTTGCCCAGGCAGCGGACGAGGGGCGGTTTGAGGATGTGAAAAATCCGTATTTTACCCTGTGAGGACAGGCACCGTAGGTCCTGGAGAGCCGCTTCGGAGATGGTATCCAAAGCGGCTCTTTCCGGATAAAATTTCTGGTCGAATTTTTTGGGAAAATTTTTTAAAATTTTTTCAAAAAATGCTTGCATTTTTTTGAAAAGATGATATACTAAACAAGTGCGATACACAAGGCTCGTTGGTCAAGCGGTCAAGACGCCGCCCTCTCACGGCGGAAACAGGGGTTCGATTCCCCTACGGGCTACTGACTGTTAATAAACAGCCCAACCCAGGAAGGTGCTGGAAATCTCTAGAAAGGAGGTTTGCAGCATTTTTTATTTCACGGTTCAGCCAGAGCACAGGGAGACTGGAAAGGCGTGCCGGGTGGTCTGCTGGTATGCGGGAATTTGTCGGAAGTTTTGGGGTAAAACAGAAAAAACACTTGCAATTTCCCAAAAAGTATGTTTATAATGTTTTTGGACAAAGGCGTCAAAACAAGGCGTATGGAGCAACCATGCGCATTTTGTTTTTTGTACGCTTTTTTGCTTTATAGAAAATAAAAAGGGAAAATGAGAAGAGGAGGAAAAAGAAATGTCGTACATTGATGAAGTGATTGCTTCCGTAGTGGAGAAAAACCCCAGCGAGCCGGAATTCCATCAGGCAGTCAGGGAGGTGCTGGAATCCCTGCGTCCCGTTGTGGAGGCAAATGAAGAGAAATACCGAAGGGAAGCCCTGCTGGAGCGTCTGGTTGAGCCGGAGCGTCAGTTTAAATTCCGGGTACCCTGGGTAGATGACAAGGGCCAGGTACGGGTGAATACAGGATACCGTGTACAGTTTAACAGCGCCATCGGACCCTACAAGGGAGGCCTTCGTCTCCATCCGTCTGTAAACTTAGGCATTATCAAATTCCTTGGCTTTGAGCAGATTTTCAAGAATTCCCTTACCGGCCTACCCATTGGCGGCGGCAAGGGCGGTTCCGATTTTGACCCCAAGGGAAAATCCGACAGGGAGGTTATGGCGTTCTGTCAGAGCTTTATGACGGAGCTGTGCAAGTACATCGGCGCGGACACGGATGTTCCCGCAGGCGATATCGGTACAGGCGCCAGGGAGATCGGATATATGTTTGGACAGTACAAGAGAATCCGCGGCCTTTACGAGGGCGTGCTGACAGGCAAGGGCCTTGCCTACGGCGGTTCCCTGGCAAGGACAGAGGCTACCGGCTACGGACTTCTGTATCTGACCCGGGAGCTGTTAAAACTCAACGGGATTGACATTGCGGGAAAAACCGTTGCCGTATCCGGTTCCGGAAACGTGGCTATCTACGCTATCCAGAAAGCGCAGCAGATGGGTGCAAAGGTTGTAACCTGCAGCGATTCCACCGGCTGGGTATATGATCCCCAGGGCATCGACGTGGCTGCCCTCAAGGAGATCAAGGAAGTGAACCGGGCAAGGCTCACCGAGTACAGGAAATACAGACCCGATTCCCAGTACCATGAGGGACGCGGCGTGTGGAGCGTAAAGGTAGATCTGGCTCTTCCCTGTGCTACCCAGAACGAGCTTCACCTGGAGGATGCGAAGCAGCTTGCCGCAAACGGCTGCATTGCCGTATGCGAGGGAGCCAATATGCCCACAACTCTGGAAGCCACCGAGTATCTGCAGAAGAACGGCGTGCTGTTTGCACCGGGCAAGGCTGCCAATGCAGGCGGCGTGGCCACCTCCGCGCTGGAGATGACCCAGAACAGCGAGCGCTTAAGCTGGACCTTCGAGGAAGTGGACGAGAAGCTTCAGGGTATTATGGTAAATATCTGCCACAATATGGCGGACGCGGCCCAGCGTTACGGCCAGCCTAAGAACTATGTTCTGGGAGCCAATATTGCGGGCTTTGAGAAGGTGGCCAACGCCATGCTGGCACAGGGCGTGTGCTAAGGGGAAGGCGGTCATAACCGTATAGAGCGGATAAGAGGAAATTCCCTGGGGAGCCGGTGGCTCTTCGGGGGATTTTTTTCGAATCCCCACAGTCTCCCCTTCCCATTTCCCTGTCTGTCTGCTAAAATGAAACCAGAAAAGGCAAAGGAGGCAGACAAGCTATGGGGATCTACCTAAATCCCGGAAACAGTGGTTTTACTGGAATCAGAAATGACATTTATGTGGATAAAACCGGGTTAATCGCCCTGGCCAATGTGACAGAGCTGACAGGAAATAAATTTATTATGATTATAGATGAGTGGGACGCGCCCATACGGGAGACAGGGGTACAGCCTGGGGTGTAGAAAAGCTATCTGAGGAGGCAAGGCTCTGGTATGACGGATATTCCTTTGACAGGGGCCATTCCCTGTACAATCCCTATTCCATTATTAGTGCCATGCAGAGCGGAAAATTCAAGTCATACTGGAAAAAACGTCTGCGGCGGAAGCCCTTCTGACTTATATTGATATAAATGAGAATGGTTTGCAGGATGATATTGCCAGGCTTATCAGCGGTGAAATGATAGAGGTTGATACCGAAGGTTTTGAAAATGATTTTCAGACCTTCAAGAGTAAAGACGATGTGCTGACGCTCCTCATCCATCTGGGGTATCTGGCTTATGGCGAGGATGACCAGGGAACCGGGACTGCCAGGATTCCCAACAAGGAGATCCGCATGGAGTTTAACAGGATTCTCCGCAAGGGAACCCATGGACAACTCGTCCAGCTTATCCGGAACTCAGACCGGCTGCTTGAGAAAACCTTAAAGAGAGATGCGGACGCTGTGGCAGAGGCCATAGCGTGGGTACACGACTCCAATTACGCGCCGCAGTATTACAATGATGAACAGGCCTTGCGGGCAGTTGTGAGATATGCGTATATTACCTGTGTGGACCAGTACAATAAGATCGAAGAGCTGCCTTCCGGCCATGATTGTCGAGCTTAAGTGGAATAAGAGCGCGGACGGGGCCATGGCAATAAGGAGATAAATATATCCAGACACTTGACAGCTTCGTCTAATAATGTTAGACTAAAAATATAGTCTAACATTATTAGACGAAGCTGTTTTCCCTTTGCATTCTTACTTTGAAAGAGCATGAGGAAAGGGCCTGTGGGAATATTTTCAGACAATGCCTTCGGAATGCAGCAGAAAAGGAGACAATATGGATACCTACAAACTGGGAGAAATGGAAGAAAAATTTGCGGAACTGATCTGGCAGCACGCCCCCGTGGCCTCCGGGGAGCTGGTCAGGCTCTGCCAGGAGGCGTTTTCCTGGAAGCGGACCACCATGTACACCATGCTGAAGCGCCTCTGTGAGAGGGGCATCTTTGCCAATGAGGGCGGCACGGTGGTGGCGCGCATGAGCAGGGAGGAATTTCAGGGGGCCAGGGGAGTGCAGTTTATCAATGAGCGGTTTGAAGGGTCGCTTCCCCTGTTTCTGACGGCGTTTTCCAGGAGACGAAAGCTTGGCAGCCAGGAGATCCGGGAACTGAAAAAGCTTATCGATGCGTACCAGGAGGAAGAGCCATGATGGAAAAACTATTTATTCAGACCTTAAATATGAGCCTTACAGCCAGCTTTGTGATACTGGGGGTACTCCTTTTGCGGGTGTTTTTAAAAAGAGCGCCGAAGATTTTTTCCTACCTGCTGTGGAGCGTGGTGCTCTTCCGGCTTCTGTGCCCGGTGTCCTTTTCCTCAGGGTTTTCCCTGCTGGGAGCGATTCGGACGCCGGGGGCGGAAAACGGGCAGGTGGAATATATTCCCCAGGAGATCGGCTATATGGCAGAGCCTTCGGTGGAACTGCCTATTCCGGCGCTGGAACATGCGGTGAACGGGGCGCTTCCGTCTGCCAGGCCCATGGCCTCCGCAAATCCCCTGCAGATCTGGCTGTTTCTGGGGGCCTGTATCTGGATTCTGGGGATTGTCTTTATGGTGGCTGTAAGCGGCGCCTCCTTTTGGGCGTTGAAAAGACGCCTTCGGGACGCCCGGATGCAGGAACCAGGGGTTTATGAGACCTCCCAGGTGAGTACGCCCTTTGTGCTGGGGGTTTTTGGGCCCCGCATTTTCCTCCCGGACTGCCTGGAGGAAAAGGAGCGGGGGTACATCCTGCTTCACGAACGCATCCATATCCGCAGAAGGGATCCCCTGACCAGGGCGGTGGGCTTTCTGGCCCTGTGCCTTCACTGGTTTAATCCCCTTGTGTGGGCGGCCTATTTCCTCAGCGAAAAGGATATGGAAATGGCCTGCGACGAGGCGGTTATCCGGAAAACCGGAACCGGCGTAAAAAAGGAGTACACGGCCTCCCTCTTATCCCTGGCCTGCGGGCGGCGCCTTCTGGGGGGCGTTCCTCCTGCGTTTGGGGAGGGGGATACCGGGAAGCGGATTCAGAACGTGCTGGGCTACCGCAGCCCGAAACGCATCCTGCTTACAGGATCCCTTGCGGTCTGCCTGCTTGCGGCTGTGTTTCTGCTGGCAAATCCCCGAAATAATCCCCAAAACAGGGAGGGGACTTCCTATTACGGCGTCGTTACCATCCTGGAAGAGGAGGACATGGGGATGCCAGACAAAGAGCCGCAGCCGGCAAAAAAGGAGCCCCGGCTTGTCATAGAAATTCCGGGCAGCGGATACATCGTGGATATTCCCCAGGCAAAAGAGACCTATCCCTATATAGAAACAGATTTCCAGGGACTTGTAAGGGGAGATCTGGTAAAGATCACATTTCCGGAGGGAGAGGAAGTGGGGATTCTGGAGACCTTTCCAAGTATGTTTAGCTGTGAGGCCGAAAGCATTGTGGTCATGGGACAGAATTTTGACCTGCCGGAGAGGGATATGAGAAGCGGGTACTACACCTTTGCCATGCCCCTGGGCCTTGCGCCGGAGGCAAAGGAGGGGGATATCCTGGAAATTTACCACCATGATCCGGCCATCGACGGGAAAAAGCAGGAACTGCTGGCGGCGTCCCCCATTGTCTCTGTAGATGAGGAGAACATGCAGATTTCCGTGAAGCTGTCCCCGGAGGAGGCGGATACCTTTCTGCGGGAATTCGGATTTGGAATCACCTGTTCTCTGAGATCTCCGGAGAGGGGAAGCGCCAGCCGGGAAGGAGGGGACAATCCCGGTCTTTCCGGGGAAACAAATGAAGCCGGGACGGGAACCCTGGGAGGGGAAACCGGAAACGGGGAACCGGCCGCGGCCCAGGATGAGGTGACGGAGCTCTGGAGGCTGGAGGGGGGAAGCCCCGGAGGATGGGAAATACCGGGTGTACGCCCGCTCTATTTCCAGGAGTCTGGGGGAAATCGACCGCTATGTGGCAGAGCATGAGGGGAACGGGGAACTTCCCGCCCTTGCCTTTTCGGAGGATTGTGTATTTCTGGCTAACCGGGAGATGGACAAAGTCCGCTATGACCAGGTCACCTTTGACACCTTTGCGGAACTGACGGAAGATGCCCTTATCTGTATGAATCCGCCGCCGGAATTCCCATCAAAAGGTTTCGATCTTCATTGATCTCTTTCATAAGCTGTTCCTCATAGGCTTTGCTCACTTGTTCATAGGCTCTGCGTCTTATGCGTCTGGCTCTTTGATAATGGTTATACAGTAGAGAGGAAAAATTTTTAGCTCCATATCCTCCTTGATTTTATTACGGATTTTGTTTCCGCAAACAGGACAGAGTACCCATTTCGTGTTTATCATAATCAACTGAATAAAACAGGGGGTAATCCGTTCTCTGGCATTAAAAACGCAAAATAGGTAAATGCTGCAAAACATAATATTGCAAACAGTAAGCCAATTTTGCCAACAAAGGGCGTTTTGTATTTTGTAGAGAATAGTCCAACATTGAGAACAAACGAAACAACACAAAGTATCACATCCAAAACAAAATTGGCAATAACAGCACTTTTGCTGCCCATAAAGCCTGGAAAAAAACAGTTTCTCCGTATCTCCAAATCAGAAAATCGTAAATGTCAAAAAAATCATCTCTGTATCCCGACTTTTCTTTAGAATGAGTAAATCACACAAAAGAATTGCTTGATTTACTCATTTGCATTTTTGCTCATAAGAATATAATGTTATCCATCACACAAAAAGGAGATTTTATTATGCCTACACTATTAGAAGCAAAAGAAGTGACAAAAGTTTACAGAAAATCCGGGCATCCCAGTCTGAACAAGGTATCTTTCCGTGTGGCTGAGGGAGAATTTATCGGAATTATGGGGGCATCTGGTTCGGGAAAGACTACACTGCTCAATGTGCTTTCTACGATAGATACGCCTACGAGTGGAAACATCTGGATAAATAATGTAAACTTGAAAAGCCTCAATCACACAAGCGCTGCTGATTTCCGTAGGGATAATCTGGGCTTTATTTTCCAGGAGTATTTTCTGCTTGACAGCCTTACCATCCGTGAAAATATAGCTGTTCCTCTTACCCTGCAGAAGCTGCCGCCAAAAAAAATCGAAAACATGGTGCGAAGCCTGGCTGAGAGATTTGGTATTGCATCCCAGCTCAACAAGTATCCAGGTGAATTATCTGGCGGTCAACGACAACGAGCTTCAGCAGCAAGAGCTATTGTAAAAAAGCCAAGTATATTGTTTGCAGATGAACCGACAGGCGCATTGGATTCCAGTTCAGCTACTGAACTGTTAAACACTCTTTATGAAGCCAACAAGGAACTGCAAACTACAATACTGATGGTAACCCACGATGCTTATGCTGCAAGCTTTACAAAACGTATTCTTATTTTTAAGGACGGGTGCATTATCAAAGAAATTATGAATCAAGGAAACAACAGACGTGATTTTTACGAATCTATTGCTGCTGAAATAACGAAATTAGATTCTGCAAGATAAGGAGAGCAAAATGAATACTATATCTATGGCTTTTAAGAATTTAAGGAAAAATTTTTCGTTTTATGCACTTTATATTCTGTCTGTGTCCCTTGTTATCACCGTGTATTTTGCGTTTACCTCTTTTTCAATGAACAATGTAATGCTTGAAAAAATATCGGGGGATGGTCGGGTAGAATCCATGTGCAAGGCTATCTCTGTCTTTCTTATAGCGTTTGTGATTTTTTATATGTCATATTCGAACCGTTTTTTTTTAAGGCGACGTACTAAAGAACTGGGAATATATGCCTTATTAGGCTACAGAAAGGAAAGCATACTTTCACTGCTAATATCTGAAAATATTATAATTGGCATTTTCGCTCTTGTCATGGGGTTGGTTTCAGGCGCTATTATGCACAAAGGCATTGTGTTTGGAACAACGGTTTTACTAAATCTTTCAATAGATAATGCAAAGATACCATTCTTTAATTTTATTGCCGTTGCAGATACGATTGTTTTTATTCTGGGAGTATTATTTGTGTTGGCTCTGTCAAATGCCCGATTTCTTTTCAAAACATCGCTTATGGATTTGGTACGGTTTGAGAAAAGCGCAGAAAGAAGTATGAAATTCAGAAAGATATCTGCCCTGCTTGGCTTTATCTTGATTATTGTCGGCTATGGATTGGCATTGGACATTTTTCGAGGTAATGCCTCTTTATGGTTTTCGGTTGGCTTTTACCCAACAGGGCTGATGACTGCTATGTTAATTGTGGCGGGAACTGTTCTGTTCATTGCATCCTTTCTTCCTTATGCGGCTCAGAAAAGCAAACGGCACAAGAAAACATTTTATACCGAAACAAAGATTGTAACGGTTCCTGATTTTATTTATCGCATACGCTCTAATGCTAAGACTTTAATTATGCTTACGCTTCTATCGGCGGCGACATTGACAGTCTCAAGTGTAATGGCATTGTCGCTTTTCTATCCTATTGCCGCAGTTGCCCGCATAGCTCCCTCTGAGTTGGAATTTAGAATTGAGGAAGAGGGGCAGCTGAGCGGTGCAAAACTGCTTGTCAGCCAATATGCCCCTGACAATTCCGTAACTTACATTCAAACTGATATTTATAAGGTGACTGCATCTGCCGAAAAGCTCCCTATGGAATATAGTGTTGGAACTTCAAAAGGCAGTGCTGACAATGAAAATATATTTCGAGAAGCGGGTTTTGAGTGCATCTCATATTCGCAATATGTCTCTTTGTTACAGGCTCAAAGGAGAAATGATATTGTAGGTAAGCTATCGGTATTGCAGGATGACGAGTGCATTTTGGTAAAATATCAGCCCAATGCTGATGGGAGTAATGAAACTGGCAGTATCTATTCCTTGAATATCCATGACGGCAGCATACCACTTACTGTAAAAGCAACAACACTCAATAATCCTATTTCCTTTGCAAACAGCATAGGTACAATGATTGTAAGTGATAACGTTTATGAACAGATAAAATCTGGTACAGTTTTAGAAAACAGTATTGTGAGCATAAATGGCGAGGGCATCGAAGATAACGAAAAATTGTTCGAGGACATGAGTGATCTGCTTGATAATAGCCCGTATTTGCAGGGACATTCCCATAGAGTGAATGAAATTATGTCGGCAAGTAGTTCAACTTTCCTTTTAATTGGATTTTTGGTTGTGCTTTTTTTCATTGCAACAGGCAGTATCTTATATTTTAATAATATTTCTGCGGTTTCAGATTCAAAAGCCGATTATGAAATACTCAGTAAAATGGGGTACTCAAATAAAAAGCTAAAGAAAATTCTTAGAAAACAGATTTTGACCTTTTTCAGTATCCCATTCCTTTTTGGTCTGATAGATTGTATATTCGCAACGATTGTTTATAAAACAGGGCTTATGCAGGATTTGCTTGGAAATACGATTACTCTTTATTTCCCTACAATAATTGCAGTAGCATTGACAGCTTCCATATATTTCATATATTATTTCGTTACTGTTCATACTTGTTATAAGACAGTGTTAAATGCCTAACCATAGCCAGGCTGTCGGCAGAGTGACGGCAGCTTGGCATTCTTTATCTTTGTATGAGAATATGGTATAATACAGAAAGCCCATAAGGAAGTGATAAAAATGAAAGCTATGGTGTCAAAATCACTATTCTTAACGAATTATTTACTGCTAATTTTTTACATGAGTTGGAATATAAATGAGAAACAGACTGGCATAGGTAGCGGTGTTCCGCTTTTTATATCCAGTTTGATGTTAATTGATGTTACCTACATTAGTTCTTGCAATATCAGAGAAAACAAAGTAATGAATCTGTTTTGCGGATTATTGGCTTTAGACAGTTGGTATATGATTTTGTCATTTGAGACTGGATTTTCAAAACAAACGCTTCTGACTATACTGCATCCTATAATATGCTATTTGTCTATTAAATTTGTCTTGATGTTTTTGTTTCAAGGAAGCGGATATAATTTCAAAAAAATAACGGATATTCTTCTTCTCATAACGTGCATTGGTTCTCTTATCGCTGTTTTCATATCCAACAGGATGTTTGCTTGTTTGTATGGGATACAATTTTTGTCTGGATGGTTGTGTTTTTTCTTTATTCTGATATACCATCATAAACGAACTATGTTCGCTCTAAAAAATGAATGGAAGTGCATTCTGCATTCTGTTGCTCTTACCGCACTGTTCTTTTATATATATTATTTTGCTACATTACATGTGAATAACCATATTGCCAACTTTGGAATATATCTGCCGATGCTCCTTTTCCTCATAAGCATTCATGGTATAGTGGTAAAAGACAATGCCAGTTATCCGCTCTCTACAGTATTCAGCAAAAAGCAGGTAGCGTTTATCGTTCTGTTATCCGTTGCTATTTGTGGGGTTATAATGGTATTTACAAAAGGCAGTGATAAAAATTTGTTTATTGCAGTAAATACGATATTTGCTTTAATTTATTGCTGCAATATAATTTTAGGCAGGAGCTTAATTTGTAACGAAAATAGAATTATCAAGGACAGCAAATATAATGAGGCTCTTAGGCAATTAAGACAAGAAGAAATCTTAAAACTGGAATTTTCCAGTTTTCTTCATGATGACGTGTTGCAAGACCTTCTCTCAATTAAAAATATGATGACAAAGGCTCATCATCCAGATATACAGGATATTATTACTGAAACCCTTGATAACTTAAACACACATATCCGAGAACAAATGCAGGATTATCACCCTGTTATTTTGAAAACCTTAACTATCAAAGAGAATTATCAAAATCTGATGGAATCTGTCTCGCAAACTTTTCCGCAACGAAATATTGTGGTATCTTTTGATTGTTTCGATAACTTGTTTTTGGTTGAGCCATATAATGTACTGATATATCGGTTGCTTAAGGAACTTCTTATAAATGTTTTTAAGCATTCAACAGGCAGTCGGGCTTGGGTAATGCTCACACTGGAAAACAACATTATAGAGTTATGTGTCAGCGATGATGGAAATGCAAGCCCAAACGACTTACTTGCAACCGATAAATCTAAGCATAAGGGTATTGCTTCAATTATGGAAAAAGTAAATAATATGGACGGCAAAGTGAATATTTTAGATAACTCGCCACATGGCATTTGCGTACAAATAATATTGCCAATGAAAGGAGATGTTTCTTATCAATATTTTATTAGTTGATGACCATATGCTTTTTGCCAAAAGCCTTTCCGTTGCTTTGGAAGAATATAATGAAATTGAGCATTTCTATTCAACGCAGGATATTCATGGCATAGAAAAAATGGTCGGTAATAACAACATAGACATTGTTTTAATGGATATTAACCTCGGCAGTTTAAGCGATAAGGATGGGTTGGAAGTTGCATCTGATTTGTTGAAATCAAGTCCCATGCTGAAAATAATCGTTCTTACAGGATATGACCTGCCTGTATATAGACACGAAGCAAAAAAAATCGGTATTAGCGGTTTCCTTAACAAAAATATCAGCCCTGATGATTTGATTTCTTCGCTGATTCGTGTTTCCCATGGAAATTCCTTCTTTCCGTTTGAGAACGAGGAAATAATTATTGAAGATTTAACAAGTATGGAAAAGAAGATATTACAGCTTATCAGTAACGGCAAAAAAAGAAAATGCGCAGCCGATGAGCTATACATGAGTGAGCGGACGCTTTCTAATCACTTGCAGCATATCTTTGAAAAGTTAGATGTCACGTCTGCCGTAGAAGCCGTAACAAAAGCCATTCAACTGGGATATATACCGCCGATATGTTGATTAAGAGCCGGTGAACTTATGGATTATGCCACCATAATTAAAATATCTATTAAATAAATATTAATAGAAAATATCAGTATGATAGAAAAACTGGATTTTATTTTTTCAAAAGGAAAACTGAGTTTAGAATATGATGGAGCAGAACCAAAGATTAATACGGAACAATATATCCGAATAGAAGATGGCCGACATCCCCTTATGGCTCCGTCAGAGTGCGTGCCGCTGCAATTTGAGATAGGGAAGAGTTTTGATGGCGTAGTTATTACAGGGCCTAATACAACAGAACAGATTTTAAAAGGCGAAAGGAGATTATTATTATGCAGAACAAAGTATGGAGCGAAATAGGAACGTTTTTGAACGGATTACGGTGTGGGAAAGTAAAACGAGAGAGTTATATCCAGCTTCCGGAATTGGCAGAAGCAGAAAAAGGCGGCACAGGAAACATTTACGGCAGAGGAACAAGCATATTGCCAGGGATATGCTGATTGTATCCAGTTACTTGCCAGGTTAGGAGTGCTTAAAAATTCTCCTTATAATCAGCCGGCTACGGCGGCGGAAACCTGCGTTTCGGAAAATGTTCCGGCGGTTGTTTTGATATGGGTCCCGTCCATAAACACTGCTTCCGGGGAAAGATAACCGCTCTTTTGCGATTCAAAAAGGATCCAGGTAAACACCTTTACGCGATGCTCATATTAATTTCCTCCACGGTACGCCGCAGGGACGGGATCCCATACAGATGCCGGATGAGGACCATTTTAAACAGGACCACAGGATCAACGCTGGGACGCCCGTTATCTGCATAATAAAGGTCTTCCACAAAATCATAAATATGAGTAAAATCCACAGCGCAGTCAATTCCCGTACCAGATGCTCCTGCGGAACAAGCCCATCAAGGCTGACCATTTCCAGTATATTTCTTTCCGACTTTTCTTTTATCAGCATATCCTCGCCCTTGATTTTATTATATCAAAAAAAGCCAGCCTTTGCTGACCTTTTTTGACAGTCTGAGGCGGAGGAAATCCGCCTGTAGTCGTATTTCTGCTTTTAGAAGGAAAAGACCTCCCCGTCATCGGGCACGTACAGGTTCCCGTGATAATATTCCCGCCCTTCCCTGGTGTAGGTCTCCTTCCGGTGGGCCAGATCCCTGTCCTCTGTATGCCAGAGTACCAGGTTGGGAATGTGCAGTTCTTCCGCCAGACGACAGGCATCCAGGACGGTGCTGTGATGCTTTTCGTAGGGCTTAAAGATATGGCGCTGGCTATACAGGCAGAAGGCCTCATGGAGCAGCCACCGGGCGCCCTCTATATAGGGGAGCAGCGCTTCCCGGTAAGGCTCGTCCCCGGGGAAAGCAAGCGGCACACCGTTATCCATCTGGATGCGGTAGCCGAACTGCTTTTCTTTGGTGGAGGCAATGTCAAAAAATGTAAATTTGTCTCCGAGAATTTCCGCCTGGCTGCCGTGCTCTACAATATGAAACAGAATGCGGGAGTCGAAATGGCCGGTGAACTTTTTTCCGATGGTGAGACAGGAAAGGGTTTTGACCGTGTTTACCAGCTCCTGATGGCAGTAAATATGAAGAGCGCCCTCATAGGTTCCCTTGTTCATGCTGGCGGCAATCATGCGGACAATCCAGACCATGCCCAGGATGTGGTCGTTGTGGGCGTGGGTCACAAAGACGTGGTGGATGCTTTCCAGGGGGATCTGCTGCTTTTCCAGGGCAAGCAGGATGCCGTTTCCGCCGCCGGCGTCCGTAAGAAAATATTCTCCGCCTTTTTTCAAGGCGAAACAGGTGTTATAGCAGTGGATGGCCTGGGCGTTTCCGGTACCCAGAACAATAAGTTTTTCCATATGTAAATACCTCCGGTGAAAATCTGTGATTATTCTGGGGGAATACTGAAATCCTCTTCCCTCATATACTGCTGCCATGTATTGACCGTATATTTCAGCGCCAGCTTTACCTTTGAAAAATCATGGGTTTTCATAGCCTCCACCAGCTGCCGGTGATCGCGTACCGTGTGGTTTTCCCCCAGGAAATTCTGGCGTGTTGTGGTCTTAAACATAAACTGGCCGTAATATTCCATGACAAAATTATAAATAATCTGAATCAGAGTGTTTCCGCAATTCTGGGACAGCAGAAAATGGAAATACTGGTCGTTCTCAACCAGCGCTTTGATGGAAGCCCCTTCGTCAAGCAGGCTCTGCTGCTTTTCTATATTTTTCTCCAGCTCTATAAGCAGATCGTCAATGTGGCTCTCATTCACAAATATCAGCTCAATAATATCCCGTTCAAGGGCATAGCGGAAATCAATGATATCCTTTAGGGAAGGCCGGGCAAGCAGAAGCGCAAAAATCAGCATATTTAAGCTTTTGCCGGAGACGCTGTCGTTAATGTAGGTGCCGTCTCCGGGACGGATGGACACAACCCCCAGGGTTTCCAGGGCCTTCATGGCCTGCCGGACAGAACCGCGGCTGACTCCCATGAGATCTACCAGCTCTGTCTCCGAGGGAAGGCGCTCTCCTGGTTTTAGCTTTTGCTCAATAAGCCCCTGCTTGATCTGGCTTATCACAAAATCGGGAGCCGACAGTTGAACCTTGGAACGCGGGCTCCAAACGGAATCAGACATAAAAAACCTCTTTTCCTAAATGAATTTATATTAAACGTTTATCGTATTATATCAAATGTTTTGCCAAATAGGAAGGGCTTATTGAATATTTCCAGATACACAAGTATTTTGCACAAAAATCACAGGCGTCTTTTGTATAAATTGCTGGAAATTATTTTTTATCTCATTTTATATTTGACAAATTACCCATGCAATAATATAATGTAACCAATCCAAAACATTAAATGTTTAATGTTTCATGTATAATATTTAATAGCTGGCCGGCGGAATGTTTTGGCATTGAGATCATCTCGTTAAAGGAGGAAGAAAGAGTTGAACACACAGGAGTTACAAAAACTTGCAAAAAAGCTTCGCTTTGAGGCAGTGCGCATGGTTTATGAGGGAAAAGACGGACATCCCGGCCCTGCATTATCCATTGCGGACATTGTAACCACACTTTATTTCGACATTCTGAATGTGGATCCGAAGAATCCCGAGTGGGCTGACCGAGACCGTTTCATTTTGTCCAAGGGCCATGCATGCCCCATCTGGTATGCGGCGCTGAATGAGAGAGGGTATTTTGAGCCCAAGGTGGAGCATTTTAACCTCCGCCAGCTTGGCTCCACATTCCAGGGACATCCCTCCATGCACAGCACAAAGGGTATTGATATGACCTCCGGGTCTCTTGGAAACGGCATTGCCATCGGCGCCGGAATGGCCGCAGCGGCAAAAATCCAGAAGAAAGATTATTTTACCTACGTGATCTGCGGCGACGGCGAGCTCCAGGAGGGCGTCTGCTGGGAAGGCGCCAACATGGCGACGGGGCGTAAGCTTGACAATCTGATCGTGTTTGTGGACCGTAACGGATGGCAGTCCTACAAGACCGTGGAGTTTACCGTGGGACAGAATAATATTGCAGAGCGTTTCCGGGCTTTTGGATGGCATACCCAGGAGATCTGCGGACATGACGTAGACGCCATAAAATCCGCCGTTTCCATTGCCAAAGGCACAGAGGGCAGGCCTCATGCCATCATCTGCGATTGCGTGAAGGGCAAAGGCTTAAGCTATATGGAGAATGACAACGCCTGGCATAAGGGCGTTCCCACAGATGAGCAGTGGGAGATCACGAAGAAAGAGCTTGGAGGTGCGGAATAATGGCAGAATTCAAAGGTACAAGAGAAGCGTTTGCAGCGGCTCTCAGCGAGCTGGCAGCCGTTAACGACAAGGTTGTTGGCGTATTCCCGGATTCACTCAAGGCTATGCGGGCCGTTTCTTTTGGGGAGACTTATCCGGAGCGCTATATTGAGTGCGGTATCGCGGAGCAGTGTGCGGTGGATGTGGCCGCAGGGCTTGCGTCGGCAGGCATGCTTCCCTTTGTGGGTACATATTGCGGCTTCCTTACCATGCGGGCAGGCGAGCAGATGCGTACATTTGTAGGCTACACGGACCAGAATGTGAAATTTATCGGCGTAAACGCCGGTATCCTGGGAGGAGAGCGGGAGGGCGTCACCCATCAGTTCTACGAGGACCTTGCGTTTGTCACAAGCATTCCTAATTTTACGGTTCTCACTCCTGCAGACCCGGAGCAGCTTTATGAGGCGGTAAAATACGCAGCCGCGATAGAAGGGCCTGTGTACATCCGCGGCGGCAGCGGCCGTGAGGTTGACGTCTACGCAAAGGACGCGCCCTTTAGCAGGGACGGTATCACGGTGTGGAAAGAGTATGGCACAGACGCGCTGCTGCTTTCCAACGGCTATGTGCTGGACCGGGTTCTGGCGGCGGCAGACGTCCTTAAGGAGCAGGGTGTAAATGTGACGGTGGCGGATATCAATATTCTCTATGGAAAAGACCCGTCTAAGATTCTGGAAGCCATGGCAAAGACTGAGCAGGTGGTTACCGTTGAGGATCACAACATCAACGGCGGTCTTGGCTCCTATATCAGCCGCCTGGCATCGGAAAATCAGCCGGTTAAGGTGAAGAGAATCGCGCTGACAGACTTTGCGGAGTCCGGGCCTGCAAAAGAGCTTGCGGACGCGTACGGATTCTCCCCGGAGGGCATTGCAAAGACGGTTCGGGAAACTCTGGGAAAGTAAATCCCCAGAAAAGTAATATTTAAAGAAAAGAGGCAGATCATTATGGAAAAAATTAAAGTAGCAGTTATTGGCGCCGGCGGAAAAATGGGTACACGTACCTCCAACAATCTGGTGACAAAATTTCCGGATAAATTTGACGTAAAGCTGGTGGAGACCTTTCCTCCGGCGGTGGAGCGTATTGAGAAGGAGCGGGGCCTTAAGGTTACTCCCGTGGAGGAGGCCCTTGATTTTGCGGAGGTTGTGATCTTCGCTGTGCCCGACACCCTGATTAAAAAGCTGTCCGCCCAGTATGTTCCCATGCTGAAGCCCGGCACGGTGTTTCTGATTCTGGATCCGGCGGCAGCCGTGGCAAAAGAGCTGACCCTGCGGGACGACTGCACCTTTGGCGTCGCACATCCCTGCCATCCGTCCTATTTTAAATGGCAGAAGGAAGAGGAGGCCTATCAGGACCGTTTCGGAGGCGAGGGCGGACACCAGGATATCGTGATGAGCTGTATCCAGGGAGACGAGGAGAAGTTCAAGCTTGCCCAGGAGACCGCCCGCTGCATGTATCGGGCAGACAATGCTTTTGTTATGACCTCCGAGCAGATTGCTTTCCTGGAGCCTACGCTGGTGGAGACCCTGGGCGCTACCTGCTGCTTCGCCATGGCCGAAACCGTAAACGAGGCCGAGAAGAGAGGCATCAGCCGTGAGGCGGCCGTTTCCTTCCTGACCGGACACGTATTTAACCTGACGGCAAACTTCCTGGGCTATCTGCCCGGCAATCCGCCTGTGTCAGACGCCTGCAAGGTAGCCCTTGAGATCGGCAACCATCTGGTACTCCGGGACGACTGGAAGAAGATCTGGGAGGACGAAATGCTCCACAAGGTGATCGCCACCATGCTTCACCCGGAAACCGCCATGGAAAACCTTGGCTTTGATGTAAAACCCAAAAACTAAACGGAACTTAAATATAGAAAGGAAGGTTATTATGAAAATGAAGCGTATTGCGGCTATTCTGCTTACGGCAGGAATGGCAATGAATCTTGTAGCATGTGGATCCGGCAGTTCTAACGATGCCCCCGCCACCAGTGGTAACGACGCCGGAACTGAGGCGGCCGGAAGCGGGGACGAGGAGGCCGCGGATGAGGGAAGCGACAATCTTCTGGGTTCCGAGTCCGCCACCGTCCGTCTGAAGGTGGGAACCACCACGGCTCCGGACGGCCACTATGTGCTGGGTCTGGTAGAGATGCAGAAGGCTCTGGAGGAATATTCGGGCGGGGAAATGACTCTGGATATCTACCCCAACAACGCCCTGGGCGGCGAGTCCGATATGATGGATGCGGTTTCCATGGGGACCCAGGACATGGTTCTCTCCTCCACAGGCCCCATTCCCTCCTTCTCCTCCGCCACCTCCAACTGGTCCACGCTGGATCTTCCGTACCTGTTTGAGAATGAGGAGCAGGCTTACGCCGTATTTGACAGCGAGGTAGGCCAGGCCCTTCTGGATGAGTTTGAGGGCACAGGCATCAAGGCAGTGGGATTCTGGGAGAACGGCTTCCGTGAGCTTACCAACAATTCCAAGGCTATCGCTACTCCGGAGGATCTTTCCGGCATGAAGATCCGTACCATGGAGAACGCCGTACATATGGCCACCTACACGGCCCTTGGTGCTACGCCTACCGCTATGGCATGGGGCGAGATCTTCTCCGCTCTGCAGCAGGGTACGGTTGACGGCCAGGAAAACCCCCTTGCCATCATCTTGACAGCAAAGGTTTACGAAGTGCAGCAGCATGTGTCCATGATCGACCTGTTCTACAGCCCCTGCGTGCTGATGATCAGCGAGGATGTGTACAACGGCTTTACAGACGAGCAGAGGGAAGCCTTTGACAAGGCGGCCGAGGACGGAAAGACTGCCGAGCGCAGGATCTCCCAGGATATCAAGAACAGTGCCCGGGAAGCCATGGAGGCAGAGGGCGTTACCTTTACGGATGTGGATAAGGACGTATGGGTTGAGGCAGTACAGAGCGTTTACAGCGACACGTCCCTTGGCATCGACGAAGAGCTGCTTGGCAAGATCCGCGAGATCACCGGAAACTAGATCCGGTCAGAGCGTAGGCAAAACTTAGTGATCTTATTGAAAACTGGCAGGAGGGAAGAACAGAGCAGTCTTTTGCTTCTGCCAGTTTTTTAGATCAAAAAATACGAAAAAGTAACTCGAAAACCATACTTTAGGGTATACAGGATAAGTGAAAGGGTTTATTATGAAAAAAATACTTGATGGATTTTCCAGGATCATGGAAGCCCTTCTTGTGATCTTGATGGTGTGTATGATGGTGGTGGTATTCCTTGCGACCGTGGGCCGTTACAGCCATCTGTTCTCCATCGCGTGGAGCGAGGAGTTCGCAAGATACTGCATGATCGGGATCGTGTATTTTGGGCTGATGCTGGCTTCCAGGACAGATTCCCACTTCGTGGTGGAGATCCTTCCCCTGATCTTCGCAAAGAAGCCGGTTGTGCTGAAGGTGATCGCCTGGGTGAACGCGATCATTGTTGACGCTTTTGGGATCTTCCTCTTCTATGAGGGCTATATGGTGTCCGCCAAGATGCTGAAACAGGGCAAGGTCAGCCCCATGATGGGCCTTCCGCTGGGCGCCGTATATATGATCGTGCCCATCGGCGTGCTGCTGATGGCGATATTCTATACTATCCGTACCGCGGAAAAAACGTTTGAGAAAACAGAAGGAAAGGAGGCAGCGTAAATATGGGATTAGCGGGTATCTTATTTGGACTTTTGTTTTTAAGCCTGTTTCTGGGTGTTCCCATTGCCATTTCCCTGGGAGTCGCTTCCGGGCTTACCATGTTTATAACTGGAAACGCCCAGTATCTGGCAAGCGTTCCCACGCGTATGTTTACACAGCTTGACAGCTTTACCCTAATGGCCGTGCCGTTTTTCATCCTGGCCGGAAACATTATGGCGGAGGGCGGCATCTCTGACCGTCTGATCTCTTTCTTTGAGCTCCTGCTGAAGAGGCTTCCAGGGCGCCTGTCCTGTATCTGCGTGGTGGCATCAGGCTTCTTTGGGGCGATTTCCGGATCCAATCCGGCTACTGTGGCGGCTATCGGCGGCATCTGCGCTCCCAAGATGATAGAAAAGGGATATCCCAGAGAGGACGCGGCCGCGGTCGCGGCGTCTTCCGGTACTCTGGGCGTGGTGATCCCGCCGTCTATCCCCATGGTCACCTACGCGGTCACGGCCTCCGTATCCGTTACCGCTATGTTCAAGGCAGGCTGGATCCCTGGGATCATGCTTATCATCGGCCTGTGCATTGCCAACATGTTCTGGTATAAGAAGTGCGATTCCGTGGATGCCACAAAATATCCGGTAAAGGAATACGTGGACCGCTTTGTGAAGGCTATCCTGGCCCTTTTGATGCCCATCATCATCCTGGGCGGCATCTACGCTGGTATCTTCACACCCACCGAGTCCGCCTCCGTGGCGTGTATCTACGCTCTGATCATATCCATCTTCGTATTCAGGGAGGTGGACTTAAAGAAGCTGTACCGGATCTTCGCGGATTCCTGCGTCAGCTCCGCGGTGGTGCTCTTCGTGGTATCCATGTCCGCGCCCTTTGGATGGTTTATGACAACGGAAAACATTCCCACCATCCTTTCCACAACCATCATGGCTATCTTCAGCAATAAGTTTGTGATCCTGTTTGTCATGAACCTGCTGCTCCTGTTCCTTGGATGCTTCCTTGAGACACAGTCCATCATCCTTCTGGTAACGCCGATTCTGCTGCCCATCGCGACGGCTCTTGGCGTGAGTCCCATCGCCCTTGGACTTATCATCATCGTGAACACATCCATCGGTATGATCACGCCTCCCATGGCGGTGAACCTGTTTGTGGCCACCGGCGTCTGTAAGACCACCATTGGAGCCGTGTCCAAGAAGATTGTCAAGTACCTTATCCTGGAGTTCTGCATCCTGCTATTGTACATGTACATTCCGGTCATTTTTGGCATTAACATCTAAATGTATCAGACCAGCGGTTTTGTGAATGAGGAGCTGCTCACTCAGGTTGGGGTCTATTTTATACCGTACCAAAGCAGAATGGTATTCCGGGTGTGCATAAACCTGTTTGTACTCTTGTTTTTTGGTTTTATATGTGTTTTAAAGCTTTTGCCGGCGGCCCTGATGCTGATTATTGCGCTGTTTTTCTACAGAGCCCGGCAAAAGGCCCGGATAAGCTGCAAGGAGGCCACGCTTAGAAAGCTTAAGGAGCTTTCCGGCGGCGCCCGGATCCACTATTCCAGCAGATTCGGTAAAGAGGAGATCCTGGCGGAGAATTATACTTCCAAAAGCCGCGACTCCATTCCCTACAGGGATATTGTGGAATTCGTGCAAAGGCCGGACATTTACCTTCTGGTCAGCAGAAACGGGGAGCTGGTTTTTGTGTTCCGCTCCCAGCTGGAAAACGAGGTGGAATTTGTAAAATTTTTACTGAGCAAACCTGCGAAGCTTCTGGCATGGGATAAAATGAGAATCCGGATGCTGGCTGGTCTGACATCACGCAAAAAGTAAAGGATAATAAAGGAGAGAGAAAAAATGAAGATTGTAGTTCTGGACGGTTACACGGAGAATCCCGGGGATCTTTCCTGGGAGGAGCTTGGGAAGCTTGGGGAGTTGACGGTATATGATCGGGTTTCCTATGAGGAATCGCCTGTTATCCGGGAGAAAATCGGGGATGCGGACGTGGTGATTACCAACAAGACCCCCATCAGCAGGGAGACCATAGATGCATGTCCCAATATGAAGGCCATTGCTGTGCTTGCCACAGGTTATAATGTGATTGATTACGGATACGCGAAAGAAAAGGGGATTCCCGTGATGAATGTTCCCACCTACGGCACCCAGATCGTGGGCCAGTACGCTGTGGGCCTTCTGCTGGAGATCTGTTCCCACTTTGCCCATCATGACCAGGCGGTCAAGGAGGGGCGCTGGGAGAATAACGCCGACTGGTGCTTCTGGGATTACCCCATGATCGAGTTATACGGAAAGACAGCAGGTATTATCGGCCTGGGAAGAATCGGTCAGGCCACGGCGAAGATTCTCAACGCCATGAACATGAATGTGCTGGCCTACGACGCCTTTGAGTCGGAGGCAGGCAGACAGGTGGCGGAATATGTGGAGCTGGATACACTTCTGGCCCGGTCGGATGTGATTATCCTGCACTGCCCCCTGTTTCCCTCCACGGAAGGCATTATCAACAAGGAGAATATCGCAAAGATGAAGGACGGCGTGATTCTCATCAACAACAGCAGAGGCCAGCTGGTGGTGGAGCAGGATCTGGCAGACGCCCTGAACAGCGGGAAGGTCTACGCGGCGGGGCTGGATGTGGTGTCCACGGAGCCCATCAAGGGGGATAATCCACTCCTTAGGGCAAAGAACTGCTTGATTACGCCCCATATCTCCTGGGCTGCCCAGGCGGCGCGCCAGAGAATCATGGATATTACCGTAAACAATGTGAAGGCGTTTATGGAGGGCGAGCCTGCAAATGTGGTGAATAAATAGAGCGGACCCTTAAAAGGGGAGCGGCGGGAAAGGCACATGGCGTGCCTAACCGTCGCTCCCTGTTTCTTTTATCACGGTTCCGGTTTTTTCATACAGGGCTTCTCTGGCTCTGGAGAGCTCAGCGATCACCGCCACCCTCCCGGGACGGCCGGACACGAAGGAGGCCCCGGCTGCCATTTTGGGCAGAATGGAAGCCCTGGGAAACTGGCCTGCGGCGGCGTAACCGGCCACCTCCCCGGGAGTGACAAGGTCCAGCTCCCGCACCTGGTCGGTGCCGTAGTTGATGCACATCTTTTCCCGGCCTGTGAGAATCAGCAGCATATCCGCATCCAGAAGTCCGGCCATTATCCCGCTGGTATAATCCTTTTCGATCACGGCGCTGGCTCCTTTCAGACGGTTTTTCTGCTGGAGGACGGGAATACCGCCTCCCCCGCAGGCAATGACCACCTGGCCGGCGTCTAAGAGGGCGCGTATGGCCTCAATCTCCACAATATCCTTTGGCCTGGGGGCGGGGACAATCCGGCGGAAGCCCTTTCCTTTCTCCTCCACCACGTAATTGCCCCGGGCCTCCTCGGCGGCGGCCTCCTGGGCCGTCATATAGCGGCCGATCACCTTCATGGGCTGATAGAAGGCGTCGTCGTAGGGGTCTACAATGACCTGGGTGATAATGGTGCAGACATTTTCCATGCGGCCCCGGTTTCTTAGCTCCTCCCGGATGGCGTTTTGCAGGTCGTAGCCGATATAGCCCTGGCTCATGGCCGAACAGACGGACATGGGGGCGAAGGTGTAGTCCTGGTGGGCTTTTCCAAATTCATTTAAGGCGGTGTGAATCATTCCCACCTGGGGGGCGTTGCTGTGGGAGACCGCCACCTGGCATCCCTCCTCCACCAGGTCGGCTATGGCTTTGGCGGCCTCCTTTACAGCCGCCATCTGTTCCGGCAGCGCCCGTCCCAGAGCCTTATGCCCCAGAGCCACCACAATCTTTTTCTTTTTCATTCTGAAATACCTCGGTTTCCTTTTGGAATATTTTCATTATAGGCCCTGGAGGGACAAAATGCAAGAGAAAGGGAGAGTCCCGGCCTTTGGGGGATGCTTTAGGGAAGGACAAAACAATGCTCCGCCCCTTTTCTTTTACCAGAATATCTGTTATACTTTTAAAATACAGGCAAAGGGGTGGTTTTTCCAAAGAAGGCTGCCTGCCATAGACGGGGAAAGGCGGAGGAAAGTTATGGATTTTGAGAAGCTTAAAGAGGCAGGATTAAAGGCAGGGTTTTCCCATATCGGGATGCTGGATTGCAGCACCATAGAATTGAAGCAGGAGGTGCGCGATATGTGCGCGTCGGGAAACTGCAAGATGTACGGGCACAACTGGGCGTGTCCGCCTGCCTGCGGAACCCTGGAGGAGTGCCGGGAGCGTATCGGCGCGTACAGGCGGGGAATCCTGGTGCAGACTGTAGGCGAGCTGGAGGATGAGCTGGACGGCGAGGGTATGATAGAGACCCAGGAGCGTCATATGGACAATTTCAGGCGGTTTCAGGCCGTGCTGCGGGAGGAATACCCGGATCTTCTGGCCCTTGGGGCGGGAGGCTGTACGGTGTGTCCGTCCTGCGCGTACCCGGACGCTCCGTGCAGGTTCCCGGACAAAGCCCTTTCCTCCGTGGAGTCCTACGGAATCCTGGTGCTTCAGCTCTGCAAGGACAACCATATGGAGTATTATTACGGAAAAGACCACATTGCCTACACAAGCTTTTATCTGCTGGAGTAAAGAAATACGGATGTGATAAGGATTGTAGGAGGAGCGGGAAAATGCCGGATTCTGCAGGGGTAACCTATGAGGATATCCGCCTGTCCGTGGAGAGAGGGCAGCCAAAGGAGACGGAAAAGCTGGTGCGAAAGGCGCTGGCGGAAGGGCTTTTGGCGGAGGAAATCGTGAACCGGGGTATGGTGGAGGCCATGCGGCTGGTAGGCCAGCGCTACAGAAATAATGAAATTTATATTCCGGGAATCCTGGCTGCGGCCAGAGCCATGCGGGAGGGCGTTGCCGTGCTGGAGCCGGAAATGGAGGAGGCGGGCCAGAGGCGGCTTGGCACCATAATCCTGGGCACTGTGGAGGGGGATCTCCACGATATGGGGAAAAACCTGGTGGCCATGATGTTTCGCTGCGCCGGGTTTGAGGTCATTGATCTGGGGGTGGACGTGTCGGATAAGCAGTTCCTGGCTGCGCTTAGGGAACATCCCCAGACCTCTATCGTGTGTATTTCCACCCTTCTGACTACGGCTATGCCAGGGATGCAGCAGGTGGTGAAAAGCATCCGCCAGTCGGACAGGGAGAGGCAGATCAAAATCATGGTGGGCGGCGCTCCGGTGACACAGGCCTTTGCGGATTCTATCGGAGCGGACGCCTACACGGAAAACGCCGTGGACGCTGCGGAGAAGGCCAGATCGTTTATTTTGTGAGGGGTGCGGAGCCTGGATAGGGGGGAGTGTTTATGAAACTCAGTAAACAACTGCTGTATGACAGGATGAGCGAATATTATACCATACATGTATACGGAGCCATGGACGCCCAGACAGAGCTGGACTGCCCTTTGTTTTACGAGGAAGGCATGGAGTTTAAACGGGGACATGTGTATCTGGCGGAGTGGCAGGACGCATTTCCTGCGGACAGCACCTCCCTGTTTGTTGTGTGTGCCCCAAAGAGTACGTCGTCTCCCCGGACGCCTGCCTCCCTGTTTGTGATCCAGGATCCGGTCAGCCGGATTTCCCTCTACAATCAGATCCTTAAGATCTACAATGAATACGACGAGTGGAAGGAGGAGATTGCCCGCCTGGGCCTGGAAAACGGTACGGCGGAGGATCTTCTTGCCGTTACCTATCCGCTGTTTCAGAATCCCATGGCACTTCTGGAGGCGGATTTCCAGGTGGTCTGCCAGACGGGAATGGAGGATCTGCCCCCCGGCAGGCGGCTGTTTGAGATGGGGGCGGGTTTTATCGAGGTTATCAATGCCTTGAAGCAGGACCGGCTATACAATGAGATGCAGAAGCGGCAGGAGCCGTTTCTCTTTCCAGACAGCCTTATAGGGGTACGGTTCTGGAATGTGAATATCCGGCGGCACGGGAGAACCACCCACCGGCTTCTTCTGATAGAGGGAAAACGTCCCCTTAGGGGAGCGGATACCTATGTGCTGTCTATCTTTGCCAGGATGCTGCCCTATGTGCTGTTTCACAACCAGGAGCAGCCGGCGGTGGAGGAGAACCGGCTTCAGCGGATTCTCCACTGGGTGCTCTCTGACCGCAGCGCGGACTATGTGAAGGCCAGCCAGCAGCTTGCGTCGGCGGGATGGCACGGCGGCCACCAGTACCAGTGCCTGGTATTGCAGATTACCTATCTGGATCAGAAAAATCTTACCGTGAACGCCATGTGCCGTTATGTGGAGTCTTTGCTGCCCGACGCCTGCGCCTTTCCGTTTAAGGAGGATATCGTGGTATTTTTAAACCTTACCCGGCTGGGAATGGACGAGGAGGAGGCGGCGCGGAAGCTGACGATCTTTATCCGGGACAGCTTTTTAAAGGCCGGGTACAGCCGGGTGATGAAGGGGCACTGGAACCTGCGCAGGCAGTATGAGCAGGCCATGATCGCTTTCCGGGTGGGGTACGAGGAGAAGCCCGATCTGTGGATTTACCGCTTTAACGATCTGGCTCTTCCTTATATACTAAGCCAGGCCACCCGGCAGCTTCCGGGGGAAATGCTGTGTCACGAGAAGCTTCTGGAGCTGAAGGAGATTGACGAGAGCCAGCATACGGAGTATGTAAAGACCCTGGGGGCGTACCTGGACAATCATCTGAACGCAGCCCAGTCGGCCAAGGCCCTCTACATCCACAGGAGCACGCTTCTGTACCGGCTGGAAAAGATTCAGGCCATTCTGGAAACCCGGTTTGAGGACCCGGAGGAGATTTTATATTTAATGCTTTCTTACCGGATTCTGGGAGAATAGCCGGGGAAAGGCCTGCAAAATGGAAAAAGAAAAACCGGCTGGATAAATCCGCCGGTTTTTCTTTTTCTTATGAGGGGGGAGATAGTGAATGAATCAACTATCTACGGTATAGTATAATGCCCAAATGTGTTGAAAGTATGTCCATTTTCTAAAAGAAAAATAAAAAAACGAAAAAAACTTTGAAAAAAGCTTTAAAGGTTTCCGTAAATCCCCTGGAATGATTGGAAAACATCTGGAAATATGCTATAATAAGAAAACTATATTTTTGAGAAAAGAGGCCCCCATGAGAGAAGTATTGGAACTACTGAAGGATTTGTCTTATGAAGTCTTAAGCGGAAGTGAACATACAAAAGTCAAAGATCTGGTGTATGATACCCGTAAGGTTACGAAAGAAAGCATTTTTGTCTGTATCAAGGGTACGTCCTTTGACAGCCATGAGGCGGCGGCCGGCATCGTGGAGAAGGGCGCCGCTGTGCTGGTGGTGGAACATCCGGTGGAGGTGCCCAAGGACGTAACCGTGTTGCTGGTTCCTGATACCCGCTACGCCCTGGCCTTGATTTCAGCCGCCTATTTCGGGTATCCCGCCCGGAAGCTTAAGGTGATTGGCATTACAGGCACCAAGGGGAAAACCACCACCACCTATATGATACGCTCCATTCTGGAGCACGCGGGCATCTCCACAGGCCTTATTGGAACCATTGAGACCATTATCGGGGAGGAGCATATTCATGCAGGCAATACCACGCCGGAATCCTATGTGATACAGGAATATTTTTCCAGAATGGTGGAGGCGGGATGCCAGGTGGCCGTTATGGAGGTGTCCTCCCAGGGGCTTATGCTCCACCGGACAGCGGGGATTCCCTTTGCTATAGGGATTTTCACCAATATGGCCCCGGACCATATCGGGCCAAACGAGCACGGAAGCTTTGAGGAGTATATGGCCTGCAAAAGCCGTCTGTTTCGTCAATGCCGCATTGGCCTGGTAAATGTGGACGATGCCCACTGGCAGGAGGTGCTCAAAGACCATACCTGTCAGATGGAGACATACGGATTTTCCCGGGAAGCGGATTTAAGGGCCGAGGGTATGGAGCTGGTGAGCCGCCCGGGGTATCTGGGGGTGAAATACCATGTGGCGGGCCTTCTGGATTTCCAGGTGGAGATCGACCTGCCCGGCAAATTCAGCGTTTACAATTCCCTGGTTGCCATGGGGGTATGCAGGCATTTTCCCATTTCCAGGGAAGACATTACGGAGGCCTTGAGGGCGGCAAAGACCAAGGGGCGCATCGAGAAGGTGCAGGTGTCGGACGCGTTTACACTGATGATCGACTACGCCCACAACGCCATGAGCCTGGAAAGCCTTCTTACCACCTTGAAGGAATACCGTCCCGCCCGTCTGGTGTGCCTGTTTGGGTGCGGGGGAAACCGCTCGAAATTACGCCGTTTTGAGATGGGCGAGGTATCCGGGAGACTGGCGGATCTGACGGTTATCACATCGGATAACCCCAGGTTTGAGGAGCCCCTTGACATTATCCGGGACATTAAGACCGGAATTGGGAAAACAAAGGGGGCCTATGTGGAGATTCCCGACCGCAGGGAGGCTATCCGGTATGTAATAGAAAACGGAAGGCCCGGGGATGTGATTGTGCTGGCGGGCAAAGGGCATGAGGATTACCAGGAGATCAGAGGGGTAAAATATCCTATGGATGAGAGAGTCCTGATTAAGGAAATCCTGGAGGAACTAACACAGGAAGGATAAATCTGCATTTCCGGGCGGATGAGGAAGGAAGTCCGGAAAGGACGCGGCGGATAAGGTAGAGACATGGCGCGCTATGCCAAGGTGATTGTGGATATTTCTCTGGAAAAACTGGATAGGACATTCACATACCGGATTCCCGGGGCTCTTGGGGATGCCCTGCAGCCCGGCATGGAGGTTAAGGTTCCCTTTGGAAATGCCAACCGGCAGATTGCCGGGTATGTACTGGAGCTTACGGACACCGCGGAGTATGACGAGGGACGTTTAAAGGAAATTCTGGCCATTTCCCCCAAAGGAATGCAGATTGAGGGACAGCTGATCCGTCTGGCGGCCTGGATGCGCAGGGCTTACGGGTGTACCATGATCCAGGCGTTAAAGACCGTGCTTCCGGTAAAACGGCAGATGCAGGAAAAACAGAGGCGCCAGGTGTACCTTGTTCCCTCCAGGGACGAGGCAGAGAGAATTCTGACAGAGCTTGAGAGAAAGTCCCAGCCTGCCAGGTTCCGGGTGATGGCGGCCCTGCTGGATAAGCCGGTGTGGGAGTACGGGGAGCTTTTGAAAACCTGCCATGTAGCCCCGGAGGTGCTGCGGAAAATGGAGGAGCTTGCTTATCTGAGCGTGAAGAGCCAGGTGGTTTTCCGGAAGAGCCTGCCTGGGGAGGAAGCGATTGTGGCAGGGGAAACGCCGGGAGTTTGCAGGCTTAACAGGGCACAGCGCCAGGTGGCGGATGGGATTCTTCAAGGCCTGGAAGCAGGAGATCTGCGTCCCTGCCTTCTGCGGGGGGTGACGGGAAGCGGAAAGACGGAAGTCTATATGGAGCTTATCGGGGAGGTTTTAAGAAAGGGCAGACAGGCCATTGTGCTGATTCCGGAGATTGCACTCACCTACCAGACGGTCCGGCGGTTTTACCGGCGGTTTGGCCATAAAGTGGCGGTTCTTCATTCCCGCCTGTCCCAGGGGGAGCGCCACGACCAGTTTGAGCTGGCCAGGAAAGGGAAGATTCAGGTGATGATCGGCCCCAGGTCAGCGCTTTTTGCACCGTTTTCCAATCTTGGGATGATTGTCATAGACGAGGAGCACGAAAACAGCTACAAGAGCGAGATTACGCCCCGGTATCATGCCAGGGAGACAGCCATTTACCGGGCGGAGCTTTCCGGGGCTCTGGTGGTTATGGGCTCGGCAACTCCTTCGGTGGACGCTTATTACCGGGCCCTTCGGGGAGAATACCGGCTTTTTACCATGGAGGAGCGGGTGGAGAAAAGACCCCTTCCAAAAGCCACGGTGGTGGATTTAAGGAAGGAGCTGATGGAGGGGAACCGCTCGGTATTCAGCGGAATCCTCCGGGAAAAGCTAAATGACAGGCTGAAAAAGAGGGAGCAGACGCTCCTGTTTTTAAACCGGCGGGGTCTGGCGGGTTTTGTGACTTGCCGTAGCTGCGGTCATGTGGTAAAATGTTCCCATTGTGATGTTTCTCTGACTTTGCACAAAAACGGCCGTATGATCTGCCATTACTGCGGTCATGAGGAGCCTGCGGCAAAGCGCTGTCCGGCCTGCGGCTCTGCCTATATGGGGGCTTTGCGGGCGGGAACCCAGCAGATCGAGGAGGCGCTCTACAGGGAGTTTCCGGGAATCCGGGTGCTGCGCATGGACGCGGACACCACCCGCACCAGGGATGCCTACGAGGAAATTCTGGGGAAATTTTCAGCAGGGGAGGCCGACGTGCTTCTGGGTACCCAGATGATTGTGAAGGGCCATGATTTCCCGGGGGTGACGCTGGTGGGAGCCTTAGCGGCAGACCTTTCCCTCCACGCCTCGGACTACCGGGCGGCGGAGCGGACCTTCCAGCTTCTGGCCCAGGCGGCCGGCCGGGCGGGACGTGGGGAGAAGCCCGGGGAGGTGGTGATCCAGACCTACAGCCCGGAGCACTACAGCATAGAAACGGCGGCGGGCCAGGATTATCCGGCCTTTTACCAGCGGGAGATTCTCTACCGGAAGCTTATGGGATATCCTCCGGCCTGGGGGCTTCTGGCCGTGTATATCAGCGGGCCCCAGGAGGAGAGGCTGGATATGGGTGCGGCGGCCGTTCGTGCCGTCCTGGACCGTTTAAATAAGGAAGAGGAACTTCAGATCATCGGCCCTGCGGTGGGAGCAGTTTCCAGGGTGCAGGATCAGTACCGGCGGGTGATCTATATCAAGGGAGAGCAGGAGGAGCGGCTGATTGCCCTTAGGGAGGCTCTGGAGCCTTTCCTGGAGGCGGAGTGCTTTGCTTCTCTTCATATACAGTTTGACAGAAATCCCATGAATGGGTATTAAGGGCGTCGATGGGCGTCGAAACGATAATCAGGAGGAGTAGTGGAGAATGGCAATTCGGAATGTGAGGACTTTGGGAGATGAGGTGCTGGGCAAAAAGGCCAGGGAGGTAAAGGAGATGACCCCCAGGCTTCGCCAGCTCATCGACGATATGTTTGAGACCATGTATGAGTACCAGGGCGTGGGCCTGGCGGCTCCCCAGGTGGGAATCCTGCGGCAGATTGTGGTGATCGATACGGAGGAGGATTCCCCCATTGTGATGGTAAATCCCAGAATTCTGGAGCAGAGCGGCTCCCAGAGCGGCAATGAGGGGTGTCTTAGCGTGCCGGGAAAGGCGGGAGTAGTGACCCGTCCTAATTATGTAAAGGCGGAAGCCTACGACGAGAATATGGAGCGTTTTGAGATAGAGGCCACAGACCTTCTGGCCCGTGCCATCTGCCATGAGGTGGATCACCTGGACGGGATTATGTATGTGGATAAGGTGGAAGGAGACCTCTTTGACGTGGAGCAGGAAGAGGAGGAAGAATGAAGCTGATTTTTATGGGAACCCCGGATTTTTCCGTGGGTACGCTGGAGGCGCTTATAGAGGCGGGACATACCATTACCCTGGTGGTTTCCCAGCCGGATAAGCCAAAGGGGAGAGGCCATGAGCTGATTCCCACGCCGGTAAAGGCGGCGGCCTTAAAGCATAACCTGCCAGTATTCCAGCCACGGCGGCTGCGGGAGGAGCTGGCGGAGGAGACGATACGGGAAACGGAGGCGGACGCCATTGTGGTGGTGGCCTTCGGGCAGCTGATTCCCCAGTCCATTTTAGATATGAAAAAGCACGGGTGTATCAATGTCCACGCTTCCCTGCTTCCCAAATACCGGGGAGCCGCGCCCATCCAGTGGGCGGTTATTGACGGGGAGAGAAAGAGCGGCGTTACCATTATGCAGATGGACGCCGGCCTGGATACGGGAGACATCCTTCTGGTAAAAACGGTGCCTCTGGATGAGAAGGAGACGGGGGGAAGCCTTTTTGACAAGCTGGCGGTAGCAGGCGCGGCGGCCTGTGTGGAAGCCCTGGAAAAGCTGGAAAAGGGGGAGCTGACCCCGGTAAAGCAGGGGGAGAGCCCCACGGCCTACGCCAGGATGCTTACAAAAGAAATGGGAAAAATTGACTTTTCCCGTCCGGCGGCAGAGATCGAACGCCTGGTGAGAGGCTTAAATCCCTGGCCCAGCGCCTATACGAAGCTGGGGGGGAAAACCCTTAAAATCTGGGCCGCCGAAGTGGTTTCCATTCTTGCATCAGAAAAAGACGAAAAGGGTGAAACACATAATTGTGTGGAACCTGCACATGATAACAACACATTGCCGGGAACCGTTGTGGGAGTCACAAAGACCGCCGTCCACGTATCCTGCGGGCAGGATATCCTGGCGATTACGGAGTTACAGCTGGAGGGAAAGAAGCGCATGGACGCGGGGGCGTTCCTGCGGGGCTATCCCATGGAGCCCGGCCTGGTACTTGGAACTTAAAACAGCATCTGCCCTTCCAGACCCCAGGGAGCTGGAAGGGCAGATGCGGAACTTTAAATAGGAGGTGTAGAGGTGTATTATTTTGATCCAACTTATATTCTGGTCATCATCGGCGCTGTGATTTCCATTGGGGCGTCCATGAAGGTAAACAGCACCTACGCAAAATTCAACAAGGTGCGCAGCGCTTCCGGCATGACGGGGGCGGACGCTGCCTCCCGGATTTTAAACCGGGCAGGGCTGTACGGCGTGCGCATCGAGCATATTTCCGGCAATCTGACGGACCACTACGATCCCAGGGACAAGGTGCTGCGCCTTTCGGACAGTGTTTACGGCTCGGCGTCCATTGCGGCTATCGGGGTGGCTGCCCACGAGTGCGGTCATGCCATTCAGGACGAGGAGGAGTATTTTCCGCTGAGATTCCGGAATACTCTGGTTCCCGTGGCCAATATAGGCACAAAGGCGGCTATTCCCATTATTCTTATAGGAATCCTTCTGGCCGGATCCCAGACGCTGATTAATATCGGCGTGGTTTTGTTTTCCCTGGGCGTCTTGTTCCAGCTTGTGACCCTGCCTGTGGAGTTCAATGCCTCCAGCCGCGCAATCTCCATTCTGGAGGATACAGGGATGCTGTACGGGGAAGAGGTAAGGGGAGCGAAGAAGGTTCTTGGCGCGGCGGCCATGACATACGTAGCGGCAGCGGCGGCTTCCATATTGTCTCTGCTGCGGCTGATGATCCTCTTTGGAGGAAGAAGGAACAATGACTAAGACGGATGTAAGGGAGCTGGCTCTGGGTATTCTTCTGGAGGTGACAGAGCAGAGGGAATTCTGCCATATGGCCCTTGGAAATGTGCTGGAGAAATACCAGTACCTGGAAAAGCAGGAGAGGGCCTTTCTGAGTCGTCTCACCCATGGGACGCTGGAACGCCTTCTGGAGCTGGATTATATCATCAACCGGTTTTCCAAGGTAAAGACAGGGAAGATGAAGCCGGTGATTAGGAATATTTTACGCCTTTCCGTGTACCAGCTGAAATATATGGACAGTGTGCCCGATGCAGCCGTCTGCAATGAGGCGGTGAAACTGGCCAGGAAAAAGGGATTTTCCGGACTGGCGGGCTTTGTAAACGGAGTGCTGCGAAGCATAGCCAGAGGGCTTGGGGATGTGGAATATCCAAAGGAAACCCGGGAAAAGGAGTATCTCTCCGTCTGCTACTCCATGCCAGAGTGGATTGTGGAAAAGTGGCTGGAAGAATATGGAAGGCAGACTGCGGAGAGTATGCTGAAGGCGTTTTTCCTTGGAGAGGACACCACTATCCGGGTTCACAGGGACCGGATTTCCCAGGAAGAGCTTAAGGAAAGGCTGGAAAAGGAAGGTGTGGAGGTCCGCCCGGTGGAGGGATTTCCCGGGGCGCTTACCATCCGTCGCTACGATACCCTGAACAGGATTAAGGCTTTTAAGGAAGGCCTTTTTTCCGTCCAGGATGTGAGCTCCATGCTGGCTGTGGAGGCGGCGGAGGTAAAGGAAGGCAGCTTTTGTCTGGACGTGTGCGCATCCCCCGGGGGAAAGGCCCTATATCTGGCGGAAAAACTGAAAGGGACAGGCCTGGTGGAGGCCAGGGACTTAACAGACTACAAGCTTAAATTTATAGAGGAAAACATAGCGCGGGGCGGCTGGAAAAATGTCCGCTGCCACAGGCAGGACGCCCGGGTGTCTGACGAGACCCTGGTGGAACAGGCGGATGTGGTGCTGGCAGATCTTCCCTGCTCCGGCCTTGGGGTGCTGGGGAAAAAGCCGGATATCAGATACCGGGCTTCCCGGGAAAGCCTTGCAAAGCTGGCAGGTCTCCAGAGGGAAATTCTGGGAGTTGTGTGGAGGTATGTAAGGCCAGGCGGCGTTCTCATTTACAGTACCTGTACCATAAACCGTGAGGAAAACCAGGAGAACGCGGCCTGGTTTCTGGATACGTTTCCCTTTGAGGCAGAACCTCTGCCCGGGATATTCCGGGGCTTTACCGACGAGGAGAGTATAAGGCGGGGCATGTGCCAGCTGCTCCCAGGGCGTCTCGGAAACGACGGGTTCTTTATTGCAAAATTCCGCAGGAAGCGGGAAAACCATGGAAGCTGAATTAATGGAAACTGGTAATAGAAACGAAAAAAATGGAAATGCCATAGAAAATACTGGTATACAGCGGGCGGATATCAAATCCTTAACCCTGAAGGAACTTCGCCAGGCCGTGACGGAGCTGGGAGAAAAGCCTTTCCGGGCGGAGCAGCTCTTTTCCTGGATGCATGAAAAACTGGCAGACGGATTTGACGAAATGACGAATTTGTCTAAGGGTTTCCGGGAAACCTTAAAACAGGAATATGAATACGTCTCCCTGGAGCTTGTGGAGGTGCAGACCTCCAAAACAGACGGTACGCGCAAATTTTTGTTCCGCCTGTCCGACGGCCTGGTGATTGAAAGTGTTCTGATGCGTTATAAATACGGAAATTCCGTTTGTATTTCTTCCCAGGCGGGCTGCCGCATGGGGTGCCGCTTCTGCGCGTCCACCATCGGCGGCCTGGAGCGGTCTTTGCGCCCCTCGGAAATGCTGGAACAGGTCTACCAGATCACCCGGCTGCTTGGAGAGCGGGTGTCCCATGTGGTGGTTATGGGAACCGGGGAACCGCTGGACAACTACGACAATCTGGTGCGTTTTCTGGGCCTTCTCACCTGTAAGGGAGGGCTTCATTTGAGTCAGCGGAATATCACCGTGTCCACCTGCGGCATTGTGCCGGGAATCCGGGCTCTGGCGGAGGAAGGCCTTGCCGTTACGCTGGCCCTGTCCCTTCACGCCGCCACCCAGGAGAAGCGCTGTGAGCTGATGCCCATAGCCAGGCGGTACGGGCTTTTGGAGGTGCTGGAGGCGTGCCGGTATTATTTTCAAAAAACAGGCCGGCGCATCTCTTTTGAATACAGCCTGGTGGCGGGCTTTAACGACACCGGGGAGGACGCGAAGCTGCTTGCAGAGCTTGCCGGAGACCTGAAATGCCATGTGAATCTGATCCCCGTGAACCCTGTGCGGGAGCGGGCTTTTGTGCAGCCAGAGCAAAAAAATATCGGTAATTTCAAAAATAAACTTGAAAATTATGGGATAAATGTTACTATAAGAAGGGAAATGGGGCGCGATATTGACGGCGCCTGCGGACAACTTCGGAAGAGTTACATGGAGGGGAGGAACCAATGCTGACGTCATATGGACTAAAAGATGTGGGCCGGGTACGCACAATCAACCAGGACTACATTTTTCTTACCGAACAACCAGTGGGGAATCTGCCGAACCTGTTTATGGTTGCGGACGGCATGGGCGGCCACAAGGCCGGCGATCTGGCTTCGGAGTATACGGTGGATATGGTGCAGGAAGCCATTTCAAAGAGTATGCAGACCAATCCGTTTCAGATTCTGAAGGGAGCGGTCCAGTATGCCAACCAGAAGCTTCTGGAGAAGGCAAGGGAATCCATGGACTATACGGGGATGGGAACGACGCTGGTTATTGCCACCATTGATGAGGAAAAGGGGCTGGCCTATGTGGTGAATGTGGGCGACAGCCGCCTGTACAAGGTGGGAAGCTCCATGGAACAGATTACTACGGATCATTCTCTTGTGGAGGAGATGGTTCATCTGGGAGAGCTTTCCAGGGAGGAAGCCAGAAACCATCCTGATAAAAATATTATTACACGTGCAATCGGTGTGTCAGAGCGGGTGGAACCGGATTACTTTGACACAAACTTTTCTAAAGGAGAATGCCTGCTTTTGTGCTCGGACGGTCTGACCAATATGCTGGAAGACCAGGAAATCGCGGAAATCATGGACAGGCACAACACTCCCCGGGGGAAGGTTGAGGAGCTGATTCTGGCGGCAAACAGAAGAGGCGGAAAAGATAACATTGCAGTTGTGGTAATCAGGCAGGAATAGGCGAGGTAGAATATGATTAGAATAGGAATGTTTTTGGGAGACCGTTACGAGGTACTGGAAAAGGTTGGATCCGGCGGCATGGCGGATGTCTTTAAAGGAAAAGATCATAAGCTTAACCGTCTGGTGGCCGTAAAGGTTCTGAAGGACGAGTTTGTGGAGGACAGGAATTTTGTCCGCAAATTCAAGGAGGAAGCCCAGGCGGCGGCCGCCCTGGCCCATCCCAACATTGTGAATGTCTATGACGTGGGGGATGAGCAGAACATCAAATATATCGTTATGGAGCTGGTGGAAGGTATTACCCTCAAGAATTATATTGAGAGGAAAGGACGTCTGACCGTAAAGGAGGCCACCAGTATTGCCATCCAGGTATCCGCAGGTCTGGAGATCGCCCACAACAACCAGATTGTTCACCGGGATATCAAACCCCAGAATATCATTATTTCCAAGGAAGGCAAAGTGAAGGTGACAGACTTTGGCATTGCCAAATCCGCGTCTTCCAACACAAATACATCGGACGCCATGGGGTCCGTGCATTACATTTCCCCGGAACAGGCCAGAGGCGGTTACAGCGATGCCAAGAGCGACATTTACTCCCTGGGCGTCGTACTCTACGAGATGGTCACGGGCCGGGTGCCCTTTGACGGGGAGACCAGCGTGGCCGTGGCGGTAAAACATCTGCAGGAGGAAATTGTGCCTCCCAGAGTCTATGCCTCCAATGTGCCTGTGAGCCTGGAGCAGATTATTCTTAAGTGTACGGAAAAAAGCCCGGACAGAAGATATGTCAATATCGCGGAGCTGCAGGCGGATTTAAAGCAGTCCCTTGTGACGCCGGACGAAGATTTTGTCAAGCATATGGTGACCCGGGGAGCGAAAACCGTTGCTTTAAGCCACGATGACCTTACCCGTATCAAGGAGGAGACGGGCCGCATCCACGTGCCCAGATCGGAATACGATCTGGAGGATGAGGATTTGTACGGGGATGAGGATGATTATGACGGCTACGACGAGGACGACCGTTATGACGATGAATACGACGATGACGGTTACGATGACGAGTACGACGATGACGGCTACGACGAGGAAGGCTATGATGAGGAGGACGGCGACGAGGACGATGAGGACGGCGCTTTAGATCCCCGTCTGGAGAAGATCATGACCATAGGCGGCATTGCGGCGGCCGTGATTATTGTAATTATTATTATTGTCATTCTCTTTAAGATGTTTGGAATCGGCCGGTCTGAAAAGGATAACCTGCCAGAGGACGACGATATCCAGATTGAGGATGTGGTGGACGAGGAGGAAGTGGAGGTTCCGGATCTGCTGGGCAAGAGCTATTCGGAGGCCAAGACCATGCTGAACGATCTGGGACTTGGCATCGGTTTTGGGGAAACCCGGGAGTCTGCGGAGTACGAGGAAGGCCAGATTATCGGCCAGGACGTGGAAAAGGGGACGAAGGTAGAGAAAAACACCCAGATCATTGTGGATATCTGCGGGGGCAGCCAGGAAATCCCGGTTCCGGATGTGACAGGCCTCTCGGAGCTGGAAGCCCAGAACAAGATTACGGCGGAGGGGTTTGTGGCGGATATCTCCACAGAGTTCAGCCCCACAGTAGAGGAAGGAAAGGTAATCTCTACTTCACCTAAGGGCGGTTCGTCAGCTTCCAAGGGCAGTGTGGTGAAGATTGTGGTCAGCAAGGGACCCGAGGAGAGCAAGGTTCCCGTGCCCGATATCAAGGGAAGCACAGAGAGCAGGGCTAAGGAAAAGCTGTCGGCTGCAAAGCTGTCCGTAGGCAATGTCACACAGGAATTTAACGACAAGGTGGAGGCCGGCTATGTGGTTTCCCAGTCCATCTCCCCCAACACGGAGGTGGCCGAGGGGACGGCGGTAAGCTTTGTTATCAGCAAGGGGCCGGAGATAAAAGAGGTTTATATCAGCAACTACGTTGGCATGACAGAGGCCGAGGCAGTGGCCAAGGCCAAGGAAAAGGGCTTAAATCCCAGGGTGGATTATGAATTTGGCGGTACAAGCGGCCGGGTAACCCGTACGGATCCGGCAAACGGCTCTACGGTGAAGGCTGGTTCCACCATTACCATCTGGGTCAGCAAAGGGACGGAGAAGGTAGATGTGCCGTCGCTGAATGGAAAGACTGTGGCGGAGGCCAATGCAATGCTTGGCGGAAAGGTGACAGTACAGGGAACAATCGGGGATCCTGCGCCTAGCGAGGCTGACGCAGGCAGGATTTACGGCCATAGCGGCGCAACAGTTGACAAGGGGTCAACAATCTCCGTGAAGTATTATGGAGAGTATCAAAAACCGGCATCTCCGTCAAACCCATAAGTTAAGGGAAGCCTTAAGGGTTTCCAACCAAAAACCTCCTTGTAAAGGACACTTTATATGCAGGGAAAAATCGTTAAAGGAATTGCCGGATTCTACTATGTTCACGTAGCGGAATCCGGCCTCTATGAATGCAAGGCAAAGGGAATCTTCCGCAACCGGAGCGTCAAGCCTCTGGTTGGGGACGATGTAGAGATTACAGTGCTTGATGCGAAGGCCCGGGAGGGGAATCTGACGGCCATTCTTCCAAGGAAGAACGCGCTTGTCCGCCCTGCGGTGGCAAATGTAGATCAGGCGCTTGTTATTTTTGCCGCAGATAAACCGAAGCCTAATCTGAACCTGCTGGATCGTTTTCTGATTATGATGGAGCGACAGCAGGTACATACCGTTATCTGTTTTAACAAAAAGGACCTGGCGTCCCAGGAGGAGGCTGCCCGTCTGGCGGCCGTGTACCGGCCCTGTGGCTACGATCTCCTCTTTGCCAGCGTAAAGGCGCAGGAGGGAATCCAGGAGATTCAAAGAAGGCTTGCGGGAAAAACCACCGTGCTTGCAGGGCCTTCCGGCGTGGGGAAATCCTCCCTTATCAACCTGCTTCAGCCCTGGGGCCATATGGAGACAGGCGCCATAAGCGAAAAAATCCAGCGGGGACGCCATACCACCCGGCACGCGGAGCTGTTTGCCCTGGAGAGAAAGGAGTCCTGGCAGGATGTTCCGGATATGTCAGAGGAGCTTCCCGTTATGTCAGAAAGTCCCCATCCGGGCTATATCTGCGATACCCCGGGTTTTAGCTCCCTGTATATGCCAGAGATGGAGAAGGAGGAATTGCAGGAATATTTTCCGGAATTTTCCCGCTACCGGGATACATGCCGGTTCCAGGGATGCCAGCATCTCAAGGAGCCGGGATGCTGCGTGAAGGAGGCTTTGGAGGCCGGGGAGATCAGCCAGAACCGTTATGATAATTATGTAAATCTCTATGAGGAGCTTAAGCAAAGGAGGAAGTATTGATATGAATCTGTTGTCGCCATCGATTTTAGCCGCGGATTTTGCACACCTGGAGGAGGATATCAAAAAGGTGGAGAGGGCCGGGGCCCGGTATCTGCACATTGACGTGATGGACGGGGATTTTGTGCCCAGCATTTCCTTTGGAATGCCGCTGATTTCCGCCATCCGCAGGATTACGGATATGGTTCTGGACGTGCATCTGATGATTACGGAGCCTGTCCGCTATATTGACGATTTTGCCGCCTGCGGGGCGGATATTATTACGGTTCATGTGGAGGCATGTAAGCATCTGAACCGGACAATCGCCGCCATTAAGGAAAAGGGGCTGAAGGCAGGCGTCGTGCTGAATCCTGCCACTCCTCTTTCAGAGCTGGAATATATTCTGGAGGATGTGGACATGGTGCTTCTGATGTCCGTGAATCCTGGCTTTGGCGGCCAGAAATATATTGAGAGCTGCACCCGGAAAATCGAGGAGCTTCGCCGAATCATCACAGAGCGGGGCCTTTCCGTGGATGTGGAGGTTGACGGCGGTGTGAAGCTTGACAATCTTCAGAAGGTGCTGGACGCAGGCGCCAATGTGATTGTGGCGGGCTCCGCTGTATTTTCCGGGGACGTGGAGCAGAATGTAAAGGATTTCCTTAAGGTTATGGAAAAATGAGCAGTCATACAGTCATCGTAAGCGGGGGCAGCATCCAGGAGGAGTTTGCCCTCACTTTTCTAAGAGAACATTCTTTCCGGAACCTTATCGGCGTGGACAACGGGCTGGCCTTTCTGTACAGGAACCGGATACGCCCCACCCATATTGTGGGGGATTTCGACACGGCGGACCCGGAGCTTGTAACGTGGTACCGGAGCCAGGAGGATATAGAAATCCGGGCCTTTAATCCGGTAAAGGACGCTACCGACACCCAGATTGCCCTGGAGCTGGCCCTGGAGCTTGGAAGCTCCTCCGTCACCATTCTGGGAGCTATGGGGAGCCGCCTGGATCACACTCTGGGAAATGTCCAGACCATGGCACTGGCTCTTTCTGCGGGAGTGGATTGCCAGATGCTGGATGCCAGGAACCGTATCCGGCTTATCCGGAAACCTGTGGTCATCCGGAAGGAGGAGCAGTACGGAGACTATGTGTCGCTGTTGCCTCTGACTACCCTGGTGGAGGGCGTCTGTCTGAAGGGCTTTAAATATCCGCTGACGGATTTTACCCTTACCAGCACAGGAAGCGCAGGCCTTGGGGTCAGCAACGAGATTGTGGAGGCGGAAGGGCAGATTGTATTTACAAAGGGGGTATTGATTCTCATAGAGGCCAGGGATTGAAATATACTGAGAAATAAGGGCCTGTATGGATGGGAATATACACACAATACGGAAAAAATAAAAAGGGGGATTTACGAAAATGGAACAAAAAGGAAAGCTGGCGGGACTTCTGCCAATCGGGATATTTCTGGTGCTGTTTCTGGGTGTGGGGCTTATCTCCAGGGATTTCTACAGTATGCCGGCTATTGTGGCGTTTCTCATTGCCCTTGTGGTGGCGTTTTTGCAGAATAAACAGTATAGTTTCCAGGAAAAGATGCATATAGTAGCAGAGGGAGTGGGGGATGACAATATCATTACCATGTGCCTGATCTACCTGGCCGCAGGGGCGTTTTCCGGCACGGTGACGGCTGCGGGAGGCGTAGAAAGCACGGTAAATCTGGGACTTTCCCTTCTGCCCTCGGGAATCGTTGTGGCCGGGCTTATGATTATCGGCTGTTTTATCTCTGTGTCCATGGGAACCAGTATGGGAACGATTGGAGCTCTGGCGCCCATTGCGGTGGGAATCAGCGAGAAAGCCGGTTTTCCTCTGGCTATCTGTATCGGCGCGGTGGTCAGCGGCGCCATGTTTGGAGATAACCTGTCCATGATCTCCGATACCACCATAGCGGCAGTCCGTACCCAGGGCTGTGAGATGCGGGACAAATTTAAAGAGAATTTCCTTCTTGTGCTTCCGGCGGCCATTATCGCTATTCTGCTCTATGTGTTCATGACAAGAGGAGCCTCCTATTCCCTGGATATGACGCTTTCTTACCATATTTTACAGGTAATCCCGTATCTTCTGGTGCTGGTGGGAGCCTTGATTGGAATCAATGTGTTTGTGGTGCTGATTGGCGGTACGGTGGCATCCCTGCTTGTAGGGCTTATTACCGGGTCCCTGCCTCTTGACCAGTGTTTCCAGGCCATGGGATCTGGCATTACCTCCATGTACGATATTACGGTAATCTCCATGATCGTGGCATGTATCGTGTCTTTGGTAAAGAAAAACGGGGGAATCGCCTACATTCTGGAGAAAATCCACTCCCATATCCGTGGCAGGAAAGGGGCCCAGTTCGGCGTTGCGGGACTGTCCTTTCTGGTGGATATGGCTACGGCCAACAATACCATTGCCATCGTTATGGCAGGACCTATCGCTAAGGAAATCAGCGACGATTTCGGCGTGAGTCCCAAGCGGACGGCTTCCATCCTGGATATCTTCACCTCCGCCGCCCAGGGACTTATCCCCTACGGCGCACAGATTCTGCTGGCGGCAGGACAGACGGGGCTGTCCCCTATGGCTATCATCCCCTATGTCTTTTACCCCATGCTGATGCTGGTGTGTGTGCTGGCGCTGATGATGGTGCGGAAAGACCAGTAAAAACAGAGGGGGTATAGATAGAATGGGATATCTTGATTTTCACTGTGATACATTAATGCTTGCCTATGAGAAGAAAATGGAAGAAATTGGAAAATTTCCGGAAGCTTCCATAGATATTGAGCGTCTGCGCCGGGGAGGCGTGGACGCCCAGTTTTTTGCGGCCTTTGTGCCGCCCAGGGAGAGCGGGGACTGGTGGGAGCGGTGTTTTTCCGGAAAAGGAGACGGCGAGGAAGAGCCCTTCTGGATGGAGGAGGCGTATATCCGGGCCTTGAAAGGCATTCTTGGGAATACCCAGGAAAAATACGGGAAGGAGATGCGCCTGGTTAAGACGGCTTCCCAGATGGGGGAGGCTAAGAGAGAGGGGAAGCTTGCCGCTTTTTTTACCCTGGAGGATGGGAGAAGCCTGAATGGAAGCATGGAAAAGCTGGAGGCTTACTACCAGGAGCTGGGCGTATCGCTGATTACTCTTACCTGGAATTATGAGAACTGCTTTGGATTTCCAAATTCCCGGAAGCGGGAGATTATGGAGCGGGGGCTTAAACCCTTTGGGAAAGAGGCTGTGGAATATATGAACAGTCTTGGGGTGATTGTGGACGTGTCCCATTTATCCGACGGGGGATTCTGGGACGTGGTCAGGATTTCAAAGAAACCCTTTGTGGCCTCCCACTCCAACTGCCGGGCGCTGTCCCCCCATCCCCGTAACCTGACGGATGAGATGCTCCGGGCCCTGGCCGAAAAGGGCGGCGTGACAGGACTTAACTTCTGCTCCGCGTTTCTGGGGAAGGATACAGAAAGCTGGGACAGCCGTCTGGAGGATATGATCGCCCAGGTGCGCCATATGGTGCAGGTAGGCGGGATAAACTGTGTGGCCATTGGCACGGATTTCGACGGTATCCAGAGCCGTCTGGAGATCGGGGACCCCACCAGGATGGAGCTTCTCTTTGATGGGCTTAGAAAGGCCGGCTTCTCCGCAGACATGGTGGAGCAGATGGCCTGGAAGAACGGGGAGCGTGTGCTGTATGATATTACCGGGTAGACGTTTAAAATTTAAACACAATGCCCAGAACAGCCGCCCCCAGCAGCCAGAAAGCCGGATGCAGGTTTTTAAGCTTTTTAAGGTGCATAAGGCCGAACACAATGGCGCAAAGGATTAAAGGCTTTACGGCAATGCCGTTTTCCGTCATGAGAGCCACCTGGAAGAGGCCTGCCACTGCGGAGGCGATTAAGGCGGTGACAGCAGGCCGGATGCCGAAGAATACAGCCTTCACCGTCTTGCTTTCGCTGAAGTTGGCCAGAAATTTTGCTACAAGGATAATCACAATAACGCTGGGCAGCACAAGGGACATGGTGGCGGTGACGCCGCCTGGGATGCCTGCCGCGTGAAAGCCTGCGTAGGTAGCCATATTGAGGCCGATGGGGCCGGGGGTGCTTTCGGCCACGGCCACCATGTTGGTGAGGTCAGCCATGGTGAACCAGTCGTATTTCTCGGTCAGGTCCATAAGAAACGGAAGCGTTGCCGGGCCGCCGCCAATGGCAAAGAGACCGATCTTAAAAAATTCCCAGAAAAGCTGAAGATAAATCATTTCACAGTCCCTCCCATTTTATCCAGAATAACGCCGCAAATCCCGGCCAGCACCACGATGGCGATGGTGGGTACAGGCGTGAAAAAGGCCAGCAGAAAGGCTGCGATACAGATGACAATGCAGATGGGGTTCACCAGGCTCTTTTTTGCCAGGGTAATAACGGTATTCAGCATAAGGGCGCAGACCACGCCTTTAATACCCATCATGGCGTGCTGGAAATAAACGTTATCCATAAGGGCCTGCAGGAAGCTTGCCACCATGGTAATAATCACCAGGGAGGGAGATACCATGCCCAGGGTGGCGAAGATGCCGCCGGGGATACCCTGCCGCCGGTAACCGACAAAGGTTGCGGTGTTGACGGCGATAATGCCCGGAGTACACTGGCCGATAGCATAGCAGTCGATAAGCTCTTCCTCTGTAATCCAGTTTTTCTTTCCCACAAGCTCATGCTTTAACATGGGCAGCATAGTTAATCCGCCGCCGAAGGTCAGCCCTCCGATGCGGAAAAAGGCAGCATAAAGCTGCCAGAGCTCTTTCCAGTTCAAGATAACTCCTCCGTTCCTTGGTTTAATGCTAAGGGGTAGCTGGCTTTTCCAGAAGCTGGTGCATCTTCTCATCGGCCCAGACAACCTGGTTGCGCCCGAATTTTTTGGCGTCGTATAACATGGTGTCCGCGATTTTCAGGTAGGAGGGATAGGCGTTTTCCGACTGGGGAACTAAGGTGACGCCTCCGATACTGATGGTGACCCATTCCGACACGGACGGTGCGTGGGGGATGTGAAGATTTTCCACTGCCTTCCGGATTTTTGTCACGTGCTTAAAGGTTTTGGTGGAATTTCCTCCCAGGATAAACGCTACAAATTCTTCTCCTCCATAGCGGGCAAAAAAGTCCGTGCTGCGCTGCAGATAGGAAGATATTGTCTGTGCCACAGAGGTGATAACTTTGTCCCCGGCGGGATGCCCGAAGGTGTCGTTGAATGCTTTGAAAAAGTCAATGTCAAACATACAGATCGAGAAGGGAACCCGCAGACGGACGGCTTCGTTCCATTTGATAATGCTGTAATGGTCGTGCTGCCGCCGGTTAGCGACTCCGGTCAACTGATCTGTCATGGATTGGTATTCCACCTGTTTGCGATAATTATACAGCTTAATATGCGTGTTGACCCGGGCCTCTACAATCAACGGACTGAAAGGCTTTGTTATGTAGTCAACCGCGCCCAGCACCAGGCCGTGCTGCTCATTTTCGATATCCGAAAGGCTGGTAATCAGAATGACAGGGATACTCTGGGTAACAATCTCCTCCTGTAGTTTTTTCAACAGAGTAAACCCGTCCATCCCCGGCATAACCACATCCAGCAGAATAAGGGAAAAGGTTTCCGTGCTTGCGTAGCGCAGGCCTACTTCTGCCGTCTGTGCGATTGTAATATCATAATTCTTCTCCAGGATGGACTTTAACTGGGCAGCCTGGAGGGGGCTGTCGTCAACAATTAATATTCTCTCCATTTTACACGCTCCTTATTATAGCCGCCTGGGTGCAAAAACAAACCGCTCTTCAGCGGTACTTTTATTCTTAATTTTATTATACAGTACACGATAATTTATGACAATACTTTTTTTAAAGTAAGTCGTGTGTAACTACCCCATCTTTCTTTTACTTTTCCATGACAATTTTCCTGTCCTGTGTTATGATAATAATAACAGCATCTGGCCGGAAATGCTTCTGGTACCCAGGGTTTTGGGAGGACAGATGCGGAATTAAAATACAAGAGGAGGAAACCCAATGCTGTTTATTGAATATCCGAAATGCAGCACCTGCCAGAAGGCAAAAAAGTGGCTGGAGGCCCACAATCTTACATTTGAAGACCGCCATATTGTGGAAAACCGTCCCACAAAGGATGAGCTTAAAGGCTGGGTGGAAAAGAGCGGTTATCCGGTGAAGAAGTTTTTCAATACCAGCGGCATAAAGTACCGGGAGCTGGAGCTCAGTAAAAAACTGCCGGATATGCCTCTGGAGGAGCAGCTGGATCTGCTGGCCTCCGACGGGATGCTGGTAAAGCGGCCGCTTCTGATTACGGACGGGAAGATCTATGTAGGATTTAAAGAGAAGGAATGGGAAGCGATGACGCATGCGTAAATGGCTGTACAGGCTTTTGTTGGCAGTCTGTCTGCCGATGGGAGGAAATCTGTTACTCCTGTGGCGCCTTCTGGATGAGGCGCTGGTAAGGCGGCATATATCCGCCATGTTCCGGTGGAGCCTGTTGATGTCGGCTGCTTTCCTGCTTTTGCTTCTGGCTCTCTACCTTCATGTAACCCCCGCCTGGGACAGGGTAAAGACAGGGCTGCGCCTGCGCGTTATGCGAAGAGGGCGCACCCTGGTTTACTGCGGTTTATACGCACTGACGGCGCAGACGCTGGTTTTCATCCGGGTGTATCCGGCGCTTTTGACCTCCTGGGGGCTCCTTGAGGACGCGGGGCAGTGGGAGACAGGGATCCTTATTGTAAATGGGATCCTGGCTGTGGCTGTGGCCTTCCTCTACCTGGCAAACGGCGTTATACGGATTTTCTTTACATCCCGGCGGCTAAGCGTTTGGCGCAGGGTGGCGATGCTGCTGACTATGTGGATTCCGCTGGTGAATCTGGTGGTTCTCCTGTACGCCTGCCGCCTGGTGGAGGAGGAGTATGGGTTTGAGCGGGACAAGGTACTGCTGAGGACGCTTAGGGTGGACTCCCGGATATGCGCTACCCATTATCCTCTGCTTCTTGTACACGGGGTCGGGTTTAGGGATCTTAGGTATTTTAATTACTGGGGCAGGATTCCCAGGGAGCTTATGCGAAACGGGGCCGTGATTTTTTACGGAAACCAGGAGGCTTTCGGAACCGTAGTCTATAATGGGGAGGATATAAAAAAGAAAATACTGGAAATTTTAAGGGAGACGGGCAGTGAGAAGGTAAATATTATCGCCCACTCCAAGGGTGGTCTGGATGCCCGCTATGCCATCTCAAAGCTTGGCATGGCCCCCTACGTAGCGTCGCTGACCACCATGAGCACGCCCCACCGGGGCTGCCGGTTTGTGGATTACGCCTGCCGTCTTCCGGAATGGCTGTACCGGTTTATCGCCGGGTGTTTTGACAGGACATTCCGGAAATTCGGGGACAGGAATCCGGATTTCTATACGGCCACCCGTCAGTTTTCCACGGAGGAGACCAGGCGGCTCAATGAGGAGATGCCGGATATCCCCGGCGTGTATTACCAGAGCTATGCCTCCAGGATGAAGCATGCCTGGAGCCACCTTCTGCTGTCTGTTCCCTACTGCATGATTAAACCCCTGGAGGGGGAAAACGACGGCCTGGTCAGCGTTGCTTCCGCGAAATGGGGCGACTTCAGGGGGGTGATCTCCAACACTTACACCAGGGGGATTTCCCATGGGGATATCATTGATCTGAAGCGGGAGGACTACAAGGGATTTGACGTGACGGAGACATATGTGCAGATTGTGGCGGAATTAAAAGACAGGGGATTTTAAATGCGGAACTGGAAACAGCATCTATCCGTACGGACCCCCGGAAGGATTTCGGAATGCGAAGCAGTCAGAAATCCTTCCAGTACACAGGGGTTAGGGAGGATAGATGTGGAACTGTAATAGGAGGAATAACAAAATGGGAACTTATGAGGAAAAAGCCAAGAATCTGTTTCTGGAGGGCTACAACTGCAGCCAGGCTGTATTTGGCGCCTTCTGCGACAAGACGGGGATGGATGAAGAGACGGCTTACCGGCTGGCCTCCTCCATGGGAGGCGGCATGGGGCGGCTTCGGGAAGTCTGTGGGGCGGTCAGCGGCATGTTTCTGGCCGCAGGCCTTCTGTACGGGTACAGCGATCCCAAGGACAAGCAGGCAAAGGCAGAGCTCTATGGGCGGATTCAGGAGCTGGCCAGACGCTTTGAGGAGAAGAACGGAAGCATTGTGTGCAGGGAACTTCTGGGGCTGTCCCAGAAAACCCAGTCCCCGCAGCCCGAGGAGAGGACTAAGGAGTATTACAAAAAGCGTCCCTGCCCGGAGCTGGTAGCCTGCGCGGCGGGGATCCTGGAGGAGTATATGAAGGAGACAGGGCTTCTGTAAAGAGAGACGGTGAGAAGGGCCCTGCCAGGCTGTAAGACCAGAAAAAAGATCTGGAAGCCTGGGTCAGAAGATAAAAAAGAGGGATTTTCCACGGCAAAACCGGGAGAAGCCCTCTTTTTTTCCGGAATCGTATTTTATCAGCCTGGCAAAATCTATTTCTGCACCAGATGCACGGCAAATCCGCCGATCTCTTCCTTCATATAGACGGCGATTAACTGGCCGTCTTTATATTTGGCAGTGTCCATATCAAAGGTAAAGCCCTGGGACATAAGATAATGCAGAGCCCGGCCTGCATAGTTGGTGCCGATGGCAATGTGGCCGTTTGCGCCCAGATAGGGAGCCTTCATGGCCTCGATGGCAGTCCCGGCAAATACGGAGCTGTTGCCGGCCTTCTTTGTGAAGCCGAATACATCGTCGAAGCGTCCGGCCACCTGGTCTGCCTCCGCCTCGTCCTTGCAGTTGATGCCCACGTGGCGCAGCTCAAAGCCCAGCATGGTGTGGACGGCTTCCCTGGTCAGATCGCGGATTTTGTCAAAATCCCCGGCTGCCACAAGATCACCCTTTACCATCCAGCTTCCGCCTACGGCGATAATCTTTTTAAAATCCAGATAGCTCTTCATATTGGAGGCGCTTACGCCGCCGGTGGGCATAAATTTCATGGTGGTGTAGGGCGCCGCCATGGATTTAATCATATTCAGTCCGCCTGCCGCCTCGGCCGGGAAGAATTTTACCACCTCCAGGCCAGCCTCCAACGCCTGCTCTACATCGCTGGGGCCCGAGCACCCTGGGGTGATGGGCACGCCCTTGTCGATACAATACTTTACGATGCGGGGATTTAGGCCGGGGCTTACGATAAACTTTGCCCCTGCGGCCACAGCCCGGTCTACCTGCTCCGTGGTCAGCACAGTACCTGCGCCCACCAGCATGTCCGGGTATTGCGTAGTCATCACCCGGATGGATTCCTCCGCAGCGGCTGTACGGAAGGTTACCTCCGCACAGGGCAGGCCGCCGTCACAGAGGGCCTTTGCCAGGGGAGCCGCGTCTTTCGCGTCATTGAGGACGACAACGGGTACAATGCCGGTTTTTTGGATTTTTTCCAACACTTCATGCATGATTATGAATTCTCCTTCTCCAGAATAAGTTGTTTCTGCTGTGGAAGCCGCCTTTTTTGGCGTATGGATTCCGGTTTTTATTATACTACGTTTGAAAAGGAGTGACAAGGGGGGAGGGGATAAAGAACCGGCTCTGGGGAGAGATTTTTTGCCGGGAAGACTGTGTCGCCGGTTCCGGCCCTGGTATCATATGGTTACCATGCAGGCCGTATCCATATATCACAGGAATATAAATACACCGATGGACAGTTTCGTCTGCCATCGGTGTGTGTTTAACAGATCCTTCTATCAGTTTTCCATATCGCTTCTGGCGGACAGGGTTACCTGCATTGTCTTTTCCGTATACTCCGCCCCGTTGGGAGACTGGACTACGATCTCAATGGTCTCTCCGGCGGAATAATAGGATAACCGTTCCTTCAGCTCCTGATAGGTGGATACGTTGATGCGGTCAAATTTTGTAATGATATCCCCTTTGCGGATACCCGCCAGATCGGCTGCGGAGCCCTCTGTGACGCTGCTGACATAGACGCCTCTTGGCATGTCAAACTGGCTGGACACATCCTCCGTTACATCCTGGCAGGTGACGCCCAGGAAACCGGCCTGTTCCTCGTCTACCTTGTCCCGGATGGTGCGAAGGGACAAGTCGCTGATAATGGACTCCACATCGCTGATGGGGATAGCATAACCCATGCCCTCCACGCCGCTTCTGGAGTATTTCGCCTCGTTGATGCCGATGACTTCCCCTTTCATATTCAGAAGGGCGCCGCCGCTGTTGCCGGGGTTGATGGCTGCGTCTGTCTGAATCAGACTGTTGGTGATGGTGCTGCCGTCGTCGTTCTGGAGGGTCACGTCACGGCCCAGGGCGCTGATAATGCCTGTGGTCACGGACTGGCCATAGCCCAGGGCATTTCCGATAGCCACAACCTGCTCGCCCACATGGAGAGAGGAAGAATCCCCTATGGAGGCTACCTTGATGCTGGACAGGGTTTCGCTGGGAATATCCTCCAGCCTTACCGCGATAACGCCCAGATCCTTGCTTTCGTCCGTGCCCTTAACCCGGGCCTGTACAGCCTCGGCCTCCTCTTTTCCCTCGTCCACACTGAACACCACCGTAAGATTTTTCGCGTTGGCGATTACGTGGTTGTTGGTGACAATGAGAAGCTCTGTGTCGTTCATGCCAATGACAATACCTGTACCGGTGCTTGTCTGCTCCTGGGGCACGTTTCCGCTAAAAAAACGCCAGTAATCGGGAACCTCCGCCACGCTTACATTGGTGATGGCCACCAGGGAAGGCATGCAGTTTTCCACAATGGAGGCGACGCTGTTGGCGCTTCCGGAATCATACTCCCAGGCCGGAGTCTGGTCTGGGTTCTCCACATTGGGAAGCAGCTGGGAGAAGTCAGCCGGCGCTTCCGCAGCTCCGTCCACCTCCACCTCCTTGTCCAGGGCTTTTTTTCCGATATAGTCCGTGGCCTGGAAGGCCGCGCTGGAAACCACGCCGAAGATCAGCGCCACGCAGACGGTCTTTGCGATAAGGGAACCCCACCCCCCTTTTTTCTTCTGCTTTTTTACCTCGCCCGTGGAGGACGCGGCATAGGTGCCGTTGGAAGTCCTTCCGCCCGTGCGTTGGGAGGAATAGCTGTCCTGGTAAAAGGGCCCGGTATACCGGTACTCGCCGTTGACTGGCTGCTGTCTTCCGCTCTCCGAAGATTTGTTTTCATATTCGTACATAATAACAACTCCTTTGGAATCTCTTTCTTTTTGTTTTTTCAGTTTATCAGAGATTTGTGTTTAAACTGTGATAATCCTATTAAAAAACGTTGAAAGAAATGTATGCCTGTTATCCGGCAAACTCGATTCCGGCTTCCCCGCAGCGGGCGATCCTGGTCTGGGCGTACACCGTAATGCCCTGGGCCTCAAGCTTTCCCCGGCCAGGCTGGTAAGCCTTCTCAATAAGGACAGCCAGCCCGGCCACAGTGGCGTGGGCCTTGCGGATAAGACGGACCGCGCCTGTGGCCGCCTCGCCGTTTGCCAGGAAATCGTCGATAATCAGAATATGATCCTGGTCGTTTATGTAATCCTTGGACAAGGTCAGTTCGTAGGTGACGTCCTTGGTATAGGAGATTACCTCTGTCTGCCACAGGTTCTGACTTAAGGTTCTGGAGCTTTTCTTTTTCAGTATTACCAGGGGAAGCTCCATGTACTTTGATGCGAACACTGCCGGGGCAATCCCCGAGGACTCAATAGTAAAAATCTTCGTGATGCCCTGACCGGCAAAATGCTTTGCGATATCCTGGCCGATCTCCTCCATGAGCGCCACATCCACCTGATGGTTGATAAAACTGTCTACCTTTAAAATATCCTCTCCCAGCATTTTTCCCTCTGCCTGGATTCTCTCTCGTAACGCTTCCATATATTCTCCTTTTGGGAAAAAGGGACGCGTGGCGCATCCCTTCTTCTTTCTCTCGTTTTTTACTGGGGGCACACAATAGCAGGTAAAGCTTCCTTTACCTCCTCATGCAACACAATGTCTGCTTTCTCGTCCAGAAAATGCTCCGTACTGTTAATCAGAATCAGGGTAGAACCCTGGAAATAGTCAAGATACCCCTCGCACAGACCGGAGTTTAAGGTGGTGCCCAGAACAAGCAGTACCTCCGCCTTCTCGATCTGCTGCACGGCCCGGGTCATCCGCTGATTGTCCACCATCTCCCCAAAGAGCAGCACCTGGGGGCGGACAGGGCTCATACAGCTTTCACACAGAGGGGTACGTCTGGAAGTTATGATATAATCCAGGGAATACTCCCGCCCACAGCGGGGACACTTGTTTTCCTCCACAATTCCGTGAAGGTTCATTACATTCTGGCAGCCTGCGCGGCCAGGCAGGTTATATACATTATTTGTAACGCAGTACTGAAGCTTTCCCCGGCGCTCCAGTTCCGCCAGGGCATAAAAGGCCTTGCTGGGCTCCAGGGGTTTTCCCAGCATTTCATTCCGGTAATAATCAAAAAATGTCTCTGTCCTGGTAGCGTAAAAAGCGGATGTAAAAATTTCCTCCGGGGAATATCCGTACTTTTTCTCCACCTCGTAAGCAATCTCCGGGTCCCGCATGCTGGGCATCCCGGACTCTTTCATCATGCCGGTTCCACAGAAAGCCACGGTGTAATGACTCTTTTCCAGGGCCTCACGTATCATACTATATTTCCGATTATCCATGCCGTTCCTCCCTCATCATTTTTGTTTTTGCCTCAATACTAGTGTGCCATTTTTTGTCGGATTTGTCAATATTCACAATGGTTTTCGACAGCCTGGATATGGATATATTTTGGGCTGTTTTTTTTCCCCAGACTGTGTTAAAATAAACACATATCTTATTGGATATTGGCAGTCTGATAAATATGAGGTGGTAAGGATTACCTGAATCCGGGTGGGGATATGAAACGGGTCACAGAGTAATATACCCAAAAAGATTATACATAAGGAAGGGAAAAACGTGGACGACAAAGATTTTCGTGAGATTATAGACCTGGATGAGGACGCTCCCGGCCAGGCTTCAGACGCAGATACAGAGGAAGACAGGGAAGAGCAGGACGAGTACGAGGAGGTCTGCTTCCTCTGCCACCGGCCGGAGAGTAAGGCGGGAAAGCTTATCGGGCTGGCAAAGGGGGTCTGTATCTGTCCGGAGTGCATGCAGAAAACCATGGATACCATGCAGGGCCTGAATCTGGACAACACCAGGGTACCGGATTTTTCCAAAATACCCAACATAAGCTTTGTGAATCTGTCGGATCTGCAGAATATGATTCCCCAGAGGCAGCGGGTGAAAAAGAAGAAGCAGAAGGAAGAGGAGAAGCCCAAGGAGCTGGATATCCGTAGCATTCCGGCGCCTCACAGGATCAAGGCCAGCCTGGACGAGTATATTATCGGGCAGGAGCACGCCAAAAAGGTGATTTCCGTGGCGGTATACAACCACTATAAGCGGGTGGCCACCAACACCATGGACGAGATTGAGATCGAGAAGTCCAATATGCTGATGATCGGCCCTACAGGCTGTGGAAAAACGTATCTTGTGAAGACGCTGGCAAGACTTCTGGATGTTCCCCTGGCCATTGCGGACGCTACCTCCCTCACTGAGGCGGGCTATATCGGAGACGATATTGAGAGCGTGGTGTCAAAGCTTTTGGCTGCGGCGGACAATGATGTGGAGAAGGCAGAGCGGGGCATTATCTTTATCGATGAGATCGATAAGATCGCCAAGAAGAAGGACACCCATCACCGGGACGTGAGCGGGGAATCCGTGCAGCAGGGTATGCTGAAGCTTCTGGAGGGCGCGGAGGTGGAGGTGCCTGTGGGGGCAAACAGCAAGAACGCCATGGTGCCTCTGGCAACGGTAAACACGAAAAATATCCTGTTTATCTGCGGAGGGGCGTTTCCGGAGCTGGAGAACGTTATCAAGGAACGGCTTAACAAGCAGTCTTCCATTGGCTTCCGGGCGGATTTAAAGGATAAATATGACCGGGAGCAGAATCTTTTGTCAAAAGTCACGGTGGAGGATATCCGCAATTTTGGCATGATTCCCGAGTTTATCGGGCGGCTTCCTGTGGTATATACCCTGGAGGGACTTACGAAGGAAATGCTGGTCCGCATTCTGAAGGAGCCCAGGAATGCCATTTTAAAGCAGTATCAGAAGCTTCTGGCCCTGGATGAGGTAAAGCTGGAATTTTCGGAGGACGCCCTGGAGGCCATTGCGGAAAAGGCCATGGAGAAGGACACGGGAGCCCGGGCCCTGCGCTCTATTATAGAGGAATTTATGCTGGATATTATGTATGAGATCCCCAAGGACGACAATATTGGCCAGGTGACCATCACCAGGGAGTATATTGAGCATACGGGCGGGCCGGTGATTACCATGCGGGGTGTCCAGGCGCTGCCAATGGCTGGAAACTAAAAAGTGAAAGGAGAGACAGACATGGGAACAGATTTTTTGGATGATCTGGGAAGAAAGATTTCAGAGGCCGCTGAGATTGTGGAGAAAAAGACCGGAGAGGTGGCCGGCATTGTCAGGCTGAAAAATCAGATTTACACGCTGGAGCGGGAGATTAACCGGGAGTACAGGGAAATCGGAAAGAAAGTCTATGAGCAGTATCTGGAGACTAAGGAAGTGGATGAGTCCTGGCGCAGCCTCTGCGAGACCATAGCCCAGGAGGAGATTCTTATTGACCAGTACAAAGGCGAAATTGAGGAGTTGAAAGAGAAATAAAAGATACATGAGACTACATGGGATAAGACATAAAAGACAGTGCAAACCACGCTCAAAGAGAGAGCAGATCATTCTTTGGGGTGGTTTGTTTTTCATCACTCTGCTTTTTCATCTGCTGGCCCGCATGGTTTCGGGCTTCGCGGAATGGTATGCCACACATATTTATCCCCTTCTGGTAGGGAGCGTGGGGAGATTGTGCTCTCTGCTTCCCTTTTCTGTGTCGGAGGCGCTGCTTATGGCTTTGCTTGCGGCGGCGTCAGTCTGGGTGGGAGCAGCTTTCTGGCATGTGGCATCTGACTTGAAAAAACGGAGAATTGGAAAATTCTGGGAATACAGCGCCGTATGGGTGGGTAAGCTTCTGGTGGCGCTGTTTTTTCTCTTTACGCTTAACTGCGGCATCAATTATCACCGCACAACCTTTTCCCAACGGGCGGGCTTTGTCATGCAGAAGTCCACAAAGGAGGAGCTTGCGGCTCTCTGCCTGGAGCTTACGGAGGAGGTCAACGAGGCGGCGTCCCGGATTCTGGTGGATGAAGAGGGAGGCTGTCTGGCTCTGGGGGATATTTCCGGCCGGGCCAGGAAAGCCATGGAGGCGGCTTCGGCGGAATACCCGGAGCTTGCAGGGTATTACCCTAGGGCAAAGGCCATCGGAAACAGCTGGGCAATGTCTTACCAGTTTTTGCAGGGTATCTACAGCCCTTTTACGATAGAGGCCAACTACAACCGGGATATACCGGATTATGATAAGCCCTCCACCATCTGTCACGAGCTGTCCCATTTAAGGGGCTTTATGCGGGAGGACGAGGCAAATTTTGTGGCTTATCTGGCGTGCCGGGCTTCGGAGGAGCCGGATTTTCGCTACAGTGGAAGTATGCTGGCCTATGTACACAGTATGAACGCCCTATACCGGGAGGACAGGGAGCTTTACCGGCAGATACGCCTGGAGCTGTGTCAGCAGGCGGAGCGGGATTTAAAGCTTCAGAGCATATTCTGGGATGCCTATGAGGGGCCTGTGGCGGAGGCCTCCGATAAGATCAATGATACATATTTAAAAGTAAACGCCCAGACGGAGGGGACAAAGAGCTATGGGCGCATGGTGGATTTATTGCTGGCCCTTAGGCGGACAAAGGGATAATCCCGGACAGGGGATGGGGAAGCGGAAAAAGAATGCGCAGCCGTGGCATTACTGGCTGCGCAGATTTTTTAAGACTTCATAGGGGATTTTTAAGCTTCCCCGGCCGCAGCCCAGGTCGATATGGGGCTTGATGGAGCCGTGGAAATCGGAACCGCCGGATATTTTCAAGTCGTATTTCCGGGCCAGGCGGCGCATGTTGGTCTCGTCGGAGCCCCGGTTGCTGGAGTAAATGGCTTCCAGCCCCTTAAGCCCGTGCTTCTGAAGGCCTTTTACCAGGGTTTCCAGCTGCTCCGCAGTCATGTGATAGAGGAGCGGATGTGCCAGGACAGGGATTCCTCCGGCGTTTCGGATCAGATCAATGGCAGCAGTGGGAGTGATCTTGTGCCGGGGGACGAAGCAGGGACAGTCGTTGCCTACATAGCGGTCAAAGGCCTCCCGCATTTCCCGTACATACCCTTTTTCCAGCAGATATCTGGCAAAATGCGCTCTTGTCATGACAGCGCCCGGAAAACGTTCCTCCAGCATTTCCAGGCTGATATCCATGTTTTCCAGCTGGCGAAGTTTATCCGCCATCTCCCGGTTTCGGTTACGTCTGGCTTCCTTGAAGGCGGTAAGGGAATCGTCAAAATCCTTTCTGCGCCAGTCCAGATCAAGCCCCAGGATATGGATATCCCGCCCCTGGTATTCGGTGGAAAACTCAATGCCGGGAACCAGCTCCAGGGAGGCCTTAGAAGCGGCAGCCTCCGCTTCCGGGAGGCCGTCGATGGTGTCGTGGTCTGTAAGCGCAAAGGCCTTCAGTCCTTTTTTTAAGGCGTATTCCACAAGCTCACTGGGAGTAAAGGTGCCGTCGGAGGCAGTGGAATGTACATGCAGGTCAATATAGTCCATAAATGTGTAACCTCAGAAGTTAATTTTTTGCAAGGCTGAACTGGCTTACCAGTCTTTTTAAGGTAGCAGCTTCCGCAGAGAGCTCCTGACTGACGGCCGCGCTCTCCTCGGAGGTGGCGCTGTTTGCCTGCACCACGGAAGATATCTGATCTACGCCCTCGGTTACCTGCCCGATGGCAGAGGTCTGTCTCTCTATGGCGTCCACCACGATATTCATCTGGGCGGATACATGGCCTGCCAGGGTGTTGGTGCGTTCCAGTGACTCGGTGACTCTGGATACGGCTTCGCCGCCCTCGGAGGTGGCTTCGATGGAATGCTCGATCAATTCCCGGGTAGCCTTGGCCGCCTCGTCGGATTTAGACGCCAGATTGCGTACCTCGTCAGCGACCACGGCAAAGCCCTTGCCGGAGGCGCCTGCCCGAGCGGCCTCCACAGCGGCGTTGAGAGCCAGGATGTTGGTCTGGAAGGCGATGCTTTCAATCGTGCCAATAATGGCGGAAATTTCCTTGGAAGAGTTAAAGATTTTTTCCATGGCATGGTTTAGCTCGCCTACGTGTTCCACGCTGGCATTCAGCTGCGCGCCGGCCTGCTCCACAAAGCGGCCTGCTTCCTCAGCGGCTGAGCTGGTCTGCCTGGCGCTTAAGGAAATTTCGCTGATGGTTTCAGCCAGCTTTTCTATGGAATTCGCCTGGGTGACGGAACCGTGGCTTAAGGTCTGGGCTCCGCCGGAGACATTATCGCTGGCGGCGGAAACCTCTCCGGCTGCCGTATTGATCTGGCTTAAGGTAGCGCTTAACTGGACTTTCATGGTACGCATGGATTCCAGAATTCCCCGGAAGCTGCCTACGTAGGCCTCCTGATGGGCAGACTGGACGTCAAAATTCTTTCCGGCCATCTCCGTAAGCAGATAGCCGATATCCTGGATAATGGTATTAAGGCCCGTTACCAGCTCCGCTGTGGATCTGGTAAGCTCCGCTGTTTCGTCCTGCCCATGGCTCTGGGGCACAGGGGACTCCAGATCGCCCTCTACCAAAAGCTTCATCCGTGTGGCACAGGCCCGCATGGGTACGCTGATATTGCTGGCCAGTTTCAGAGCCACAAATACAGAAGCCAGGATGGAGAGAAGCATAACGGCGATGTTGGCAAACATGCCAAAGTATGTATCGGCCAGATAATCCTTTTTCATGGCAGTGACAGCCACACTCCAGCCGTCCGTGCCGCCCACTGGCGCATAAGCCGCAAAGCGGGGACCGTCGGAATCATGGAAGCTGTCAAAGCCTTCGCGTCCCTGACGCATGGCTTCATGTATGGCCGCCAGCTCCGCAAGGGACGGGTCGCTCTTGGCTTCCGTCTCTATATTCTGGGTGGTAATGGTCTCCAGGGTAGTGTCTGCGATGGTGTCTCCAGACTTATTAATCATATAGGCATGGCTGCTTGCGCTTACTTTGATGGAGGAGACGATATCGTTGAGAAATGTTTCCGGGGGCACAAAATAGATGACGCCTACAATGTCGGAGCCTTGTTTTCCACCCTCATAAAGGGGAGCCGCCACCATAATGGAAAGTTCCCCGGTAATCTTACTTACCAGCGGTTCAGACACATACACGTTTCCTGCCATGGCCTGGCGCACGTATTCCCGGTCAGAGTAATCATTTCCGTCAAATATGCTGATTCCGTCTGCGCCAACGATATTGCCACGCTGAAAACCATGCACGCGCACCCGCTCGTCTATAATGGCGCGCTTTTCTTCCACCGGCACAGTTTTATCAGACAGCTGGGGGATACAGCCTGTATCCATAGCCACATTTCTATAGGCGCCCAGTTCCTGTTCAATTCGCTCTCCGGCCAGGACGGCGGTTTCGCTCATCATCTGTTCTACCGTGGCCAGGGTACTTCTGTAATTCAGCGCAATGCTGGAGAGGCCCACCACAAGCAGGGCGATAAAGACCGTTGCAATCAGACAGACTGTGATTTTCTTTCGGATACTGTTCATTTCAACACACTCCCATTTTGTATAGTATGAATCCCGACCCGTTTAGGTCAGTATCATTATAGGATAACCGGCGGTAAGTTGTCAATAACTGCCCGGGGTTTCTCCGTGGATAAAAGGATATTTACAAAACGTGTGATGGTTATTATAATAGAAGGAAATCCCTGGAGGATTCCGGGGGGAAGATGCGGATAAGAGCCGTAAAAAGCATCTGCCGGAAAGGGCGGATGCGGTACTTGGATGGGAGAGAAAAAAATGAAAATTGTTTGTTTGGACTTAGAGGGCGTACTTGTGCCGGAGATCTGGATTGCTTTTGCAAAGGCCAGCGGAATTCCGGAGCTTAAGCGGACGACCCGGGACGAGCCGGATTACCATAAACTGATGGACTGGAGGCTTGGCATTCTGAGAGAGCACGGGCTGGGGCTTAAGGAAATTCAGGATACCATTGCCACCATTGACCCGCTTCCCGGGGCGAAGGAGTTTCTGGACCAGCTGCGGGCTATAACCCAGGTGATTATTATCAGCGATACTTTTACTGAGTTTGCCAAGCCCTTGATGAAGAAGCTTGGCTGGCCCACCCTGTTCTGCAATTCCTTGAAGGTGCATCCGGACGGGGAGATCACAGGAATCCGCATGCGCATTGAGGACTCCAAGCTCAATACGGTGAAAGCGCTGCAGTCCATCGGCTTTGAAACCATTGCGGCCGGGGACAGCTACAACGATCTGGGCATGATCCAGGCCGGGAAGGCGGGATTTTTATTCCGGAGTACGGATAAGATTAAGGCGGATTTCCCGGAAATCCCGGCTTTTGAGACTTTTGAGGAGTTGATGGAGGGGATTAAGGCCGCTTTGGAGGCGTAGAAGCCCCAGGGTCTTGAAACACAGATGCAGCGGCGCTGAAATGGAGGGAAAAGATTGAAATTTGACAGTATTATTTTTCTGCTGGACAGGCAGATGGCGGCTATCCGGCCGGAAAAGCCCTTAAATCTCTTTGGAAAAGACAGTGAAAGGCAAAACGCGGACGGATTTAACTGGATTTCCCTGGAAAAGCTGCCCCAGATCCCCATGATTCCCAGCTACTGCCATCTGGAGGAGAGCGGGGAGGCTGCGGAGGAGATTTACGGGCAGCTTCGTCCCTATGTAAAGGGATTCTTTAAAAAGCAGTCCATTCTTCTTTGTGCGCCGGACGACGCGCCGGTGTATGTGGATCAGAAATATATAAGGGAGTTTTTTATCCATAAGGGGGCGGGCACCAGCACCACGGTGCGCACCATGGAAAGCCTGTGCCTGGCAAGGGGAGGGGAGTACGTGGCGGTTTCCCGCTCGGAGCGGCTTCTGACCATGACCTACCGGAGAGGGCAGAACCAGCCAAGGCAGGCGTATCTTCCCCTGTCCCTGGCAGGCCCGGAGGCCGTGAGGCTGGCAATTCAGAATTTAAGCCCGGAGGTGGCCTACAACCAGCCGGAGATTTATATCCTTGACCCGGAGGGGAAAATGGAGGAGTATCATGAGTTGGGACATGTCCTGGGCCTTGGGGAGCTGGCAGGCTTCGCCCGGGAGCTGGCGGAGAAAAACTGGCTGTGAGGCGATGCGGAAGCGAAGCCGGAGCGCCTGAAAAGGCGGATGTGGAACTGGAAACGGTGTCTGTCTGAAATGGCGGGCGGAAGTTGGAAAGAGTGTCTGTCCGGAGGGGCGGATGTGGAATTTGAATAGGAGACATGAATTATGGCAGGCTCAATTTTTGGACGTCAGTTTGTGATTTCCACCTGGGGGGAATCCCACGGGAAGGGAATCGGCGTGGTGATCGACGGCTGCCCCGCGGGGCTGCCCTTAGAGGAGGCGGATATCCAGGCGTATCTGAACCGCAGGAAACCGGGCCAGTCCCGCTACAGCACGCCCCGCAGGGAAGCGGACGAGGTGGAAATCCTCTCGGGTGTCTTTGAGGGGAAAACAACCGGTACGCCGGTTTCCCTGCTGGTGGCAAACAGGACCCAGCGCCCGGCGGATTATACAAAGATCGCTTCCTACTACCGGCCGGGACATGCGGATTTTACCTATGACTGCAAGTACGGGTTCCGTGATTACCGGGGCGGAGGGCGTTCCTCCGGCCGGGAGACCATCGGTCGGGTGGCCGGTGGCGCTGTGGCGGTGAAAATCCTGGAAAGCCTGGGAATCCGGGTCTGTGCCTACACCCGTTCCATCGGGGGGATTTCCGTGGAGGATTCCCGCTTTGACCTGGAAGAGATCTGGAAAAACGCCCTGTATATGCCGGACGCCCAGGCTGCCCGGGAGGCGCAGGCGTATCTGGAAACATGTATGGAAGAGCAGGATTCCGCCGGGGGCGTGATCGAGTGCGTGATGGACGGCCTGCCAGCAGGCCTTGGGGATCCCTGTTTTGAAAAGCTGGAGGCAAATCTGGGTAAGGCGGTATTGTCCATTGGGGCTGTGAAGGGCTTTGAAATAGGAGACGGCTTTAGAGCGGCTCTAAGCAGAGGCTCCGAAAACAACGACGGCTTTTATATGGACAGGGAAGGCCGGGTAAAAAAGCATACGAATCATGCAGGAGGCACCCTGGGGGGGATCAGCGATGGCAGTCCACTGATTTTCCGGGCGGCGGTGAAGCCTACCCCCTCCATCTTCAGAGAGCAGCAGACAGTCAGCAGGGATAAAGAGGATATCCGGGTGCAGGTGAAAGGACGTCACGACCCGGTTATCGTACCCCGGGCCGTGGTGGTGGTGGAGGCCATGGCGGCCCTAACAGCAGTGGACGCCCTGTTTTCCGGCATGACGGCACGGATGGAGTATCTTGAGCGGATCTGGGGAAGAGAGCGGCAATAAGGGAAGTGCGGGACGCCCGGGACAGGAAAGAGCAGTCCCACAGGAAAATGCAGGGAAAGAAGAGGAATAGGAAAATGGCGGAATATCGTTTGCTGAAGCGGGACCAGATGGCGAAAAGGGGCCGGTTCCATACGGTACATGGGGTGATCGAGACCCCGGTGTTTATGAATGTGGGGACGGCGGCGGCCATTAAAGGGGCTGTGTCTACCATGGATTTAAAGGAGATCGGCACCCAGGTGGAATTGTCCAACACCTACCATCTCCATGTGCGGCCCGGGGATGAGGTGGTAAAGAAGCTTGGGGGCCTCCATAAATTTATGGTATGGGACAGGCCCATTCTGACGGATTCCGGTGGATTCCAGGTGTTTTCCCTGGCGTCTCTCAGGAAAATCAAGGAGGAGGGCGTTTATTTCCACTCCCATGTGGACGGACGGAAGATTTTTATGGGGCCGGAGGAGAGTATGCGGATTCAGTCAAACCTGGCTTCTACCATTGCCATGGCCTTTGACGAGTGCCCCTCCAGTGTGGCGGACAGGAGCTATGTGGAGGCTTCCGTGGCCCGGACCACCCGCTGGCTGGCCCGCTGCAAGACGGAGATGGAGAGGCTTAACAGCCTGCCCGACACCATCAATCCCCAACAGCTTTTGTTTGGCATCAATCAGGGAGCCGTTTACAAGGATATCCGCAGGGACCACGCCAGGCGGATCGCGGAGATGGAGCTGGACGGATACGCCATCGGCGGCCTGGCCGTGGGGGAGAGCCATGAGGAGATGTACGAGGTCATCGAGACAGTAGTGCCGCAGCTTCCCCTGGAAAAACCCGTGTATCTGATGGGAGTGGGTACTCCCGCCAATATCCTGGAGGCCGTGGAGCGGGGGGTGGATTTCTTTGACTGCGTGTATCCCAGCCGCAACGGCCGCCACGGGCATGTGTACACCAACCAGGGAAAGCGGAACCTTTTCAACGCAAAATATGAGCTGGACGAACGGCCCATTGAGGAGGGCTGCGGGTGTCCGGCCTGCCGCCATTACAGCCGGGCGTATATCCGCCATCTTCTGAAGGCAAAGGAAATGCTGGGGATGCGTCTGTGCGTGCTGCATAACCTTTATTTCTACAACACTATGATGCAGGAGATCCGGGATGCCATAGAGGCGGGGAATTTTGCGGCGTATAAGAAGGGGAAGCTTGCCAGGATGAGGGAAGCGGAAAATTAGAACCTGCTATTTCGAAAATTTCTATAAATTCCAATAAAGGGCTTGCCCAAAGAATTAGGATTGTGTACAATAGCAATAGTGTCTTTTGGAGAGAGAAAGCATACGAAAATTCAGGAGGAAAAAAAGAATATGAATTTATTGGCAGAAAGCGGCGGCGGAGCAATGGGCTGGAGCGTTATACTGATGTATGTGGTAATTATCGGCGCATTTATGTATTTTGCAGCAATCCGTCCCCAGAATAAGGAGAAAAAGAGAATCAACGCCATGCTGTCCACGCTGGAGGTGGGAGATACCATTGTGACTACCAGCGGCTTCTACGGTGTGGTTATCGATATTACTGAGGAGGACGTGATCGTGGAATTCGGAAGCAACCGGAATTGCAGGATTCCCATGAGAAAAGGAGCCATTGCGGAGGTAGAGAAAGGAAATGAGTAAGAAAACGACGGTACTGATGATTCTGGACGGCTACGGCCTCAACAAAGATACAAAAGGAAATGCAGTGGCCCAGGCCAAAACCCCCGTGATGGATAAGCTTATGGCAGAATACCCCTTTGTGGAGGGAAATGCCAGCGGCCTGGCGGTAGGGCTTCCCGACGGACAGATGGGCAATTCCGAGGTGGGCCATCTGAATATGGGCGCGGGGAGAATCGTGTATCAGGAGCTGACCCGCATTACCAGGGAGATTGAGGATGGCGCCTTTTTTGAAAACCAGGCCCTTGTGGCGGCTGTGGAGAATGCAAAAAAGAATGATTCGGCCCTTCATCTCTACGGACTGGTGTCCGACGGCGGGGTACACAGCCACAACACCCATATTTACGGTATCCTGGAGCTGGCAAAGCGCCACGGCTTAAAGAAGGTGTTTGTACATTGCTTTCTGGATGGACGGGATACCCCGCCGGAGTCCGGTAAGGGCTATGTGCAGGAGCTGACGGATAAGATGGCGGAGCTGGGCGTGGGGGAGGTGGCCACGGTTATGGGCCGCTACTATGCCATGGACCGGGATAACCGCTGGGAGCGGGTGGAAAAGGCTTATGCTGCCCTCACGAAAGGAGAGGGCGTGGAGGCCTCCGACGGAGTCAGCGCCATTGCCGCGTCTTATGCCCAGGGGGTTACGGATGAGTTTATGGTGCCCGCTGTAGTGAAGCGGGACGGAAAGCCCCTTGCCACAATCCAGGACAAAGATTCTGTGATCTTTTACAATTTCCGCCCGGACCGGGCCAGGGAGATTACCCGGGCTTTCTGCGATGAAGAATTTACGGGATTTCCCAGGGAAAAGCGCCTGGAACTGACTTATGTATGCTTTACGGAGTATGATCCCACTATCCCCAACAAGCTTGTGGCCTTCCATAAGGTGGAGCTTCACAATACCTTTGGGGAATACCTGGCGGCGCAGGGCAGGACCCAGGCCCGCATTGCGGAGACGGAGAAATACGCCCATGTTACCTTTTTCTTCAACGGCGGCGTGGAGGAGCCCAACAAAGGGGAGGAGCGGATCCTGGTGAAATCCCCCAAGGTGGCCACCTACGACCTGCAGCCGGAGATGAGCGCCTACGGCGTGTGCGACAAGCTGGTGGAAGCCATTAAATCCGGAAAATACGATGTGATTATTATTAATTTTGCCAACCCGGATATGGTAGGCCATACGGGCATTGAGGCTGCGGCTATTGCGGCTGTGGAGGCTGTGGACGAATGTGTGGGCAGGGCAGTGGATGCCATCCGGGAGACGGGCGGCCAGATGTTTATCTGTGCAGACCACGGAAACGCAGAGCAGCTTGTGGATTATGAGACAGGGGCTCCCTTTACGGCCCACACCACCAACCCGGTGCCTTTCCTTCTGGTAAATGCAGACCCGGCATACGGCCTGCGGGAAGGGGGCTGTCTGGCGGATATTATTCCCACCCTGCTGGAGCTGATGGATATGGAGAAGCCGGCGGAAATGACAGGGAAATCCCTGCTGGTGAGAAGATAAAAGGATGGCGAAGCAGAAGAAACAGCTCACAAAAAAAAGAATCGTGACGGCGGCCTGGAAGCTGTTTTACAGTCAGGGCTACGACGACACCACCGTAGATGAGATCATCCGGGAGGCGGGAACCTCAAAGGGCACATTCTATCACTATTTTGACGGGAAGGACGCGCTTTTAAGCTCCCTTTCCTACCTGTTTGACGACAAATATGAGGAGCTGATGCCTCTTCTGGATCCGGAGGGGGACAGTTTTGACAAGCTGGTGTTTCTGAATCAAGAGCTGTTTGCCATGATTGAGACCAGCGTTTCCAGGGAGCTTCTGGCTTCCCTGTATTCTTCCCAGCTGATTACCAGAGGGGAGAAGCATCTGCTTGACCGGAACCGTCTGTATTATCGTCTGTTAAACGAGATTATTTCCGAGGGGCAGAAGCGGGGGGAACTGATTACCACTATGTCCTCCTATGAGATGACAAAGCTGTACGCCCTTTGCGAGCGGGCCCTGCTCTATGACTGGTGCATCTGCAACGGAGAATATTCCCTAAAGGCCTACAGCAGCCAGGTAATGCCTATGCTGCTTTCAAAAATAAGGCAGCCGGAAACCTGACAAAAAAATACACAAACTTTTTTGTGAAATCTGGATATCCTATAAAATATAATATTAAGTACAATAAAAATCCCTTGAAAAATCAAGGGATTTTTATGTTTGGTAAGAATAACGTATAGACTTTAGTCTGGTTATTCGTCAGATACTGGCGAAAAAGAGGAAGAGATGGTATACTATGCACGTTGGCAATGAGCAGTGCGGAAAACCAAAGGTTTTCCGAATGCACAGCGGAGAGATTGCCAGTTTTATGAAGAAAAGGGAACTAACTGAGGAGGATACCTGAAATGACACAAGGACAAATGATCTGGATTATCATTGCGTTTGCCGCGTATATGATGATGATGATAGGAATCGGCGCGATCTATATGAAGCGGACCAGCAACTCCGCCGACTATTTTCTGGGGGGAAGAGGACTTGGGGCCTGGGTGGCCGCCCTGTCGGCCCAGGCTTCGGATATGAGCGGATGGCTTCTGATGGGACTTCCCGGAGCGGTTTATGCGCTTGGAACGGGACAATCCTGGATTGCCATCGGTCTTTTGCTCGGAACCATATTAAACTGGATATTTATTTCCGGACGGCTGCGCCGCTATACCATAAGGGCAAATAATTCGCTGACTCTGCCCGCATACTTTGAAAACCGTTTTCACGACAAAAAGAGGGTGCTTCTGAGCGTATCTTCCGTGGTGATCGTGATCTTCTTCCTGGTGTACACGGCTTCGGCCCTGGCGGCAGGGGGAAAGCTCTTTCATCTGGTATTTGGCCTGGATTACCGGGTGTCCCTTACCATCGGCGCGGCGGTAATCCTGTTGTATACTTTTATGGGCGGCTTTATGGCGGTCTGTGTGACGGATTTTATCCAGGGTATGCTGATGCTGGTGGGACTTCTGGCGGTGCCGCTTATCGCCTACGGAATAGTGGGCCCCGGAAACCTGGCTTCCGTGCTGGAGGCAAGCGGCGTGGCAGGAGGCTCCGCATCCTTTCTGAATATTCTGGAGAGCGGCGGAAAGGCTTACACGCCTGTGGAGATCTTTTCCCAGCTTGCCTGGGGCTTTGGATACTGCGGAATGCCTCATATCCTGGTGCGTTTTATGGCTGTAAAGGATGAGCAGGAGCTGAGAAAATCCAAGTGGGTGGCCATTGCCTGGGTTATACTTTCCCTGTTTTTCGCCTGCTTTATGGGCGTGGTGGGCCGCGCATATCTGTATCCCACGATTCTGGGCGCGGAAGGCGCCGGCTCTGCGGAGAACGTATTTATCGAAATGATTACCAAGGTATTTACCCGGGATCTGGCCCTGCCTTTTGTGGGCGGCCTCTTCCTCTGCGGAATCCTGGCGGCCATTATGTCCACGGCGGACTCCCAGCTTCTGGTGACGGCTTCCGCCGTATCTGAGGATTTGTATCATCAGATCATCAGTCCCAGGGCCGACAGCAAAAAGGTGCTTCAGGTGAGCCGTATTACTGTGCTGGTGGTGGCTGTGCTGGCTTACCTTATCGCCCTGGATCCCAACAACAGCATTATGGGACTGGTATCCAATGCCTGGGCGGGCTTCGGAGCGGCGTTCGGCCCTCTGGTCGTGCTGTCTCTGTACTGGAAGCGCACCAACCTTCAGGGAGCGGTGGCAGGCATGGTGGCAGGCGCGCTGACCGTTATCGCGTGGGATTACCTTCCCCTTGTGGCAGGCCAGACTCCTGGCGCGGCTACAGGCCTTTACTCCCTGGCTCTTGGGTTCCCCGTCAGCCTGGTGATTATCATTCTGGTAAGCCTGGCCACAAAGGCTCCCAGTGCGGAAATGCTTAAGGAGTTTGCGGATGTGCAGGAGGGGAAGGTGAGCTGAGAGGAGCCCCTTGAACCTGGGACTGGCTGTCACATAAAAATGGCAGGATATATGGATAAGGAAAAGATTGTGCCTCCTTGTGTGTTGCAGAATGCGTGGTAACGCGCTGCTGTATACAGGGGGGCTTTTCTGTGGCGTACGGGTGTTAATGATGGTAAACGGGAAGAAATATTGCTTGACAATATCGATATTCGATATTATAATTGTATTATACAATATCGATATTCGACATAAGACGACAGCATCTGCCCGGAGGGGCTCCGACAGGATTTCCCGACGGATAAGGGCTTTAATTCCTTCCGGCACATAGAGGCGGGGCGGATGCAGAAATATAGATGGAGGCGCGACATATGCCAAGGATAAAATTCCAGACCTTAACGGAGCAGATGTTCTACATTCTGCTGTGTTTAAACACCGAATGCTGCGGCATGGATATCATGGACAAAATCCCGGCCATGACCAGTGGCCGGGTCATTGTGGGCTCCGGGACGCTCTACAACCTTCTGGACCAGTTTGCGAAAGACGGAATTATCCGGGAGACGAAAGCGGAGGGACGGCGGAGGAGCTACCTTCTTACGGACAAAGGAAAAGGACTGTTAGAACAGGAATATCAGAGGCTGTCCCATCAGATGATGGATTACCGCCGCATATTTGGGGAGGAGTGAGTTAAAATGAGAGACACAAAGCGCAGGATAGAGGCATTTTCCTTTTACGATCACACCGGCATAGAGGCCCACCTGGAAAAAATGGCCGCAAAAGGGTGGCTGTTGGAGCGGATGACCGGTTTTGGGTGGGTGTACCGTCGTATAGAGCCCGGCAGGGTTAAGTTTACCGTGACCTATTACCCGCGGGCGTCAGAATTTGACCCGGAACCCTCGGAACAGCAGAAAACCTTTTACGATTTCTGCCAGCATTCCGGCTGGGAGATTGCGGCGTCCCTGGGACAAATGCAGGTCTTTTATAATGAACGGGAAAACCCTGTTCCCATTGATACGGATGCGGTTCTGGAAGTGGAGAATATTCACAATTCCGCCAGAAGGGGGTATCTGCCCGCCTATTTTGTCCTGCTGGCCATCGCCTTTTTCCAGGGATTTCTGGTTGTGCAGCGGTTTAGGCAGGACGCTGTCGGCCTGTTGGTGGAGACATCAAACCTGTTTACGATATTCTGCTGGCTGATCCTTTGCGTTCTGTGCCTGGCGGAATTGTCCGGATATTTCCGGTGGCACAGGAAGGCCAGGAGGGCAGCGGAACAGGGCATATTTATGGACACCTGGGGACATGGACGTCTGGCCGTATTCCTGCTGGCGGCCCTGCTGGCGGCCACCGTGTACTGGCTGTTTTCCCTGGGGGAGGACTATGAGCGGATGATCGGGCTTTTCAGCATGTTCTCAATTTTTCTTCTGATCCTTCTGGTAAACGTGATTAAGCTTCTGCTTAAAAAGAAGCGGGTGTCCGCAGGGATAAACCGGACTATCACGATTGTTTCCTGCATTGTCCTCTCCATTGCCGTGACAGGGGGACTTACGGCTCTGGCCATCACCGGTGTAAAAAACGGATTTTTTGAAAAGCTGGAAAAGAAGGCGCCCGAGGTGTATGCCTACAAAGGCGTGACATTTTCCGTATACCATCATGAACTGCCCCTTCGGGTGGAAGATCTGCGGGACAGCGATTACGGGGAATACTCCACCTTCTGGAAGGCCAGGGAATCCTCTCCGTTTCTGGCACAGTATGAGGCGGCCCAGCGGCCCCGTATGGACGCGCTGGAGGAGCCGGCCCTGGAATATACCGTCACAAAGGTAAAAATCCCCCTGCTGTCTGACTGGTGTTTCCGGCAGATCTTCCGGAAATATGACCATTACACAAAGGAGCAGCCGGAGGAATACCGGGAGCATTATGTGGAGACGGACGCAGCGCTCTGGGGGGCGGATGCTTCCTACCGGATGTACTACGGAGAGACGCCCAGGAATCAGTATCTGGTCTGCTGGGAGAACAGGATCGCGGAGCTTAACGCAGACTGGGAGCTGACCCCGGAGCAGATGATGCTTGCCGGGGAAAAACTGCGGGAAATATAACGGGAAACCAGAGGGTGGCAGAACCTGTGGATCTGGCATTTACACAGAAGTAATTGTGCGGTACAATGACAGAATAGAATAAAAACGGGGGTGCCTTTTCATGAGAATACGGGAGGAGAAGGAACGGCAGCAGCTTCAGGAGACGTTGGCGATTATGGGGCTGACGGAGAAAAACAGGAAGCTGGCAGAGCAGTATCTGGATGTGGAGGAGCCGGGGGGAGAGGAATTGCTCCGGGAGGTGGAACACCAGGATTTTACAGATTTTTCCTGGCAGACGGAGCAGAAACTGGACGACTATCTGGAGGCGTTGAAAAAGGGGCAGCAGACGGAGCAGACTGGCCGGTATATCCGGTTTGTGGCGGAGGTGGCAGGGTCAACGGCCCGCTATGCGCTGACTCACTACAGCCGCAGACCGGAATTGGAGTTTATCTGCCAGTTCCTTACTCCGGTACAGGCCATAGCGGTATGGGCCGAGGCGGTTGTATGGAAGCGGCAGCGGCTGCTAAGAGACGAGCTGGAGCCCATATTTGCCATGGCGGGAAAGGAACCTGAGCTGTTTCTAAAGGCCATGGATCTGTGTTACGATGAGGATGCGGCAAACACAAAGATGATATTGTCTGCTATGTACCTTCACAGCGTCAGGCCCCTTAAGGAGCCGGAAAGCTGTCTCAGGGTATTGCCCGGGGAGCAGGATACCCGTGTGGAAGCGCCTCCGGAGCGTATCCAGTATGCCAGGGAGTATCTGGAGGGGAGGCTTATCCGAAACGCAGGTGGACTCTATGACGACAGCAACAGCCCCGGGGAGGAGGACGTGAAGCGCATGGAGGATTTTGTCCGGAATCCCGACGTCCAGGCCCTTGCCCCGGTGTTTTCCGGGAGAAAGCTCTCCGCCTACCGGACATTGTTTCTGCCCTTTTGCGCTTTCCTGTCTGTAGAGCATTCCAACCGGTTTGTGGCCATGATACGTCTGGCAGCGGCAGTGACAGAGAATATGAATGATAACGGCGCTCTGGACGGCTGCTATCAGGCGGGGAAGCTGTGGTTTCAGAGACACAGCGCAGCGCTTTTTGAAATTCTGCCAATTTCCGCAGATACCTATGTGAGGTGGGCATTGCAGAAAAAGGAGGAGGCAGTTTTAAGAAGAATGGCCGGGAAGGAACCGGAAGCTGTGGAAAGGGTGCTGAAAAACGTTTCACTCTATGATTTCGGGTATCTGACAGAGCGTATCAGGGAGGGCAATCCGCAGCTGTATGAGAAGATCGGCCCCCGGATTGCGGAGGATTACCGTAGGCTGGCGGCCAGAGAACAGGTACAACGGTATGAGCCCGCGGCAGATAAGGCGGAACAATATCTCTGTGGGGAGGCTGCGCTTCAGGAGATTCTGCCCTATGTGAAACAGTGGCGGGAGCAGGTTATTTACGATGGAAAAAAATATGAGCGGATGAACAGCATGCTTAAGTCAGGTGAGCTTAGGATGTACCGCAGAATGATTGTATTGGAATGCCTTCGCCTAAACGACGGATATTTCTGGTCAAACGGCGTCCTGGGGAAGGCTGACCCGGAATACAGCAGGGGATATTGCCGGATGCTGGCCCGGGGACAGATCGGGAGAATCCTGGAAATCCTGGAGGAGGAGCAGGTGCCGGTTCAGCTCCAGATGGAATTTTTCGGTTCTGCCTATGCAGGCGTTTACGATGAGAAGAGAAAGAAGGATGGGCTCGACCTCTGCGCGGGGGTCATTGGAGAGTATAAGGAAAACTGGAAGCAGTCGTATGGGGAGATGGCCAGGAAGGCTCTGGCCCCGGCCCGGATACTCACGATTCTGATTATGGACCGTCTGGGAGAGCCTTTTAAGGAGGAGCTTCTGGACTGCGCGGCAGAAAGCGCAAAGCAGGTGCGGAGGCTTTTGGAAACCGTTTATGAGAGCCACAGGGAATGGGAAGCGGATATTCTTGCCATGCTGGATTCCAGGAAGGGAGCTGTCCGGGAAATGGGCGCGCTGGTGTTGAAACGCTGGGGGACGGAAAAATACCAGGATGCCCTGTCCCAGGCGGCAGAGGTGGAGAAATCAAAGAAAATCAAGGATTTGCTGAAAAGCCTTCTGGCATCCGGGCAGAATAGCGGTGGGGAAGAAGAGCAGTCCCTTGAGGCTTTGTCGGAGGAGCTTTTAAAGGCCGGGAAGCGAAAAACCGCCTGGACACAGGAGTATTCTCTGGGAGAAGTACATAAAAAGGACGGTTCCCTGGCCGGGGAGGCGCTGCTTCAGGCGTTTTTGTCAGCGTATGCGTGTATGGAGAGGCTGGGAATCAGCCCGGCTGCATCCCGGCTTTCGGAGGAGCTTAACGCCAGGGAGCTGGCGGCCTATATGAGGCTTTTGTTTGACAGATGGCTGGAGCTGGGGGCAGAGGCTAAGAAAAAGTGGGTTCTCTATGGGGCGGCCATCCATGGCGGGGAGGAAATCATCCCGGTTTTATACCGTCAGATCCAGGAGTGGCCCTTGAAGGCCAGGGGAGCGATGGCGGCGGAGGCCGTGCGGGCCCTTGCATTAAATCCCAGCTCCCAGGCGCTTCTTCTGGTGGATCAGATTTCCAGGAAGTTTAAGTTCCGCCAGGTGAAAAACGCGGCCGGGGAAGCTCTCACCTATGCGGCAAAAGAGCTTGGCATCAGCCGGGAGGAGCTGGAGGACCGCATTGTGCCGAATCTGGGATTTGACGCGTCTATGGAACAGGTATACGATTACGGTCCCCGCAGCTTCCGGGTGAGACTGACGCCAGAGCTGTCCCTGGAGATATCCGATGACAATGGGAAGAAGCTTAAAAACCTGCCTGCGCCCGGTAAACGGGATCACCAGGAGAAGGCCGCAGAGGCCAGCGATGCCTTTAAGCAGATGAAGAGGCAGCTGAAAACCGTGGCAGCCAACCAGAAACTGCGTCTCTCCCAGGCCTTAAGCACGGAGCGGTTGTGGACCGTGGAGCGGTGGCAGGCGCTCTTTGTGGAAAACCCCATTATGCATCAGTTTGCCATGGGCCTGGTATGGGGCTTGTATGAGAAGGTTTCCCATGGGGCAGATCCGGGACATGGCACCGGACAGACAGACGCGGCCTGCGCCACATACATGCTCAAGGATACTTTCCGCTATATGGAGGACGGAAGCTTCAACACTGTGGAAGAAGAGGAGTACGAATTTCCGGCGGAGGGAAAGATCGGTCTGGTGCATCCCATTGAACTGAGTCCGGAGCTTCTGGAAAGGTGGAGGGAACAGCTGGCGGACTATGAAGTGATCCAGCCTTTAGAGCAGCTGGAGCGGCCGGTTTACCGGATTGCGGAGGAGGAAAAAGGGAGCTATGAGCTGAGGCGTTTTGGCGGCAGGGTACTAAATGGTCTGTCTTTATCAGGGAAGCTTTTGGGCCAGGGCTGGTACCGGGGCCCTGTGGAGGATGGAGGCGGTTACTATACCTTTTACCGGGAGGACGGCCCTATAGGGGTAGAGCTGGAATTTTCCGGGGCTTATATCGGCGGGGAAAACGACGAGGTCATAGTCTACGGGGCATGGTTCTACCGCACAGACCAGGTGAAATCCGGCAGCTTCCAGTACGATAAAAAGCGGGAAGAGCATGGGTATCTGCTGGAGGAGGTGCATCCCCGGTATTTCAGCGAGACGGTCCTTAGGCTGTTGGAGGCCACTGCATCCAGCCAGAGACAGGCGCCTTATCCGGCGTGCAGGGGGAAATCCTGATAAATCTGTCTGTGGACTTTTCCCTCGTTTTGGATCGCCACAGAAAAAAAAGAAAATTTCCGGTTTTCTCTTGACTCTGCACCTGGTGCAGGGTGTAGGCTTTGCCCGGAAGGCGGGGATACCGCCAACAGGAAAGGAGCTGGATTTACATGCGTATCAGCGAAGTGGCAGGCCTTACGGGACTGAATGTGAGCAATATCCGTTTTTATGAGAGGAAGGGACTTCTGACCCCGGTGCGGGAGGAGGAGAGCAGATACCGGGATTACACGGAAGAGGATGTACGGCGGATTAAGAGGATTCTGCTGTACCGGAAGATGGGCATTCCCGTGGAAACCATTTATCTGCTGCTCCACGGACAGGCAGAAACCTCGACGGTCCTGGAACGGCAGAGCCTGGAGCTGCGCCAACAGATGGAAAATCTTCAGGGCGCTCTGGAGTTGTGTCGGATGGTTCTTAGGGACGGAGAACTGGAGGATGGGAAGCTTGAGGGATATCTGAGCTATGTCCATGAGGAGGAAGGCCGTGGAAAGCAGTTTGCAAAGGCGGAGGAACTTCTGGAGGATATTGCGGACTACACAAAGGAAAATGTGTTCCGGTGGAACCCGGGGATTGTATGGCTCTTTCAGAGGCCCTGGCTTGCAAGGCTTCTCTCCCTGGGGCTGTGGTTTCTGGTGCTGGCGGTTCCTCTCGACCATCTTTTCCGGGTATTCCGGGAGGGGGAGCCTTTGCGGATTCCGCTGCTGCTGGTCTATGGGGTAATGATCGTCGTTTACGGCATGGGCTTCCTGCGCTTTCGAAAAGCCCGGCAGGAATTTCTGTCTGGGGAGGGCCGGAAAAAATGAGCGTGCTGTACGAGGGGATCCGCCGTCTTATTGAGATGGCTTATGGAATGAGCGGGGATTATGGAATTGCCATTCTCTTGATTACGGTTGCGGTGCGTCTGTGTCTGACGCCCCTTGGCCGGAAACAGCGGCAGGCCATGAAGAGCCAGCAGGAGCTTGGCCTGAGGGTCGAGGAGATCAGGAAGAAGTATAGACATAACAAGGCCAAAATGGACGCGGAGCTGGAAAAGCTTTATCAGAGGGAGGGCGTACAGAGCCTGGGATGTATGCTGACCTTTTTACAGCTTCCCATTATGCTGGCACTCTATAGGGGGATTGGTCTGGCGGTTACGGCAGATGCTACCAGTATTCTGCTTCCCTGGGCGCCTTCCCTGCTTTTGCGGGACAACAGCTTTATCCTTCCTGCACTTACGGTTCTGGTCTGGATGTTTCCGCAGATTATGCCGTATCTGGGATTTTTCAAAAGCCTGGGTCTGCCAAAGGCGGGGGCGCCCCGGATTCTTATCATGCTTTGTATGAACAGCTGGTTTGCCTGCATGCTTCCCGCCGGCGTGGGGCTTTACTACATGGTTTCCGGCCTGTTTACGTGTGTGGAGCAGACGGTGGAATATGCCGGGGAGATGCGGAAGCTGGCTTGAAAGAGGCGGGCTGTTAAGGGGAAAGAATATGAACATAGGTATGAGTTTCTGGGAGATTGTCGGCGTAAATATGTGGAGTATGTGCATTACCACCCTGCTTCTGTTATGGTGTTCAAGGATGCTTCTTGGACGGATACCGGGAACAGGGAACAGGGGGCGGATGGCAGGGGGGATCCTGCTGGGCCTGGCCATGTCTTTTATCTGGGCGTTTCTGGGAGCGGTCTGCTATCTGAAGGGGGTGTGGCGCTGGCCTTTGGGGACGGGACTGATCCTGTGGGAATATTTTCAGATGTTTATCTGGATGCTGTTCCTTAAATTCCTGTACCGGTTATCCTGGCGGAGATGCTGGGCTTCCACATTGCTGGCGGTGTTTCTGACCTCTTTGGGAAATACTATGTCTAACTTCCTTGTGATTAACCGGGTTTTTGATTTGCGGGTTACAGAAGAACTCCGGCATTACCTCTTCTGGCTTATGGTGCTTATGCCTCTGTGCATTTTTCTTTTTCTTGTGCCGGTGTGGAGAACCGGCCTGGGAAAGCTGTACGGGAAATGGGTGATCTGGGATGGCGCCCAGGGATGGCTTTATTTCTTTCTCAGTCTGTATCCCATATTTTTCCGTCTCCTCTGCTGGATGGTGCAGAAAAGCCAGACAGATCCAAACGATAATCCTATGGTTTCCCTGCTTCTGCTGCTTTTAATCCATCTGGCTTTGATTTCCAGAGGCCGGGAGGAGGAGCAGAGAAAACAGATTGCCCAGCAGGAGATAAGCCTTAGGCAGCAGACGGTCTACATAGAGCAGATGGAGCAGATGCAGACGGAGATACGCAGGTTCCGCCATGACTTTAAGAATCTTATGGCGGGCATGTACTTCCAGGCCCAGGAGGGGGAACTGGAAACCTTGAAATCCTTTATCCAGGATATGACGGCAGACTTTGACAGACAGGCGGGAGACAGGATCCGCATTATGAATCAGCTGGCAAATGTCCAGGTGGCGGAGATCAAAGGACTTTTGCTACAGCATATGACTGATATGCAAAAAGATGGTATCCGTTTTGAACTGGAGGTAATGCGTCCTTTTTCGGATGTAGCCATGCGCAGAACCGACCTTACCCGATGTCTGGGAATCCTGCTGGACAATGCGGCGGAGGCTGTGCAGGGAAAAAAGGACGGGATGGTTTTTGTGATGATTAGCAGCCAGAAGGACTGTGTCACCATCCGGGTGAAGAATACCCTCTATGAGATTGTGGACTTTGGAAGGCTTGGAAGCCTGGGCTATTCTACGAAAGGGCACGGGCACGGGATTGGACTGTCAAACTACAGGAAAATACTGGAAAAATATGACGCCATACTTTCCGCTACAAGCGTCGAGGCGGGATTTTTTGTGCAGGAACTTAAAATACTGCAAGGATGTGGTACCTAGACGGAGGAACAATTTGCTATGCTGCCAGTTTATATCTGCGAGGACGACAAAAGCATCCGCCAAATGGAGCGGGACTACCTGGAAAAGCAGATCCTGATAGAAGGATACGATATGGAGATCGTGAGGTGTACCAGCCATCCGGAGGAGATATTAGAGGCTCTTTCCGGAAATCCGGGCCGGGGCATTTACTTCCTGGATGTGGAGCTTAAGGGAGAGTCCATGGACGGGTTTCTCCTGGGACAGGAGATCCGGAAGCGGGATGCCCGGGGATTTCTCATCTATGTGACAGCATTCAGGGATCTGGCCTTTGAGACCTTCCACTATCATCTGGAAGCTCTGGATTATATCTGCAAGCAGGACACGGAGGCCATGCTGGCGGGAATTTCCCGCTGCCTTCAGATCATTACGGAGCGTATGCGGGGAGAAAAGGACACCGGAAGGGAATATTTTACCGTTAAGGTGCTGGACGTCATCCGGCATATTCCCCTGGAAGATATTCTGTATTTTTCAACCGCCGGGCGAACCCACCGGATTGAGCTTCACGCCAGACAGGACAGACTGGATTTTATTGGAAGCATCCAGGAGCTGGAACAGGAGTTGGGGGAACGCTTTCTGCGGATTCACAGGGCTTACCTGGTGCAGGTGTGCCATATCGACCAGGTGGATCTGGGGCGCAGAGAGGTGGTTTTGAAAAACGGGGAGCGCTGCGCCTTTTCCAGGAATAAACGGGGGGAACTTCTGGCGAGAGTGCCGTTTGGGCAGTGAAAAGAACCATTGAGGCATTTTACATGTAGTTGGCTATGACAAATGTTAAACTGTTTACGAAGGGCTGTGAAAAACGCAGGCGCGTGTAAACGGTACATGACAACAAAGGAGGCTGACACAAAATGTCTGATGCAAACGAAAAAAAGAAACTTATCATCTTTCTTCTGGTGGCTTATGGGGTCACCTATCTTATGGGGATTTTCATGTGGTACGGAAACGGGACTTCTGCGGATTTGAGCGGATTTCCTGTTGCACAGATGCTGTATCCGGCGTCGGGGGTGATGCTGGCCTGCCTGCTGGTACATAAGGGAGACCAGAAGATACCGAAGGCTTTTTTCTGGACCTTTCTGCTTTTTACGCTGGGAGCGGTGGTTCTCGCTATACTGGCTGTCGTGGCGCCCGGAGAAATGCTTTCTCTTAACGGCATGTCTATGTCCATATGGGGGATGATCCTTCAGTTTATGTTGATTCTTGGGAGTATTGTGGGCTGGATTACCCTGCTGATTGCGGGCCGGGAGCGGCGAGAGGCCTATGGGCTTTGCTGGAAGAACTGGAAGTCTTCCCTGCTTTGTGTGTTTTTGTTTCTGGCGCTCTATTTCCTGCGGGCCGGGATTTCGTACGTGGCAGAGGGACAGCCAGGTATGCTTATAGAGATTGTGGCAAATCCCGAAACCTGGACGTATATGGTTTTACTGCTGGTAAATTTCCTGCTGTCCTTTACCGTCTTTTTTGGGGAGGAGTATGGCTGGCGCTATTATCTGCAGCCGCTGCTTCAGAAGCGTTTCGGCCTGCGCCTGGGGGTGCTGGCGCTGGGCGTTGTGTGGGGTGTGTGGCATCTGCCCGTGGATTTTTTCTATTATACCACGCCGGACAGGGGCCTCATTATGCTGGTCTCCCAGATTATTACCTGTGTATCCCTGGGGATTTTCTTTGCCTGGGCATACATGAAAACCGGAAATATCTGGGTTCCCGTTCTTATGCATTTCTTTAACAATAACCTGATTATGGTGATTGCCAACGAGTATTCCACAGACGTGTTGCAGAACCAGGAAGTTACCTGGGGGATGCTGCCGGGAGCGCTGCTGTTAAACGGGGTGTTGTTCGGGCTGTTCCTGCTGGCAAAGGAGTTCAGGGGAAAGGGGGAAGATGCTCTGGAATCCCAATGAGTTTGTAAATTGCTGTAAATTTTTTGAGCAAAATTCTAATTGACACCTCCCTAACCATATGCTATATTAGATAAGTATGAGTTTGCCGGTATTCGGTAACCGGATTCTCCGACCGTTACTTAATATCTGGCGGATTAAAGAAAAAAGGAGGAAGTCATCATGATTTCAAAAGAGAAGAAAACAGCAATTATTGAAGAGTACGGTTTAAAGCCGGGCGATACAGGTTCCCCTGAGGTACAGGTGGCGATTCTGACTGCAAGAATCCAGGAGCTTACCGAGCACTTGAAAGTGAACCCCAAGGATCATCATTCCAGAAGAGGCCTTCTGAAGATGGTTGGACAGAGACGCGGCATGCTGGGATATCTGAAGAAAGTGGATATTGAGAGATACCGTTCTCTGATTGAGAGATTAGGAATCAGAAAGTAAAGGCAAAATACAGGGCGAATGAAATTTCGCCCTGTTTCCATGCACTGCAGGGGGGGATTCTCCTGCGGTGCATGGGGGTGGAGAGAAAAATTCAGAAAGTCTGCAGGAGGAGAACCGAGACCACTGAGGTATATCTTTCGGGAGCGGCTGCAAATCCCGGTATGTAAGAATATTTGAGAGGTACAGCTCAGTAGTTTCGGACTCCTGCAGCGGAAAAGAGGAGAAAAGTATGTATAAGAGTTTTTCAATGGAACTGGCCGGAAGGACTCTGACCGTGGATGTGGGCAGAGTGGCAAAGCAGGCCAATGGTGCAGCGTTTATGCACTACGGGGAGACTACCGTATTGTCAACGGCAACTTCCTCGGACAAGCCCCGGGAAGGGATTGATTTCTTCCCCTTAAGCGTGGAGTATGAAGAGAAGCTGTATTCCGTGGGAAAGATTCCGGGGGGATTTAATAAGAGAGAGGGAAAGGCGTCCGAGAACGCTGTTTTGACCTCCCGCGTCATCGACCGTCCCATGCGGCCGCTGTTTCCCAAGGATTACAGAAATGACGTGACCTTAAATAACCTGGTGCTTTCTGTGGATCCTACCTGCAGTCCGGAGCTGACTGCCATGCTGGGTTCCGCCATTGCAACGGCCATCTCTGACATCCCCTTTGCAGGCCCATGCGCCATGACCCAGATCGGTATGATTAACGGGGAGCTCATTGTCAACCCCGGACAGGCGGATTACAAGGTGTCGGATCTGAAACTGACCGTAGCCTCCACCAGGGAAAAGGTGATTATGATTGAGGCCGGAGCCAACGAGGTGCCCGAGGCAAAGATGATTGAGGCAATTTACAAGGCCCACGAGGTAAATCAGCAGGTGATCGCTTTTATCGATAAAATCGTGGCTGAGTGCGGCAGGGAGAAGCACACCTACACAAGCTGCGCGGTGCCAGAAGAGCTGTTTGCGGCTATTAAAGAGATTGTTCCGCCGGAAGCTATGGAGGAGGCAGTCTTTACGGATGAGAAGCAGGTGCGCGAGGAGAACATCCGTCAGATTACAGAGAAGCTGGAGGAGGCATTTGCGGAGAACGAGGAGTGGCTGTCCGTACTGTCAGAGGCTATTTACCAGTATCAGAAAAAGACCGTCCGCAAGATGATCTTAAAGGACCACAAGCGTCCCGACGGTCGTGCGCTCAACCAGATCCGGCCGCTGGCGGCAGAGGTGGATATTATTCCCAGAGTGCATGGCTCCGCTATGTTTACACGGGGACAGACCCAGATCTGCAATATCTGCACCCTGGCGCCCCTTTCCGAGGCCCAGAGGCTGGACGGATTGGATGAAAACGAGACAAGCAAGCGCTATATGCATCACTATAACTTCCCCAGCTATTCTGTGGGAGAGACAAAGCCCAGCAGAGGGCCGGGACGCCGGGAAATCGGCCACGGCGCGCTGGCAGAGCGTGCATTGCTTCCGGTGCTGCCGTGTGAGGAGGAGTTTCCCTACGCTATCCGTACGGTGTCTGAGACCTTTGAGTCCAACGGCTCCACGTCTATGGCGTCCACCTGTGCGTCCTGCATGTCCCTTATGGCGGCAGGCGTGCCTCTTAAGAAGATGGTGGCGGGTATCTCCTGCGGCCTTGTGACTGGAGAGACCGACGATGACTTTGTGCTTCTGACCGATATCCAGGGACTGGAGGATTTCTTCGGCGACATGGACTTCAAGGTGACGGGAACCACAGAAGGTATCACCGCCATTCAGATGGATATTAAGATTCACGGCCTTACACGCCCTATCGTGGAGGGCGCTATTGCAAGATGTCTGGAGGCCCGGCTGTTCATTATGGACAACTGCATGAAGCCAGCCATTTCCGAGCCCCGCAAGGAGGTTGGAAAATACGCGCCCAAGATTATCCAGATGCAGATTGATCCCCAGAAGATCGGCGACGTGGTGGGACAGAGAGGCAAGACCATTAACACCATCATTGAGCAGACCGGCGTGAAGATTGACATTACCGACGATGGCTCCGTTTCTATCTGCGGCACAGATGCGGAAATGATGGATAAGGCCCGCCATCTCATTGAGATTATTGTGACAGATTTTGAGGAAGGCCAGATCTTCACCGGAAAGGTAGTCAGTATCAAGGAGTTTGGCGCGTTCCTGGAGTTTGCCCCCGGCAAAGAGGGAATGGTACACATATCCAAGATCGCCAGAAACAGAATCAACCGCGTAGAGGATGTGCTGACCCTGGGAGACGTGGTAAAAGTAGTCTGCCTGGGCAAAGACAAAATGGGCAGAATAAGCTTTAGTATGAAAGATGTAAAGTAATTAAACAGTTCAGCCAGAACAGAAAGACTCCGGCAAATCATGCTTGCATGAATTTGCCGGAGTTTTTCTGTTCTGAGGGAAGCTCGGATATGAGCAAAAGGAGCTGCGAAGCAGCGGAGAGCGCCGAAGGCGCGTTTTGCGAATGGGCGCAGCTGAACGGAACCCTTGCAAAGCCTGGTTCTTTTTTTGTGCCTGTCCTCATATACTGCCTTAAGAGGTGAGGACATGAGGAGTATGGAGGAGATTACAAGTCTGTTTCCCGAAAAAATCTGTAAGATACTGCAAAACGCATCCCTGGATTTCGACAGGCTCCAGGAGATCCGTCTTCGGGCGGAGCGGCCCCTGTTAATCCAGTACGACGGACAGGAATATTTTGTTACGGATATGGGAGCGCTGGCAAAGGATATGCGGTGGGCTTATCTGGTGAAGAGCCGGGAAATCCGGGAGACCATGGAGACCGTGGGCAGATATTCCCTCTATGCCCATGAGGAGGAGCTGCGCCAGGGATTTCTGACCATTCAGGGAGGGCATAGGGTGGGCGTGGCGGGGAAAATCATTCTGGACGGGAACCGCATAAGAAATGTAAAATATATCTCCTTTCTCAATGTGCGCCTTTCCCATCAAGTGATGGGGTGTGGAGACAGTGTGCTGCCTTTTCTGTACCGGGAAGATGGACAGGTCTGTCATACCCTTATCATCTCCCCGCCCCGCTGTGGAAAAACCACGCTTCTGCGGGACCTCATCCGGCAGATATCCGACGGCTGGATGGAGGAGCCCCTTTGGAAAATGGAGAGGCAGGGAAAACCGGATTCATATACAGGGAAGGGGAAAGGGCGGATATACCCCGGACATACGGTGGGAGTGGTGGATGAGCGTTCGGAGATTGCCGGGAGTTATCTTGGAGTTCCCAGCAATGATCTGGGAATTAGAACGGATGTTCTAGATTGCTGCCCCAAGGTGGAAGGGATGATGATGCTGATCCGCTCAATGTCGCCGGAGGTGGTGGCGGTAGATGAGATCGGAAATTATGAGGAGATTCACGCCATTGAGACAGTGTTGTACTGTGGATGCCGGCTGCTGGCTACAGTACACGGAAGCTCCATGGAGGATGTCCGTCAGAAGCCCCTGCTTCAGAAGCTGGTGCAGGAGCAGGTCTTTGAGCGGTATATTATCCTACAGAACCAGGTGCGGGTGGGACAGGTGCGGCAGATTCTGGATCAGAGGGGGAATGTAATATGTTGAAGATATTGGGAAGCATTCTGGTGCTGGCCTGCAGCGCCGGCCTGGGAGCCGCGGGTTCCCTGGACTTAAAGAGGCACTGTATGGAGCTGCGGCTTCTGAAACAGGCGGTCTATATGCTGCGGGGGGAGATCAGATACTCCAAGGCCCCGCTTCCGGAGGCCTTCGAGGCGCTGGCAAAACGGATTCCGGCGCCCTTCTCGGATTTTTTTTCCCATCTGGCGGAGGAATTGTCGCGTCCCGGCGGAAAAAACCTGGATGTTCTCTGGCGTGAGGAGATTGACCGCAGTCTGAAACAGAGCAGTCTGAGAAAAGAGGAAAAGGAAAAGCTGGGGCATATGGGGGAGGGGCTGGGATACCTGGATCTGGAAATGCAGCTCTCCACCATAGAACTTTATCTGGAGCAGCTGGAGGAGGATATCGCACTGTCCCAGGAGGAAATACGCACGAAACAGAAGCTATACCAGAGCCTGGGCGTGGCCGGGGGAATTTTCCTGGTTATTCTTCTGGTCTAAAGGAGGGGAACATGAGCGTCAATCTCATTTTTAAAATTGCGGCGGTGGGAATCCTGGTTTCGGTTTTAAGCCAGGTGCTCAAGCACAGCGGCCGGGAGGAGCAGGCCTTTCTCACAAGCCTGGCAGGCCTTCTTCTGGTGCTGTTCTGGATTCTGCCCTATGTGTACGAGCTCTTCGCTACAATGAAGCAGCTGTTTACCTTGTAAGAGGGTATGCGGAACAAAAAAACAGCATACGCCCGGACAAGGCCCCGGAGGGATTTATAGGATGCAGAGCAGCCGGAAATTCTTCCAGTCCCCAGGGCATTGGAAGGAAATATGCGGAACTTAAAATAGAGGTGATAGTATGATACAGGTGGCTTTGATAGGAATCGCCGGCGTCCTGCTGGCCCTTCAGATTCGTACCGTGAAGCCGGATATGGCAGTTTACCTGGGAATCGCCACCAGCCTTCTGATTCTGTTGCTGGCAGTGGATAAGCTGGAAGTGGTTCTGGAGGGGGTCTTGAAAATCCAGGGGTATCTCTCTATCCATGCCGCCTACATCCAGGCGTTGCTGAAAATTATCGGCATCACCTATGTGGCGGAATTTGCGGCGGATATCTGCAAGGATGCCGGGTACGGTACTCTGGCCGGGCAGATCGGGATTTTCAGCAAGCTCTCTATTCTGGCGATCAGCATGCCTGTGCTGATTGCGCTTCTGGAGACTATGCACGGATTCCTGGGGGCTTGAGAATGAGAAAGAAATTTATGGGGAGATTACTGCTTTTGCTCCTGGCTTTGTGGGGGCTTGGAAGCCGGACAGCGCTGGAAGCCCAGGCATCAGAAAGAGGCCTCTTTCCCACAGGCAGGGCGTACGCCCTCAGCCCGGAAGAAAGGATAACCCTGGAGGGCGCAGGAAACGGCATGAATCCGGAAGGCCAGGCCCGGTGGGAGGAAGGCATGGAAGAGGAGATCGGCCAGAGGCTTCTGGAGGAACTGGATTTTGACAGTGTGGAGAAGGCCGTGGAGGATATGCTGGACACAGAGTTTGGCTTTGAGGATACGGTGGCGCAGGCGGTGAGAGGGGAGAATCTTTTGTCTCCGGAGGCCCTTGTGAGGAGGGCCATTGACCAGATCCGCGGGGAATGGGAGCAGCAAAAAGGCGTGTTTCTCTCGGTGCTGGCTTTGGCAGTGTGTACGGCTTTCCTTACAAATTTTTCCCGGATATTCAAAAGCCAGCAGATTGCAGAGATCAGTTTTGAGATCGCCTATATGCTGTTATTTCTGATTCTGCTTCGGAGCTTTGAACAGGCGACCCAGGCGACCCAGGAGGTGCTGACGGCAATGCAGGACTTTATGAAGGCTCTGATTCCAGCGTATTTCCTGTCTGTGACCATGGCCAGCAGTCCCGTAACGGCAGGGATTTTTTATCCTTTTGTGCTGGCCATGATCTACGCCATACGCTGGGTTATGGATATTCTGCTTTTGCCTCTGCTGGACGGGTATGTCATTCTGGTGTTTGTAAATCACCTCACAAAGGAGGAATATCTGTCCCAGCTTACAGAGGTTATTTCCAAAGGGATTGGATGGATACTGAAATCCATGCTGGCTTTGATTGCAGGATTTCATGTGATCCAGGGAATTATTTCCCCGGCGGTGGATTCCTTTAAGACTACGGCGCTTAGCCGGGCGGCCTCGGCCATACCGGGGGTGGGAAATCTGGCGGGGTCGGTGACGGATGTGCTGCTGGGCTCCGGTATCCTTATAAAAAACGGCATTGGCGCGGCGGGGCTGGTGGTATTGCTTATGCTCTGTCTGATGCCGGTGGTGCAGATGGGAACCTGGGTACTGGTTCTGGAGGTGGCGGCGGCTGTGGTACAGCCGGTATCAGATAAGCGGATGACGGGATGCATTGCGGGGATTTCCGATGCGGGAAAGCTTTTGCTCCGTATGGTGTTTACCTCGGCGGCCTTGTTTATGCTGACCATTGCCGTGGTGGCGGTATCTACGGGAATCCGCTGAGGGAGGAGACGGCATATGCGGGAGATTTATCAGTGGGTTGAAAACATTGCGTTTTATTCGGTGCTTCTGGTGCTTGTGATGCATGTGCTGCCAGCGGGAGAACAGAAGCGGTATGTACAGTTTTTTATGGGGCTGGTGTTTATGCTGCTTATATTTTCCCCGGTTCTGCGGCTTATGGGGCAGGAGGAGAAGGTGGCGGATTTGTTTCAACGGGCGGCTTATGACCAGGAAGTGGAAGAGTTTCTCCAGGAACAGAGGAGGCTGGAAACCAATCTGGAAAATTTTACCATAGAAATGCTGATAGAGGCGGCTGAGGCGGAAAGCGAGGGGTCAGAAGATGGAGAACCAGGGAAATACATGGAAGGGCCGGATGGAGAGGGAAAAGAGCCGGGAAACAGAGAACCAGAAAAGCAGACAACAGGACAGGGAGACAGAGAGCCAGGAGAGCGTACAGCAGGACAGAGAGCCGGGAGGCTTGTGGAACCTGTTGAAATCCGGATCGGTGAAAATGAGGGGAACCCGCCTTAAAAAAGACCAGCTTCTTATCGGGCTCCTTACGGGAGTGCTGTTGATTGTGATTGCCCTTCCGGTGGATAAGGGGAAGGAGGAGAAAAGCCAGAGGGAACAGGAGCAGGGGCAGCTTTTAACCGGGGAAGGGGAAACCGGGGACAGGGAAGCGGCATTTTCCGGAAATGGGGAAGGTATGGAAATACAGGGTACAGCCGCCGACGCATATACCCGGGAGATGGAGGAGCGGCTTTCGGAGGCCTTGTCCCAGGTGGAGGGCGTGGGGCGCGTGAAGGTGCTGATTACCTGGAAAACCTCCTCGGAGAAAGTTGTGGAGAAGGATATGCCCTCCAGCAGTCAGAATGTAGAGGAGGAGGACGGAGCCGGCGGAAAACGGACGACAACCCAGGAGGGCTGGGAGGAGGAGACGGTTTACCGGCAGGAGGCGGACGGCAGCCGGATCCCCTACGTGGTGAAGGAAATACGGCCCCAGGCAGAGGGGGTTCTGGTCATTGCCCAGGGGGGAGGAAATTCTGTGACAGCCCGGAATATTTTAGAGGCTGTGCAGGCATTATTTCCCCTGGATTCACATAAAATAAAAATAATGAAAATGGAGGGTTCCAAGTGAAACGCATTGTAAAAAAGAATCAAATCATCATTACTGCACTGGCTATCATGATTGCCGTCGCAGGGTACTTAAACTACTCGGGGAGCAAGCTGGATCTTGCAAGCTCGGAGTCGGTTACGGACGAACTGGCGTCGGATATTTCCGCAGAGGATCAGTATGCCCAGACAGGGCTTGAGGAGCTGGCCTTCGGGGACGGGGATATTGCCAGCCTGGATGCGGATATGGATGACCTGGAATCGGCAGAGCTTTCCGAGGGGGAGACGCCCGGGGAGGCGGTTCTGACCAGCACAGGCACCACGTCCGGCGTGGGATTTGCCGCGGAGGCAAAGATATCCAGGGAACAGTTGCGGGCCAGAAACAAGGAAATTCTGATGGAAGTGATTAACAACACTAACATTTCCGAGGCTCAGAAGCAGGAAGCGATTGACAGCATGATTTCGCTGACGGACATTGCAGAGCGGGAGACGGCCACGGAGACCCTGTTGTCGGCAAAGGGATTTGAGGATGTGGTGGTCAGCATTACGGATGATATGGTGGACGTGGTGGTCAATATGGCAACCGTGGACGAAGCCGGCCGGGCGCAGATTGAGGATATTGTAAAGCGCAAGACAGGGCTTCCCGGGGAAAATATCGTTATTACACCGATGGCGTCCCTGGATGAATGAAAGTGAGAAAACGGATACAGGCTTCCAGGTCGCAGGATCGGGGAGCTTGTATTTTTCTCTGTCTGTAGGGAGATTCCAGGAAAAAGATCTCGAAACCTATTTTGTTTTTTTTTCTTTGATGTTATAATTATTCTGAATATCTTTGCTTAGGCAGTACATAACAGACGAAAAAGAGGGCAGTGGAATAGATGAACAAATATAATAAAAAGCGGAATATAAAAAAGAGGTGGAAAATATTTGTGGCCTGGCTGCTGATTGCGGCCCAGGTGGGAGGCTATGGAAACGTGGCTCTGGCTATGGGAATAGAAAACGGCGTTCCGGCGGGAAACCAGGCAGGTATGCAGACAGAGGCGACGGCAGACGGCCGGAGTAAGACTGAAGGAAGCGGTCAGCAGGACGCGGAAGCCGGAACAGGAAGTGAGGACGGAACGCAGCCCGGTGGAAGCGGGGATGAAACGCAGCCTGGTGGAAGCGGAGAGGGAACGCAGCCTGGTGGAAGCGGGGATGAAACCCAGCCTGGTGGAAGCGGAGAGGGAACGCAGCCTGGGGGAAACGGGGATGAAACGCAGTCCGGAGGAAGCGGGGACGGAACGCAGCCTGGGGGAAACGGAGATGAAACCCAGGGCAGCGGGGAAACCGGAGACGGTCAGGGGGATTCCCAGGACGAGGAACCGGACGCGGATCAAGAGGAGCCCGCAGACCAGGAGCAGAATACGTCGGAGAACCTAAGCAGGGAGGGGTATACTCCTTTCTGGGAGAACCCTGGTTTTTCCAATCTGATTGTATTTGTGGATTTTGCGGATACAGACCATAACCATCCCGAGAGCATCTACGGGGAATGCTATAAGGAAAATGTGGACAGAACTTTCCGTTATTTTAATGGGGGAACGGACTATCCCTTTGGTATGCGCCAGTATCTCTACAATATTTCTTATGGACAGCTTTGCGTAGAGAATATCTTTCCCCAGTATGATGAGACAGAAAAAAAGATCACGCCCTATAAACTGCCAGGAAACGGGGCGGATTATGCCCAAAACGAAGGGGCCATGGTGGAGGAGGTTATAAGACAACTGAATGCATCGGGCCAGCTGGGTGAGGATGTGAAGCTGGATCTCAACAACAGGGAGAAGATTGTGGACAATCTCACCATTGTGGTGCCCTGCGACGACGGAAACACCACCAGGCTTTTCGGAGATCATGAGGCCTATCATTCGGGAAACTCTACCTTGAACGGATGTATTGTCCGCCCCTATAATATCCTGACAGAGAGCGGCATTTATTATGAATACTCGGAATCCGGCGTGATTGTCCATGAGTTTCTGCACAGCCTGGGATACCCGGATCTTTACCGCAGGGCCAGTGGGAATCCTGTGGGTACATGGGATATTATGTCAACTGAAAACCGTTATCTTCAGTACCCTCTGGCGTACCTGCGCTCTGCCTATACGAATTGGTTTGAGATTCCTACGGTGACTACCTCCCAGAAGGGCGTTTCTCTGTATGCAGCCTCGGCGACCACGGAGGAGACCAAAGACAGACAGGCGCTTATTCTGAAGACAGACTATTCCGAGAATGAGTTTTTTGTGGTGGAATACCGGAAAAAGGGAACCATTAATTCGGATAAGGAGTACGATGTAAAGATACCCGGTTCTGGGCTTATTATCTACCGGGTGAATAAATCCTATGAGACAAATATTACCGGGCCGCCGGATATGATTTATGTATTCCGCCCCGGCGATACGCGTGGGGAAAACGGCTATGAGAACGGCGGGGGCGGCGAAAATAACGAGCCTGGAAAGGGCATTTTCTACGCCCATCTCTCCAGGGAGAGCGGACGGGTAAGCTACGGCACGGATGATTTTACCAAATCCCTGGAAGACGGGGCGATCACCTACTCAGACGGTGCCAACAGCGGCATTGTAATCAGCAATGTGGGAAGCGCCACAGGGGATGAGATCACCTTTGACATTACGTTTTCGGAGCCCCAGGACGGGGAATTCTGGAGTACCTATGCCAGGGAGGAGGAGGGGAACACCTCCATGGCAGCCTCCTGCATGGACGGGGAGGGAACCCTTTATTATCTGCTGAAGAGGGGAAATTATTTCAGTGGCCAGGTGTCTTTGTACAAGTGTAAGGACGGCGTTTTTACCAGAATGGGCGACGGCCCGGCCGGGACAGACCATAAGCTGGTGGAATTTGGCGGCGCTTTATATACGGCTTATCTGAAGAACTGGAAACCGGCGCTGGCCCGGTGGAACGGTTCGTCCTGGCAGGAGCTTTATGTCGCGCCCGTTGAGGCAGGCGGGCTTGATCTGGCTTCCGACGAGAAGGGGGTTTATCTTGCTTATGCAAAAACAGACGGAACCCAGGTAAAGGCAGTGCATTATAACGGAAGCAGGGTGTCAGATCTGGGAACCCAGGTGGGTGTTAGCACAAAGTTTGCGGCGAATCCGTCTATTGCAGCGGAGAATGGAACCGTTGTAGTGATGTACCGGGAGGCAGGCAACAACAATAAGATCTATATAAAGAGATATAACAGTGGCAGAAATGCCTGGGAAGATGTGGGGGAACAGAGCTTTTCCGCAAACACCGGGCTGATCCGTGTACATAACAGCAGGGTTTTCCTTATGAAAAACGGTACGGTTCAAGGGGAAAATGCGGCGTATCTCTACGTGTATGACCTGGTGTCAGAGAGCGGCTGGAAACAGGTGGGAGAAAATACCTATGCGGATACAGCGCTGGTGGAAGCGGATCTGTGTTTTGCGGAGGGGCGTCCCTATGTGGTCTATATGTCCGGAAAGGCGCCCTACGCAACCGAGGTAAAGCGCCTCCAGGATAATCAATGGACGAATCTGGGGGGCAGTGTGGTCACGGAAACCTTGTCCTGCCTTAGGGCTTATTTCTGGAACGACCAGATCTATGTATCTTATCTGAATAATGTCAGCAATAAGGTGCTGGTCAAGACCCACGTTTCCGAGGCCGATACGACAGATAAATTTTTCGGGGAAGACGGCGTTTACAGGGGAGAGGTCAGAGAGGGCCAGGACGGCAGGAAATGGCTGTATATCAGCGATATAGATGCAAAAGCCCATTTGTCGGATGAGGAGATCCTTACCGGCCTTAGGGCTAATGGGAAACTTATGGACGGGAAGCGTTTTGCCGGTATTTTCATTGTCCGCACAGATGACGGGCAGGGTCTGCTGGACAAAACCCTGCGGGCGGAAATTATCAATGAGACGGTTCCCATGCTGGAAAAGGACGGGGTTTTGTCCTTCCTGTTCCAGGATACGGCTGGCGGCAATGACCAGATAATCCGGTGGGAGCTGAAAAATCCCCGCAGTACGGACAGAGACAGAAACGGAAAGATTACGGCGCGGCAGACAGGCGGGGCGAAAAGCCCCTGGAGTCTGGAGATTGCGGACACGGATTTTCCTGCGGAGGAAACAGTGGCTGTATACTCGGACGAAAGTCTGGCAGAGGCTTATGAGACCCAGACATCCGGGGAGGAACGGCGGCCTGTCTACTATTATGAAACAGAGGAAAGCGGGGAGCGGATATTTCTCTGTGAGGGAACCTATACCGGGGCGACGGGAGAATTCTCGGATGTCTTTGATAAGCGGACATCTCTGACGATTCCCGTACCTGACAGTATAAAACCGGGTACTGCCTACACGGCAGAGACTTCCCGCTATGACTGGCGGGTAGAGTACGGGTATACGGAAGATGAGAATGGCTCCTTAAACGGCGGTACGATTCTGTATGTTCCATCCCAGGAGGAGGCTGCGGCCGCTCTTGGGTCGCTAAATCTGCCAGAGGGAACAAATGTCAGGGTACGGTGTACGGGGGAGGATCAGCCCCTTGTGATCGACGCCGGGATTCTGGAGCATTGCGGGGAAAATGGCCTGCATCTGGAGTTTGAGCGCTGGGATAAAAAGACAAGAACTACTTTTATCTGGAAAATCCGGGGCCTAAGGCCCCGTGGGGAAGGATATGCGGATTTTACCCTGCGCACCTCTGTGGTGACAAGGGACGCTTTTATTCCCGTAGAATTTGAGGAGAGAAGCTATGTCCAGGTTACGCCCTACGGACAGCTTCCGGCCTGTGGGGAACTGATTCTTGAAATCCGGCAGAAAGGGATTGCAGACCGGTTCGCAGGCGCAGACAGCGTCTGTCTGTGGCAGCAGAAGGACGATCATATGAAACTTCTGGAAAATCCTGTAAATTACAGCCGGGAAGACGGAAGCTGGCTTTTCTTTGCCCTGGATGTGACGGAAGCTGGCTCCCAGGGAACATCCTATGTAGTCAGCACTCAGTCCGCCTATGGCTGGCAGGTGATAGAGGGCAGCGACGGGAAACTCTATGTCCGCTATATCGAAAACCGGAGCGGAAAGCCTGTGACAGGCTGGGAGATTGTGGAAAACCGGAGATGTTACTTTGACGAGAACGGTTATTTAGTCCAGGGCCCGGCGAAAATAGACGGGGTATGGTATCTCTTTGGGGACTATGGGGACGGCACCTTTGGAATCAGCATCGGATACCAGAGTTATCCGGGGATTTCCAAATCCCAGGGGATCTCTGACGCGAATGCATTGGAAGGCCTGGATCCCCAAGTCCATACCTACTACACCAATGCAAGCGGCGCCATACAAAAAGGCTGGCAGAAGATCAACAACATCTGGCATTATTTTTCCAGCGTGGAGGACAGCTTTGGACAGGAACTTTCCTCAGTCCAGGAAGGATACTGGGTCACCATGGGGGAAGACGCCGGGGAAATGTCCGGCCGGAGATATTATTTCCGCAATAACACGGCCTTGCTGAAAAACTGGCAGACCATAGACGGAAAACGCTATTTCTTTGCCCCGGAGGGATATGCCAGGACTGGATGGTATCCAAACGCCGGGGATAAGAATGTCTACTATCTTAACGAAATGGGACAAATGCAGACCGGCTATACGGAGGTAATCGAAAAGACTGCCGGGCAGGAGGAAACCGCAGAGACAGAAAAGACTGCTCATTATTTCTTCCATACCAACGGCCTGCGCCAGTACGGCTGGCAGAAGGCAGGAGAAGTATGGCATTATTTCCAGCCGGATGCGGCTGCGGAAAATTACGGGCAGGAGCTTTTATCCCAGAATACCAGTGGGTACTGGTATGAAATGGGGGGAAATACCTATTATTTTGTTAAAAACGCAAAGCTTGCCACAGGCTGGCAAACTATAGACGGGAAGCGGTATTATTTTGACGCCCAGGGAAGAATGTACACAGGAACCTGGAAAATTGGCAGCGGCTTTTATCATTTTCATACCAGAGAGGAACTGCGGGGCGTTCTGGGTACAGGGATCTTTGCGGATGAGGGAAAGACCTATTATGCCAATGCTTCCGGCGTCCTCTTTAGGGGCTGGCAGAAGATCGACGGAATCTGGCGGTTCTTTAACCAGGAGACAGGCGCGGAAGAAAAGGGGAAGATTGAAACCAATTACTGGGCCGTTGTCTCTGATGAGGATGGAAAAACCACAAAGATATTCTATTTCCTCAATGGAACAAGGGCAGCCACAGGCTGGCAGACCATAGAGGGGAGACGGTATTATTTTGACGGAAACGGGATTCTTAAGACGGGATTTTTCAAGGTGGGAAATAACACCTACTACGGACGTATAGCGGAGGAGCTTTCGGATTATCCAGGGGAGAATCTAAGCGGGGAGCAGGTTATAGACGGCAGTACCTATTATTTTGGAACCAACTACGCCATGTATGTGGGCTGGCAGAAGATCGCCGGGGTATGGCGTTTCTTTAGCATGGATGAAAAGAGCCCGGTTAGGGGACAGGAACAGACGGTTTCGGGGCCCGGGGTGGAAGCTTCCTGGTATTGGTATACGGTGAACGGGGAGAAATACTGTTTCCGCAGCAACAACGCCCTCTTAAAGGGGTGGCAGACCATCAATGGGCAGCGGTATTATCTGGATCCGGTTACGGGGGCGGCCTCTGTGGGGAAAACCCAGAAGATTGGAAATTACACCTATTGTTTTGACAGCCAGGGCATTATGCAGAAAAATACCATTGTGGACGGCTTTGGCTACAACGCAAATGGATACCGCGTCAGCGGCTGGCAGAAGATCAATAACGAGTGGTTCTATTTTGACGCCTCCTCCAAGGATCCGGAAACCTGGAAACAGGTTCCCTTCCAGAGAAACGGCTACTGGATCACTCTGGAATATGACGCCCGGGAACAGGGGACAAATCAAGGCGAGGGAGCGCTTCGCAGAGAGACCTATTATTTCCGGAATAATGCAAGCCTGGTAAAGGGCTGGCAGAATATTGACGGGGCCCGTTATTACTTTGATCCGAAAACCGGCGTTCTTCAGCTGGGAAATCAAGACGGACTCTATGCTATCGGTGCAAACACTTATTATCTGGGGCGGGACGGAGCTTTGCGCTACGGATGGATACGGGAGGCGGAGGATGGAAACGTCTATTATGCCAACGCTTCCGGCGTACTGCTGAGCGGCTGGCAGAAAATCGAGAACCTCTGGTATTATTTTGACAGAACCACCAGAAAACAGGATGTCCATGCTGGGGTGGGGGACGATTATTTTGCCACGGCCACGGAAAACGGCGTTACAAACACCTATTATTTTCTAAATGGCACAAGCCTGGCCAGGGGTTGGCAGACCATAGAGGGGCGCAGGTATTATTTTGATACCGCCACCTATGCCATGAAAACCGGATTTTTCCAGGCAGGTAAGACGTGGCATTATTTCCACGAGGACCGTACGCCTATGACCGGCTGGTGGAAGAATCCGGATACGGGAAAGACTTACTATTTTGACAAGAACGGGCAGGCCCTCACAGGCTGGCAGACCATAGAGGGCAGCCGGTATTATTTTGATGCCAATGGCATACTGCAGACCCAGCGGGTAAAAATTGGAAGTACCTGGTATTTCTTTGGTCCCGACGGAAAGATGCGCACGGGCTTTGTGAAATACTGTGACACCACCTTTTATTTTAACAGCAAAGGGCAGATGCTCAAGGGCTGGCAGACCATTGATGGGAAACGGTATTATTTTGACGCTGAGGGCGCAATGCAGACGGGCTTTGTGACGATTGGCACAGCGGTGTACTATTTTGATGAAAAAGCAGCCACCAGGGGACAGCTTCTGAAAGGGGAGCAGATAATAAACGGCTCCACCTATTATTTCAACAATAACGGCGTGCGGATGTACGGCTGGCAGAAGCTTAATTATGTCTGGCGTTTCTTTGATGTGAATACAGGTATAGAGCTTCACACGGAGACAGACGTCAGCTACTGGGTGACTGTCACCATGCTGGACGGCACGGAGGAAAAGGCATTTATCAACAATGGAGCCTCCGTACTGAAGGGCTGGCAGACCATCGGCGGGAAGCGGTATTATTTTGACGCCAACGGATTCCTCTGGAATCAGACAAAGGGCTGGTTTATCAGTGGAAGCAACCGTTATTATTTCTGTGAGGATGGTTCTGTCTATCAGGGATTCCTGACCCTGGAAGATGGCAACGGAACAGAACAGATCTACTATCTGAACGGAAACGGATTGGCGCTAAAAGGCTGGCAGACTGTTAACGGAAACCGCTATTACCTGGATCCCACCACTGGTGCAGCCTGGATGGGGCATCAGATGGTAGGGAAAAACTGGTATTACTTTAATCCGGCTGACAATGGATGCATGGCCAGAGGATATATCAGGGATGCAAAAGGGAAGGGGCATTACTACAATACCAGTGGTGTCCGTCTGACTGGCTGGCAGAAGATCTCCAATGTGTGGCACTACTTTGATGTCAATGACGGTGGGGAGCGCAGTGTATCCATAGATGAAAATTACTGGGCTACCGTAACTCTTGGGGAAGGACGTACAGAGCGGGCGTTCATTAAAAACGGAGCCAGCGTGTTAAAAGGCTGGCAGGTTATCAATGGAAAGCGGTATTATTTTGATGCCAGCGGTTTTCTATGGGACCAGGCAAAGGGCTGGTTTGTCAGCGGAAGCAACCGTTATTATTTCCACGAGGACGGCTCTGTCTACCAGGGATTCCTGGAGCTTACAGATGAGAATGGCGTCCACACTTACTACCTGAACGCCAACGGCCTGGCGCTGAAGGGCTGGCAGACGATTAAGGTGGGCACAGCCAGCGGCCGGTATTATTTTGATCCCTCCACCTGCGAAGCCTATATGGGGCATAAGAAGATCGGCAGCTACTGGTACTATTTTGACGCCGCAGAGCAGGGAAAAATGGCTACCGGATATATTAGGGATGCCCGTGGAGACCACTATTATTTTAACACCAACGGAACAGCCCTTACGGGTTTTAGAAAGCTTCCCGGGGAGACACAGTACCGGTATTTTGACGCGGCCGGAAACCGGGACGGTTCCGGATATGGTGTAGAGCGTGCTTTGAGCCTGGAGACGGTTTCCGTGGGAAGAAATACCTATTACTGGTATACCATTGGGGATGGGAAATGCACAGTGGATGGTTCCACCTACTGTTTCCTTAATAATTCTACCCTGCTTCGGAACCGCCAGACTATTGATGGGAAATATTACTGGTTCCACAGCAGCACAGGTGCCCTCTACAGAGGATATTTTGCCATTGGGCAGAACCGGTACTATTCCAACGACGACGGTACGGTCTATACGGGATTTGACCCAGAAGATGCAACTTCCGCAAGGGATATCTGCTATTATAATATTTACGGGCAGCGGGTGACGGGCTGGCAGAACATCAAGGATAAGGATGGCCTGCAGGCAAGGTACTATTTTAACGCCAACGGCGTTATGCTCAAGGGCATTTGCTGGATTGGAAACACCCGCTATGTATTCCACCCCGAGAACGGAAAGCTCATAACGGATTCTGTGGAGATTGGCAAAAAGACCTATTATGCCAACACCAACGGGACGTTAAAGACCGGCTGGCAGAAGATCTACAACAGTGCGAAACGCATATATGAGACTTTTTATTTCGGCACGGACGGATTGCGGCATACGGGCTGGCAGGAGATTGGCGGAAAGCGGTATTCCTTTAGTCCGGATGGCGTCATGCGGACAGGATTTGTGGAGAATGTGGATGGATCCGGGAAAGACTATTACTTTAACGGCAGCGGCGTAATGCTCACAGGCTGGTACCGGTTCCAGGTACAAGGCGTGTATGTGTGGCGTTATTTTGCTATGGGAACAGGGGAGTGTCTGGACACACCTGTGGATTCCTCCATGCCGGAGACAAACCGCTATGTCTGGTACCGTGTTGTGGAAAATGGGATGCCGGATACTTACTGTATCTACAATAACGGAACACTGCTGAAGGGATATCAGAATATTGGAGGCAGGCGTTACTTCTTTGATACGGCAGGGAAGCTTAATAAGGGCTGGTTTTTATCCGGGAACAACCAATGCTACAGTGACCCTCAGACAGGTGCGGTGGAATCTGGTTTCCGGGAAATTGAGGATGCTACCTATTATCTGAATACCAATGGCATGCCTTTAAAGGGCTGGCAGAGGATTTATGACAGCGCCGCAAAGGTATATACCTATTATTGTTTTGATGACAGAGGCGTGCTGCTGACCGGGGAAGTCCGGGAAGAGGCGCCAACCGGCGAGGCGGTATTGCGGTACCAGTGGCGTCAGATTGGTGAGGACTGGTATTGCATCTACAATAATACAACCGTATTAAAGGGCTTCTACAATATAGGAACGTGGAGGTATTATTTTGATACAAAGACAGGCGTGCTGGAGAAGGGTCATTTTGCCGTTGGGACGGTTAAGTATTACAGCGACCGGAATACGGGAGGGATCAGCCGCTTAGGGTGTCTTCTCACGGACGCGGATGGAAACCTTACCTATTACGACGGCAATGGACGGCAGGTTACCGGGTGGCTGAACCGGAAAGACGGGAATGTGACAAACCGCTATTATTTCCAGCCGGGAAGCGGAATTGCGGCTTCCGGATTTACCAAAGCCGGAAATTATGATTACTATTTTGATACCTCCACAAAGGCGTTGCAGAAAAACCCATCATCCGTGATTAAGGGTGTCAATGCATACGGGAAAGAGGTCATTTATTATACAGGACGGTATGAATATCTCCTAAGCGGCTGGCAGAAGGTGGATGGAATATGGTATTACTTTGATGCTGTGACAAAGGAGGGCACAAAACCACAGGCAGAGGATAACTGGGTAACCCTGGAGGGAGATCAATATTATTTCATCAAGGGAACCACGCTGGCAAAGGGCTGGCAGACTATTGCAAGAGACGGCGTCAATGGCCGGTACTATTTTAACGGCAGCGGAATCCTGCAAAAAGGCTGGTTTTCTATCGGGGCAAACCGCTATTACATGAATGAGGAGACAGGAAAAGCCCAGGAAGGCATTAAAACCTTTACGGAGGGGCCCTTTGGGGGGAATACCTATTATTTTGATTCCAATGGCCTGATGAGGAAGGGATGGATTACCTGCAAGGATACGCAGGGAGTTTCTCATACTTATTATTTCAATGCCAACGGAATCCAGCTAAAGGGTATCTGCTGGATCGGGAATACCCGCTATGTTCTGGATCCCACGACAGGGGAGAAAATTACCACTTCTGTAGTCATTGACGGAAAGACCTGCTATGCAAATACCAATGGAACGTTAAAGACCGGCTGGCAGAAGATTTACAACGGCGACAGACGTGTTTATGAGTCGTTCTATTTTGGAACAGATGGCCAGAGGCGTACGGGCTGGCAGGTAATCAGCGGAAAGACTTATTATTTTGATAGGGACGGCGTGGTTAAGACCGGGCTTCAGACAATCCCGGGGCCAGATACAGAGGAAGCTTCCTGTTACTATTTTAACGGTAGCGGGGTTATGCTGACGGGCTGGCACCGGTTTAAGGAAAACGGGGTATATCTCTGGCGGTACTTTGGTACAGACGGAAAACAGATAGAGCCTCTTTTTGCAGATATTGTTACCCCCATGGGGGAGACAAACAAGAGCTATACCTGGTATCAGGTGGAAGAGCCGGACAGAGACAGACAGTCGGAGCAGAAGGTTTTAAACTGGTACTGTATCTATAACAATACCACGGTACTGAAAGGCTTCTATAATATCGGTAAATGGAGATATTATTTTGACGGCACAACGAACGTGCTGAGAAAAGGCGCTTTCAAGGTGGGCGCCGCATCCTATTACAGCGATGAAAAGACAGGGGCTATCGACCGCCTGGGGCTGCTGCGTACGGACGAGGACGATCAGAAATATTATTATGACGGAAATGGACTGCAAAAAACCGGCTGGATTACCATTAAAACCGGTATCCATGAAGGAAAGTATTATTTCCAGCCGGGAACGGCAATAGCGGCCTCCGGATTTACAAAAATCGGTAATTATTACTATTACTTTGATCCGGTTAACCGGAAGCTTCAGAAAAATGCTTCAGCAGTATTGACCGGGCTGAATCCGTCCGATGAGCAGGCGCTGTATTATACGGGAAAATATGAGTATCTTCTGGGCGGCTGGCAGAAGGTTAATGGAAGCTGGTATTACTTTGACACTGTCACAAAGGAAGGAAGTATACCGGAAGCCAGTGAAAACAACTGGATTACCCTGGAAGGTGAACAGTATTATTTCAGAAACGGAACAACCCTGGTGAAGGGCTGGCAGACCATCAATGTGAATGGTGTGAATGGCCGTTACTATTTTGACGCTAATGGAGCTCTTAAGAAAGGGTTGTTTGCCGTGGGCGCCAACTGGTATTATACAAATCCGGATACCGGGAAGGCGGAGGCCGGGTTCCAGGAGCTTCACGGCAACACGTATTATTTTGATGCCAACGGTTTAAGGCGGAGTGGATGGATTTCTATTAAAGGCGCGGACGGAGTTACAAACACCTACTATTTTAATGCCAACGGAGAGATGCGAAAGGGGGTCTGCTGGATCGGAAACACCCGGTATGTCCTGCATCCCGCCACAGGAGCGCGGATTACGACATATGTTGAGATTGACGGAAAGACTTACTATGCTAATACAAACGGCACCTTAAAGACTGGCTGGCAGAAGATCTACAACAGCGCCTCACGTGTCTATGAGATGTTTTATTTTGGCACAGAAGGCATGAAATGCACCGGATGGCAGAATATTGCCGGAAAGAAGTATTATTTTAACGACGACGGCGTGATGCAGACAGGAATCCAAACGTTTACGGAGACAGACCAGGAGACAGGAAGGGAGGAAACTTACACCTGTTATTTTAACGGAAGCGGGGTTATGCTGACGGGCTGGTACCGGTTTAAGGAAAACGGGGTGTATGTCTGGAAATATTTTGGAGCGGACGGAAAGAAGATAGAGCCCCTTGCCTCCGGTATTGTCACGCCTATGGGAGAAACCAATAAGTATTATACCTGGTATCAGGTGGAGGAACCAGCACAGGAAGAGGCAGCAGATGCGCTTACTGAGGGACAGCCGGAAAGAAAAACGGTTGTAAACTGGTACTGCATTTATAATAACACGACGGTTCTGAAACAATACTACAATATCGGAGCTTCGAGGTATTATTTTGATGCTGCGACGGGGATCCTGCAAAAAGGACATTTTATGATTGGGACGGCGTACTGCTACAGCGACCCCGAAACCGGGGCAATCAGTCGTCAGGGCCTGTTTTACACGGACCAGGAGGGAGAACTCTTTTATTATGACGGAAACGGCAGGAGGGTGACCGGATGGCTTACGCTAAAAAGCGGGGAGCATGCGGGAAAGTATTATTTTAATACCCTGACGGGCGCAGCCTACCGGGGCGGCTGGTTTTATGTGGATAATGTACGGTATCTCTTTGACATAGAAGGGAAGGTGCGGGAGGTGCCTGTAATATCCGGGATAAGTACGCCCAATTACGGGATGGCAGTCATCTCCTGGAAAGAGGTAATCGGCGCAAAGAGCTATATTCTGGAATATTCTACAGACGCTGCATTCTCGTCTTCTCTGGAGAGAACCTTTCTGAATGGGGAACTGTCCGCGGAAATTACCGGACTGGAGGCCGGCGTACGTTATTATTTCCGGCTGAAATACACGTTGGATAACAAGAAGGGAGACGGGACGGAAGAGAGCGTTTACAGCGCGGTAAAGAATATTGTGTTGCAGAATGAGTTGACGCCTACGGGAACATCCGCTATTATGCAAAGCTTTGTCCTGGCGGATGTGACAGACGGGGATACGGGGGAGACTAAGACCGGGATCCGGGCGGAGTTTACGGTAAAGGGACGGTTGAAGAGCTATGGCGGGGATGGGAATTACTACCTTGTCCGTGTGGATACCTACTATAACCGGATACTGGGCAGTCCTCTGTGTGAGATTTCCAAGGAGGACGGCCTGATGGAGGGAAGTTATTTCCGGTTTTTGGCTGACCTGGATGTGCAGGGGGCTTTTGAGGAACAGTTTGGCCTGGAGGAGGGAAGCAGCGAGAACCCGTCCGCCGGCAGATATGCCCAGATGGCTATGAGCGGGTATGCGCTGGCAGTGAAGAGCAGCGCCAGCGGTTACACCTTAATCAGTAAAAAGGCCTATGTGTCCAACCCCGAATATACGGCTGCAAGCACGGCAGGCTATTTTCACGCGGCCTCCAAAAAAGGAATCCAGGGAGCTATTGATGAGTACCTGGATGAGACAGGGACAAAGAACACTCTTTTCAACCTGGACATTAAGGAGGTTATCAGAAGCGGTCCCGGCTCCAGCAGAGTTACTTATAAGTATAAAGGAAAAGAATATTATTTTGAGAAGATGGAGAAAGACCAGGCCAGAGTCAGGGAGTGGAACCGGAGAGGGATCAATGTGTCCTGCGTGCTCCTTATGAGTTACGGAACCGGATGGAGGGCGGAACTGATACGGCCCGAGGCCAGACGGGCAGGGGCGGCGCCCTATTATATGCTCAATACCACAACCCAGGTATCCCAGGAGACGCTGGAAGCCTTTTTCTGCTACATGGGAGAGATATTTGGCCAGGATGACTGCTATATTTCCAACTGGATCCTGGGAAATGAGGTGAATTCCTGCAATGCCTGGAATTACAAAGGAAGTTTAAGCTTTGGGGAGTATATGAGAGGGTATTCCAGCGCGTTTCGTACTCTCTATTACGGAATTGTGCGCACAAGGCCCAGCTCCAGGGTGTTTATCTCCCTGGACAATGCCTGGAACCGGGCGGTAGCCGGCTATACCGGGAAACAGACCCTGGACAGCTTTGCGTCGTACATTCAGGCGGAGAGCCCGGATATTGCCTGGAATGTGGCGTTTCATCCCTACTCTGCGCCTCTGACCAGAACAGATTTCTGGAATGACTATTCAAATACCTCAAGCAGTGTGGGAAGCCCCTATATATCCATGCGTAATCTGGATTACTTTACAAATTATCTGGGTACCCTGGAAAACAAATATAAGAAAGAGCCTGGAAGTATCCGGGTGTCTCTGGCGGAACAGGGATGGACCTCTTACCGGTGCGGAGAAAAATCCCAGGCGGAAGCTCTGGCAAGGGGATATGCCATTGCAGAAAAAAATTCCCGGGTGGATTCCTTCATTATCCGTGCAGAGCTGGACGATGTGGTCGAGATGCAAAGCGGGCTGTATCTGGGAATCCGTAACAGGGATCATACAAAGAAAACGTCCTGTTATGTTTATACCTATATGGACGCCTCTGGGGCCGCAATGCAGGAATTCTTAAACGCAAATCCTGCGGATAAGGTGGGAAAAGAAAATATTGGACGGTTTAAAGATGCCCAGAGTATTCTGAAGGTACATGGACTGAAACCCTGACAGGGCATTTCCTTACCGGAAGGAATAAAATCCGGCCTCAGCTTCCATACTAATTGTAGTAGAATTCGTATGGAAGCGAGGTCGGTTTTATATTATGAGCGAGGAAAAAAACAAAGATTCCCAGGGGAGCCGGGAGGAGCAGATTGAAAGCATGGGACAGATGACCCTGAAATCAGACACCCGGATTCATGTGTTGAACGTCATCGGGGAGATCGAAGGCCACGAGTGCCTGCCCTCCAACAGCAAGACTACAAAATACGAACACGTGATTCCGCAGCTTGCCGCCGTGGAGGATGATAAAGAGATACAGGGGCTTCTGGTTTTGATAAATACCGTGGGAGGAGACGTGGAGTCGGGGCTGGCTATTGCGGAGATGATTGCTTCGCTTAGCAAGCCCAGCGTATCCCTGGTGCTGGGGGGAAGCCACTCTATCGGGGTGCCTCTTGCAGTGTCCGCGGACTACTCCTTTATTGTGCCCACGGGAACCATGATGATTCATCCGGTGCGCATGACAGGGCTTATTATCGGGGTGGCCCAGACCTTTGACTATTTTCAGAAAATCCAGGACCGCATCTCCGGGTTTATCACAAGCCACTGCGGCATCTCGGAGGAGAGGCTTCTTAAGCTTATGCTGGAGACCGGCCAGCTTACCAAGGACGTGGGCTCTGTCCTGGTGGGAGAAGAGGCGGTGAAGGAGAAGATTATCCAGGAGGTGGGGGGCATCAAGGAGGCTTTTAGGAAACTGAAATCCATGATCCGGGAAAAAGACGATTCAGACGCCAGGCAGGCGGACAAGGGCTGATTCCTTGGGGGAGAAGCGCGGTTTTTACGGTTTACAGTCAAAAGAAAAAATGCTATACTGTATCTTAAGTCTGTTCGCAGGGAAAGAACGCGGCAGGCCTGGGAGGGAAGTTCCATGGCTACAGGTACTACAAAAAAACGCAGGACAACAGCGCGAAAAAATACATCGGTAAAGAGAAGCACGGTACAGAAGAAAAAAGAGGACAGCATGATCCGCAGGGAGGTTATGATCCTTGCTTTGTTTGCCATATCCATTCTTCTCCTTGTAAGCAATTTCGGAGTAGGGGGAGCTGTGGGCGGCTTTATCAGCGGGGTTATGTTCGGCCTTTTCGGTATGTTTGCCTATGTGCTGCCTGTGGCGCTGTTTCTGGTAACGGCGTTCTCCATCTCCAACAGGGAGAATACCATTGCCACCATCAAGGCGGCGGCCATGGCGGTGGCAGGCGTTTTGTGGTGCTGCTTTCTGCAGCTTCTCACCGGGCAGGAGGGAGGCGCGGAAACCGCCAGGGCCTTCTATACATATTCGGAGGAAAATAAGCTTGGGGGAGGCTTCCTGGGCGGAATGCTCTGTAAGATGCTGAAAGGGGCATTTGGCACAGCGGGAACCTGGATTTTGCTGCTGGTGCTTTTTATTATCTGTGTGGTCGTTATCACAGAGCGTTCCTTTATCAGCGGGGTAAAGCGCCAGGGGCGTAAGGTCTATGACTCGGCCAGGGAGGACGCCGTCAGACGCAGAAAACGCCAGGAGGAGCGCGCGGCCTTAAGAAGGGAAGCGGACGCGGAGGAAGAGGACACAGAAGAGGTGAAAAAAGTCAGCCGCCGGGAGAAGCGCGTCTCCGGCGTAGCTTTGAATACAACCATTCAGGAGGCGTCTCCGGCGGTGGAGATGGAAATGGATCCCGATCTGGAATCCATAAGGGAGCCGGAAGTGAAAAAGCCCCCTCTTAAGAAGATGAAAATGGGCGAGGTGCGGGAGATCACCATTGAGGAGCCGGAACTTCTGGATCTGGACGAGCTCTTTAATATTCCCATTCACAGAGGGGATACGGAGGCGGAAGCGTTCCGGGAGGAAAGGGCGGTATATGAGCCGGAGAGAACACACACGGCCATGCCGGTTAGCGGAAAACGGGCGTCCACAGCAGAAAATCCCCGTTCCGCTTCGGATGCCGTGCATGCCATGGCGGCGGCAGGGTATATGGGCAGTGCGGAGACAGCCCCCGAACCGGAGGAAATACCGGTAAGTCCAGAGGCGCAGGCCACAAGGCATACGGGAAGGGATATGGAAGCGGCCGGGAATTCAGGGGTAGATCAGGAGAGAGAAGCTGTCCCGGCAGAGACAGGAAGGGAAAGCGCAGAAAAAGAGACAACGCGGCCAGGGAAACTGGCCCCGGCAGGACAATCCCATTTAGGGGAGGCCTCTTACGGGACACAGAAATCCGGCCAGGATTTCCAGACCGGGACGGGCAGGCACGGCGGGGAATCCTCCGGCCTCTCCCAGAATACATATGCAGGCGTTCCGGCGGAGGGCCTTCGTACTCCGCCCATCTATGAACTTCCGCCGATTCATCTGCTGAAACAGGTGAAGAACAAGGGGGGGAATTCCGACAGACAGCTCCAGGAGACAGCCAGGAATCTGCAGCAGATTCTGCGGGATTTTGGTGTAGGCGTAACGGTGACGGATGTGAGCTGCGGTCCTTCGGTGACCCGGTATGAGCTACAGCCCGACCAGGGCGTAAAGGTCAGCCGGATAGTGGCCCTCTCCGACGATATCAAGCTTAACCTGGCGGTGGCGGATATTAGGATAGAAGCGCCCATTCCGGGAAAGCGGGCCGTGGGAATCGAGGTTCCCAATGCGGAAAATACCACGGTATCTTTCCGGGAGCTGGCCTCCTGCCCGGAATTTAAAAACCATAAGTCCAATATCGCTTTTGCCGTGGGCAAGGATATCGGGGGAAAGATTATGGTGGCCGATATTGCAAAGATGCCCCACCTGCTCATTGCAGGCGCTACGGGATCGGGCAAGTCGGTCTGTATCAACACGCTTATTATGAGTATTCTCTACAAGGCAAATCCGGAGGATGTGAAGCTTATCATGGTGGATCCCAAGGTGGTGGAGCTCAGTGTCTATAACGGCATCCCCCATCTGCTGATTCCGGTGGTCACAGACCCCAAAAAAGCCACGGCGGCCCTCAACTGGGCTGTAGTGGAGATGGAGAAGCGATACCGGATGTTTGCCGAATGCAATGTGCGCAACCTTCAAGGATACAATGAGAAGATTAAGGGAATCGCGGATATCGACGATGATACAAAACCCCAGAAGCTGCCCCAGATCGTTATTATCGTGGACGAGCTGGCAGATCTGATGATGGTGGCCTCCAAGGAGGTGGAGGATGCCATATGCCGTCTGGCCCAGCTGGCCCGGGCGGCGGGAATCCATCTGATTATTGCCACCCAGCGGCCCTCCGTAAACGTAATTACGGGGCTTATCAAAGCGAATATGCCTTCCAGAATCGCCTTTGCCGTGTCCTCCGGGGTAGACTCCCGGACCATTATCGACATGAACGGGGCGGAGAAGCTTCTGGGAAAAGGAGATATGCTGTTTTACCCTTCCGGCCTGCCAAAGCCTGTGCGGGTCCAGGGAGCGTTTATTTCCGATGAAGAAGTGGGGGCAGTGGTGGAATTCCTGTCCCAGAACAGTGGGGAATGTTCCTACAGCAATGAGGTGGCGGAACATATCAGCAACGCCCAGATAGCCGTGGAGGAGTCCGGAACCACGGGAAATACCGGCGGAGACGGCAGGGATCCTCTGTTTGCGGAGGCCGGCAGGTTTATTCTTGAGAAAAATAAGGCGTCCATCGGCATGCTGCAACGCTGGTTTAAGGTGGGCTTTAATCGTGCTGCCCGGATTATGGACCAGCTGGCGGATGCAGGCGTCGTTGGTCAGGACGCAGGTACAAAATCCCGGGAAATCCTTATGACAAGAGAAGCGTTTGAACAGTACCTGGAAGAAAACGGATAAAGGAAACAGGATATATGCGTTGTTCGAAATGTAATAGAGAACTGCCTCCCGGAGACGTATACTGTCCCGTATGCGGGCAGGAGGTACAGATTGTCCCCGACTATGATCCCCTGGATGAAATGCTCTGGGATGAGGCAGAAAAGAAAAAGAAAAAAAAGAGGGAAGAACATACCGGGGAGGATTCCGGACAGGAGTCTGCCCGGAAAGAGGCAAAGCCGGAGGAGAACAGGAAGCGCAGCCTGCCCTTCTGGAAGGATACCTGGTTCTGGAGGGTGCTTCTGTCGGTGGCGGCGCTGGCGGTCTGTACGGGCGTGTTGTTCGGCTCTTACTATTATATAACAAGCAGAAAGGACTACGGATACCTGCTTCGCAAGGGTATGGACTGCTATGAAAAGGGAAATCTGGTGGAGGCTGTTCCTTTCCTGAAACGCGCCCAGGAGCTGCAGGCTGAAATGGAAGGCGGGGATGAAAGGCCGCTTTTGTATCTGGCGCGGGTATACCGGGAAATGGAAGAGGCGGAGATGGCGGCGGATGTCTATGAGACAATCCTTGATTTCTCCCTGGAAGAGAAGGAAAAGGCAGAGATTTACGGTGAGTTTTTCCAGACTTTAAGCGAGGCGGGGCGGGCAGCGGAGATCAACGGATGGATTGAGGAGTGTCAGGATGAGGCCCTTCAGAAAAAACTCTTCCCTTATCGGATAGAAAAGCCCACCACCAGTGTCTGGGGCGGTGTGTACCACTATTATGTATATCCAGAGCTTACGGCTGCCTACGGAACCATCTACTATACGCTGGATGGCAGCACCCCCACCCAGGACAGTAAGAAGTATACGGAAAAAATATCCCTGGTGGAGGGGGATAATCTTCTGACGGCAGTCGCCATTAACGAGAAGGGGATTGTCAGCGAGCCGCTTTTTGTGGTGTACACGCTGGATTTTGATGTGCCAGATATTCCAGATGATGGGATGTAAAAAAGTGTTGAAATCTATATAAAATTGCTTTATTATGAATAGGATGAGTACATAGCGACACAGGTTCCGGTAAGGGCCTGTACAAATTAAATATACTTGTTGGACGGGAAATGTCCAATAAGGAATACTCCAGGAGGAAGCATATGTTCAAAATTTTAAAGGCAGAGCAGCTCTCTGCAAATGTCTACATGAAGGTTGTGGAAGCGCCAAGAGTTGCGAAGACTTGTGAGCCGGGACAGTTTATCATTGTGCGGCTGGATGAAACTGCTGAGAGGATTCCCCTCACCATCTGCGATTACGACAGAGAGGCGGGTACAGTGACCATTGTATTCCAGCCTATCGGCGTGTCCACAACGAAGATGGTGGATCTTAAGGAGGGAGATTATTTTCTGGATTTCGTAGGCCCCTTAGGCCGCCCCTCTGAGCTGGTGACTGACGATTTGGAGGAGGTAAAGAAGAAAAAGGTGGTGTTTATCGCAGGCGGCGTGGGAACGGCACCGGTTTACCCCCAGGCGAAGTGGCTTCATGACCACGGCATTACCTGCGATATTATCGTGGGCGCCAGGACAAAGGATCTGCTGATTCTGGAGGAGGAGATGGGTAAGGTGGGAAATCTCCACCTGTGTACGGACGACGGCAGCTACGGCTTCCACGGCGTGGGAACCGCCATGCTGGAAAAGCTGGTGGCGGAGGGCAACCATTACGACCTCTGCGTGGCCATTGGCCCCATGATTATGATGAAATTTGCCTGCCTGACAACAAAGAAGCTTGGGATACCCACCATTGTCAGTATGAATCCCATTATGGTGGACGGAACCGGAATGTGCGGCGCATGCCGTGTGCTGGTGGGAGACGAGGTGAAGTTTGCATGTGTGGACGGCCCCGAGTTTGACGGGCACCTCATTGATTTTGACCAGGCTATGAAGAGAGCAGCCATGTATAAGACCGAGGAGGGAAGAAGACTTCTTGCGTACCAGGAGGGAGACACCCATCACGGCGGATGCGGAAATTGCGGAGGTGACAAATAATGGCGGATGCATTAAAGAAAGTACCGGTAAGAGAGCAGGACGCGAAGGTTCGCGCCACAAATTTTGAAGAGGTATGCCTTGGCTACAACAAGGAGGAAGCTGTAGAGGAAGCAAAGCGCTGTCTTGGATGCAAGAAGGCAAAATGCGTAGAGGGATGTCCCGTAAACATTGATATTCCGGGATTTGTAGCCCAGGTAAAAGAAGGGAAGATCGGGGAAGCCTATCAGGTAATCAGCAGATCCTCCGCCCTGCCTGCCATCTGCGGCCGCGTTTGTCCCCAGGAGAGCCAGTGCGAGGGAAAATGTATCCGGGGCATTAAAGGAGAGCCTGTCTCCATCGGCAAACTTGAGCGCTTTGTGGCTGACTGGGCAAGAGAGCAGGGGTTAAAGCCCGAGGCAAACCCGGAGAAAAACGGCAAGAAGGTAGCGGTGATCGGTTCCGGCCCGGCAGGCCTTACCTGCGCTGGAGATCTGGCTAAGCTTGGCTATGACGTGACTATTTTTGAAGCTTTACATAAAGCCGGCGGCGTTCTGGTATACGGCATTCCCGAATTCCGTCTGCCCAAGGACGACGTGGTGCTTCCCGAGGTGGAAAACGTAAAATCCCTGGGGGTAAAGATTGAGACGGACGTGATTATCGGCAAGTCCGTAACCATCGACCAGCTTATGGAGGAGGAAGGCTTTGACGCCGTGTTTATCGGCTCCGGGGCAGGACTTCCCAAGTTTATGGGGATTCCCGGGGAGACGGCCTGCGGCGTGTTCTCGGCCAATGAATACCTCACCAGAAATAACCTTATGAAGGCCTTTGACAAGAATTATGACACCCCCATTGTGACCGGGAAAAAGGTGGCGGTCGTAGGCGGCGGAAACGTGGCCATGGACGCTGCCCGTACCGCGCTTCGCCTGGGAGCCGAGGTACATGTGGTTTACCGGAGATCCGAGGAAGAGCTTCCCGCCCGTGTGGAGGAAGTGCATCATGCCAAGGAGGAGGGCATTATCTTTGACCTTCTTACTAATCCCACGGAGATCCTTGTGGGAGAGGACGGATGGGTGAAGGGAATCCGCTGCATCCGCATGGAGCTTGGAGAGCCGGACGCCTCCGGCCGGAGACGTCCTGTGGAGATTGCCGGCTCCGAGTTTGATATCGACGTGGACACGGTTATTATGTCCCTGGGAACCTCCCCCAACCCGCTGATTTCCGCCACCACCAAGGGGCTGGAGATTAACCGGAGAAAATGTATTGTTGCCAGCGAGGATGTGGGCGCTACCTCCAAAGAGGGCGTGTACGCAGGCGGAGACGCTGTGACCGGAGCGGCTACGGTAATCCTGGCCATGGGCGCGGGAAAAGATGCCGCAAAGGGAATCCATGAATATCTGAGCCAGAAGTAACATGCCTTGCCCCAATGTCTGGATAAAAGAAACGGGTTTAAGACAGTTGTGCCTAACTGAAAAAGCGGCCTGGGAGAGAGGGGAGTTTCCCCCTCTTATTCCGGGGCCGTTTTTGTTATTTCAATAAAGAGGGTATTTTTACCTGGGAAAGCCTTCGTTTTCCCAGGCTGTGGGGAAACTTTCGTATCAGCCGGAGAAATCCTCCTCACAGAAATCGTCCGTAAGCTTTTCCAGCAGGGACAGGTTGATTTCCGGAAACTGCTCTTTAAGAACAGAGCGGATAATCTCGGATTTCTGGAAATACAAAAGCTCCTCCGGCTGGTTTTTGTTAAGCTCTGAAAAGGCAGGGGCGTGGCAGCCTGTGGCGCGATACCAGGCGATAACCTCTTCCACAAAGGCGTTTTCCGAGGCCATGCCGGACTTTATTTTTCTGGCGCTCTGGAAAGAGACTACGCCGATGCCAAGGAAAACCACAAAGAGGGCCGTCATGATAAACAGGACAAAGTTGTTAAAGGGAAGCTTTATAATGCCTGCCCAGCACAGGATCATTACCATAAGTCCTGCTGCGCCCACTAACACAAAGGTCCAGGCAGAGGAATGCATGTCCTGATAGCGTTCCTCCGGCCGCTTGTAGAGGGGGACGTTTTGCACGGGCTCCCTCCTGGCCTCCTCCAGAATCTCCCGGGGGTTGAAATCCTCGGGAAAGGTATAGTCCCCGGGGACTTCCAGGGTGGCTTCCGGTTCCTGGGAAAGTTCCTCCACCAGATCCACGTCGCAGTCCGGGCAGTGAGTTTTTCCTTCTACATATTCATTTTTACAGATTGGACACCAGGGCATCACAATTCCTCCTTTGCAGCAGAATGATTTCTTACCAGTTATCTTACCATAAAGAAAGCAGAATTACCAGTTGCAAGGGAAAACTGCTCTGGGCAATATTGACAAATTTATAACAATCTGGTATAATTTTTGAAAATAAAAGAGGTGTAATGCATGTATGAACGACAGGCAAAGGGCAGGATTTCGCTGAAGGAGGGAAATGTATGGGCGTTATTATACCGCAGAAAGAGCTGCAGAAGGTGCTGGACCAGGTAACACGGGAAGTGACGGAAAAGGTGGCGGGAATCCGGCTATACGAGGGGGCGGTTTCGCCTGGTAAGGATCGCTGTACCGTGTATTCCACCTGTGAGGGAGGGCTTCATTTCAGCCTGGCGCTCAGCGTCGAGACCTCCATGCTGATTCGTCTGACCCGGCACATTATGCAGGAGAAGGAAGTTACAGCGCAGAACGTGGAGGATTTTACAAAAGATTTTTTCAGTGTTCTCTGTGGGAATATTGCAGCCTGGCTGTTCCAGATTACCAGGGTGGCGTCCCGCTTCGGGCCGCCCATATTTAAGCGTGGAAGCCTCCGGCCGGAGGGACAGAACAGCCGGTTTGTGCTTGAGTATTTTAGTGGGCAGAATGAATGTGTACAGCTGATCCATTATATTTCTGAGGCGGAATAAGAAGCATGTTATGGTTTTAGAAAAAGAATCTACATAAATTAAAGGAGGAACAGAATGAACGAATGCTATGGATGTAACACCTGTAAGAGTGCGGATAAGCCTCTGGAGGAATTTATTGCCAGCCTTCCCATGGAGACATCCCACCACCGGGTGGAGGGACAGAAAACAAAATGCGGGTTTGGACTAAAAGGAGTGTGCTGCCGGCTGTGCTCCAACGGTCCCTGCCGGATCACGCCTTCGGCCCCCAGGGGAATCTGCGGCGCCACGGCGGATGTGATTGTAACCAGAAATCTTCTTCGGGCAGTGGCAAGCGGAAGTGGCTGCTATATCCACATTGTAGAAAATACGGCCCGGAATCTGAAAAATACTGCGTTGACAAAAGGCGTTATCAAGGGGGAGAACGCCCTGCGCCTTCTGGTGCGGGAGTTTGGCCTGACGGAATCCGACGATTTACATAAAATGGCAGAGGATGTGGCGGATAAGGTGCTTGCCGACCTGTACAAACCGGATTTTGAGGAGATGGAGCTGGTAGAGAAGATGGCTTACGCGCCCCGGTATAAGAAATGGAAGGAGCTGGGGATTTTGCCTGGCGGCGCCAAATCCGAGGTCTTTGCGGGCGTGGTGAAGTGTTCCACAAACTTAAACTCCGACCCGGTCAATATGCTGATGACCTGCCTGCGTCTGGGGATTTCCACCGGACTTTACGGTCTGACCCTTACCAACCTCTTAAACGACGTGATGCTGGGAGAGCCGGCCATCCGTATGGCGCCTGTGGGATTAAATGTCATTGACCCGGATTATATCAACATAATGATTACCGGACACCAGCATTCCATCTTTGTGGATCTCCAGGAACGCCTGGCATCCCCGGAGGCCGTGGCCAGGGCAAAAGAGGTGGGAGCAAAAGGCTTTAAGCTTGTGGGCTGCACCTGCGTGGGGCAGGATCTGCAGCTTCGGGGCGTCCACTACACGGATATTTTCGACGGACACGCAGGAAACAATTACACCAGCGAAGCAGTCCTGGCAACCGGAGCCATTGACGCGGTGCTCTCCGAGTTTAACTGCACGCTTCCCGGCATTGAGCCCATCTGCGATGAGCTGAAGATCAGGCAGATCTGTCTGGACGACGTGGCAAAGAAGGCCAACGCGGAATTAAAGCAGTTCTCCTTTGAAAAGAGGGAGGAGATTAGCAAATATGTTATGGATGCGGTTGCGGCTGCGTACAAGGAGCGCCGGGGACAGGTGGAGCTTCGCCTGCAGCCGGAGCACGGAAATAAGAATACGCTGACAGGCGTCAGTGAAGGTTCCCTGTACGATTTTCTCGGGAAATCCTGGAAACCCCTTCTGGATCTCATTGTATCCGGGAAGATCAAGGGTGTAGCAGGCGTGGTGGGCTGCTCCAATTTAACGGCCCTGGGACACGATGTCTGCACGGTAGAGCTGACAAAAGAGCTTATTAAGAGAGATATCCTTGTGCTTTCCGCAGGATGCTCTTCGGGCGGCATCGAGAACTGCGGCCTTATGACGCCGGAGGCGGCGGAGCTTGCCGGGGACGGTTTAAAGGAAGTATGTAAGAGCCTGGGAATTCCTCCGGTGCTGAATTTTGGCCCCTGTCTGGCTATCGGCCGCCTGGAGATGGTGGCTACGGCCCTGGCAAAGGAGCTGGATATTGACCTGCCGCAGCTTCCCCTGGTGCTCTCCGCGCCTCAGTGGCTGGAGGAGCAGGCGCTGGCGGACGGCATGTTCGGCGCGGCGCTGGGTCTGCCTCTGCATCTGGGACAGCAGCCCTTTATTGCGGGCAGTGATCTGACGGTGAAGATTCTCACCGAAGATCTGAAGAATATCACCGGCGGCCAGGTGATCGTGGAGCTGGATCCCGTGAAGGCGGCGGATATTCTGGAAGGCATCATTGAGGAGAAGCGCAAAGGGCTTCAGATTTAGGAGAGGAGGGATGACATGAAGAGAATCATGATAGATCCTTCCAAATGCGACGGATGTAAGAGCTGTATGCTGGCCTGTATGGACAGCCACAGGACGGATGGGAAGACAGGGGTGGAGACCCTGGATTTTAAAGATCCCGCCAATGAGTCCCGCAACGAGATTGTAAACGACGGCAAGGGGGGCTATCTGCCCATGTTCTGCCGCCACTGCAGCTCCCCCAAATGCATGGAGAGCTGTATGAGCGGCGCCCTTTACCGGGATAGGGAGAGCGGCCATGTGGGCTATGATGAGAAGCGCTGCGGCGCCTGCTTTATGTGCGTCATGAACTGCCCCTATGGGATTCCGAAGCCCGACGTTACCAGGACGAAGATAATCAAATGCGATTTCTGTAAGGACAGGGAGGAGGGGCCCGCCTGCGTGGCCGCCTGTCCGAAGAAAGCCATATACGTGGAGGAGGTGTAAGCATGGGGAACCCTTATGTAATTATCGGAACGGGCGCGGCCGGAATGGCTGCTGCGGAGCGTCTGCGCCTCCTGAAGCCGGATGCCCTCATCCAGATGATGTCCATAGATACCGATTCTCATTCCCGCTGTATGCTGCACAAATTCCTGGGGGGCGAACGGGATGTGAAGGGCCTTTTCTTTATGGAGGAGGATTTCTTTGCAAAAAAGAACATCATGTGGGGCCGGGGCCAGGTAGCGAAGGGCGTGGATCCGGCCGGAAAAAGGGTATTGATGGAGAACGGCTATCAACCCTACGAAAAGCTTTTGATCGCCACAGGCTCTGTGTATGGGATTCCGCCGATTCCGGGGTTTCGCACGTCGGTGAATGTGTTTGGCTTCCGGGATTTAAGCGATGCCCAGAAGATGGACGCGGCCATAAAGGAGCTTGACGCGAAGCATGTGTTTATTGTGGGAAGCGGGCTGGTGGGTCTGGACGTGGCCCATGCCCTTCTGGAGCGGGGAGTCAGGGTAACCATCGCGGAGATGGCCACAAGGGTACTGCCCCTGCAGACGGATGAAACCAGCGCCAGGGCTTACCAGGAGCTCTTTGAGAAGGCCGGAGCCCGGTTCCGGCTTGGCATCGGCGCAAGCGACTCCGTAGTGGATGAGAATAACCGCATTACGGCTGTGAGGCTGTCTAACGGGGAGGAAATTCCCTGTGATTTTGTGGTCTGCGCAGCGGGTGTGCGGCCCAACCTGGCATTCCTGGAGGGAAGCGGCCTGAAGACTGACCGGGGCATTGTGGTGGACGAATTTATGCGTACCTCAGACCCGGATATCTACGCGGCCGGGGATGTGACGGCCCTTTCCGGTATCTGGCCAAACGCCATGGACCAGGGAAGGATCGCGGCGGCCAATATGTGCGGCCAGCAGCAGAAATATACGGATACCTTCTGCATCAAAAATACCATTAACTTTTATGGGCTCACTATGCTTTCCGTGGGGGAAGTGGAGCCAAAAGAGGAGGGCTCCCAGGTGTTTACCAGGGAGTGCAGGAACGCTTACCAGAAGGTGATTGTGCGTGACGGCATGGTAAAGGGCGTCCAGCTCCAGGGAGATATTTCCCACAGCGGATTCTGGCAGTACCTTATCAAAAACCAGGTGGATATTTCCGGGAAGCTGGCAAAGAAATCCGTCTTTGACCTGGGGTACGGGGATTTCTACGGCATGGATGAGCTGGGAGAGTATGTGTACCCATAGTTTTTTGGGGAAACGGGACAAACGCATGTATTTTCTGAAAAGCTCTGTTTTTACAAAAATTAAGAAATGAAAAACACCCGGTAGCGGAAGAGAATTACATGTGCTACCGGGTGCTTTCCTGCAAGATGAGAATGTTACTTTTAAAAAGGAGAGTTATGAAATTTATGTAAAGGGATACAAAATATCCCAGAATTGTTTGGCGAAGCTGGTCGGCACCCGTTCAGCACCGGCAGCCTCATTTCTTGTTGTAACTATCATACCGGATTCATGTGTCTATTCTGTGTACTTACTCTTAAAAAAGAGTGATGAAATTATAAAGAAAGAGTGAAAGGACTTAAGAAAAAATTGTTGCATTTTTCTGTCAACATGGTATAATAGCGTTGTTGCCAGATATAAGGGCAGCCAGACGGGGCATTGGCGCAGTTGGGAGCGCGCAACATTCGCATTGTTGAGGCCGTGGGTTCGAATCCCATATGCTCCACGCATGAGAAAAGCCGCAGATCCGGGGATTCCGCTTGGGAATCAAGGGTTTGCGGCTTTTTCTTTATGATTTTTATCAGACGGAATTAAACGACCGGGAAAGGCAAAGCCCTTGGGGTACCTTTGAATCATTGTTTTCATAATACGGAAAACAGTTGAAGTAAAAGCAAATCCATATAAAAATCCGGTTATAATCCGTTTGCGATTTGTGGATTCATAAGCGGTGAAATATTGTACGGTTCCGTCTACTGCCAATGGAAACAGCAATAATGTTATAAGGTAGCCAAAGGAATAGAAGGGCATAGTAATCAAAGCAGCAATATAACCCAGGGCGATACCGGTACAACGTGCGCATAGAGGAAACTGATATCCACCTACGAAGAAACTGCGTTCGGGTTTTTGATGGCAGTTACAATATTTTGAGCATAACGCCATGGAGCGCATCCAGATATCATCTTTTTTATTCATGCTTTAAATTTCCGGCCGCAGTTAGGGCAAAACCAATAGCTTGTGGAATGAATGGTTTTTCCTTTACCACAGGCTCCACAAAGTAAACCGATTGGACCGAATAGCAAAGCGCCACAGCAACCTTTACCTGCTGAAAAATCTTTTCCGGAGGATGTGGTCTCTGTAGTAATCTGACAATTTTCATTTCCGCATTTTGGGCATCTCATAATAGATTTCTCCTTTTATTATCTGTATTTTTATAATTACTCCCCGAACTGCTGCCTCCTTATGATAAGATTATATGATTATTCCGTAAAAAATCAAGATAATTATGGAAAAAATACAAAAAAACGTTGTTGTTATGATTATCTGAGGGAAGGGCGTCAGCCACGATCTTTTTCTTTTTGGCAGTACATGGGCAAAAGCAGATACATTGCCGGCTGTTCCATATTAGGCGGTTGGAGGAAATCAGAATAACACAGCTGTCTCAACAACGGTCAGAACAATAAGCACAGGAATCAGCCCGGGAAATGTCCCGACTACCCCCGCAAGGAGAAGCATAACCGCAGGAACCAGGTATTTCCGCGGATGATGCCAGAGATCGCTCTCGATTTTCCAGCCCCGGACAGGATAAAACCATTCCAGAAGAATGGAAAATACGGCGCTTTGCAAAGCGAAGAAAAAGGCGGCGGCTATCATGGGGGCGGTTACGCCGCCGGTCTGGATTTGCAGGCTTGTAAGGAATATGATGTCCGCGGCCATGTTGCATAGGAAAATGAACAGGCAGTAGGGTGCAAGGAAGGCCCTTTTCTGGCCGGGCAGAACGCGGACAGCCTGCTCCAGGGAGGGGTCGCAGGACAGCAGGATGCAAAGGGGGGTGTTTATGGACAGGATGGCAAATCCCATGGGGACGGCGAAGAGACCTTCCATCTGCCCGGGAAAGAGAGGCAGCACACAGGCCACCACCCACATGGCGGCCGTATTGGCCAGATAATTCCTGTGACAGCCAAGATACCGGGAGAGATACCTCCACACGGAAAAATGTTTATGCCCCTTTTGGACAGGAATACTTTTTCCGCCCTGGGAGTAAAAGGAGTAGGCGTCCGCAAACCATAAAAGAACAAACGAGAGGACACCGCTAAGAATCAGAGCCGGGAGAAACCAGGGGCTGTTCCACAGACATAAAATGGCATAAAGCGCGCCGGCCCCCCAAAGGAGCCAAAAAAACCAGTGCTTTCTGTAGGAATAGACAGTGGCTGTCACAAGGACAGCGTTTATTCCGCAGAGTATGCATCCCAGGATTTCCCTGGGATTCCACACGGATACGGCCAGCAGGACGGCCAGAAGGGCTGCAGTCTTTGTGAGAAGGGTGTAAGTGCCCAGGGCAGCTACATAGGAAAAGACAAGTTCCCGGCGGTGAAAGGGAAGCATAAAGAGATTCTGTGCTTCAACCACATGATCCTTTGCGGATAAGGCCTGCCACATGACGCCTGCTGTAAAGGCGCCTGTCATGAGATACAGAATAAACGGGGCAATCCCCATTTTCACGTCTGCAATATACAATCCCCAGAATACGAAAAGATCAGTAAAAAGTGTGCGCGCGAGCCTCTTACAGCCTGTTCCATACAGTTTTCTGGCAAAAGCTTTATATGTCATTCCCATAGTGCAAAGCCTCCCTTATACTGGCGGCATCCATGTACCCCTGTGAAAAGGTCTGTCGGATTTTTCCGTTTTCCAGAACAAATACCCGGTCGGATGTAAGCGTAATACTTTCCAGGATGTGAGAGGAAAACAGAAGCGTCCCGTGCTCCTTGTAGCCTGCCATTTGTTCGTATAGATATTCCGTGCTCTGAAAATCCAGCCCATTTACGGGCTCATCAAGGAGAAGGAGCCTGGGTTTTAGGGCAAAGGCGGTAATCAGAAAGGCTTTTCTGCGGTTTCCGGTTGAAAGATCTTTTAACAAAACGTCCACGTAATCTTCAAAATGAAATCCCCGGATCAGCTCTGCCACATGGGGAAGCTCCTTTTTGTAGGCGGAAAAGACATAGGACAGGTATTCCCGGAATGTAAAATACGAAAAGGAATTGTCCTCGGCAAACACGGTGTAGCGGCAGGTTTTAAAACCCCGTCCCCGGGGATTTACGGGCTGGCCGCAAAACCGCATATCCCCGGCATGAAAGGAGGGGAGGAGGCCAGACAACACCTTTACAAATGTCGTCTTCCCGGCTCCGTTGAGGCCGATAAGGCCTGCAGTCTCGTGGTGAGCCAGATCTAAGGAAAAACCGGACAGTACCGTTTCCTTTCGGCTGTACCAGGCGTTTAAATTTTTTATGGTCAGAAGAGGGGCGTCCATTTTAGCGGCCTCCTCTGCTGTCTTTTTCTTTTTTCCATGTGGCGTAGGCGGAATACAGAAACGCCACAGTGAGAATCACATAGAGGGCGGCCATCTGAAAATTTCCGGATACCCCGCTTATAACCGCTGCTGCCAGCCAGATCAGACCCATAATCCCACGCATATATACATGACGCATAATAGTTACCTCCTTAAAAGTATATGTTGTTTTTCTGTGTCTATAGCATAACCGGAAAAAGGTGTCTGTGCGCAAATGTCCGCAAACGGCAGGTTTTTGACCGCGAAAAAAGCTGTAAAGTATGAAATGCGCTTTACAGCTTAAAACAGGCTACCGGGCGGACACCCCTTGAAAGGACAGGGTGGCCACGGCCCGGAAAACCCCGTCCTCATAGGAGGTCTGCACGGTGCCGTCGTACTTTCCGGCGGCGGCCTGGGCGCTTTTTAAGCCCCAGCCGTGGAGGCCGTTGTCCTCCTTTGTGGTTTGCAGATCGCCTTCCTTTGCGACGGGGGGAATGGCAAAGCTGTTCTCTACCTTGATAATGACCATCTGGTTGATGCGGCGGATGGTAAGCTCCACAAACCGCTCCTCATTCCTGGGGGCTTTCTCGGCCGCTTCCAGGGCATTGTCCAGAAGATTTCCCAGAATGGCGCACAGGTGGGCGCTTTTGAGGTTTGTGTGGCGGGGAAATTCTACCTGTACTCCATACCGGATTCCGCTGGCAGCGGCGGCCTGGGCCTTGCTGTTTATGAGATAATCCACGGTTTCATCCCCGGTCCACACCGCATGGGTCATCTCCTGCACAGGGGCCTGCAGCTCATCCAGATATTCCAGGGCTTCCGGAATCTTCTGGCAGGAGAGAAGCCGGCGCAGCGCGCCGATGTGATTGTGGAAATCGTGGAAGAGCCGGGCGTTGACTGCGTAAGCGTTGTTGAGCGCCGTATAATCCCGTTCCAGAAGCCGGGCCTGCTGGGTTTTTAACCGGGCCAGCTCCTTTTCCACCTCGTATTGCCGGTTTATATTAAATACCAGGACGGACATCATCAGGACAATGGACAGAACCGTCCACATGTCCAGGGTGTCGCCCGCAAGGGGAAGCGTGGTCTGCTGGGAAAGGGTCACGACTGCAAGAAAGCCTGCCAGGACCACCCCGGACGCAAGGCGAAGCGCCGCCTTTTTGTCCATATCCGGGCGTCTTAAGAGATACCAGAGAAGGGCGGACAGCAGGAGATGCAAAAGCCAGAGTACCGTCTGTCCTCTTCCGGTACCTTTGTCCAGAAATGCCGGGGAATGAAAGCATACGCCAGCCCAGGCGCCAATGAGAAACTGCCAGAAAAAAACGGCAATCTCATAAAAAATCCCCACAAAAAGGCTCATTCTGGAATCCGTCCCCTGGAAGCAAACAGCGCAGAGGGCAAGCCATATGGTTTCCAGCAGCAGATAATAGAATCCGGACGCCCCTGCGGCGGACAGCAAAAGAGAAATCGCGATGCCCCCCAGGGAGGCGGCCGCCACACGGATACGGCCCGGTGTCCGGTCCGACAGCAGCCGGAATACAAGGAGCAGGCCGGCCGTGGAGCGCACGCCCCCCATAGCGGCATTGGACAGCAAAAGCAGCGGTTCAGTCATATATGCGCCCCCCAGTAACGATTGATCTGTTCCTTCACCGTCTGTAGGTGGGAGCGGCTGATGGGGAGGGATACGCCGTTTTTCAGCACCGCCATTCCGTCCTGCATCTGCATAATATGGATGAGATTCACGATGCAGCCCCGGTCAATATAGATAAATTCCTCCGCATCCAGCTCCTCATAAACCTGCTGGAGGCTTTTGCGCACCTTTGATACGCCTGAAGAAGTGGTGATGCTGGCATTTTTTCCGTCCCGCTCTATATAGTAGATCTCCTGGTAAGGAATTCTTTCCAGGCGGCTGTTTGTCTGGATGGTATAGGTTTTGCCGCTCTCCAGATCAATCAGCCGTATGGCGTCCCGTATGGCGGCTGGGAGGCGCTTCTCGGTATCCCCCTTTGGCACATACCGGAAAACAGACAGCTCAAAGGCGTCTATGGCATATTCTATATGGGAAGTAATAAAGATAATCTTCACATTGGGCAGACTGGGCTTTAATTTTTCCGCAAGCTCCATGCCTGTACACCCAGGCATTTCGATATCCAGCAAAATCAGGTCAAAGAAGAAATGGTCTTCGGTAATGTCGTAGAGCAGGTTGCCGCTGTCAGCGTAGACTTTTATTTCTCCAACGCTTCCGCATTCCTTCAGACAGGCTCTGGCAATTTCCCTGTGGGCCCAAACGGCCTCACTATCGTCGTCGCAGACGGCTATGCGCAACATGGTATCACCTCCGGGGAATTCAGTACATAGAAAATATTGTACATTGTACTATATTCTGACACGATATTCAATACGGAGATGGGGATATATCGGATAAGGGAAAGCACAACGGGGGGAAACGGATTAAGGCAGGATGACTGAAAATGGTGAAAATTAAGTTTCTGGCTTGTGAAATGGACAACCCTGTGCTATACTACCATCAAATGGCTCTTATGCCAGAAAATATGGAGGTATGAAAGAATGAAAGGAAATATTGTCGTAGGACAGTCCGGCGGCCCCACCGCTGTCATCAATTCCAGCCTGGCAGGCGTAGTGAGCGCCGCTATGGAGCTGGGGGTAGAAAAGATTTATGGTATGCACCATGGTATCCAGGGATTCCTGAATGAAGATCTTGTAGATATCCGGGATTATGTAAAAGACGAGGCGGATATTGAGCTCTTAAAGAGAACGCCCTCTTCCTTCCTGGGCTCCTGCCGTTTTAAAATGCCCAAGATTGAGGGAAATGAGGCGGTATACGACAAGGTCTTTGAGATCATGGAGAAACACAATATCGAATGCCTGTTCTATATTGGCGGAAACGATTCCATGGACACCATCAAGATGCTGTCTGATTACGCGGCGCAGAAGGGCAAAACCCAGCGGTTTATGGGCGTTCCCAAGACCATTGACAACGACCTGCCCATTACCGACCACTGCCCGGGCTACGGCTCCGCGGCAAAATATATTGCGGCGTCCATGAAGGAAGTGATTCGCGACAACTCAAGCTTCGGTATCGAGAAGCCCACCGTTCTTATCTGTGAGATTATGGGACGCCACGCAGGATGGCTGACAGCGGCGGCTGCCCTTTCCAGGGACGTGGACTGTGAGGGCCCGGATCTGATCTACCTTCCCGAGGTGGACTTTGACATGGATGATTTCATGAAGCGGGTCAAGGACCTGGCGGCAAAGAAATCCTCTGTAGTGATTGCCGTATCCGAGGGAGCCAGACTCTCCGACGGACGTTTCGTGTGCGAGCTGGGCAATGCCTCCGACTTTGTGGACGCATTTGGCCACAAGCAGCTTTCCGGTTGCGCCACTACCCTGGCCAACAAAGTGGCTGCCGAGACCGGCCTTAAGACCCGCGCCATTGAGTTCTCTACCCTGCAAAGAGCCGCTACCCACATTGCGTCCCTTACAGATATCAACGAGGCCTTCAACGTGGGTTATCTGGCCTGCAAGGCAGCGGATGAGGGCAAGACCGGCATGATGATTACCATCAATGTGGACAACCGGGCCCCCTATCAGGTTTCCTACGGCATTTACGATATCCACGCCATTGCCAACGTGGAGCGCCCCGTACCTGCGGAGTGGATCAGCGAGGACGGCGCCGACGTAAACGAGGGCTATGTGGCCTACGCAAGACCCCTTATTATGGGTGAGCTGCAGCCTGTCATGGTAAATGGCCTGCCCCGGCATCTGGTGCTTAAGAGGGATACCTACAGATAAGCGGTAAGGCGCAGTAAAAGAGCAGATTTTTTCAAACAGCCCTGGGCTATTGGCGGCCTGGGGCTGTTTTTTGGGATTTTAGAGACAAAGGTCTATAAGCCTCCTGTGATTCTTTTTTCTTCTGTTTTTAAAAACGTTTTTCTAGTGGCTTTTAAGTCATGCCGGATTCCGACGAAAAATAGGTTATTTTGCATAAAAAATAATGTAAATTTCAGTACAATATTTACAAAATTACTGTTATTTACCAATTTCTGTTGACAAAAACGTTTTTTTTATATATGATTTCCATAAACAAAAAAACGTTTTTTTAAAAGGAAGGTGGAGGAATATGATTACACAGGAAGAGAGGAAGATAATCAGGGAGCTGGCGGTGCGGTTAAAAGACTTATCCCTGCAGCCTGTTATGCAGGAGAGGAAAGAGGCCTGGTATCAGCACAATGATCTGAAAAGTACAAAGCCTCTGCTGCTGGTATTTCCGGAGGGCGGCTGGAGGGAGATTATTACCCCGGAGATGCTGCTGTGTGAGGATGAGCAGGCCAGAAGGATGGAGTGGCTTTTGCGGGCCAGGCTCTACCGGGCGGAAAACATCAACGACGATTCCGCGGTGGAGGATATCTGGGAGGTAGAAAAGATCATCACAGACAGCGGCTGGGGAGTCCGCAAGGCCGGAGAGAGGAATGCGGCTCTTGGAAACGCATCCACCATAGACAGCGCTATCGGTTATACCCTCCTGGTCTGGGAAAAGGACTTCGCTTTTAACGGAAACGCCATGCCATTCAACCCTCTCATCGAAGGGCCCCGGGACCTGAAAAAAATCAAAGCCCCCCTGGTTTCCTACGACGAGAAGCGGACCCTGGAGAAATTTCAGATCGAACAGGATATTCTGGGGGATATTCTGGATGTAAGGCTGGTGGGAAAGAAATACATTATTTTTAACCTTATGGAGATGTACACAGATCTGCGGGGACTGGAGAACGTTTTGTACGATCTTTACGAGGAGCCCCAAATGACCCATGAGGCCATGCATATTTTCGAGGAGGGATTCCGGGGAATGATCCGCCAGTACCAGGAGTTGGATTTGCTGGAGCTGAATAATGATTTCTGCTATGTGGGGACAGGCGGCGTGGGATACACCCGGGAGCTGCCCCAGAATGACAAAGGGGCGGCGGACTTAAAAAATCTCTGGGCTCTGGCAGAATCCCAGGAGTTTACAAGCGTATCCCCCCAGCAGCATGAGGAGTTTGTAATGCAGTATGAGCGGAGGCTTTTAGAGCCCTTTGGACTGGCGGCCTACGGCTGCTGCGAGCCCCTGGAGAACAAGCTGGAAAATGTCTTAAAAGCCCCCAATATGCGGCGGATATCCATCTCCCCCTGGGCGGATGTGCAAAAATGCGCACAGAAGCTTGGCAGGAAGGCGGTCTACTCCTGGAAGCCCAATCCCTCCTACTTTATCAACAACTACAACGAGGAGTTTCTGGGGGGCTACGTGACGGACATGCTGAAGGCCACCAGAGAGAACTGTGTGGAGATTATTATGAAGGACACCCACACCTGTCAGAAGGACCCAGGCCGTTACCGCAGGTGGACAGACCTTTGCAGAAGGTGCATAGAGGAGACCGGGAGATATGAATAGATCAGAGTACGCGCTGCGGATGGAGCACATAACCATCGGCTTTCCGGGGGTAAAGGCCCTGGACGACGTAAGCGTTTCATTCCGCCGGGGAAAGGTGACGGCCCTTATGGGGGAGAACGGGGCCGGAAAATCCACGCTGATGAAAATCCTCATTGGCCTGTATACCCAGTATACAGGAAGCATTTACATAGGGGAAGAGGAAATCCGCTTAAGCTCCCTCCAGGACGCCATAGTCCACGGGATTTCCATGATTCACCAGGAGCTGAACCCGGTGCCGCTGATGACCGTGGCGGAAAACATTTTCCTGGGCAGGGAGATTCTCTTAAAGACAGGACTCCTGGTGGATTTCAAGGAGCAGAACCGACAGGCAGAAAAGCTGCTGGAGGACATGAAAATATCCATTGACCCTACGGAGAAAATGAAGGCGTTAAGCGTGGCCCAGATGCAGATGGTGGAGGCCATCAAAGCAGTCTCCTTTGGAGCTTCCATTATTATCATGGACGAGCCCACCTCAGCCATAACCGACTCGGAGGTGGACGAGCTGTTCCGGGTGATAGGCCAGCTGCGAGACCAGGGGAGAACCATTATCTACATTTCCCACAAAATGGACGAGATTTTCCGCATTGCGGACGACATCATTGTGCTGCGGGACGGCCGGTTTATCTGCCAGAAGCCTGCAAAAGAGCTGACAGAGGAAGAGCTCATCTCCGCCATGGTGGGGCGCACGGTGGGGGATATCTATCCCAGAGGGGACGCCCGGCCGGGAGAAGTGTTCCTGGAGGTGAAAAACGCTTCCCGCAGCAACAAATTCAGGAATATCAGCTTCCAGGTCCGAAGGGGAGAGATTCTGGGAATCGCGGGTCTTATGGGAGCAGGGCGCACGGAGCTGGCGGAGACCATCTTTGAAATGGAGCCCCTGGATGAGGGGGAAATCTGCGTGGAAGGAGAGCCGGTGGAAATCGGGTCGGAGAGGGACGCCATCAAGAGGGGGATTGCCCTGGTGTCAGAAGACCGGAAGATACTGGGACTCAACCTCAACGCCAGCGTAAAGGACAATATTTCCATTGTCCATCTGGACGACTTCTGTGTGGGGAAAATGTTTCTAAGGCCAGGGAAGGAGCAAAGAGAGGTGGAAAAGATAGCGGGAGAATTCCGGGTGAAATGCCCCTCCCTGTGGGTAAAGGCAGAGACCTTAAGCGGCGGTAATCAGCAGAAGGTGGTTCTGGCAAAATGGATGATGGGCGATCCGGAGATGATTATCTTCGATGAGCCCACAAGGGGAATCGACGTGGCGGCAAAGGCGGAGATTCATAGGATGATGTGGGAATTCGCGGCGAAAAACAAGGCAGTCATTATGATTTCCTCGGAGCTTCCCGAGATCATAGGCATGAGCGACAGGGCCCTTGTTCTCCATGACGGAGAGCTTATGGGAGAGCTTAAGCGGGAGGAATTCAGCCAGGAACGGATTATGAGCCTGGCCATAGGAAGGAGGGAACAATAAAATGAGAGCAGGAAAAATAACCGTCAGCGGATTTTTTGAGAGATTCGGCATTGTGATGATTCTTCTTCTGATCTGTGCCGTGCTGTCTGTCCTAACGCCGTCATTTTTAAATATCCGTAATTTTTCCAATATATTCAGGCAGGTATCCATCACAGGGATTATCTCTGTGGGAATGGCCTTTGTGATTATCACAGGGGGAATCGACCTGTCTGTGGGGTCCATAGCGGGCGTCACGGCCATGGTGGCCACAAGTCTGGCCCATCCGGGGGAATATCCGCTTTTTGTGTCCCTGCTGGCGGGAGTCGCTGTGGGCGTGGCGGCGGGAGCGGTCAATGGAGTGCTTATCGCGTACGGGGAGGTGCCTCCCTTTATCACAACCCTGGGCATGATGACCCTGCTTCGGGGCGTAGCCCAGCTCTACAACAACGGCCGTCCCATCATTGATCTGAGTGACGCGTACACTGCCATAGGCGGCGGCTTTCTGTTTGGGGTGCCAAATCCGGTGATTATTTTTGTGGTGATAATCCTTCTTGGGGTTGTGCTTCTGCACTATACGAAATTTGGCCGCCATGTGTATGCCGTAGGCGGAAACGAGCAGTCCGCCAGGGTGTCCGGCATCAATGTGAGAAGGGTAAAAATGATTGTTTACATGATAACAGGCTTTGTGTCAGCCGTATCCGGCATCATTATTTCATCCCGGGTTATGAGCGGCTCGCCCATTGCGGGAGAGGGATATGAGATGGATGCCATCACGGCCTGCGTCATAGGCGGAGCCAGTCTGTCCGGCGGGGAGGGAAGCGTCTTAAGCACCGTCATAGGCGCGCTGATTGTAGGAGTGCTGAAAAACGGGCTGGACCTCTTAAAGGTCTCGTCCTACTGGCAGCAGATCGTGAAGGGAATCATCATTATCGCGGCTGTGCTTATAGATATCACCACAAAGAAAAAAAGAAGATAATATTCTGGATTTCTGCCATAGGCATTTATCAATAAAAACAGCAGACGCCCCGGAAATTTTTCCGGTACACAGAGGCCTGGAGGGGCAGATGCGGTACTAAAATTAGGAGGATTTGAAAATGAGGAAAAAAATCGCAATGTTGTTAACGCTTGGTCTGGTAATGGGGCTTACAGCCTGTGGGAAATCCCAGAGCGGGGAGACGCCTGCGGCTCCGGCACAGAATACGGAAAAACCTGAGGATGCGTCTGTCCAGACGCCGGAGGCGGCAGGGGATAAGACCGTTAGGATTGGCGTCTCCTACCAGAACCTTTCCAATGAGTTTATCACCTATATGGCGGAGGCGGCGGCCCAGAAGGCAGACGAAATGGGCGTGGAGCTGGTGGAGCTGGACGGAAGAGGCTCCGCCGAGGAGCAGCTTAAACAGGTGGAGTCCTTTATCACGGACAAATGCGATGCCATTATCTTAAATCCCTATGATTCAAGCGGATGCGTTCCCTGTGTCAATGCGGCCAATGAAGCGGGCATTCCCATTATTGTGGTAAACGGCATGACGGACAATGTGCAGGAGGCCACCTGTTATGTGGGCGGGGATACCGTGGACTCCGGCAGAATCGCCATGCAGCGGATGGCGGACGAGCTGGGGGGAAAGGGAAATATTGTGGTTATCGACGGCCCCAACGCCCACTCTGCCCAGCTTGACCGCTCCCAGGGTATCTGTGAAGTCCTGGAAAATTATCCGGATATCAAAATTATCGCGGAGCAGACGGCAAACTGGGACCGGGCGGAAGCCATGGCTCTGATGGAGAACTGGCTGCAGATGGGGGATGACATCGACGGTGTCGTGGCTCAGAACGACGAGATGGCCATTGGCGCGCTGAAGGCCATCCAGGCCGCGGGAAAAGAGGATTCCATCAAGGTGGTAGGTATTGACGCCATTGCCGACGCGCTGACGCTTGTAGAGTCCGGGGAGCTTATCGGAACCGTGTACCAGGATGCTGTGGGCCAGGGCGCAGGCGCGGTGGAGGCTGCGGTAAGAGCGGTAAACGGCGAGAACCTTGAGAAGGAGACCCTGATACCCTACAAGCTGGTAACCGTGGAAAATCTTGACGAATTCAAATAGGGCAGAAAAACCAAAGGAGAAATACCATGACAGAAAAAGAACTGATAAGACAGGCTGACAGGAAACTGGAGGAACGGCTTACAGAAGCGGAAAAGACAGGCAATCTGGTGGTGAAGGGCGCCCTGAGGGACGCGCGTGCCATACGGGAGACTTTCTCCAAAGGGGAGGGCGTATTCCGGCTGTTTCCGGCCTTTGTGCCTCGAAGATTCGGAAAGGCGGGCCACCGTCTGAAGCTGCATCCCGACGATTACTTCGCGTTTGGCATGGCCAGGGGATCCATCACGGAGCGCTGGTTCTCCTCCACCATCGCCGCCCAGAACGGGGAAAACGCAAAGGCGGATGAGGGCTTGAGCTATGTGTGCGGAGAATACGGAAGCGGGGTGAGATTTACCCTTCGGGACGCGGTGAAAACCCTGGGGGAGGAGCTGGTGGGAAAAGAGCTTATGAAAAAATACAACGGCTGGCCCATGTACTCCAAGTTTTTCGACAATGAGAACCCGCTGTTCCACCATCTGCATCTTACCTTTGAGGCTGCCCAGAGGGTGGGAAAGCTTGGAAAACCGGAGAATTACTATTTCCCCAAGCAGTTGAATAACTATTTTGGGGAGTGTAACTATACCTATTTCGGCTTTGACCCGGATGTAAAGCCGGAGGAGATCAAGGAACGGATCCGGCGTTTTGCAGAGGACGACACCCGTATTACAGAGCTGTCCCGGGCTTACCGGGTACAGCTTGGGACGGGGTGGTACACCCCTGCGGGCGTGATTCACGCCCCGGCCTCCGTGCTGACCTATGAGCCCCAGTGGAACTCGGACGTGAATTCGGTGTATGAGAATATTGTGTCCGGGGAGGTTTATCCGCCGGAAATGCTGGATGAGGAGTGCCCACAGGACAAGCGGGGGGACATGGACTATATTTTCAGCCTGTTGGACTGGGAAAAGAACACCGACCCCCATTATAGAAAGCATTATTTCCGGGAGCCTGTCACGGAGACCCAGACAAAGAGCTATATCCAGAAATGGATTGTATACGGCAATCCCTACATTGCCGCAAAGGAGCTGACTGTCTATCCGGGAGAGACACCCCTTATAAAAGATCATGCGGCGTACGGATGCATTTTCGTCCAGGGACATGGGAGATTTGGTGTGTACGACGCGGAGGCTCCCACGCTTCTTAGGTTTGGGCAGGAGAGCACGGACGAGTTTTTTGTCTCCGAAGAGGCGGCTGTAAAAGGCGTGACAATCACAAATGCCAGCAGGGTGGAGCCCCTGGTTGTGCTGAAGCATTTCGGACCCAACTGTCCCGGTGTTCCGGCTGTGGACAGGGAAGAGGGGGATTTGGACAGGGAGCGTCTATGAGATATTTAATGGGAATCGACAATGGAGGTACGTTCTCCAAGGCTGCGCTTTTTGACGAGACGGGAAACCAGGTTTCCTCCTGCTCTGTTCCGGTGACTGTGCTGACGCCGGCGCCGGGCTATACGGAGCGGGATATGGAAGAGCTGTGGAGAAGCAACGCGGCGGCTGTGAGGGAGACCATAGGAAAGAGCGGCATAGACCCCGGGGATATTGCGGGCGTGTCCTTTTCCGGCCATGGAAAGGGCCTCTATCTGGTGGGGGAGGACGGGAGCGCTGTCTACAGAGGCATTCTCTCCACAGATACCAGGGCCTGGGAATACGTAAAAAAATGGAAAGAAAACGGCATCCGGGAAAAGGTCTTTGAAAAATCCTGCCAGGATATTCTGGCCTGCCAGCCGGTAAGCCTTCTGGCGTGGCTGCGGGATCATGAGCCGGAGGTCTTAAAAAGGACAAAGTATATTTTCATGGTGAAGGATTATATCCGCTACCGGCTTACGGGGGAAGCCTTTGCGGAATACTCGGATTCCACAGGGGGAAACCTGGTGAACCTGCAAACAGGGGCTTATGACAGGGAGCTGTTGGCCTTGTTTGGGCTCCAGGAGGTCTATGATAAATTACCGCCGCTTCGCTGTTCGGCAGAGATCTGCGGGTATGTGACCAGGGAGGCTTCGGCAGAAACCGGGCTTCCTTCAGGAATCCCGGTGGCGGCGGGAATGTTCGATGTCAACGCCTGCGGCATTGCCACAGGGCTCTCGGACGAGAAGCAGATGTGTATGATCGCGGGCACATGGAGCATCAATGAATTTATAAGGAAAGAACCCGTTTTAAACGGTACGGTGGCCCTTAACTCCATGTTCTGCATTCCAGGTTATTTTCTGGTGGAGGAGAGCAGCCCTACCTCCGCCGGAAACCTGGAGTGGTTTATCCGGCAGCTTATGGGCGGGGAGGCAGAGGAGGCCTTAAGGGCCGGACGGTCTGTCTATGACACGGCCAATCAGTGGGCGGCCTCCATAGAGCCCTGGGACTGCAGGGTGGTTTTCCTGCCCTTTCTCAACGGCTCCAATGAAAATCCCCTGGCAAAGGGCTCCTTTATGGGGCTTACATCCTACCACACCAGAAAGCATATGCTGCGGGCCGTGTATGAGGGAATCGTATTTTCCCATCTGACCCATGTAAGGAAGCTCCTTAGGAACAGGGAGGCGCCTGCCTCCATCCGCCTCTCCGGCGGTGCGGCCAACTCGCCGGTGTGGGTGCAGATCTTTGCGGACGTTCTCCAGATTCCCATTGATGTGGTGGCAGGCAGGGAAACGGGAGCCCAGGGGGCGGCCATGGCGGCAGGAATTGCCGCAGGGATTTATCCGGACTACAAAACGGCCATAGAAAAGACCGTGAAGATTACCGGAACGGTTTTTCCGCGCCGGGAATACAAGGAAATTTACGAAGAGAAATACCAGGTGTATCAGGAAGTGATTTGTGCTCTGAACGGCGTCTGGCAGCATTTTGAAAACCAGGGAGGGAAGAGACTGTGAGGCAGTACACGCTGGGGCTGTATGAGAAGGCCATGCCGGGGGACATATCCTGGGAGACGAAACTGGAAAGCGCTTTGGCGGCAGGGTATGACTATCTGGAGATCAGCATTGATGAGACAAAGGAAAAGCTTGCCCGGCTGGAGATGGGCATGGAGGAACGGCGGGAGCTGGTGTGTCTGATGTACGAAAAAGGCCTTCCCATCCGTACCATGTGCCTGTCGGGACACCGGAAATATCCTCTGGGAAGCGAAGAGCCGGGGAGGGCGGCCCGGGGGCTTGAGATTATGGAGAAGGCCATCCGCCTGGCTGATGACCTGGGCGTTAGGTTAATCCAGCTTGCAGGGTATGATGTATACTATGAGGCTTCTTCTTACACTACAAAAAAACGTTTTTTTGAAAATCTGTCAAAGGCCGTCCGTATGGCGGCCAGCGCGGGGGTGATGCTGGGATTTGAGACCATGGAGACGGAGTTTATGAATACGGTCACAAAGGCCATGCGGTATGTGAGAAGGGAGGAGTCCCCCTATCTGGCCGTATACCCGGATATCGGAAACCTGACAAACGCCTCTGTTTTATACGGTACGGATATGATTGAGGATATGGAGCAGGGGGCCGGCCATATTGCGGCGGTTCACTTAAAGGAGACGAGGCCTGGCATTTTCCGGGAAGTGCCCTTTGGCCAGGGGCATGTGGAGTTTGAAAAGGCCATTCCCGCGGCGTGGGCCCTGGGAGTGCGGAAATATACCGTGGAATTCTGGCATACAGGAAGTCCCTGGTGGAAGGAGGAGCTTTTCCGGGTGAACAGCCGGATGAGAGAGCTGCTTTACAATGCGCAGGAGAAATTTCCAGATATTACTTGATGAAACCGACAGAAACCTTTATACTGAGGGTACTAAAAATTATGAAGGAAAATGTTTTATGGTCGGGATTAAAGATGTAGCCAGAAAAGCGGGCGTTTCCATCTCCACCGTGTCCAATGTGCTGAACGGAAAGCGGTATGTAAGCCCTGTGCTGGCGGAGCGGGTACGGTCCGCGGCGGTTGAACTGTCCTACGAGGCAAACCCTATCGCGCAGCAGATGAAGAGCAAGCATTCGGGGATTATCGGCGTCATTACAGGGGACATGTACGGCGTATTTTACCCGTACGTGGTGAAGGGCATCGACGAGGTGGCCACGCAGAGAGGTTACCAGGTGCTTTTAAGCGACGCCAGAAGCGTTTACGGAAACCAGTCTGCGGAGAAATATGAGCTGGAGCTTTTCCGGCAGTACATCAATAACCGGGTTGACGGTATTATCTTTGCCTCCGTTGTGTCAAAGGAGCGCAGCGCCAATTACTGTGAGAAGCTTAAGAAACTGGCGGACAAATATAAAAAGACGCCGATTGTGAGCCTGGAGCGGGATTTTTCCGGGTACGGTATCGATTCTGTCTATTTTGACGGCTATGAAAATTCCTCCATAGCGGTGCAGCACCTTTACGATTGCGGGTGCCGCAAAATCTGCCATATCAGCGGGCCGGATCACATGGAGATCGTGGAGGAGCGTATTGAGGGATACCTGGATACCATGAAAAAGAACGGTCTTAGGGTGAACACCAGAAAAATGATCGTGAAGGGAAATTACAGCCACCAGGGAGGCTACCGGGCCATGAAGGAGCTGTTGGAAAATGTGCCGGACTTGGACGGGGTTTTCTGCGGAAACGACCAGATGGCGGTGGGCGCCCTGAAGGTGCTGAAGGAGTACGGAAGGAGGGTGCCGGAGGAGATACGGCTCATCGGTTACGACGATATCTTTATCTCCAGCATTGTGGAGCCCTCCCTGTCTACCATACATATAAAGAAGCGTCATGCGGGCATTGAGGCGGCCCGGGTCCTCTTTGACAGGATCGAAAACCAGGACAGCGGAAAGTCTGTGTGCAAAATCCTGATGGACGGCCGCCTTGTGGTGCGCCGGTCCACGGTGGCATCCGCGCCGGAGGACTGGATCCTGTCGGAGTGGTAGGCGGGATACCCCGGCATTTGGGGAAGGAAAGCTTTTCGGAAGGAATTTGTATATAGCGGCAAAAACTTGATAAATCCGATAAGTTTTAGAATGAAATTCGACAAGAGGTTATAAACCTCTGCCGAATTTCTTTTTTTATTGGAATAGCAGAGAAAAAGGAGAGCGTGCAGAGTGTAGAAACTCTGACACGCTTATTTTTTTACCATTAAGCAGAAAGGAGCGGGGACAGTGGCAAGGAAGTATAAAAGATTACGCTATGAGGACAGACGGACAATAGAAAAGATGCTTAAGGCTGGCGATAGCGTAGTAATGATTGCAGGAGCGCTGGGAGTGCATAGAGATACGATTTACAAGGAACTGGACTATAGTCAAGTAAGTAGACACAAAAAAGTATAAAAGTTTTAAGGAGCAGACTAGGAATTCTGCTCCCAGTATAATACTTCCGCTTCGTTTGGAGTAAGCATATTCAGCGTGCCATGCGGTCTTTTTGAATTGTAGTACCCTTCTATGTACTCAAATATAGAAAGCTGCAGCTCCTGCAGGGAACGGTAACATTTGCGGTCTGTTTCTTCTTTCTTCAGATATTTGAAAAAGCATTCACAGCGGGCATTGTCAAACGGATAGCCTTTCTTTGAAAAAGACTGCACAACATTCAGAGAATCCAGAAGCTGCCGGAATGCGAAGGCGGTATACTGGGTTCCCCGGTCGGAGTGAAACATAAGGCCGTAAGGGGCCTTCCGTTTTTCGTAAGCTCTTCGAAATGCAGTGATAACCAGTTCTGTATCAGCATGGGCAGAAACATGCCAGGCAATGACCTTCCTGGAAAAGAGATCCATCACAATACACAGATAGTACCATTTCCTTCCGACTTTGAGAAAGGTAATGTCACTGGCCCATACAAGATTGGGAGCTTTCTGTTTAAAATTTGCTGCAGATGGTTCGCACAGGCCTCATTGTCAGAACATCTGGCCGGAGCAGAAGGTTTATCGGTGGACATTTTAGGAAGCTGTAAGTGTTTCATCAGCCGGTACACTCTGCCGACACTGATGTGAATGCCATAATCACGCAGAAGGATGTAGGTGGTTTTGTAAGCTCCGAGGCGCTTCCTGTAATCCGCATGGATATGGAGAATCAGGGAAGCAATATGCTGGTTCTCCCGGATACGGGGAGCGGGCTGTGAAGAGAAATGCTTGTAATAAGTGCTTCTGTTGACCCGAAGGACCCGGCAGAGGGTCTTGATGCAGTGCTGGAAGCGGAGCTTATGAACCGCGTCTAATCGTTGTTTGAGTGTGGCGTGAAGATGGCAATCGCTTTTTTTAGGATAAGGTTCTCCTCTTCGAGCTGGGCATTGCGTTTTTGCAGTTCCTTTACCTGCTTGGCGGTAAGGACGTCACCGTCGTCCATCTCAACCGTAGAGTATTGTTTGACCCATTTACCGAGAGCGGACTGGGAGACGCCGTATTCCTTGCAGAGCTGGGTTTGTGTTTTACCATTTTGATGTAAAGAGACGAGAGACTTTTTAAAATCTTCATCGTATTTTGTGTAGCTGTTAGTGGCCATAAGGAACCTCCTTCTTTGTGTATAATTTATTATAACAGATAGTGCAGAATAGTGTCTACTTTTATAGTATAGATCCAATTTAAGACAATCACGGTAGACAATGGCAGTGAGTTTGCCGACGTGAACGGCTTAGAGCGTTCTATACTGGAAGAGGGGGAAAAGAGGACACATTTATATTACTGCCACCCATATAGTAGCTGGGAGCGTGGCACGAATGAGGTAACAAATAAAATGGTACGGCGAAAAGTGCCAAAGGGGACAAACTTTGACGACAAGACCGACGAGGAAATAGAGAAAATAGAGAGCTGGATAAACGGATACCCACGCAGGATACATGGCTACCGTTCTGCTGGGGAGCTTTTCAAAGAAGAGCTGGAAAAGCTGGCTTAATATCAGATACAGCAACTTTGAGAGGCTGGCAGCAGTGGCAGCCTTAAAACTGCGCCCATTCCAGCAAAAGGGAGTTTACAAGGCGGGCGCACTCTGGTATAGTGAGGGTAGCACATCTGCTGTATTTCATTCTGTATAGTTAAATTCTACAAAATACCCACTACCAAATTAGTAAATATGCCGAAACTGAAAAATTGTTCAAAAAAAGGTTGAAATTTTTAAAAACTTGATAAATCCCTAAATTTTTATTGACAAAAGCATTCTAACCTGCTATACTAATTTTCACTAAACATTATACAGTTTGACAAATAAGCTGGTGTGATCAACACATGGAAAAGAGTCAGATATCTTGGAAAAGAGGGATATTCTGCTCTTTTTTAGATGTTGCTACACCGGCTTTTTTGTTGTGCCGATGCAAATGCTCCTTGACAATTTCATCCGCAAATGCGTCAGGTGGATAACCGGAGAAGTAAAAGCAGAGCCATGACCTGCATCAGGCAGCGAGCATGCCAGGGGATCCACCCGGGAAATTCATGCCATAGAATTTATCCTTTGACGCAGATTGCGACATCTCTGACAAACAGATCCTTATTATTTCATAAGAAAGAGAGGCACAGCTTATGTTAAATTATATAATGAAATCCGAAGATCACATGTTGTCCAACATTGCAATCCTTATTATCAGGCATATCTATACCTATTACGATGAGGATTACGCATCTGAGGCATGTGAGAGATTTTTACAGTCCGCAAAACAGCTTCCTCATAAAGAATTTCTTGGATGGCAATTGTCTTCCGATAATGAGGGGAATCTGACGAATTATGTCTTTTCAGGTCCTGGCGTGAAAGCCACCCCGGAAGATTTTAACTGGATCTTTCAGGAATGCGCCGAAGCAAAAGCCATATCTGCAAAGATTCCCGACGACATATTCCAGGAACAAAAAAGGGTTTATGCACTTTACTGTCTGCCGTCCATCCATGAGGATAAGGAAAGCGGATACCAGAAAAAAGGCAGCGCGTATAATAACACGTCATCTGGAAGTTATTTTAAAGAAATGCTGGAGATCATGAAGAAGGCAAAGGGTTCTCTGCGATTCCTTTCCGGCGCGTCTTCCGATGGAAGATCTGGATGGGGAATGATTTTCTTAAGCCTGCCAGAGGAGATCTCTCTCCGGATGCGGACTGTGATCTCTCTGGTGTTTCCCGGAGCCATGATCATGGATCTAAACGGACAAAAGTCCTTTGAGGATCCTGCTTACAAGCTCCCAATAAACTGTTTTCAATGGGGGATGCATGGGATTTTGCAGACTTTAATAAGCATGCAGGAAAAGACAGAAGGCATGGAGGAAGACGCGGATGCCGGAGAAGATATGGATAATGGGGAAGATATAGATGATAAAGATCTTCCCTCTGATATGACCTTAGACGAGCTGGATCTGAGTGTGCGGACTTTTAATTGCCTGAAAAGAGCGGGATTTAACATGGTAAAAGAACTTCAGAATTTTACGGATGAAGATTTCGGGAAGATTCGTAATCTTGGCAGAAAATCAGCGGAAGAGATTAAATATAAACTTGCTTCCATAAAAGAACAGCCGACACCGGTACAGATGACAGCGCCCGACTATTCCATGATGCTGGGTGAGCTGATCGGTCTTAGAGAAGTCAAGGAACAGGTGAGAAAGATCACTGCCTATGCAAAAATGAAGCAGGATTTTTCCAGGATGGGCAAAAGATCAGTACCTGTTGTGCTGAACATGGAATTTGTGGGAAATCCCGGCACCGCCAAGACTACGGTTGCCAGGATCCTGGCGGGGATCTTTTATGAGTCGGGATTGCTTTCCGATGCTCAGATCGTAGAGGTTGGCCGGGCGGATCTGGTGGCAAAATATTTGGGACATACGGCTGAAAAGGTAAGATCCGTATTTCAAAAGGCCAGGGGAAAAGTTTTGTTCATTGATGAGGCATATTCCCTGGTGGAAGATAGGGATGGGGCATTTGGAGATGAGGCCATAAACACCATTGTGCAGGAAATGGAAAACAACAGGGAAGAAACCATTGTGATCTTTGCCGGATATCCCGATAAAATGGAAGAGTTTTTCTCAAGAAATCCAGGGTTACGGTCACGGGTACCCTTCCAGATCAGATTTGAAGACTATTCTGTCCATGAGATGGTGCAGATCGCCCAGTTGGAAGCGGACAAAAGAGGATTTGCCATAGGATCACAGGCAAATGAGAAAGTGGGATCTCTCTGTAAAGCAGCAAAAAAGCATCCCAATATGGGAAATGGACGTTTTTGTAGAAACCTGGTAGAAAATGCCATACTTGCGTATGCGACAAGGGTTTACGGAAGCAAAGATGAAGAGATCTGCAAAGATTTTATTCTTCAAGACGAAGATTTTATGTTTCCGGATATGCTAAAGGAAACAAAGGATACGAAAACCTATGGTTTCCGGATATAAGAAGGATTATTGTATATATTGCACAATCTTCCAATTTATCCCTTGACATTTTTAACAGATGTGATATGCTTAATATGTGCGCAGGGTTTGGTCGTTGACCACACTGGCGCTTTTTCTATGTCCGAAAAAGCGGGTAGACGAAACACTTTAAATAGGAGGGATTTGTAAAAAAATGGCAAAATGGGTGTATCTTTTTAGGGAAGGCGACGCCAGTATGAGAAATCTGCTGGGGGGAAAGGGAGCAAACCTGGCAGAGATGACAAACCTGGGACTTCCGATTCCCCAGGGTTTTACGGTGACTACGGAAGCCTGTACGGATTACTATGAGAATGACAAGCGGATTTCCGGCGAGGTGCAGGCTCAGATCAACGCGGCCCTGGTATTTCTGGAGGGTATGCAGGGAAAACGTTTTGGCGATACGGAGGATCCGCTTCTGGTTTCTGTCCGTTCCGGCGCAAGGGCGTCCATGCCTGGCATGATGGACACCATTCTGAACCTTGGTTTAAATGATATTTCCGTGGAGGGTTTCGCGAAGAAAACCGGAAATCCCAGGTTTGCGTACGATTCCTACCGCCGCTTCATCCAGATGTACTCGGATGTGGTAATGGAGGTGCCCAAATCGTTCTTTGAGAAAATCATCGACGAGGTCAAGGAGGCAAAAGGCGTAAAGTTTGATACGGATCTGGATGCGGACGATATGAAGGAGCTTATCGCCAGATTTAAGGCGGTTTACAAGGAGGCAAAGGGAGAGGACTTCCCCCAGGATCCCAGAGATCAGCTTATGGGAGCCGTGCAGGCCGTGTTCCGTTCCTGGGACAATCCCCGGGCTATTGTGTACCGCAGAATGAACGATATCCCCGGCGATTGGGGAACCGCCGTCAATGTCCAGGCCATGGTATTCGGAAATATGGGCGATACCTCGGGTACGGGCGTGGCATTTACCCGTAATCCGGCCACGGGCGAGAAGGGGATCTTCGGCGAGTACCTTATCAATGCCCAGGGCGAGGACGTGGTGGCAGGTATCCGGACACCACAGCCCATCACCAAGCTGCAGGAGGATCTGCCCGAGTGCTATGAGGAGTTTATGCGGATCGCCCGGAAGCTTGAGAACCACTACCGGGATATGCAGGATATGGAATTTACCATCCAGGAGGGACAGCTCTATTTCCTCCAGACAAGAAGCGGAAAGAGAACGGCTCCGGCCGCTTTGCAGATTGCCTGCGATATGGTGGACGAGGGTATGATTTCCCAGGAGGAGGCGGTGCTCCGCATTGAGGCCAGATCCCTGGATCAGCTTCTGCATCCCACCTTTGACCCGGAAGCCCTGAAGGCAGGTCAGGTGATCGGACAGGCGCTTCCGGCATCTCCGGGAGCTGCGGCAGGAAAGGTTTACTTTACCGCCGAGGATGCAAAGAACGCGAAAGAGCAAGGAGAGCGGGTGATCCTGGTCCGTCTGGAGACTTCTCCGGAGGATATCGAGGGAATGCATGCGGCACAGGGTATCCTGACGGTGCGGGGCGGCATGACAAGCCATGCGGCCGTGGTGGCCCGTGGAATGGGAACCTGCTGTGTATCCGGCTGTGGGGAGATTAAGATCTCCGAGGAAGAGAAATGGTTTGATCTGGGCGGCTGCCATTTTACAGAGGGAGATTATATTTCCCTGGACGGCACCACCGGAAAGATCTATAAGGGGGATATCCTTACCAGAGAGGCCAAGATTAGCGGCAACTTCCAGAGGATCATGGGCTGGGCCGACAAATTCCGCCGTTTGCAGGTGCGCACCAATGCGGACACTCCGGAGGATACGGCAAATGCCGTGCGTCTGGGCGCGGAGGGTATCGGACTTTGCCGTACAGAGCATATGTTCTTCAACCCGGAGCGTATTCCGAAGATCCGCAAGATGATCCTGTCCGACAACCAGGAGGCCAGGGAGGCGGCTCTGATGGAGCTTCTGCCCTTCCAGAAGGAGGACTTTAAGGCTATGTACAAGGCCTTAAAGGGTCGTCCCATGACGGTCCGCTATCTGGATCCGCCTCTTCACGAGTTCGTTCCCACAGAGGAGGAGGATATCCGGGCTCTGGCAGAGGAAATGGGCCTCAGTATGGAGGAAGTAAAGGACAAATGCAGAGAGCTTCATGAGTTCAACCCCATGATGGGCCACAGAGGATGCCGTCTGGCCGTCACCTATCCGGAGATTGCCAAGATGCAGACCCGCGCCGTGGTTGAGGCAGCCATTGAGGTGGAACGGGAAGAGGGATTCGACATTGTACCGGAAATCATGATTCCGCTGGTTGGCGAGCGCAAGGAGCTGAAATTTGTAAAAGAGATCGTGGAGGAAACCGCAGAGCTTGTAAAGAAGGAAAAAGGCTCGGATATCCAGTACCGTATCGGTACTATGATTGAGATTCCAAGAGCCGCACTGACTGCGGACGAGATTGCCAGGGAGGCGGATTTCTTCTCCTTTGGTACAAACGATCTGACCCAGATGACCTTCGGCTTCTCCCGGGACGACTCCGGCAAGTTCCTGGATTCCTACTACAAGGCCAAGATTTACGAGTCCGATCCCTTTGCAAGACTGGATCAGAACGGCGTAGGCAAGCTGGTGAAGATGGCTGCGGAGCTGGGACGCTCCACCAGACCCGAAATCAAGCTGGGCATCTGCGGCGAGCACGGCGGTGACCCGTCCTCCGTGGAGTTCTGCCATATTCTGGGACTGAGCTATGTATCCTGTTCCCCGTATCGTGTGCCCATAGCCAGGCTCGCGGCTGCGCAGGCGGCGATTACCCATAAGCAGTAAAGTGGGATGATTGATTTTGCAGAACAAATTTTCCGACATTGCAAAAAATAATTTTCGCTGAGACGGAAACCAAAAACCAATAGAATTATCAGATGGGCCTTGAGGGACCACACCTTCAAGGTCCTCTTTTTCTCCTTCCCTTCCCCAAATCCTCACCCCCAAAGAAGAACCTACCCTCTTCCTTTCTTTTCATCTCCACTCAATCTCCCAACCCCAACAACCCCCCCCCTCTTCTTATCTCAATCTTTCAAACCCATGAAAACACTGTAAAATAGGGTATTTCCTTTCTGTATACTTTTCAGATTAAGAAGATGGTGGTATTTTTGAAGGAATTGTGGTAGAATAAAATAAAAGTTAAGAGTGTTCTTTGTTTTCTTTCTTTTGGAAGTATGAGGAGAGGGAAGATGATGAACAAGCAAAAAATAAAATTTGCTAATCGGCAAAAAAAGGGTTGCGGTAACAGGGAGTACGTTAATTTTTATATATGTTAAGTAATTTATATGATTGTTTGTTGTACTTTTATTATAGCTATTACTATTACGCAAATAAAATTTTGTTGCCAATTATGCTGTTTTGTATTGAAAAATAATTTATTTTCTGATAGAATTAAAATAGAACATACGTTCCAAAACGTCCATATTGAGAAAGAGTATATTATATTAGAAGGATGATTTTGCTTCCCCCAAATAGTGATTTTGTGTAAAATGTGGTACTTTTTGAAAGATGGAAAGGTGGATGGCATGAATAACATTGATATTGCAAGTGGAATAGTTTTCCAAAAACTAGAAATAAGTAAAGATAGTTTTGATGCTAGACTTATAAGTCAGAAAAAAATATATTTATTACAATCTTTAGGAACAAACTTAGGCTATACGTATAATTGGTATGTAAGAGGTCCTTATTCGCCAGCATTGACTTCGTACATTTATGCTAATTTGGATGTTTTGGCTAGTAATGATTTTAGTGATTACAAATTGGCAAAGAGGGCAGAGAGTAACATTCAATGTGTGAATAATTTGGAGAAAAGAAAAAGAGCAGATTTTACTACAGCATCATGGTATGAGTTATTAGCATCTTTATTGTATATTTATAATAATAAGGAGAGTTGGAAAATAGATGACCAAGAACATACGCTTTTTCTAACGCTAATAAAAAATAAGCCGCAATACAATGAAGAACAATGTCAATATGCATTTGGAATTCTAGGCGATGAAGGATTTGCAAAAACGGGGTCATAATATGTCTGAGAATAGATTAAAAATAGTGAAATATATTAATGACCCCGTTTATGGTGGGATTGGTATTACAAAATTAGAATTAGCTTTAATTGATACACCGATTTTTCAACGTTTGCGTGGACTTAGACAACTGGCACGCGTTAATTTTGTTTTTCCTGGTGCAGAACATTCCAGATATGTACATTCATTAGGTGTATTGTATATTATGGGATTAATGACAGAACATTTATTTAAACAAGGAATGCTAAATGAGGATGATGTTATAAAGTTGCGAGTGGCAGCGTTATTACATGATATTGGGCATTATCCGCTTTCCCATTTAGGAGAAAGTGTATATGGTTATTGTCTTGATAATCAAAATGCAACTAGTATTGTAGAAATACATCCCCCAGTGAATGAGAAATATTTGTATGAAATGGCGTCTTCACATTCTAAATCAGCGCATCACGAGCATTTGGGAAAATATATAGTTATAAATAACAATGATATAAGAAAGATTTTAGTTGAGAATGGATTGAATCCGCTGGAGATTGGAGAGATTTTTACTGGCGAGTATGGTTCCAGAAACATGGTGTATACACAGTTATTACATTCAAGCCTAGATGCGGATAGATTAGATTATTTGTTAAGGGATTCTTATCAAACTGGCGTTAAATATGGCCTGGTAGATTTGCAATATCTGATAAGGTTATTAATGGTGGTTGAAGATCCGACTTTATCAGAAAATAATAAAGTTCTGGTATGTAATAAAAAAGGGCAGCATGTAGTGGAGCATTTCTTGATGTCAAGATATTTCCACTATTCGCAAGTGATTTTCCATAAAACAAATGCGGCTTTTGAGGGGATGATACGCTGTATGTATATCAAGCTGGTGCAGAGTAGGCATTTTTTGTTTGATTCATTAGATGATATACATAATAATATAAATGATGAGTGCTTTTTACAGTTTAATGATGCATTTTTAGAAACTGCATTAAAAAAGTATTATAATACCACTATAGATGAAGAATACAAGCGGTTATATGAAATGTATAGAGATAGGATACGCCCGAAGGTAGTATTTGAAGCTAAGGATTTATATGAGACATCACCAAGACAAGAGTTTTCTGTTTTAAAGTGGGAATTGAAAAGGAATCCAAGTAAGATTACAGAAATAGTGGGAAGTGATAGGTGGGGATACCAAATAGTGCCAATTACATTAGAAAAGGTTCATGGATATTATGGTATATCAGAAAGAGATATTAACCAAGAAGATTTGAGAGAAGCGGTAAAATTATATGATCCAGATACCAATAAAATTTCTTACTTGGCAGAGGATCGGCTGTCGGTAATAAATAAGTTGGCAAATTATAAAAGTGAATTTGTAAGAATATATGTACTTGAAGAACGTGGAAAGGTTTATGATTATAGTAAAATGCATCAAGACATATGTGCATTAATCACATCTTAAAGTGATGGATGAATGTATGCTTATGGCAATATTTTGGTAACAGAAAATCAGCAAGCCATAATAAATGATGTAATTGAAGTAAAAATAGGCGTGTATTACAATAAAATCAATAGAATTACCAGATGGACCTTGAAGGATCACACGGTATTGTAAATTAGTTTATGTCTTTGGAAAGAAATACCTCTTTTTTGGTAAGAATCAAGATATGACAATTCTTATCAAAAAGGAGGATTTTTTATGCCAGCAACAAAACAGCAGATTCGACAAATTATCGCAGAAAACAACTTAAGTGATGACGTATAAGGGATGACATATAATAAATTTCGCAAATTAATCATTCCAAAAATAGACATGGTCTATAGCTGTTTGATAGAATTAAGTCACCACAACAAAATTTACTAAAGGAGGCACAAGACGATAGTGTCAAGTTTTTTGCGGCAGATATTCATGGTAAAAAGTTTTCTGCAAAGATTAAATTTCACTTATCTAAAAGGAAGAATATGTCGATATACTTCCGAGGATATTGTGTGGAAAATATTGAGTGTTTTCCCCAAGGCAGTTTTAAGTAACAGAATATAAAAGGAGACTGAAGACATGATTAACTACATACGGAATTTAAGAATCAGATTTAAGCTCTATATCCTTGTAGGGGTTGCGCTGATTGGCATGCTGATTATCAGCGGTATGTCATTCTTTCTTATGGGCCGCATGAACGACATGACAGACGACATTTCAACAAGCTGGCTTCCCAGTATTGATACGGCAAGGGAGCTGACCAATACCCTTTCCAATATCCGCCTGAATGAATTGGGATATCTTACCGCAATCTCTGATGATGTAGAGGAATCCAGCCTTCAGTACCTCCAAAAGGAAAAAGAAAACATGGATACTCTCCTGGCTACATATAAGGAGCTGATAGATGAGGAAGAGAGCGGCTTTTATGATAATGCAAAAAATCTCTGGACCCAGTACAGAAATGCGGATGAAGAAATACTGGCCTTAGCCGCCCAGGGCCGCAGGGAAGATGCCCGCGCCATCCTGGAAGGCGAATGCGTAGAGCTTTACAATTCCCTGAACAATGCCTTTCAGGAGATTGTCACCTACAATACACAAGGCAGTGACGCTGCCACGGAGGAAAGTTTTTCCCTCTACAGAACGGCTATCTTCCTTATGGCAGCAATTATCATTGCCATTATCCTTGTGGGTGTGTTCTTCTCGTTTGTGATTATCCGCCTTATTAAGATTCCCATTTCGGAAATCGAGAATGCCGCTACGAAAATGGCGGAAGGCGATCTGGACGTGGAGATTTCCTATACCTCCAGGGATGAAATGGGTGTTCTCGCCGCGCAGGTACGCAGACTGATCCGTAAGCTTCAAGTGATTATTGACGATGAGAATAAATTCCTTGCCAGAATGGCAGCAGGGGACTTTACAGTGGATTCTGTCTGCGAGGAGGAATATACAGGAGGCTTCCGGCCCCTTCTGGTTTCCTTCCGGGGCATTGCGGAAAAGCTCAACGACACCATGCTGCAAATCAGCCAAAGCTCCGCCCAGGTTGCAAGCGGATCGGAACAGGTGTCAAGCGGCGCCCAGGCTCTTTCCCAGGGAGCCACCGAACAGGCAAGCTCTGTGCAGGAGCTGGCCGCCTCTATCACAGAAGTTTCCGACAGGGTGAACCAGAATGCGGATAACGCGCGGCAGGCCAATGCCATGGCAGGCAGCGTCAGCACGGAAATGCATGTGAGCAACGAAAAAATGCAACAGATGATACAGGCAATGGGAGATATCAGCAACTGCTCCAATGAAATCGGAAAAATTATTAAGACCATCGAAGATATCGCGTTCCAGACCAATATCCTCGCCCTTAACGCGGCCGTGGAGGCTGCCCGGGCAGGCACTGCGGGAAAAGGGTTTGCCGTGGTAGCCGATGAAGTCCGCAATCTGGCAAGCAAGAGCGCGGAGGCTTCTAACAACACGTCTGCGCTGATTGAGAATTCGCTAAAGGCAGTGGAAAACGGAACGCGGATTGCCGGCGATACGGCCCAGTCCCTGCTTCAGGCAGTAAACGCCGTAAACGAAATGACAGGCATTATCGAAAAGATTTCCCAGGCCAGCAGCAACCAGGCGGAAGCCATCTCCCAGATAACCATGGGAATTGACCAGATTTCCAGCGTTGTACAGACAAACTCGGCAACTGCGGAAGAGAGCGCGGCTGCCAGCGAAGAGCTGTCCAGCCAGTCACAGCTTATGAAGGGCCTTGTGGGACGGTTTAAACTAAAAGGTGGGATTTAATTCCTCGTTGGACATTCAAAGTCCGGTAGGTATACAAAAAGAGACGCTGTAAATGCCATATTTCCAGGCACTACAGCGTCTCTTGTTTTTCGGGATATCCTGCTACTTCCTACAGATTCGCAAACACATCCATCTGCCTCTTAAGCTCTCCCACAATCTCCTGGTTGGCGTGCATGCGGCCAGTAATTCCGGCCATATCGTCCACCAGGCTGCGGGTGCTGCCCGCAGCGCCGCTGACACCGGAGGCGGCGCCTTCGATGGCGTCGGAAATGTTGGAGATGGAGCAGGCGATTTCGTTCATGGCGGTGCGAAGATGCTCTACACGGCTGTTAAAGCCTTCGATACAGTCCTCTATGTATGCGGCGTCATTCCGGTATTGCTGTCCGGACCGGACAGACTGCTCAAACTGGGCCAGAACCGCACTGCTTAAAAAGTCCACAAGCTCCTGGGCACATTTGGCCAGATAATCCACGGCTCCCGTGACGACTGTGCTGACCTCCTTTATATGGTTGGCGGTCTGGGAGCAGGAGTCGGCTAGCTGGCGGATTTCCCGGGCTACGATAGCAAAGCCTTTTCCGGCGGCTCCTGCCCTGGTGGCCTCTATAGACGCGTTGATGGCGATTAGGTCTGTGGAGGCGGAGATAGAGAGAATATCCTTTGTCAGTGTGGCGATCTGGTTCACGCTCTGGCTCTTTTTGATAGCCTCGTCCAGCACAGAAAGGATTTCATTTGTCCGTGTCTGGATATCCTCTGTTTTTTCCTGGGCGGCGCGCTCCATTTCCTCGGCCCGCCTGCGCATATCCACGGAGTAAGCGTTGATAGCAGTGCATTCCTGGACCATATTTGCTGTGTCGCTCTGGGTGCCGGCGGAACTGGCACGGATGACGGATGCACTGCTGGCGATTTCCTCAAGGGCAGCGGACAGCTGGTCGGTAACCCTGGAAAGGGCCCGCACGCTGTCGCTGGAGCTCTGGGTACGGGTGCGGACATCCCCCACCACGCCGCTTAACCGTTCGGAGCTGCCCTTCAGCGTGCCTATGGCGCCCTGGATGGGGACAATCACGGACTTTTGGATAATACGGAAAGCGGCCATCATCAGCAGGATACCGGCCAAAAGGGTGGCAGCGCTGGTAACCAGGGAGGTGAGGTAGACTATGGAAAGCCGGTTCCGGGCATTTTCGGCCTTCTGGCTGACAGAGGCATAGAGAGCGGAAATGTTTTCCTCTGTGGCATTGCTGTAGGCAGCCACATCTCCGTTGGCGCAGGCGTAGGCTTCCTGGGTCCGGCTGTCCGCGCTGGCGCAGACCAGGTCCACCAGGGCATGCTTGAAGGAATCATATTCCCCCAGAAGGGAGCGGTAGGTTGCCAGATCCTCCTCCAAGATAAAAGCTTCATAGTCGGCCAGCTTTTCATCCAGAAGGGCTTCCTCCTCCTTGATTTCCTGTACCAGCTGAATCATGGTGGCATGATCGGCGGCCACGATATGGGACAGGGCCAGCCGGTGAATGTTCATCATGGAACGGCGGATATCCTCCAGCCGCGTTTCGCTGACCATGTAGTTATCTACGATAGTTCCGGCGTTGGCATTGACGTTATGAATGCTGAATACTGCCAGTATATTGGATAGCAGCGTTACCAGGCCCAGCAGGATTATGGGCAGTCTGAGACGCTGCTGTAATGTCAGTTTGTTTTTCATGGAATTCCCTCCCCAATAATTCTGAACTAATTTCCCAGAGCGCTCCTTGTGGCTACCGGGCTGTCACACCCTCCACCAGCCGGTCAAGCTGGGCCTGGAGAGATGCTCCGGAAGGATTGCCCTGGGCCAGGTTTCCCGCAAACTCCGTCACCGGATCCCAGAATTTTCCCCCTACCCGCTGAAGCTGGGAGAACTCCGACTGGGCCAGCAATGCCGCGATTGCCGGGGAAGCCTGCACCTCCGGGGAATTTGCCGCCTGGATGTTTGCGGGCCCCTGTCCCCGCATGGTGAAGCGGAGGGTCTGGTTTTCCTCACTGGAAATCCACCGGGCCAGCCGTGCCGCCCATTCCGGGTGCTCTGAGTAGGCGTTGACGCCGATAAGCTTACAGCCGGAGAAGGAGGCCATCTGCAGCTCCTGTCCCCTGCAGGTGTAAGAGGGAAGCCTGGCGGCCCCTGTGTTTGCGCCCCAGGCCTCCTCAATGGCCAGGGCGTTCCACGAACCGCTGACGCCGGCAATGACGGAGCCGTCCTTTACGCCGGCAAGGAATTCCTCGTCCGTACGGCTGGAAAATCCTGGGCTGGCGGAGATATCCAGCATTCCCTGGGCCACATCCACACCCCGGATAGGGCCTTCCGCGTTGTTCCAGGTGCAGTAATTGGTGATGCCGTCCTCATTAAGCCCCACCTCCATGCCGGTATTGCCAAAGAAGGCGTATACATACCATGCGGAGGACCAGTCCATGGTTACTTCCCGCCCGGCCTGGGCAGCAACCTCCACCATACGGTTCAGGCTTTTGATATCCTCCTCCGTAAAATAGGCTTTATTGTAGTAGAGAAAATACCCGTTGTCAGCCGTGAGGGGATAGGCGTACAGGGTGCCGTTTACACTGGCAGCCTCCACTGCGGCCGGAAGATTCGCGCTGCGTATCTCATCGGCGTTTTCTATGGGATCCAGGGCTCCGGCCGCAGCCAGGGCCGCCACCTGGTCGTCTGCGAAGGCGAACACATCCGCGCCGTTTTCCAGATCGCCCAGCAGAACATCCTTACATTGGGATTCGCTCTGGGGGGCATAGGTGATCTGAAAATCCGCCTCCCCGGCATAATGGGATTCAAAACCGGAGATTATTTCCGCCAGAAGCGCTTCGTCTTCGGCCGCACCCCAGACAGTCAGTGAAATGGTTTCCTGCTGGCTTTCCATAGCCTCCCCAGAGGTTTCCTGCTTCCCGCAGGCAGTTGTCAGAAAAATTGTCCCCAGAGCCAGAAAAAGGGGGAAATATTTACGTTTCATAAGTGTCATGCCTTTCCGGATTTTACTGAAAAGATTATAACATTTTCCATTTTTGCGCGCAACTGGTATTGTGCCGGATTTATGGTTTTTCCGCCCCGCATATACTGAACCGGTCCACGGCAACCGCCTCCACAATGCTCTCAAAGAAAATGTCATTGCGGCCATTGCCGCTGGTTATTTTCCGGACGGAGACAGTGATCCTGGGATTGCCGGAGGCTCCCTGGCGGCGGGATTTTTCCAACGCCAGCTTCCAGGCCAGCTTCCGGGCCAGATCTTCGGCGTCCCCGTATTCTTCAAACATCCGCCGCTTCTGCCCTTCGTATACGGAATAGCCCTTTAGGAGGCTGCCCTCATACTCTGCTTTGACATGAAGCTGCACCCGGGTCAGAATCTGGCTGGCAATGGCTCCCAGGGCGTTGGCCACGGCGGAGTCTTTGCTGATGACAGCTTTTGTTCCCAGAAGCGCCGCAACCCGGGGCAGGAATATATGGATGGGGGCGCCCACGCCTACGATGGGAAGGCGGCTTCTTATAGGAAGGGAAATCCAGTCGTTTTCTTTTTCCCCGGCCGCGTTCTCATAAGACCACTCCAGAAACCGGTTAAGGCTTGCTTCATCTATTGTTTTTTCATCCTGGGGATACTGCTGCTTAAGTAAAATGCGGGCAATATTACAGTACAGCTTTTTTTCCACCAGATGATACGCCTTGTCCGGGATTTCCTCAAGGCTTTCGGGAATGTTTTCCGCCAGAAATTCCATGGAGGCCCAGGCCGCGTCCGGGGCGTAAATGGGGAAATCCCCCTTTACCACCATCATATCTGTGGGCGTAAGACCGCTTCTCATGACCACGCCCTCCTCCTCCAGGCGTTCCGTAGCCAGCCGGTAAATATCCGTATCCAGCTTCCGGGCCAGATCTTCTGCCAGAAGGGGCTCCTCCTTTAGGGCGGCGCAGATCTTCCTCTCCTCCTCCGTATAACCCTTCAGGCCGGAAATGCTCTTTTGCAGGACATAGAATTCATTGAGCATCCGGGTGTGTTGTCTGTGCCGTCCGGCCAGCTCCCGTAGCCTTCCGGTAATCTGGGGATACCGGCGGGCAAGGACGGATATGGGGATCACCCGCCTGAGATCCAGGTACATGCCATGGCTTCCAAAACGGATAGCGCTGTCGCCTCCCAGGAGAAAGGTGTCCACATACAAGCCGCCTACGGTGGTACGCCATTTTCCAATGGAAATCCCCCGCCGGGCAGTCACGGGATGGCCGCCCCGCACCAGGGCTACATCCGTGGTGGTTCCGCCCATATCCACAATCAGCGCGTCCGGGGCGTTGGCGATGACGCTGCCCCCCACCACGCTGGCCGCCGGGCCGGACAAGAGTGTCTCCACCGGGCATTCCCGGGCCATGCCTTCCGTCATCAGACTTCCGTCGCTTCGCATGATCGCCACAGGCATGTGAAGGCCCCGCTCCTCCATCACATGGAGAACCGCCTCCAGAAATTCCGAGATTAGGGGAATCAGACGGGCATTCAGGAAGGCGCCAGCCCCTCTTTTTAAAATTCCCACCTCATCAGACATCTCATAGGCCGTGGTGACCTGGATATTCATTTCCTGCGTCAACACCTCTTTTGCCCGCTTTTCCAGCCGCCCGCCGTCTGCCCGGGGATAGATCTGGACTACGCCTGCGGCCGCACAGTCTCCAAATTTTTCCGGGATACATTGCTTCAGCGCTTCCCAGTCCGGTTCCTGGGGATTTTCAAAGATATGCTCCGGCTTTCCGTCCAGAAACACGAGCTGGCTCATATCCCGGAATCCGTAAGAATGGCAGGCCTTCTCCAGGGTTTCCCGGTCCTGGGTGTTTACGCCGATCATCAGAAGCTTTGCGCGGCCTCCCTTGTCCTCCAGACAGGCGTTGGTGGCCAGGGTGGTGGACAGGGCCAGAAGCTCTGCTTTTTTTACGGCTTCCGGGTCCAGCATGTCCAGCGCCTCCATGATTCCTGTCTCCAGCCTGGACTTTGTGGTGAGGGCCTTTCCGGAGCATAAAATCTCCTTGGTTTCCATGTTATAGACCACTGCGTCCGTATAAGTTCCGCCTGTATCGATTCCAATTCCCAGCATAAGCGTGTCCCTCTCTGATTTTCCTCTGGCATCTGTCTGTCCCGGCAGATGCCGTATTTGTTTCTAAAAAGTCTAGCATGTCCCTAAGGCCTCTGTCAAGCGGGAGGAAAGGCGGAAAAAAGGGCTTGACTTTAAAATCCTACAGATGTAATATTTGTACCATAGACACGTAAATTTTTTTAAGAATAATTCTTACAAATGTAAGAATAGAGATTCCGGGAGGATGAATAAGTATGGAAGGAACGGGAAGAGCCCGGGGGAAACGCAGCGGGAAATTGTGTTTTGGAGAAAGGCATGTCTGGGGAACGGATATGGCATACGGAAAAGTAAACAACGGAAAAGTAAACATAGGAAGAAAACGGCGTGGAAGACAGCGGGACAGACGCGGGCGCAGGCTTAAGGGCATGCTTTTTCTCGGTCTTGTATTTCTTGGCGTTGCTGCGTATATCTGGAAATTTCCGGGGAAGGAAAAAGCAGAAGAAACGCCGGGGGAGCTTTTGTGCAGGTATATGAATTATATTCCAGAGAGGGAGTATGGGAAAATGTACGCCATGCTGGATGGGGAGACCTCCGGGAATATCAGCCGGGAGGATTTTATCTCCCGGAATTCGGCCATTTACGAGGGCATTGAACTACAGAATATGCAGGTGGAGGTGACCGGTTATGATGAGGAACGTCTGGCGGTGTCCTACAAAACCACTTTTGACACGGTGGCGGGGGCTGTAAGCTTTGCTAACGAAGCGTATTTCCAGAAGGGGGAGGAGGGCTATAAGCTGTCCTGGAAGGATTCCCTGATTTTCCCGTCGCTTTCCTCCACAGACCGGGTGCGGGTATCCACGGTCCAGGCACAGCGGGGGGAAATCCTGGACCGGGAGGGGCGTATGCTGGCCGGGCCGGGGACGGCGTCCTCGGTGGGAATGGTGCCGGGGAAGTTAAAAGACCGGGAAGTGGCAGTCCAGGAGGCAGCCCTGCTTCTGGCTGTGGAGCCGGAAACCATAGAGAAAAAGCTGGCGGCCAGGTGGGTGAAGGAGGATTCCTTTGTGCCTGTAAAAACCATTCCCAGGGCAGACGAGCTGGCCCTTATGCTGCCAGAGCCGGATGAGGAGGCGGCAAGGGAAATGGAGCGGCACGAAAAGCTTCTGGAGATACCGGGCGTTATGATAACGGATATAAATGTGCGGACATATCCCTATGGGGAGGCGGCGGCACACCTGACCGGATATGTGCAGAATGTGACGGCGGAAGATCTGGAACGCCATGCCGGGGAAGGGTACACGGCCGCAAGCGTCATTGGGAAAACCGGCGTGGAAGGCCTCTTTGAGAGGGAGCTTAAGGGGCAGAACGGATACAGTATCTATATTTCGGACGCTGGGGGCAACAGGAAGGAGGAGCTTGCCAGCGTGCCTGTCCAGAACGGGCAGGATGTGAGGCTGACCATAGATATAGAGCTGCAGAAGAGTTTATATGAGACGTTCAGGGAGGATAAGAGCTGTTCCGTGGCCATGGCCCCCTTTACGGGGGAGGTAATGGCCCTGGTCAGCACGCCCGCCTATGACAGCAACGATTTTATCATGGGATTTTCGAAGGAGAAATGGGCGGCCTTGAACGAAGATGAAATGAGGCCTCTGTACAACCGCTTCCGGCAGGCCTGGTGTCCAGGCTCCACCTTGAAACCGGTCATAGCGGCAATCGGCCTGGAGACGGGCGCCCTTGATCCGGAGAGGGATTACGGGAACGTGGGCGCCCGCTGGCAAAAAGACGCTTCCTGGGGCTCCTACTATGTGACCACCCTTCACGCCTATGAGCCGGTGACCCTAAAGAATGCCCTGGTGTACTCCGACAATATCTATTTTGCCAGGGCGGCCCTGGCCATCGGGGATAAGGAGCTGGAAAACGCTTTGACAGAGCTTGGATTTGGCGGAGAACTGCCTTTTGAGATAGGGATGTCTGCTTCCCGGTATTCCAACACGGAGCATCTGGAAACGGAAATCCAGCTGGCGGACAGCGGGTACGGCCAGGGGCAGGTACTGGTAAATCCCCTCCATCTGGCCTGCCTTTACAGTGCGTTCTGCAATGCGGGAAATGTGGTGAAGCCACGCCTTCTCTATGAGCCCGGGGAAAAGGTGGAATACTGGATTCCGGGGGCGTTTTCCAGGGAGACGGCGGATATGGTACGCAGGGATCTGATAGAAGTGGTGGAGGCCCCGGAGGGTACGGCCCGGGCTGTGGGCCGGAAGGACGTGGTTCTGGCCGGCAAAACGGGGACGGCGGAGATCAAGGATTCCAAGGAGGATACCTCTGGAACGGAGCTTGGGTGGCTGGCGGTTTTTACGGCGGAGAGAGAGGCCGGACGGCCTGTTCTGCTGGTAACCATGGTGGAAGACGTGAAAGACAGAGGGGGAAGCAGGTATGTGGCGGAGAAGGACGGGAAGGCCCTGGAGAGCTGGTTTGGGGAAAACAGGGAGCCTGGGGAAAATGAATAGCCGGCGGAGAATAGGAAAAATGGCGGGGGCGGCGCTTCTGCTGACGGCTCTTGGGTGGTGGGCGCTATGCGGACATAGGGGAGAGAGACGGCAGGCGCCGGATTCCATGGAGGCAGAAGGCCATACGGTGAGGGAAGAGGCAGGCGGGAAAGAGGCGGAGAAAGACCCGGACTGGGAAGAAGCAGGCAGGGAAGAGGCGGCGCAGGAGAGCACAAAACGGGAAGAAGCTGGCCAGGGAATGGCCGGCTCTGCGGCGCAGGACGCGGCAGAGAGGGGAAAAGAGATGGAGGAGATTGCGGCAGTCTGGCAGGAGGCTTCTGACAGGACGATATGGCCGGATTCGGAAAACCGCCAGGAGATGACCCGGGAAATCCTTGCGAAGCTTGGCGAAAAAGGCTATGTGGCCGCTGACTGTGAAAACCAGGCGGATATGGCGGGAGCAGGGCAGATGGAGCAGTTTTGCAAGAGGGTGGAGGACGGGACAGGCACTGGCGCAGAGCTTGTGGTTTTTGTGATGGATTATCCCATTGGTCTGACCAGGTATACGTTAACAGACCAGCGCAGACACGCCGTAACAGAGTCACCCCGGGAGAATGAAAGAAACGCAGACGACAGCGGGGTGAACGTGGAAAGGGAATATTACCAGTGGGAGAAGGGGGAGATGATATATAAAGGGAAGGCAGCATATAGGGCCGGGTACTGGGAGTATACAAAAGAGGGGTATCTCTTTTTTTCCGGAAGCAGCCATCTGGAAAGCCGGTATGTCATGGAGCTCTGGGATGGCAGGGAATATGCGGCCTGGCGGGTAAAACCCCTGGACGAAAGGTGCAGGGAGCTTAACCGGAAATACATTCTTCCCATAGGTTATGGCAGAAACAACCTGTTTCTCTGCGACTGGAGTGAGGAGGAGCCGGGAGAGCTGGATTTCCAGGATCTTTTCGAGAAGCTGTATCCTTTGGTAAACAAAAGCCCTATTCCCTATACGCCCAGTGAGCATCTGGGGGAGGGCGCGTTTTACCGGATACCGGAGGAGGAGTTTGAGAAAGTGATTGGGAAATATTTCCAGATAGACCAAAAAAAACTGAGAGAGAGGATGGCCTGTTTCCCCAAAGAGGGAGCTTACGAATACCGGCCCCGGGGATTTTATGAGACGGAAGTCCCGGAGATTCCCTTTCCCGAGGTGGTGGGATTTCTGGAACGGCCGGATGGAACCATTGCCCTTACGGTGCAGGCGGTGTACAAGGAGGAGGCTACGGCCAGAGCCTTTGTCCATGAGGTGGTGGTCCGTCCTCTGGGGGAGGGGGAGTTCCAGTATGTGTCAAACCGGATGCTGTCCGCCCCAAAGGGTGCCGGGATGTGGTGGCACACAGACCGGCTGACTGAGGAGGAGTGGGAGGAGATTTACGGAAATACATGCTCCCGCCTCCAGATATTCTCCCGGTACAGAACGGAAAAGGCAATATGGGCCGCATTACCGCCATTGGCGCCATCCTCCCCCTGGATATTGACGGCAAAGAACAGTGTGCGGCCGGAGCCTGTGGCGTACCCCACAAACCAGCCGTTTATATCCCGGCCATCCACCCGGCCCGTGCCGGTTTTGCCGTAGAGGGCCTCGTCCCCCTCCTGGAAAATACAGATGGAATCCTGCACAGCGGCTATATTTTCCGGGGCAAAGCCAAAGCTGTTGCGGTATAGATTTACCAGAAGCTCCACCTGCTCCACCGGGGAGATTTTCAAGGAGGACTGGAGCCAGTAGGAGGAAAGGCCGCCGCCGGGATTCTGGTTTCCGTAACGGATTTCCTTAAGGTAGCGCCGTATGGCAGAGGAGCCAAGACGGGCGTCCAGCTCCTGGAAATACCAGTTGACGGAGGAGAAGAGGGCGGATCTGAGATTCTGGTCTTTGTTCCAGGCGTCAAAGGGATAAGTGGTCCCGTCCCATTTCAAATCAGAATTTTCCGGCGTAATCACGCCTTTTTCCAGACCCAGAAGCGCGTCGTAGATCTTGTAGGTGGAGTTCGGGGACACCCTCTTAAGGGCCTGTCCGGGGTTGTAGACGCTCCAGCTTCCGCTTTCCGGCTCGTACAGGACAAAGGCCCCTTCATATCCCTGGAAATAGGGGGAGAGATCTTTTATTGCGACCGTTTCCGGGGGCGCATCCCACGCATAGGCGTCCGTTTTTGCGGCGTAGGTGGAGAGGCCCGGGGCAAGGCCCAGGAGCAGAAGGGCGGTTAAGGCGTATGCGGCAAAGCCCTTCCATCTTCCTTCCGGGGAGGGGCTTTGGTAGGAGACAATATGGAGAATGCGCCGTTCCATCTGTCTTGCGCTTCCGCTGATTCCGGCGGCAAAGGGATGGAGGGAAAATTTTCCGGCCAGGGAAAGGAGCGTGGCGGCATATGCGGCGCGCTCCGGTTCTTTGAGGATTTCCAGCACAGAGGCGTCGCAGGCGATTTCCCGGTCATTTCGCATTTCTTTCAGAGCCAGCCTCACGAAGGGGTTAAACCAGTAGAGGATTCTGGCCAGGTTCATCAGATGGTTTGCCAGGGCGTCCCGGTGCCGGTAATGCTGCAGCTCGTGAAGAAGCATATGGCGTATGGACCTGTCTGCCCCGGAGCCGCCTTCACATGCCCGAAAAGAGGCAGCATCCGAAATCAGATGTGTGGGCAGATAAATGCGGGGCCGGAATAACCCCACAATAACCGGGGACTTTAGGAACGGCGTGCTGTAGACGGGGATATTTCTGGAAATCCCCAGCTCCTTCAGGCATTTTTTATATAATATCCGGATTTTCTGGTTTTGCAGGGGAAGGGCGGCTCTTTCCAGGGCCCTTAAACGGAGGGCGGATTTTACCAGAAACCACAGTCCTGCAAGGCAGCCCCCTATCCATATGTACCAGAGGAAAAGCCACAGGGGAGAGGAGGCCCTGCCGTTGACGGACAGGGCCAGGTCACGGATTCCCCCTGTAATGCCGGGGGAATCCGGGGAGGGCATATGTTCCGCAAATCCAGTGATCTTTGGGGACAGGGAAGCTCCCCATTTTGTCAGGTATGATAAAAAATGGAAAACGGAGTGGGGACGAAAAGGAAGGAAAGGGACAGCCAGAAGCAGGGGAAGCAGGAGCCAGAGCCGGTACTGCATCCGGCCCCTTAGGACACTTTTAAAGAGCCGCCTGGCCAGAAGCAGGATGCCCACCATAAAGGCCAGCAGGATATTGCTGGCAAAAAAGCGCGCCATAAAGCCGGCCATATCACGTTCCTCCTTTCAGCGGGAGATCCGGGGCTTTTTCCGGGGAGCCCGCGTTTCTGGCCGGAGGATTTCCGGGGGATTGGGAAGAGCCTCTGGTGGCCAGGTCATGGGACAATAGCCGCTTTAGATTTTCCAGCTCCGCCGGGGTGAGCCGGTCATTTTCTATGTAGGCTGAAAGCATGGCCGTAATATCCCCACCGTAAAAACGCTCCAGAAAAGAGCAGCTCTCCTGGCCGATGTATTCATCTTCCTTTACAAGGGGCGTGTAGACAAAGACACGGCCCTGCTTTTCGTAGGTGAGCGCGCCTTTGTCTGTCAAGCGTTTAATCAGGGTCTGTATGGTTTTGGGACTCCAGCTTGTGGTTTTCAGCAGGCGTTCTGTGATCTCGTTTGTGTTGATGGGGGCATGTTTCCACACGATTTTCATAACCTCAAATTCGGCCTCCGAAATCTGTGGGAGAGAGGTTTTTTTCATGTTTTTTCTGTTCCTTCCAGGGGGCAACCGGCTTCTTGTTCTTACGAATGTAATAATTATAGGGTATAGGGGAGGAGATGTCAATGGAGATAAAAAAATACCAGTGAAATTAACATTGTTTTCACGAGGAATCTATAGTACAATTACTTTGAAAGGGTAAAGTGTCAGCAAATATTTTTTACGAGGGAGAAATGAGATGTTTTGTGTAAATTGCGGAAAGAAGCTGGAGCCGGGCGACCGGTTCTGTACGGTCTGCGGCTGGCCGGTGGAACAGGAGGAGAGCGGCGGCATGGAGGTCCAGGAGGACATTCAACCGCCGGTGGAAGAAGGAACGGCAGAGGGCATTCAGCCGCCGGTCAGCGAGACAGAAGGGGTGTATCAGCCGCCGGCCAGCGAGACAGAGGGGGCGTACCAGCCGCCGGTCACCGGGGAAGAGGGAGAATACCAGCCGCCGGTCACCGGGGGAGAGGAGGCGTATCAGCCGCCGGTTTCCGGGGAAGAGACAGGCTATCAGCCCCCGTCCTGGGAAAGTCCTGTGGAGAACACCCAGGTAACGCCCCAGGGCGGCTACTACCAGGCTCCCGGCCAGAGCTATGGCCAGGCATACGGCTATAACGGAACGCCCCAGGGGAATGTGCCGGGGATGGGCTATGGGAAGCCGGAAAAGAAAAAGGGCGTCTGGAAAAAAGTGCTCCTGATTGCGGCGCCTGTTCTTCTGCTGGCAGTGCTTATTGGCGGTTTTTCCTCCTTTGGGGCGAATTTTTTCAAGAAAACCTTTTCCTCACCGGAGAGCTATTTCCAGTATGTGATGAAGAAGGCCGTCCGGGAGAATGCCAGGACTGCTTCGAACATATACAACAATCTGGTAAAAGAGAACTTGAATTTTACCGACAAGAGCATCAGCGGGGCCGTTACCCTGAGGCTGGAGGAGGAAGGCAGGGACTTTCTGGAGGATATAGACATTGTGGATGACGCCGGATGGCTGGAGGAGGTGACTCTGGAGACAGACGCCTCTGTAAAAGATAAGGTCATCAGCGCCACTGTGGCCCTAAAGCTTGGACAGGATGAGGTTCTGTCCGGCAATGCGGTGGTTGACGCGAATAAAGACAGGGCCTATGTACAGGTTCCCTCCTTATCGGACACCTACCTGGGAGCGGAGACTGAGGACCTGATGTATGAGCTCTCCTATTATCTGGGGGACATGGATTTCTTTGAATTCTGGGATACCCTCTACGAGTGCTGCCCGGATAAAAAGACTGTGGAAAAGCTGCTGTACAAATATTCCTGCCTGGCCATCTCCTGCATAGACGATGTGGAAAAGAGCAAAGATACCGTGGAGGCGGGGGATGTTTCCCAGAAATGCCTTTCTCTCAGGGCAACCATCAACACGAAAACCTTGCAGAATATGCTGGAAACCGTGTTGAAGGAAATGCGGGAGGATGAGGAGCTAAAGAAGATTATGAAAGATCTCTCCGCCCTGGAAGGCATGGAGGATCTCTACGATGATTACCGGGATCTGCTTGATGAACTGCTGGATGAGGTGGAGGACATTGACCTCTACGAAAAGATTATCCTGGAAGTATATGTAAACGGCAAGGGGGAACTCATTGGGTTCCAGATAGAGTACGACGAGCTGCGAATACTCAGTGTAAAGCCCAGAGACGGTAAGAAATTCGGCCTTGAGATATCCTATGAATCCTACGCGGACGGCGTGAAGCTGGAGGGAACCGGAAAGGAATCCGGAAACAAGGCCAGCGGGGAATTTGAGGTGAAGGTGGAGACTTATTACGGCTCGGAGCGTATCCGGTTCCGTCTGGAGGATGTAGACACCGAGGCCATTGAGGAAGGGAATGTAAAGGGAACCTTTATCCTTCCCCTCAAGGAGATTGATGACATCTTTGGCCTGGATAACCGGATGCTTCGAAAATACGAAATGGTTCTTTCCGCAGATATGGACGAGTCAAAACAGAAGGCGGAGCTGATTCTGATGAATGACAAGGACCAGGTGGCGTCCATTCTCTTTGACTTTAAGACAGGCTCCGGCAAAAAGGCGGATCTGCCCAAAAACGCGGATGTTATCATTGTGGAGGACGGGGACGATCTGGAGGACTGGCTGGATACTATAGATGTGGACCGGTTTATCAGAAACCTGGAGAAAACGGAAATGCCCTCCGATATGGTGGATGAGATTGAGGATTTACTGGATTGGATTCTATGAACAGGAAGATTGAGATAAACCAGATACGGAAGAGGTTCCACAGAAAGGAAGTCTTGAGAGAGGCTTCCTTTCAGGCGGAGCCAGGCATGTGTGTGGGAATTCTGGGGGGAAACGGCAGCGGGAAATCCACCCTTCTATCCATCCTGGCCGGCGTGCAGAAGCCGGATGGCGGGGAATTTCTCTGGCAGGGGACCGATTTGTTTCAGAATCCCAGGCTTCTGGCCCGGGCCACCGGGTACGTGCCCCAGGGTACGCCGCTTCTGGAGGAGCTGACCGCCTGGGACAATCTGCTGCTCTGGTATGACAGGGCGGCCCTTCAGAGGGAACTGTACGAGGGAGTGCTGGCCATGCTGGGAATCCCGGAATTTATCAAAACCCGTGTAAGCAAAATGTCCGGGGGAATGAAAAAAAGGCTGTCCATCGGATGCGCTGTGGCCCATTCCCCGGAAATCCTTCTGCTGGACGAGCCCTCGGCGGCCCTGGATCTGATCTGCAAGGAGCGGATTTCCACTTATTTCCGCCAGTATAAGGCAAGGGGCGGGATTCTGGTTTTAGCCACCCATGACGTCCAGGAGCTGGCATTGTGTGACCGGTGGTATATTTTAAAGGATGGGATACTGGTTCCCTACGAGTATGACGGAAATGTCCGCCGTCTCGTGGGTGTGTTGTAGCCTGTGAATCGATATGGAAAATTTTGGAAAGTATTTCCGGGTTCAGATAAAGAGAGCGGCGAAATCTCTTCCGGCGGTTTTATTCCCGGCCCTTCTGCTTATGGGGATAGCCGTGCTTCTGGGCCGGATGATCTGGAGTATAAGCGAGGGCTCTGCGGATAAACAGAAGGTACAGATTGCTTTGGTGGGGGATTTGTCGGATCCGTATCTGAAGCTTGGCATGTATGCCCTGGAAAATCTGGATTCCATTCATTTTACGGTGGAATTTCTTCCCATGGCAGAGGAGGAGGCCCAAAGAGAGCTTGACCTGGGCCGGATTACGGCTTACGCCAGGATTCCCGAAGGCCTGGTGGAATCCATTATGTGGGGGGAGAATAAAAAGGTTACCTATGTGACCTCCGGCAATTCCGGGGAAATGGTCTCCGTTCTGATTCGGGAGCTGATGGAGACAGTGTCCACCCTGCTTGTGGAGTCCCAGAATTCTGTCTACGGCATGCAGCGGTTTCTGGAAAACCATGGGCTGGAAGACCGCATGTGGGAGGCCACAGAGGAGATTAATCTGCGGTATTTTGACTTGTTCTTAAACAGGACAGAGCTCTATAAGATGGAGTTTACGGGTATATCCAATGAGCTTTCCCTGCCCGGCTATTATTTGTGCGCTATGATGGTGCTGTTTCTGATGCTGTGGGGAATCGCGGCCTGCCCTCTGTTTGTAAAGGGGGATCTGGCGTTTCAAAAGCTTCTGCGGGCCAGGGGACAGAGCCTGTGGGCGCAGGTGATGGGGGAATATGCCGCCTGTCTCTTCCTGATGCTGGCAAGCTTTCTTATTATAGGGGGAATCCTTCTGGCGGGAATCCGGTATCTGCAGGTTCCCATTCCCGAGTGGGAGGGGGCTTCCCAGGAAGAGCAGCTGGTTTTTCTGCTTCAGGCTGTTCCGGTGGCGGCGCTTATGGCGGCCTTTCAGATGCTTCTGTTTGAGCTGGTGTCGGGAATCGTAAGTGGGGTTTTGCTACAATTCATAAGCACGGTCTGTCTGGGGTACGTGTCCGGCTGCTTTTACCCTGTTTCCTTTCTGCCAGAGGGAATGCGGCGGGCGTCGGCTTTTCTGCCCTCTGGAATCAGCATCCGGTATCTGGACGGCTGTATGCTTGGGAATGGAGGAAGCCCTGGGGAGCTTTTATGGATAATTCTGAGCCTTCTATTGTTTCTGGGGCTTACGATTCTGGTGAGAGGCCGCAGGCTTAGGGCTGCTTAAAGGGCGAAGAGATGAGACATTTTCCTAAAGGGTTTTTATTCTTTTTTCTTTTGAATAAGCGTCTGACGAAAAAATACAGTTTCCTTATTATTCTTGGTATGGTTCCCCTTCTGGTGGCAGGCTTATTTCTGGCGGCCCGGGAGGACAGCGGCGTGCTGCACATTTTGCTTTGCCAGGAAAACCAGGAGGATCTCCTGTCGGAACAGGTGATCCGGGAGCTTCTGGAAAAGGACAGTATTCTCCGGTTTTCCAGGGAAGCTTCTAAAGCCGCGGCCTGTGAGGAGGTCCGAAGCGGCAGGGCGGACGCGGTCTGGATTTTTTCGGACGGTCTCCAGGAGGGCGTGGACAATTATACCTCCTATCGGGAACGGGAGGAAGCCCTGGTTACCGTGGTGGAGCGGGAGGATACGGTGTTTTTGCAGCTGGCCAGGGAACGCTTATACAGCGTATTGTATCCCCATCTGTCCTTTGGCCTGTTTCAAAACTATATTTCTCTGGAGCTGGCTGAGGAGGAGGTTTCCCAGGAGGAGCTTCGGGCCGAGTACCAGATGGCAGAGGTGGAGGGGAGCATTTTTCAGTTTTCATACAGAAATTCCCAGGACGCTGTGGATGGGCAGGCGGACGGCAATTATCTGCTGGCGCCCTTAAGGGGACTTTTGGCGCTTTTGGTGCTTCTGTGCGGGCTCACGGCCTCCCTTTATTTCCAGCAGGACCGGGAGGCGGGGCTGTTCCTGCGGCTCCCCGGGGGAGGCGGGAAGCTCTTTCCCTATCTCTACCATATGACTGCGGTTGTGGACGCGGCGGCAGTGGTGCTTCTGACCTTTTATGTCACCCGGATCTGGATTTCCTGGGGCCGGGAGCTGCTGCTGATGGCCCTTTACTGTGTGGCTTGCGTGGGATTTTGCAATCTGCTTCGTAAGCTGTGCAAAACCATACAGAGGCTTGCCACCTGCATTCCCATACTGCTGCTGGCCATGACGGTTCTGTGCCCGGTATTTATATCGCTGAAACATTTCTTTATGGTGCAGTGCCTGTTTCCGGCTTTTTACTATCTCCACGCGGTGCATAATACGTATTTTGTAAAATATTTTCTGGTGTACCTGGCGGTTCTGTACGCGGTGGATTTTCTGGTAGGGCGGCCTGGGAGTGAATATCAAAAATAGAAAAAGAGATAGAAAAATTAAAATAATAGGAGGAAGAAGGATGTTTTGTAGAAATTGTGGCAAAGAAATCAGTGATGAGGCCAGGTTCTGCCCAGGCTGTGGAGCGGAGCAGATGTATTATCCAGAGGGAGGCGGCACTCCCGCAGATGGCGGTTCATTTACGGAAAGCGGGGCGTTTATGGAGAACAAAGCCCCTTTGGAAAACGGTATGCCCGCCCAGTCTTACTACCAGGCGAATCCGGGTATGCCGGAGCTGGAGCCTAAAAAGAACAGAAAAAAGACCCTGCTTATTGCCGGAATCGCAGCCCTGGTGATTGTGCTGGCAGCCGGGGCAGGCGTGCTCTTTGGAAGCGGGATTCTGGGGGGCAGCAAGGAGACCGTGGCGGAAAGGGATGACCGGGATGAGGAGGATGACCGGGATCATGAGGAGGATAAGGACGCCAAGGAGGATGAGGAAGAACCGGATAAGGCGGAGGACAGAGAGGACGCCCGGGTAGATAAGGAAGAGGATGGAAGCTTGCCAGGGGACGACAGGGATAAGAAACCGGATGTCCCGGAAGGTGAGGAGGACGGCAGCCTGGACGGATTTCTGGATAACCTGGGAGGAAAACAGCAGTCTGCCACTTATACAATGGAGCAGGAGACTGAGGGTATCCTGATCCGGGATACCATGACCTTGAACGCAAAGGGCGACGATGTGCGGGAGATCGTGGAGGTTCTGGAAGTGGATATGACGTCGATGGACGCCTCTACCTGCGATGCGCTGGTGGAGATTTACGAAGAACTGGTGGGGCAGTATAACGGCGTGGCAGGCGTCACGGCCACCAGCTCCTATGCAGGCCAGGTATTTTCTATAAACGTTGTCATTGACACCACTGGGAACGCGGTGGAGGAGCTTGAGAAGCTTGGGCTTTTAAGCGTTGAGGGAAGTACCGACGGGATTTCCTTAAAGGCTTCCGGGAGCGCGATGGAAGCCGGGGGGTATACTAAGGTGGAGTAGGCGTTGTATTTTCCGCCCTAAACCACCGGTAGAGTCCCCCTCTAAACCATAAATCGGTTGCTTTATCCTGGTAAATACGTCAAACTGGCTCTGACAACAGACATGGGAAAGGAGTTTTATCAAATGGAGACGAGACAGAATGAAAGGACTGGCAGATTTATCGGGGATATGCGAAGAGAGCAGGGATTTACCCAGAAGGAGCTGGCGGACGCCCTGGGGGTGACGGACAAGGCGGTGTCCAAGTGGGAGCGGGGGGTAAGCTGCCCGGATATCGCCCTTATTATTCCGCTGGCCAGGCTTCTGGGGGTGACGGCCGGGGAGCTGTTAAGCGGGGAGAAAGAGGCGAAGGAGGAGCCGGCGTCCGTCCAGGAAACCGCAGAGGAGGCTGTGGAGAAGGTGGTGACCTATTCCCGGAAGCATGCAGGGCAGAAGATGGAGCGCATAAAGAGATTTCTTTTTATGGGCGTATCGGGGATATTTCTCTTGTCCATTCTGATCTGCCTTATCTGTGATTTCTGCATTACAGGGGAGCTTACCTGGTCGCTGATCGTGTTTTCCTCTGTGCTGGCGGTGTGGTTCTGGCTGCTCCCCTTTCTGACCTTTGCCAGGAAGGCTTTCCGGAAAGCCCTGGTCTGGTTTAGCATTAGTCTGATTCCCTACCTGGCTTTGCTGGGATACATTCTGAAAGCGCCGCTGCTTCTGCCCCTGGGGGCGTGTGTTTCTCTGGTTTCCCTGCTGGCCCTGTGGGGCGTTTACGGCATCTGGGTGAAGCTAAAGAATAGGAAATGGCAGGCTCTTGGGTGGAGCCTGTTGGTATGCACGGCGCTGGCCTTTGTTGTGAACCACATTGTTGCCTGGTTTGTAGGGGAACCGGAGGGGCGTCTGGCCAGCGATTTTTTTAACATTGCCGTGACGGTAGTCCTGGCCCTGTTCTGTTTCTGCCTGGATTATTATCACAACCGGTCTGAAAAATAGATTTCAGGATTCTTCGAAAAGGCCCTCTGTTATGTGACGGAAAAATTTAACTGCCCCCTCGATGTCCTCCTTATGGGGATGTCCCTTGGCAATGCCGCCCACCAGCCGGAAAGGGCCGAAGGTGTCAAATCCACGACAGCCGTAGCTTCCCAGAAGAATGGCTTCTTTGGAGGCGGCAATCTGGGCAATGGCCTTTGTATAGGTATTCTGCTTTGTGCCGCAGGTATAGAGCAGGAATACCTTTTTTCTTTGGGGAAGATTCTTTTTTGCGCATGTTAAAATCTCCTCATGGAATTTCTGAAAATAAATGCCCGAGGCCAGTCCGATAAGGTCATATTCTGACCAGTCCAGACTGCTGGCCTCCTCTGTGGTCACAAGAGTGACGTCTCCCTCCCGGACAATGGCGTCCGCAAGCTTCTTTGTGTTTCCATGGTGTCTGGAATAGCAGACAAGCAGGGTTTTCATTATGCTTCCTCCTTTTTCAGTAAATCCAGAAATGCATCGTGATCGCCGATATACGTGATTTTCTTCCGGGCTCCAAGCTCTTGCAGCCGCTTCACCAAAGCGCCGTGGGTGTGGTCGTTGCTTAGGGCGTTTTTGTGGAAATAGATGCGGCCGGGCATATCCTCCAGGCCCGAAAGATTGTTCAGATTGCTCTCCCCAAAAGGCATGTCCGCCACCAGAATAATATCCGCGGTCTCCATCATCTTAAGATTCAGGGTCTGGTCGCTTTCCGTAACCGGGGTGAAGGGGGCGATGGCGACGCAGGGGATCCCAAGCTCCTGGCAGATATCCCAGTCGCCGCTTTCCTGATTGACGACCCCGGCGGTCACCTGGTATCCTCTGGCATCCAGCTCTTCCAGAAGCTTCCCGGCCCCGTTGGCGCCGCAGATCACATGGATGTGTTGTCGGAGGGAGGCCTTTTCCTCCTCCATCACCCGGATGGGAACAATCTCCGGTTTGTGAAACAGAGGGTTTTTGTGAATCATAAGCTTCATCTGGTACAGGGACTCCATATTCTGGCGGTTAATGACTTCCGAGGGGGTGCCGTCTGCAAACACGCGGCCCTCCTGGAGCATAATCATCCGCTGGCAGAAGCGGGAGGCCATGTTGATATCGTGGAGAACAGCAAGGACAGCGATGTGCTCCTCCTGGTTCAGCCGGGTAATCAGCTCCATAACCTCAATCTGGTGGTGGACATCCAGGGAGGAGGTAGGCTCATCCAGAAGGAGAAGCCGCGGCTTCTGGGCAATGGCCCTGGCAAGAATCACCCGCTGACGCTCGCCTCCGCTGAGCTCGTTGTAGAACCGGTCCCGGAATTGTTCCGTGTTGGTAAGCTTCATGGCATTTTCCACGATTTCATAATCCTCCGGGCTTTCCCTTCTGCGAAGGCTAAGGTAGGGATTGCGGCCCATCATAACGATATCCTCCACGGTAAAGTCGTACTCCACATGGTAGGACTGGGGCACCACAGCCGCAAGACGGGCGCGCTCCCGGCTTTTCAAGGCTGCATTTTCCCGCCCGCAGATGGAGAGAGCTCCCCTCCTTAGGGGAATAAGACCGAAAACGCATTTTATCAGCGTGGATTTTCCGGCGCCGTTGGAACCGATCAAGCCTGCAAATTCCCCCTCCCGGACGGAAAGGGTGACGTCCGTCAACACCTCCCGGGAGCCGTAGCCGGCAGCCACATGTTTAAGAGACAGGATTTCCGTATTCATGAGAAGTAGCCTCCTCTCTTCATTTTCCGCAGCAGATAGACGAAAAAGGGCCCCCCGCACAGGGAGGTGATAATGCCCACGGGAATCTCAAAGGACGCTATGCTTCTGGCGGCCGTATCACAGATAATAAGGAAGGCGCCGCCGAAAACCAGGGACAGGGGCATCAGCGTCCGGTGCTTCGGCCCGGCCACAAGCCGCACCACATGGGGAACCACAAGGCCCACAAAGCCGATGATTCCGGTGACGGAGATCACGGAGGCGGAAACGATGGTGGAGGCAAAAAGCACCTTTTTCTTCAGAAATTCCACATTCACCCCAAGCTGCACAGCCGTGTCCTCCCCGGTGAGAATAATATCCAGCTCCCGGGAGCAGGAAAAGAGCAGCGCAATCCCCAGAACCACATAGGGGAGCACCATAAGGATCTGGCTCCAGCCCTTTCCGTTTAAGCTTCCCATGGTCCAGAACATAATCTGATCCATGCTCTGTTTATTTAAGATCATAAGAACCGACATGGCCGCCGCCAGGGTCTGGCTTACGGCGATTCCCGACAGAAGCAGCGTGGACACAGGCACCCGCCTGCCCACCCTGGAAATGTTGTACACCAGGCCGATGGTGAGAAAGGCTCCCGCAAAAGCCAGAAGGGTAGTGCCGTTAAGCATCCAGACGCCCCTGTCATAATGAAGGATAATGCCGATGGCTGCCCCCAGAGCGGCGCCTGAAGATACGCCCAGCACAAAGGGGTCGGCCATGGGATTTTTGAAAATGCCCTGGAACCCGGCCCCGCACACGGCCAGGGAGGCGCCGGAGAGAAAGCCCAGGACAACCCTGGGAAGGCGCACATTGCGGATAATGGCAATGCTGCCCTCAGAAATGCCGGTCATATCAATGTCCAGGCGCAGAAATTCATGGAGCAGGATCCGGTTGGCGTCCGGAAATGAGATGGACGCCACGCCGGTGAGGGTGCAGATATACATAATGGCAATGCAGATCAGAACGGACAGGGGGACTGACCATGTTCTATTTTTCTTTTTCATGTCCCGCATGCTCCCTTAAAACAGTTCCGGGTAGATTTTTTCCGCCAGAATCCGTGTGCCCTCTACCACCCGGGGGCCGGGCCGCTGGATAATGTCGCCCTCGGCGGACAGGGCTTCAAAAAAGATAATCTGGTCATTTTTTACGCAGTCCAGGCCGCTTATGCCGCTCATGGCCTTGATCTCCTCCGGCGTGGGATAGAGGGACAGGTAGATATCCGGGTTTTTCTCAATAATGGCTTCAACAGAGAGCTGGGGCCATGTTTCCCCGGTATCCGCAGCAATATTTACCGCGCCGATCTGGTTCAGCATATCGTCCAGGAGAGAGCCGGGGCCTGCACTGTAGAAGGAACCCAGATCCACAAAGACGGACTTTTCTTTGGTTCTGGCGGCCAGCGTCTCTTTAAGCTCTGTAAGCTGGGCATCCATGGTATCCGTCAGGGCCGCTGCATTTTCGCCAAGATCCAGCACCTGTCCAGCCAGCAGAATCACTTCCCGGGTTTCCGCAATGCTGTTGGAAGAGACGATAATCACCTTTGTGCCCGTGGCCTCAATCTGCTGTTTGACATTGTCCTCCATATAGTCAGAGGCAAAGATCACATCCGGCTCCCGGGAGAGAATCAGCTCCACATTGGGGGTGCGGAAGGTTCCGATGGATTCCACCTGGGCGGCCTCCTCCGGGTAGCTACAGTAGTCCGTGCGTCCCACCATGCGGTCGCCGGCCCCCAGGGCAAATAAAGTCTCCGTGTTGGAGGGGGACAGGGAGATAATGCGCTGGGGACGTTTTTCGATGGTGACAGAGTTCCCCAGGCTGTCCGTGACCGTGAGGGGATAGACAGTGGTGCCTTCTGCCTGCTCCTTAAGGGCTGCCCCGTTATGTTCCTCCTGGGAAGCAGGGGGCTCTTCAGCCTGGGCTTCCTCCTGGGGAGCCTGTCCCTTTTCCTGGGGCGCGCTGCTTTTCCCGCAGCCGGTCAGGGAGAGTATGCCAAGGGCCAGAAGCGCCGTCATAAATAATACACATAGATTTTTTTTCATAGTTTCCTCATATTTCCTTTCTATAAAAATAATAAGCTACACAAAATAAAAGCCAGAGGATTTTCCATAACCGCCCGCTTCCTTATTCGGCCCTGATTCCGGACGGCCCGGCTTCTCCATGGATTATAACACAGATGGAGGATTTGTGTATAAAAATTCTTGTTTATTTTGGACGCGGGCAAAAATTATGAAAAATTCCTTAACCCCACCCCGGGGATATTGACTTCCACCGGTGAGAGTGGTAAAATCTGCTTAGTAGATTTTACACAAAAAAACACCCAAGGAGGAGTTTAAAATGAGCGTTTTAACTGATTTGATTTATGGTGGTTCCAACGCGGTTGCCGGTCTTACGGAAGGCGCCGTAAAGGATGCGATTGCGAAATACGGAGAGGATAAGAAAGTGGCTTTCCCGGATACGGCGTATTTCCTGCCCACCATCTACGCGGCTACCGGCGTAAAGGTTGCGCGCCTGGGGGACCTTACTGCCTGTGTGGGCGTGCAAAAGAGCCTTATTACTAACGAGGAGGACCTGGGACAGGCGCTGAACGCAGGTCTTGCCACGGCAGTGGGCGCAGAGATTCTGGAAGCGCTGAAATATGTGGAAAGTGAGAATCCCTATGAGGGGGACAGCGGAATCGGATTTGTACCGGATCCCATTATCCGTTCCCTGGGCGTTCCGCTTGTTACGGGAGACATCCCCGGCGTGGCGGTTGTGCTGGGAGAGGCGGGAGATCCTGCGGATGTGGCCGCTGTTGTAAAAGATTACCAGAGCAAGGGCATTATGACCTTCCTGATCGGAAACGTTATCGAGCAGTGCGCCCAGGCCGGCGTAAAGATGGGCCTGGAGCTGCGCGTTATTCCTCTTGGACATGACGTGACCTCGGTAATCCATGTGGTGACCGTTGCCATCCGTGCGGCGCTGATCTTCGGAAATGTGACCCCCGGCGATCTTCCGGGGCTTCTGGCTTACACCAAGGAGAGGGTGCCGGCCTTTGTAAATACCTTTGGCGAGCTGAACAATGTGGTGGTTTCCGCAGGTGCAGGGGCCATTGCCCTTGGATTCCCGGTGGTAGTGGATGTGGATCTTGGGGAGAACCAGGTGCCGGGAGCGCTGGAATCCGTTACAGACCATACGGCTACCGTAAAGAAATCCTTAGACCTCAGAGGCATCAAGATCAAAGTGAAAGAGCTTCCTATTCCCGTTGCATTTGCAAATGCCTTCGAGGGCGAGATTATCCGCAAGGGCGACATGCAGATCGAGTTCAGCTCCCACAAGATGCCTACCTGCGAGATCGTCCAGACAAAGGGTGAGGCAGAGGTGGAGGATCACAAGATCACCATTGTAGGCGCGGATCTGGATACCCTGGAAGCAGGGGGGACCTACGCGCTGGCAACCTGCGTGGAAGTGTACGGCGCCAAGATGCAGCCGGACTTTGAATCGGTAATCGAGCGTAAAATCCATGCATGGTACAATTATATGGAAGGCGTAATGCACACTGGACAGAGAAACCAGATCCGTATCCGTGTGGGCAAGGAGGCATTTGAGAAGGGCCTGCGCCTAAATCATTTTGCGGAAGTGCTCTACACCATGATTATGGATGAGTTTGATATCGTAGTGGATAAGTGTCAGGTGACCATTATCACCGACAAGGACAAGGTACAGGAAATGCTGGATAAGGTGGCAATGCCTGCGTACAGCCAGCGTGACGAGCGTCTGGAATCCCTGACGGACGAAAGCGTGGACGTATTCTACACCTGTACGCTGTGCCAGTCCTTTGCCCCGTCCCACTGCTGTGTGGTAACGCCGGAGAGACTGGGACTTTGCGGAGCCGTTTCCTGGCTGGATGCCAAGGCCACAAAGGAGCTGACTCCCACGGGTCCCTGCCAGCCCATTTCCAAGGAAGGCTGCGAGGACGAAGTTAAGGGCGTGTACCCGGATGTAAACCGCATGGTAGAGGATGCCACCCACGGCGCTCTCACCAAGGTAACCCTTTACTCCATCATGGAAGACCCCATGACCTCCTGCGGATGCTTCGAGTGTATCTGCGGCATAGAGCCCTCCTCCAACGGAGTTATCATTGCCAACCGCGAGTACGCAGGTATGACGCCTCTTGGCATGACTTTCGGCGAGCTTGCCTCCATGACAGGCGGCGGCGTACAGACCCCGGGCTTTATGGGACACGGACGTCATTTCATTGCCTCCAGGAAATTCATGAGCGCGGAGGGCGGCTTCGAGCGGATCGTATGGATGCCCAAAGAGCTGAAGGACGATGTGGCAGAGCGCCTGAATAAATCCGCAAAAGAAAAATACGGCATCGAAAACTTCTGCGATATGATCGCAGACGAGACCATAGCCACGGATGAAGAAGCCTTGATGGCGTTCCTAAACGAAAAGACTCATCCGGTATTAGGTTTGGATCCGATTATGTAAACTAAAAATTCAGCAAGACCAGAAATAAAATACCCGGCAAATCCGGTCAAGCGCCCCTGGCGTACGCGCGGATTTGCCGGGCATTTACTTTAATGGAGTGCCAGGCATCTGTCCTTATACCTCCCCCTCCAGCCAGACAATCTCCGCCCCCAGTTTCTTTGCATCCTCCTTGTCATGAGTCACAAGAACAAGTGTACGCCCCTTTTGCCAGGCTTTTATCACAGCCAGGGCCCTTTTTTTTGCATCCTCATCCAACCCGGAAAAAGGCTCGTCCAGCAAAAGAATATCCGAAGGAAACGCCAGGGCCCTGGCCAGAGCCGTGCGCCGTTTCATCCCGCCGCTCATAGAACCTGCGGCACAGTATAGCTCTTGGTTTTCCAGGAGCTCATTAAGAAGGGCTTCCGCCTCTGCCCCCTTCGCATGCTCTTCTGCAATCCGGACGTTCCCAACCCCGTCAAGAAAGGAAACCAGCCTGTCCTCCTGGAAAACCACAGCGATTCCCAATCCATCCGTTCCGACGATATCTCCGGCGTCTGGCTGTTCCACACCCATAAGCAGCCGCAGAAGCGTTGTTTTACCCACGCCGGATCTGCCCATCAGACAATAGGTATTTCCTTGTTTGAGACAAAAAGAAAAATCTTTTAAAACCTTCTTCTCCCCGTAGGCCTTTGCCACGTGTACAATCCGGATATCCCTGGGCTGTGGGGAAAGCTTATGGCGGGAGGCATGGCAGAAGGCCCTTGAAACCTTCTTAAACGGGAGGGCCTGGAAAAGGCGGTTTTCCAGAAAAGGCACTTTGGAAGCAGAACCAGGATTTCCTGGTTCCAGATCTGCATGCATCCTGTCCAGCAGCCACAAAAACCCGCGCTCAAACAGCCTGCTGAGCAGAACGATCACGAAAGACCAGGCAAAAAGATCCGCCGTGCGAAGATAAATTTTTGCCAGATACAGCTTTTCCCCGATGGAATGGCCGGTTATCCCAATCACCTCCGCAGCCACCCCGGATTTCCAGGACATGCCAAGGCAGGCCCGGCATCCGGCCCTGAGGCCGGGAAACACGGCCGGGCGGTAGAGATACCAGAAACGTTTCCAGGGGCTTAGACGGAAAACCTTTGCCATCTCTATCATGGACGCTTCCGTCTGTCGGATTCCGGCGGTGACATTCCGGTAAATGATAGGGCATACTACCAGAAAGGAGATGAGAAGGGGAAGCCCGTCAGAGCCCGACCACAGCAGGGCCAGGATCACAAAGGAGGCTGCAGGCAGGGACTGGACAAGCCCCAGAAGGGGTTCCAGAAGCTCATAGAGCCACCGGAAACGGCAGGCGGCAGCGGCCAGCAGAATTCCGGTGAGAAACGCCAGCAGAAACCCCAGGGTTATTTTCAAAAAGGAATTGCCTATAGACAGCCAGAATTCTGCGGTGACGGCCTGGGCCAGCAGGGCCCGGCCTGTGTCCAGAGGGCCGGTGAAAAGGATTTTATTGTGTATGGCCAGTGCCAGGAGCTGCCATAACAGCAGCCAGAAGGCAAGGATTGCGGTTTGCCGGATTTTCTTTTTCATGGCGCTAAGGGATATAGTAAAAGTCTTCCTGGGGCAGCGCGCCGCCTACAGTGGCGCTGTCCAGGTCATACAAGGTCTTAAGGTAGCCTTCCAGGGCATTTTTCATCTCTTCGCCCCGAATACAGGTAATGTTACAGTAGGGGATGGCAGATTCTGCAATTTTTGCATCCGGCACAATGCCAAGGGCGGCAATCCATTTTGCGGCTTCCTCCGGATTTTCGTTGGTAAAGGCGGCGGAGGCCTGGTGATGGGACAAAAATTCCAGGACAGCTTCTTCACGGCTTTCAAGAAAACCTTTTCGCGCAATGGTCACCCCGGTAATCAGCCGGCTTCCCTTGTGGGGCTGTGTTCGTTCCCACTCCTCTGTCAGATCCAGGGCAATCCGAAGCCTGTCATTTTGCTGCAGGGCCACCGTCACAAAGGGCTGGGGCAGAAGGCCGATAGCGGCCTGGTCCGTAGCCAGGGCAGAGACCACCTCCGCAGCCTCGGATTTGTATTCCAGGGTTACCCCATGTCCGGACAGTCCGTTTTCCTGTAGAAGATATTGGAGCACATAGTCCGGCGTGGTGCCTTTTCCGGTAAGATAGATGGTTTTGCCCTCCAGATCTGCCATGGAGCGGATGGCGTCGCCGGCCTCCAGCAGATAAAGCACCCCCAGGGTATTGATATCCAGGACGCGGATATCCCCCTCGGTCTGATGGTATAGAATGCTGGCCGTATTTGCCGGCACAAGGGCAATGTCAAGCTGCCCGCTTACCATCTGTGCCAGAAGCTCATCTGGGGCGGACACCATGGAAAAGCTGTAGGAAGCGCCGGTTTCCCCAGCCTGGGCCTTCTCCATCAGGGAGACAAGGCCCATGGAGGTGGGCCCTTTTAAAGAGCCCACCCGGACAGGAGAAGCCCCGTAGGAGGCTTCCTGGTTTTTGCTGCGTCCCATGAAAACGATACACGCCAGAAGTAACAGCAGCAGAACGGCCACAACGCTTAGTATTTTTTTTCTCATGTGTGTTTCTCTTCCAGGATTTCCAAAAGATCCTTGTAGTCGCTTTGCAGCGCGTGGGCGTTGGTAGACACCTTTTTGTGGAGGTTGACGGCCGCCGTGGATTTCTTCACAGGCTGGACGGTTCCGGCTCCGGCGACGCAGCCTCCCGGACAGGCCATTCCCTCCAGGAGATAGCCGTTGTATTTGCCTGCCTTTGCCATGGTGAGAAGCTTCCGGCAGTCTGCCAGCCCCTCAGCGCGCTCCACCTTTACCTCATGGTCCGGATACCGCTCCCTGATGCAGTTGACAACCGCGCTGGCCACGCCGCCGCCTACGGCAAAGCCCCGGCCGTCGCCGCTGGCCCCGTGCATGGCGTCCAGCTCCTCCAGCTTTTTGAAATCCACCTCTCTGGCCTCAAACATGCCCATGACCTCCTCAAAGGTGAGAACAAAATCAATGTCGCTTCGGACGCTTCTTCTGCCAGCCTCCAGTTTTTTGGCCGCGCAGGGCCCGATAAAGGCAACCTTACACCCTGGGTGCTGTTTCTTGATAAGCCGGCCGGTGAGAACCATGGGGGTCAGGGCCATGGAAATACAATCCGCATATTCCGGGAAGAGCTTCTTTGCCATCACGGACCAGGCCGGACAGCAGGAGGTTGCCATAAAGGGAAGTTTTTCCGGCACTTCCGCCACAAAATCGTCCGCCTCTGCAATGGTGCAGAGATCCGCGCCGATGGCCACCTCAATGGCGTCTGCAAAGCCAAGGGCCTGGAAGGCAGGGCGGATTTTTCCCGGGGTCAGAGCCGGGCCGAACTGCCCGGCGATTGCAGGGGCTATGGCCGCGTACACCGGGACGTCGCTCTTGATGGCCTGGATGGTCTGGAACATCTGGGACTTGTCGGCAATGGCTCCAAAGGGGCAGTTGGCCAGGCACATGCCGCAGGAAACGCATTTCTCATAATCGATGTCGGCCCGGCCGTACTCGTCTGAGCGGATGGCGTCCATGCCGCAGGCTCTGGCGCAGGGGCGCTCCTGTTTAATAATGGCATGGTAGGGGCAGGCACCGACGCATTTTCCGCATTTGATACACTTGTCCTGATCGATGACAGACCGGCCGTTTTCAAAGCGGACGGCCCCCTTGGGGCAGACCTCCTTGCAGGGATGGGCAAGGCAGCCCTGGCAGGCGTCCGTTACCCGTACCACGTTGTCAGGGCATTTGTGGCAGGCGAATTTAATGATATTCACCAGGGGAGGCTGATAATATTTCTCTGGTTTTACGCACTCCTGGGCCCCCATAGAAACCGGGGCGTGTTCCGTGGCCTTGCGGAGGGGAAGCCCCATGGCAAGGCGCATCCTTTCCTTCACAATGGCCCGCTCCAGAAATACGCTCTCCCGGTAAGTGGATATTTCCCCCGGGATTACCTGATAGGGAATGTGCTCCATTTGCGATAAATCTCCGTCCTTGTAATCGTAGGACAGCTTCGCCACCTCTGCGAATACTCTTTTGCGGATGTCGTTTACTGATGTGTAGATACCTCTCATATTTTCGTCCTTTCCCATAGAAAGCTGTGATATTTAAAAATTCATTATTATTCTAACGACTGGGGGGGAATGTGTCAACGGATAGAAGGGGATTTTGTCCGGCTTTTTCTGTATATTTCTGGAAGCAAAAGCCTTTTTTACAGCGGAAGGATTTTCCTTTGACCAGTAAAAATATTCATTTTCGTCATTGGACAAACCAGAAGGAGTATGTTACAATATTATCAATAGTGACTGGTTATACAGGATCACAACAGGAAAGTAGCAAAACATCATGATATTGGAGGGAAATACAGATGGCAAATGTTGTATTTCATTTTGAGAACGGGGAAAAAGTGGTGGTGTCCACCAGCCTGGGGGAGAACCTGCTGGAGACAGCCAGGAAGTCTAATGTGGTCATTGACGCGCCCTGTTCGGGCAACGCGTCCTGCGGAAAATGTAAGGTAAAATTTTTAGGGGGAAAGCTTGATTCCAAAAAGACCCGGCATATCAGCGACAGCGAATATGAAGAGGGTTGGCGGCTGGCCTGTGTCAGCCATGTTGCCGGAGACGTGGAGGTATTGGTGCCGGATATTGCATCCGCCTACAGAAGCCGCATGAAGGTGGCGGATTTAAGCTCCGCCCAGGAGGTGGCTATCTTTGAGGAGGCTAAAGAGGGCCTTAAGGAGGCAGGGCTTTCCATGGAGAATAACCTCCATGTGGTGAAGATCAAAATGGATCCTCCCACCCTGGACGACACCATGCCGGACATTGAGCGGGTAATCCGGGCTTTGCAGGAGGCGACGGGTATCCAGTACATCCGCATTCCCTACGCCACCTTGAGGAAGCTCCCGGATATTCTGCGGAGAAATCATTTTGATATCCAGTGTATTATCGGAAAGGCACAGCGCCATGTGTTCGTGTACGACGTACACGGAAACAATGAGGATCTTATTGTGGGAGGCCTGGCGGTGGATATCGGAACCACTACCGTGTCGGCGGTTATCGTCAATATGGTAGACGGAAAGATTCTGGCCAAGGGTTCCACCGGAAACGGGCAGATCCGCTACGGCGCGGACGTTATTAACCGGATTATCGAGTCCACCAGACAGGGAGGACGGGGCAGGCTCCAGGATGCTATTGTGGCGGAGACCTTAAATCCCATGATTCAGCAGATGTGCCGTTCCGCAGGCATCAGCACCCGCCATGTGTACCGGGTGTCCATTGCCGGAAATACTACCATGAATCATCTGCTTATGGGTATTAACGCCGATCCTCTGCGGATGGAGCCCTACATTCCGGCGTTCTTTAAGACCAATTCCTTCTACGCCTCGGATATTAACCTGAAGGTAAACCCGGACGCCCATATTATTATGGCGCCCAACATCGGAAGCTATGTGGGCGGCGACATCACCGCAGGAACCCTGGTGAGCCGTCTCTGGGACAGACCGGAGTTCTCCCTGTTTATCGATCTGGGAACCAACGGGGAGCTGGTGTTTGGAAATTCGGACTTTATGATGAGCTGCGCCTGCTCCGCAGGCCCGGCCTTTGAGGGCGGCGATATCAGCTGCGGTATGCGGGCCACAGACGGAGCCATTGAGGCCTGTACCATTGACAAGGAGACCATGGAGCCCACCCTCACCATTATCGGGGAAGAGGGGACGAAGCCTGTGGGTATCTGCGGCTCCGGCATTATCGATATCATCAGCGAGCTTTTCCGCTGCGGCATTATCAGCCCCAAGGGCAAATTTATCCGGGACGGAAAGCGCGTCAAGCGGGATGCCTACGATATGGGAAGCTATGTGCTCTCCTTTGAGGAGGACAGCGGTTCCGTGAAGGATGTGGAGATCACCGAGGTGGATATCGACAACTTTATCCGGGCAAAGGGAGCCATTTTCTCCGCCATCCGGACGATGCTGAAATCCCTGGATTTCGATATCAGCATGATCGAACAGGTTTACGTGGCGGGCGGCATCGGAAGCGGCATCAACATGCAGAATGCCATCAATATCGGTATGTTTCCGGATATTCCCGTGGAGTGCTACCATTATATAGGAAACTCCTCCCTGTCCGGGGCCTACGCCATGCTGCTGTCCACCAAGGCGGAGCGCAAGACTTATGAGCTGGCCAGGAATATGACGTATCTGGAGCTGTCCACAGAGCCCGGCTATATGGACGAGTTTGTGGCCTGCTGTTTCCTGCCCCATACGGACAGTACGCTGTTTCCGTCGGTGGAGCAGGGGTGATTATGGGAATTATTAAAAAGCAAAGTGTAAGCCAGCAGATTATAGAATATATTCTGGGACAAATTGAAGAGGGGAAATTAAGACCTGGAGACAGGCTGATGAGCGAAAGGGAATTTGCAGAGCTTCTAGGCGTAAGCAGGGTTCCTTTGCGGGAGGCAATCTCTGCGCTTTCTGCGCTGGGTATTGTGGAGTCCAGGCAGGGGGAGGGAACCTTCGTCAATAAATTTAATCCGGGTACGGTGGGGAGGATTTTGTATATTTATACGATTCTGGATGATATTTCAGCCAGGGAAATCCTCCAGACCCGGTGCTTTCTGGAGAGTGCTGTCGCAAGGATTGCCGTAGTCCGGTGTACATTAGAGGAATTGGAGAAACTCCGTGAGCTGGTGGAGGATTTTGAAGGGAAATACCATATGTTCCAGAAAGGGGATGTGACGGAGGAAGATATGTTTGCCTGTGACAACCTTTTTCATGATAAAATTGCATCCATATCCGGAAACCGTTTTCTCATGGAATTTCTAAAGGCGGTGCGCAAGCCTGTAAACGTGAAGCTTAGTGAGACCAACAGCAAGGAGCATCTGCTGGAAGCTTTTGAACATTCCATGGAATTCCACAGAAAGATTTATGAAGCCATAGTACAAAAGGATGAGGACCAGGTATATAAACTGATGTTTGCCCATGTGACAGATATTGCGGAAGCGGTTGAGAATAACAGGAGGCGAAACAGAAATGCGGATGGGGCGAACGCCTCTTGAAGCGTAAGCTGGGAATAGAAGCTGGAAGAATTTATTTTGGGGCTGAAACAGATAATTTTTGTTTCAGCCCTGTTTTTATTTACTTGTAAGCTATGAAACACTCTTTATGTGGAGGATTTCGCGTGCCTCCTCAGCCGTGGCGGCTTCTCTGCCACAGATTGCGCTTAACTGTACGGCGCGTTTTACGAGGGATTCATTGGTGGCAGGAATGCCCTTATGCATCCAGATATTGTCTTCCAGCCCTACACGGATACCATCGGCGCCAGCGGAAAGCCCGGCCAGCATCATGGGAATATGGGAACGGCCAATGCCTGTAATGGACCAGGTGGAGCCTTGCGGCATATTATCCAGCAGGAAGGAGATATTTTTGAGGGTACCGTCCATACCGCCGGGAATCCCCATAATAAACTGAAAATGGCATGGGGCTGTGAGAATGCCTTTTTTGCAGCAGTCGCGGACATTGTTCAGCATGGCGGTATCAAAGATTTCGATTTCCGGCTTGGTGTGGGTTTTCTGGCAGATAAGCCCAAGCCGTTTCATAAGAGACGGAGGGTTCAGATATACGGAGTCCCCCCAGTTGATAGAGCCTGGGTTATAGGAACACATTTCCGGCTGAATGCGTTCTATATGCGCAGTGCGTAGCTCATCGCTTCCGTTGCCTCCCGTGGAAAGATTTAAAATAGCATCCAGTCCGGCATCCTTTAGGGCGTTCTGGCTGGCGGTGTATGCGTTGACAAAGGTCTCGGTATCCATAGTGGGGCGTCCCTCCGGGGTGCGCACATGGATATGGATAATGGCCGCTCCTGCCTTTGCACAGATCACTGCTTCTCTTGCAATTTCTTTTGCACTGTAAGGAACCGTAGGCGCTTTTTCTTTTGTGGTAGCGTTTCCAACTAATGCTGCTGTTATAATGATTTTTTTATTCATCGACGTATTCTCCTGTTTTCTTTTTTGCTGCCTCATATATGGCCAGTGCGATTGTGTTCAGTTTGGTTTCTGTGGAATCCCCTCTTGAAGTAAAGATAACCGGACATTTTGCGCCGATCACCATACCGCCGGAGGAAAGGCGGGCAATGTGGACCAGGGATTTAAATAAAATGTTGGCGGCCTCTATATTGGGAGCAAGCAGGATATCTGCTTTTCCCGCGACAGGATGGGTATATCTTTTATGCAGGGCGCTTTCCGGTGAAACAGCCAGATCAAGAGAAATGGGACCGGCAATATCACAGTCGCCAAAAAAGCCTTCTTTTCCAAGAGCTTCAAGCTGTGCGGCTTCAACAGTGGAGGGCATCTTTGGATTTACGGTTTCAATGGCAGCCAATAGGGCAATTTTAGGAACCTTTATGCCAAGGATTCCGGCGGCAGTTATGGCGTTTGAGAGGAGCTTCTTTTTTTCCTCCAGCGTTGGAAAGGGCACAAAGCCTGCGTCTGTCAGAAGAAGGAACCGCTGAAGCGCAGGGACTTCAAAGACGGCTACAGAGGACAGTATAGTATTTTCTCTGCGAAGGCCATGTTCCCGTCTGACAGCGGCGCGTATAAAAACAGAAGACTCTATAAGCCCTTTCATAAGCGCATCGGCATGCCCGTGGGAAACCAGAAGAGCTGCCTTTTCAGCTGCTTCCTCTGCAGTCCCGGCGGCTTCTACCGCAAAAGAGGAAATATCAAGTTCGTGAATATCCGCCGTTTTTTTTATGTTTTCCGGATTTCCTATAAGTATGGCATTGCAAAGACCTGTCTGATGCGCCGTACAGAGCGCGTCCAGTATATTGGAATCATCTGCTCCGGCAACAGCCACAGTACAGGAAGGGAGGGACATGGCAATCTCCCTTAATTGGGCCAAAGATTTTAATTTCATTTGAAGGCTCTCCTTTCATATATTTGTCAAATTGACGAAATAACAGAAATATTTGCAAAAATATTGTTGACAATAACAACAACTAATGTTATTATGCCATTAGGTGGTAATACCATAATATAACCTTATAATATAGAACGGTAAATGAGATGTCAAGAGAAAAATATAAGGAGGGGTAAAAATGCAGGAAAATTATTTTAGGAGAGTACAGGAAAAAACAGGAACAAGCTTCTGGGTGAACAATGTGACGCTGGAACAGGCAGAGCTGGCGATTGCAGCTGGAGCCAGAGGCTGTACCCAGAATCCGGGCTATACCTGGAAAATTCTGGACGGTTCCTCCGACTCTTCCTATGCAAAAGAACTGCTTGATGAGATTCTAAAGGAGGAGGCGGATGACAGCGAGGCCCTTGCAAGGCTTCAGATAAAACTGATTGCGAATATTTGCAGGAAATTCCGGCCGATGTGGGAGGAGAGCAAAGGGAAATATGGATGGGTCAGCATCCAGGGAGACCCCTATAAGGAAAATGTGGGGGACATTGTAAGATTTGCACATGCAGCCCGGGCCGCTGCGGCAAATGCGATTATCAAGATTCCGGCAACGAAGGATGGCATAGAGGCTATGGAAGTACTGGCTTCGGAAGGCGTTCCGATTCTGGCTACAGAGGTCATGAGTGTGGCCCAGGCGCTGGATGTGATAGAACTGTATGAAAAGGCAGAGGGAAACGGGAAGGCTTCAAAGAAAGCGCCTTTTTATATGGCACATATAGCAGGGATATTTGACGAACATCTGAGAGAAACAGTAGAAAAAAAGGAGCTGGAAGTGGATCGGGATTATCTGTGGCAGGCGGGCATTATCGTGGCAAAGGTCATAGCCAGGCTTCTTCTGGAAAAACAGTCGGAGGTGCAGCTGCTTAGCGGAGGCGCAAGAGGTCTCCATCATTTTACGGAGATGGTGGGCGTCAGAGGAAGTGTGACGTTGAACTGGCAGGGAAGCGCGGAGAAGCTTTTAGAGGAAAATCCGATTGTTATAGATCGTTTTTCAGCTCCGGTGAGCCCTTCGATGGTGGATCATCTGATTGCAAAAATTCCGGATTTTCATAGCGCCTATGTATTCCGTGGATTGAAACAGGAGGAGTATGAAGAATTTGGACCAGTCGTAAGATTCCGCAATTCTTTTGAATTGGGATGGACTCGGTGCCTGGAATATATCGCGAAGCGGAGGAAGGAACTGACAGGGGAGAAGATTTGAAGGGATGGGTAACACATGGAAGAGAGAATAAGATTACTGGTAATCAATCCTGGATCCACATCCACCAAAATTGCCGTCTTTGAAAATGAGAAGATGGTATTTTCAAAAGACATCAGCCATGATGCCGCAGAACTTAAAAAATTTCCAGGGATATTGGAGCAAAAACCTTATAGGGAAAAAATGATTCTGAACGCTTTAGAGGAGGCGGAAATTTCCCTAAACAAGATTTCTGCGTTTGTCGGACGGGGAGGCGGACTTATGCCTTGTAGGGCGGGCACCTACGAGATCGGGGGAATCCTGTTGGAACACTCTACAGCGGCTACAAAACATCCGTCCACCCTGGGGACGATTATTGCGAATGAGCTGGCGCAGCAGTACGGGAAAAAGGCTTATACGGTAAATCCGCCGGACGTAGACGAATTTACGGAGGTTGCCAGAATAAGCGGAATCAAGGGCTGTCCCAGGCAGAGCCATTTTCATGCGCTGAACCAGAAGGAGGCCGGGATGCGCACGGCAAGGGAAATGGGACAAAGATACGTGGATATGAATTTAATTATTGCTCATGTGGGAGGAGGGATTTCCATAGCAGCCCACAGGAAGGGGAGGGTGGTAGACTGTAACAACATTATTTATGGGGAAGGACCTATGGCGCCTACGCGTTGTGGAAGCATGGCAGTGAAGGATATCATCGCTCTTTGCTTTTCCGGGGAATATACGGAGAGGGAGATGCTGGAGCTTACCAGAAAAAGAGGCGGGCTTATCAGCCATCTTGATACCAGCGATGTACTGGAGATAAAGGAGAGGATCCGGAAGGGGGACAGTTACGCCGGACTTGTATATGAGGCGATGCTGTATCAGATTGGTAAAGGAATCGGCTCCTGCGGAGCTGTGCTGGAGGGGCAGGTGGATGCGATTGTATTGACAGGAGGGATTGCGCGGGACAGGGATCTGGTGACTTATCTGAAAAAAATGTGCGGGTATCTTGCCCCCGTCAAGGTGTATGGAGGGGAGTTTGAGATGGAAGCCCTGGCACATGGCGTACTTAGGGTGTTGAGAGGGGAAGAAGCGCTTCAGCATTATGAGGAAAAGGGGGCATAGGAGAGATGAGAGAGGCAGTGTTTGTGTCAGCGGTGAGAAGCGGTGTGGGAAAGGTTGGGGGTGGGTTAGCGCCTTTACAGCCGTGGGAGCTGGCGGCACAGGTAGTACGGGAAGCGGTGAAGAGAGCCAGAGTGGATCCGTCAGAAATTGATGAAGTGATCTATGGAAGTGTGACAAATAAGGATATGTTCCAGGCTGCCAGAATAGTGAGCCTGGAGGCTGGCATTCCCAAAGAAGTGCCGGGAATTTCCATAGACCGGCAATGCGGAACATCGTTGAATGCGGCTGCTTACGCGGCAATTTTAATCCAGGCCGGAGTACACGATATAGTGCTTGCAGGAGGCGTGGAAATGGATAGCAGGAGGCCATGGCTTCTAAGCAGAGTGGAGAAGGCATTTCAGATGCAGCCGCCGCAGTTTCTGGCTCCACTGTTTGCACCGCCTTCTTATGGAGATGTCCATGTCCTTAAAACGGCGGAGAAGCTTGCAGGATTATATGGGATTACCCGGCAGGAATGTGACCAGTTTGCATTAAACAGCCAGAAAAAAGCTGCACGGGCCTGGGAGGAGCATCGGTTTGATGAACAGGTTTTTCCCGTCACCGTTCCTGGAGCAAAGGGAAAAACCGTGGAGTTTAGCAGGGATGAGACCATACGTCCGGGCGATCTGGAAACGCTTGGCAGGCTTAGGGTCGCATCCGGCGTGCCAGACGGTGTCGTGACAGCAGGAAACAGTTCGCCCACCTGCGATGGTGCCTCTGCTCTTGTAGTGATGGAAAAGAAACGGGCCCTCTCCCTGGGCTGTGAAATTCTTGGGGCTTACCGGGGATATGCCTCTGTGGGCGTAGATCCTTCTATTATGGGGATCGGGCCTGTATACGCTGTCCGCAAGCTGCTGAATCAGACAGGTCTTACTTTATCAGACATTGATCTCTTTGAGATAAATGAAGCTTTTGCTTCCCAGTCCATTGCCTGTGTCAGAGAGCTTGGCTTGAATGAGGAAAAACTGAATGTAAACGGCGGGGCAATCGCTCTCGGACATCCTATGGGAGCAACGGGAGGCATTCTCACAGCGAAGATGCTCTACGAGCTGGGGAGGAGAGAGGCGCGTTATGGTATGATCGCGTTCTGCTGTGGCGGCGGACAGGGAGTGGCTATGCTGATTGAGCGGTAAAAGACTTTTTATGGGGAAAGGGGAAATAGAGTATAGAGGGAGGAAAGCCAGCCAGACAGCCGTTTCTTCTGTTTCTTAATTTTCCGTTGGTCAAGTCCATGACAGGGGTGGAGCTGAGAGAATATTTCGAGGATCCCAAGATTATGATGGATGCCCAGATTGAGGTAAATGCAAGGCTTGGACTGGAGGGCCCCATATGCCCGGATTATGGTATCGTCGCAGAATGCAGTGCCATGGGAAGTCCTGTTTTGCTGGATGGGAAAGGATTTCCGTCTATCCAGACAGGGAAAGAATCCAGCCTGGAAGAAGTGCTAAGAGATCTGCAGCCTGGAGACCCGTGGGGTGGAAACTGGGAGACAAGGTCACTGGAAACGCTGGAATACATGATATCCCATGTCCCACCTGGTTTCTGTGTGGAGAATCCTCCGGTTATGGCGCCGTTTACCATTGGGGCGGAGTATCGGGGGATTGAGGAGTTCTGTGTGGAATTGTATGAAGAACCGGAAATGATCCATGAGCTGCTTCGGGTTTCTCTTGAGACGCTGATACGCTATTGCAGGGAGCAGCAGAAGATCCTTGGGGAGAGGATGGAGCACATTCTGATCTGTGACGATACGTCGGGTTTTCTTACGCCGGATAATTACCGGAAGTTTGTGATGCCCTATCTGGATAAATTTTATGGAGAATTTCCCGGGGTAGAACGCTGGCTTCACAATGATGCGGACAGCCTGCATTTGTCAGAACTGATTGCAGAGGCAGGATTTAAATTCTGGCATACGGGGAGATGTTTTTCCATTACAGAGGCCAGAAAACGTACAGGCGGAAAGGTCAGCCTTTGCGGAAATCTTTCCCCGGTGGAAGAATTACTGCGAGGAACGCCTAAGGATGTTGCAGATGCAGTGAATAGGCAGATAAAAGCGTTTAATGGAGATTCCAGATACATTCTCGGCACAGGAGGATTTATCAGTTATGGGACGCCGGAAGAGAACTTAAGGGCTTTGATTCAGACGGTTTGGGAACAGGAATACAGGAGAGAATAATAAAATACCAGGAGGAGAAAAAATGGGGAAAAAATTAAAATTTGGTGATCTGTTTGCAATCGGACTAGGCTTTACGGTGGGGTCCGGAGTTTTTTCACTGACAGGAGTGGCTGCTATGTACACAGGGGGAAGCGCCTTTCTCGCCTATCTAATCGGTGCAATTATGATTTATTTTATGCGTTTTCCAGTGATTCTTGCAGGCTCTGTGGTGCCCCGCCAGGGAGTGTCCTATTCGCTGACAAAGGAATCTTACGGAAATTCTATGGGAGGATTCTGGTTCTGGATTTTCTTTATCGGACGGATCGCCATGCTGGCTAATGCGACAGCCTTTGCCATCTACTTTACCAGTGTATTTACCACATTGAATCCAAAGATTGTAGCCGGCGTTATTATTGTGGTGTTTTATCTGGCAAATTTTTTTGGCCTGCAGACAGCGGCAAAGGCCCAGAAGGTGTTAAACCTGCTGATGCTGGCGGCGTTTCTCACCTTTATTGTGGTGGGCAGTGCAAATATCAATACAGTTTTTGTGTTTAACCAGGAAAATTTTGCAAGGGGAGCAGCGGGAGGATTTTTCAGCGCCATTTCCACAGTTGTATTCTGCATGGGCGGAGGCACGGCCATGCTGGAGCTGGGAGGCGTTACGGAAGATGCGGAGAGGAATCTTCCCAAGGTCACATTTCTGATCACCATGCTTTCCGGTCTTGTTTTTGCGGGCATAGCCTTTGCCACAGTTGGGGCGTTGGAGCTTGTTCCCATGCCGGATGGGGCGGGAATGGCAGGAACTCTTCTGTTTGGTGGACCGGCTAAGTCGGTAATCAATGCAGCGGAAGCCATATTTGCAAATATGCCGCCGTTGTTCTATTTCTTTATATTCTGCGGTACCTGTATGGCGGCGGCCACTACCATCAATGGCTCTTTTGGATGGTATGCTACTCCGGTGCAGGCAGCTATTGAGGATGGCTGGTTTCCCAGGTGGTTTGGTAAGCCAAACAAATATGGTTCTCCCTACCGGATCCAGGCAATCTATGCCCTGGTTACAGTGGTGTCCCTGTTTTTCTTTTCCACAGAAAGCATTGGATCGGTTAATACAAATGTGATTAAGACAGCCACAAACCTTCAGATTCTTGCTGATATTATTCCCAATTTTGCCTTGCTCTGCCTTCCAAGGCTCTATCCGGAGGTATGGGAAAAGTCCCGCTGGCATATGGGCCGGGGAGCTTTGACGGCGTTGTTCCTCCTGTCTACGGGGCTTTCTGTTTTCCTGTGGGCATTGAATTTTAAGGGACTTGCAGGAATCATTCAGACAGTATTGCTGGGGCTGTTTGTGATCGGCGCATTCTATGCTCTGATTGGTGGAAAAACATTTGCAAAGAAAGAAAAGAGAGGATAGGTGGAGGATATGCGGCAGAAAACAGATGGTAGAGGGCTGTATTCTGGAGAATGGCAGAATACAAATCATGAGATTACCAGAGAGATATGGATGGAAGAGTGTTTTCCAGACTGGGGGACTTATCTGAATAACCAGATTGAAGCTTATGAAATCCCTAAAGGGCAGGTAGGTCTCTGGTGGATTGGTGGGGCCTCCTGGGTTTTAAAGACAGATGCAGGCGGGATTTTCTGGATCGATATGTTTTCCGGCGCTTCCGGGTATACAAAGCTGGCAAGTTGCGGCGTGTGCAGACAGGCAGGGGCGGATAGTTTAAACTGGCTGTCTCTCCTGCCCCATGTCATTGATCCGTGGAAGTTCAAACGGCTTGACGGCTGTTTTATCTCCCACGTACACCAGGATCACTGCGATATCTATTCCGTTAAACCGGCGCTTCAGACAACGGATGCGCTCTTTTACGGCCCTAAGACGGTGGTAAAGCGTCTGGAGGAGTTTGATGTGCCCAGGGAACGCATAGTTTCTACGGAGATAGGGCAGGTTATTGAGATACCTGGCGGAAGAGTGCGGATTCTCCCCTGCTATGACAATACGGCAATCCGCACAGGCGGGGGAGGCAGGCTGCTGGATTACGATGACTGCTGTGTGTGCTTTCTGTTTGAGACCTCTGGCGGAAATATTCTCTTTATGGCGGATACATGGTTTCATGATGCCTATGTATACTTCCCCGAGTTTTTCGACATAGACGTTGTCACTGTAAATATGGGATATAATTATCCGGGAGCAACAGATAAGCTGACACCCTATGATGTGGTGCGTATCGGGGAATGTATCCAGCCGAAAGTAATCATTCCGGATCACTATGATAATCTGGCTCACTGTGCATGGGATCCGTCTCTTATTCTGGGGCAGTTTGAACGGCTGGCCAAAGAGATGATTCCCCAGGTAAAGACAGTGATTATGCAGCATGGGGGTATGTTCCTGTATCCACAGGACCAGAATATAGGTCATTACAGGTATCCGCAGGGATTTGTGGGGAGAGAAAAGACGAGAATTGCAGAGTACAATAAATTAGCTGCTAAATTTGAACCTAAATAAAGATGAAAGAAGAGCTGCCTCTTTTCTGTTTTTCAGCAGTAAAGGGCAGCTTTTTGAATGCTTTTTATTCTTAAGGAAATGTAAATCCGTTCTTCAATTCATAATAATACATACTGATATGATTGCCCTCAAGTATGAACGCTTAGAAGATTCCAAGATTACACGCTTGATGAAACATGGTATGGCAGATTATTCATAAAGTGTTATTATACAATTAGTCCTACTCTTGTTAAGCGGTTTGGTGAAACAAAATGGTTTAGAAATTTTTGGAAGATCAGACTAGATAAAATGATTTCAGATTTGAACAAACAAGGTATAGAGGATACTTTTTATAAGGATAAATACTAAGTAAATGAATGTGTATTTTAGATTTAATGAAATTAGATATTTATTGCATTGCATATACAATGTATTGACATTGCACTTTTGAGATAATATAATATTGTAAAGGAAGGAGTTGATAGTATGGCAACCACTAATATAACGATGAGAATGGACGAGGACTTAAAATCTCAGTTGCAGGAACTTGTATCTAATCTTGGAATGGATATGACGACTTTTTTTACAATATCAGCGAAACAGGCAGTAAGAGAACAAAGGATACCTTTTGCAATCTCTATGGATATACCTAATGCAGATACAATTAGAGCCATTGATGACGTGAGACATGGAAGAAATTTAAGTCGTTCTTTTTCTTCTGTGGAAGAATTGATGGAGGATTTAAATGCTGAAGATTAGATACCATACTTCTTTCAAGAAGGATTATAAGAAGATTGTTAAAAGAGGATATAACATAAAACTAATGGAAGAAATTATTCAAAAACTTGCAAAAGGTGAACAATTGCCAGACAAGAATAAAGACCATTTGTTAAGTGGAGAATATACAGGTTGTAGAGAATGTCATATTTCACCAGATTGGTTGCTAATTTATGAAATTGACAATGGAGAATTGATATTATACTTGATGAGAACAGGAACACATAGCGATTTATTTTAAATCTGAATAAGGAAGAAAGTAGAAGGCATTTGGAAAGTGAGGATTATCTCCAAAATCCAGATGCTTTTATTATACAAAAAAATGTACATGGGAAATAATCCGTCTGGGGCAACAAAAATCGAGGCTGTAAAAAATGGCTTAGGAGTATCCCAAAGTTTGTGTAAACCTCCAAACCGATGTAAGATAAGATTACTCAGTTTGGAGGTTTTATTATGGCAAGAAAAAACGAAAGCCCACAAAAAGCAGCAATGAGAGAAATGATGCGCAGCTATCTCAAAGACAATGCCATCCGCATTAAAAATGGGACAGATGTCAATGCC